>NZ_LZGS01000035.1 GCF_001690495.1 Gilliamella sp. App4-10
GCTGCATCAGGGTTCCCCCCATTGTGCAATATTCCCCACTGCTGCCTCCCGTAGGAGTCTGGACCGTGTCTCAGTTCCAGTGTGGCTGGTCATCCTCTCAGACCAGCTAGAGATCGTCGCCTAGGTAAGCCTTTACCTCACCTACTAGCTAATCCCATATGGGTTCATCAAATGGCGCATGGCCCGTAGGTCCCATGCTTTGGTCTCTCAACTTTATACGGTATTAGCAGTCGTTTCCAACTGTTGTCCCCTTCCATTCGGCAGATCCCCATACATTACTCACCCGTCCGCCACTCGTCATCAAGTGCAAGCACTCATGTTACCGTTCGACTTGCATGTGTTAAGCCTGCCGCCAGCGTTCAATCTGAGCCATGATCAAACTCTTCAATTTAAAGTTTGATGCTCAATAACTGTCTCTGACATATTCAAATGAATCTTCAGTGTCACTTATCAAGACTTGATTCTTTTAAGTCCGTAGACTTTTCATTCTTCGTCTCGCAAGTGCCCACACAGATTGTCTGTTTCTTCTTTTTAAAGAGCTGACAGCTTCAATATCTAATCAACTTTTTGTCAATTTAGTTTGCTGTCTCAAGGGCTGCGTATACTACGCTACACCTTTTAATTCGTCAAGATCTTTTTTTCAATTTTTCGATCTTATTTTTCAACTCACTCACCGTCTGCTTGTCGCTGACTGCGTGTCAGTGGATGCGCATTATAAGGACTTCTTTTTTTTTAGCAAGCAAAAAAGTTCAAACACTCATTCATTCGAGTGATATTTAGACACATTAAATTTTAATAGTTTGATATTTATTAAGATTATAACCGGATAATTTTTTAATCAACTTTTCCACAGACAGAGTATAGCTTGTACTCAATACAATATTTTCAGATGTAGATGAAGGTATTTGGTCTATGTTATATTTATCATTTAGTAAATTACAAACCCTTGCTGCAATTGCATAACCTGAATCTATGAAGGTAGCTTGAGGAAAAATCATCTGTAACTCTGTTTTAATAAAAGGGTAATGCGTACAGCCAAGCACTATTGTATCGGGGATTGTTTGTAATTCAAGCCAAGGTTGCATTATTTCTTTTAGCTGTTTCATATCTACAGTAACACCTTGCAATTTATTTTCGGCTATGAGTGCTAATTCCGACAGGCCTAACAATTTAACAGTGCAATGTGCCGCAAATTGCTGTATTAAATCAGTTGTATAAGTTCTTTCAATTGTTGCTTTTGTCGCTAATAACCCTATACATTTATTTTTAGTAATTAAGCTAGCTGGTTTAATCGCTGGTACAACGCCAATAATAGGAAAAGAAAATTTGGAGCGTAAACTAGGTAAACAAATAGTACTAGCTGTATTACAGGCAATAACCGCTAAATCTATTGAGTAAAATTTAGTAATAGCTTCAATGACCGAATTGACTCTATTAATTAAAAATCCTGAAGATTTATCTCCATAAGGAAACATTTCATTATCAAATACATATATATAGTGTACATTGGGTACTTTATTGTAAATTTCATTATAAACAGATAATCCACCAATACCTGAATCAAACACTAATATAGAAGGTGATTGTTTTACGATATTCATTTTAGCTATAGGTCACTAGATAATAAATTAGAAACGCCAATATCGTAAATTGATTAAAAATTAATGCAAGTAATTTTACCCAAGCCAATATTGTATTTTGTTCGATAAATTATAGACTAGACGTCTAGATGGTAAAACTGCTAAAATAGATTCATATATTAAAGCTGAATATTATATATCAGGCGTTATGCAAGAATTAATTTAAGAAGGTATTCTATGTCAGAATTTCTATTTACTTCAGAATCTGTTTCAGAAGGTCATCCAGATAAAATTGCCGATCAAATATCTGATGCAGTACTTGATGCAATATTAAAGCAAGACCCAAAAGCACGTGTTGCTTGTGAAACATATGTAAAAACGGGTATGGCTTTAGTTGGTGGTGAAATCACGACTTCAGCTTGGGTAGATATTGAGGAATTAACTCGAAAAACCATTAATGATATTGGTTATACCAGTTCTGAAATGGGATTTGATGCAAATTCATGTGCGGTGCTTAATGCTATTGGCAAGCAATCTCCTGACATCAATCAAGGGGTCGATCGAAAAGATCCACTAGAACAAGGTGCGGGCGATCAAGGTATTATGTTTGGTTATGCGACCAATGAAATGCCAAACTTTATGCCTGCAGCCATAAGTTATGCTCATGATTTGATGCGTCGCCAAGCAGAAGTCAGAAAAAATGGCACACTTTCTTGGTTAAGGCCTGATGCAAAAAGCCAAGTCACATTAATTTACCAAGACGGTCAAATAAAAGGGGTTGATACTATCGTTTTATCTACACAGCATTCAGAAGCCATTGAACAAAAAGCATTACATGAAGCTGTTATGGAAGAAATCATTAAACCTACATTACCAACTGAATGGTTAACTTCAAGGACAAAATACTTTATTAATCCAACTGGACGCTTCGTTATTGGTGGTCCAATGGGAGATTGTGGGTTAACTGGCCGCAAAATTATTGTAGATACTTATGGCGGAGCCGCACGTCATGGCGGTGGTGCTTTTTCAGGAAAAGATCCGTCAAAAGTTGACCGTTCAGCAGCTTATGCTGCACGCTATGTTGCCAAAAATATTGTTGCGGCTGGACTTGCTGACAGATGTGAATTACAGATATCTTACGCAATTGGTATTGCCAATCCTACATCAATTTATATTAATACTTTTGGCACTGAAAAAATCGATCACCATAAAATTGTTTCACTTATCAAAGAATTTTTTGACTTAAGACCTTATGGATTGATTCAGATGCTTGACCTCATTCAGCCAATTTACCAACAAACTGCAAGTTATGGTCATTTTGGACGAGATATCTTCCCTTGGGAAAAAACAGATAAAGCAGCACTACTTCGCGATGCAGCAGGATTATAAACGCATCCCAATTTATTTACATAATCAGGTAATGGCTTGTTTAAGAACTCACTTAATACAAGCCAATCAACTTCTACATACTCAATATAAAGAACCTAAAATTGTCTATAAGCCCAAAGGTAGCATTGCAGGTAGTGCCTTTTTAATACGTTGGGAAATTCAACTTAATTCAATAATGTTGTTAGAAAATGGTACACATTTTATTGAGGAAGTTGTACCTCATGAATTGGCACATCTCATTGTTTTTAAGGAATTTGGAAAAGTAAAGCCACACGGTAAACAATGGCAATATATTATGTCAGAAATATTAGGCAAAATCCCAACTACAACTCACCATTTTACGGTACAACGCAATACTTATTTATACTACTGTAGTTGTCAACAACATCATTTAACTTCAATAAGACACAATAAAATTAAAAACGATAAAACTAGTTATTTATGTCGTAAATGCGGTACTATACTCAAACTTAAAAACGCTAATAAATATTAAGACATTGTATGTGTAAATTAGATTTTCATTTTTACAAAAGTTCCTTATCGATTATTATTCTTGGTATTATTCTTTACATTATAGGTAATTTTTTTATACCTTTATACAATGGACTTACCGTTACTCTTATTGAACATGTTCAATCACTTTTTTTATTATTTATGTGTTGTTATACCTACTATTATGCGAAACGTGTGGCTAAACATTCGGAATTATACAAATTTTGGATTTGGACAATATTTTGGTGGTTTATGCTTTTTGGTCGGGGAATTAGTTGGGGGCGGGACTTTTTTCCTGAAGTACCCCGTTTTTATTATAAAATTATTGCTGGTATTATAATGGCACTTCCAATATTCAGTATATTTTTACCCACAATCCGCCGAGAAATTGTTCGTCGCTACAAATTTGAAAAAATTCCAGTTTGGCATATATTTTTAGCTTTTTTATTCTTGGGTATAGCTGATATTGCAGAACACCGCCGTATTGGCCATGAATTATTAGTTATAACAAGGGATCGAAAAGATTTAATAGAAGAATTAATGGAGATTCCCTGCCTTCTTTGTTTAGCTTTAACAACCTTTTATATGCAAAAAAATGAACAAGAGAGAGTAAATTCCTAATGTTAAGTTATCGCCATAGTTATCATGCTGGTAATCATGCAGATGTATTAAAACATATTGTTTTAACGTTATGTATTGAATCATTAAAAGAAAAAGAAAAACCTTTTTTATATTTAGATACACACTCTGGGGCGGGGCGATACCTACTAAAGAGTGAACATGCTGAAAAAACCGGTGAATATTTATCAGGAATTAATTTACTATGGCAACAATCTAATATTCCAGAATTGCTCAAGACCTATATATCAATACTAAGACGTTATAATCCTTTTGATGAATTAAAATATTATCCTGGCTCACCATTAATTGCCAAGCAATTATTACGTGAGCAAGACAAGCTCAATCTTACTGAATTACATCCATCTGATTATCCTTTATTAAGGCAAGAATTTAGCAAAGATAAACGAACAACAGTGCTACGTGAAGATGGTTTTGCCCAACTAAAATCAAAGTTACCCCCGCAATCACGTCGTGGAATTATATTAATTGATCCCTCTTATGAAATTAAGGATGATTATCAAAAGATTCCTGCAGCGTTATTTGAAGCATACAAACGATTTGCTACAGGCATCTACTTAATTTGGTATCCTGTGGTATCCCGTACACAAACTCAAAAAATGATTGATGGTATTGTTAACTTAGGTATCAAGCGAATTTCACAATTTGAGTTAGCAATAAAACCTGATAATAATCAAAAAGGAATGACTGCATCAGGAATGATAGTAATTAATCCACCATGGAAGTTACATGAACAAATGCGTACAGTTATGCCATGGCTAAAATCCACGTTAGATACAGAAAAAACTGGAAATTTTCTCATTAAAGAACTCGTTTCCGAATAGTGTTTTGCTAATTATCTATTGCCAATAATTTTCAGAAAAGTCTACGTTTAGGTAAAAATTATGAGAAAAAGTGACAAGAAAATAGATAAATCCACAAAATAACTGTCAATAATAATGACAAAAATACAGCAGCTGAACCATAATCTTTTGCTCGGCCAGATAACTCATGTCTTTCACTACCAATACGATCAACAACACATTCAATCGCACTATTGATTAACTCTGTAATCATCACAAAACCAATTGATCCAAGTAACAAAATACGTTCATAAATAGAAAAATCGACTAGCATTACAATGATATAAGCCACAACCAATAAAATTAACTCTTGGCGAAATGCAGCTTCAAATTTGATTGCCGCTTTTAAGCCTTTTAAAGAATATTTTGTCGCATTAAAAATACGTAGTAATCCTGTCGATTTTTTCATTATAGTATTCCAAAGTTAAAATTACCTTACATAACCATAGTTCATCAAACGTTGAAATCTTCTTTCTAGTAATGTAGATAAATCCATACTTTCAAGTTCATCAAGATCACTAAGTAGTTGTGTTTTGAGTGAAACAGATACGGTAGCATAATCTCGGTGAGCACCACCAAGTGGCTCGGGCACAATTGAATCAATCAAATTTAATTTTAATAAATTATCTGCTGTCATATTCATGGCTTCAGCTGCAACTGGTGCTTTATCAGCACTTTTCCATAAAATAGAAGCACAGCCTTCTGGTGAAATGACAGAATAAGTACTATATTGAAGCATATTAACTTTATCTGCTACCCCAATAGCAAGAGCCCCCCCAGATCCACCTTCACCAATTACTGTACAAATAGTTGGTACTTTAAGACGTGACATTTCTCTTAAATTACGAGCAATTGCTTCCGCTTGGCCTCGCTCTTCGGCACCAATACCCGGATAGGCTCCTGGAGTATCAATAAAAGTAATAATGGGCAATTTAAAACGTTCGGCTAATTGCATTAATCGTAAAGCTTTACGATAACCTTCGGGAGCTGGCATACCAAAGTTTCTGTAAATCTTCTGTTTTGTTTCACGACCTTTTTGATGTCCAATAACCACCACAGTTCGTCCATCAATACGTGCTATTCCACCAACAATTGCTTTATCATCGGCATAAGCTCTATCACCAGCTAATTCATCAAAGTCAGTAAAAATTTCTTTTATATAATCCAACGTATAGGGACGATTTGGATGTCTAGCTAATTGCGCAATTTCCCAAGGAGTTAAATTAGCAAATATTTTTTTTGTTAATTCACGGCTTTTTTTATGTAATTGCTTAATCTCTTTATCTAAATTAATATCTAATTCAACTTGTTGCGAATCAATATTCTTTAAGGAATTAATTTTTGCTTCTAATTCCGCTATCGGCTTTTCAAATTCCAAAAAATTGTTCATAACGCTTGTAATTGCCTCTTAATTTATTTGATATTCTAAAAAATATACTATTTAATACAGTATACTGACTAATTCTTAAGATAAAATTAAACCAATTCTACTATGTAACACTCATTGAAGTCACCTACATTTATATTATTAGACTTCAACTATTTTAAATCTCGTGCCACTCGCATTTACTGAAAGTAGCTTTTATTTATTCAAAAAATTAAATTAATCAACCAATCTACTATTAATAAGTTTATCGATTTATTCAAACTCAAATTCGATACGATCAAGACCAAGTAGTGTCTTTAACTCAACAATCAAAGCATCCTCTGGAATAATTCTCCATATCGTGCCAAATTGTATCCTAACAACAGAATCATCTCGATGATAATATAAATTAACAGGTACACTGCCATGCCGATAAGGTTCAAACAATTGTTGTAACCGTTGTAATATTGCTTGATTTACTTCGCTTTCAGTCAAAGTAATGGACAATCCTTTTACATATTTAGCTCGAGCATCTTTTAGGTCAACGATATCACGCACTGACATTTTATAGCCACCATTAAAATCGTCATTACTGACTTGACCTGTAACAATTAAAATCTTATCTTTTACAAGTAAATGACCAAATTTCTCCAACGACTCTGTAAAAAGCATACCATCAATGCGACCAGAACGATCATCTAAAGTAAACAAACCTATTTTTTTACCTTTTTTAGTAATTCGAATCCGAGCATCAGCAACAATACCTGCAAAAGTGGCCATCTTACCCCAACCTGTTGGAGTGGCCTCACTAATTCGCAGTCCACCTGTATAACGATTTAATTCTTTCAAATATTGTGTTACAGGATGTCCCGTTAAATAAAGTCCTAAGGCCTCACGTTCCCCATCAAGCAAAACTTGCTCAGGTAATTCAGGAACTGCAGCATAAGCATGCTCAACTTGTTCGGGCTCTTCCGCTAAAACACCAAACATATCTGCTTGACCAATATCTTGCGCTTTAGCATATTGATCTGCCGCTTGCATTGCATCATTGATGCTATGCAATATAGCCGCTCGATGAGGTCCTAATTTATCAAAAGCCCCCGCCATAGTGAGCTTTTCAAGTACTCGGCGATTGATCTTCTTCATATCTGTTCGAGCACAAAGTTCGAAAATATTTTTAAAATATCCCCCACTGTTACGTGCTTCAACAATTGCCTCAATAGGCCCTTCACCGACACCTTTTATAGCCCCAATACCATAAACAATCTCACCTTTATCATTTACATGAAAGTGATACAGGCCACTATTGATATCAGGAGGATTGACTTTTAACCCCATCCGCAAACATTCATCAACCAAACCAACAATTTTATCGGTATTATCCATATCGGCAGTCATAACCGCAGACATAAATTCCGCAGGATAGTGCGTTTTCAGCCACAAAGTTTGATAAGAAACAAGCGCATAAGCAGCCGAGTGAGATTTATTAAAACCATATCCAGCAAATTTTTCAACCAAATCAAATATTCGCATCGACAGCTCACCATCAATACCTTGTTTTTCAGCGCCTTCTTTAAAAACAGAACGTTGCTTCGCCATCTCTTCAGGTTTTTTCTTACCCATAGCTCGGCGCAATAAATCAGCACCGCCCAATGTATAACCTGAAAGAGTCTGTGCGATTTGCATAACTTGTTCTTGATATAAAATAATACCATAAGTGGGTTCTAAAATAGGTTTTAATGAGTCGTGTTGGTATTTAATATCAGGGTAAGAAACCTCTTCTCTTCCATGTTTTCGGTCAATAAAATTGTCGACCATGCCTGATTGTAAAGGACCTGGACGGAATAATGCGACTAAAGCGATCATATCCTCAAAACAGTCAGGCTTCAAACGTCTTATTAAATCTTTCATACCACGGGATTCAAGTTGGAATACCGCTGTAGTTTCAGCTTTTAATAATAATTCGAAAGATTTTTCATCATCTAAAGGAATTCGAGCAATATCGACTTTTTCTTTACCCTCTCGCAGCTGACGTTCATTAATCATTTTGATTGCCCAATCAATAATGGTTAATGTTCGTAAGCCTAGAAAGTCAAATTTCACAAGACCAGCATATTCCACATCATTTTTATCAAATTGAGTAACCGGATGATGGCCCTCTGGATCACAATAAATTGGCGAGAAATCAGTAATTTTAGTTGGTGAGATCACCACTCCACCGGCATGCTTACCAGCATTTCGGGTTACACCTTCCAATTGCCGGGCGATGTCAATTAATGATTTGACTTCTTCATTATTATCATATAATTCTTGTAACTGGGGTTCAATTTCAAAAGCTTTGACTAGTGTCATACCTGGATCTAAAGGTATTAATTTTGAAATACGATCGACAAACCCATAGGGATGTCCAAGTACTCGCCCCACATCCCGTATTACTGCTTTAGCTGCCATAGTACCAAAAGTAATAATTTGGGAAACCGCATCTCTTCCATACATATCAGCAACATGATCAATGACCAGATCGCGTTTTTCCATACAGAAATCAACATCAAAGTCTGGCATTGAAACACGTTCTGGATTTAAAAAACGTTCAAAAAGTAAATCAAACTCAAGTGGATCCAAATCGGTAATTTTCAAAGCATACGCAACTAGCGAGCCAGCACCAGAACCTCGTCCTGGTCCTACTGGAATATCATTATCTTTTGACCATTGTATAAACTCCATAACAATCAGAAAGTAACCCGGAAAACCCATTTGGTTAATTACGGTTAATTCGGTGTCTAAACGCTCGTCATATTCTGGTCGTCTTTGCTTTCTAATTGCTGGATCAGGAAATAAAAACGCTAGCCTTTCTTCTAATCCTTCTCGTGATTTATGCACTAAAAAGTCTTCAGTAGACATATCGCCAGTTGGAAATTTAGGTAAAAAATATTCGCCTAATCGAATAGAAACATTACAGCGTTTTGCTATTTCAACACTATTTTCAAGTGCTTCAGGAATGTCAGAAAATAATTCACACATTTCCTGTTCTGAACGTAGGTATTGCTCTGCCGAGTAGTTTTTAGGTCTGGAAGGATCTTCTAGCGTATTACCATCGTGAATAGCGACACGAATCTCGTGAGCATCAAAATCAGAAGATTTCAAAAATCGAACATCATTAGTTGCAACAACGGGTAACGAATATTGTTCAGCCAAATTCACAGCTCGATGAATAAATAGTTCTTCATTGGTTCGTTTAGTGCGTACTAATTCAAAATAAAAATGCTCACTAAAATTTTCAAGATAAAAATTAATAGCATTATCAACGATTATTTGGTTATTACGAACAATACCGATCCCAATATCACTTTCTCGACCTGCTAATACAATTAATCCGGCTCGATGCTCAATTAGCCAGTCATTATCAACAACTGGCAAATCACCTAGATATCCTCGCTGATAAGCTTTAGAAATCAATAAAGTAAGATTTTGATATCCTTGATGATTAGCTGCCAATAAAGTCAAATGATAAATATCATCAGGCATTTGAGAACTTCTAATAGCAAGATCTGCGCCGATGATCGGTTTAATACCTTTTGACATTGCTGAACCGTAAAATTTAACCAGCCCGCAAAGATTAGTAAAATCAGTGATAGCAAAAGCTGGCATCTGTAACTTGCTCACTTCATTTACTAATGCGCCAACTTTAGCAATCCCATCAACCATCGAGAAATCACTATGTAAATGAAGATGAATAAATTTAGGTTCAACCATAATTACCAGAAGTGAGGCTATAAAGTTAGCTTGAGATTATAACACAAGCAAAAGGAATATTCTTATTCTCTTTAATTGCAAATTCTAATTGAACAGAAAAGATATAGACTTTTTTCATTATAAATTTTATAAGTGAAAAACCATATATTAAAGATATCCGCCAATAATATATTATTAACGGATAAAGAGATATTAGAATTTCTTAAACAACACTGAACCATTGGTTCCACCAAAACCAAAAGAATTACAAAGTGCATATTCTAAATTCTTAACTTGACGCGCTGTATGCGGAACATAATCAAGATCACAACCCTCGTCAGGATTATCAAGATTAATTGTTGGTGGAACTGCTTGATCACGAAGTGCAAGTACAGTGAAAATAGACTCAACAGCACCAGCAGCTCCTAATAAATGCCCTATCATTGATTTAGTTGAACTAACCATAACTTTGTTGGCATTTTCTTTAAAAATACTTTTTACCGCTTGTGTTTCAGCTTTATCGCCAGCAGGTGTCGATGTACCATGGGCGTTGATATAACCAACCTGATCAGAATTAATACCAGCATCACGAAGAGCGCATTTCATAGCTAATGCAGCTCCACTGCCATCAGCTGGAGGTGAAGTCATATGATAAGCATCACCACTCATACCAAACCCAACCAGCTCAGCATAGATTTTAGCTCCTCGCTTTTTGGCATGTTCATATTCTTCTAAGAACATGATACCAGCACCATCACCCAATACAAAACCATCACGATCTTTATCCCAAGGCCGACTTGCAACTTTAGGATTATCGTTATTAGTTGATAAGGCACGAGCAGCACCAAAGCCACCAATACCCAGTGGAGTACTTGCTTTTTCGCCTCCTCCTGCTAACATCGCATCAGCATCACCATAAGCAATCATACGTGCAGCATGACCAATATTATGTACGCCTGAAGAACATGCTGTTGCAATAGTAATACTTGGTCCTTTTAATCCATAAATAATAGATAAGTGACCTGCAATCATATTAACAATTGTTGATGGTACGAAGAACGGACTAATTTTACGTGGTCCACCACTAATTAATGCACTGTGGTTTTCTTCAATCAACCCAAGTCCACCAATACCTGAACCTATAGCACAACCAATTCTTTTCGCGTTTTCTTCCGTGATCTCAATGCCTGCATCTTGCATTGCTTGCATACCCGCAGCAATACCGTATTGGATAAAATAATCCATTTTACGAGCATCTTTGCGTGAAATATTATAATCTTCGCCGTTAAAGTTTTTAACCATAGCAGCGAAACGCGTTGCGAAAGGGGCTGTATCAAAGTGTTCTATGAGTTCAACGCCACTTTGTCCTGCTAATAAAGCTTGCCAAGTGGATTCAACTGTATTACCTACAGGAGATATCATGCCCATTCCAGTAACAACAACTCTGCGTTTAGACACATTGCCCTCCAGGAAAGGATTGTAATGAAATTTGAATCATTGAAAATTTTATTTTGAGTTTTCTATAGATTTATACCAAACTTTTTTAATTTAAAAATTAAAAACACAAACTAGGCGATCTTTTGACCGCCTATCATGAAAACTCTGCTAACCTTATTGATTTGCAGTAATATAATCAATTGCTGATTGAACAGTTGTAATTTTTTCAGCTTCTTCATCAGGAATTTCTGTATCAAATTCTTCTTCTAAAGCCATAACTAATTCAACTGTATCAAGAGAGTCAGCGCCAAGATCTTCAATGAAAGAAGATTCATTTTTAACTTCTTCCTCTTTTACACCAAGTTGCTCAACAATAATTTTTTTAACTCGCTCTTCAATAGTGCTCATACTCTTTTTTTCCTATAAAAATCGCCGAAAGTGGCGGTGAATGTAAGTTTATAAAATGTTGAAAAAAATGCCAATCATTTTTCAACCCAATTGCTTAATTTTTGTTCGAAACATCAAGTTATTGGCTCATTTTACACTATTCTAGTCAATTACACCATATACATGCCTCCATTGACATGTAAAGTTTCACCAGTAATGTAAGACGCTTCATCTGATACCAAAAAAGCAACTGCATTAGCAATTTCTGTTGGCTCACCTAATCGTCCAGCAGGAACTTGCGCCAATGTTAACGCTTTTTGTTCATCAGTTAATGCATCAGTCATATCAGTTGCGATAAAACCAGGAGCCACAACATTAACAGTAATACCACGTGATGCAACTTCGCGCGCTAATGATTTACTAAAACCAATTAATCCTGCCTTAGTTGCTGCATAGTTAGCTTGACCTGCATTACCCATTGTACCAACTACTGAGCCGATAGTAACAATTCTGCCATAGCGTTTTTTCATCATTGTACGCATTAATGCTTTAGATAAACGAAAAACAGATGTTAGATTGGTATCTAAAATATCTTGCCATTCGTCATCTTTCATTCTCATTAACAAATTATCACGCGTAATACCTGCATTATTAACAAGAATATCAATATCACCAAATTCAATTTTTATTGTATTAATCACAGATTCAATGGATGCTTCATCCGTCACATTTAAAGCAAGGCCTTTACCATTTGAGCCTAAGTAATGACTAATAGACTCAGCACCTTTTTCTGTTGTTGCCGTACCAATAACCGTTGCGCCACAAGCAACTAATTTTTCTGCAATTGCTTTACCGATCCCACGGCTTGCGCCAGTAACTAAAGCAATTTTTCCTGATAGGTTCATAACCACCTCTATTTATCCTTTACTTTGTGTTTTCTAATGCCGTTTCTAACGATGATTTATCATTAACCGCAAGACCTGAAAGTGTATCAACAATACGTTTAGTTAATCCAGTTAACACTTTCCCTGGTCCCATTTCAACTAAAAGTGTTACATCTTGTTTTGCCATATATTCTACCGTCTGTGTCCAACGTACAGGGCTATAAAGCTGAGCAATTAATGCAGTTTTAATTTTTTCTGCTGAAGTTTCAACTTTAACATCGACATTATTAATAACAGCAAAATTTGGCGTACTAAATTCAATATCGTTTAAAGTAGTAGCTAACTTATCGGCTGCTGGTTTCATTAACGCACAATGTGATGGCACACTGACAGCAAGTGGTAATGCACGCTTAGCACCAGCTTCTTTACATAATGCACCTGCACGTTCAACAGCTTCTTTATTACCGGCAATAACCACTTGACCTGGTGAATTAAAATTCACTGGAGCAACAATTTGACCTTCAGCGGCTTGTTCACATGCTTTGCTAATAGATTCGTTATCTAATCCAATAATGGCATACATTGCACCTGTACCGCTTGGGACTGCCTCTTGCATTAGTTTTCCACGTAATTCAACTAATTTAATCGCATCTTTAAAATTAATTACTCCTGCACAAACTAATGCTGAGTATTCGCCTAAACTATGACCAGCCATAAATTCGGGTTGAGCGCCATTAACACTTTGCCACACTCTAAATATTGCAACAGACGAAGCAAGTAGCGCAGGCTGTGTTTGCCATGTTTTATTTAATTCTTCTATTGGACCTTTTTGTACTAAATCCCACAAATCATAATCAAGTACCTCATAAGCTTCATCAAATGTTGATTTGATAATTGGAAAATCATCAGCAAGATCTTTTAACATGCCGACAGCCTGAGAGCCTTGTCCTGGAAATACCATTGCAAATTTGGTCATTATTAAATCCTTGATCATTAAAAACACATAATAAACTAAAATCTAACTAGCGCAGAACCCCAAACAAATCCACCACCAAAGGCTTCTAATAAAATCAGGTGACCTTGTTGAATTCGCCCATCTCTCACCCCAGCATCTAAAGCACAAGGAACAGAAGCAGCAGAAGTATTGCCCTGCTTATCTAATGTGACAATGACTTTATTCATATCCATATCCAGCCGTTTTGCGGTTGCTGAAATAATCCTCAAATTAGCTTGATGTGGTACTAACCAATCTAAATCTGCTTTGTTAAACGCATTTTCTGTCAAAAGCTCATCAACCAAATTTGACAACTCTTTAACTGCCACTTTAAATACTTCATTACCATGCATGGTCATATAAACAGGATCTTTCATATCACGACGATCAACATATGGATATTTTAATAAATTACCATAGCGGCCATCAGCATGAAGATGTGAAGCAATAATACCTGGCTCTTTTGATGCACCAACAACAACTGCTCCTGCACCATCTCCAAAAATGATAATGGTACCTCTATCATTTGGATCAACACCACGGGTTAACATATCTGAACCAACAACTAAGGCATAACTAATTGCACCACTTTTAATATATTTATCAGCTATATCAAGCGCATAAATAAATCCCGAGCAAGCGGCAGATACATCAAACGCAACAACATCACCAATACCTAGTTTGGCTTGCAATTCTGTTGCTGAACTTGGAAATGCATTGACCGAGGTTGCTGTTGCAACAATAATCATACCAATTTCTTCTTTATCGATATTGGCCATTTCAATTGCATTTATAGCAGCTTCATAAGCCATGCTCGTTACAGTTTCATGTGGCTCTGCAATGCGCCTTTCTTTAATACCGGTACGCGTTGTGATCCATTCATCACTAGTATCGACCATTTTTTCAAGATCTGCATTAGTTCTTATCTGTTTTGGAAGATAACTCCCAGTTCCTAATATCTTTGTATACATCTAATTATTCGCTCTTGGGTAGTGCGGAAGAAAGGCTTGTTGCAATCTTCTCTGGTATATTTGTTTGTATAGCCAAAATAGCTTGTTCAATTGCTGCAAAAAATGACTTTTGGTTAGCACTACCATGACTTTTAATCACAATACTTCTAAGTCCAAGCAAGCAAGCACCATTATATCGTCCTGGTTCCAAATAACCAAAATTTTTTGAGAACTTTCTCTGTAACCATTTACTTAATAGTTTCATTAATAATGAATTGTGACCAAGAGACAACTTAAATGAAGACATGAAAATTTTAACTAAGCCTTCTACTGTTTTTAACGTCACATTGCCAACAAAACCATCACATACTAATACATCTGTTTTGCCAGTGAGAAGTTCATTACCTTCTAAATAGCCAATGTAATTAATCTGATCATTCGATTTTAAAATAGAAGCTGCTGCACGTATTTTATCCAATCCTTTAATATCTTCTTCACCAATGTTAAGTAAGGCAACTCGAGGATGTTCAATTTTTAGCACTGTTTTTGCTAATATTTCGCCCATTATGGCAAATTGTACTAACATATCACTATCACATTCAGCATTAGCACCTAAATCCAGCACAACTGTACTTTGATTGTTTAATGCGGGAATAGTGGCAACTAAAGCTGGGCGATCAATACCAGTTAAAGAGTGCAATAAGAGTTTGGACAGCCCCATCAGAGCACCTGTATTACCAGCACTAACACAGGCTTGAGCATTGTTATCTTTAACCAGCTCAAGCGCTATTCTCATTGACGTCCCTTGGCTATGGCGAATCGCATATGCAGGCTTCATATCATTAGCAATAACCGCAGTCGATTCGATCAAGGTTAACCGCCCCTCTTGTTCATATTGAGAGACAAGTTTTGAATTTTCTTTTGACAAAAAGAAACTAATTTCCGTTGGATCGCCCACCAGAAAAATAGAAAGGTTTGGATAACAGTTTAGAGCTGTTATTCCTGCAGGAATAATAGCACGAGGACCGAAGTCCCCGCTCATAGCATCTAACGCAATGGTTAGATTATCCAAAATGTCACCTGAGGATTTCTAATTAGGTAGTAATTATTTAGAAATCACTTTACGACCACGATAATAACCATCAGCGGTTACGTGATGACGTAAATGTGTTTTACCTGATTCATCAACTGAAATATTAGCAACAGTTAATGCATCATGAGAACGACGCATACCACGTTTTGCACGAGTTTTACGATTCTGTTGAACAGCCATGGATTTACCCCTTATTCTTTAAACTAACTAAAATTGCAAATGGATTTGGTTTTTCACGTTCAATTGAAATGTCACCAAATACCATATCAGCCTCTGACACTTCGCAGTGTTTACTATCATGTACCGGCGCAATTGGTAACGAGAGAATAATTTCGTCCTCAAGTAACGCTAATATATCTACTTCGCCAAACTCGTTCATCAGAACGGGCTCATAATGTTCCGGTAGAGCCTCTGCTTGAGCATCGCTCTTAACAGGACTAAATTTATTCATCACATGAACTTCTGTGATAAAAGGTTTAAAACAACGTTGGCAAACCAACTCTAACGTCATTTTTGCATCAATTGTAATAACACAAAGCCGCTGCTCATCAAACTTAAAAGATAAGCTGCACTCAATATCACTTTGCGGACTTTCAACCCTAGTTACACTTTTAGCTGGATAATATCCAACATAATCAAGCTTTTTTTGTGCCGATTTAATTGGGTCAATTGTTAATGGCAATTTATTTTGCATAAAATATGCATGCTACCTTAAAGTTTCTCTTATGTTCCTTCTAAAAAAAGAACACAATACATAAGGCGCGCATATTACCTTTAAATCATGATTTCGTCAATGGGCGCATGGAATATAATTTGTTTTTGTTACTAATTATTATTTTAACATTCATTGACTCTTTACTATGTTGTTTATCAACAATTATTACATTCTCTAATAAAATAGATTGGATATCAAATTGATTTTAATGAGTTTTTTGATGTTTTGAAAAACAAAATTTAATGCGGTATAGATTGTGGACGATTTTTATTTTGTTATTATGGCGTTGATGTAAAACAGGGTTTGCTATTACTCACATCACTTTGATTTACTGAATGATAAATAATTAAAATAGTTTTTTGCAACTTTATCAGACTTAATATCACATTTATTAAAGTACGACTTCGAAACACTCTAATTATGCTAGCTCTAAATAAATATCACTATTATTTGGTCGGTTATTCGTATTACGGTGGGTATGCTTAAAGTGTTCAGAATTAACCCAAGTTTCAAAATCAGCTTTAGATTCCCACTCAGTAAATGAAGAAAATAGTGTATAATTTTCTTCTGTCTTTCCTTGTAAAAAGTAAAAACGATTAAACCCTTGCATTTCGTTCAGATGGCTATCACGCTTTCGCCACATGTCAATAAATGTATCTTCACTACCGCGTTTAATTTTAAAACGGTTCATTACAATATACATACCAATCTTCTTTCATATAGTTTTAAGCATGACATAAAAAAATAGCACGCCATGCGTGCTATTTGCAAATTAAACCTAATGAGGCTATTGATTCTCTTCGGCAGAGTTTAGTAATTCAGCTAAATTAGCTGTTGCCTCTTCCGCTGAAATTGTTGTTTGAATCTCATCTGTTGATGGCATTGCGCGTTTACGTAAACGTTCTTTATGATAAGCATAACCCGTACCAGCTGGAATTAATCGACCTACAATTACGTTTTCTTTTAAGCCACGTAATTCATCATTTTTACCAGCCACTGCTGCTTCAGTTAAGACACGAGTTGTTTCTTGGAACGAAGCCGCAGAAATAAACGATTCAGTCGTTAGGGAAGCTTTAGTAATACCAAGTAAATCGTGTAAGTAAACAATTGGTTCTTTACCTTGCGCTTCAAGTTCACGGTTGATAATCTTCAAACGTGAAACTTCAAGTTGTTCACCTTCAAGTAGGCGTGAGCCACCCGGATGAATAACCGTTGCTTTACGTAACATTTGACGGACGATAACTTCAATGTGTTTATCGTTAATTTTTACACCTTGTAGACGATAAACTTCTTGAACTTCGTTAACAATATAACGGGTTACCGCATTAACGCCACGTAGACGTAAAATATCATGCGCTGATTCAGGACCATCAGAAATCACATCACCACGACCAACTTGTTCGCCTTCAAACACGTTAAGTTGACGCCATTTTGGAATCATCTCTTCATATGGTTCACTACCATCTAATGGCGTGATAATTAAGCGACGTTTACCTTTTGTTTCTTTACCGAATGAAATGATACCGTCAATTTCAGCCAAGATTGCTGGCTCTTTTGGTTTACGTGCTTCAAATAAATCAGCAACACGTGGTAAACCACCTGTGATATCTTTGGTACCAACAGATGCTTGTGGAATACGAGCGAGTGTGTCACCAATATTGATTTCAGCACCATCTTCTAACTGTACTAGAGCTTTACCAGGCAAAAAGTATTGCGCAAGCATTTCAGTACCGGCAAGATAGATATCATCACCTCTAGCATCAACAATTTTGATGGCTGGACGTAAATCTTTACCTACACCTGTACGTTCTGCTACATCTAATATCGCAATAGATGATAAACCAGTTAATTCATCAGTTTGACGAGTAATAGTTTGCCCATCAACCATATCCACAAAACGAACAAAACCTTTAGTTTCAGAGATAACTGGCATCGTATGTGGATCCCAGTTAGCCACTGTTTCACCCGCATCAACCGCAACACCATTACCTTTACTTAAAATCGAACCATAAGGCACTTTGTAGGTTTCTTTCATTCGACCTAAGTCATCAATAATGGTTAATTCAGCATTACGTGAAGTAATTACCAGTTTCTTGTCTGGGTTAGTTACAAATTTAGCGTTAGTTAATTTAATACTACCTTTGTTTTTAACTTGAACACTTGATTCGGCAGCCGCTCGCGATGCCGCACCACCAATGTGGAACGTACGCATGGTTAACTGTGTACCTGGCTCACCGATTGATTGCGCCGCAATGACACCGATTGCTTCACCTTTATTGACCAAGTGACCACGTGCTAAGTCACGACCATAACATTTTGCACACACACCAAAATCAGTATCACACGAAACCACTGAACGCACTTTAACGCTATCAACAGATTCTGCTTCAAGTAAGTCACATTTACTTTCATCAAGTAATGTGTTACGTGGGATTAAGATATCTGCACTACCAGGTTTTAATACATCTTCAGCCGTGACTCGACCTAATACTCGTTCACGAAGTGGCTCTTTAACATCACCGCCTTCAATAACAGGTGTCATCACTACACCTTCTAAGGTGCCACAGTCATCTTCAATCACCACTAAATCTTGCGCTACATCAACTAAACGTCGAGTTAAGTAACCTGAGTTCGCTGTTTTTAATGCGGTATCCGCAAGACCTTTACGCGCACCATGCGTAGAGATAAAGTACTGAAGTACGTTTAATCCTTCACGGAAGTTCGCAGTGATAGGTGTTTCAATAATCGAACCATCTGGTTTTGCCATCAAGCCACGCATACCAGCAAGCTGACGAATCTGTGCTGCAGAACCACGCGCACCAGAGTCGGCCATCATGTAAATGCTATTGAAAGAAGATTGAACTTCTTCTTCGCCTTCACGGTTAATTACTTTTTCAGTTGATAAGTTATCCATCATCGCTTTAGCAACGCGCTCATTAGCGGCAGCCCAAATATCGATAACTTTGTTATAACGTTCACCTGCAGTTACTAAACCAGATTGGAATTGCTCTTGAATTTCAGCAACTTCGATTTCAGCTTCGTTGATGATTTGTGATTTCTTCGCTGGAATTTCCATATCATCAATACCAACTGATACACCTGAACGCGCCGCATAAGCAAATCCAGTGTACATGATTTGGTCAGCTAAAATAACCGTATCTTTCATGCCTAACTGGCGATAACAGATATTTAAAATTTTAGAGATCGCTTTTTTACCCAAAGGTTGATTGATAACAGAGAAGCTCATCCCTTTTGGCATAATTAACCATAAAATTGCACGACCAACCGTTGTATCAACAACCGAGGTGGTGTCTTCCCACTCGCCTACACTGTTACGTTGGCTTTCAGTGATACGGACTTTAACCTTAGCATGTAATTCAACTAAACCTAAACGATACAGCTTTTCAGCTTCTTTAGGACCAGTTAATATCATGCCTTCACCTTTAGCATTGACTTTATCACGAGTCATATAGTAAAGACCTAGAACCACGTCCTGTGAAGGAACGATGATAGGCTCACCACTTGCCGGTGAAAGAATATTGTTGGTTGACATCATTAACGCACGAGCTTCTAATTGTGCTTCTAACGTTAATGGAACGTGAACCGCCATCTGGTCACCATCGAAGTCAGCATTAAACGCCGCACAAACTAATGGGTGTAATTGAATGGCTTTACCTTCAATTAGAATCGGTTCAAATGCTTGAATACCTAATCTATGCAATGTTGGGGCACGGTTTAGTAATACTGGATGCTCACGGATAACTTCATCTAAGATATCCCATACAATTGCATCTTCACGCTCAACCATTTTCTTCGCTGCTTTAATGGTTGTTGCATAACCGCGACGCTCTAATTTACCGTAAATAAATGGTTTGAATAATTCAAGGGCCATTTTCTTCGGTAAACCACACTGATGCAAATGTAAGTATGGACCTACAGTAATTACAGAACGACCAGAATAGTCAACACGTTTACCTAACAAGTTTTGACGGAAACGACCTTGCTTACCTTTAATCATATCAGCAAGTGACTTCAATGGGCGTTTGTTTGAACCAGTAATCGCACGACCACGACGACCATTATCTAATAATGCATCGACCGATTCTTGTAACATCCGTTTTTCATTACGTACAATGATATCCGGTGCAGCCAAGTCTAATAAACGTTTTAAACGGTTATTACGATTAATAACTCGACGATAAAGATCATTAAGATCTGATGTTGCAAAACGTCCGCCATCAAGTGGAACCAATGGGCGTAAATCTGGTGGCAACACAGGTAATACGTTCAGAATCATCCATTCAGGTTTATTTTCTGATTGAATAAATGCTTCAATAATCTTAATACGTTTGGTCAGCTTTTTACGCTTAGTTTCAGAATTAGTGGTAGCGAGTTCATCACGTAGTGCTTCACATTCTGCTTGCACATCAATATTACGTAATAACTCTTGAATAGCTTCTGCCCCCATGCGAGCATCAAATTCGTCACCAAACTCTTCTAACGCATCTAAATATTGTTCTTCAGTTAAAATTTGACCACGTTCAAGGTTCGTCATACCACCATCAAGAACCATAAATGATTCAAAATAAAGCACTCGCTCAATATCACGAAGAGGCATATCAAGTAATAAACCGATACGAGATGGTAATGATTTTAAAAACCAGATATGGGCAGTTGGTGATGCTAGTTCAATGTGCCCCATACGTTCACGACGTACTTTAGCTTGAGTTACTTCAACTCCACATTTTTCACAAATTACACCACGGTGTTTTAAACGTTTATATTTTCCACATAAACACTCATAATCTTTTACTGGTCCAAAAATACGCGCACAAAACAATCCATCGCGCTCAGGTTTGAACGTACGATAATTAATTGTTTCAGGTTTTTTAACTTCACCAAAAGACCATGAACGAATCATATCAGGAGAAGCAAGGCCTATCTTGATAGCATCAAAATCTTCTGTTTTTGTTTGTGCTTTTAGAAACTTTAGTAAGTCTTTCACAATTGACTCCTATGGAGTTAAACCAATTAGATAACTTATTACTAATAATAAGTTATCCCTATAAATAGAAATCATTTAAGTTAGCAAAAATTATTCTTCATCTAACTCGATATTAATACCTAGCGAACGGATCTCTTTTAATAGTACATTAAATGATTCTGGGATCGCAGGCTCCATACGATGATCACCATCTACAATATTTTTATACATCTTAGTACGGCCGTTTACGTCATCTGATTTAACGGTTAACATTTCTTGTAAGGTATAAGCTGCACCATATGCTTCAAGTGCCCATACTTCCATCTCACCAAAACGTTGACCACCAAATTGAGCTTTACCACCCAATGGCTGTTGAGTAACCAGACTGTATGAACCAGTAGAGCGGGCATGCATTTTGTCATCAACTAAATGATTCAATTTAAGCATATACATATAACCTACAGTAACTGGACGTTCAAATTGTTCCCCTGTACGACCATCATACAAAGTAATTTGACCAGAAGTTGGTAAATCACCCAGCTCTAGTAAGGCTTTAATTTCTTGCTCTTTGGCACCATCAAACACAGGAGTTGCTAGTGGCATACCATTACGCAAGTTTTGTGCTAAATTCATGACTTCTTGATCAGTAAATTCTGCTACATTAACTTTTTGTGCAGCGCCTAAACCAAGATCATACGCTTTTTGAATAAACTCACGTAATTTAGCTAACTCCTGCTGTTCTTTTAACATCGTATCAATCTTCTGACCAATACCTTTAGCAGCCATACCCAAGTGAGTTTCTAGGATCTGTCCAATATTCATACGAGATGGAACACCTAGTGGATTTAATACGATATCAACAGGACGACCTTTGTCATCATATGGCATATCTTCAATTGGGTTAATTTTAGAGATAACCCCTTTGTTACCATGACGACCAGCCATCTTATCACCAGGCTGAATTTGACGTTTAACTGCTAAGTAAACTTTAACAATTTTGAGCACACCGGGTTGTAAATCATCACCTTGTGTGATCTTCATGCGTTTAGCTTCAAATTTCTTATTAAATTCAGCTTTGATTTCCTCGTGCTGCTCAGCAAGCTGTTCTAATTGAGCTTGTTTATCTTCATTCGGGATACCGATTGTTAACCATTTTTCACGTGGTAAAGCATCTAATTTATCAGCTTTGATTCCATCCGAAATTAGTACATCACGAATACGAGCAAACAATGCAGCTTCTAAGATTTTAAGTTCTTCAGTTAAATCTTTTCTTGCCTGTTTAAGTTGCATCTCTTCGATTTCAAGCGCACGTTTATCTTTTTGTACACCATCACGAGTAAACACTTGAACATCAATAACTGTACCTGAAACACCATTTGGTACGCGTAATGAAGTATCTTTAACATCAGATGCTTTTTCACCAAAAATTGCACGTAGCAATTTTTCTTCTGGCGTTAATTGCGTTTCACCCTTAGGTGTTACTTTACCGACCAGAATATCACCACCTTGAACTTCAGCACCAATATAAACGATACCTGATTCATCAAGTTTAGATAGTGCAGCTTCGCCCACATTTGGAATATCAGCGGTAATTTCTTCCGCGCCTAACTTGGTATCACGAGAAATACAAGATAATTCTTGAATATGAATTGATGTAAAACGGTCATCTTGTACCACTTTTTCAGAAACTAAAATAGAATCCTCAAAGTTATAACCATTCCATGGCATGAAAGCCACTCGCATGTTTTGACCCAATGCCAATTCACCTAAGTCAGTTGATGGACCATCGGCAAGCACATCGCCACGCTCAACTTTTTCGCCTAATTCCACACATGGAATCTGATTAATACAAGTGTTTTGGTTAGAACGGGTATATTTAGTTAAATTATAAATATCAATACCGGTTTCACCTGCATATATTTCATCAGCATTAACATTAACCACAATACGCGATGCATCAACATATTGAACTGTACCACCGCGACGAGCAACAGCTGTTACACCTGAGTCAACTGCCACTGCACGTTCCATTCCCGTTCCAACAAACGGCTTTTCCGCTTTCAACGTTGGTACTGCCTGACGCTGCATGTTTGCACCCATTAAAGCACGGTTCGCATCATCATGTTCAAGGAATGGAATTAATGATGCACCAACCGATACGATTTGCTGGGTTGATACGTCCATATAATGAACTTGTTCTGGACTATATAAGCCTGATTCACCATTTAAACGACAAGTTACTAAGTCTTCTTTAAAACGGCCATCTTCATCAAGGTTCGAGTTTGCCTGAGCTATTACAAATTCACTTTCATCAATCGCTGATAAATAATTAATTTCGTCAGTTACGATACCATCAATCACTCGTCGGTATGGTGTTTCTAAAAATCCATACTCATTGGTACGAGCATAAACCGCTAATGAGTTAATTAAACCGATGTTTGGTCCTTCTGGCGTTTCGATTGGACATACACGACCATAATGTGTTGGATGTACGTCACGTACTTCGAACCCTGCTCGTTCACGTGTTAAACCACCTGGACCTAATGCTGAAATACGACGTTTATGGGTAATTTCAGATAATGGGTTGTTTTGATCCATAAACTGAGATAACTGACTTGAACCAAAAAATTCACGAATCGCTGCTGAAATTGGTTTAGCATTAATCATATCTTGTGGCATTAATGAATCGAGATCACCTAAAGATAAGCGCTCTTTCACTGCTCGCTCAACACGAACTAAACCAATACGGAATTGGTTTTCTGCCATTTCACCAACACTACGAATACGGCGGTTACCTAAATGGTCGATATCGTCGACTTCACCATGTCCATTACGAATAGCGATTAATTTCTTCATTACGTCAACGATATCATCTTTCGTTAAAACGCTTTCGCCTTCAATGCTATCACGCCCTAAAGAACGGTTAAACTTCATACGACCAACAGCAGATAAATCATAACGTTCATCAGAGAAGAATAAATTATCAAATAATGCTTCAGCAGCTTCTTTTGTTGGTGGCTCGCCTGGACGCATCATGCGATAAATTTCAACTAACGCGCCTAGTCGGTCGCGAGTTGAATCCACATTTAATGTTTCAGAAATAAATGCACCATGATCTAAATCATTAGTGAATAAAGTTTCTATTTGTTTATGTCCTGCTTTGGTTAATTGAAGTAATAGTTCTAATGAGATTGGTGTATTAGCAAAAGCAATAACCTCTCCCGTAGCTTCATCAACATAATTTTTAGCAAGAACTTTATTAACGATATATTCAACTGGTACATCAATTTTGCTAACTTTATCTTTTTCTAATTCACGAATGTGACGAGCAGTAATACGTCGGCCTTTTTCAGCATACACTTTACCTTTTGATTCAATATCAAACAGTGCTGTTTCACCACGTAAACGCTCTGGGACAAGATCCATTTTTAACTTAGATTTGCCAACTTCAAAATTAGTTTTTTCAAAGAAAATAGCTAAGATTTCTTCTGTTTCATAACCTAGTGCACGCAAAATAATTGTTGCTGGAAGTTTACGACGACGGTCAATTCGAGCAAAAAGATTATCTTTTGGATCAAATTCAAAATCAAGCCAAGAGCCACGATAAGGAATAATCCGAGCATTATATAAAACTTTACCTGAAGAATGTGTTTTACCTTTATCACTATCAAAGAATACACCCGGACTACGATGTAATTGTGATACGATTACACGTTCTGTACCGTTGATCACAAATGTACCATTGTCCGTCATTAAAGGAATCTCGCCCATGTAGACGTCTTGCTCTTTAATATCTTTAACTGTTCCTTCTGGCGCATCTTTATCATAAATAACTAAACGTAATTTTACGCGCAACGGTGCTGAGTAAGTGATCCCTCTAATTTGACATTCTTTAACATCAAATACGGGGTCACCCATCTTAAAGCTCACGTACTGTAACTCAGCATTACCACTATAACTTTTTATCGGAAATATTGAACGGAATGCAGCTTCTAAGCCATATTGTCCTTCTGGATCTTGCTCAATAAATTTCTGGAACGAATCAAGTTGAATAGAAAGAAGATACGGTATATCCAAGACTTGTGGACGCTTACCAAAATTCTTACGAATTCGTTTTTTCTCGGTATAAGAGTAAACCATTAGTTCCTCAACTTGCTTATCTGCTATTTTAGCATGATTAAATATTCATCAGGAGTGCTATCGCTAACTGATGGCACCTGACACCTCATCGAAAATATCTATAAATATCAATTGATTAGGCTTAATAAATATACTATTTCTTTATTACTTTATTGATAATCTTCAAATAAAATTCTTTAACTTATTATAGCGCAAAATGGCTGGAGGTATAAAACCCCCAGCCATTTATGGTATTATTGATAAACTTATTTAAGTTCGACAACTGCACCAGATTCTTCAAGTGCCTTTTTAAGTTCATCTGCATCAGCTTTGCTAATGCCTTCTTTAACTGTTGCTGGAGCTGATTCAACAAGATCTTTCGCTTCTTTTAAGCCTAAACCTGTTGCACCACGAACTGCTTTAATGACAGCTACTTTGTTAGCACCAACTTCTTTCAAGATTACATCAAATTCAGTTTTTTCTTCTGCTGCTTCAGCCGGACCAGCTGCTGCAACTGCAACTGCTGCAGCTGCAGAAACGCCAAATTTTTCTTCCATCATTGATACAAGTTCAACAACATCCATAACAGACATTTCAGCAACTGCATCTAAAATTTGTTCTTTAGTGATAGACATAATATAGTTTCCCAAATTTACATTTTTTTAATTGATAATATTCATAATCAAACTGACAATTAAGCAGCTTCTTTTTGATCACGAACCGCCGCAAGAGTACGAACCAGTTTGCCAGCTGCGGCTTCTTTCATGGTTGACATCAAGCGAGCTAATGCTTCTTCATAAGTAGGTAATGTTGCTAAGCGATCAATGTTCGCTGCAGTAATCAACTCACCTTCAAAGGCTGCGGCTTTAATCTCAAATTTTTCATTTTCTTTCGCAAACGCTTTAAAAATACGCGCAGCGGCACCTGGGTGCTCATTTGAAAATGCAATTAGAGTTGGACCAACAAACGTATCTTTTAAACACTCGTATTGAGTACCCTCAACAACACGGCGCAATAGCGTATTACGAACAACACGCATATAAACACCCGCTTCACGAGCAGATTTACGTAATGCAGTCATTTTTTCTACAGTTACGCCACGAGAATCAGCAACAACTGCAGATAGCGCACCTTTGGCGATTTCATTAACTTCAGCAACAATTTCTTGTTTATTTTGAAGATTTAGTGCCATTGGTATTGCTCCTGGATTATACTAGGCAAAGCCTAGACTTAATTTAACTAGTTACAAATGTAGCTAGCACAACCACGATGAGCAGAATCCTTCTATTATATCTTATCAGGTTCTGTCACCGTCTACGTAGGGAAATTAAGTAGTTAAACATCAACCACACCTACGGTCTTGGACGGGGTCTGGTTAAGGCCAGACACCAACCGATTTCATTGTTTAACGATAAAAATCATTAAACAGTTGCATTTAATGTTGCTTGATCAATAGCGACACCAGCGCCCATTGTAGTAGAAAGACTCACCTTCTTAACAAATACACCTTTAGAAGATGCTGGTTTTGCACGTTTTAACGCAACAAGTAATGCTTCTAAATTTTCTTTAAGCTTATCTGCATCAAAATCAGCTTTACCGATAGTTGTATGGATAATACCATTTTTATCATTACGGTAACGAATCTGACCTGCTTTAGCATTTTCTACAGCTTCAGCAACATTAGGGGTAACAGTTCCATCTTTAGGGTTTGGCATTAAACCACGCGGTCCTAAAATTTGACCTAATTGACCAACAACACGCATAGCGTCAGGTGATGCAATAACAACATCAAAATCCATTTCGCCTTTTTTGATTTGATCAGCAAGATCGTCCATACCTACTAAATCAGCACCCGCTTCTTTAGCTAATTCTGCTTTTGCTCCTTGAGTAAATACAGCAACGCGCACACTACTGCGTCCAGTACCATGTGGAAGCACAATTGCACCGCGAACATTTTGGTCTGATTTACGCGAATCGATACCTAAATTAACGGCAACGTCAACACTTTCTGTGAATTTAGCGGTAGCAAGTTCTTTTAATAAAGCGATAGCTTCATTAATTTCATATTGCTTAGTCGCATTCACTTTTTCGCGGATAAGTTTAGCTTTCTTAGATAATTTAGCCATTGGTTAACCCTCCACTTCCAAACCCATTGAACGAGCTGTTCCTTCAATAGAACGCATCATCGTTTCAATGGTAGCACCATTCATATCTGCAGCTTTTAATTCAGCGATTTCGCGAATTTGTGCAATCGTCACTTTACCTACCTTTTTCTTGTTAGGTTCGCCAGAACCAGACTTGATTTTAGCGGCTTTCTTTAATAAAACTGCAGCCGGAGGCGTTTTAGTTACGAATGTAAATGAACGGTCTGAATAAACTGTAATTACAACAGGAATTGGTAATCCTTTTTCCATGCTTTCTGTTTTTGCATTAAACGCTTTACAGAATTCCATGATATTAACACCGTGTTGACCAAGAGCTGGACCAACTGGTGGACTAGGATTCGCTGCACCAGCTGCAACTTGCAACTTAATGTAAGCTTGTACTTTCTTTGCCATTTTTAGTTTCCTTTTCTCGGGTGCAAACGCCTCTATTAATAATTAATATTAATAAATAGACAGCTCCCCTAAGTTAAATGAGGGCAGGATTATCCGATAATTCAAATAAAAATGCAAGATTTATTTGAATTATCGGATAATCAAAAGCAAGGTAAACACCTTGCTTTTACTCTAAATAACTTAAACATTAAAGAACATTAACTGCGTTAAGCTCTTTGAATGCAAGTTCTAAACGAGCAACTAAAGAATCTTGTCCTTTGCGTAGCCATACACGAGGATCGTAGTATTTTTTATTTGGAGCATCAACACCTTCTGGATTACCTAATTGGCCTTGTAGATAGGCCTCATTTGCTTTGTAGTAATCTAAAACACCCGCCCAGTTAGCCCATTGAGTATCTGTATCAATATTCATTTTGATTACACCATAACTGACTGCTTCAGCAATTTCTTCTGGCGTTGAACCTGAACCACCGTGGAAAACAAAATTCAATGATTTTGCAGGTAAATTGAACTTTTCTGATACATATTTTTGTGAATTATCTAGAATTTTTGGTGTTAATTTTACATTACCTGGTTTATAAACACCATGCACATTACCAAATGATGCAGCAATAGTAAAACGAGGACTGATGGCACTTAAACGCTCATAAGCATAAGCTACATCTTCTGGTTGAGTATAAAGTGCTGAGCTATCCATATGACTATTATCAACACCATCCTCTTCGCCACCAGTACATCCCAATTCTAACTCTAAAGTCATTTTCATTGCTGACATACGAGCAAGATATTGACAACAAATATCAATGTTATCTTTTAGTGACTCTTCTGAAAGATCAATCATATGAGATGAAAACAATGGTTTACCAGTTTTAGCAAAATGAGTTTCACCAGCATCAAGTAATCCATCTACCCATGGAAGTAATTTTTTAGCACAATGATCAGTATGAACAATAACCGGTACACCATATTTTTCTGCTACAAGATGAACATGTTTTGCCCCAGAAATTGCACCTAAAACAGCGCTTTCTTGACCTTCTAATTTCAGACCTTTACCTGCAATAAACTGAGCACCACCATTTGAAAATTGAACAATGACTGGTGATCCAACTTTAGCAGCAGTTTCAATAACCGCATTGATTGTATTTGTATCAACACAATTTACAGCTGGTAATGCAAAGTTATTATCACGAGCAATTTGAAACACTTTTTGAACATCATCACCAGTGACAACACCAGGTTTAACAACATCAGAAATCTTAGTAACCATCTTATTACCTATAAATTTATTTATAAAAATTAAAGAATGAGTCATTAACTCATCCTTTTACTAAACTTCAATTCTACGCTTTTGCTCTATCTTCTAACATCGCAACAGCAGGTAGTTTTTTGCCTTCAACAAATTCAAGGAAAGCTCCGCCACCAGTTGAAATATAAGAGATTTTATCTTCAATACCAAATAGATCAATTGCAGCTAATGTATCACCACCACCAGCGATTGAAAAACCTTCGCTATCGGCAATTGCTTTCGCTACAATTTCAGTGCCACGGCGAAAATTAGGGAACTCAAAAACACCCACAGGACCATTCCATAAAATAGTTTTCGCGTTTTTGATGACATTTGCTAATACTTCTGCTGATTTATCACCTAAATCAAGAATTTGTTCATTTTCTTTAACATCTTGAACTGATTTTTCAGTAGCTACGGCTGTTTCACTAAATTCAGTTGCAACACGGACATCGGTTGGAACAGGGATTTCACAGTTAGCCATTAATTTTTTAGCTTCTGGAATTAAATCTACTTCATAAAGCGATTTACCTACATTATAACCTTCAGCAGCAATAAAGGTATTAGCAATACCTCCTCCAACAATAATGTGATCAGCAATTTTTGATAGCGAATCAAGTACGGTTAATTTTGTTGATACTTTAGAACCAGCAACGATAGCAACCATTGGTCTTGCTGGATTATCTAGCGCTTTACCTAACGCATCAAGCTCAGCTGCTAATAATGGACCAGCGCAAGCAACCGGTGCAAATTTACCCGCACCATGAGTCGAAGCTTGTGCTCGGTGAGCAGTACCAAACGCATCCATTACATAAATATCACAAAGAGCAGCATACTTTTTAGATAAAGCTTCATCATCTTTACCTTCACCTACATTGAAACGGACGTTTTCTAGTACAACTAATTCGCCTTCTTTTACATCTACGCCATTAAGATAATCTTTTACTAAACGAACAGGGAATGACACATGTTCTTTTAAATAATCAACAACAGGTTGTAAAGAGAACTCTGGGTTATACTCTCCTTCTGTTGGACGCCCAATATGAGAGGTAACCATTACCTTAGCACCTTTTCTAATTGCCTCTTCAATAGTAGGTAATGACGCTTTAATACGCGCATCGGAAGTGACCTTACCATTTTTAACTGGCACATTAAGATCTGAGCGAATAAATAAACGTTTCCCTTTTAGATCAAGATCTTGCATTCTAATAATAGACATGATACTCCCTCTTATAAAATATAAATATAATAAAACTTTTGCTATTCTAACATAAAATTTCTGTTTAGGTTATAGACATTACCGGTCAAATAACAAACACTTATAATGAATATAAAATTTCCTAATCATATTTTTTATCCAGTGCCATTGACAATAGAAAGAAAATCAGGCATATTTTGCCACCTTATTAATATCTAATTTTTATCTAAACTTGGGAGTTGACTTTGGCTAATATCAAATCAGCTAAGAAACGTGCGGTTCAATCCGAAAAGCGCCGTAAACATAATGCTAGCAACCGTTCAATGATGCGTACTTATATCAAAAAAGTTTACGCAGCTGTTGCTGCTGGTGATAAACAAACAGCTGAAGTAGCATTCAAAGACATGCAAGCAGTTGTTGACCGTCAAGCGGCTCGTGGCTTAATTCATAAAAATAAAGCTGCACGTCATAAAGCGAATTTAATTAAACAAATTAAAGCATTGGCTTAATGCGATTATTTGTTAACTATCATAGTTAAAGAAAAATGACAAAAAGTGGTGTAAGCCACTTTTTTTATATACAAGTTATTTTGCAATGTTAATAAAATAGAAGAGAGTCTATTGTGGTTCAGCGTGATTATGTTAGAAAAAAGAGCCAATCAAAAAAAAATAAGTCACGAAACAAGCCTAAGTTAATGATATTTTTGGCTATTATCATCATTATTCTATTTTCTGCTATTCTTTATTTTATTGCCAATAATGCTCCCCAAAAAAATATTGAACCTCGAAAAGCAAAAACTCAGACACCCGTGATAACGCTACCAGAACAACCACAAGAACGTTGGACATACCTTAAAGAATTAGAAACCCCTAATGCAAACTATGGATCAATATCAAGTTCTACTGCTGGTGAACGACAACAAATTCTAGATAGTTTTATTAAGAATGCTCGTACTGTTGCACCTTCTTTACAAGAAAATACTGCAATACAAAATCAATCTTCAAATGTAACACCAACTATTACAACTAAATGGTTATTACAATGTGGAGCATTTAAGGATAAATCTAATGCTGACACACTAAAAGCTAAACTTGCAATGACAGGTATTCGCGGTAATATTTCTTCAGGACAATTATATCGAGTTACAGTGGGACCTTATACAAGTAAACAAGAAGCAAATAAGGTATTAAACTCATTAAATAGTAATGGATTTAATAATTGTATTATTTCTAACTAAAATAGAAAGAAGCTAATGAAATCACTGACGCAAATACAGATCTTTATGAAATTATTATGGAATCGTATTAACAACGATCGACTTACAACCTCTTCTGCTGGGCTTGCTTATACCACCATACTTGCACTAGTACCACTTATTACCGTTATTTTTTCTTTATTGTCTGCTTTTCCAATGTTTGATGAAGTTAGCCATTCATTAAAAAAATTGATTTATAATAACCTTGTTCCTACTGCTAGTGATACCATCCAAAATTATCTAGAACAATTTATCTCCAATACAAGAAAAATGACCTTTGTCGGGATAATAGGTTTAATTGTTACTTCCTTATTGTTGATCAACTCAATTAATACAGCACTTAATCATATTTGGAAAACCGAACGTAAACGTTCATTCATGTACAACCTAACCATGTATTGGACAATATTAACCTTGGGCCCTATTTTAGTTGGATCTAGTGTAGCAGTTAGTTCTTATATCTTTTCGCTAAAATGGCTATCAACAGTAACAACAGGCAACATATTACTTAATTTCCTACCATTTGTTATTTCTGTGATTGGTTTTTGGTTACTTTATAGCATTATTCCGACCGAATCTGTTCCTTTTAAAGAATCGATACTTGGTGCGCTTGTCGCTGCAGTGTTATTTGAATTCGGTAAACGTGCATTTGCACTGTATGTTACTTCGTTTCCAACTTATCAACTCATTTATGGAGTAGTATCATCGATCCCCATTATGTTAGTTTGGATCTATTTTTCTTGGTGTATTGTTTTGTTCGGTGCTGAATTTGCCGCAACATTGACTGACTATAACCGACAAAAAAAACACGTTGTTAACAATCCCCCTTTACCAGAGTAATTAATTTATGATCGCCTTAATCCAACGAGTAAAACAAGCTAGTGTTACAGTAGACAATAACATTATTGGACAGATTAATCAAGGACTGCTGATTTTACTTGGTATTGAGCAAGACGATAATGAGCAGAAAGCAATCCGTTTATGTGAAAAGGTATTAGGCTATCGCATTTTTAGTGATAATGAAGGGAAAATGAATCTAAATGTTAACCACGTTAACGGCGAAGTATTAGTTGTTTCTCAATTCACCCTAGCAGCAGACACTAAAAAAGGAATGCGACCAAGCTTTACTAAAGGCGCTAACCCTGATGAAGCAAATAGGCTTTATCAGTTTTTTGTCGAACAATGCCAACAAAAAATAACAACTCAAACAGGTCAATTTGCGGCCGACATGCAAGTATCTTTGATTAATGATGGGCCTGTGACATTTTGGTTACAAGTTTGATAATATAACCAAACCACATTCAGATAATACTTCGTAAACTTTACCAATTGTTATTTAAATTAGGCACTAAATTAAGCAAAAATAGTTTCTTTGCTCATTTTTTGTTTATGCCATAGACGTGAGCTATATATTCATTTAAAGACTCGCTTTTCTAGGCTATTGTTAGCTAAATCTAGCAATAGCCTAACAAGATCCAATTACAGCATATAACCGACCACAATATATAAAGCCAAATACAATTTAGCTGAATTTATTAGTCATCAATCGTTAAATCTCGAGTAGTTAAATCAAATGGAGTTAACTGGTAAACGTAATAGTTAAGCCAATTACTAAATAATAGATAAGCATGGCTGCGCCACGTTGCTTTTGGCTCAACATCGGGATTATTATCAGGAAAGTAATTATAAGGAATATTTGGACTAATACCTGCCTTTAAGTCACGAAAATATTCATTAGCTAATGTAAATGAATCATATTCGGGATGTCCTGTTACAAAAGCCATACGTTTATCAGGGGTTGCCATTAAGTAAGGTCCTGTAATATCAGACGTTGCTAAAATGGATAGATCTGTGTAATTTATAATTTTATCAATTGGAAAATCAGCATAACGCGAATGAGGCGCTAAAAAGGTATCATCAAAGCCACGCGTTAAAATTGCATTAGGTTGAACAATTTGGTGCTGAAAAACACCCGATAACTTATGTGCTCGAGTGAATTTAGGTAAATCATATAAGACATTTAATGCAGCTTGAACCGCCCAACAAACAAACATTGTTGAGGTGACATGATCTTTTGCCCAAGCAATAATTTCGGATAATTTAGGCCAATACACAACATCCGAAAAAGCCACTTTCCCTAGTGGAGCGCCAGTTATAATTAGCCCATCAAAATTCTGTTCACGAATATCATCAAAATCACAATAAAAACTGTTTAAATGTTCGACAGGTGTATTTTTTGACTCTCGTTGATCAATACGCAATAATTGAATATCAACTTGTAAAGACGAATTAGAAAGTAAACGTAAAAATTGATTTTCAGTCTCGATTTTTTTAGGCATGAGGTTTAAAAAAAGGAGCTTAAGTGGACGAATTTCTTGAGTATTAGCTCGTGATGAGGTCATAACAAATACATTCTCATTACGTAACACATCAACAGCGGGTAATGAGTCAGGAATACAAATAGGCATAACAAAAGCTCCTATAATGGTAAGTTATTTTTAAACATCAGAAATAGACGTCTAGAAATCTATACAGCTAAATATAGAGCCTTTTATGTTATTTGTCGAGATTTTTTATATAACAAATTCATTAGAACAATTAGATTAAAAGTAGGTAAATAATCCAAATAAAATGATCATTACCTCACGCGCTAAAATGCAAATGATAGATAGTTTTATTAACTAAAAAGCACGCGTATCGGTACGCCATGTATCAGCAGTAAGTGCTTCACCAAAGTAACTATTTATCAATTTTTGGGTAATATCACTTAGCGGCGAAGCCAATACTTCAGCAGTATTACCAGACTCAACAAGATCGCCATTGTGCATAACCAAAATTTCATCGCTGATATGTTTCATCATCCCAATATCTTGAGTGACATATACATAAGAAATATTTTGTTCAGCTTGTAATGTCAACATTAAATTGACAATTTGTGAACGCATCGAAATATCTAATGCCGCTAAGGCTTCGTCTAAAATTATTACTTTGGGTTTTAAAATCAATGCTCGAGCTAATGCCACACGTTGCTTTTGCCCCGCCGCCATCACAGAAGGGTAATAAGAGGCATGTTCAGGTAACAATCCAACTTGTTTTAATACACCGCTAATTAACTTTTCACGTTCATGAGCACCATAATTAGCATTACGCTTTAAGGGGATCTCAAGCAATTGACCAATACGTAATCTCGGATCAAATGAACTTTCTACGTGCTGAAATATCATCCGAATCAGTTGACAACGGTGACTATAATCACCGTATTGAACTTTATTACCATCAATCCAAATATCGCCATTATCAGGTTTTATCATACCAACTAACATTTTTGCCAGCGTTGACTTTCCTGAGCCATTTTGCCCAATAATTGCAAGAGTTTTACCTTCATTAAGAGAAAATGATAATGGCTTGACTGCATCAATGCGTATATGTCCTAAAAGACCTTTAGGAATTTTAAATTGCTTAGATAAGTTACGTACTTTTAATATTGGATTCATCGTGTATTCCTATTCATTTACGGTTACTCATCAGTATTTAACGGAAAATGACAGGCTACAAAATGATCTTTTATCGTTATCAATTCTGGAGCCAAAATACACTTCTTTTGGGCATAAGGGCATCGTGGTCCTAATCGACAGCCTATGGGTAAATGCTCCAATGATGGAATCACTCCGGGTAACGTATTTAACGGGCTTTTATGTGGCATGGCTTTACCAAAATCAGGGATAGCATAAATCAGCGCCTGAGTATAAGGATGATAAGGTGATTTAATTAAATCTTCACTATTAGCAACTTCAACGGTTTGTCCGCAATATAGGACATTGATACGATCAGTCCATCTGGTTACCATTTGTAAATCATGGCTGATAAGCAAGATAGTAGTCCCCATATTTTGATTCATACTAGCGAGCAACCTAAAAATTTGTGCTTCGGTAGTGGCTTCCATTGCATTTGTTGGTTCATCAGCAATAAGTAGCTTTGGCTGATTAGCCAACGCAATGGCTATCATGACTTTCTGACATTCGCCTTCGGTTAATTCAAACGGATAGGACTTTAATATCTCTTTGTGATTCTTAATTCCTACCCGATGCAATAACTCAATCGCTCGATGCTTACGCCAAAATAATCGCTGCCACCAATGCCCTTTAAATGTTCTTCTTGGAATTGCAGTGATTAACTGTTGCCCAACTTTCATAGAGGGATCTAAACAAGATTGTGGTTCTTGAAATATCATAGAGATATTAGCACTAATCACTTTTCGACGTTGTCTAGGTGAGAGTTTAAGTAAATCAATATCATTAAAATAAATACGATCGGCTGAAATCTTCCAGTTATGATTAGTTACCCCTAAGATAGCTTTAGCGATAAGGCTTTTTCCTGAGCCTGATTCACCAACCAAGCCTCGAATTTCACCTTCTGACAACTTCAAATTAACCCGATCAATTGCGCGCAAAAGACCCTCTGGCGTAATAAACTCAATGGTTAAATTTCGAATATCTAATAATGCCATCATTAAGTTCCTGCTCTTCGGCCATATAATCCAAAGTTGAATAAATATACCAAAATAATTGTAGCTGAAACCGCAATTCCTGGAGATAAAAAGGCCAAATAATTAATAGCAATGATATCTTTCATTTGAAACATCATCATTCCCAAATCCGGACGGGAAACATCATTAGCAAAGCCTAAAAAAGTTATTGTGGTAACTGACAAAATAACCGATCCAAACAATGAAACAATTTCGGTCAGATAAAGAGGTAAAATGTTAGGTAGAATATAATGATTTAAAATTGAAAACGAAGATAGTCCATCAAGTCTATAGGCCGTAATATAAGTTTTATTCCATTCGTTGATAACACGTTGATGGATATTGTAAATAAAGCGTGGGGAATAAGATAATCCAATCACCAATAACATATTAGTAATATTATCTTTTAATAATAAGCTAATCACAATCACACCAAGTAACGGCGGTACAACCATACAGAATTTAAAAATAAACAATACAAAAGGGCGTATAAATGATATAAAAAACATTAAGTAATTAATTACTCCGCCAATGGCAACCACATAAAATACTGCTTTTAACGTCATTGTCATAGTTGAACGATAACCAATTAACAAATAATTAAAAATATCTTGCCCTTTCGCGTTGGTACCGAGTATATGATTGATATCACCGCTAGACCACCAAGCAGGTGGCAATAAAGCTGGGTAACTAGGGTTTAAATGGGCATGAAAAAACCATTGAGTTGATAATGCTATAAATGTAATCGCCAATATGCCATAAAAGCCAACAATTAAGTAAAAATTACTGTGCAACCGACTAAAGCTTAACTTTATACCTTTTATTAACCTAGCTAGCCTAGACATAATGTTCCTTATGACGCAAAGGATAAATAACAACAGCCGAAATTTCACCTAATAGTGCTAATAAACTGATAACAGTGCCACAAGCTAGAATGGCAATAGAAATAATAAAATAATTATGATGGTGATAAGCACTCATCACCCACTGCCCTAGTCCTTCTCGATTATATAAAATTTCTATCACCATGGTAGAAAACAACAATGTAGTTGTATTATATGTTAACTGTGGAATGGTTGCAGGAATAGAATTAGGTAATAAATGCCGACGTAAAATTTTAAAAAGCGATCTTTCTCGAATAATTGCCATTTTTATAAAGTTTTGACGTGAGATACTTTTTACTGATTGGCTTACTAATTGGATAGTCATAATACTTGGCTGAATTGCCAAAATAAGCATAGGTAAAAGCAAATAGCGAAATTGCTCTAGTAATAGGCGCATCTTATCATCACTTGAAGAAAACAAAATGTCCAATAATGAAGTACCTGTTTCGGTTGGAGATAAGTGAAAATTCAATGATACTGTCCATGAAGGAGATATCAGGAACATAATAATAACAACAAGTAAGACTAATGGGCATGAATAAAGTAATAAACATCCTAGGCGAATTGTGTTATTTAACCAATGAATATTACTCAGACCAAGAAAGATCCCTAAAGGTAATCCAATAAGCAACGTAACAAGTAAAGCTAAGATACAAAGTTCAAAAGTAGTAGAAATTGTATGAAAAAAATGTACTTTTTCTCCAGATATTAGCGTAAATTGACCTTGTAGTAATTGCTGAAAAAAAGCTCTATATGCATCAATAAAACTAGGTTCACCTAACATTGAATAAGGCGAAAAATACACAAGACAAAAGCTTATCTGAGCTAGAACGCAGATAATAAATAAAAACGTTACTATTTTCTTAAAAATATAGATAATCATTGTTTATCTTTATCGAAGTTAAGAAGTATTAAAACAACGGTGACATATATCACCGTTATTTTAATATATTATAAGATTAATCGATTATCACCGGTTTACTTACTGCGGCATAAGCATGATCTTGTGCACTTAAACCGCCAGCATTTCCTTTACCTTCAAAACGATAATCTGACTCTTCACGTGATTTTATTCCAATAGCAGAAGTCACATATTCAGGAGCAGGTGCTTTAGTCATTGCTGAAGAAGAGTAGCCTGTTGATTGTAAATCATTAGTTAGCAAACCAACATCATTACTATTTTGCTCATCAACTTGAAAATCTTCTTGTGCATTTATGAATAAAGAACTTTTGGATACTTCATCCATGCTAGCTGTATCAACACTATTGACATCCTCTTCATTTTTAACAATGACAGGCAGTAAAAGCGAAGGGATAACCGGTACCTTAATACTTGATTCATCATTATTTATTCGACTGTAATCAACAATAACACGACCTAAAGCTAATTCTAATGATGCTGCAGCAAACGGCAACGGCATTGGTGACTGTTTTAGTTCTACATTACGAGCACGGCGTTTATTACGTTGACCATTCATTCGTAAATGTCTTGAAGTACGACGCTGACGTTTTGGTTGAAATTCCGTTGCAATATTGTTTTCAGTTGGTTCAGGTACAATAATGGGTAATAATAAAGAAGGAATAATAACTCTTTCTTGTTCAGTTTCCACCATACTATCACTATTTTTTATGCGAATACTTCTAGTTAATACCCGTTGTTGACGTCTTGGTTTAGCTTCACGCTGTTTTGGTTGTACAGTTTCAACAACTTTATCTGTCTTAAGATTATTTGCAGAGTTTGTCAAATTAGTACTTGCATTAGTATTTTGTTTAGTTCTACGGCTATTATTTCGACTTGATTCTTTCACCTCTTCAGTAGTACCTGTCGCAACAATATTAGTATTACTAGCCACACTATTGTTTCGGTTATTACGTTGACGTCGATTGTTTGCTCGTTGATTATCTCGTCTTTTGGCTATTTTTGTTTTAACCTCTGGCTCGGGTTCTGCTGTTTCTGTAACAAACAGTTTACGTAACTTACCAAATAATCCACTAAACAACCCACCTGATTTTTTAGTTTTTGACTCTATCTGTTCTTTTGATGCTGCACAAGCCTCAACTTTAGGGCCTGATAATACCGCTTGTTCCACAACAACTTCAACAGCTAGTTGGTCATCTTCCTCCTCTTCAAGCTCACGAATCAGTTTTGGGAGATGATAACTCAGTACGTCTGTTTCTTCTCCTCTACGCTTACGAATTACTTTATATAGAGGTGTTTCCATCTCTTCATCGCCAGCAATCACAATTTTGACATCAGGATGCATACTTTCAATATTGGTGATAGCGCGACGTTTTTCATTGAGTAAATAGCTCGCTATTGGTACTGGAACAATGACATCGATTTGTACAGTATTATCTTTCATTGCCTCTTCTTGAATTAAACGAAGAATAGATAAAGACAATGAATTATTGTCACGAACAGTACCTGTTCCTTGACAACGAGGGCATATATGATGAGTTGCTTCGCGTAATGAAGGGCTTAATCGTTGACGAGACATTTCGAGCAAACCAAAGCGTGAAATACGAGTCGTTTGAATACGCGCACGATCAGTTTTCATGGCTTCTTTAAGGCGATTTTCTACTTCACGCTGATTACGAACTGGGGTCATATCAATAAAATCGATAACAATCAAACCACCTAAGTCTCGTAAGCGTAGTTGGCGAGCTATTTCTTCGGCTGCTTCAAGATTAGTATTAAATGCGGTTTCTTCAATATCACTACCGCGAATTGATTTAGCAGAGTTAATATCAATTGCTGTAAGCGCTTCTGTCGCATCAATCACAATTGAGCCACCAGAAGGTAAGCGAACTTCACGCTGGAATGCCGACTCAATCTGACCTTCAATTTGGAAATGATTAAATAATGGTACATCACCCTCATAAAGCTTTAAGCGACTGACATACTCAACACGTCCTAAATCTGCTAACCGTTTTTTAGCAATTTCAAGCACTTTGGGATTATCAATTAAAATATCACCAACATCATCACGTAAATAATCACGAAATGCGCGAGTGATAATATCACTTTCTTTATGAATTAAACTAGGTGCAGGATGCTTTTTTGCTTCATTTTGAATGGCTGCCCAATAGGTAACTAATGCATCTAAATCTTGTTGTAACTCTTCTTGACTTTTACCCACCCCTGCAGTTCGGGCTATCACACCCATACCTTTAGGTTTTTCGATAGCATCAATAATACGTTTAAGATCGGCTCGTTCTTCACCTTCTATGCGACGCGAAACTCCGCCAGCACGAGGATCATTAGGCATCAACACTAAATAGCTGCCAGCTAAACTAATATAGGTGGTTAAAGCCGCACCTTTTTTGCCCCGAATCTCTTTTTCAATTTGGATAAGAACTTCTTGACCTTCTTGTAGGTGTTTAATACTACGCCGTCCAGAAATATTAGATGGAAAATAACTTTCAGCAATCTCTTTTAAAGGTAAAAATCCATCGCGCTCGCCACCATAAGAAACAAATGCGGCTTCTAAACTTGGATTGATTTTAGTGATTTTACCTTTATAAATATTGGCTTTCTTTTGTTCATGCCCAAGGCTTTCAATATCTAAATCATACAATCTTTGACCATCAACAAGCGCAACGCGCAGCTCTTCTTGCTGGGTTGCGTTGATTAACATTCTTTTCATTATTCTACACTCTTCATTAGTCTGAATTAACTGTAGGTAGAATCTTATTATTGATAAGTGGTTATTTTAACAATGATGAATAATGGTACTTAACTAAATATTTGTATACGGCATTCATTATTTTATTTGTGTTATTTTTGTTATTATTTTATGTGAATCCGATACCGCTTACACAACATCAATATAACAAGCAAAATATTAAATTAAAAAGCACTAAATACTTTGCAAAAAACCTAATTTTATAATTTATTGACACTATTAATATGGTTAATAAGCAAACCTCTGCGTCTTACCGGTTTTGGCAAACAAACTAAATCTTTATGCAATTGTTTAAAATAAACAGATTATCTAATTATAATGATTCTACTTACGCGATTTTATTTTGACAAACTGTAATGTCTAACGCCATTGCTGCATTACAAGGATAAAATTATCCGTCTCTATTATTAACGTTTCAGTCAAGGATAGCAAGTAAATTAAACTAGATATTTTACAAACAGTTAAGGATTCATTTTTCGTTATTTTTAACGAACGTTTACCGTATTATAAATAACTTATTTGATTTGCTTAAAGTTTTATATTAAAACACCTAATCACCTATTACCTCTTTACAATCTTTTACTTTACAAATTACCTAATTAATAAAAAATGAAACGTTGAGGTAATTATGCATTGCAAAACTTAATCAGTATAATGACGATTAAATAACATAATAATTTGAATATGAGATACATTTGTCCATGAACTCTGCTTATAAAATTGCCTTACTTGATTTTACTACTCTTTGGATTGACCAGTTTAAGTATGCACCACAAAGCGAAGAATTGCATGCTATTCCCTCGCCTTGTATTTTAAAAACTGAATATCTCACGGTATTTTGGCAACCATTTTTATTGGAGCCGCCAAGAGATCTTACGATTGTTGAACAAGTTGTCGGTATCACTTTACATCCCAGTGCTCACATTTTTTATGGAACACAATATGCAGGCAATATGACAGCTAAGTTTGCCAACACTCATTTAACTTTAATTCAAGCATGGAATGATGATGATTTTTCAACTTTAGAACAAAATTTAATAGCTCATTTATCTCAGCAAAAAAGATTAAAACGAATACCGACTATTTTTATTGCTTCGACAGATGACAGCACAACAATTATTTCATTAAACAATTTAACAGGCGAAGTAGTAAAAGAAGATTTGATTACGGGAGAATTAATAACATTAGCTAATGATTTGATTTCATTTTTTAATCAGCTTATAGTTTTTTACTAAATATAGGAATGTTAAAAATAAAGAATGCTTATAAAAATCTATTTATAGTATGCTTTTTTCGAAATTGTAACTTACAAAATAATGTGTATATAATGCGGTGATACCAATTGGATGAAATAGGTGAATTATGTTTGAAAATTTAACAGCAGCACCGGCAGATCCCATTTTAGGGCTGGCCGATCTTTATAATAAAGATGAACGCATCAATAAAATTAATTTAAGTGTCGGTATTTATAAAGATGAAACGACCAAAACACCTATTTTAGAAAGTGTGAAAAAAGCAGAACATTTTTTATTAAATGACGAAATTACCAAAAGTTACTTACCTATTGATGGTGTCAATACCTTCAATATTGTAACGCAAATTTTACTTTTTGGTCGTGAAAATGAACGAGCAAGAACTGCACAAGCGCCTGGCGGAACAGGGGCCTTACGCATAATGGCGGATTTTTTAGCCCGCCGGACTAAAGTAAAACGCGTTTGGGTAAGCAATCCAACTTGGCCAAATCATCGTAGTGTATTCCAAACTGCTGGTCTTGAAGTACATCAATACCATTATTACAGTGCACACACTCACACTTTTGATTTTGATGCCATGATGAGCAGCTTAAGCCAAGTTACCGCTGGTGAAGCAGTGTTGTTCCATGGTTGCTGTCATAACCCAACCGGTATTGACCCAACCCCAGAACAATGGCAAGCTATATCGGATCTTGCCTTAAAAAATGGTTGGTTGCCACTGTTTGATATAGCTTATCAAGGCTTTGGACAAGGTATAGAAGAAGACGTCTATGGGCTACGATTATTTGCTAATAACCATCCAGAGCTACTTATTGCTAGCTCATATTCAAAAAATTTTGGTCTCTATAATGAACGCGTAGGCGCATTCACGCTAATTGCTGCAAATACTGAAATTGCCGATCGCGCCTTTAGTCAAGTCAAAACAATTATTCGCGCTAATTACTCAAATCCACCTGCTCATGGTGCTAAAATCGTCTCTTACATTTTAAACAATGAAGAATTAAAAGAAGAGTGGATTGATGAGTTAACTGGTATGCGACAACGCATTCACCGCATGCGACAACTATTTGTAAAAACATTACAAGATAAAGGAGCCAATCAAGATTTTAGCTTCATCGCCAAACAAAACGGGATGTTCTCGTTCAGTGGTTTGAACGAAGAGCAAGTGCTTAAATTACGTAATGATTATGGCATCTACATCGTTAATTCAGGGCGTATCAATGTGGCAGGCATGACATTAGATAACATGTCTAGACTTTGCGAATCGATTGTTCAAGTGCTATAAAAATTGTAATAAACAATTACTAGAACATTGTTAATGCTATTGTTTAGGTCACAAGAAAAACACGCAAATAACTAGCGTGTTTTTCTTTGATCTTTTAAATTTGAGATAATTTTGATTATTAAAAGACATTTAGAAAAATACTGATTTTATTTATTTTTAATATTTTTCCAAACCACTTATCTAAATAAAAGATAAACAAAATTTTTTCTTTCTTTTCGCCTAGCTTATCCTAATTAGTTAATTTTATTTTTAATTCTTATTAAAACGATAGTTAACAACATGAAGCAAAAAAAATCAAATAAAATCAATTGGTTTTCTGAACGATTTTTGCAAAGAGATGAACTTGTTTAGCGCCTCCCCTCCACTCAAAAAGTATTCTGATTATGACTTAAATCACTCAAATTGCCCATTTCTATTAATCTTTTATTCCAATTAGTTATATCCATAGACAAACAGATTATTAGACGATCTCCCAATAATTACGAATAATTATTTAACCGGATAATAACCATGATTGAGGATAGTTTGGTGGCGTCACATATTTTAGATTTTTTAATTTTAGGCAATAACTTTGGTACAAGCGAAATGAGATCGATCTGGTCAGAGCAAAATCGCTTGCAAAAACAAGTAGAGGTCGAAGTCGCTTTAGCTAAAGCAGAAGGCGAGCTAGGCGTTATTCCAACCGAAGCAGCCAATGCAATCATAGCCAAAGCCGATGCATCTAAACTATCAATTGAACACATTGCCGAAGAAGCAGCAAAAGCCAAACACTCGTTAATGTCGACCATTAACGCACTACAAAAACAAGTCGGTGATGCCGGTCAATATATTCATTACGGAGCGACCACACAAGATATTGTCGATACCGCAACTGTTTTACAATTAAAACAATCATTTGAAGTCATTGAACGCGATAGTAAACAAGTGGCACTCGAACTAAAACGTTTAGCCAAACAGTATCAATATTTACCCATGGTTGGGCGTACACATGGCATGCAAGCACTTCCCACAACCTTTGGTTTTAAACTTGCGGTATGGTTAGATGAATTTATTCGGCACTTACAACGTTTAAGCGAAATCAAACAACGGGTATTAGTCGGTAATATTAGTGGCGCAATTTGTACTTATGCATCAATGGGCAAGCTAGGACCACAAGTAGAATCGCGAGCGTTAATGTTACTCGGACTAAATACCCCTAATATTGGTTGGCAAGCAGCTCGTGATCGTTTTTCTGAATATGCATCAGTCATCGCACTAATCAGTGGCACATTAGGCAAAATAGGTAATGAATTTTATAACTTGATGCGTACTGAGATTAACGAAGTCGAAGAACCTTTCTCGGCAGGAAAAATTGGCTCAACCACCATGCCACATAAACGCAACCCAGCAGCATTAGAAGGTTTAGCCAGTTTGACGGCTCCACTTTTAAAAAGCGTCGCGTTAATTCACGAATCAATGCAAGTTGAACATGAACGCGATGCCATGAGTTGGCGTGCCGAATGGATCGCACTACCCGAAATTAACCTTTACATTTCAGCGCAATTGCAAACAGCCCTTGCCGTGCTTAAAGGTCTTAAAGTCAATGCTGATCGGATGTTGGCCAATTTATCACTGCAAAATGGCTTGCTGTTATCAGAAAAAGTGATGTTCGAAATCGGTAAGCGATTAGGCAAACAAACCGCTCATCAGCTGGTTTATCAAAGCGCTATGAAAGCGTTTGAACAAAATCGACCATTTAAAGAGATATTATTAGAAGATCCAAGCTTGAACCAAATATTGACCGAATCGGAACTTGATACTTGGTTAGATCCAATTAACTATCTTGGCTCTGCTCCTGAAAAAGTAGCACAAGTCATTCAATATGCTCAACAGTGTGGAGTATTAGCATGAGCTTTCGCTTAATGACTGATAAAGATATTCCAGCTTATCAGGCACTACTGCATAGTGCTTATCAAGCCACAACTGAATTAGGCATTCATTTTGCCGCAGCGACAGTCATGCAACCGCAGATTGCTGAGCATATTGCATCGAATGCCGTGTATCTATTTGAAAAAGATGATGAGCTACTATCAACCTTAAGCATTCGCTTTCCGTGGGGCAATAACCCAGGACCTTATGGGTTACCCCATTTAGGTTGGTTTGCAACCGATCCACGTTATAAAGGTCAAGGCTATGGTAATGTATTATGGGATTTTGTTGAACAGCAAATTTTAATTAACCAACTAAAGTTACCCGCTGTCACGTTAGGCACTGCCGCAAATCATCCATGGCTTGCCCAAACGTATATGAATAAAGGTTATAAAAAAATAGGGCAAGCGGATTTAACACCCGATCATACCACGCTCTATTTTGAAAAAATCTTAAATCATAAAAGCTACACCGAATGGAAAAAAAGGAGTAATCAACAATGAAAAAAATAACCTCGTTACTATCCGCACTTTTATTAACTAGCCTAACCTTAATGGGTTGCGATAATCAATCCAACCATCAAGCCATAGAGCAAAATATTATTAAAGTGGGTTCTACAGGACAGAGCTACCCAAACGGTTATGAACAAGATGGCAATTTAGTCGGATTTGATGTTGAGGTTACCGAAGCGATTGCCAAAGAATTAGGCTATAAAGTCGAATGGGTCATTGCGGAATTTGGTGGATTGATGGGACAATTTGATACCGGACGATTAGATACTATTGCCAATGCGGTTGCAATTACACCTGCTCGTCAAGCCAAATATGATTTTTCGAACACCTATAGCTTTTATGGTAGCCAAATTGTGACTCACAAAGATAACAATGATATCAATCAATTAACTGATTTTAAAGGCAAAACTATTGCGGGTGTGCTAGGCTCAAATCATATAAACAATCTAAAAAAAGCCTTTCCTAACAATGAAATCACCATCAAGACCTATGAAACGCGAGATGGCGCAATATATGACACAGAGTATCAACGCGTTGATGGTTATGTCAATTCAAAACCGATATTACTGGCTGAAATTAAGCGTAAAAATCTACCGTTCAAATTAGTCGGTGACCCCATTACTATTGAGCAAGTCGCATTTCCATTTAGTAAAGATGAAAAAGGACAAGCACTGCGTGAAAAATTCAATCAAGCCATCGAAAAGTTACGCACTAATGGCACATTGAAAAATCTGGCAATTAAATATTTTGGCGAAGATATTACCTTATGAATTTTAATGTAAACTATTTTTTAAGTGTGTTTCCGCAGATATTGCCTTATCTGCCGGTTACCCTTTTTATTACCATCGTATCGATTATGTTTGCCATTATATTAGGGCTAGCGATTGCATTATTGCGTAGCAATAAAATAATCATTATCGATACTCTTTTTGCACTATTTATATCTCTGTTTCGAGGAATACCATCCGTTGTTTTACTGTTTATTATTTATTACGGATTACCGCAGATTTTTCCTGTTTTAAAACAAATGGGGGCAACAACGGCAGCCATTATCTGCTTTAGTTTAAAATATTCATCCTATTTAGCCGAAATTTTCCGAGCAAGTCTAGAGTCCGTTGATCACGGGCAGAAAGAAGCGGGACTAACAGTAGGATTAAGTAAAATACAAGTTTATCGCGGTATTATACTGCCTCAAGCCATGGTTAGTGCCTTACCCAACACCGGTAATATGTTCATCTCATTGCTTAAAGATTCGTCTGTCGCCTTTTTTGTTGGCGTGCAAGAACTATTAGCAGCCGGAAAAATGTTAACCGCTAACTCATTGCTCTACTTTGAAACCTATTTAGCTGTAGGCATTGTTTACTGGTTGACTGTAGTTATCTATTCTTGGATACAAAAACAGTTAGAACAGAAACTCACTGTACCTTATCATCGTTAAGGAGAAGTGTTATGATTACGGTATCACATTTATCTAAACGCTTTGCTAATAATGAAGTCTTAAAAGAGATCAACCTAAACATCAAACAAGGCGAGGTGGTCGCAATTATTGGACCTTCGGGATCAGGTAAATCGACCTTATTACGTTGTTTAAATTTATTAGAAAAACCGAACAACGGTACCATTCAAATTGGCACAGCGATGCTAGATGCTAAACATTATAGTCATAAAGAAGAAACCCATTTACGCAAGCAATCTGCAATGGTCTTTCAACACTACAACTTATTTAAAAATAAAACCGCATTAGAAAATATCACCTATCCATTAATTGTTGGACAAAAGAAAGATAAAAAAGAGGCCGAACAACTTGGCCTAGCATTATTAGAACGCGTTGGTATGTTATCCTACGCCACACAATATCCCATCACCTTATCTGGTGGTCAGCAACAGCGTGTTGCTATCGCAAGAGCACTTGCGGTCAGACCCAAAGTATTATTATTTGATGAACCAACATCCGCACTCGATCCCGAGCGTGTACACGAAGTATTACAAGTCATGCTACAGCTAGCCAAACAACATATCACAATGATTATCGTGACCCACGAAATGGAATTTGCTAAGTATGTTGCAGACCGAGTTATCTTTATGGCAGATGGCGTAATTGTTGAAGAAGGGCCTGCAAAATCAATAATTGATAATCCACAAAATGAAATAACACAACGTTTTTTACGCCAATTGACTGATGAAATTGATTTTGAAATTTAACGATAAAAAACTGACTTAACCATAAAATTAATTTTTAATTGTTAAAGCGTAAATAGATGTGACAATAAAAATGTATGCAAATCTAAATCGATCGCAAGCGCACGAATATCTTTCAATAAATTATCCGTTGTCTTTTGGTCGCCTACGGCTTTGACCAGCTTCAATGATAATTCGCGCTGACTGTATGGATTTTTTGGCGAACCTTTTGGCATATCAATTCGTTGGATCAACTTTTCGCCGGTGCGATTAAGAATTTCAACAACAACATAACGTTTATTATACGCCTGTGGATGGGGTATAAGTTGTATTTGATAGCTACGTTTCATCTTCTGCATCAATTGTTTTATGCCATTTGAAATTGGTTTTACAGAAAACTGTTCAAAACTAAGTGGCAATCCTAAAAGGGTTAATGCTAAAACATACTCAGCCGAAAAACGCCCTTGTTCAGCAAGCAAAGGCGTTTGATAAATTAACGCGGCATCACTTTGTGGTGGAGAAAAAAAGATAGTAATACGCTCAATCTTATCAACACTAAAGTTAGCATTTCGATAAAGCAATTGCCCCGCATCAGCAATATAAGCTGCAGCCGAACAATAAGAATAATTTTTAAACCATAATCCGGGATCAACAATCTTCCAAGTTTTGCCCCAACGACTTAAATCAAAATGCGTATTACCTTGCCCATAAATAGCCAAAAAACCTAATTTATCATCTAAAAAATCCTGATCAGCATGTATACCCGCTCTTAACCATTCAACCGATTGTATGGCATGCTCAGCTGCGAGCCCAGCATGCAAAAACTTAATCGGCGTACCCATTAACAAACGCATTCCCGATGCTTGAGTCGCAGCTAACGTTAATGCTTGTGATAAAAAAGGTTCATCATAGAGATAACAAATAGCTGCTGTTGCAGCAATCCCGCCTAAAGTCATGGTTGTATGCCAACCTTGTTCATAATGCTGTGGATTGACGCTTTGCCCCAATAAAGCCATCACTTCAATACCAATCACATAAGCCGTTAAAAAACGTCGACCATCAATCTTTTGCTCAGTCTTATCGAATCGAACACTTGCAATGAGTGCGGATAAAATAACGGCAGATGGGTGACCTCGAACATCTGAATGTACATCATCATAATCTAAACAATGCGCTTGAAAGCCATTAAAAAGTGCTGCTTGCCTTGCGCTAGCCAACTTTTTTTGGCCAATTAACCAAGCTCTCGCATTTCCACCTTCATCCGCTATCCATGCTAGCAATTTATAAACATCATCTTCATGGCAAGCTTGTAAAGCGCAAGCAAAATAATCCGTTACCCCATTGATAGCACAATTGATAACTTGTGGGTCACTGATTATTGGCGTATTTTGGATTAAAAAACTTAACTGTTGACCTAAATTCATGCAAAACTCTCAAACTAAGCAAATACGATAAGCGATTAGGAAAATTAGTTTACTTCGAGATAACTAAAATAACCTATCATTAGCTATAAGTTAAAGACTATGTAGTTATATTCTAATAACCCAAAATCATAATGCGTTAGTCATTAATATAATCATTTGGAGCGATTATTTTATATGTTAAAATGGTTTCAACAAAAACAATCAAATCAAAAATTTAACATCTCATTATGTCAACTTGTTATATCGCCTTAGGCAGTAACCTTGAAGATCCATTGGCGCAAGCCAATCGTGCAATTGCGGCATTAAAGCAGCTACCTAACACGACTGTTATGGATATTTCTCCTTTTTATCGCAGTAAGCCACTTGGTCCACAAGATCAAAATGATTATCTTAATGCCGTCATTAAATTGACGACAAATCTATCGCCAATCGCCCTGCTGGATGAACTGCAAACCATTGAAAAAGCGCAAGGTCGGGTACGCAAAGACAACCGTTGGGGAGCAAGAACCTTGGATCTGGATATTTTACTTTATGATGATTTAGTCATTAATAGTGAAAGACTCACTATCCCTCATTATCATATGAAAAATAGGGAGTTTGTACTCTACCCTTTATTTGATATTGCCCCTAATCTTATTTTACCTGACAACGATAAGTTAAAAGATTTAGTTGCTAAATGTCCCAAAAATGATTTGAAAATGTGGAATATTTAATTATTTTTATCAATAACAATCGGTTACATTATTTTTTTATCTAAAGTAAAAAAAAATGATAAAAAAATTTTGCCAATGGCTGAATTATTGTTATAGTTTAGCGCTTTCAAATAATCTGTACTTAAGGGGATTGCTGTGAAAAAGGAACAAAAAGTAAATACATCTTCTCTTAGCCTGCTTTCAATTGCTGGGCTTGAGCCATATAAAGAGGCACAAGGCGAGGAGTACATGAACCCTAAGCAATTGAAACATTTTAAACTTATTTTAGAAGCCTGGCTTGCTCAACTACAAGGTGAAATGGGCAAAACAGTTACCCACATGCAAGATGAAGCAGCGAATTTTCCAGATCCAGCTGACCGAGCAACGCAAGAAGAAGAATTCAGCCTTGAATTACGCGCTCGAGATAGAGAAAGAAGACTGATTAAAAAAATTGAAAAAACGTTAAAGAAAATCGAATCAGACGATTTTGGTTATTGTGAATCTTGTGGTGTTGAAATTGGTATCCGACGCTTAGAAGCAAGACCAACAGCAGATTTATGTATCGATTGTAAAACGCTTGCGGAACTGCGCGAAAAACAGATGGGCATGTAACGCCAGTTTCATCTATCATTCTCAAATTAGACCTATGCATTACATCGGTCGTTTTGCCCCTTCACCATCAGGACCATTACATTTTGGTTCGTTGGTTACAGCGCTTGGGAGTTATCTCCAAGCTAAATCTTGCCTCGGTAAATGGCTGGTTCGTATTGAAGATATCGACCCACCACGAGAAGTCAAAGGGGCATCATCACTGATATTAAAAACGCTTGAAGCACTAAATTTATATTGGGATGATGCGGTTTTATACCAATCATCGTGCAACGAACGTTACCAAGCTATTTTACAAACGCTAATCGATAATCAACAAGCCTATTATTGTGATTGTACTAGACAGCGAATTCAAAGTCTGGCAAATGGTATTTATGATGGTTTTTGTCGTGAACGGCATTTATCTATCAATAATAAACAACAGTTTGCGATTCGTTTAAAACAAAATCACCCTATTTTTCAATTTGCAGATCAAATTCGTGGTCTACAAACCGTTGAAAAAGCTAGCGCACAAGAAGATTTTATTATTCATCGTAAAGCTGGCTTATTTGCCTATAATTTAGTGGTGGTATTAGATGATCATCAGCAAGGCATTACTGAAATTGTGCGAGGTGCGGATTTATTACCAGTCACTGCTAAACAAATCTCACTGTATCAACTGTTCGGCTTTCCTGTGCCAAGCTACTGCCATTTACCGCTAGTACTCGATAACAACGGCAATAAACTATCAAAACAAAACCATGCAAACCCGATTGATTTAAACAATCTTAAAGCATTAACCGTTCAAGCTCTGCAATTTTTAGGGCAATGTGTGCCAAAACATTGGCAAGATGCCACACAACAGCAAATTTTAGATTGGGCAATAAAGCATTGGCAACTGATGAATGTGCCAAAGCAAAATATTCAATTATCCACCAATATTGGATAAATTAGGGGTAATACCAACATTATGAGCATGTAACAGATGTTTTTCTGGTTTGATCATTAGCGAAGAAAAGATTCTTGCAATTAATTGTTGCTTTTGCGCTGGACTTTGAAGCAAATCACGCAAATCAACTGCAGCCTCACCAAATAAACAATAATGTAATTGACCAATGGATGATACGCGCAATCGATTACAACTTTTACAAAAATCTTTTGAATACGGCATAATCAGTCCAATTTTACCTTGATAGTCGCTATGGACATAAACTTTAGCGGGACCTGATAGCGGATTTCTAGATTGCAATTGCCAACCCTGTGCAATTAGCTTTGTTTCAATCAAACTACCGGACTGGTGATAACGATTAAACACATCAAAGCTTTCGCCTGTTTCCATAAGTTCAATAAAACGTAATTCGACTGGTCGACATTTAATCCATGACAAATAATCATCTAAATTATCATTTATGTTTTTCATCAAGACAGTATTAATTTTGACTTTTTTTATACCCACTTCTAATGCTCTGTCCACACATTGCATTAATTCTTTAAGCTTATCTTGACCGGTAATTAATTTAAATAAATGTGGGGAAAGGCTATCAATACTAATATTAATCGCATTCAAACCTGCTTGATGCCAATGGTGAATATTTTTTAATAAACGAGAACCATTAGTCGTCATAGCCAGTTCTTTTACACTTGGGTAAGCGGAGATGATCGACAAAATATCCATAAAATCGCGACGCAAAGTAGGTTCGCCACCTGTTAACCGAATTTTGCGCACACCAAGCTCCGTAAATGTTGCAACAACATGATTAATCTCGCTGAGCGACAGAAATTTATGAGCCTTGTTAGGTTGATAACCATTGGGTAAACAGTACTGACACTGAAAATTACACAGCTCGGTAATCGACAAACGCAGATATTGAAATCGACGCTGATAATTATCAACTAATTGCATATTATATTAAACACCTTATCCAAATCGGGAAGCATAGCCATTTCTGTGCTATACCGCGGCTAATCCACCTTATGAATTGAAATATCACTTAGGCAAAAGAGCTTCAGAGTTTGGTTCAGTCTAGCATAGGCTTCATTTTTTGACTATGAACAAATTAATTTTTATAAAATACCTGTTTACTGAACAATTAAAACGGTAACGCCTTCCTAAAATAACACCGTCAAAACACGAGAAGTTTCTATCATAAACCTCCTTTTTTAAATAGAGTTTATCTAATTTACTTATTTAATCAGTTTGAGTATATAATAGTCGTCTTGCTGATAAAACCGTCAAACAGAGGTTGTGATGATCACCCATATTAGCCCATTAGGATCGATGGATTTGCTTGCTCAGGCAGAAGTCGATATTTTAAAAAAATCAGCCAATAGTGAACTTTATCAATTATTTAGAAATTGTTCATTAGCCACTTTGAATGCTGGCACTAAAACCGATAATACTAAAGATCTGTTAGATAGATTCCAGTCTTTTGAAATTAATGTTATTAGCAAAGAACGAGGCGTGAAATTAGAATTGATTAATGCTCCGGAAAGCGCTTTTGTTGATGGACGAATTATTCGTTCAATCCAAGCTAACTTGTTTGCTGTATTACGCGATATCCTTTTTTTAAATAGTCAAATCAGCGCCGTTAAAGAGCTTATTTCTAATATCAAATTTGAAAGAGATCATTCGTTTTATATTACAAACCTTGTTTTTTCAATTTTACGTAATGCAAACTCACTCCATGTAGGTGAAGAGCCAAATTTAGTTGTCTGCTGGGGTGGACATTCCATTAACGAAAGCGAATATTATTATGCTCGCCAAGTGGGTATGCAGCTGGGTTTGCGAGAACTTAATATTTGCACTGGTTGTGGTCCTGGTATTATGGAAGCACCAATGAAAGGTGCCGCAGTTGGTCATGCACAGCAGCGTTATAAAGACAGTCGCTTTATTGGCATGACCGAACCATCAATTATTGCAGCGGAACCGCCTAATGCGTTAGTCAATGAACTGATTATTATGCCTGATATCGAAAAACGTCTTGAAGCTTTTGTGCGGTTGGCGCATGGTATTATCATCTTCCCGGGTGGGCCGGGTACCGCCGAGGAGTTGCTTTATATTCTAGGTATTTTATTAAACCCAGCCAATCAACATCAATCACTCCCTCTGATCTTGACAGGACCAAAAGAATGCGAAGGCTATTTTGCATCAATAGATAATTTTATTCGGAGCACATTAGGTGATGAGGCAACCAAGCTTTACCAAATCGTGATCGACTCGCCCGAACAAGTGGCACGTATTATGAAAGATGGCGTTAAACATGTTAAATCTTCACGCTTAAAAACCGGCGATGCTTATGGATTTAATTGGCTACTGAAAATTGATGAATCGCTACAACATCCTTTTGAGCCAACGCACGCTAATATGGCGTCATTAAATCTTCATCGTGATCAACCTGTGGAACTATTAGCCGCAGATTTGCGTCGTGCATTTTCTGGTATTGTCGCTGGTAACGTGAAAGAGTTTGGTATGAAGCAAATTGGCGAACATGGTCGATATAAGTTACAAGGAGATATCGGAATTATGCAGCAACTTGATAATTTATTGCGTAGTTTTGTTCAACAAGACCGAATGAAATTGCCGGGAGGAAGTGCTTATCAACCTTGCTATGAAATTTGTTATTAAAAATAACATTCGTCGCAAATTTAATCGAAGATAAATCCAATCTTAACCGCCGATAAACCTCGGCGGAATAATTTTAACGATTGATAATTGAGATGATTTTTAAAAATCACCTAAAATATCTAATGCTTCTGAAACTTTTTTAACGGCAAAAATCTGCATATTTTCGGGCTTTTTCTTGGGCATATTAGCGATTGGTACGATTGCTTTTTTAAAACCATGCTTAGCGGCTTCAGATATGCGTTCTTGCCCACTCGGTACAGGTCGAATTTCACCGCCAAGGCCAATTTCACCAAATATAACAACATCTTGTGGTAGAGGACGATTGCGAAAACTGGATACCAGCGCCGCTATCAATGCTAAATCCGCACTAGTTTCGGTGACTTTAACCCCCCCAACCACATTAACAAAAATATCTTGATCGGCCATTTGTAACCCGCCATGCCGGTGTAATACCGCAAGCAATAATGCCAGTCGATTTTGATCTAATCCAACGGTTACACGTCTTGGATTACCATACATAGAGTGATCGACAAGTGCTTGGATTTCAACCAGTAATGGTCGGGTACCTTCCCACAGTACCATGACCGAACTACCCGGTAGCATCTCATCGCCACGGCTTAAAAAGATTGCGGATGGATTACTAACCTCTTTTAAACCTTGTTCAGTCATCGCAAATACCCCCAGTTCATTCACCGCCCCAAAGCGATTTTTATGACTGCGTAGCGTTCTAAAACGAGAATCAGCATCACCATCTAATAAAATTGAACAGTCAATACAGTGCTCAAGTACTTTTGGCCCTGCTAGCGAACCATCTTTGGTTACATGCCCAACCATAATAATGGCAATTCCTTTCGTTTTAGCAAACCGCGTTAAATAGGCAGCTGTTTCGCGAACTTGTGCAACACTACCGGGGGATGATTGGATATCAGTAAGGTGCATCACTTGAATAGAGTCAATTACCATAAGTTTAGGTTGTGACTGTTCGGCAAGCAGGCAAATTTGCTCAATGCTTGTTTCGGACAGCATATTGATATTATCAGCCGGTAAACCCAAGCGATGTGCACGCATCGCAACTTGTTGAAGTGACTCTTCACCTGTTACATAAAGTGTATTCATTTGTGATGATAGCTTACTCATGGTTTGCAGTAACAACGTACTTTTACCTGCACCAGGATTACCCCCAATTAAAATCGCGCTACCCGGTACGACGCCTCCACCAAGCACACGATCAAATTCTGAAAAACCTGTTGAAAATCTTGGCAGTGCCTCTAAGCTGATTTCAGATAATTTTTGAATTTTTGCTTGACCAACACCACTACCCGCATAACCGGTTAATCTATCATTGCGCGAAGCGGTACTTGCAAGCCTCACTTCAGTTATGGTATTCCAAGCATGGCAAGCACTACATTGACCTTGCCAACGCGGATAGTCTGCGCCACAATCATTACAAACATAAGCTCGCTTTACCGCTTTTGCCAATTTAATCTCCTAACCTTCACTTAATAAACTGGTTGATAAAATGCACCATAAACCCGTTAAATCAGCATAATTAATACTGATTCGTGCCTTTTCAACTACTTTGGGTTTGCCACGATAGGCAACGCCTAAACCCGCTATACGAATCATCATTAAATCATTGGCACCATCACCAATCGCCACTGTTTGCTCAATGGGGATATTAAGTGTTGCAGCTAATTGTTGTAATGTCCTTGCTTTATATTTTGCATCAACAATTTGACCAGTCACTTTACCCGTTAATTTACCATGTTTAATTTCTAACGCATTGGCATAAACTTCAACTAATTTTAACTTTTGCTTTAAGTGATCAGCAAAATAGGTAAAACCACCTGACACAATAGCAACATGCCAATTTTTTTTATGCAATTCTTTCACTAAAAATGTCAATCCAGGCGTAAGAGGCAAGCTATCTTTTACTTGCTGTAAAAGATCTTGATGTGCACCTTTTAACGTTGCCACACGTTTGCGCAAACTCGTTGTGAAATCAAGTTCACCACGCATCGTTTGTTCAGTCACGTCCGCAACTTGCTGCCCGACACCATGCAATTTAGCCAGTTCATCAATACATTCAATGCCAATAGCGGTTGAGTCCATGTCCATAACAAGTAACCCCGGGGAGCGTAGCGTGGGTAAATTATCGATTGGGGCAACATCAATACCTAATGCTAATGATATCGATTTAGCTTTTTTAGGTATCACCCCTGCAATACGAACAATCTGATAAGTTTTGATTTTCCATGATGAAACAATCACCATTGGCATAGCAAGTTGATCTTGGAATTTTGATAAGACTGTTTTATTTAACTTTTTACCATAAATAATCCAGCCTGTTTTACCGGCATTATAATCTAAAGGAACCACTTCACAGCCATTTAATGACAGCGGTAAACCTTGCCAATGTTGGATATTTTCAGGTAAATCATTGTAGGTGAGAGTATAAGCCATATCTGAACATCTTTATAAGATAAAACAAGCCCAAAATTTATCACAACTACTAAAGATTGTCCAAGTTAGGATTGTGTGATTTTTTTAGTTTTTTATACTTAAACACATAGTTACCTGAAACTTTTTGACAAAATAGATAAAACCGTGGGTTACCTTTAATCATTCCACCGCGATGCTTATATCAATCTTAAATATTCAACGCCCATAAACAAAGTTGCTCTAATACAGGCCCTAATTTTTCGCCAAATGGCGTTAATTTATAGACAACTTTTAAAGGGGGTTTATCACCAAAAACGCGTCGAGTAATTAACCCATCCTCCTCTAATTTTTTAAGTTGTATACTTAATGTCATATCGGTAATATGAGGAATAATAGTTTTCAATTCGCTGAATCTTTTTTCACCAAAAAGCAAATAATAAAGTATTACCCCTTTCCATTTTCCACCAACTAAATCCATTGCCAAACTAATAGGGCAATAATAAGTTTTATTGTTATAACGTTTTAATGGTCTTTGTTCATCTATTTGCATTAATTCACCTAACTATCAAGTTTGATAGATATTGCTATAAGTTTATTTACAAATAAACTAATTAGAGTAACTATCATTTTAACAGCAAAAAAGGAAAAAAGTATCATTATGACATTAATTATTTTAGGTCACCCCAATATTAAACAGTCTATCGCCAATAAAACAATTATCGAAACATTACAAGATAAAGTTGAGGATATTGAAATTCGCAATATTCACAAGCTTTATCCAAACTATCAAATCAATGTACAAGAGGAGCAAGCCGCATTACTCAGACATGACCTTATCGTTTTACAATATCCAATGTATTGGTTTAACATGCCGGCAATATTAAAAATATGGTTTGATGAAGTATTTACTTACCAATTTGCTTATGGCTCCAAAGGCGATAAATTAAAAGGTAAAAAACTATTACCAAGTTTAACCATAGGACAACAAGAACAAAATTATAAAAAATATCACAACGATTTAATGGATAATTTATTAGAGCCCGTCAAAGTATCAACTTTATATACGCAAATGGAATATCTGCCACCAATACTTTTATATGGTATTTCACCAGAGATTGAAGAAATGCAAGCTAAAATAAAAACAAAAGCACGACAACATGGGCAACAGTTAGTTGAAATCATAAATAAATATAACCAATAAAAATCAATATGATGATTTATAATAATTGATAAATCATCATATTTTATGTTGTATTAACTATGCTTTTTTAAAACCGCATAAAAAAAACCATCACCACCATTTTCAATAGGTAAAAATTGTTTAAGTTCACCTTGTAATTTGGCGCTGGTGTTTTCTTGTAAAAAACGCTCAATTTGTAATTTATTTTCGTCTGGTAGAATTGAACAAGTGGCATAAACTAAAGTACCACCAATTTTTAAATAAGACCAAATATTAGTTAAGATTGCATGTTGTAGCTCAGTTAATTGGGCAATATCATTATCTCGGCGTAACCATTTTATATCTGGATGACGGCGGATAACGCCTGTTGCCGAGCAAGGAGCATCAAGCAAAATGCGATCAAATTGTTGTCCTTCACACCATTGTTCTGGGGTTAATCCATCACCAATTTTAACTTTGGCGTGTAGATTTAAGCGTGTTAAGTTTTCGTGAATGCGCTTAACTCGACTAGGATCAATATCAACAGCTAAAACTTGTGCTTTTGGGGCAACTTCTAAAATATGTGTGGTTTTACCACCAGGTGCTGCACACATATCCAAAATATGCTCGCCATTTTGTGGTGCTAACAAATAAGCGGCATATTGAGCGGACAGATCTTGTACCGTAACAGCACCATTATCAAAATAGGGTAATTTAGTCACATTGACTGGCGACAATAATCGCAGTGCACTAGGTAGTTCAGCAAAGGTGTCAGACTCAATTTGTTGCTCAGCAAGTAATTGTTGGTACTCAGTGACTGTATATCGATTAAGATTAACCCGTAACCACATGGGTGGCTTTTGATTATTAGCATTAACAATAGCCTGCCACTGCTGTGGATAGGCTTGTTTAAGACGAGTTAACAGCCAATTTGGGTGTAATGATTGCTGGTTTTGTTGCTTGCTGTCTTGCGTAAATTTTTGTTGTAATGAGATTTGCTGGCGTAAAAATTCGCGTAATACGCCATTGATTACACCCTTAAGCTGTGTTTTTTTCAGTGTGTTGACAGCATTCACTGTTTCGCCAACTGCGGCATGTTCTGGGATTCGGGTATAAAGAATCTGATAAATTCCCACTAACAATAAATAGTGCAAAATTCTATTTTTACCGGTTAACACTTTACTCATTAAGGTGTGAATATAAAAATTAAGTTCTGGTAATACTCGCATCACACCAAAACAGATCTCTTGCACCAACGCTTTATCTTTATCGGCTATTTTATAATTTAAAGTTATCAATGTCGCACTTAATGATTGCCCTTCTTCTAGCACATTAAAAATAGCTTTTGCACAAATAGCTCGAATATTTTGATGTGATCGATTATTCATAATGATAGTGACCTAAATTCAACAATATGCTGATTATAAAATTAATGATCCAACCCAACCAGCAATAAATAACGGAATATTAAAATGGGTAAATGTTGGGATAACGCTATCGCGAATGTGGTCATGTTGCCCATCATGATTTAGCCCTGAAGAAGTGGCTAAAATGGTATCTGATGGCGGCGATCCTGCATCACCAATTGCACCAGATGCGCCAATTAAACAGACGGTTGCAATTGGCGAAAAGCCAAGCTGCACACAAAGAGGCACATAAACGGCAGCAATAATAGGGACTGTCGAAAATGATGAGCCAATACCTAAGGTAATAATCAATCCAATCAACATCATAACAAAAGCAGCAATCACTTTATTGCCAGCAAATAAAGCCGCGCTATGAATCACTAGTGGTTCGATTTCATGAGTCTGTTTTAATACTTCGGCAAAGCCTTGTGCTGAAATCATCACAAAACCGATCATTGCCATCATTTTGATGCCATCAGTAAAAACACCATCCGCTTCGCCCCATTTAATCGAACCCGATACAATAAAGCAAATAAAACCAATTAAAGCCCCTAAAATCATCGATCCAGTATAAAGCTGAACAGTAAAGGAGAGAACAATGGCCAGTAGTGAAACAATCAGTGAGCGCTTATTCACATTGTTTAACGCATCTAAATTCGCTACGCCTCGAATAATTTTATATTCTCTAGGTTTACGATAACTGACAAAGATCGCCCATAATAAACCCATAAACATACCTAATGCTGGAATGGCCATTGCATGCATCACATTAACATGGCTCACATCCATACCTGATGCAGTAATATTTTTTAATAATATTTGATTTAAAAAGATATTCCCAAATCCCACCGGTAAAAACATATAAGGCGTAATTAGACCAAATGTCATAATACAAGCAATCATCCTTCTATCGAGTTGTAATCGCGACATCACATATAAAAGTGGCGGAATTAAAAGTGGTATAAAGGCAATATGAATAGGGATAACATTTTGTGAAGAAATACTAACTAATGCAATAATGATAATTAAAATCCATTTGATGCGTTTTTTCGCATCGCTTGAGGTAAGCTGTTTGATCGCTTTATCTGCCAATAATTCAGGTAAGCCAGATTTTGATATTGCCACTGCAAATGCACCTAACATCGCATAAGAAAGCGCAATATTTGCCCCATTGCTGATCCCAGTATTGAATGCATCAATGGTTTCTTTCAACGATAAATGGCTAAATAGCCCACCAACAAATGCGCCAATAATTAAGCTAATAACGACATGAACACGGCAAAGAGATAAAATTAACATACAAATTACCGCAACTACAACTGCATTTATTGACGAGAACAAATCAAGCACTGTATTCATAAATAGATTCTTAATTGAGAAGCAAAGCTTATTATTTTAGGCGATAGATATTGAAAGTGCAATCAATAGTGTATACTCACTTCTTCTTAATATACAAAACTAAACGCGTGTTGCTAAAGAAGGTTAAAAATAGAAAGCTTTATAGGCAAATAAGGCTATTGTGGAGTGCGGTGAATGAGAAATAATATAGACGGACATTTTTTATTAATTGGTTTAATGGCTTACCCTATTCGCCATAGTTTATCCCCTCAAATGCAAAATACCATTTATGCTAAACTGAATGTACCCTATGTTTATTTAGCATTTGAAGTTGATCAAGAAAAACTGCCTGATGCAATTAAAGGAATTCGGGCATTGGGTTTACGTGGTAGTGCGATATCTATGCCTAATAAACAGCTTGTCTGCCAATATCTAGATAAGCTAACACCAGCTGTCGAATTGAGTGGAGCATGTAACACTATTTCAAATGATAATGGGGTTTTAACCGGTTATAACACTGACGGAATGGGTTACATGCGTATGCTCAAAGAAGCCAACATTAATGTGATAGGAAAAAAAATAACCATTCTTGGTGCAGGTGGCGCTGCGACAGCCATTGTGGTACAAGCTGCGCTTGATGGTGTAAAAGAGATCACCATCTTTAACCAAAAAGATGAGTGCTATGCCAAGATCGAAGCAGTTGCTAAAAAGTTGAATCAACATACCCAATGCCATGTACGTGTTATCGATCTGGACGATAAAGATCAACTACGCCAAGAAATTGCAACGAGTGCGGTTCTTTGTCATGCAACAGGTGTCGGGATGAAACCATTAGAAGGACAAAGCTTAATTACTGATCCAACAATGTTAAATCCTGATCTAGTTGTTACAGACTGTATTTATAGTCCACGTAAAACAAAACTACTCGAAATGGCCGAAAAACAAGGCTGTAAAACATTAAATGGTATAGGCATGATGTTATGGCAAGGCGCTGCGCAAATAAAAATTTGGACAGGTGAAGATGCTCCTATTGAATATGTGAAAGAACAAATGGGCTTTAATAATTAGTTGAACTAAGTGTGATTACATTACATCAACTTGTTTTACTCTTTTGTTTTATTTAATCTAACCTATAAAATGAAACCCTATAATAAAAGCATCGACGATTAACAGGAAATAAAATGAAAACAGTCACTATCAAACAACTTAAGATCGGTTCGGGCGCGCCCAAAATTATTGTGCCAATTATCGGTAAAACTAAAGCGGAATTAATTGATGAAGTTAAGCTTTTACAATCTATTGATTTTGATGTTTTAGAGTGGCGTGTTGATCACTTTACGAACGTTGATAATATCAATGCAGTCAAAGAGATGGCAAGGAAAATAGTCGATTTATTACCGAATAAACCGCTTTTATTCACCTTTAGAACCGTAAATGAAGGCGGCGTCAAACCTTGGCCTTTAACATCATATATTGAATTAAATAAAGAAATGGCATGTAGTGGACTTGTCGATCTGATTGATGTCGAGTTGTTTATTGGCGATGATTACGTAAAAGATATAATTGCTGTTGCACACAAAAATCAGATATTTGTTGTAGCATCAAACCATGATTTTGAAAAAACACCCGCTAAAAGCGATATCATCTATCGATTACAAAAGATGCAAGACCTTGGTGCCGACATTCTTAAAATTGCCGTCATGCCACAAACCACTGATGATGTGTTAACTTTGCTTTCTGCAACCACTGAAATGAACGAAAAATACGCCACCAAACCCATTGTTACCATGTCGATGGCCGGTCTTGGTGCCGTTAGCCGTATAGCAGGTTCAACATTTGGCTCAGCAATGACTTTTGGCGCCGCTAAAAATGCATCGGCACCCGGTCAATTCAATGTCACACAATTACGATATATTTTAGATGCATTATATCAAGGCCACAGTTAACTCAACATAATTAATATAAATCAATATGATATAATCAAAACATTAAAAAACAATGTGTCATTTCTACTTCATGATTAAGGATTCGTTGCTGTATTAATGAGTAGCTTAGGCGGTATTAGTCATAATCGCTATAGATTAACCATTGATGGTTTGGGATAACCACGGCGAATTGGTCGGCGTTTCATTTAATCATTGAACTCATTCGATATCTGAAATTGAAAAGGTAATCGTTGATTATCAAGATACTGTTACCCCCTATCAAGCTGGTCAATGTTATCAACGGAATTTACCTTGCATACTATCACTGCTTGATAAAGTTTTGATTTAGGTCTAATTAAAAACATCGTGATTGATGGTTATGTGCATTTGGGTGAAGGTAAAATAGGGTTAAGGTGGCATGTATATAGTGCGTTAAATAAAACCAATTCTATTATTGGAGTTAATAAAAACCTTTTTCTGGTAATAGCGAATATTTGATTGAAGTTATGCGATGTCAGATCAAACATCCTTTATATGTGACTTCAATCGGCATATCGTTAGAAAGTACGGCAGAAAACGTGCAATTAATGGCAGGCAAATACCGTATACCTGATTTACTGAGTTATTTGAATCAACAAATAAAATTGTTTAAACATAAGAACTAAATCATTGAAAGCGGTCGTCATTCGCCGAATTAAGTTGGCGAATGACTGGCGAGTTAAATTATGCTTCGTTCCAGCTGTCTCTTAAGCCCACTGTTCGGTTAAACACTAATTTATCTTCGGTTGCATATTTGTTATCTAAACAAAAGTAGCCTTCACGTTCAAATTGGTAAGCATATTCGGCTTGTGCATGTTGTAAACTTGGCTCAACTAAACCTTGTTTAATAATTAATGAATTAAGATTAATGGTTGATAAAAAATCCTCGGCTGCCCCTGGATTTGGTGTATTAAATAAACGATCATACAGACGAATTTCAGCCGGTTTTGCAAACTTAGCCGAAACCCAATGAATGACGCCTTTCACTTTACGACCATCTTCCGGATTTTTATTTAATGTTGCAGGGTCGTAACTACAATAGATCGTTTGGATGTTGCCTTCGGCGTCTTTTTCAACGCGATCAGCACGAATAACATAGGCATTACGCAAACGTACTTCTTTACCAAGTACTAAACGCTTGTAGTTTTTGTTAGCTTCTTCTCTAAAATCAGCTCTGTCGATGTAAATTTCACGCGTGAATGTCACTTCTCGAGCACCTAATTCTGGGCGGTTTGGGTGATTTGGCATGCTAAGCACTTCGTCGATCGTGTCAGAGAAGTTCTCGATCACAACTTTAACTGGATCTAGCACAGCCATTGCGCGAGGTGCGTTTTCATTCAGATCTTCACGAATACAAAACTCAAGGGTACTCATTTCAACAGTATTTTCTTGCTTAGTCACCCCAATTCGTCGGCAAAATTCACGGATCGAAGCAGGTGTATAACCTCGGCGACGTAAACCCGATACCGTTGGCATGCGCGGGTCATCCCAGCCATCAACAATGTTTTCTGCTACTAATTGGTTTAGCTTACGTTTAGACGTAATAGCATACTCTAAATTTAATCTTGAAAACTCATACTGGTGCGGACGCGCTTCGATCGTAATATTGTCTAATACCCAGTCATATAAACGGCGATTGTCTTGGAATTCAAGCGTACACAGTGAATGGGTAATATTTTCAATGGCATCAGAAATACAATGGGTAAAATCGTACATTGGATAAATGCACCACTTGTTGCCTGTTTGGTGATGCTCAGCAAATTTGATACGGTATAACACCGGATCACGCATCACAATAAATGGCGAGGCCATGTCAATTTTAGCACGTAAGCAGGCTTTTCCTTCGGCGAATTTGCCTTCTTTCATTTGTATAAAAAGTGCTAAATTTTCTTCAACACTACGATCGCGATAAGGGCTATTTTTACCCGGTTGCGTTAAAGTACCACGATATTCACGAATTTCATCAGCAGACAGTTCATCTACATAAGCCAGTCCTTTATTGATGAGTTCAATTGCATATTCATATAGCCTGTCAAAATAGTCAGATGAGTAACAAATCTCACCATCCCATTCAAACCCTAACCAACGGACATCTTGTTTAATCGACTCAACATACTCTATATCTTCTTTGGCTGGATTAGTGTCATCAAAACGTAAGTTACATTTACCCTGATAGTCTTGCGCAATACCAAAATTTAAACAAATTGATTTAGCATGGCCAATATGTAAATAACCATTAGGTTCTGGCGGAAAACGGGTATGCGTTGTTTTATATTTTCCTGCTGCTAAATCTGCATCAATAATTTGACGAATAAAATTAGATGGACGATTATCTGTCTCGGTCGGTAATGAACCGCTCATAAAAAACCTCTGATGATATATTTATTAATAACAAATTGAGAATTTTTGCTTTGTTATTGCGTATTATGTTAGCTGACGAATATAACAAATTTTTCTTGTTTCTGAAATGGAAAATAGGCGATTTGCATCGACAAAATGAGCTTTTCACAAAAGCCTATTGGTTTTAACAAAAAAACTATTGTTAGATCAAAAAAATCAAAATAAAAAAACAAAATAAAATCAACATGATACCTGACTGATTTGGCTAAAAAATTACCTTTAATGATTGTTTTATTCATCGCCTGACTTTAGCGAAACCACAAATCTTGCGCCACCAAGGGGACTGGTTACTACAAATGCTTTACCATCATGAAATTCTGCCATTAATTTTACATAGGCTAAACCAAGACCATAACCACCCGTTGAACGTGTTCGGCTAGTATCAAGTCTGGCAAAAGGCATAAAAATCTTTTCGCGCGCATCAAAAGGAATGCCAGCGCCATCATCATCGATCTCAAGGATAACGCGATTTTCATGTTTGGTAATATTTAAAACTGCTTTATGTGCTGCATATTTAAACGCATTAAGTAACAGATTTTTTACAATAGTTTCAACTAAATTGGTATCAATCATAGCGTATGCATCTTGGCTATTACAAGTTAGTTCAAACTCTTTAGGTTTGAATAAAGCCAGTGATTGGCACACTTTTTCACCCCACTCTTTGAGTGCTACACGCGTTAAGTTTAGCTCGATATTGCTTTGCTGCATTTTAAAATAATTCAAGCTGGCATTGATTAATGTTTCAAGCTCGTTAATATCATCACTCATACCTTTTTGTAAAAGACGTTTTTCTTGCTCGTCATTAGCTTCTTCAAGCATACTAAGTTCAAATCGCATTCGTGCAAGCGGTGTGCGTAGTTCGTGTGCCATTGCATGGGAAATCGTTTGATTGGTACTGACTAAGTGTTCAATATGCGTGCCCATATTATTTAATACGTTAGCGAGCGGCTTAAACAACCAACCTTTTACATTTTCGGTTCGTGCTTTTAAATTACCTTGCCCAAGTTGTTCGGCAGTTTGCCTAATATTGACAAGATCCTTCCAAACGACACTAAACGCCATATAAATTAAAATAAAAAAGATGATGGCACTAAATAAAGCCCAAATAATAAGAAAAATGGTCAATGACATGGTATTTGATTCCAAAATATCCCGCATTACAATCGGACCTAATTGAAGTAAATGACCATCTTTTAAATCAATGTAAACAACCTCTTTGTCACTATCATAAGAAAAATCCAGCTTCTTTAACTCATTAAGTACAGTATCAGGTAACCGTGTGTTACTTGACAGTACTTCAATAGGATAACCAAAATAAGGTTGTAATTCACTAACCACTTCTTGAAGGGGGCGATCTTTATGTTCGTTAATCTGCATACGAATAAGGTTTACCGTACCTCGCTGGGATTCTCGAAACACAACATGATCATCAGGTATATCCGTTAATGATGAAGGTAATGAATCAAAAACTAATAAAGCACCATAAGCAATAATACTTTGCAATAAAAGTAAAATGATCAAATAAAACACAATTCGGCGATTGAAAAATAGCGGTTTAGCTAAGAGCTGACTCAATGGCTTTCTCCCTCTCGCATAAATAAATAGCCTTTGCCACGAACCGTTTTGATGCGTGATGGATTATCTGGATCATCAAGTAATTTACGACGAAGTCTTGACACACGAGCATCAATAGACCGATCGCTACCATCAAAATCGATACCTCTTACCTGAGAAAAAATATCATCTCGAGATAGAATTGTCCCCGCATTATGAGCAAGTAACCATAACAGATCAAACTCGGCTGTCGTTAAATCAATTTCTTGCTCTTGCAAGAGCACTTTTCGATTTTCACCATCTACGATTAAATTGCCAAATATTAGGGTTTTATTATTCTGTGGCAACACAAATTCTTTATGATTGTCTTTATCAGTTTCTATCTGTTTCCGTCTTAATAAGGCTCGTATTCGGGCCAGCAGTAATCTTGGCTCAACGGGCTTAGCCAAATAATCATCTGCACCTAATTCAAGCCCAACAATTTCATCAATATTATCTTCGCTGGCTGTCATTATGAGGATATAGTTAGTAAACCATGTGCGTATATCACGACAAATATCAAAACCTGTTTTTTCAGGTAACATCACATCTAATATAACTAAATCAGGATTAAGCTGTTGAATCTTTTCTTCAGCGCCTGCACCACTATTATGCCATTCAACAAGATATCCTTGCCGAATGAGATAAACTTGAATTAAGTTGGCTAATCGTTGATCATCTTCGATGATTAATATACGTTCACTCATTATGTGCTCTCAATTACCGCAGCTTGTACTTAGAGATTCTTCATTATACAGACAATTAGCCGACCGTTACAAAACATATACAAAGAGTCTACAAAGTTTATTGTCACTTTATGAGAAAATTTGCGCCAATATCTATAAATAGACTATTTTTATATCAGAAATGAATACTTTTTCATCAATAACAAACCCTCTTTTTTATCCATCTCATACACAGCGTCATACGCCAATTATCTTATGTGATTTTGATGGCACAATTAGTGTGAAAGACGTTACCGATACGTTGCTGAGCCATTTCGGTCAAGATGGTTGTGATGAGCTTGAAGAATTATGGGTTAATGGCAAAATTGGCTCTCAAGAATGTATGAGCAAGCAAATTGCCTTAATGGATGCAAGCTTAGACGAGCTTAATGACGTCTTATCACAAATTGAAATTGATCCAGATTTTAAATCATTTATTCATTATACTGAACAAAATAATATCCCTGTTCACGTAGTTAGCGATGGACTTGATTATGCCATTGAGTTTATTTTAAAACGTCATGGTATTAAACTTTTGCCAATTTTTGCCAATAAATTGACGCACAATAATGTGCGCAGTTGGCGCCTTGAGTTCCCCTATGCAAACAAAGACTGCATCAAAAAAAGCGGCAATTGCAAATGTAATCACGTTAAAAAACAACAGCACTTTACGCAGATATTATATGTTGGTGATGGCTCTTCAGACTACTGCGTATCGCATAATGTTGATTTTGTGTTTGCTAAAAACAAGCTGGTTCATTATTGTGAAAAAAATAAGATTGAGCACTGTGCCATCAAGAGTTTTGCTAATGTAACTCAAGCCTTAAAACAAGCTCAGGATTTGCTAATTCCGATCATGATAGTAAAAGAATAAGGAATACTAATGAGTACAATTGAAGATTTATCGTACTTTCTACCAGGTAACAAAAATGGCGTGCTATTAATTCATGGATTAACTGGGACGCCCAATGAAATGCGAATTTTAGCCAATGGTTTACATAAAGCAGGATTTACGGTTTATGCCATCCAGTTAGCTGGGCATTGTGGTACGGAAGAAGATTTGTGTAAAACAACTTGGCAAGATTGGTATAAAAGCGTGCAAGATGGCGCTGATTATTTAGCACAGCATGTAGATAATATCTTTGTTGCAGGACTATCAATGGGCGCACTACTTGCGCTCAAACTGGCAGTAGACAGACCTGAACAAATTAAAGGGGTTGGTGTGTTAGCACCCACATTTTGTTACGATGGTTGGAGTATGCCATTTTGGGCAAAAAAACTGTTTTTCTTACTTGTTTACTTTAAAAAATTGGGTATTTTCCAAAAACAGGTTTTCATTGAACAACCGCCTTATGGACTTAAAGATGAACGCATTCGTGCGGTGGTCTCTGAAAGTATGTTAAGTGGTGATGCTGCATCAGCAGGCCTTGCTGGAAATCCATTCCCTGCGCTTGCCGAAATGCAGTTATTGGCAAAAGCGATGCGCAAGCAATTGCCCCAAGTGATTTCGCCTTGTTTAATTATGCATTCAGGTAACGATGATATCGCCAATATAGAAACGAATGCCAAATTGGTCGAAAAGCAAGTTTCAGGACCAACAAAGTTAGTGGTATTAAATGATAGCTATCATTTAATTACCATTGATAGCCAGCGCCGCGAAGTGATCAAGGAGTGTGCTTCTTTCTTTGATAATATAGCAGAAGGAATAAAAGCATAATGTCACCATTAGTTATTCTACTTTGGGTTAGTAACATTTGTTTCGATACCTTAGGACAGGTTGCTTTTAAATTTGCTGCCATCGCGCCCAACAATCGCAATGGTTGGTACTATTGGCTAGATTTAGCAAAAAATAAGTGGATTTGGATTGGCGTTACCTCTTATGTTGCTGAATTTTTATTATGGTTAGCCTTTTTAACGTTAGTCCCTCTTTCTCAAGGGGTATTACTTGCTTCATTTAATATCATTACAATTATGCTAGTTGGTCGTATTCTTTTCAAAGAATTACTGACTAGTTACCGTTTGATAGGAATGTTATTAATCACCGCTGGCGTCATTTTTGTAGGAATGTCTTAATATGGCTAGATTTTACTTAATTGGTTTTTCTGTATTACTCTTTTTTGACACAATTGCGCAATGTAGTTTTAAATTAACCGCTATTGAAGCGCAACCTTTAGAAATGAGCCTAGAATGGTTAACTCGCGTATTTACTAACCCTTGGATCTATATTTCAATAGCGGGTTATATTCTGACTTTCTTTACTTGGATGACGTTATTAAAAAAAGCACCAGTAGGCCCAGCTTTTGCGGCATCGCACTTTGAAGTTGTGACAGTCATGATTGTTTCTATCTGGTTATTTCACGAACCCATTACCTTATTCAAGTTAATTGGTGCAACACTAATTGTTTCGGGCATTCTCTTTTTGGCGTTAGCAGAAAGCAAATTATCTAAACAAAATTTGCAACATCATCAACGTTAAGTTCTCATCATAACAAATAATGGAAAAGTAGGTAAATTTTTATACTTAAACACCTACTTTTCTGAAATTTTTTTACACCAATTTATACTGCTAATGCTTTTAATAATGTCACATTAAGTTGATGTTGTTCTTGTTGCCAATTGATAAGGTTTTGGGGTGATATAGTCGGTTGTTTATCTAGCGAACTGAGTAAACGTTTAAACCAATTTGATGGCTGCCATATTGACAGTTCTCCCGTAATATCACTGCCGATAATTCTAGTTTTAATTGACGATATAGTATCAAGCAGATGATACGTTTGTAGCTTGCCTTGATCCCAGTTGGTGTGAATCACCTCTTCGCTTAATACGTCTTTATCAATCGATAAATAGACCGGTTGTGCGCTATGATATTGTTCGGATAAGAAGTTAGCAATAAGGTCATCTGGTGTGGCAAAATGCCTAAAAGCATGTCCTAAACCAATTTTTTTTGCCCATGCGACATTGACATCTAAGCTCCAATAAGTCAGTTTTTTATGAAAAAGTGGTTTCCACCTATTTTCCCAAAAATGAGCAAGTCCAATATCATGGGAGGTAATACCAAGCACATGTACATGACTCACAAATGGCAAACCTGCCACATAACTAACCCATGATCCACAATGGATACCAAATAAATAACGCATGTTATCGGGGTGATTATCAAAAATCACAACTTGGATCGGATTGTCTGCGGAATATTGCTGTGCTAAACGTTCAATAAGTAATAATGAAATATGATGAAAATCACCACTGCCCATTAATACCGTGCCATGAGTGTCGGGTAAAGATTTTTGTAATGCCTGTTTAAATTGGCTAAATTGTTTCTTAGTGCAACCAAAACGAATTGTATCTTGCCACTGCGTAACATCAATCGTTTGAGCATGACAAATATCACCCACGCTTCCATCAAAGTTGAGAATAATAGGACAGGTCATGCTACTTTCTCCTTATCACTTTCAAAGTGACCAATCAATCTGCGTAATACAGCTCTTAGTAATGGATTGCGAATATAGACAAGATGCTTAGTAAAAGTAAATTTTGCACCGAGTGATGCTTTTACCTCAGGATCGGTCCAACCCGCAATATAATGACTAAATCCTTGCTGCAAAGCATATTCAAGATTAACAAACCAGCTTACAAAATAGAGATTGAGCTCTCTTGCCTGTGGATAAACCATACCAATATACTTATCAACTAGCATATTGTTCACAACAAAACAAATATTGTACCCCACCAACTTATCATCATGGTGATAAGTCACAATATGCGCATTTTGGATTTTGCTTTGTAATAGCTGAGTAAAAAAGGGCTTAGTCAATAAGTCAAAATGGATTTCACTTTGCTGATAAACATTAAGATATAATTGATAATACTCATCTAAAACCGCTTGGTCATAAAAACACTCATCACCACTATGCAACATATTAATCACTAATTTTTCTCGTGATTTTAGTTTTCGCCTAAAATTTTTACGTCGACTATAAGAAAATCGTGAAAAAATCTCATCTATATTTACAAAATCAATCGGTAGCCAAGCCAATGCTTGCCCCTCGACTTCAATAAAACCTTGTTCTTTTAGTGACGAAATAAGATGCATTGAATAATCATTTTCTTTGTCTCTCAGTAAAGGCGATGCGATAGGTATATCTTTAACAATCAAAAAAGGATATTGCTTAGCATAAGCCGTTTTTAGATGTTGTGCTAATTGATTAGCATCCACTTTATCATTTAGTAACGCATATTCCGAAACAGTTGCGCCAACAAAACAAGTATTGGGTTGTAAGTAGCGCTGCCATTTATGATAAAAAGGCAGTTTTTGAATTTTATGTCTGAAATCATCATCTGCAGTAGTAAGAAGATCAAACTTGGCAGAAAAAACAGGCACACCATCTTCACTCAGCCATGCGGAAAATTCTTGTGGAGGATGAGCTAAAAAATTGTCTATTAATTCATTGGGTTCTAACTGATTGATATATTTCATAACGTTAAATATAAGATTGGCTGTAACTCGCGGTCCCGCCAATAGACATTGGCGGGAAAATGAAAACAAAACAATTAAAGCTCTTTTTTAGCTCGAGTAATTAATTGATCCAACAGTTCAATACCCTGATCAATTTCTTGACGAGAGATGTGTAACGATGGCGCAAAGGTAATCACGTTTTTATAGTAACCACCAATATCCAGCACTAAGCCCATTTTGGTACCTTTCCAATCAAGATCACCGGACATACCGATATCAACCATTTTGTCAACAAGTGCTTTATTGGCTGTAAAGCCATCTTCAGTACAGATTTCAGCACGTAGCGCTAAGCCTAAACCATCAACTTCGCCGATCTCTTTGTGTTTCTTCTCAAGTGTTTTTAAACCTTCTAGGAAGTAAGCACCGCTCTCCATGACCATTTTTTCGTAATCGGTTTCAGAAGTCATTTTTAACACTTCAAGACCAACTGCTGTACCAAGTGGATTTGAGGCAAAAGTTGAGTGAGTTGAACCAACTGGGAATACTTGTGGATTAATTAATTCTTCACGTGCCCATAAACCGCCTAGTGGATTAAGTCCATTAGTTAATGCTTTAGCAAAAACCACAACATCAGGTTTGACATCAAAGTGTTCAATTGACCAAAGTTTACCAGTACGATAAAAGCCCATTTGGATTTCATCAACGACTAATAAAATACCATACTGATCTAATACTTTTTTAAGACCTTTAAAGTAATTACGAGGAGGAACAATATAACCACCTGTTGCTTGTAAAGGTTCGGCATAAAACGCTGCATATTCCGCTTGTCCCACTTTTGGATCCCAAACACCGTGGTATTCGGTTTCAAATAAACGCGCAAATTCAGCCACCAAATGTTCACCATATTCTTCTGCTGTCATGCCTTTTGGTCGACGGAAAGGATATGGGAATGGAACAAACATAGCACGATCACCAAAATGACCATAGCGACGACGATAACGATAACTTGATGTAATGGATGAAGCGCCTAAAGTACGACCATGGTATCCACCTTGGAAAGCAAACATTAACGATTTACCGCCAGATGCATTACGAACCAATTTTAAAGAGTCTTCAATACATTGTGAACCACCCACATTGAAATGTACTCGTCCTTCATAACCAAAGCGTTTTTCCATGCCTTGGGCTATCGTTTTGGCTAATTCAATTTTAGTTGGATGCAAATATTGGCTAGCGCACTGTGGTAAAGTATCAATTTGCTTTTTAAGCACATTATTTAAACGTTCATTCGCATAACCAAAGTTACACGCAGAATACCACATTTGTAAGTCAAGGAAAGCTTTGCCTTCTTTATCATACATGTAGCTACCTTCACAACCATCAAAGATTTTTGGTGGTTCAACATAATGCACGGTATCACCAAAAGAACAATATTTAGCTTCATCCGCTAACAATGTCGCATCATCAGGACGACTATTAATCATTTCTAAAGTTGGTTTACTCATAATTATCTCACTAATCCATATTCAAATACGATAAAATGTGGCATTATTATTCAAGAAATTGGTTTGTTACAATGTACAATTAATGTATAGATTGTGTGACGATATGCGAAACAGCAAAATAAACGATAATAAAGTTTGTGTTACTAGCTACAGGTGATCACTTTTTATATATGGGTATAAAACAATGAAAAAAACAGCTTGTGCACTTTCTATTTTGTCAATCATCGTTTTAGGCACCACCAAAAATGCGTTAGCTGATCCCATTTCCATCGGGGCGGGTATGGGTTTGGCAAATTCACCTTATAAAGGTTATAGCACTAATTATTACCCTATCGGTCATATTGATTATGATAATGGCTTATTTTTTATTGATGACTTATCGGCTGGTGTTTATGCGTATAATGAAGATAATCAAAGCATCTCCATTGGCGCTCGTTATTTATCTAATGAATTTAAACCACATGATTCAGATAATCACCAATTAAAGCAACTTAATAGCCGTCATTCAACACTACTTGCAGAAATCGAGTATTCCATTGATACCAACTGGGGAAGTTTTTCTAGTAGCGTAGGGGCAGATGTACTAAATCAAAGTAATAGTATTTTAGTCAATGCTGATTATACGGTTCCTTATATGCAAGGTAATTTAATTGTTGCGCCTACTATCGGTATAAATTGGGCCAATAATAAACATAATGATTATTATTATGGTGTCTCGCATAAAGAATCCTCACGTTCAAAATTACGATACTTTAATGTTGATGATTCATTAACACCTTACGCTGAAATAGCAGCACAATATTCATTAACCCAAAATATTGCGACTTTTGGCGGAGTTCATATTGATAAGTTAACTGGCGATGCGGCCGATAGCCCTATGGTTGACAATAGCACTGTAACCTCAGTTTATATGGGTGTATCTTATCACTTTTAATGAATATACATTCATACTCAATAACAAAATAATCTCGGCTTATCCACTATAAGTTGTTACTCGTTTAAACAAGATAAAAACTTTATCACAAAAAATTCAGGAAATAGAAAAGTATGCTTTGGTTTAAAAATGCCATCATTTATCAACTTAATAATGATACATTACTTAATAAAGATGCGATTGAAAAAGCACTAAAATCTCAGCTTTTTACTCCGTGTGGTAGTTTAGATACCACCAAAATAGGTTGGGTTTCTCCTTATCATGATAATAATAACGATGATTTTATTGTTGATATACAAGGGCATTTGTTATTACGTATCAAAAAAGAAACAAAAATATTACCTGCCCCCGTCATTAAACAAGCATTATTAGAGAAAATCGATAAGCAAGAACAAGCTTTAAACAGAAAGCTGACTAAAAACGAAAAAGCCACCTTAAAAGACGAAGTCATGATTGATCTAATGCCAAGAGCATTTAGTAAATATAATCACTATTGGTTATGGATTGATACACAGAATAAACGCATTATTGTTGATTGTAGTAGTTTTAAACAAGCAGAAGATATCTTAGCTATATTACGTAAAGAGCTTGGTTCACTTGCTTTAATACCTTTATCAATTGATAAACCTCTTGAGCAAGTCATGACCACATGGGCTAAAGAGAATTTAACATTCCCGCCATTTTTATTGGGTGACCAAGCCGAACTTAAAGATCCGCTTGAGGGTAATGGGATTATCAGTTGTAAAAATCAAGAAATCACCAGCGATGAAATGCGTGTCCATTTTGATTCTGGAAAATGGATCACTAAAATTAAAATTATTGACGAAAGAGGCGTCAGCTTTATCGTCAATAATGACTTAACATTTAAACGAATTAAATTTGACTCGGTTATTTTAGACGAAAATGAAGATATCGGTTCCGATGAATTTGATAAACGACTTGAAGCGGACTTCTTTATTATGGCTAATTCATTAGCAAATACCATTAATGACTTTTACATGACTATTAACAAAATAATTTGATAAAATTATTTAAATATTTTCTATTGCTGTAGCAATAACTATAGATTTGCCTATTATCTATGTTATACTAGGCACTAAATTATGGGTAACATAATTATATAAAAATAAGTAATTGTTCTTTTTTATTTGAAGTAAATTTTAAACAATAAAGAAACTAAACATCGTCTATAACAACATATAAGTTGAGGCAATAAAATGAAAAAAACTACTCTAGCTCTAGCAATCGCAGTTGCAAGTTTAACAGCTACTGCAGCTAACGCATCATACGAAGAAAACACTTTTTATACAGGTGCTAAATTAGGTTGGTCAGAACTTTACAGATTAGATGCCAATAAAGTCCGTGGCTATAATAAAGATGAAATCGGTATTAAAACATCAAATCGTAGTAATGTTGCGGGCGGTGCTTTCCTTGGTTTCCAAGCAAACCCTTATTTAGCATTTGAATTAGGTTATGATTGGTTAGGTTCTGCTAAATATAAAAGAACTCGGACTGCTGATAATACTAAAGCTGGAAACAGCAAGATTTCTGCACAAGGTGTATCTTTAACTGGTAAATTAAGCTATCCATTATCATTTATCTCTGACGATTTAGATATCTATGGTCGTGCTGGTGGAATGGTAACTATCGCTAAATGGAAAAATGGTGGAGATATTAAAGCACAATACGGTCACGGTGGCACAAAAACTGACGTATCTCCTGTTTATGCATTAGGTCTTGACTATCGTATCGACGAAGATTTCTCTACTCGTTTAGAATATCAATATGTTCAACATATTCATACTAAAACTGACGCTTCTCCAGATGCAGGTTTAGTAACTTTAGGTATCACTTACCGTTTAGGTTCTACTGCAGTTGCTACACCACCGGTTGAAGTAAAAACTCAAGAAAACCGTTATGTATTAAATGAAGATGTATTATTTTCTTATGCAAAAGCTGACTTAAAAGAAGAAGGTCGCCAAGCATTAGACAACTTACTTACAAATCTTGTTAAAATTAACCCAACTGAAAGCGCTATCGTAGTAATTGGTCATACTGATCGTATCGGTTCAGATAACTATAACCAAAAACTATCAGAAAAACGAGCTAACTCAGTTATGAAATACCTAGTATCTAAAGGTGTTCCTGCTGACTTAATCAGCGCACGTGGTATGGGTAAATCTCAACCAGTTACTGGTACTAAATGTAATGCTCTTCGTGGCGCTAACTTGAAAGCATGTTTAGCACCAGATCGTCGTGTTGAAATTGAAGTTAAAGCACGTAACATTCAACAAGTTGAAGTAACTAATACAACAAATTAATTTTTTAAATTATTGATTAAGACCCGGTTAAAAGCCGGGTTTTTTTATCTATCTTTTTTGTTAACAACTAAATTATATATCACCTTAGATCTACAAATTATCCACAAAAAAGATTATAATGCTTTACAGTATTGTTAGTAAGCAAAGTTAAAGGAGTTGCCGTGCCTACCGCAATTTGGCAAGATTGCCTTTCTCAATTACAAGAAGAGATCCCGACAACGGAATTCAATTTATGGATTCGTCCGTTGCAAGCGGAACTGGTTGATAATAAACTCTATATTTATGCACCAAATAGATTTGTCTTAGATTGGGTCAGAAATAAATATCTAACAACTATTTCCCAACTATTAAATAAACTTTTTAATGACGATTCTCTAAAATTATTTCTAGAAGTTGGTTCAACGGTATCTACCGATAAAAAATTGCAAAGTAGTCAACGCAAAACAGATGTGGTACCTGCATGGAAAACAACAAAAGAAACAAATAATAATCATGTCTACCATTCAGGTATTAATCATAAGCACACGTTTAATAGCTTTGTCGAAGGTAAATCCAACCAGCTTGCTGTTGCTGCAGCAAAACAAGTCGCTGAAAACCCAGGCAAAGCTTATAACCCGTTATTTTTATATGGCTCTACCGGTTTAGGTAAAACCCATTTATTACATGCAGTTGGTAATCAAATAATGGCTGAAAAAGCCAACGCTAAAGTTGTCTACATGCATTCGGAACGCTTTGTGCAAGATATGGTTAAAGCATTACAAAATAATGCGATTGAAGAATTTAAGAACTACTATCGTTCAGTTGATGCGTTGCTTATTGATGACATTCAATTTTTTGCGAATAAAGAGCGTTCGCAAGAAGAATTTTTTCATACGTTCAATTCATTGTTAGAAGGCAATCAACAAATTATATTAACTTCTGATCGCTACCCTAAGGAAATAAATGGCGTTGAGGATCGCTTAAAATCACGTTTTGGTTGGGGATTAACCATTGCAATCGAACCACCCGAACTAGAAACACGAGTTGCAATTTTAATGAAAAAAGCCGAAGAAAATCATATTAAGTTACCTGAAGAAGTCGCTTTTTTTATTGCTAAACGATTACGTTCCAATGTTCGTGAATTAGAAGGTGCGCTTAATCGTGTTATCGCTAATGCTAATTTTACTGGTAAAGCCATTACCATTGATTTTGTTAAAGATGCCTTAAAAGATTTACTAGCTTTACAAGAAAAACTAGTTACCATTGAAAACATTCAAAAAACGGTTGCCGAATACTATAAAATTAAAGTATCAGATTTACTTTCTAAACGTCGTTCTCGTTCTGTTGCAAGACCACGACAAATGGCAATGGCACTTGCCAAAGAACTGACCAACAAAAGCCTGCCAGAGATCGGCGATGGCTTTGGAGGCAGAGATCACACAACGGTATTACATGCATGTAGAAAGATTGCAGAGTTGAAAGAAGAAAGCAATAATATTAAAGAAGATTACTCCAATTTAATTCGAACATTATCAACTTAAAAAAGAATCAATACTATGAAATTTATTATAGATCGTGAAAAATTGATAAAACCATTGCAACTTGTCAGTGCACCATTGAGTAGTCGTCCAACACTACCAATTTTGGGTAATTTACTATTACAAGTAAGCGATAACACGCTATCGATGACGGGAACTGATCTTGAAATAGAAATGATATCGCATATACCATTAGTTGAACTAAGTGAACCTGGTGCAACAACCGTGCCAGCAAGGAAATTTCTTGATATTTGCCGAAACCTACCTAATAATGCCAAAATTTCGATAAGCGTTGATGATAACCGATTGATGATTCAATCAGGTCGTAGTAAATTTTCTTTATCCACACTGCCCGCTAGCGATTTTCCTAATTTAGAAAATTGGCAAAGTGATGTTGATCTTTCTATTCCACAAAAAACCATTAAACGTCTTATTGATGCAGTGCAATTTTCAATGGCTAACCAAGATGTAAGATATTATTTAAATGGCATGTTATTTGAAATTGAAGATGGTTTATTAAAATCAGTTGCAACAGATGGACATCGATTAGCTTTATGTGCACAACCTATTGAAGAAGATACTAAAACTTCTTGTTCAGTCATTTTACCAAGAAAAGGGGTCCTTGAGCTTGCTAAACTGGTTAGTGATAACGACGAATTAATCAATATGCAAATCGGTAATAATAATTTACGTGTTAATCTTGGTGATTTCACCTTCACATCAAAACTCATTGATGGCAGATTCCCCGACTACAAACGCGTATTACCACGCAACCCCGATAAACCACTTGAAGTATCTTGTGAAGAACTCAGAAACGCCCTATCACGTGTTGCGATCTTATCCAACGAAAAATTCCGAGGTATTCGACTTTATGTCCATAACAATCAGATAAAAATCACCGCAAATAATCCAGAACAGGAAGAAGCAGAAGAAGTTATTGACGTAAAATATGAATCAGCAGAGCTTGAGATCGGCTTCAATGTCACCTATTTACTTGATATATTAAATACATTGAAATGTGATAGCGTACAACTGCTATTAACTGATGCAACATCAAGTGTACAAATAGAAGATATCAACAATCAGACCGCTACTTATGTTGTTATGCCAATGCGCTTATAATCAAATCTCATTTAATTGTCCGGCTTCGGCCGGCCTTATTCAAGGCATATGACTCTATCAAAAATCAACATTCATCATTTCCGTAATATTGATCATGCACAATTATCTTTATCGCCACATTTCAATTTTATTGTTGGTGATAATGGTAGTGGAAAAACGAGCTTACTTGAAGCTATTTATATGCTTGGCCATGGTCGCGCATTTAGACATACTCAATCAAATCGAATTATTCAGCATGAACAACCAGAGCTTGTATTATTTAGTGAGATAAAAAATACCCATCAACAAGTCCATTCCATTGGTCTTGCAAAGTCACGGAATAGCGAAAATAAAATCAAAATAGATGGGGACGAAGGCTTTCGATTAGCTGATTTAGCCAAATTATTACCCATACAATTAATTACACCTGAAGGGTTTGATTTATTGAGCGGTGGTCCCAAATATCGTCGCGCATTTATTGATTGGGGATGTTTTCATCATTATCCAGAATTTGTTCATTTATGGAATAATCTAAAACGCTTATTTAAACAGCGCAATGCATTATTAAAGCAATCCCATAGTTATAATCAATTATTACCTTGGGACAAAGAACTCGCTCCCATTGCTGAGAAAATTAGTCACATTAGAGCGGATTATTCGCAACAGATTTTCCCTGAAATTATAAAAACTTGCCATGACTTTTTACCCGAATATCAGCTGAATTGCCAATATTATCAAGGTTGGGAACATAGTACTGACTATGCTGAAATATTATATAAACAATATGAGCGAGACAAACTCCTTAGCTACACATCAGTCGGTCCACATAAAGCGGATATTCGATTACGTGTCGACAATATTCCAGTTGAAGATTTGTTATCGCGTGGTCAATTAAAGCTATTAATGTGTGCTTTACGCCTATCTCAAGGTGAATATTACTCAAAGCAAAGTACCCAAGCTTGTGTTTACTTGATTGATGATTTTGCCTCTGAACTCGATAACAATAAACGAGCGTTGTTAGCCAAACGTTTAAAATTAGCTCATTCACAAGTATTTATTACCGCCGTTAACCTAGCGCAAATTACCCACATGATCGATGAAAATGATAAGATTTTTTATATAAAATCTGGTATAATTTCTTAAATATACAGAATGATATAAACAATCAAATAAGTCGAGAAATCCATGTCTAATTCTTATGATTCTTCTAGCATTAAAGTACTCAAAGGGCTTGATGCTGTCCGTAAACGTCCAGGTATGTATATTGGTGATACTGATGATGGAACAGGACTTCACCATATGGTTTTTGAAGTGGTCGATAATGCCATAGATGAAGCATTAGCTGGGTATTGTCACCATATTGAAGTGACAATTCATCCCGATAACTCTGTTTCTGTGCGTGACGATGGTCGTGGTATTCCGACTGGTATTCATGAGGAAGAAGGTATCTCAGCGGCTGAAGTTATTATGACCGTGCTACATGCAGGTGGTAAATTTGATGATAATTCTTACAAAGTATCCGGTGGTTTACACGGTGTGGGTGTTTCAGTGGTTAATGCTTTATCGGATAAGTTAGAATTAGTGATTTATCGTGATGGTAAAATTCACCAACAAATTTATCACTTAGGGGTGCCACAAGCGCCACTCAAAGTGATTGACGACACCACTGAATCAGGTACCTATGTTCGCTTCTGGCCAAGTCCAGAAACTTTTACTAATATTGAGTTTGTGTATGAAATCTTAGCTAAACGACTACGTGAATTGTCTTTCTTAAACTCGGGGGTATCCATCAGATTACTTGATGAACGCACCGGTAAAAGCGAACATTATCATTACGAAGGCGGTATCCAAGCTTTTGTTGAATATTTAAATAAAAATAAAAATCCTATTCATCCTAAAATATTTTATTTCAGCACAGAAAAAGACGATATTGGCGTCGAAGTGGCACTGCAGTGGAACGATGGTTACCAAGAAAATATTTATTGTTTTACTAATAACATCCCCCAAAGAGACGGTGGTACACACTTAGCCGGTTTCCGTGGTGCAATGACACGCACATTAAACAATTATATGGAATCTGAAGGATACAGCAAAAAAGCGAAAATTAGTGCCACAGGTGATGATGCGCGTGAAGGTCTCATCGCGGTTGTATCAGTAAAAGTCCCAGATCCTAAATTCTCATCACAAACCAAAGACAAATTAGTCTCATCAGAAGTTAAATCTGCGGTTGAATCCGTCATGGGTGAAAAATTAGCCGAATATCTCCTTGAAAACCCAAGCGATGCCAAGATTGTCGTCGGAAAAATTATTGACGCAGCAAGAGCGCGAGAAGCCGCTCGTAAAGCGCGAGAAATGACACGCCGTAAAGGTGCTTTAGACTTAGGTGGACTACCGGGTAAACTTGCCGATTGCCAAGAAAAAGACCCAGCGCTATCTGAACTCTACCTAGTGGAAGGGGACTCTGCGGGTGGCTCGGCCAAACAAGGACGTAACCGCAAAAATCAAGCAATTTTACCGCTAAAAGGTAAGATATTGAACGTCGAAAAAGCCCGTTTTGATAAAATGCTTTCATCGCAAGAAGTGGGAACGTTAATTACTGCATTAGGTTGTGGTATTGGCCGTGATGAATATAATCCAGATAAAATGCGTTACCATAGCATTATTATCATGACCGATGCCGATGTCGATGGTTCACATATTCGTACTCTATTACTAACGTTCTTTTATCGCCAAATGCCAGAAATCATAGAGCGTGGCTATGTTTATATTGCACAACCGCCTTTATATAAAGTCAAAAAAGGCAAGCAAGAGCAATACATCAAAGATGATGAAGCAATGACGCAGTTTCAAATTGCTTTAGCCCTTGAAGATGCCTCATTACATGTTAATGACCATGCCCCTGCACTTGCAGGCGAAGCGTTAGAAAGACTCATTGCCGAATATCAAAAAGTCGAAAAAATGATTACCAAAATGGAGCGTCGTTACCCTAAAGCGCTACTTTCTGAATTGGTTTATCATGACGTATTAAACGAAAGTATTTTAAAAAACCAGCAGCAGTCTGAAAATTGGGCAAAAACCATTGTTGAAAAATTATCGAACAAAGAGCAACATGGCAGCAGCTACCTGTATTCAACTGAATATAATGAAAAAGCACAATTATATGTGCCAACCATTAAAATCAGAACCCATGGTGTTGATACAAATTATCCATTAGATCAAGTCTTTATCCATAGCAATGAATACCGTAATATCTGCCACCTTGGCGCACAATTAAAAGATCTACTGGAAGAGAGTGCCTTTATTCAACGCGGTGAGCGTAAACAGCCGGTTGAATCTTTTGAAGAAGCCGTTGATTGGTTAATTAAAGAGTCTCGTCGTGGCTTAACTATTCAGCGTTATAAAGGTCTTGGCGAAATGAATCCTGAACAATTATGGGAAACCACCATGGATCCCACCAGTCGCCGTATGTTACAAGTCACCATCAAAGACGCAATTGAAGCAGATCAATTGTTTACAACTCTTATGGGCGATGAAGTTGAACCACGACGATTATTCATTGAAGAAAATGCCCTTAAAGCAGCCAATTTAGATTTCTAAATATTACTGTTATAAAAAAACAAACATAAAAACCAGATGCTATGTCTGGTTTTTTATTGGGTAATGGTGTAACTTTCTTATTAAAGAAGATAATTATCATCTAAATAGATTTTGGTGAAAATCTTTGAAAATTTTGTCAAAAAGTTTCAGGTAGATAGTTGTTTGGATATAAAATTTGTATAATTTTTGGATTCTGTCATTTTTGCAATACCTAAAACTTTAGCGATTCATTAAATTTCAGACTTTAATTAAATATAAAACACACAAACAAGCAGATAATTGTCTACTTGTTTTTGTATTAATGGGAGCTTATGTTTTTTATTGACATACTGGTCTGTTGATTTTCAGATTTGAAACAGCTTTATTCATCTGTTGAATCAAGTCTTTAGGACTTTGTGCAATGTATACTTTTCCGCCCGTCGCATTGGCAATGCAGTCTATTTTGTGTTCACCAGCAATATCCACAATATTAATCTTTAATCGTGGCTTTTGTGCAGCTATATAATTAGCTAAAGTACAAATATTATTTCTTGTACAATTGTCTTCACCGTCGCTAATAATCAGAATATAGTCATCACGCTTTACACCGTCAAGCATTTTGCTGGCTTTTTCTAGACCGCTATACAAAGGTGTACCTCCTCCGCCAGCTCCAGTCGGTGTTAATTGCTTAATTTTACGCTTTAGCGCTCTCCTATTAACATAATTATAAAACGGTGAAACATCTGCAGCAGGGCAATTAGTCAGCGTTACAAGTGATATATCGATGTTCTGTTGTATGCTATCAATACTTGAAGTAGCCACACTTTTACTACTTGATAAACGAGTTGGTAAACGTGTCATTCGCTTTTCGTATTTAATTCTTTCTTGCTCGGAAAAATTACGTCCATATCCATAAGCCATATATTGAAAATATTGTTTAATTTCAGATGGCGGTTCATTTAATGTTACTGTCATAGATAATGAATTATCAAAGACTATTGCCATTTTTGATGGATTTGGATTTTTTTGTATCTCTTTCTTGGTTATGCAGTTAGGAGGATTTTTCACCTTTGGTTCTGGTAAAGGTTCTGCTGCAGGTGCTGGTGCGGGATCTTTTGACTCAGTAATAGGCTCAGGTACTGGTTCAGCTTGCTTGTTTTCTTCAACTGGTTGAGTTATTACTGGCTTAGCATCAAGAACCACTGGCTCAGGCTTTGCTTTTCCATATGGACAAAATAAGTACCAAAGAACACCAAGCAAAGCAAGTAACAATAAGGCTAAAAGTAAAAAATGCCACCAATGCCAAAATGATTTTGACGGAATAACTGGGGCAGGTGCTGGTAAAATAGGATCTTCAAAGGTATTAACAATAACGGGGTCATCATTAATCACATAAATATGATTACCTAAACTTTTAATTCTAGGTAACCACGATGAAATAAATACCTGCTGCTCAGCAGTGATTGACATTAACTTAACCGCAGTTTCGATATCGTTAATACGATTTTGTAACGTATTTTCTATCTTAGCTTTATGTGATTGAGCACTAATTTCACTCAATAAAATAGGTTGCCCTTCTAAAGGGCTGTACCATCCAATGTACTGATTATCATCAATCAACTTTGGTATAGCTAAGATCGAAAAAGTACGTTCAGTTAAATGTGGTTTTAGCAATACTAACAAAGAATTATATTGATCGAATAACGACATCTTTTCGGGATGATGATCAAAAATAATTCTTGTTATTCGCTGCATTGCTAATTTATTTCCTTTTATTTAACGACTGCTGTTGTTATTTAAACATCGATTAAGTAAGAAATATATTTATATGTTTAATGCTTTTTGCAATTGTTGAAGTTTTCTATTTAACTTATCTAACTCAACTTGTTTTTCAAGTTCAGAACTATTTGAATTGTTCACTTTATTCAGTTGCTGTTCAATATCTTTCACTTGAGCCTGTAGGTCGTCACGTCCTTTGGCTTTTTGTTTTACTTCATTGGTTAGTTTAGTTAAATCCGTTTTCAACTTTTGCTGCTGTGCCTTTTTTTGTTTAATGCTTAACGCGGTGGCGTTTTTTTGCTTCTCGATAGTGGCATAAATCTCTTTAAACTGCTGATTAGCTCTTACTTCATCTTCTAGAATTTGTTTTTTGTGATCAATTCGAGCCTGATAATTCCCTGAATAATTACAGCTAATTTTATCCATAATTCCAATGTTGGTATTAGTTGGATCGCACTGCTCAGGCGTAGTTGAACAACCGGCTAAAAAAATAAATGGGCTGAGTAATAAAAGATATTTTTTTTTCATAATTAGCTAACCTTAACCGCTGAACGTTGTTGTGTAACAAAATTAATTTGATTTCCAAGTACTGCAATTTGTTTATGCAATTGGCTTATTTGTTGATCAAGTTTTGATACATTCACACCTGACTGTCGTTCTTGAGATGATATTAAAATCCAATCATTTTCAACTTGTTTCATACGTTGTAATTTATCTGTCAAATAAGCAATATTCGCATCAATTTGATTCAACTCTTTTTGAGCTTGTTTTTTATTTAATGTATCATTTTTAATTTGATTATTTAATACTTTAAGTGTTGCTAAATTCTTATCTAATACCGCTTTTGCTGTTTGAGTTACAGCCTGTACTTCGTAGGTGTTTTTTTGAATATCTTGAATATAAACATCAAGACGCATTTCGGTATCAGCATATTCTGCACGTTTACTATCAAGATAATAGTTAGCACCCATCAGCACACCACAACCAACCGCCGCTGACGCAAGACATACCCCTGTTTTCCCACCTGCCAACATACAGCCAATACCGCCTAAACCAGCACCGACAGCACAAGATTGCCATGCTGATTTGCTAAAAAATTTAGCCGTATTACTTTTTGTTAATGCAGGATCGACATTTCTAGAACTTACCCCTCCAGAACCTTGACACCCTGTTAAAATAAGCGATAAGCATATAGTAAGTGTTACTATAATTTTATTCATCATTTTTTTCCTTTTATCTCATTACACGTTTGTAGCCAAGCTGTTCGCTCGATCTTCCCCGATTCAATATATTGATTAATATGTTCGAAATAGAGTTTTAAATAATCGCTCATATTCGCTTTGCCGCTATTTTCTAAAATAAATTGCGTTGATTTAACTTGATCATTAATCGTATTTTTCTCGTAATTTGACGCCGTATTAACAATCGTGTCAGAATAATATTTCAATATAAAGTCTCGAGCACTTTTAGATTCATCAACAACTTGTTTTAAATTATCTAGCTTCATTTTTGAGCACATATTGTCATCGGCTACAACATCTGTTTCTTTTAGATCACAAACCTCATTGATCATTGTCTTGTATAAATGGTCATTATACTCAAACTTGCCGTTCAAATCTGAAACATTAGCACACAAAAATGCACCTAATTGTAAAGCTGATTGAATAGAACGATCTCGTTGCTCATCGCGCGCTTGATTAGCGCTACGTAAAAGTGCATTGAGTTGATTTAATTCTTTTTTTGTTTTTTCATCTTCAACTTGTTTAGTAATTTTTTCAAGCTCGCTGACAACATTACCATTTTTTGCGCTGTCCGTCTCACTACCTAATTGACTCCATTCTTTGTCTAGTTCTTTTATATTGTTATTCGAATTCATCACTTCAGTTGTATAAACTAAGCGAAATCCAACATCTTTACTTTTATAAGCACTTTTATCATCATAGAAAGGCTTTTCAATACGAAAAGCACTGGTAGTTGAAGATTCAGGTGTTAAATAGCTACCCCCACGCACAATCATTCCACCTTGTTGACCATGGTAGCGATCAAGTTTATTCATTCTAAACGAATCAAACATCATTTCGCTCGCATTACCTAAAATATCATACAGATCTAGAGGATTAGGATCTAGCCTGCCAATCAGTTGCAATTTACCATTAGCCGACTTAGCACCAGAAAACCACGCATAACTTTCGAGATTTTTAGTCATAGGGAATCGTGATTCTCGAAATTCCGATTCTGTCACTTTTGAACCACCACGCGCAGCATATTCCCATTCCGTATTATTGGGTAAACGGACATAACCATTCGGTAAACTCATTGATTTTATTTTTGACTGGTTTGCAATTAACCAACGATTATATTTATCTGTAAAAGCAATAGCATCAAACCAGCTAATATCCGTGATAGGAAAGGCAAGATTCACTTTAGGAGTTGGGCAAGTATCATTCATGACGGATTGATATTGCAATGTGGTAATCTCATATTTACCTATCAAATAATAGCGTTCTTTATGTGAATCAGAAAAACTACCTGCAATATAATTGGGTGTGGCATACTCGGCAAAACCGAACTCTTTTTGATTGCTCCCTAAAATGACTTTGACATCATCTAGCGGTTTATTGGTAGGGGTAAATACCTTTTTCATCACTAAACTACCGTCACATGGCATCGGTAAAATGACATCATCTTTTGCCGGCTTGGGATTATAAAATTTACTATCCCAAGGTTCAGCAAAGCTTAATGCCGGTAGTAAGCTAATTGTGGCCAATCCCCAACAAGCTAATCGGGTATAATTATGCTTCACGTAAGCTTTCTGCTGGTTGAATTTGAATAGCACGTCGCCCTCCTATAACCACAATGCCCGCTGAAATAAATAAAGTCAGTAAAAATGCAATAATAAGATGATAAAATTGTAATTGACTCACAACGGATTGTGAAAGCAAATTTTTACCTAAAACAAAATTAAAAGCACAATTTCCTACCGCAAACAGCCCACAAGAGATTATAAAAGCGAAACAGCTCAAAATCATTGCTTGGTTAATCAAATAAAGCATAATGCCTTTTGAACGAAATCCAAGTAATCGCATAAAAGCAATATCTTTACGTTTACGTTCAATATTCGATAAAAATGAACCAGTAAACGATAAAACACATCCCAATACTGCCGTAATGGCAATAACGCTAAAAATAAAATTAAGCACTCGATCAATCGCTTGTATGTTTTCAATTGCATTAGCTTGGGTACGCGTTTCGATATGTTTTTCTCGTAATTTATATGCTAACGGTGCGACATTATCCAATGAGTCCGCATAAATACGGGCTCGCGCAAACGAAGTATGATTAGGTGGATTTAATTGTCCAGTAGAAGTCACAAAAACATCACTTTGATATCCATCATAATAGTTTTCCATATCAATCAGTAAATCTAAAGAGACAAAAGCCGCTGCACGGCTATAACGATTTTCGGGAATAATGCCAACTACTTCTAATTCAGTCATTCCTTTTTCAAGTTTTCCATCAAGCTGCCTTGTGATCACTATTTTCACGTGACTGCCCATCGTGACTTGCATTTTTTCGGCTGATAACGAACTTAATAAAATTTGTTTTTTATTATTCGGTAATGGCAAATTTTTTGTTATTGGATCATCTTTGGCTGTAGGAATAACTTCGGCATTATTAACAAAATGGCTAGCATCTTTCATTAAATCAGCTTGCGTATTTAATGAACGCGTGAGTGGAATCACAAAAGCTGTTTCTGGTTGCTGTTTTATCCACTCAAACATTTCATCTTTAAGTTGCAAATTCCCCACAATTTTTACTTCTAAATTTTGCGGATCACTGAGTAATTGTTCTCGAAGCTGCGAAACCACACCGTACTTTAAACTAAATAGCAATAATAGTGGTGTAATCACTGATATTACTGAGGCAATAATACAAAATGAAACTTTTTTGTCATACCATAAGTCCGCTAACGATAAACGAGTAATAAGTAACCATTTTGATATTGCTTTAGTCATTTTTTACGCCTTATCTTGTAACGGTAAAAATTCTGATGATTGTGCCGAGGTTAACTTAGCCGATAAAGTCAATAATTCTTTGTTAGCGATGCGTTGCCAGTCATGTGTGACAATCATGGCAGCAATTTTATCTTGCTGAGCTTGCTCAATAATTAAATTAAACAGTAAATTCGCATTATAGGGATCCAATGCCGAAGTCGGCTCATCGGCAAGTAACAACGCTGGTTTATGAATAATCGAACGAATAAAAGAAGCTCGTTGCCTTTCACCAATTGATAACTGTTTAGGGTGTTTATTGAGCAAATGAACGATATTGAGTTTTTGCACCAGATAATCAAACCGGCTATTATCTACTTTTTTTTGTAATAACTTCAATGATAATAAAATGTTGTCACGAATCGTCAAAAATGGCAGTAATCCACCTGTTTGCAGCATAAAACCTAAATATTGCGCCCGAATATCAGCAAGTTCATCGATTTTATCTTGCTTGATTAGCGTTGCGATATCAATATCACAATTATCGACAACTAAGTTATAACCATCAATTTGGTCTGGTTTTAAAATCATGCCCACCATTTCAAGTAAAGTGCTTTTACCTGCGCCACTATCACCTTGAATAACTACAACTTCACCCGCTTTGACAGTAAGCATCGGCAGACAAACGCTAAAAAAGGATTTGCCTGTGGAGCGTGAAATCGATAATTGCTTAATATTTAACATGTTACGGCAACATTTCTAATGGTATAGGATAAACATTTTCGCGAGGATCACTGCCGTCAGATAATGAAATCCAACGATCGACATCCGCATTACATTTTTGATAATAGCGAATTTTACTGTTTAAATTACGAATAAATTTTTCTTGTTCAAGCCCACTCATACTTTTCCATGTATCTTGATCAAGTCCAGTGACATCGCTTTTATAAGGGATATTATCTAAATATTCACCCAGCAAACCTAAGTCAGCAATTTTTGTGACGGAATCAGATTTTAATTTACTTGGATCTTGCCCCATTGCAGCCGCAACAGAACGAAGTTGAGAGAACATATCATCGGCAGAAATCAATCCATCATTAGCCGCATTAGCGATTTTGCTAACCACATCGCTCAAATCACTTAGTTGCGATTTTGTTAATAATATACGTGGCTCTGCTGTTGGGATAGTCGGTTTGACAAAATCTTTATCGGCAATCCATGCTTTAAAAACGGACGGTGCTTGAGTGCCTTTAACATCTCCCAAATAAGCCAGTTGCATTGCCTTGCTTAGTAGCAATGCATCTTTTAACATGTCTGAATTATCATCTTTTGCATTGATGGCATTACCAATAGAAGCTTCACCTTTATAAGCCAGTTTAACTTGTTCAGACAATGCTTTTGCTAGCAAATCAACTTTTTGACCAAACTCATTCACATCACCTGCATTCACTGGGTAATAAAGTGATTTATGAATAAAATCGTTATACGTTAAGTCCGAATATTGTTCTGCCGCAATTTGATGATCTTTTGCACCACTTGGCGTTTTTAAATGTAATGCATAAATCGCAACACCTTTATGCTGCGCTTCAAGTCTTAATTGCGCCGCATCCATGCCTGTACTAGAGAGCTTATCATCACCAGGAATTGCACTTGCATCGGTTATCAAAATCATATAACGCGCCCCAAAGCTATTCCAATTAATATCATTTAATGCTTGAGCGACACCTGCATAGGAATCTTCGGCAAAATACGAGGTAGAAACGGAAGCTTGTTTAAGCGAAGAGCTCAGTTGTTTAAAGTCCTCTTTATCTTTAACTTTATTGGGATCAGCAAAAATTTTACTCACAAATTCAAGCTTATCGGAGGCCTTTAAACTTGACCGAAATGAAACCAACCCAAACTTAACTTGATTTTGTAAATTTTCTTTTTCAATATGTTGATAAACTCGCGTTACTGCCTCCTTAGTTCTTGAAATATAAGGATCCATAGAAATAGTCGAGTCAATAACAAACACTATGGCGGCTTTAAAAGGGGCTACTTGGTTAGCACTATCATCAGTCGTCTGGGTATTTGTTGGTTTTGTGCTATTTTTTATCAATGATTCTTGTTTACTGACTGAGGCAACTTCTAACACTCGCTCATAAAACCCTTGCCCATTCATCACTTCTTCACCTTGTAAAATAGGTAATAAATAGAAGTTACTTTTAAAATCAACGAACTCTTTAGGTTCTTGAGCCACCACTTCTAATGCGGGTTTATTTGCTTTTAATGCGTCACGAATAGGTTTTAATAAAGCTTCAGGCTTGTCTGCATCAACAATTGCCGTTAATGCGGCCTTATCTTTAAAAAAGAGCAAAGGATCACGATCAACTGGATTTGTAAAAACCAATGTCATTTGCATATTCCAAGCAATCGCACATGAATTATTAATCCAACCAATGGTTTTTCCATAAGAATCAGGGCCAACACTAAGCCATTCTTGATTATTGTCATTTTTGCGTTCATAAACATAATAACGGGAAAATGCAGGCAAGGATTTGCCTGTAGCATCGGTAATATTGTTTTTTAATTCACACGTTGGGGTACTTAATACACGTTGGTATAAGGTTGTTTTTCCAGCCTGTTTAAGTGGCTCAGTTGCAAATCCCATCAAAGGCAGGCATGTTAGACCTAGTGTGCAAATGCGTTTCGAGATAGCTAGCTTATTCATTCTTGCTCCTCACTATTTTTGTAATTCAGTTAAACGATCTTTAACGAACGTATTATTTGCATCGTTAGTCAAAGACGTTTCATACCAATAAATAGCCGTTTCTTTATCCGCTTTAAAACAATTATTTGCTTCATAATATTTTTCGTCATACTCTTTTGCATATAACATCGCAATTTTAGGGTTAGTTTGAGCCTGATTTGCATATAACCGCTGAGCGATATTACATTTTTCAGCTTTTTTAGCTTCAGTAATGATCTGAATAATGGCATCTGTCTCTGGCTTGGTCTGTAAACATTGTTGAATAAAAGTTAAATCATCAGTAGAGACGTTGTTCAAACTACATTGACCACTAATTTGCACTGCTGGAGTGGGTAGTGTTGGTGGTGATTGATTTTTGAAAAATAAAAAATACCATGCAGCCATGCCAAGTCCAATTAGCACTATACAACCGATAATAATAGCCATAATTAACCCTAGGCGACTTCTCGATTTAACTGGCTCTTCTGGTATGATTTCTGGTTCGATGGATTCGGCAAACGTTTCATTTTCAGCGCCAAGGCTAGATTCTTCAATTAATGGTGTTTGATCTTCAATAATAGAATCACTAACAGGATCCGGCTGCGCTATAGTTTGTTCGTCATTCGGTAGTGCAGCTTGCAAGTTTAATGCGGTTGATGCAAGAACCGAATCAGCAATACTCACAACCCCCCCATCAACATAATTCTCATTTTGCTTATCACGAATTTGTATAAGAAATCGAATCTGGCTTTCTTGTGATAATAAAGAGTCGACCAGCCATTCACCAATTTGTCCAGTTAATTGTCCATTATCAACAGACATATTTTCAACCGCGTGCCAGTTTTTTTCTGGGCTCCATTGATTTAAACCGGATAAATAATAGCCATCTTGATTTCGTTGTATAAGCATATCAATGTCAGAACTACCACTCCATTTTTGAGCTAAAAACTTCGCAATACCGGGTTTATAACTAGCTAATTCAATTCTTAATGCCATGATATCCTCTATTTTTATACTCAAATATGTGAGTATTGTTTATCTGTGCTATTGAATAGGAAAGCTCTTTTTGCTCAAAAAGACTTTCCTACTATACTTTGTTATTTATTCAATATTGTGTTATTTAATTTTAATTAATCTGCGATTGCTTGAAAAAAGCAAGAATTTCGCCCAATCGGCTATTTTGTTCTTGGCTAATTTCGCGTCCTGCATGATGCCCTACATTTTCTTGCGCAAGCATAGCAAAGGCAATAAACCAATCAAATATTGCATACTGAGAGTAATTTTTCGTGTTATCGTCCAGTTTTGGTAATAAATGCGATGATTGCACATTAAATTCGCTGAGTGGTGAAGAAAATATTGGTTTCCCCTGATTAACTTTGCTCATTGGTATATCACTTGTTTGCCCTTGAATAAAACCCAGCCAAGCAATAAAGTCTGCCAGTAAGGTATGAATAGTGCTGACTTGTCTAGACTCTAGATCATCACGTTTACTACCTGTGTTTTCATTATTCAAAATGCGTTCGCTTAAACTTGCTTCAAGTTTCATTCGATTTGCAGCAGTAATCAATTCTTCTACCATAAAAGAGAGCGATTTTTGATGGATACCGAAAAACTGCAAGATATGCTTATCTAGCACAAGATTTCTTAAATGCTCTAACCATGCCGAGAAAACCGTTTTTGCAAACTTAGATTCATTCGATAATATAGCGACTTGTTTGGTGGTTGGTGATGAACTCACATCAGAAAATAGTTCAAAATTAGCAGTTAAACCAAAATCATTAGATAAATTATCTAACACATTATCATTACCTGCTTGCTGCGTTTCATTTTCGACAGTATTGGAATGATAAAGCGCTCTAATAGTTTGATCTGGCAATTCAAACGCTTTAAGTAGCTCACCTAATAATAGTGCTTTGCTCTGTAACTCTTTAACAACATCAGCAATAATTTGTTTTTTCTTGGCTAGTTCTTCATCATTGTCCGCTTGGTACCAAGTATCAAAACGCATATTAATAATATATTCAATTTTTTCATTAAGTTGTTCAACAATTCGTTGCTGTTTGACTTCAGTAATAGCAACTTGTTCTAAGTATTGGCTAATTCGCCCTATACCACCATCATTGAGTTTTAACATGGCATCCCATGCTTCTTCTGGCTGGAACACATACTGTTTGATATCACTATTTTGCACAAATGTATTTCTTAATGCATTCATTTTATCTTGATAATTTTCATTATAAGATTGCTCTTGGTAAGTGTTCGGCTCGACATTTAAAAACGGTACATCAAATCCCGGTTTGCGCACAAGAAAGACATTATTAAATTGATGATCATTAGACCAGTTGCTTAACCAATCGTAACTACCAAAGCGTTCTAAAATAGTTTGCTGAAGTAACCCACCTTTACCCCAGCTATTTTTAAGATTGTCTTCTGATAAAGTTAATGAGGTACCAATGCGTTTATCAAACATGGTAATTGCCCATAATAATCCGGCTTTTTTCGTCGCTCTTTTTTCAGCTGTTTCACCTTGGGTTTTATCGATCCAACGTTCAAGTACTGGACCAACATCATTAACATCAGATTGTTTATCTGACGGAGTGCAAACAACTAGCACGTTCATTTCTTGACTATCAGTATATTTTTCAAAAAGATAAGCAACTTTACCACGTAATAAAAGCTGAGCAATAGGGTTGCCTTCTTTCACATCTGAAATCGATATCAAATTTAAACGCCCTCGATATCCAGGAAAATCAAGTAAATCCACATTTTCAAAAGTTGGCACTCTGGTTTTATTGACTAATGGGAAAATTAATTCGGCGGTTAAAAAAGCCAATTGCGCTAAAGATATTGATGTTGGTTCACTATTTAACGGCGTTATAGTAATCGATGAATCTTTGTCGGTATTTAATCGCTCAAGAATATCGACATTCATAATACTGTCAATTTGTGACTTGGTGCCATTATTCTCTTTCACTAATACTGAAAGCGGCGCATACACAGTTTCAGCATGGTGTAAACTTGATAATGTTGTCGCCAATTGAGTATAAATTATCGTCAGTTCAGTAATTCCACCCCATAAGACAGAAAACAGCTCGCCACGCTCTACTATTGATAAATAAGGAATCAGGTGCGTTACTTTTTCCCAATAGCCCCCTTTTAATTCTTCAAGCGAGTTACCAAAGTTTTCAGATAAATAATCGTAAAGATCAACAATATCATCCTCGCTAACACCACCGACATAATTAGTTTGTTTCTGATTTTCCAAACGTTGAATTGTCTGATTTAACGGTGCAAACTCGATTTTATTAGATACTTTTTGCTGATCAAAATCTTTAAAATAAGCATTTATCAAAATTTTGACAATTTCGATCTCTTTAAACAATTTTAATTCTAACGGATAGTTAGGTATGCCACCTTTGGCAATCCGGCTAAAGCGAGTAACAAGCCCCGTCGCCTCTTTGCCACTACCCACGGGATTAACATGGTCAATAAAATCTAACACTTCATTATCGACAACCGTTTCAAGCTTACCATTCTCACCAGCTGCAAGTGCTGAAATTAAATAGGATTTACCGGCCTGTGATAATCCAAAAAAACCAACTGCAACAGATTTCGTTGATACATCTCCCAATCGTTTTGCGCTGTTACGTAACCGACGCAAATCCAAAATTAAGTTATCCGCTTCGCTATTTAAACGTTTAGATGAATGGCGTGTTTGATTCACCCACTCAATAGCCTTTGCAGATGCTTGATAGACCTGATCCCAAGATTTAGGCAGTTGTTCGTTTAAGTTTTTCATCGTTTTATCATTCCACTATCAAGCCAATATTGCGTACTTATTAACCCCGAGTTAACCATGGTGTTTAAACTGAGTTTAATATCCTGATTTTTATTACAGGCTCGACCATCTGAGGCTTTTACCTCTTTAATATAAAAATTTTCGACCGTTTTTTGTTTATTTTTTATGCCTAAAGTTACTTCTAGCACGACGCCTTCAGCGCTCAATCGCTTAGCCACTTCACTGCTTTCAATCGTTAAAATATAGATAGGCGATGCTGGCCAACGGTCAACTTCAAGTTGCCTAAAACCAAGTCTTGTGGTGCCTCGTATTTCAAATGAGAGATGAGGAAAATCATAATCAGGATTATCCAGATCAATATCTTGGTAATAGACATTTTCTTTTTTAATCATATTAAGATTATCTAAAAGTCCAATGTACTTAACGGTTGAATATAAATCTATATTAGAGGATCTAAAATAGAAATTAGGTAATCGTAAATTCTTGCTTAAAAAGCACAACATCGCCCCCACGGCGGCCGTTGTTTTAGGATCATCAATTCGTTCTTGTTTATGGAAAGGATACCAACCACCAGTATAATAACCATGCAAAGGCAAAATTCGACCAGCAGGCATGGATAAGCGTGATCGAAAATAACTTTGGATACCGGGTAAACGCGAAGGACGACCAGTTAACAAAAGAACATCACACTGATAACAACTAATAATTTCGGATAACGCATCAAAAGTTTTACAAATATTGTAATAATCGCCGCGAATAAACAAATAATGAATACGTTTAAGATTAATCTCAATACTTAAGTCAAGTACTGAAAAATCAGGATTATTTAATGCGCGCTTAATCGGTTCATTAATAAAATTAAGCACGTTATCAGTCATCATATTGTGTTGTAATAATTCACCGAAAGTAGAACAATAGACATGTTGCTCTGCGTGTAATGGGTCATAAAGTTCGTATGCTTTTAATATTTTTAATCCAACTGGTGTAAATAGCTGTAAGGTAAGTTGCTGGCGCAATACCGCATCTTGAACTGATAGTTGTTGTGAGCCAATAACTGTGGACAAAATAGGATTAGGATCAACAATTCCAGCTTGTTTTAAGCCATTTGTTAAAGCCGTTAAAACGGTGTCTTGAATGATGTCGAGTAAAATATCATCGCCAGCCACTTTGAATCCATCACGAAAACGCTGCGTTGGTACAATATAGGCATTACTACTATTGGCTTGCCCGCTAACGCCGTAGTCCAATTGATAATCGTTAATCACTAAATCCGTTGTGCCACCACCAATATCAACTGTTGCAATGGTGAGTTTTTGTTTATTAGCTTTAGTTGGGCGAACCATTGAAGCAATAAATTCTTCACTACGACCATTATAATTATTTTGTGTTTCGTTAAAAAGATACACAACTTGGCCACAAGTCGCTTCATCCCATTGGATATAAACTTCAGGAATATTTGGCCAAACACTTTTTATTTGTTCAGGATTATTAAAATCAATATTGTCATCTGAACTATCCCAACCAAGGCTTTTCCAAACCAAACCGATGGCTTGATATACGCAACTTTTAAATATTGCTTGTTCGGGTTTTGGCATGGCTGGCGGAATCGTTAAAATGATTGAACGCAAATTACGTGGTGTTTTCGCATGCTCTAGTTTATTACGCTGAGCGACACTATTCATTTGCATTAATGCATGCATTAATACTTCACATAACATAAACGTCATCAAAGAACTGCGAGAGTATTTTGGGTGGAAAACCGGCATTTTGCGATCATACTCGTCTTGAATATCATTGCTAAGAATATGCAACGCTTCACCATATTCATTAATTAAACTAGAAAAAGGTTCTGCTGTTGCAAATGGTTCATGATCGCTTTTTACATAATGAGAGTTAAAACGCCATCCTTGTTCATATTTATCTTGATCCCATAAATAACGTTTTGGGCTTGAAAGTCCCGTTGCGCCTTCATTGCCTTCACGCCGACTGGCAAGTCGGCTTGCTTCTTGACCAACACGGACAATACTTGGCCAACGAAAAGTATCGCGTCGTCCACTTTGCAAAGAAAAATGTTCCTTACCAAAAAAAGTTTGGGCAAATTCTACTCGACTTTCAAATGGTTCATTATAGATATGCTCAGGCTGAGTTAGATCACGGATTTCAAGCTCATAACGATGATTTAAACTATCTTTATCTTGAGCATGATCTTCAATTAAAATCCCACAAGTGCGCGAATTACCCACATCTAAAATCATATCGACAGGAATTGATTTCACCACATCATCTTTATTGTTTGACACAATTTTAATTGCTGGTAATTGCAATGAATCGGCAAGTAAATGGATGATATTTAGGTAGTGCCCATAATAAGATTTGTTTTTAATTTCTTGATTAAGATCATCTTTATGGATCTTTAACCGCTCAGATTGTGGTGCCAGCTCTTGAAAGAGATCAATTAACCAACTGGTTATCCATTTAAGCTCCAAATACCATGAAACCTGAGCTGAACGATGTGCTAAACTAAAGACTGCGCCAGTCTTCACATCATTTTCGGTTGGAGCAAGGTAAGCCACATCTTGTAAGTTAGCAAATACTTTTGTATCAAAAGCAAACGTAATTCGATGTGTATTGCCATCAGGGTCTTCACCTTCAGGAATACTAACAATTCGAACTCGGCTCCAATTATGCGGTCCTTGGTCAAAGCGCTCTGGCGGTATTGAACGCAAAACAGGCACAGGTAACCAAATACCATCGTATAATTTTAACGACTGATCAACACTAATTTCTTGTGTTGGTTTGACAGCAAATGTTGAATTATCAGGTGTAAAAAATTGACCACTTTCCACATCTTCAATCAACTTGATGAGTGCGCCACTTTCTGATGGGTCAATAAAAGCCCCATTAACTTTACTGCGCCATTGATTATCTTTCCAATCGATTTTAAGTGCAAAATCAAGAAACTGAATGCCACTATTCATAATTAGTGTCACTTCTTGACCATAATTGCGTAATTCTGGAAGCATATACAACCTTTATTGTTTTTTCATCGTTATCGGGAATGAAGTCCCGTTATTATAAATTCCTTGGCAATTGGCTTTATTATCTTTGCCTGGTGTGCATTGAATTTTGGGTAATTGATATTTGGTGTTATCACTACAAACAGCCTCTGTATTACCTGCTATACCTAGATTAGTATTTTTAATATCAGTGCCAACATTACCCGTACATTTCACACCGTCGCTACGCGTTATAGTGACTTCGCCATTACCATCTTTAAAGTTATAACTTAATTGCAACGGTTTTCCTGTGGCTTTATCTTGAATACCGCCATTGGCAGACCATTGGCCATCTAAGAATTTTGTGGATCCTTGCTTGATTGCATCTGCTGGTAAAGCTAAATTATTTGTTTGATCAACCGCAGCGTTAGAATTCGCTTTATTATCTTTTTTATCAAGATCGTTAGGCATTGATTTTTCATCTTTATCATCTGTTTTACCTATATCAGGCGGAGTCACTTGATCATTTTTATTATCTTGCGCATCTGGATTTGAAGTATTATTCCCCTCATTTGCATTATTTGGTGCTACAGAATAATCAACCGAATCACTTGCTACATCGGGATTAGTCGGAGTACTAGTTGTATTGTCTAAAATGGTACCATTTGGTATGGCGTTACCCGTGACACCCAACCGATTATCAACAACCACATCTCTTGGCTCAGTTTTTAATTCTGGTTCTGTGGCTTTTTTATCCTGTTTGTCATCTTTTTCAGGTTGATTAATATTGCTATTATCTAAAGATACATTCGGATTAATCGATATCTCAGGTTTTAACCAACAACCGCGTAACAAAAACAAGGCTAATAAAAGCAACAATAACGGTAATAATCCCAGTAACCATATCCACCAACGCTTCCACCATGCTCTATTATTGATAGGCGTTTGCACGGAAGTAATCGTTGCTGCTTGTGCAACTTTTTCTAGCGCTTCTAAACTATAGAATGGAGAATTGGCCTGAGAGGTGTGCGGATACACAAATCCCCAGAAAGTGATCACCGGTTTACCGTTAACAATATAAACAAATTGATTACTTGGAAAACGTATTGCCATCAAATTAGGTTCGGCACTATCAACATTATTTTTGGGATCATAAATAAGACGGCTAAAAAGCAGTTGATCGCCTTCTAAATTAGGATGACTGGCGAGTTGTTTGCCGAAATTCATCACTTTATGTTCAAACTCTTTCAGTAAAACCAGCGCTGACTGTTGCTCAGATTCACTAGCTGAAGTCCAAGGGACAATATCATATTGCCCATCAGGCTGATTTGAATCAAAAGGAATATACCAATCGATAATATTACCGTGATCATTGCGTTGCGGAATAGCTAAATAATCGGCATATTGTTTGCCTAATTTAACTCTAAACATTTCACGGATTTGAGCTGCAACTAAATAAGCAGCTTTACCATCATGCCCCAGTATTTTAAAATCTTTGATATCACCGCTTCGAAGTAATGTATTTGCCATATGTTCCTTTCTATTATTTTATTTCTCAGCACTTTTACGCAACAAAAATAAGTTTAACAGAAAACGCTATTATTGTAATTGATATGGATATCATGAGTTTTTAATCATTTTTGTGATAAGTGGTGTTATAAATAGCACCACTTGCATAAACCTTAGATAGCAATCAATATTAGGTTTATACAAGTTATTAAATTAACTATTACACTAATAATGTGTGCTAGTTTTATACTAAAACATCTACTTTCCTAAAACTTTTTTACAAAATTATTTTAAAAACACATCATCCGTCAATACACGTAATGGTTGCATATCGCTTTCACCTTTGATAACTAAAGAAGGATCGGAACGTAAACAAGTTCCACCATAATGTCCACCAACAGTAAAAGTACATAACTGTAGATAACGATCTTCGACTTTTGGTAAGCACCATAGTTCTTGGTAAATGTTTTCTTGTTTAGCAAATCGCCCTACTGTTTTATCAAGGATCTGATCTTTATTACTCACTAACTGAATATCACTGCCACGGCGCCCAGCTATAGGTTTAATCGCATACCCTTTTTTAATTAGGCTGTCAGTGAGCTCGAAAGTTGATTCTAATAAATAACGGTGATTTGGAAATAAAGACCATAATACAGGCAAGATAGCTTTATTACTTGGAATAACAGTCCATAAAGGTTCAAAAACAGATACCTCAGGTCGTAAAAGCACATCGATTAATCTTACCGAATTATCAGGATGCCACGTACGAATTGGTAACCCCGCAATTTGTGCTTCGCTTTCTTCACGAAGTTGATCGAGCACGGTTTCCCATGCCCATGTTTTCCAAACACAAGTTACTTGGCGGTCTTCATCATCTACAAGCCGCCCTCGTTTATCCCATTTTAGTCCAGTAAGTCCTCGTAAAATTTTGCTACTAAATCCCGCCTGAGTAAGTGCTGTTTGCATAAATAACGCATGGTAATTTTCCTCACTATCATTATCTTGCATGATATGAACAAAAGGTTGAGCGTCACTATGCATCCAACAGTTAGCTAAAGAATTGAGTAAGCCACCGCTGGGATTAGTACCAATATTTAGTCCAGCTTGAATTGCCCATTTTTGTAAAATGTGGCCAGCTTCAGTATGGCAAGAAGCCGAATCAGCATTATATTCATAGACTTTAAAGCCACGCTCATCCATACAAAAATCTAATCGCCCTGTAATCATTTGATAACGGCGTTGCTGCCACGAAAGCCTTAATCTTGGCCATAATATTTCTGGAATATTAAAATTAAGTAATAAATTATCATCCATTAATACCTTGTCGGTAGCATGCAAATACATTAAATGTAATTCATTGGTTGCGCGGATGAGTTCTTGTTCGGCACTTTCAGAAATAGTAAAGTAGCGGTAGTGATCATCGTGGCTTATTGCATGACCTGTCGCTGCTACATATGCACTTTCTAATGGATCTGATTCATCTAGCCATTTTTTAGCAAATTGACCTTGATTTTCAATATGAGCACTATGGATTTCAAGTAACGACTTAGAAATTTTAGGTTGGGGTAAACTATATTCAGTTTTTTCAGTTTGAATCATCCAACCTAAGATTTTCGTATCATCAAACGTGTCATGTAATTGATAACCGTCATTAGTCACTGTCATTTTAAGTTCACGTGTCCAATGCTGTCCAATAGGTAAACGTGTATGTATTACATTTTGTTCAGCTATCCGTACTTTATCTTTAAATACTTCAGTAATGATTGCTACATGTCCTGTACGGTCAAAAAATCCAGCGTCATCCCAAACAAGTAATGCGCCGGCTTGAGGCATTTTTTTGCTTCCGTTAGCAAACGCTTGCAAAGGTAAAATCGCTTCGTTAACCACTTTCCTCAGAAATCGCAGTGAAAAAATTTCATGCGCCATTCCAACATCGGTAAAGACAATGCCATAGTTTAAAAATAAAAATCGCCTTGCAAATTCAACGCATTGCCATTTATATCCCATATATTCATAACCAGAATAGCTACGAAATGATGCATCATTAGGATATTGCTTTGGTTCTAAAGTTTCATAATCAGATGAATAAATAGCAACCCCACCCGGGGCATAACCTAATAATGTGCCAAAAGGTTCTTTATTTTTGGAGTTAGATGACATATTGTTTTAGCCTTATTGGTAAAAATAGTAAAAAACGCTTATTTCACTATGTTAGAATTTTCTTATCATAGCTCAAAATATATACTTTAAAAAGCGATGTTTATTGTTCATTACTTGAAGAGTGATAAACAGCCTATATATAGTAATCATTCTTGATACCAATACATTGAACCTATTAAATGAGAAAAATAAAATTATGCAAAAAACAAAATTAAATGAGTTATTAGAGTTCCCATGTTCTTTTACTTATAAAGTAATGGGAGAAGCAAAACCTGAGCTTGTAGACAAAGTGGTATCAGTTATTCAACGCCATGCACCTGGTGATTATACACCATCAATCAAACCAAGTAGTAAAGGTAATTATCATTCTGTATCAATTACCATTAATGCCACGCATATTGAGCAGGTCGAAAATCTTTATAAAGAATTAGGCGAAATCGATATTGTAAGAATGGTCTTATAGCATTTTACGTATTGCGAAAAATAGGGTCTTGCTGTTATGGTTAAGGCTCTCTATCTTAAAAAATAAAATAAAATCAATACGCTACCTGAATAATTTTTAGGTAAAGAATCTGTCCTTGGTTAGAACAAAAATCTACTTAAAAAATATAATAAAATCAGTAACTTCCCTGAAAATTTTTAGACCATGTTTATAATGGCTCTATTTTTAGTTCATTGCTGTATGAGGGCGAGATTAATCTGTTGGAAATAAAAAAAGCGCAAGAGATTGCGCTTCTAATAGATAATAAATTATCCTAAAATTTTAGCTAATTCTTTTGTTACTTCAGCTACAGGCTGTGTTCCATCAACACGGAAATACTGTGTGTGTCCTTCTTTTGCTTCATGTTGATAATAATTAATGAGTGGTTTAGTCAAATCATGATATTCAACAAGACGTTTACGAACGATTTCTTCATTATCATCTTTGCGAATAGTGAGGGGCTCCCCAGTCACATCATCCACATTTTCAACTTTCGGTGGATTATGACGAACATGATAAACACGACCTGAAGCAGCATGAATACGGCGCCCACTCATACGATCAATAATGACAGCGTCTGGTACATCGAATTCAAGCACATAATCAACTTTAATACCGGCCGCTTTCATAGCATCAGCCTGAGGAACAGTTCGAGGAAAACCATCTAATAAAAAGCCATTAGCACAATCGCTTTGCGCAATACGCTCTTTCACTAATGCAATAACAAGTTCATCAGTAACCAATTTACCTGCATCCATTAATTCTTTTGCTTGCAAACCAAGCGCTGTACCTGCTTTTACTGCTGCACGCAACATATCACCAGTTGAAATTTGGGGAATTTCATATTTTTGCATAATAAATTGTGCTTGGGTTCCCTTTCCTGCTCCTGGTGCGCCTAATAAAATAATTCGCATAAAATAACCTCTTATGGCTTTAATATAGATAATATCTTCTATTCTGGTAAATAATGAAATATCACCTTACTGCTGGAGATTAAACCATCAGTTGGGCAAATATAGTTCACCGACCCGCAACCCTTAATCATCTGCGCTTTTTGCAGACAAGTTGGGCAAATATATTGTTCAAAATAATGTTGCTTGCAATGAAGACAATTAAAATGTTGAGGCGAAACAACACTCATTTTATGATGACACTTTGGGCAAAGACCTTCTTGTCCACCATCACTTCTCTTTATTTGAGACATAAATTATTTTCGACCTCTAACATGTTTCATCAATCGACGACGTTTGCGTTGCTGTGATGCGGTTAAACTATTTTTTCTCCCTTCAAATGGGTTTGCTCCTTCTTTAAACTGAATTCGAATTGGTGAGCCCATAATTTTTAGTGAGCGTCTAAAATAGTTCATTAAATAGCGTTTATAAGAATCAGGTAGATCTTCTACTTGATTACCGTGAATCACAACAATTGGTGGATTGTAGCCACCCGCGTGCGCATATTTTAATTTAACGCGGCGTCCTCGCACCAAAGGTGGCTGATGATCGTCTTGTGCCATTTGCATAATCTTAGTCAATAAGGCGGTGTTGACACGGCGCGTTGCGCAATCATATGCTTCTTGTATTGAATCAAATAAGTTACCAACTCCACTACCATGCAAAGCAGAAATAAAGTGAACACGAGCAAAATCAATAAAATCTAATCTATCATCTAGTGTTGTTTTCACTTGCTCTTTGATATCTTGTGACAAGCCATCCCATTTATTAACAGCTATAACAAGTGAGCGCCCACTATTAATAATAAAACCCAGTAATGATAAGTCTTGATCGGATATACCTTCACGGGCATCTATAACTAAAATGGCAACATTAGCATCTTCAATGGCTTGTAAGGTTTTAATGACAGAAAATTTTTCAACGGTTTCGGTGACTTTGCCACGTTTACGTACACCCGCGGTATCAATCAAGATATACTCACGTTCATCGCGTGTCATTGGTATATAGATGCTATCACGCGTAGTGCCTGGCATATCATATACAACGACTCGTTCCTCACCTAAAATTCGATTAGTTAGTGTTGACTTACCTACATTGGGTCGACCCACAATAGCAACTTTGATGGGTTGATTAATAAGAGATTCTGTTTCATCGACAAAATCATCGCAAGATTCAGTTAAGTCTTCAAATTGTTCTTTATTCTCAAAATCACTTTCTTCGTTATTATCAAACTGAAAAATAGGATCTAATACCGTTTCAATTAACGAGCTTACGCCTCGACCATGGCTAGCTGCAATGGGATGAATTTCGCCCAATCCTAAGCCGTAAAAATCAGAAATTGCAGTATCCGCATCAATACCATCAATTTTATTAGCCACTAAAAAAGTGGCTTTTTGACGTGAGCGTAAATGCTTAGCAATAGCATGATCGGCAGGCATGGCACCAGCTCTGGCATCAACCAAGAAAAGAACAATATCCGCTTCTTCTATGGCTTGCAGGGATTGCTCAGCCATAAAGCTTTCAACCCCATCTTCTGTTCCATCAATACCGCCAGTATCAATCAAGATATATTCTTGGCCCTTAATTTCTGCTCGTCCATATTTGCGATCACGAGTTAATCCAGGAAAGTCAGCTACTAAGGCATCTCGGGTTCGCGTTAACCGATTAAATAAAGTCGACTTTCCAACATTTGGACGACCAACAAGTGCTACAACAGGTACCATGATTTTTCTCTAAATTACTTTAATTCATTGTAAAAGCGTAAATATCACCATTTTTGACTTGAACGATTAATTTATTGTCCACAACTAATGGTTTAGATATTAATCCACTACTGCTCACTTGTGTTTTAGCTGCAAGTTCACCATTTTCAGCATTTAGCCAATATAGGTAACCTTCAAAATCACCAAACACAATATAATTCTGATAGATGACCGGATCAGTTAACTGGCGATGTACAAAGTTTGATTGAGTCCACAGTTCACCACCACCGTTCTTATCAATAGCTTGAACCTTATCGTTTTGGTCAATAACAAATAACCGATTAGTATCAACCGCAAAGTTATGAATAGAACCAAGCTCTTTTCGCCAAACAGTCTGACCATTACTTAAATCAAGTGCAACTAAACTACCATTATAACCAGAGGAATAAACTAAATTGCCTTCAACTACGGGAGTAGAATCAACATCATTGAGTTTTGCAATTTCATTAGAGCCTGATGGCTGTGAAATACGTTGCTGCCAAATTAATTGGCCGTCATTAATAAAGTAAGCATTTACTCGACCATTATCATCGCCAACAATAGCTGCACCATGAGCGATAGTCGGTGTAGAGTTGCCTCTTAGCGACAGTGCGGGAACGTCGAAAGAAACATCCCACAAATAATCACCTGTATCACGATTAAGACCTTGAAGAATGCCATTTGCAGTATGAATTATCAATTTGTCTTCAGAAGGTACTGGGCGTGCGAGCACTTCACCTTTTACTACTTTTTCCCACACCACGTTACCATCGCAACGATCTAACGCATACACAACAGCCCGCTCACTACCTACGTACACATATTTATCATCGACACTCACGCCACCAGAAAATAGTGCAGTCTTAGTGCTAAAAAGCGTACTTTTAGATAAATTTACATTCCATATAGTATTACCGCTTGCTAAATCAATTGCTTTAACTTGACCACTACGACTTGCTACGTAAATAACATTATCATAATTAATCGGACCTAATAATGAATAAATATGAGTATTACCAGCAGTACTATTTTTCCACACTTGTTGAATCGGGAATTTATTGTTTACTGTTGGTGACGGTGAAATTTGTACAATTTCTTCTTCCCCACCGAATAAAGAGCACCCAGCAAGTGAAAACACAAAAACACCAGTAAAAAGATATTTTGATAACCTCATTGTATAGCCCCTTATTACAGGATAAATTAATTTTTACTTTCTTCAGATGCAGCTTTTTTTGCCTGAGCTTCTTGCTCTGCCTTTTCTCTAGCTGCTTGAGCTTCTTGTTCAGCTTGTTGCTTTGCGTTTAAATATTCAGTTTGGTTCAACTTCATTTTAATGCTTTCTTCTAAATCTTTGGTTGGAGAAAAAGTTAAAGCAACGTTATAGGCACCCACTGCATCAGCATAGCGAGTCATTTTTACTAACACATCACCACGGAGATCGTTAATGACAGCACCCCAACTTTCACTGGTTACATTGCCTAGCGATGTTAAGCTTTCTTGATATAGCCCTTGTTGATACTGTAAGCGCGCTATACGAATATTGGTAATCGCTTTAACCGGTTCTGAATCAGTTTGCTTTAATGCATTAACCAATAATGCTTGCGCACCAGGATAATCTTTTAATACTTCAATATAAAATTTTGCAGCACGCAAATTAGCAAACACACTATAAATAGTATCGTTGTCTTTAGCAAAAGAGACTAATTCATTAACAGAATCTGGTTGATTATCATCTAATTGAGCAATTAACTGTTCATACTTATCTGATGATTCAATCGCTTTTTCAGCCTTATATGATTGCCAATAACGCCAGCCATAAAAGGCCAATAATCCGATTACAAGAACCGCAACCATAATTTTCCAAGTATTAGCAAAAAAGCCTTTTATATCTTCAAGTTGTTCTTCACTCGATAACTGATGACTCACGTTTTTCTCCTATTTCTTTTACTTAATCGACAAGCAAGTTTGAACAGCGTCTTTTTGTGCAACTTCTACTTGTTCGCCTGTTTGTAAATTTTTAATCATTACTGACTGATTAGCTAATTCATTTTCACCAATAATAACAGCTATTTTAGCACCTAATTTATCTGCCTTGGTAAATTGTTTCTTAAAATTACTACTACCATAATTTGTCATAATTCGCCAATCAGGTAAGCCATCGCGCAATTGCTCTGCAACATCTTGTGCAGCTGCAATTGTCTTTTCATCACCAGATGAGATCATATAAATATCAATCGAATTATCGTGATTGAATGATGGATTAACCGCTTGAACTAATAACACTAAACGTTCAACACCCATTGCAAAACCCACTGCTGGTGTTGGTTGCCCACCAAGTTGGCTCACAAGACCATTATAACGACCACCACCACAAACAGTGCCTTGTGCACCTAAACTGCTAGTTACCCATTCAAAAACTGTACGATTATAATAATCTAATCCACGAACTAATCTTTGATTAATATTATATTTTATTCCGGCATTATCCAATAATCGACACAAGCCTTCAAAGTGGGCTTTGGACTCTTCATCTAAATAATCAAACAATTTTGGCGCTTGGTTGAGTAACTCTTGCACAACTGGATTCTTTGAATCAAGTACACGCAATGGATTAGTATACATTCTACGTAAACAGTCTTCATCCAATTTATCTTTATGTTGTTCAAGAAAGGCAACTAACGCATTTCGATAATTGGCTCTAGCCTCAAGAGAACCAATTGAATTAAGCTCAAGAGAGGTATGCTGTTCAATACCCAAAGCTTTCCAAAAACGAGCCGTTAATAAAATAAGTTCAGCGTCAATATTGGGCCCTTCAAGGCCAAATACTTCAACCCCAAATTGATGAAATTGACGATAGCGTCCTTTTTGTGGTTTTTCGTAACGAAAAGCCGGTCCTAAATACCAAAGGCGTTGTTCTTGATTATAAAAAAGGCCGTGTTCAATGCCAGCCCGAACACAACCTGCGGTAATCTCTGGACGTAAGGTAATACTTTCATCATTACGGTCATTGAATGTGTACATCTCTTTTTCAACAATATCGGTCACTTCACCGACAGCCCGCTTAAATAACGCAGTATCTTCAACAATGGGTGTTCTAATTTCGTTATAGCCATAACTGTTCAATACACCTTTAACGATTTTTTCAATATGTTGCCAACTTGCACTATCTGTTGGGAGTAAATCGTTCATCCCTCGTATAGATTGAATCTTTTTCTCTGTCATTTATTTATTCGCTATCTAATCAAATTATAATTCAGTTGCTGCAATTCGGTTTTTCAATATTAATGCTTTCGCACGAATTTTAGCTTCTAATTCATCAATCATTTGTTCATTATCAATACGGCCAATACGCACACCATCTTCATAAAAACCACTTTTATTATGACCGCCAGCAACCCCCATGGTTGAAGCTAACGCTTCGCCCGGACCGTTAACCACACAACCAATAATTGACACATCCATTGGTGTAATAATATCTTCTAATCGCTGCTCTAATGCATTGACGGTATTAATCACATCAAACTCTTGGCGCGAACAGGTTGGACACGCAATAAAATTAATACCACGAGACCGTATACGCAGCGATTTTAAGATATCAAAACCAACTTTAACTTCTTCTGTAGGATCAGCAGCTAGGGATACTCGGAGTGTATCGCCAATCCCTTCTGATAGCAATAATCCTAATCCAATAGCCGATTTAATCGCACCGCTACGAACACCGCCTGCCTCAGTTATACCCAAGTGTAATGGCTGCTTAATTTGTTTAGCTAACAATCGATAAGCGTCAACTGCAGTAAACACATCAGATGCTTTTACACTAACTTTAAACTGATCAAAATTAAGCCTGTCAAGTATATCAACATGACGCATTGCTGATTCAACAATCGCTTTTGGAGTGGGCTCGCCATATTTTTCTTGAATATCTTTTTCAAGCGATCCCGAATTCACCCCAATACGTATTGGGATGTTTTTATCTTTCGCACAATCGACAACGGCACGAATTCTTGACTCATTACCTATATTACCGGGATTAATTCTTAAACAATCAACGCCATATTCTGCAACTTTTAAAGCTATACGATAATCAAAATGAATATCAGCAATGAGCGGAACTTTTGTTGCCTGTTTAATAAATTTAAACGCTTCGGCTGCATCCATCGTAGGAATGGAAACACGTACAATATCTACACCAACACGTTCAAGCGCTTGAATTTGAGCTACCGTTTTTTCTACATCAGTGGTACGAGTATTTGTCATTGATTGAACTGCTATTGGCGCACCGTCACCAATAGGAACATTGCCGACATAAATTCGGGTAGATTCTCGTCTAAATATTGGTGAATCTTGATGACTCATACATGTTTAACCATATTACAAAATAACTAGCCAGCAATCTTAACAAGATTTAAGACAAATGTCTGTATGAGAATAAGAAAATTTGCTAACTATTAACATGCTTAGAGGGAGATGGAGAAATATAATGACTTACTTCAATAAGATTACTTTTATTATCTTTATTAACATAATATAAACTGATACCACACGCACAAAGCAGAATAAATATACCGATAAAGATAAAAGGAGCCTTTCCTTGTTTTTTCGTTATAAACATTTGCGTTTGGATTTTCTTTTGTTGAGTCTTATATTGTTTAATTAATTCATCGAGATAAGGTTGATACTGTTCAACTGACAAACCGACAATTTCAGCATAAGAACGAATATAACCTTTTATGAAAACAGGAGGGGAATAAGGCAACTGGTCATTTTCGATATCTACAATCACTGCCTTTCGCACATGTATTTTATTGGCAATATCATCTTGAGTTAATCCCATTTGTTCTCGTAAATCAGCGAGCATCACTCCTAATGAAATATCGTCCATTATCCCCTCATAAATTTAATACTAACTGTTAGCTAATTCCATTTTTACATATTTTTATAATTAATCAATTCTTTTTGCATTAAACCATTGTGTTGGTTTTTCGATTTCATTTTGGGCTGCAACTAATTGTAATTCATATTCATCTTGTTTTAAGGTTTCAAGCATAACCGCATACACCGCTGAGGTAGTATGTTCTAAGGCTTCAACCAATGATTTTCCAAGTAAAATATTCGCTAAAAATAGTCCGCTTGTCATATCGCCAACACCAACCGGCTGTCTTACACCGAAATCAACTAATGGGCGATCAATATGCCATGCATCATCTTTAGTCACAAGTAACATTTCAAAACGATCATTTTTATACCCAGCACGGCTTAAATGTTTAACCAAGATGGCTTTAGGTCCTTTTTTACACAACTCTCGACAAACTAAAATGGCTTCATCAACGTTATGAATACGCTGTTTACCATTTAGCTCTTCAAGCTCCAAAATATTTGGTGCTATCATATCTGCCATTGGCAATGCTGTATTACATAAAAACTCTGATACGCCTGATGCAACAAAGCAACCTTTTTCTGGATGACCCATTACAGGATCGCAAAGATAAATCGCATTAGGGTTAACTGCTTTTACTTTTTTTACAATCTCTATAATGGCATTGCCTTGCTCTGGTGATCCCATATATCCACTTAATACCGCATCACAACGCTTCAATTCATCAATTTCATTAATTCCATCAGCAATCTCGGTTAAATGAGATGCAGACATTATCGTTCCAGTCCATTGACGATATTGAGTATGATTAGAAAATTGTACGGTGTTTAAAGGCCAAACATTTACCCCTAATCGACGCATAGGAAATACAGCAGCACTATTTCCTGCATGACCAAATACAACATGTGACTGAATCGATAAAATATTTTTCATGAATTTAGCTCCAAATTAACAAGCAATAATATTTTTTACCACGACGAAGTAAAGTATAACGATTAAAAAGCTTATCACTATCTGCAAAATGGTAATCTATTGTTGTATTACGTTCCCCATTAATTGAAATGGCATTAGATTCAATCATCGTTCTTGCTTGCCCTCTTGATGGAGCAAACTCCGCATTAACGATTGCTTGTTGTAAATCAATATCACCCTCAGCGGCTAATGTTGGCATACCATCTTGAGCTAATTGTTCAAAGTCAGTTTCAGACAAATCAGTTAATTTGCCAGAGAATAGGCTTTCAGTAATGCGTTTTGCCGCTATAAGCCCTTCTTCACCATGAACTAAGCGAGTAACTTGTTCCGCAAGTACATATTGAGCACGAGGCGCAACACCACTGTTTTTATCTTCTTCTTCCAATGCATCAATTTCATTTAACGGCATAAATGTGAAGAACTTTAAGAATCGATAAACATCAGCATCTGCAGTGTTAATCCAGAACTGATAGAATTTATACGGGCTTGTCTTTTTCGGATCTAACCATACCGCACCACTTTCAGTTTTACCAAACTTAGTACCATCTGATTTAGTAATTAAAGGCACAGTCAAACCATAAACTTGTTTTTGATGTAAGCGACGTGTTAAATCAATACCTGCAGTAATGTTACCCCATTGATCAGAGCCACCAATTTGTAAAACAACATCATGCGATTTATTCAAACAAGCAAAATCATAAGATTGCAATAAGCTATAAGAAAATTCGGTAAACGAAATACCCACCTCATCACGATCGATACGTTGCTTAACTGACTCTTTGTTAATCATCGCATTTACTGAAAAATACTTACCAACATCACGTAAAAATGTCAGCACATTCATGCGACTAAACCAGTCGTAGTTATTAGCCACAATTGCCGAATTTTCACCACAATTAAAATCTAAAAATGGAGAGACCTGTTGTTTAATTTTTTCACTCCACTCAACAACTGTCTCCTCAGTATTAAGTTTACGCTCTACCGCCTTAAAACTCGGATCACCAATTAATCCGGTCGCCCCACCAACTAAAGCCACAGGTTTATGTCCAGCTAATTGAAAGCGTTTTAAACAAAGTAAGGGGACTAAATGACCGAGATGCAAACTATCGGCTGTTGGATCAAAACCACAATAAAGCGCAATAGGATTTTTTTCAATTTGTTCTATTAGTGCTTTTTCATCGGTAAGCTGAGCAATCAGTCCACGTTCTTGTAGTTGTTTGATCACATTTTTTGTCATGATATTTTACCTATTAAATTTATTACATTTATATTCTAGTTTAAATAAAATTTATTTTGTTTTGTTATGATAACGTTTATACGCTTGTTCAAAATGATCTGCCACTATTTCATTTGGCTTTTTATCAAAATAACTAAAAACAACAATAGCTATAGAAGCAAATAAAAATCCAGGAATAAGCGAATAAAGATTAAACCAATTGAAATTAATCCATAACAACACAGTTATTGTACCCGTTATCATTCCAGCTAGTGCACCATTACGCGTCATACGTGACCAAAAAACAGAAAATATGATTATAGGACCAAACGCCGCACCAAATCCAGCCCAAGCATGGCTCACTAAATCAAGTACGCTATTATTTGGATTAATAGCTAATAAAATCGCAATAACTGAAACTAGTAACACCATTACTCTACCAACCCATACCAACTCTTGTTGCTTCGCCTTTGGTCTAAAGAAGGCTCGGTAAAAATCTTCTGTTATAGCGCTTGAGCAAACTAATAGCTGGCAACTTAATGTGCTCATTACTGCAGCTAAAATAGCGGCCAACAGGATGCCTGCAATCCAAGGATTAAACAGTAATTTTGACAGTTCAATAAAAATACGTTCATGTTTACCATTGTCAATCAAATAAGCTAAATCGGGATGATGAGCAAAAAAGGCAATACCAAAAAAGCCAACCGTAATGGCTCCGACTAAACATAAAATCATCCAAGTCATACTAATTCGACGCGCATTTTTCATTACTTCGTGTGAATCAGCAGCCATAAATCTGGCTAAAATATGTGGTTGCCCAAAATACCCAAGCCCCCAGCCTAATAATGAAATTATGGCGATAAAATCCATGTGAGCAAATAAATTGGTATAATCAGGATTGAGCGATTCAATATATGCCAATGCATCAGAAAGCCCACCAGCATTCACTATAACCATGATTGGGGTTAGAATAAGTGCAAACATCATTAAGCTGGCTTGAATAGTATCAGTCCAACTTACAGCTAAAAAACCACCAATAAACGTATAGATAATTGTTGCACCGGCACCTGCTAACATTGCCCAGCCATAACTCATACCAAATGTACTTTCGAATAATTTTGCGCCAGCAACCACACCGGAAGCACAATAAATAGTAAAAAAGATAAGAATAATCACCGCAGAAATGATGCGAAGTAAAGAACTTTTATCATCAAATCGACGAGCAAAATAATCGGGTAAAGTTAATGAATTATGATTGATTTCCGTAAAAACACGTAATCGTCCAGCGATCAGTAACCAATTCAAATAGGCGCCAATAATCAATCCAATTGCAGTCCAACTTTGAGAAATACCAAACAAATAAACCGCACCAGGTAGCCCCATTAACAACCAACCACTCATATCTGAAGCGCCAGCTGAAAGTGCTGTCACAACACTACCAATACGGCGCCCACCTAAAATATAATCACCAAAATTCTGTGTTGATCGAAACGCAAAATAGCCAATCATAATCATGCCTAAAATGTATATAGTAAAGGTGACAATCATTGGTAAGGACATATTTTTAAAAAACCTTGTTTGATAAAATTAAAAAATAGTTGGCTAGCTTATCATAAAATCACCATGCTAAAAAGCCAGTGATTATGAATGTGAATACTCAAATAACTAAAACCTACACAACGTTTAAAATAAATGTATCTTGCAATTGGTAATCAGTACTCGATACATTTCATTGTTTAAATCTATATAAAAACTAAATGTGAGCTACAGATAAATAGTAAATAAAAGTATATAATATGCCCCTCACTATTTTTAATATAATTATTTTGTGAAACAATCAACCCGAATCCAAATTTTAGAAAGATTAAAGGATCATATTAAAGATCCAACAACAGAACTAGTTTATCAGACACCCTTTGAACTACTAATCGCAGTAGTGCTTTCAGCACAAGCGACTGATGTTAGTGTAAACAAAGCCACTAAACCACTATTTACTGTTGCAAATACTGCCGAGCAAATTTTAGCTCTTGGTGTTGATAAACTAAAAAGCTATATTCGTACCATTGGGCTTTATAATAGTAAAGCTGAAAACATTATAAAAACATGTCAAATTTTAGTTGATAAATATCAAGGCGAAGTACCAGAAAATTTTGATTCACTTATTGAGTTACCCGGTGTGGGTCGTAAAACAGCCAATGTTGTGTTAAATACGGCGTTTGGTTGGCCGACCATTGCTGTTGATACACATATTTTTAGAGTAAGTAACCGTACAGGTTTTGCACCTGGTAAAACTGTCGAAGCAGTTGAAGAAAAATTGCTGAAAGTCGTACCGAAAGAATATAAAATAAATTGTCACCATTGGCTAATATTACACGGTCGTTATACCTGCATTGCCAGAAAGCCTAGATGCGGTTCTTGTGTTATAGAAGATTTGTGTGAATTTAAAGAAAAAGTTTACCCAGAGTGAAAATTAATGCCAAATAAATTTAATTTAGACCAAGATGACATAAACTTGTTTAAAAATAGTATTGGTAACACCAAAAAGTTAAAACAAGATACTGTTATTCATAAACCGATAAAACGCTCAAAAAAAATAATGGAAACACAAAAACTACAACATGATAAAACGCATGCTGAGTTTTATTTTTCTGATAATTATCAACCTCTATTGCAACAAGATCCTATCAGATATAGTCGAGAAAATGCCGATCCTTATGAAGTAAAAAAATTACGCCGTGGATTTTATGAACCAGAATTCTTTTTGGATTTACATGGGCTCACTCAGCAAGAGGCTAAAAAAGAGATTGCAGCCCTTATCGCCGCGTGTTTACGTGAAAGAGCCCATTGCGCATGTATCATGTATGGACATGGAAAGAATATTTTAAAAAAACAGACGCCTATGTGGCTTGCACAACACCCTCGCATTATTTGTTTTCACCAAGCACCAAAAGAGTTTGGTGGCAGCGCAGCATTACTCATTTTATTTGACATCAACAATGAATTAGCAAATAACTAGTACTTGAAAATTAAAATAGCTGTGAATCACCCAAAAATAAAAAAGCCAGCTTAGCGATGCTAGTCTGGCAAACATTGGAAGCAATGTGAGCAATGTCATACTTTTTAGAAGCCTTTCGAGCTCTAACAAAGCACAAATTAATGATAATGATTATCATTACTGAAAGCAAGCATTTTTTGACTCCTTTAAATTAAACACAAATAAATGCCTGAATCGCCTATTTCATAATAAGTTAGTTTATATTTAACTTTTTGAAAAATAAAAATAAGCAGAAGCTTTCACTTCTGCTTTTATAAAACGATTGTACGCAACATCTAATTTAGGTGAAATAAAAGGGAGTATAATACTCATTATTTTTGATAAATAAACTCTACGCCCTCTTCATCACTTTCATCCCAATCATCAAAATCATCGTCATCATCGTCATCATCAAAAGCTTCATTCATTGCTTGTTGATGATAATCATCCCACATAAATTCAACTTTTTCGGGTGATGATTCTTGTTCAGCTTCACGTGGATGAGCATTAATATATTCCATTAAATCCCAGCATAACGCTTTTACACCTTCTTGATTAATGGCAGAAATAACATAATATTTATCCTGCCAGTCAATCGCCTTAGCAATTTCAGCCGCACGTTTAGCACTCTCCTCTGGCCCTAATACATCCATTTTATTAAATACTAACCAACGAGGTTTATTCGCTAATTTTTCGCTGTATTGTTGAACTTCTTGAATGATTACTTTAGCATTTTCTATCGGATCTGATTCATCTACTGGTGCCATATCGATTAAATGGACTAAAACACGGCAACGCTCAAGGTGTTTTAAGAAACGAATACCCAGTCCTGCACCATCTGACGCGCCCTCTATCAAACCGGGGATATCAGCAACAACAAAACTTTGTTCATTATCCATTCTAACAACACCTAAACTCGGTACTAAAGTCGTAAATGGGTAATCGGCAACTTTCGGCTTAGCTGCTGAAACAGCTCGAATAAATGTTGACTTACCTGCATTAGGCAAGCCTAGCATCCCAACATCAGCAAGCAATAATAGCTCTAATAATACATCACGTTTTTCACCTGGAGTACCATCGGTTTTCTGTCTTGGTGCACGATTGACTGATGATTTAAAACGCGTATTCCCAAGCCCATGAAAACCACCTTTGGCAACCAATACTTTTTGCTGGTGATGCGTTAAGTCACCTATAATTTCGCCTGTATATTTATCTGTGATGCGTGTTCCCACGGGCACTTTAACAGTAATATCTCGACCACGTTTCCCCGTACAATCAGAACCTTGTCCATTTTGACCGCGCTCTGCGCGATAATTTTTTTCAAACTGGAAATCAACAAGTGTATTTAAATTCTCATCAGCAATAAAAAAGACATCACCACCATCACCACCGTCGCCACCATCAGGGCCACCTTTGGGTATATACTTTTCTCGGCGAAAACCGACACACCCATTTCCACCATCACCGGCTTCAACTCGGATTGATGCTTCATCAACAAATTTCATTATTCTTCCCCTTTATTGAAGTTAATTAGCCAGCCTCTTCTTGGATGCCAAAGATAATGCCCAATGGTTGCAAACATTGCGCCCGCAACAACAGACACGGCGCCAATATAACCTAAAATATTTAAATACTGCATAGCAAACTTTTCAGGCCAAATTAATGCAAACAAATCTGAAAAGATCAGTGCAAATAATGGTGTTAAGGTTGTTATAGCACTCACTTGTGCCGCTTGCCACCGTTCCATTGCCATCACTAACGCTCCATAAGCAATAATGGTATTTAAACCACAAAATATGATAGCAAGTAGTTGCGTTGCATCAGCATTGGCTATTTTACTTGGTGAGGTAAAAGGCAACAAAAAAACAGCACAAATAAGGTAAATTAACCAAAGTAATTGTTCTGCACGTAATTTTCGTAATAGTACTTTTTGAGCAAGTGCATAGCAAGCCCACGATACCGAAGCCAATAAGCCAAGCCAAACACCAATGCTATATGCAGACATATTAGAAAAAAGATCGACAATATTTTTATTAAAAAATAGTACAAGCCCTGTGAGCAATACTAAGATACCAATAATCTGTGTCGGTCTTAATCGCTCTTTAAAAATAAAAGCACTTGATATCATAAATATCACAATGCCAGTTTGTCCAACTACCTGAGCTGTTGTGGCAGAAAGGTACTGAACAGCACTTGCAAATAATGCAAAATTACCCAACAATCCAAAGCCAGCAATCATCAATAATATAAAGCGACGACGCTTTTTAAACATCATTAAATTAGGGAATTGCTTTTTGTAAGCCAGCCAGATGGTTATACCAAGCGCTGAAATAGCCAATCGCGACCAAGCTAAAGTCAACGGATCAATAACTACCAGCGCATATTTCATTGCAACTGGCACAATGCCCCACATCACTGCTGTTAACATGGCAAGTGCAAAACCTAATTTAACATTTTGCTGTTTTATCATATCGCCATCAATTTTATATGAATTTTAAGAAATGAAAAAAGCCCCACAATAACTGTGAGGCTTCTATAACTTTCGAACCGCTTTTAAATTAGCTATTAGCAACTACACTAACATAACGACGGTTTTTAGGGCCTTTAACTTCAAACTTTACTTGTCCATCAATTAAGGCAAATAGAGTATGATCGCGACCACAACCCACATTAGTTCCTGGGTGAAATTGAGTTCCACGTTGACGAACTAAAATATTACCAGCAAGAACTTCTTGACTACCATAACGTTTAACACCTAAACGTTTACTTTGGGAATCACGACCATTACGTGATGAACCACCAGCCTTCTTATGTGCCATTGTTCGATACTCCTATTAAGCGATTGCAGTGATCTTCACATCAGTGAACCACTGACGGTGACCTTGTTGTTTACGATAGTGTTTACGACGACGGAATTTAACAATTTTCACTTTGTCACCACGACCGTGTTCAACAATTTCTGCTTTAATTGTTGCACCTTCAACAAACGGAGCACCAACTTTGATGTCTTCACCATTTGCTACCATTAAAACTTTATCGAAAACAACTTCTGCACCTGTTTCGACTTCAATTTTTTCCAAGCGAACGACTTCTCCTTCGCTAACTCGGTGTTGCTTACCACCACTTTGGAAAACTGCGTACATACTTAACTCCGCAATAAAAAGCAGACGATTACTTGATTAAACATATATGTCTGCGTAATTAATCTTATAGGGCGTGAATTTTACGCAAAATTTATTCCTGTTGCAAGCGCTGTTTAACAAAAGATCGCAAAAAGTGACAAAAAAGATCAGCAGCATACACTTTTCAAGCTACAATAATCATAAATTACTATTTATCCGAAATAAAATTATAAAATAATATTGAGTGTTTATATGCCGAAAAGAAAAATTCGCTACAGCGCATCAATTATTAATCGTTTAACACTATTAATGTTTTTTTTAGGTACTATTGCTTTAATCGCCTTATCGTTTTCAATTCAGGTAGCCAATGATGCAAAAGGTGGGGCATATATGGTGAATCAATTAGGTTTGCTAAGAATGAAGAACTACCAACTGCTTACCATGATTCCTCTTAACAAAAAAGAGTATGACCACTTGAACATTTTTATGGGTATTACTTCATCACAGCAGCATCTCATACTTTTAAAACGCTACGGCTTAATGAATGAATTTAATCAGTTAGAAACTGATTGGCAAACTCAACTTACCATTAAAATAAAGCAAGCACAAAAAATGGATGATATAAAAAGTGACATTGAAAATTATGTTGTTCGCATTAACGATTTAGTATATAAAATTGATCAAAATACCGAGGGAAAAATTCAACATATTTCTCAAATACAACAATTATTTATTTTTATCATTGCCCTATTTCTTACCGCTCAGATCTACTATTTGCGTTACTACCTTCTTGCACCATGGACAAAACTAATTGATATGGCCGAAGCTATTTCGAACCACAATTTTAAAGCGCGTTTTAATATTAGAGCCCAAAAGAATGAATTTGATCTATTAGGGCTCGCTTTCAATAAAATGTCAACTCAGATCGAGTCACAATATTTATTGCTAGAACAACAAGTTGCGGAAAAAACCGCTAAATTACAACAAACCAATAAGATCGTTTCCTTTCAATATCAAGCTACCAAGCAGCTACATACTTCAGAACCATTATGTGAACGTTTTTTAAAAATATTACGCGAACTCGAGGAATTAGTCCCACTAACTCAATTTCAAATTCGCTTTTATGAATCAGATGATCCTAAGCATTATCAACAAATCAGTTATGATAATGAACAAAAATTATCCTATTGCCAAAATCCCACTTGCAGTGCATGTTTGATCTCACCAAAACCCGATCAAAAAAATGGTTTTCAACGTCATTGGTATCTTCAAGAGAACGACGAAAAATATGGGATATTATTTGCTTTACAGTCAGAAGAGGTCATATTAACCGATGAGCAAGAAAAATTAATTATGGGATTGATTGGGCAAATGACCACAGCAATGAAGCTAGAAAGAAAAATAGAACAACAAAAGCAATATTTATTAATGAAAGAACGCTCAGCAATGGCCAGAGAACTGCATGACTCCATCGCGCAATCACTATCTTGTTTGAAAATACACCTGAGCTGTTTACAAATGCAATCCGATTTAACTTCACAAAATAGTATTGAATTACTAGCAACTATGCGTAAAGAGGTCAATATTACTTATTCTCAACTAAGAGAGCTAATTACGTCTTTTCGTTTACGCTTAAACCAAACTGGGTTTTATGCAAACCTAATGGAATTAATTGAAGAATTTAATCAAAAATTACAATTCAACATTCAGTTTGAATACCATTTACCATTAAATATTATCAATAGTAAATATGCATTTCATTTATTACAGATTATTCGAGAAGGACTTAATAATATATACAAACATGCTAAGGCCACACATGTAATTGTAAGTTTAAAAATTGATGACAATCAAATTATCTCTGTTTGCATAAAAGACAATGGCATTGGCTTACAAAATGATATTAAACAAGAAAATCATTATGGTTTGATCATTATGCATGATAGAGTTGAATCACTAAATGGTAATTTAACAATAGATAGCACTCCCCACAAAGGGACACAAATTATGGTAGCATTTAAAACTAATAAAATCATTCCATTTAAGGCAATAGATGAGTAAAAAATGGAACAAATAAATAGCTCAATACTTCTTATTGATGATCACCCAATGTTAAGAAATGGCGTAAAACAGTTAATCAATACTGTCAACCATTTTGAAATTGTGGGTGAGACTGGCTCTGGAATAGAAGGCGTTAAACTAGCACAAGAGCTTGATCCTGATATTATTCTGCTTGATATCAATATGCAAGATGTCAATGGACTAGAAATATTACGCTATTTACGAGAAAGAAACATCGCTAGCCGTATCATTATATTTACGGTATCAGATGCGAAAGAAGATATTATCACTGCACTAAAAACCGGTGCTGACGGCTACTTATTAAAGGATATGGAGCCAGAAGACTTTTTAACATCACTAAAGGAGATTTCGGTTGGCAAGCTAATCATGAATAATGCTATTTCACATATTATCCTTAATTACATGCGTCATAACGTACAACCAACCACAAAGCAAATACATGATGTCAGTTTGTTAACACCAAGAGAAAATGAAATTTTTAATTTATTAGTCCAAGGATTATCGAATAAATTGATTGCCAAAGAGCTTGGTATCGTAGAAAGCACAGTCAAAGTACATATCAAAAGTATATTCAAAAAACTTAATTTTAAATCCCGAATGGAAATGACCGTATGGTATTTACAAAGTAAGGAATAAAATTATTCATTGAAAAATAAAAATAGATAAATCTTCATGCTTTACCTTTAATAAGTTAATCACAAAACACCAAATGGATCATGGCACTTAAAACTAGAAAGGTACAATGACCTATAATAAAATTGGAAGCAAAAATAACCGCCACTTATAACCATAAAACACACAAAATCTAAAATAGGAAAGTTTGAAATGCCAAGATTGATCAATGCTTATTCTACAGTCACTCATCCACCAGCCATTGATTTCCCTTGTGAACGTTTATATCATCGCGGATTAGATGATTCTGAATTGATGAAACACCTTGATGGTTTTATCGGTTATGTCATGCAAGCAGGAGATGGGCAGATGAATTCACGTCGTTATGCTTTGTATCGCCATATCCAACGAGTTAAACATCAATTTACCTTTGAGATTGAAGAAGATAATTTCAATGAATTTACCTCTTGGGGCTGGCAGGCAAATGCCATTATATTTATGCCAGATGGAACTATTCGAAACCCTGATGGAGATGTATTGCAATATCCTGAAGGTGATATGGATTTAGATGCAATTGTCCCTTACCCACCAGAAGCATTAAAGCGCAAATCAAAAACTGAACAGTATTTAGCAAAATTGGGTTTGCATACGCCGACACATTTACCACCAGTTATTGCCGAATCCGAAGTAATACTTAGAACGCCTGACGAGGTAGCTAAACGTACTTTAGCGATAATGTTAACAGGTATTCAAGCCGAAAGTTTTCGAGATAATGATCCGATTAATCCGATGGAATTTAAAGAACGTTGCCCAATGGGGTTTGCGGCTTTATCAAATAATGAACGTGACTTTATTTATAGCGGGCAACCAACGGAGCAAGATGTGATAGATATGTCCTGGAAATACGAAGCATTATTACCTTTACAATGGGCGGTCAATTGGCAATCAGAGCTCCCTTTTGCTGATACTTTTTGCGATGTTTCATCGTTAGTGGACGAAGGAATGCAACATAGTGAACAAGATATTTCAACGGTAACCTTAAGACCTGTTAGTGAATTATTAGATGCTTTAGATTTGCACTACCGCTTACATTGGATAACCACAGATTTTCGAATAAAAAATAAGCAACCACCCGCATCGATTATAAGTGATGTTATTCAAGAGCGCCATTATGCATTAAATTGGTTAACTTGCTTTGAAAATGCGGATTGGGATGATGTCGATACACCGACCTGATATTTTGCCGCGGGCATCATGCCCGTATTAAATTTATAGATATTTTATTCATTGGCCATTCTTTTAAAGTGGGCAACTAAATCTTTTATAAATGACGGGAAAATATAATCGCAAAATGGCGCACAACTAAAACTGACCTATCTACTCCGATTAATGTTCAGCAAACCAATTGAGCTTTTCACGTAATGCGACAACTGGTCCAATAATAATTAAACTTGGGCTACAAGCTTGCAAAGATAATTGCGCCAAATCACATAATAAACCCGATACTACTTTTTGTTTTGTCGTAGTGCCTTCTTCAACAATGGCTACCGGCGTATTTGCATTCATACCATGCTTAATTAATTGTTTTTCAATATTTTCAGCTTGCGACAATCCCATGTAAAAGACTAACGTTTGTTTTTCAGCCGCTAGGCTTTGCCAATCAAGACGACTACCATCCTTTAAATGACCGGTGATTAAACGCACACTATGGGCATAATCTCGATGCGTTAATGGGATTCCGCTATAGGCAGAGCAACCCGAAGCGGCTGTAATTCCCGGGACGACGGAAAAAGGAATATCAGCGTTAAATAATGTTTCAAGCTCTTCACCGCCACGACCAAAAATAAAGGGATCTCCGCCTTTTAGGCGTACAACACGTTTACCTTTTTGCGCTTGTTGTAAAAGAATCTGGTTTATTTGCTCTTGAGGTACACAATGAAATCCTGCGCGTTTACCAACAAATACACGCTTAGCATCTCGACGAGCAAGATTCATAATGTCATCTGAAACCAATCTATCATAGACAATAATATCTGCTTGTTGGATCTGTTGTAATCCCTTTAAAGTCAATAAACCCGCATCACCAGGCCCAGCGCCAACTAAAACCACCTCGCCACGAGCATCAAGTGATGTATCAAATAACTCATTCGTGAGTTTTTCAACATCATCAGAATCACTATTAGCAAGCGCTTGAGCTAATCTATCATGCGAAAATAGTCTTTCCCAAAAACGACGTCGTTCCGTCATTGTTTGGTAGGTTAGTTTAACTTTATCGCGTAAATAACCAGCATATTTAGCTAATTTACCTAAATGTTGGGGTAATATAGACTCTAGTTTTTCGCGCAATAATCTGGCCAAAACAGGGGCATGTCCTTCCGAAGAGACGGCAACCATAATAGGAGAACGATCAATAATCGAAGGCATAATAAAACTTGCCGCTTTAGGAGCATCAACAACATTACAAAAAATACATCGTTTTTCTGCCTCAATACTCACTTTTTGATTAGTCTCTTGGCAATCTGTGGCGGCAATGACTAGCCACTTATTATCAAGTAATTCAGCATCAAATTCCCCTTGAACTAGGGCAAGTTGTTTTTGCTCATGCCAACACATAAATTGTTCATTAAATGTTTGTGCATTAACCGTAAGGCGAGCACCTGCTTCAAGCAATAATCGAGCCTTACGTTCAGCGACTTCACCACCACCGACTAATAAGCAATCACGGTTTTCTAACTTACAAAATAGGGGGAAATAATCCATAGCACCTCAAAATAGAACACTATCCGTTTAAAAAATTTATCAACACCTAACCTTTAATAATAGAATTTTATTGCTTATTCTATTTTTAATCACCTCACTATTTTGTATCACTAATGACCTTGAAAACAAAATATAAGACTAACCAATTTGGTACTTTTTAAGAGAAGGGGAATTATTCACTATACATTCCCTCCTAGGTTGATTATGGTAATAACATCTTGTTAATTAAGTTGTTATACTGGGCGCTCTGCTTTCGGCGTTGAATACCAGTATCCTAATCCCATAAATAATGCACCAGAGACAATATTACCCAACGAGACCCAAAGTAAATTATGGCCTATTCCAGTTAATGTATAAGTATCACTGTGGTGACCAAACCAAGAAAGTGAAAAAAGCGTCATATTTGCAACAGAGTGTTCATAACCACAAGCGATAAATGCTAATAAACACCACCAAATAGCAATAAATTTTGCCGAGCCTTCAACTCGATTAGCCATCCAAATCGCTAAACAAACTAGCCAGTTACATAACACACCTCTAAAAAATAATGCGGACGCCGTAGCCGATGTTTTGGCTAAAGCTGCGGCATGAACCAAGCTGGTATCTGTGGATAATAAAGGCGTTGCAGCATAGCAATACAATGCAGCTACAAAAATTGATCCTAATAAATTACCTAACCATGTTTGCGGTAATACCAACCACATTTGGGCATGGGTAATTTTTTTGCATTTAACACCAAGCGTTAAAAACATGGTATGCCCTGTAAATAATTCCGATCCGGCTATCACAACCAACGTTAATGCAATACCAAACGTTGCTCCCATCACTAACGGTCTCATTGCCGGATCAACGAGATTTCCTAAAGTAAAAATTAAAATAATACCAAGCCCTACATAAGCCCCCGCCATAGCAGAATTTACCCAAAAACCAAATGGATTCGTTTTTACCAAACGAACAATGCGCGCAGCATTGGCTGCACATTTATTAATTGTTTCAGTATACATAACCACTTTATCCTTTTAACAATAGGTTTAGTGCGACTTTACTTGTACCATCCCATCGTCATTAACGGTGACTTCATAATGAGCGATCGAGTATTGTTCATCTTCAAAACAATAGCCATCTTTTAAGCGAAAACGTTGTTTTTTCAGCGGGCTTGCCACCCATAACTGATTTTCATGCTCCGCAATAATGCCACGAGATAAAACACTTGCCTTAGCGAAGGGATCAATATTACTAATCGCATAAAGCTCAGCATTATTATAAGGACGAAAGATAGCAACATGATCATTACCGACAAGAGCACAGACACCAGTGCCTGGCAAAATATCATCAAGTTTACAAATAGTTATCCATTGATTCATATTATTCCCCTATCATTACTTTACGTTCTTCTGCTGTCGCGGGTCGATGCTGATCGCGTTCAGATACAATTTGGACATTCTCATCACGTTTGCTGCTGTTAATAAAATGCGCAAATCGAATTTGGTTTGCATTATTTTCAACCGTTTCTTTCCATTCGCATACCATTAATTTACGTAAGCGTGCCATCTCACTTTCTAGCTCTGCATTAACACCTAACTTATCGTCTATAATGACACTGCGTAAATAATCAATACCACCTTCTAGGTTTTCAAGCCAAACTGACGTTCGTTGTAACTTATCTGCAGTACGAATATAAAACATCAAAAAACGGTCAATAAATTGAATTAGTGTGTTTTTATCGAGATCCGCAGCAAGTAAATCGGCGTGACGAGGCTTCATTCCCCCGTTACCGCAGACATAAAGATTCCATCCCTTTTCAGTGGCAATCACCCCAATATCTTTACCTTGAGCTTCGGCACATTCACGCGTACAACCTGATACACCTAGTTTAAATTTATGTGGTGCACGAATGCCTTTATAGCGGTTTTCGAGTTCTACCCCCAATCCCACACTATCGCCTACACCAAATCGACACCAAGTGCTACCCACACAGGTTTTTGCCATTCTTAACGCTTTGGCATAAGCATAACCACTTTCAAACCCTGCAGCTATTAGATCTTTCCAAATAGCAGGCAGATCATCTTTTTGTGCACCAAATAGACCAATACGCTGTGATCCGGTAATTTTAGAATAGAGTTGATATTTTTTAGCTATTTGACCAATGGCAATTAATCCTTCTGGTGTAATTTCGCCACCTGCACTGCGGGGAATCACAGAATAAGTCCCATTTTTTTGAATATTACCTAAGAAAATATCATTACTATCTTGCAAAGGAATCAAATTATCTTTAAGGATATAATCATTCCAGCACGAAGCTAATAACGATCCAACTGTAGGTTTACAAACTTCACAACCGTAGCCATTACCATGTTTTTTAATCACTTGATCAAATGACTTTAAACCCTCAACACGAATTAAATGATATAACTCTTGGCGCGAGTATTTAAAATGTTCACATAAGGCATCACTGACCTCGATCCCTTGTTTAGCTAGCTCCAAATTAAGAATTTGCGTAACTAATGGGATACAGCCGCCGCATCCCGTTCCAGCTTTTGTTTCTGCCTTAATGGCTGCAACTGTATGACAACCCGCATTAATCGCATGAATAATTTTTTCTTTAGTCACATCAAAACAAGAACAAATTTGTGCTGAATCAGGAAGCGCATCAACGCCCATAGTGGGTTTTGCGCCTGCATGTGCTGGTAGTATCAACGTATCTGGATGTTCGGGGAGATCTATATTATTAAGCATTAATTGTAATAAATTACTATAATCCGACGTATCGCCGACCAATACCGCACCCAAGAGTTTTTTATTATCACCCGAAACAATTAATTTTTTATAAACTGGCGTTGTCTCATCTAAGTAAACATAACTACGACTACCCACGGTTTTCGCTTTAGCATCACCAATACTGCCAACATCGACACCCATTAGTTTTAGCTTGGCGCTCATATCGGCACCTTCAAATTTATCAGCTTGGCCCATTAAATGCGCTAAAGCAATCTGAGCCATTTTATAGCCTGGCGCAACCAAACCAAAAACCTTGCTTTGCCAACAAGCGCATTCACCAATAGCATAAATATCCGAATCCGATGTTTGGCAATAATCATTAATCACAATCCCACCACGAGGACCGATTTCTAACTCACATTCTTGAGCTAATTTATCGTTTGCTCTAATGCCGGTTGAAAAAACAATAAAATCGATTTCAAGTGAAGAACCATCTGCAAATTGCATGATTTTACCTTCAGGGGTATGAATAATTTCTTGGGTATTTTTACTGGTGTGAACCCCTACCCCCATCTCCTCAATTTTACGACGTAATTGTTCTCCTCCCTGTACATCAAGCTGTTCAGCCATAAGCACTGGAGCAAACTCAACCACGTGCGTTTCCATACCTAAGTTTTTTAAAGCGCCAGCAGCTTCAAGCCCTAGCAACCCACCGCCCACAACAGCGCCTTTTTTACAACGCTTCGCACATTCGCGAATGGCATCAAGATCTTCAATCGTACGGTAAACAAAACAATCAGAACCCTCAGCACCTTTAATCGGCGGCACCCAAGGATAAGATCCTGTCGCAATAATCAATTTATCATAAGCAACAATTCGACCTTGTTGAGAATGAACTTCCTTACGCTGACGATTGATTAAAATAGCCCGTTCATTAAGTAAAACCTTAATATGATTCTCTTCGTATAATCCTTCGCGAACTAGAGAAAGTGCTTCGGCAGTATGACCAGAAAAATAAGAAGAAAGATGCACCCGATCATAGGCAAGACGTGTCTCTTCACAAAAAATAGTAATATTGAATTGATTGGGCTGCATTTTATCGATCAATTCTTCAACAAAACGATGCCCAACCATCCCATTACCAATGATCACGAGGTTGGTTTTACTCATACAAAAACTCCACTTATATTTAATATCAAATTGATTAATTCTTAACTTATTAACATTGTATGGAACTTTGTATAGAATATAATTACCCTCAAGGATTACCACTTTAGTAGTATTTAACCTTATTTACTTAAATATCAAACTTGAAAAAACAACTTAAAATAATTGCTAATTAAAATTAAATTTGTATAATTAGCCGACTAAATAAATTGAGTAATGATAATTGAATTACAATTCAAGAAAACTTCCTTCACGTGAGACCTTAGCGCGTGCACAAAGATTTAATGATGACATCGTTGATGTTTCTGGTGTTGATCTGGTTTTAAGTTTAATCACAACAGCCGATCTCATTCGCACGAATATCTATGCACAATTAGATCAAGATTACGGCGTTTCTGAGGGGAAATTTGCCTTATTGATGTCACTGTTTTCCGAAGGTGAAACCTGCGCCAGTGATCTTGCTATACGCATTGGCGTAACACCGGCGACGGTATCAGTCATGGTTAAACGAATGCTGACAGCTCCTGAGCCTTTAATTTCGATGACAAAAAGTGGTGAAGATGGGCGTGCTCGCCTAATTACTTTAACGCATGCAGGTGAAAAGCTGATTCAAGAGGCATTACCTAACCACCTTAAATCGATTCGCGCTTTTGCGCAGGTATTAAATTCGCAAGAACAAGAGTCTTTAATCGCGATGTTACGCAAATTATTAAGAAAATAAATGATTTAAATAATTAAAGTCTTTCTTTTTACTTAAATACTTAGCTGACTAAATAAATGGAAAATAAGCTATATATGAAAAAAAATGTCAAAATCCCTGTTACCTTTTTACTTCTGCTAATTTTTGGTTCCTTTTTAATTTTTGTAGGTTCAAGAAATGATGCGGTATCTGTTGCCAAAAGCATTAAATCTGGCGTATTAACCGCTGATGAGATAAATATTGCCTTTCAAAATGTTGGCGGAAAAGTCACCCAGCGATTTGTGCAAGAATCACAAATGGTTAAAAAAGGGGATCGATTAATGCAATTAGAAGATATCGATACCAAGCTGGCTATCGATCGCTTACAAGCTTTAGTGGATAGTCAAAAAGCAGCAGTCAATCAAGAACAAGCAGCCATTGAAATTACGGAAAACGAGACTAACCTTTCAGAATTAACAACTTGGCGCAAAATTGAAGAAGTACAAGCCAATTTAGAAGCAGCAAAATCTGCTCAAAATTTAGCGAAGACTGAATTTGATCGCCAAACCCAATTACGAAAAACAGGTGGCAACTCACAGTCACAACTTGATAATGCACGTAATGCATTTATTAATGCCAAAATGCAAGTTGTGCAAATTGAAAGCCAATTATCGACTTTAATGATTGGCGCAACACCAGAACAAATCAGCCAATTTGAACAAACACAAAATGCAACCGGCATGACATTACAGTCCATCTTAATTGCACGACAAAAACTGCAAAACCGCCAAAATCAATTAGCACAGCTTAAAGCACAACTCGCGCAAGGCGAAGCTGAATTAAAACAGTTACAACTCAATTATGAACGACTAACATTAATAGCACCTGAAGATGGAAAAATATTAAAACTAATGTTTGAAGATGGCGAAATGGTACCCAACGGCGCCCCCGCAGTATTGTTAGAGACTAACCGTAAATATATCGATATTTATGTGAATGAAAAAATGGTGAATGATTATCAACCTGACACCACTGTCACCGCTAATGTGATTGCGCTGAATAAAGAAGTAAAAGGTAAAGTTCGCTTTGCCACCGCTGCGCCATCATTTGCCGATTTACGCATGACGCGAGAACGCGGCCAAGCCGATCTAACCTCTTATCAAGTTAGAATTTATATAGAATCGATTCCAAAATTATTAACCGGAATGACACTTGAGGTGGATCAATGATGCAAAACATCATTAAATCTATACTCGAAGAACTTGACGCCATGTTGTCAGGTCACTTTATCCCTTATTATAAAGTTTCGCTTGGCTTAGCGGCAATTGTTTCACTCGTGTTTTCTATTGTATTAAGTCACGGAGCCGTATTTGAAGGTAAAATTGCAGTGATTGATCTTGACGGCTCAAATTATTCGACCGAATTAATTAGTAAAGTCAATACGTCACCTTACATTGAAGTGACCGAAGTGATAAGATCGCCAGTAAACCCGATAACGTTAGTTTCACACGACCGTAATTTAGGCGTTTTATATATTCCCAAAGGCTTAGAAAAAAGCGTAAAGAAAGGCGATCAAACTGTCCGTTTGGGTTATTTTGCTGATGATACCAATGATGCACAAAATGCTAAAGTAATGCAAAGCCTTAATGAATATATTCCTGAATTAGGTGCAGAATTAAGTGTAGGTAAAGTTGCCGCATTAGGACTTGGCAAAGAAGGGATCGAAGCCACTTTATCACCCATGCAACTTAAAACAAGATATCTGTTTAACCCTGCAAGTTCATCGACAATTTCGACAATTATTTATTTTGTTTACTTTTTCTCATCACTGACTTACGGATTAACTTCATTGATGATTATTGGCCGATTAAAAGTCACTGGTATGTGGCAAATAGCCATAGAAAGAGGCTTCTTATCTCTATTAGCAAGAACGATTCCTTATGCACTATTTTACACAACCGCATTAACCCTTATTACCGCCATACTGGTAATATTTGGGCAACTACGTTTTGAAGGTAACTATTTTGCTTTTGTGCCGAGTGTATTTATGACAGGACTTGCCTTTGGTTGGTTAGCCTTTTTACTTTCTTGGACAACAACTAATCCGGGCGAAGGTGCAAGTCGAATGATCTTCTTAGTTCCGCCAGGGTTTATTATGGGGGGATCAACAATGGCAGTGGGTATTATGCCAATTTGGACATACTACGTCAGCCACGCGTTTCCATTAGTTTGGTTATTTCGATTTTTCCGTGATTTTGCCATGCGAGGGCGTTCACTAATTGATATGTTAGCAACTTATGGGGCTTACATCATCTATTTAACCATGATTGCTTTTGTCGTGATGATGTTTGTTGAGCGAGTAAAAAAGACAGCAAAAAACTAATTTTTTGTCAAAAACTTTCAGGTAACACCTACGTTTCAGTAAAAAATTGATACCACATCACATCGATTTTTTATCCCTCTCCCTCGATGAATGTTCACCGAGGGTTAAATTTATAGCTGTTACGCCCTTTTTAGAGTATCACAACAATGACTTTATAAAGCTGAGGCTAACTAACGTCACTTGTCCAATTCCAAAAACCAGATTACCGTGCCCAGTGAAATACCATTCACACAGCAACTCACATTACTTACTCCCCACACAAACTACCTTTAAGTTATCCTCTAAACGATTCAAACCAAATTTCATCAAACTCTTCTTGATAACGCTGAATTTTAAAATAAAGAGGAATACAAACTGCAATCATCGATAAAAAAGTACTTAAAACAATTATTGATAATATTTTCTTTAATTCAATATAATTAACGGCAAATAAAGTAATAATAGAAGACAGGCAAAAAACAAGACTAAAAAATAAACTGCAGAGGGAATAAATAATACGTTGTTGCCTTCTATATCATTGATGAACGCATTTTTTTAACCTGCTCGGCTTTAATTAAATAATTATATCGTCACTTAAATCAGTAAACTCCGTTTTAAGAGCGTGAGGCACTCTTAAGTTAGATGGTTTTAACGCTTTTTCAACATTAGAAAATAATAATGCACAACAATATTGATCTTATTGGCATAAGAAATTTTTCATTTCTGTTTTTTCACAAAATAGTTTTTTTCTTCACTTTTAAATATGTCATAAGTGATACAATTGATGATAAATTTTAATACAATGACAAAACAACTCACAAAAATACCTACCAATAATATTGTGAAAGAATATTCCACTTTTTTGGGCGTTGTCATTAAAGAAGCGTCATCAGAAAACCAAATAGAAGCGACAAAGCAGATAGCCAAAATATAACAAATGAATACCCAACCAAGTACCATCTTTTTCATTATGCATCCTTTTCTGTGCCAATTTTTATTTTATCTAGAATAGTAGCGTTAAAATATGATTTTTTCTCACCAATTACCATCTGTTTATTGTCAATTTGAGTGGCATATTCCATCGCAAAAGCTAATGCAACCCAGTAATCACATTCACCTGATATACCAAATGATGTAGCAATATTATAAATATTTTTCACTGAACACTGCTTATCAATATATCGTGATAAAACATTAACATTTACTTCTGGTGATAGTTGCGATAACCAAATAGCATCTAACGGCGCTTTATTGCTGCGTTCATCATTGTTTAATTTTCCCCATAACTCAGCATGCTCAAGAACATAATCAAGTTTTTCGCTTTCTTCAGTTCGATGCAAGGCAACAACCACCGATTTACTTTTTTGTATATATTGAATAGTGTTTTGTTTGTTAATAAGATTCTTGCCTAAAAAAATCATACTTGTCATAGCTTCAGCGCTATACACTACAGGGCTATCAAATAAATGCACACTGATACAACATAGTAAATGATCATCATTTGCCAAATCATCTAACCAACCATCTATAAAAACAGTACTTTGTTTTGCATCAATCACCTGCCAAGAATCAAATAAGCTTGTTTTCCCTAATTTATATTCCCAAATTTTTTTAATATCCTCGGCCAATATGGGTACATCAATAAATAGGCGGATATGTTTTTGAACGTCATTAAAAGCGTTATTGTTTAATATCAATAATGTCTTTTGCAAATTATCAAATAAATTATCTATTTTTTGATTAAAATCGTTAGGTTTTAAATCATTAAATGGAAATTTTGAATAAATGATTGGGTTTTCATAAGAATTTGAAAAATTACTGGTTCTCGCCTCGAGTGACATTAGACCACCTACAAGCGCTTGCGCATGATTATCATCACCAAATTCAGATATCAATTGTTGGAAAATAACATACAACGGTCTTTGACCATACTCTATGAGTTGTTGTTTTCGTTCTTCTCTTAATTGATTCCAAATTTCAACATAGGCTTCATTACACCCTCGAATAAATAACCATATACAAAATAATATTAACCAACTTATAACTGAAAAAGTAATACTAATAATAAGATGTTTTAATGTTAAATTGCTATTAAGTTGTCTTGCGTAGATAAAAAGTAGTCCAATGACAATAAATACAATTAAAGCAATAAACCAAAATAGGCGAGATAAACCTTTTTTTAAAACTAGTGGTTGTGGAAGTAAATTTAAATCAATAGCCATTAATTATTTTTACCAAAATTAGTTAATGATGAAATTAGTGCACAGCCACATGCTGATCTATGTCCATGAAAGGCGACTTGTTTACCATCCTCAATAAATAGCGGATCACCTTCAATTATTGGATTAATACCATGCCCTGTTATTGGACAGCTCACCAGATCACCAACACGCGCAACACCTTTTGTAAATACAATGAGTTTTGTAGAAGCAGAAATAACTTGCCCACCATGACTTGTCTTATCACCTAGCCGTATTACACCTTTCATGATTTTATTTCCTTTAAATTTTATAATTTATTTAAAAGCCCATTCAATTTCTAAAATCTATTTTTCTGACTCAACTCTATCGACCGATTTATATTTCATTTTTTATAAATTTCCTTAGTTTAGTTATTATTTTTTATTGTTTTGAGTGCTATTGTGTGATCGCAAAATGTAGATAACTTTTTTCTATTCTTGTCTTAGAAGCACCATTTAACAATCTATCATCTATAATATTCCAACATAATAGGCTATTTAGTGGTTGAGTTCGTTGCTTTAAGTTTATAACAGGAAGACTAACTGACCATCTACCATAACTTTCCCTATAACCTTGCAGATTTAACATTTCATAGCTGAATTATTGCTGCTTCGGTTCTATATTCTTCTCTAGCCTTTTTTATGTGTTGATCAATAATTTTTTCATCCTTATAGAAGATTTCAGGCCAGTATAGTGCCTTAGAAAAAGTACCATCACTTTCAATAAAAACAAATGGAACTTTCTGCCTATACGGATCCATTTAAGTTGTATATAGCCATCTTTTTCGTCTGCATATGTAGTACAAGGGTTCATAAGAGACAATATTACTCATAATAGCAGTTGTGAATTCACTCCAATCACTCATAAACAATTTATCCATCAATTATTTATATTTAAAAATAACTTCGTCTTCTTCATATCCAGATGTCACAATTTGAGCCTTACCTTGAGCATCGGTTCTACCTTCAGCAATAATTTGATTATCTTTGTTTACTATTTGATATTCTCGGTTGATGATTGGTTTGTCTGTGCCATCTTCAACCAATATAAATTGTTTGATATAAGGTGCTTGGGGTTGCTGTTTTGGGAATGAATAAAGTGTTGGTAACATTTTTTGTGGACCAGAATATGGAAATGCTTGCGCCCCATGCTTAATTATACCAGGTGCATAAAGCTCAATATTGCCATCAGCAATACGAATATAAGCGCCCCCACATGCAATAGTTATTTCTTTTTTAGCATTAATATTAATTTTATCGTCGTTACTGATCATTTTTAGTGACTTATCAGCTATTAACTCTATATCACCATTATGGGCTTGCAGTTGGACTTTTGCTTCACCACTAAATAGTTTGATATTTTCTTTGGCAAAGACAGAGTAATCTTTAGTTGCGCTAACATGAACTGAATTATTGGCTGCTATATTAGTATCATGTTTGCTAGTCAATAAAATGTTTTTCTCAGCAAATTGATAAATACTATCTGGTGTCACAGAGGCTATGCCTTTAGGACTGGATAACACCATACTTGGTTGCGTAAATGATAACTTGATATCGGTCTGTGTTGCCGTATAACTGACAAACATATTAAAACTATCTGCACCCTCCAATTTACCTGCTCGGTGACTATCTGAACGTTTGGATAGGCGATTAGATACACTCAAGCCTGTTTTTAATAACATTGCTGTTTCATCATCATTTAAACTCGCTTTTTTGACACCTTGGTTACCCTCACGCTTATAGGATGTTACATAAACGCCTTTACCTGCTCGTATTACCCCCCAGTCATCAGTACGTAGTTCAAATCCTTCACCCCGCTGCTTTTTTTCACTATCAACTAAGTGCCCCATGTTAAGCTGGGTTTTACCATATTCAGTGGCAAGTTTGATATGTTCTTGTCCTCGCTTATCATCCATACGCAATTTATTATTGGCGGGCGTTCTTATCACATTGCGGTGTTTATTAATCGTGGTGACATGATCAGGGTGCGTACTATCATGCATCGCATGGGCAATATAGGGTCTATCGGGGTTACCATTAGTGAAGGCTACAGCAACTTCGGTACCATCAATAAGGGGAAAATGAAAACCATACGTGTCCCCAGAATAAGGTTTAGCAAGCCTTACCCATAAGCTTTCTTCGCCTTTGTTCCAGTTTTTTAAGTCAAAGTTAAATTTAATCCGATAGCGTCCTTGCGTATCAATATAACCGTAAGTGTCGTTATCCGGGCTAGTTACCCTTGCAGGTAGTGTACCGCTCACTTGTGGCCACGGTAATGGCGCAGGGCGATAAGGTTTAAGTACGTTAAATGGTATTGCTGTAAAATCGGTTTGGTATGAGTCGTTTCTATCCTCATGGCTATGAGTTGAAACAATCACTATTCCGTCTTTGATATCCTGAATCGGACAGCTTTCAATAATGAGATGTTGTCCCGGTGCTAACTGATAATCATTACATTTGCCATAAATAATAAGTTGTTCGCTAATATGTTGCTGATGGCGTATATGCGCATACCATTTGCCACTTTCAACGCTCCGCACATCACCCAGCGTTTTATGATGTTCTTCATAGCGGTAATCATTTCCGTATGTGGTATTATCTTTGGGTTGACTATTAACGCTGTCATCAAGTTGGCTACCAGCCATCCGGTAGTTATAATCATTGACACTCACCTGCATTGGCTTGGTTTTACTGCTGAATTGCAAATCCCAAACACTATGGAGATGACTATCATTTAAACCACTTGGCGACTTAATTACCGTACTGCCAACCTTATCAAGTCCTTGTTCATAATCACTAATCACAATCACATCACAGTGATGTTTAGGATTTGTTTCAAAATAAAACCAGATACCGACATCTGCTAACAATCGTTGAATAAAGGTTAAATCACTTTCTTGCCATTGGGTAATAAATTCACGCGCAGGATAGGTTTCATTTAACTCCATGCGAAAATCAATCCCGATAAAACCATGATTACGCAGGACTTCTTCTACGACTTCAATTACGCTTTTATTCTGGAAAATGGCACTTTGGTAATGGTTAGCCAGTAATGACACTCTAGGCTCAAGAACAACTCGATAATGAGCTTGCTCTTCACTCATTGAGACAAAACTAAATTCTGTAATCACACCATAAATGGTTCGAGGCTTATCTTGAATAGCAAGCGAATCTATTTTAGTTAGTTCAAATGGTAAGGATTGTGGATGAAAGGTCAGTGATGCTTTTTGACTTAGTATCGAATCAATGGATATCTGCCTATCTGAGCTAGTAAAAGTAATGCAATATTGCCAAGGTTGATTTAATTGTTCTTTGCCCTCAAGTGTTAAAACCGAAATATCCGATGAGGCATCAAGCTTATCAAATGACAGCGAGTAATTATTAAGCTGTGTGTTTCTGGTTAGCAAAGACAAACCATCGGCAAACGGCTCTATTATACTCATATTTTATATCCTTATTTTAATATCGCTAATATTTGCGCTTTAACTTGTTAATACATTGTAAAGATAATCTAATTAATTTAGTTAAAATACGTATTTTTTTTTAAGTAGTCAATTTCTTTCATAAATTAATTCATTTACGTAATTACTAAAATACATCACTAAATCAATATAGGTAATTAGATTAAACTGAATTTGTTGTGTTAAATTGTTCTTCTGATAGGAATAGACTATCTTAATTTAGACAGCAACATTAACCTCCGTCATACTCGTTATATTCGGTCAAATGAGATAAGTAACTATTTTGCTTTTGTACCAAGTTTATTTGTGACAAGATTAACATTCGGCTGATTATTTTCATTCTACCGTGATTTTTCCATGCATAGACGCTCACAAATAGAAATGCATGCAACTTATGGCGTTTTCACTATCTATTTAACGGTGATTGATTTTGTGTGTTGATGTTTGTTTGAGCGAGTGGGAAAAGTGGCTATAAAGTGATTTTTTTTGTAAAGATGTTTTAGAAATCTATGCATTTCAGTAAAAAACTGTTGTGATATCACTAGCTATATTTTTATACTAATCACCGAATATTCATCTTTTCTTTAAGCTAAATTAATAATCTTCCTGAATATTTAATAAGGCTCGCAATTTTCTATTTTAATCGCTATAAGTTTTAATTATATCCACCTTCCATGAGTAAAATTTGTGTTCACTATCATTTATAGATAGAAATTTTATTTCTTTATTTCTTAACACGAGTTATCGTTTTACAAAAATAATCAAAACTATCCATACATAATAGCATTAAAACAAAATATCTATAGGAATTTAAATAAAAACATACGAAAAATAAGATATTTAATTGATCAAATTATTTTTATGTAACTTAAGGAAAATCATATGAAAAAAACAATATTAACAGGCATATTAAGCTTAACGTATTTTTTGTCATTTTCAACATATGCAGCAAATAATCATGATGATTACACCTTAGAGCAAGTAGTGGTTTTTAGCCGCCATGGTTTACGTGCTCCGTTAGCGAGTCCAACAAGTACTCTAGGAAAAATTACACCCAATCAATGGCCACAGTGGGATACGCCGGCCAGTTATTTAACGACACGAGGAGGGGCATTAGAAAGCTATTTTGGCCACTATTTTAGTGAATGGTTAGCCGACAATAAATTATTAACCGCCGATAAGTGTCCAAACGAAAAAGATGTTTATATTTATACTAATAGTCTTCAACGAACTATTGCAACAGGTCAGTTTTTTATTGTGGGTGCCTTCCCAGGATGTATTTTTCCGATCGTTCATAAAGAAAAACTTGGACAGATGGATCCATTGTTTTTCCCTGTAATTAGAGATGATAGTGTTGAATTTAAACAGGCTGCTATTGCTTCAATTAATCAAAATGCGAATGTAAATGGTATTACCGGCTTAAATAAAAAACTTAACAACGCATATCAGAATATGGCTAAGATAATTGATTATCAAAAATCAACTAATTGCATAAATGACAAACAGTGCGATTTTGTTGCTTTACCAACAGAGTTAATAATAGAGAAAGGAAAAGAACCTGGAATCACTGGACCATTGCGCACAGGTACATCAATTGCCGATGCCTTCATTTTACAATATTATGAAGGCGTACCTTTAAAAAAAGTTGCCTGGGGTAAAATAAAAGATGAACAACAGTTTAAACAACTTGTTGCTATCAAAGAGAATTATAATACTGTACTATTTGGCTCACCTATCGTGGCAAAACATGTTGCTGCCAATTTAGTTAATTATATTAATCAAGCTTTTGCTAATAATGAAAGTACAACTAAATTCACTCTTTTAGTGGGACACGATTCTAATATCGCTTCGTTATTTTCCACTATGCAAATTCAATCTTATCACTTGCCTAATCAATTTGAGACCACTCCGATCGGTGGTAAAGTTGTATTTCAAAAATGGCGTGATAATCGTAGTGGTGAGCATTTAATGAAAATTGAATACTTTTACCAATCCACAGAACAAATTCGCAATTTATCACCATTAAATCGTAATAATCCACCGCAAAAAGTTACGTTAACCATGACAAACTGTCCAACTAATGAGAAGGGTTTCTGTTCTTTTTCAACGTTTAAACAGGTGATGGACGGTATCATTAAATAAACAATAAATCATTCATAGTAAGCCATATTTAATCATGATTTCAATGCTTACTATGAATCTATTCATGCCAAAACACGGCAATGGAATCTTGAAAAACAATATGTTGATCAGTTAATAATCAAAGTTATATAACGTATTGTAAGCAACTATTTGATAGAGGATTTGTTCAGAAATACCCAATGCGCCATGTAAGACTAAAGGAATATCAAATTTATCGCGGATTTTTGCTAAACGGTCAAAATCCAGTTTTGGTTCACCTTTATATAAACCTTGAGTAAACCGATTGCCACTGCTAAAGAATCAATCTGAGTTCGTTCAACATAAATCATAATCTATCGATAAACGCCGGGTTGTTTACACTTCATGCTGAAAAATAATCTTCTAAAAACTTATACGGCGTTTTGCCGGAAATCGTTTAAACTTTTAGTTTTATCTTTTGAATCGCTCATTATTTGGTGATTATGCGACATCTCCATTAATGAACGTATCAGGCATTCGATTTATCCATTCATTTGAGCGCTGTCAGATTTGGTAAATGTTTGATTGATACGATGACTATCACACATTTTAATAAATGGGATACATAGTAGTCTCAATTCATCACAAACGGTATAAAATCCTGAATATTTTTTACAAAAATAAAGCCTAAAAAAGTGAATAATTGCGTAAATATCTGATAATGAGCACACAACTCACCTAGAAAAGGACGCTATCTGTATTCCGTGTTTTATATTCAATGGAGGCATGTTATTTAATGTTTAACAATGTCTTTCGGTGCAATTAATGGCAGGGTGAATGATCATAAAGCGGTTAACCAAATCGGTGACGGTGATTTTTCTTTATGATATAGGCGCGCTATATCGCATCTGGAATACGGCGTTATGTCTATGCATTACAATCGTTTTTTAAATTACGGTAAACAACAAAAGTCATTCCTACAAATACTTAACTTGCTGTCACTTAACACATTTTAACCAGCAGCGCTCAACTGCTGGTCATGAATTGTACGTTCCTAATAATTTAAAACAACGCCTTGAGCTTTCATATTATAATTTACCTGCACTACCGCAAATACGAATTTTATCTTCAACAATTTTTTTCATGGCAGATTTTGCGGGCTGCATATAGTACCTTGGATCGTTAGCATCAGGATGGAGTTTAAAATCTTGTTTTAAAGCATCTGAAAAGGCAATTTTTAATTCGGTTGCCACATTCACTTTACAAATACCCAAAGAAATCGATTGTTTAACCATTTGTTCGGGAATGCCCGATGCACCATGTAAAACTAAAGGAATATCAACTTTAGCGCGGATTTTTGCTAAACGATCAAAATCCAGTTTTGGCTCGCCTTTATATAAGCCATGTGCTGAACCGATTGCCACCGCTAAAGAGTCAATCCGAGTTCGTTCAACATATTCTTTAGCGGCATCGGGATCGGTAAAAGCGCTGTCTTTATGATCGACAATAAGATCATCTTCTTGTCCGCCTAATCGTCCTAGTTCGGCTTCAACACTGGCATTATATTTATGACTAAAAGCAACCATTTTACTCACTATGTCAATGTTTTCTTCAAAGGGGTGATACGAAGCATCAATCATAATCGATCTAATTCCTGCCTCTATTTTTGTTTGAATATCACTGATATTTTCATGATGATCCAAATGTAGCGCAAAAGGAAAATGGTGAATGCTTGCTGCTGTTTCACAAATACTGATTAAATACTGTATTCCTGCGTAACTATAAGTTGCTGGCGTTGCTGCAAGTATCACGGGGGATTGCATCTGTTTAGCGGTATCAATAACAACTTGGATGGTTTCAAGGTTGTGTATATTAAATGCAGGCACAGCATAACATTCACGTTGAGCTTTTTTTAACATCTCTTGACTAGATATAAGATACATAATTTAATCCTCATTAATCTGTTATTTTGCAATGATTTTTGTGACTTTAACGTGTTGATAATACTTGTCATAATTATCCATATTGACAAAACCGGTTTGCGATTCCATTGCATTTAGCATTCCCATAGTCATCGCACGTTTAAGCATTACCTCTACAGCTTCATTTTCATGAATGCTGACCGCAAGCCCAGCTAACGTGACATCCCCCGATCCAACAGGATTCACCACGTTAATTTTAGGAATTGAAACTTGGTAATAGTGGTGATGACAACGAGCAAAAGCGCCATTTTCGCCTAATGAGATGATGATAAAAGCAATATCATTCAGTACAGGGTGATTGACGGCTTTAACTAATGAAGTTACATCATTTGGATCGATATCCATTTGAAGAATCTGCTGTAGTTCATCTTTATTGGGTTTGATTAAAAAAGGTTTATTTTTAGAAACGAGCGTTTTTAATAACATTTTACCGGATGAGTCTAGCAATACTGGGATCTTATACTTATTTGCCTTTTCAATTAATTGAGTATAAAAACCAACTGGAAATCCTTGTGGTAATGACCCTGAAATAGCAATAACCTGCGATTGGTTAAGCAGACTCTGGTAGTGTTCCAGAAAAACATTGACATCATGGCTATCTAATACTGGCCCTGACTCTAGGATTTCAGTTTGATTTCCCTCATGTAAAATGGCAATACAGTTTCTTGATTCATGTTGGGTGATATAAAAGTTGTAATTAATATTATCGTTATCTAATTGTTTTTGAATATACTCGCCCGTTGTTCCACCAATAATGCCGGAGGCAAGAACGGGAATACCTGAGTATTTAATGCCTCGAGTTACATTAAGCCCTTTACCTCCTGCAGTTTTTTTTACCTCTGAAACTCGATTAATATCATTAATCACTAATTTATTTAATGAATACGATATATCCACCGAAGGGTTCATCGTAATTGTTAATATCATATTCTCACCTACGCATTCATATCGTTGGGAGAAACAACAAGCTTAAATGATCACTATCATTAAATGGACTTGGCTAGAAGTAAAAACTTTTATGACCAATTAAAATATTAAAAAAACATACGCGTGTAAGCACAAATATTAAACCGTTATTAATTTAATACCCTTTGCCACAAATTCTTGTTTACAGCTACTGTCAACATCAATATCGGTAATAATGGTATTGAGTTGACTAAGTGGTAACACAACATTAATACCATTACGACCAAATTTTGATGAATCGAGCACGGCAATCACATTCTTAGCGGCATTAGCCATAACACTGCTGATAGTGTAACCTTCGTTAAACGTTGTTATTCCTCTTTTTGCATCGATTCCATCTGCACCAACAAACAAAATATCAGCAGAGATGCCAGTTAACGATTGCTCAGCAATTTTTCCATGAAAAGAACGCGTTTTATGTCTAAGTGTACCACCACACATAAATAGCATAATGTCACTATTGTCTGATAATATAAATGCAGAAGTAAGACTATTGGTAATCACAGTTATATGCTTCAATTTTACGAGTTCTTCAGCTATCAACATGGTGGTACTACCACTATCTAAAATAATAGTGTCACCTTCTTTAACATGTTTAACCGCTTCAATTGCAATACGTTTTTTAGCTTCTATAAATCGCTGATAACGTTCTTCTAATTGCAGTTCTTTAAATGATTTTAAGTCACCGTTATTCATCATTTTGGTTGCTCCGCCATGAAATCGTGTTAGCACTCCTTGTTTTTCTAGCAATCTCAGATCGGTTCTAGTTGTGACTTCCGAAACATTGAACTGTTCCGACAAATCAGAAACTAATACCGTTCCTTTCATATTAAGAAGTTCTACTATCTGTTGTCGTCTTTCACTTGCATTCATAATATTTCCTTTTCCGAAAATTTTTTAGCAGTGTATAACAAACATAATCAAAAGATAAGGTTTCATTTTCCATGGCTGACTTAAATCAAAATAATTACATGCAATTTAATAAAATTTTGCCATTCATAGAGCGACCATTTAAGGCAGTCACTTGTTTAATAAATGAATCAAAGTCACCCATGCCTGCAATCAGTTCATCAAGTTTAATTTTTCCATCCATAAAGTACTGACTCACTAATTGCCACTCTTTACCTGGCCATGGTGAGGAATAGTTCATCCAACTGCCTAAAATTTGTAACTCTTTTCGTAAAATCAGTCCGAATGTTTTTTCTGGAAGTGTAATATCATGATGAAGTGTACCCACCAAGGCTATCTTCGCTCTAGGCCCTGCAATTTCAATAGCTAAGTTGACCGTAACGGGTGAACCCGCCGTTTCTAATACAATTTGATCAAAGCGAGATGAAAATAAAGCTTGGTAAATTGCTTCGGCGCTAAGATCTTGAGAATGATATACCGCATCGGCTCCTAATTGTTTGGCTAGATCGAGGCGATGCTGGTTAATATCAAGCACTACAACTGATTTCGCCCCCATTGCCTTGGCACATTGCATAGCAAGTAATCCAATTGTGCCACCGCCAACGATGACAACATTTTTGCTCTCACACCCATCAGCCAATAGCAATGCATGCATCCCAACGGTCATGGGTTCAAAAAAGGCGCCCTCAAGCGGACTGATACCTTTAGGTAATTTAAATGCATTTTTCTTATCTAATACAATATACTCCGCAAAGCCACCGACTATCCTTGAACCAACAAAAGTGTAATTTTTACAGAGTGAGTAGTAATACTTTTGACATTCATCACATTTGAAGCATGGCCATAATGGTACGCAACAGATTAAATCACCATTGTCAAACTCAGTCACGCCATGCCCCGTATCCACTACGGTGCCACTAAATTCATGACCAAGTGTAATCGGGTAAAAATGAGCACCATGGTGAAATATACGCGGAATATCTGAACCACATAATCCACAATAAGCCACTTTAACTAAAATTTGATCTGGGGATGTTATTTTGGGCATTTCTATATTCTGTATAGATAAAGCTCCCCCTTCATTAACAACAACCGCTTTCATGTTATTTTCCTTTATTGGTAAACAAATTACGTTGATGTATTGCTTTCACTCGTTACTGAGTGAAAGCACTCTGATTGATTTTTTTGATGACTATTTTGGGATTATTTTATTACTCCATCTTCTTGAGCTAATGGCTGATTTTTCAGAAATAACTGGTATTTTTGGGCACGTTTCCATGTCAAAAATAAGCAGAAAAGGTAAAACAATCCAATAAGGGCAAAACCAATGGGTTGTTTCAAGTTGACCAACTGAACCATAAGATAAGTAATTGGCGCTCCCCCTTGATCCATTGCACCAACCGAAACGTCATTACTCGTAGTCATCGTGCCTGCATTAATGGCTAGTTGAGTGGTCAATGGAACCATTTGAGTGGCAATCCAAAGCGTAATGGCGATAATAATAGAGCCTGAAACAATGATCCTAAACAGATTACCTTGATGAACCGCAACCCCCATTGCGATAAAAAAGCCAATAGTTGCCAGATCACCAAAAGGTAAAACTTCATTACCTGGCAGGATGATGGCAATAAAAATACTTAATGGAATAAAAATTAAACTCGCCGATACTACCGTTGAATGCCCTAATAACAATGCAGGATCTAAACCAATAAGAAAATCTTGCCCACCAAATTTTGATTGCAAGTGTTTACGTGCTTGTTTAGAGAGCGGTGTTAATCCATCCATAATAGGTTTAATCACGCGTGGCATTAATAACATGACCGCCGCAGTTTGAATCGCTAGTTGTAGCGTTTCTTTCACACCATACCCAGCTAATAAACCTAATATTATTCCCATAAATAAGCCAACGGTGACAGGTTCACCAAACGCACCAAACCTTTTTTGCATATCAACAGCATTAAAATTAATCTTATTAATGCCTGGCGTTTTTTCAATGACAGCATCAACAAAAACAGCAATTGGACCACAATATGCAGACGTACCATGAGGAACCGCAATACCGTCAAGCTCAAAAAAATCTTTGGTATCTTTGGCAAACCAATCACCCAGTTTATAAGCAATAATGGCATGAACAATAACACCTACAATACCAAGCCAGTAAGAACCGGTTGCAATGTAAACAAGCGCGCCGGTAAAGGTCATGTGCCAGATATTCCAAATATCCACATTAACTACTCGAGTTAACCTTAAAACTAACATAATAATATTCACTAAAATTGCGATAGGAATGGCAACTAAAGCAATTTGTGATGCCCAAGTCATAGGTGCTGCCCCCGGCCAACCGACATCAATAACATTTAGACTAATATCGAATCGCTCGGCCATCGCTTGAGCTGCCGGCCCAACCGAACTGGTTAATAAGCCAACAACTAGACCGATACCAACAAACCCTATTCCTATATGAATCCCAGCTTTTAATGCATCACCTACTTTCATTCTTAATACTAACGAAAATAAGATAATTACAATGGGTAACATCACCGATGGACCAAGATCCAAAATGTACTGCATTATTTCAGTAAACATAGATTTATCCTTTTAGAATAGATAAAATTTTTTCTTTTAACTGGTCGATACCCACGCCAGATACAAAAGGCATGCCATGAACAATTGGAATATCCCCAAAATGTTGATCTATTCTGGCTGTAGTACAAATCAAATCAACATCATCAATAAACGTATTAATTTCATTAATACGACATTGAATAAGGTCAAGTTGTATATTATTTTCGCTACACAACTCTTTTATCTCTTCTGCAGCCAACGTTGATGTTGCAACCGCACCGCCACAAGCAACAATAATCTTTTTTTTCATAATGCCTCCTGAAACTTATTGATTAAATATTACGTTATTAAAATGCACCTCTATTTCATTTTGTGGAGCATTTAATAAAAATTGATAGAATTCTTCATTTTGTAAATTTGAAAAAAGTGCTTTTAATAGTTCAATTTGATCTTCTGGTGCAGTAACAACAAGTGAAATAATCAGTGAAACTTCAACGGTGCTGTCATCATCGGCTCGATGAAAAGCAACCGGTGTTTGAGTCCGAATAATAAAGATTGCTGGTGTATTAGCATGCTTTGCTTCACAATGCGGAATTGCCACAGCATACCCATCAAAATTAATGCCTGTTGGGAATAATGCTTCCCGTTCAATTAAAGCTTGCAAATGACTTTCTTTGACAATCCCCTTTTGTTGTAATTGCTCGCTAATATAAGTTAATGTCTCTAATTCATTGTTAAACTTAAGATTGTCTTCGAAAAAAAGCTGACATTTATTCATCATTGTTCTCCACTATTGTTTTTTATGTAAGGTTTTAAATCATTATTTTCGAAAACAAAAACCTTATCGAAAGGTTATTTTCTTTCGAATTAAAAAGCAAATAGGATTTTATATTTTTGTGATCGAAATCTATTTTTCACTGTAAAGATCAACAAATAAATAACTATCTATTTAAGAATTAAAAATAAAATCTGATCCAGATCACAAAAGACACTTTTTTAGATTGCAAAAAAAAATGAGCATGTAAGAATGTTACCCGTAACAATCAAGGTGTACTAAGGATTAACAATGACTAAAAAAGATAAACACGTTTTTGTATTAATGGGTGTATCAGGTTGCGGTAAATCAGCGGTTGCCAAACAAGTGGCGTACAACCTAGAGGCTGCTTTTTTAGATGGCGATTTTTTACATCCAAAGACTAACATTCTAAAAATGCGTAGTGGTACACCATTAAATGATGAAGATCGAATGCCTTGGCTTAATTTAATCAGTAATGCTGCATTTGCAATGAGTAATGTCAATGATGTTTCAATTATTATCTGTTCGGCATTAAAGCGAAAATATCGAGATATTATCCGTGGTGAAAACGAAAACATACATTTTATTTATTTAAAAGGCAGCTATGATGTCATTGCTGAACGTTTAGCGAAACGTAAAGGACATTACCAAAAATCAGGCATGCTTCAATCGCAATTTGATACTCTAGAAGAACCAACAGCCGATGAAAAAGATGTCTACAATATTAACATTGAACAACCATTAAAAGAGGTTGTGCGCGATACTGAACAAGTCATACGCACAATATGTCATTGTAAAAAAATATAAAAATAAAAATATAAGCGAAATAAAAAGAGGTTAATGTGAATCCGACTGTCCAAGCTGTAACCCAACGTATTATTGAGCGTTCTAAGGCTTCTCGTGCTGCTTATTTACAAAAAATAGAACATGCTATGAGTAAAAAAGTAACGCGATCTAGTTTGCCATGTAGCAATTTAGCGCATGGTTTTGCTGCTTGTTGTATTGATGATAAAAAGGATCTAAAAAATATCTTAAAAAGTAACATTGGTATTATTAGTTCTTACAACGACATGCTTTCAGCGCACAAGCCTTACGAATTTTATCCAGAACAAATTCGCAAAGTATTGCACGAGGTCGGCGCCGTTGGGCAAATGGCAGGTGGTGTGCCAGCAATGTGCGATGGTGTGACACAAGGCGAACCGGGAATGGAACTATCATTAATGAGCCGTGATGTGATCGCGATGTCGGTTGCCGTTGGACTTTCACATAATATGTTTGATGGTGCGCTATATCTTGGCATATGCGATAAAATCGTGCCCGGATTATTTGTTGGTGCATTAACATTTGGCCACTTACCGGCTATTTTTGTGCCAGCAGGCCCGATGCCATCGGGATTATCCAATAAAGAAAAAGTGCGTATCCGTCAACTTTTCTCAGAAGGTAAAGCTTCGCGTGAAGATTTACTGGAGTCAGAATCCGCCTCTTACCACACCAGCGGGACTTGTACTTTTTATGGTACAGCCAATAGTAACCAGATGGTGATTGAATTAATGGGGTTACATTTACCTGGTGCGGCTTTTGTTCATCCTGAAACCGCATTACGCTTTGAATTAACTAATGCCGCCGCTAAACAGATTACTCGCCTTACCAACCAATCAGGAAATTATATGCCTGTTGGTAAAATGGTCGACGAAAAAGTAATTGTCAATGGTTTAGTTGCACTGCTTGCGACAGGCGGTTCAACTAATTTAACCATGCATATAGTTGCCATGGCGAAAGCAGCAGGTATTATTATCAATTGGGATGATATTTCAGACTTATCAACCGTTGTTCCTTTACTTTGTCGAATTTATCCAAATGGTTCTGCTGATATTAACTACTTCCAAGCCGCTGGTGGCACAGCTTTATTGGTTCGAGAATTATTAGCTGGTGGTTTATTGCATGAAGATGTTGAAACTGTGGTGGGGCGTGGACTGAGCCGTTATACGCAAGAGCCAATTTTAGAAAACGGCAAACTCATTTTCCGCGAAGGACCAACAAAATCATTAGATGAAAGTGTCATTGCCTCAATCAAAAAACCGTTTAATTCTCACGGTGGATTAAAAGTGATGTCAGGCAATCTTGGCCGTGCCATTATGAAAACCTCTGCGGTGGCGCCAGAACATCAAATTATTGAAGCGCCAGCCGTCATCTTTAATAGCCAATATGATTTAGATGCTGAATATAAAGCAGGGAAATTAGATAAAGACTGTGTAGTTGTTGTGCGCTATCAAGGGCCAAAAGCAATCGGCATGCCAGAGTTACATAAACTTATAACGCCGCTAGGTGTACTACAAGATAAAGGCTATAAAGTTGCCTTGTTAACTGACGGTCGATTATCGGGAGCGTCTGGTAAAGTCCCAGCAGCGATTCATGTTACTCCTGAAGCTTATGATGGTGGCTCATTAAGTAAAGTCCAAGAAGGTGATATGATTCGAGTTAATGGTCAAACTGGCGAAATAACATTATTAGTTGACGAAGCAGAGCTAGCTAAACGTCAACCTTATCCATTCGACTTGACCGATTCACATCTTGGCTATGGTCGTGAACTGTTCACCGTTATTCGTGAAAATTTAACTTCTGCAGAAGAAGGCGCTGTGAGCTTCTAATGTATTTACCCTGTCGCAAATACGCGGCAGGCAACGTTAAAGTTATACTAAAACAATTTATTTTCTGAAAATTTTTGACAAAAATTAACCACAAAAGTGATGATGTTTCACATATTCCTATCATACTATCACAATGTTAGCCGCCTGCTTTACTTACGTTTTGGTAATGATAATAAATTATAAAAAACAGCAATAGAAAATATTCCCTAGTACCATAAATCAAGGTATTATGTCTAAAATCTAATCGGCATCATAGAGCTACTTTTTGTGGAACATTTGTCATCTGAGGATAATTTAGTCTCATCAATCACTACAGTCTTACCCAATTATTTTATTGAATATGACCCACTTATTACCGTTTGCTTGTTGTTATTAATAGCAATTTTAATGTTCACGTTCAGCAAATTAAGAATGGATGTTATTGCATTACTCACAATTACAGCTATCACCATTAGTGGCGTGTTAACACCAAGCGAGGCATTAGCTGGCTTTAGCGATCCCAATATAATCTTAATAGCTTTATTATTTATTATTGGGGAAAGCTTAGTTAGAACAGGCATTTCGTACAAAATGAGCGAGTATATTCTTAAAATAGCTGGCAAAAACGATATTCGTATTATTATTTATATCATGTTAGGCGCTGCGTTACTCGGCTCAGTCATGAGTTCAACAGGGGTAGTTGCTATTTTTATCCCTGTTGCCATTAGTATTGCGAATCACACGGGTATTCACGTCAAAAAATTAATGATGCCACTTTGTATTGCTGCCTTAATTAGTGGCATGATGACTTTAGTTGCAACAGCACCCAACCTTGTTGTCAACAGTGAACTTGATCATTTTAAATTAAAAGAGTTTGGTTTTTTTTCAATTACACCAATTGGTTTAGGGGTTTTAGTTGTTGGTGTCATTTATTGTGTATTAACACGCAATTGGTTGCTCACAGCTGAACAAGTCACCCCAACCAATACCCAACCACAAAGACGGAAAATTACCGATTTAATCCGTGACTATAAATTAATTGGTCGTGCCCACCGTGCACAAATATTAGCGGGATCGCCTTTTGTTGGGCGCACAATTGATGGCTTGCATTTACGTAGTGATCATGGCGTAAATGTTATTGGTATTGAACGTTGGCGCAAATTTCACAAAGTATTAATTCCCGTTAATGGTTCAACTGAGTTTCGTGAAAATGATATTTTACTACTGGATATGTCACACTCCGAGGCAGATTATCGCACCTTTTTAACCACCAATAACCTTGAACCCAAAGTTTTACGCGGTGAGTATTTTTCAGAACAAGTAAAACAAGTCGGTATGACCGAAGTCGCCCTACTGCCCGAATCCACACTATGTGGAAAAACACTCAATGAAATTAATTTTAGAGGGAAATATTTCCTAACAGTAATTGGCATTTGGCGTAATCATGCCCCCGTTGAAACAAACAACTTATTCCAAGAACGTTTACAAATGAGCGATACACTATTGGTTTGTGGTGACTGGGGCTCAATACAAAAATTACAAACGCGAACCAGTGATTTTGTCGTATTAGACTATCCATCGGATATTGATGATGTCGCACCGGCAAGTTCCCAAGCACCAATGGCGTTAATTAACCTAGCGATTATGATTACGTTAATGGTGACCGGCATTGTACCCAATGTGGTTGCCGCGCTAATTGCTTGCTTATTAATGGGCGCTACACGCTGCATTGATATGACTAATGCTTATAAATCCATCCATTGGCCAACCTTAATTTTAATTATCGGTATGATGCCTTTTGCACTCGCTCTTAATAAAACAGGCGGGATTTCGCTTATATCCGCTTGGCTTGAAGTTCACCTGCGTTCTTTTGGCCCTTATATGGTGCTAACCTTTATTTTCTTATTATGTTCAACGATTGGATTATTTATATCCAATACCGCAACCGCCATTTTAGTTGCACCAATCGCCATTGATTTAGCACTAAAATTTGGTTATTCGCCCTACCCTTTTGCCATGACGGTTGCCATTGCCACATCCGCATCATTTATTACCCCTGTATCATCACCAATTAAAACCATGGTAGTTGCACCGGGTGGATATAGCTTTGGCGATTTTGTCAAAATTGGCGTGCCGTTAACTTTTTTGGTTATGGCGGTGGATATTGCTTTAGTGCCAGTGTTTTTTCCATTTTAGCATTTAAGAGATTTGTGAGAAAAAATTTAATAAAATCAAGTTCTTTTCTGGATGTCTTTTAATGGGTTTGGCGTTTTTGATAGTGGTGATTTGGATCCTGTTAGGTTTCGGACGTTTTATTCCTTTGATGAATTAAATCGACGTTCGAGCCAAGAAGGATTAGCTAATCCCTTTGGCGAACTCTCGCTTGGTTGCAAGATAATAAGGCCTCACGGAAATCCTATTCCTTGACTATTTTTTTACACTCCGTCTATATTTTGTATTCGACGAAATATAGTCACGCCAAACATCCTTGATTAGCATTCTCACTTCACTCAGTTGTCAGCACATTCTGGCCCTGAGAAACAACTGCCATAACTTTAAGTATAATGAAAAATCGTGATGCTTCCTTCATAAAAACAGTTCAGGTATTAATTTAATTTTAATTAAATTTTTATAAAACTTTGTATTTTTACCTTTAAAAATACAATTCTTAATATTTATAAAAAAGATATGATTCAACATAGCTTGCTTTTATAAATATTCTCTTCAAGTCTGATACTAATAAAGGGCGCTTATAATATATATGACACCTTTTTGATTAAAGATTCTTACTAAAATTTCAGGTATAATCCATACAATTTTTCGATTATGGACATAATACTTATGCCTAATACAACTAAACCGTTAAATATTATTTTTGCTGGTACGCCTGATTTTGCAGCTACCCATCTCAAGGCACTTATTGACGCTAACCATAATGTGATCGCCGTTTTTACTCAGCCTGATCGCCCCGCAGGTCGAGGCAATAAATTAACCGCTAGTCCTGTTAAACAATTAGCTATTGAAAATAACCTACCTGTTTATCAACCAGCAACGCTTAGATCCGAAGAAAACCAAAAAATCATTGCTGAACTTAAAGCTGATATTATGATTGTTGTGGCTTATGGGCTAATTTTGCCACAAGCAGTGCTTGATATGCCTAAACTAGGTTGTTTAAATGTTCATGGTTCATTACTACCTCGCTGGCGTGGCGCAGCGCCAATTCAGCGAGCTTGTTGGGCGGGAGATCACGAAACCGGAATTACTATTATGCAGATGGATGCAGGGCTTGATACGGGTGATATGCTATATAAACTTACCTGCCCAATTGAGCAAACCGATACTAGTTCATCTCTGTATGAAAAACTGGCTAAACTAGGGCCACAAGCGTTACTTGAGACATTAACATTCATCTGCGAACAAAAAATCCAACCAGAAAAACAAGATCCATCACAGGCTACTTATGCCGAAAAGCTTTCAAAACAAGAAGCGAAACTTGATTGGAACTTATCTGCCGAGCAACTTGAGCGTTGTGTACGCGCTTTTAATCCATGGCCGGTTAGTTATTTTGATGTTAATGGCGAACTGATCAAAGTCTGGCAAGCTCAAGTCGTTAAAATTGACTCAAAACAGCCTGTTGGTACCATTTTGCAAGCCGATAAAAATGGTATTTGCATCGCAACAAGCGAAGGGGCATTAAATATGACAAAGCTCCAACCAGCGGGTAAAAAACCAATGTCGGCACAAGATTTATTAAATTCTCGTAAATCTTGGTTTGTTGTTGGTGAAAAACTAAGAATGGATTAAAAATAGCCCGCAATATTACAGGATCCAGTTCTTTAATAATTATCGTTTTCTGGCTCAGAATATAGCTAATTACAAGTTAATTAGCTTTTAGTAGCTAGTAGCTTAAATAAATGAGTAATGTTTTATAATTAACTGATTTTTTCAAAAGGATATCATCCTTAATATCAATTAATAATTGACTGTTATAGTCAATTATTAAGCACATAATCAGCTAGTAGTAACACAAGATAAAATAACTAAGAGTGCAAAACAGAAATTTATGGTAGCGAAGTTGGCTTGATCAACATATAATCATACTAGACTATATAGTGAAAACATTAGAGGAATAATTTATGGGATTTTTAACAGGCAAACGTATACTCGTTACGGGTGTTGCAAGTAACCGTTCTATTGCTTATGGTATTGCACAATCTATGCATCGTGAAGGTGCAGAATTAGCTTTTACTTACCAAAGCGATAAATTAAAAAATCGTGTTGAGGAGTTTGCCGCAGATTTTGGCTCTAAAATCGTTTTACCTTGTGATGTGGCTCATGATGAAAGCATCACCGAACTATTTACTGAACTGGCAAAAACTTGGGATAAATTCGACGGATTTGTTCATGCAATTGCTTTCGCCCCAGGCGATCAATTAGATGGTGATTATGTCAATGCTGTAACTCGTGAAGGGTTTTCAATTGCTCATGATATTAGCTCTTACAGTTTTGTTGCCATGGCTAAAGCATGCCGTTCAATGTTAAATCCAAGTTCAGCATTAGTTACGCTTTCTTACTTAGGCGCTGAACGTGCCATCCCTAACTACAATGTAATGGGATTAGCCAAAGCCTCCTTAGAAGCAAATGTGCGTTATATGGCAAATGCTATGGGTCCTGAAGGTGTACGCGTTAACGCAATCTCAGCAGGTCCTATCCGTACTCTTGCTGCCTCAGGTATTAAAGATTTCAAAAAAATGTTATCTCACTGCGAATCAGTAACTCCAATACGCCGCACTGTCACAATTGAAGATGTAGGGAATTCAGCTGCATTTTTATGTTCAAATTTAGCATCTGGTATTACTGGTGAAGTAATTCACGTTGATGGTGGTTTTAGCATCGCTGCAATGAATGAGTTAGAACTAAAATAGATCCCCCCATTGTATTAAAAAGGCGCTAAACCATACGTGTTTGCGCCTTTTTTAATTATATTTAATAACAAATTACTATCTTAGTTTTTTATATTATTCTTTTTGTAAGTTTTGAACAAAGACATAAAATTTAGAATACATATACCCTTTTTTCCGTTAAAATCTAGCGTAATTTGCTCAATAAAAGTTTGTTGGAGAAAAAATGAAAATAGCAAAAAATACAGTGGTCAGTTTAGCATATCAAGTTCGCACTAAAGATGGTGTTCTAGTTGACGAAGCAACTAAGGCGGCGCCACTAGAATATTTACAAGGTGCTGGAAACTTGTTACAAGATCTTGAAAACGCATTAGAAGGTCATCAAGTTGGCGATAAATTTGACGTTGAGCTAATTAATGCTTACGGAGATTTTAATGATGCTCTTGTACAAAATGTTCCTCGTGACGTTTTTGTCGGCGTAGATGAACTTGAGGTTGGTATGCGATTTTTTGCTGATACTGAGCATGGCTCTTTACCGGTTGAAATCACCTCTATCGACGGAGATACCATAACTATTGATGGAAACCATATGTTAGCAGGGCAAGACTTGCAATTCAACGTCGAAGTATTAGCTATTCGTGAAGCAACTGAGGAAGAAATTGCACACGGTCATATTCATGGTAAACATGATCATGGCGGTTGTGGGTGTAGTGGACATTCTCATGAAGATGAAGAAAATACAGGTTGCTGTGGCGGTAATCATGGAGGCTGCGGTTGTCACTAACCTACCGATTAAAATCAAATAAAAATCGCTACATAGCGCTTTTTATTTGATTTTTATTTCATATGGCTTAATAAGTTGTGAAATAACTCCCAATATTTTACATTATCATTTTACCTTGCTAATTATTCCTTTAATAATCTCTATTTTACAATTATTGGAATCTAGCAATTATGCCGTCAAAATCAGTTGCATTAATGCCACGTGAGAAGCTTTTAAAATTTGGCGTTGAGACACTCAGTGATGCAGAATTACTGGCTCTTTTTTTGCGTACTGGCACTCGAAATTTGCCCGTTTTAGAACTATCACAAAAGTTGTTAAATGAGTTTGGCTCCTTTTACCACCTAATGAATGCAAGCCACACTGAATTTTGTCAAAAGCAAGGATTGGGCACAGCTAAATACACACAATTAAAAGCAGTTATCGAGCTTTCACATAGATATTTAAAATTAAAAATGAGTAATGAAGGTTCGCTTACGTCGCCTGCACTAACGCTTCACTATTTATCTAGTCTATTAGCAAATAAAGATCGAGAAATTTTTATGGTTATTTTCTTAGATAATCAAAATCGAGTCATTACTTCTGAAGAAATGTTTGTAGGTACTTATAACTGTGTAGAAGTACATCCAAGAGAGGTCGCTCGTCGAGCATTACAGGTTAATGCAGCGTTTTTAATTTTAGCGCATAATCATCCTTCTGGTTTAGCAGAACCAAGCCAAGCTGATAGACGCCTTACTCAACGATTAGAGAAAGTTTGCGAATTAATCGATATTCGTATTATCGATCATATTGTAATTGGTAAAGGTGAATATGTTTCTTTTGCTGAACGTGGATGGATTTCATAACTATTTTTACTTACAATGTAGCTTATTATCTACTAACTAATGCGTGAATCTATTTTATGAATCAACAGCTGGAATTACTGGAAACTAAAGTGGCTTTTCAAGAAGTTACCATTGAAGAATTAAATCAAATGGTGGCACATCTTCAGGAAGATATAAGTAAATTAAAAGAACAATTAACTTTATTGTCCCAAAAACTACAAGCAACTCAATCATCAAATATTGCTAGTTTATCTGAAGAAACACCTCCCCCTCATTATTAATTATAGAGTAAATAACCATATATTTATATCATTTATCTATCTAATCGATAATATCTTGACATCATTAAGTTAATAGCCAAACTTAAATGAGGTTAGCAATTTATGAATCAAGATATCGTTTTGATAAATAAAAAACCGGCTTATAGCCGGTTTTAGTACACAATGATTTACTATTATTCAGCTGTTGCTTCTGCTTCTTCTACTGCAGGACGATCAACTAATTCGATATAAGCCATTGGAGCATTATCCCCATCACGGAAACCACATTTTAAAATACGTACATAACCGCCAGGACGGGTAGCAAAACGTGGACCTAAATCTGAAAATAATTTTTTAACTGTATCTTTATCACGGATACGAGCAAAAGCCAGACGGCGATTAGCTACGCTATCGCTTTTGGCTAGCGTAATTAACGGTTCAACAACACGACGCAACTCTTTTGCTTTAGGCAATGTAGTTTTGATGATTTCATGTTCAACAAGTGAACTAGTCATGTTACGAAACATTGCTTGACGATGGCTGCTATTTCGGTTCAGTTGACGACCACTTTTACGATGGCGCATAACTTTATCCTTCTTATATAAATTTTATTTTAGTCTTCAACAATACTTGCTGGTGGCCAGTTCTCAAGACGCATGCCTAAAGATAAACCACGAGATGCGAGTACGTCCTTAATTTCAGTAAGTGATTTCTTACCAAGATTAGGGGTTTTAAGTAACTCAACTTCAGTACGTTGTACTAAATCACCAATATAATGAACTGCTTCTGCTTTTAAGCAATTAGCAGACCGAACAGTTAATTCCAAATCATCTACTGGACGTAAAAGAATTGGATCAAATTCCGGTTTATCTTCTTTTACTTCTGGTTGACGTACGTCACGTAAATCAACGAAAGCTTCAAGTTGTTCAGCCAAAATAGTTGATGCACGACGAATAGATTCCTCTGGATCGATAGTACCATTAGTTTCCATATCGATGACAAGTTTATCTAAATCCGTACGTTGTTCCACACGAGCAGCATCAACTGAATATGCAATGCGCTCTACAGGGCTATAACATGCGTCAACTAATAGACGACCGATTGGTCGTTCTTCATCTTCTGACTTAACTCGAGCAGAAGCAGGGACATAACCACGTCCTCGTTGTACACGAATACGCATACTAATTGAAGCATTGGCATCAGTAAGGTGACAAATTACTAAATCAGGATTAACAATTTCAACATCACCATCATGAATGATATCAGATGCAGTTACTGCACCAATGCCTGATTTATTTAAAGTCAGCATAACATCATCTTTCGTATGTACGCGTACTGCTAATTTTTTTAAATTAAGCAAAATATCAAGTACATCTTCTTGAACGCCTTCTTTAGTACTGTACTCATGCAGAACACCGTCAATTTCAACTTCGGTTACTGCATATCCCGGCATAGATGATAATAAAATGCGGCGTAGTGCATTACCTAAAGTATGGCCAAAACCACGTTCTAGTGGCTCTAAAGTCACTTTAGCATGTGTTTGGCTGTATTGAACAACATCAACTAGGTGAGGTTTTAAAAACTCTGTTACAGAACCCTGCATTATGTCCTCTCTTAAGTGCTAAACTTTACTTAGAGTAAAGTTCGACGATCAAATGTTCGTTGATATCAGCAGATAAATCTGAACGTTCTGGTAAGCGTTTAAATACACCTTCCATCTTGCTAGCATCAACTTCTAACCATGTTGGTTTTTCACGTTGTTCAGCTAGCTCTAAAGCAGCTTTAATACGTGCTTGTTTTTTTGATTTTTCGCGAACACTAATCACATCTTCAGGTGAAACTTGATAAGATGCAATATTCACAACGCGACCATTAACAAGAACAGCTTTATGACTAACTAACTGACGAGCTTCAGCGCGTGTCGCACCAAATCCCATGCGATAAACAACGTTATCTAAGCGACGTTCTAAAAGCCCAAGTAAGTTTTCACCTGTATTGCCTTTAATACGCGCAGCGCTTTTATAATAATTACGGAATTGACGTTCTAAAATTCCATAAATACGTCTAACTTTTTGTTTTTCACGTAACTGAACACCATAATCTGATAAACGCGGTTTACGCGCACCATGTTGTCCAGGAGCTTGTTCTAATTTACATTTACTATCAACCGCTCGGACACCAGACTTAAGGAATAAATCTGTACCTTCACGACGACTTAATTTGAGTTTTGGTCCCAAATATCTTGCCATTTTATTTCTCCAATAATCCTAAACATTCAATGTTTAAAAATTAAACACGACGTTTTTTTGGTGGACGACAACCGTTATGAGGAATCGGAGTAACATCAGTAATGTTAGTGATGCGATAACCCGCTGCATTTAATGCACGAATTGTTGACTCACGACCAGGACCAGGTCCTTTAACCATAACTTCTAGATTCTTAATTCCGTAATCTTTGACAGCTTCAGCACAACGTTCTGCGGCCACTTGAGCTGCAAAAGGTGTTGATTTACGAGAGCCACGGAAACCAGAACCACCAGCGGTTGCCCAACCTAACGCATTACCTTGACGATCGGTAATAGTTACGATTGTATTGTTAAATGATGCATGAATATGAGCTATACCATCAGAAACTTGCTTTTTTACACGTTTACGTGTACGAACAGGTGTCTTTGCCATTTAATTATACCTCAATTATTTCTTGATTGGCTTACGCGGTCCCTTACGGGTACGAGCGTTAGTCTTTGTGCGTTGACCACGGACAGGAAGTCCACGACGGTGACGCATGCCACGATAACAACCAAGGTCTAATAAACGCTTGATACTCATAGTTACTTCACGACGTAAATCACCTTCAACAGTGAATTTAGCGACTTGTTCACGTAACTTTTCAATCTGATCTTCAGATAGTTCTCTGATCTTAACATGTTCAGGAATACCCGCTTCAGCACAAATTGTCTTAGCGCGAGTACTTCCAATACCATAAATTGCCTGTAAAGCAATTACAGCATGTTGTTGATCAGGAATGTTAATGCCTGCTATACGGGCCACTATGCACTCCTTTATTGTTAATGTTTAGCGAATTCACCATACTGAAAAGCCCGTTTTCAGGATACTCAAATAGTGAATTCACAACTAAATCTAAGCTGGTCATTCTAGCCAGCTTTACTATACTTTGGCAAGAAAAATATGCAAAAGCTCAACTTTCTAGTTAAATCAATTAACCTTGACGTTGTTTGTGCTTACCTTCAACGCAAATAACACGAACAATGCCATTACGTTTAATGATTTTACAATTTCTGCATAATTTCTTGACTGAAGCACGAACTTTCATTTTTTTCTCCGTAACTTCTGGCTAACTTATCGGCCATAGCCTTTAAGGTTCGCTTTCTTTAACACTGACTCATAACGATTTGGCATCATTAAAGTCTGTACTTGTGCCATAAAATCCATGATTACAACAACAACAATTAATAAAGATGTTCCACCAAATTGGACAGGAACTTTCATTGCGCTTGTCATAAACATTGGAACCAAACATACAAAAGTAATGTAGATTGCGCCAATTAGCGTTAAACGAGTCATCACTTTGTCAATATACTTAGATGTTTGTTCTCCTGGACGGATACCTGGAATAAATGCGCCAGATTTTTTAAGCTGATCTGCTGTTTCCCTTGGGTTGAAAACCAACGCTGTATAAAAGAAACAAAAGAAGATAATCGCTGCCGCAAAAAAGATTATATATAATGGTTGATCGTGAGAAAAATATTGTCCAATAAGTACAATAATGTATCTCCACCCTTCACCATCTCCTTGAAACCAAGAAGCCATCATCGACGGTAACATAACAATTGTTGAGGCAAATATTGCAGGAATAACACCTGCCATATTAATCTTTAATGGTAAATGTGTACTTTGCGCAGCGTAAATGCGACGCCCTTGTTGTCGTTGCGCATAGTTAACAACAATTCTTCGTTGCCCACCCTCAACAAATACAACAAAATAAGTTACGCCAACCACTAATGCAGCAACAACTAATAATAAAATCGGATGCAATGAACCAGAACGAGCTTGTTCAATCGTTTCATAAATAGCATGTGGAAGACTCGCCACGATACCAGCAAAGATAATGATTGAAATACCATTACCTACACCTCGCTCGGTGATTTGTTCTCCCAACCACATAAGAAACATAGTGCCAGTAACTAAGCTAACCGATGCGATAAAATAGAAAGAAAATCCTGGATTAATCACAACATGACCATAACCAGGAATGTTTGGTAAACCAGTTGCAATACCAACAGCCTGTACTATTGCTAAAGCTAATGTGCCATAACGAGTGTACTGACTAATCTTTTTACGACCGGACTCACCTTCTTTCTTCAATTCTGCTAACTTAGGGCTAATTGCTGTTAATAACTGTACAATAATTGATGCAGAAATATAAGGCATTATCCCTAATGCAAAAATTGAAGCACGGCTTAAAGCACCACCAGAGAACATATTGAACATACCCACAATACCATTTGACGATGCTTGTGTTAGTAAGTCCGATAACGCTTTAGTATCAATACCAGGAACGGGAATGTAAGAACCAAGACGAAAAACAATAAGCGCTAAAAGCACAAACATTAAGCGTCTTTTAAGCTCACCACTACCGCCTCGTGTACTTTGAAAATCTAATCCTGGTCGCTTTGCCATCTTTCTACTTATTCCTCAATTTTTCCGCCAGCAGCTTCAATTGCAGCTTTCGCACCTTTAGTTACACGAATACCACGAACAGTTACTGGTTTCGTTACTTCACCAGATAACATAATTTTTGCATATTCAATTTGTGAATTGATCACATTTGCAACTTTTAAGCTATTTAGGTCAACAATATCACCTTCGACTTTCATTAAATCTGAAAGACGAACTTGAGCTGTAACTTGAGCTTTACGTGAGGTAAAGCCAAATTTTGGTAAACGACGATATAAAGGCATCTGACCACCTTCAAAGCCACGACGAACGCCACCACCTGAACGAGATTTTTGACCTTTAACACCACGAGTACCAGTTTTACCTAGCCCAGAACCGATTCCTCGACCTAGACGCTTTGGTGCATGCTTTGAACCTTCAGCAGGAGATAAAGTATTTAAACGCATTACTATTACTCCTCTACTTTAACCATGTAATAAACTTGGTTCACCATACCGCGAATTGCAGGAGTATCCTCACGTTCAACAGTATGACCAATACGACGTAATCCTAGACCAACTAACGTCGCTTTATGCTTCGGTAGACGACCAATTGAACTACGGGTTTGTGTAATTTTAATTGTTTTTGCCATGGTTAATTACCCCAAAATTTCTTCGACGGTTTTACCACGTTTAGCAGCAACCATTTCTGGTGATTTCATATTCCCTAAGCCATCTATAGTTGCACGAACCACATTAATTGGGTTAGTAGAACCATATGCTTTAGCTAGAACGTTACGAACTCCTGCAACTTCTAAAACGGCACGCATTGCACCACCGGCGATAATACCAGTACCTTCTGATGCTGGCTGCATATAAACACGAGAACCTGTGTGAGCACCTTTAACTGGATGCTGTAAAGTATCGTTATTTAAAGCAACATTGATCATATTGCGACGTGCTTTTTCCATTGCTTTTTGAATTGCTGCTGGCACTTCACGTGCTTTACCATACCCAAAACCTACGCGGCCATTACCGTCACCAACAACTGTTAGTGCAGAAAAACTAAAAATACGGCCACCTTTTACGGTTTTAGAAACTCGGTTAACTGCGATTAGTTTTTCCTGCAGTTCACCAGCTTGTTTTTCGATGTTTGACATCTTTAACTCCTACCTTAGAACTGTAGGCCAGCTTCGCGAGCAGCATCTGCTAGCGCCTGAACTCGACCATGATATTGGAAACCTGAACGATCAAATGAAACTTCTTTGATATCTTTCGCTAATGCACGTTCAGCAATTGCTTTACCAACCGCCGCTGCTGCATCTTTGTTTCCTGTGTATTTTAAACTTTCACTGATAGCTTTTTCTAATGTAGAAGCAGCTGCCAGTACTTCTGATCCGTTTGGTGCGATAATCTGCGCATAAATATGACGCGGAGTGCGATGAACCACCAAGCGAGTTGCAAGTAGTTCATGCATCTTGCGACGCGCTTTAGTTGCACGACGGATACGAGCTGATTTCTTATCCATAGTGTTACCTTACTTTTTCTTAGCTTCTTTAGTACGCACAACTTCATCTGCGTAACGAACACCTTTACCTTTATAAGGCTCAGGACGACGATAAGCACGGATATCAGCAGCCACTTGTCCAATTAACTGTTTATCAGCACTTTTTAGTACTATCTCAGTTTGAGAAGGACACTCAGCTGTTACACCTGCAGGTAATTGATGTTCAATTGGATGTGAATATCCAAGTGATAAACCAATTGCATTACCTTTAACTTGTGCACGATAACCGACACCAACTAGCTGAAGTTTTTTAGTAAAACCTTCAGTAACACCAATAACCATTGCATTAATCAATGCACGAGCTGTACCTGCTTGAGCCCAAGCATCAGTAAAACCATCACGAGGAGCAAATTTAATTTGACCTTCTTCTTGATTAATCACAACAGCATTATTTATTGTGCGAGATAACTCGCCATTTTTACCTTTAATCGTAATTACCTGACCATTGAGTTTTACCTCTACGCCAGCAGGAATAACGACAGGTGCTTTTGCAACACGAGACATTTTTTTCTCCCTTACGCTACGTAGCAGATAATTTCACCACCAAGACCTGCTTGGCGTGCTGCACGATCAGTCATAACACCTTTAGAAGTAGAAACAACTGCGATACCTAATCCAGCCATAACTTTTGGCAATTCATCTTTACGTTTATAAATACGTAAACCTGGACGGCTAACTCGTTTGATACTTTCTACAACAGCTTTACCTTGGAAATATTTTAAAGTAATTTCCAACTCTGGCTTAGTGTCACCAACTACTTTATAGTCCCCAATATAACCTTCTTCTTTTAGCACGTTGGCAATTGCCACTTTCAGCTTAGAGGAAGGCATGGTGACTGCAACTTTATTCGCAGATTGACCGTTACGAATACGGGTCAACATATCTGCTATAGGATCTTGCATGCTCATCTATAACACTCCCCTGATTACCAACTTGCCTTTTTAAGACCAGGAATCTCACCACGCATGGCTGACTCACGAACCTTAATACGACTTAAACCAAACTTACGAAGGACGCCATGAGGACGACCAGTTTGACGACAACGACGACGTTGACGTGATGGACTAGAATCACGAGGAAGCGTTTGCAATTTAAGCACTGCGTTCCAACGATCTTCATCTGATGCATTAAGATCAGAGATAATCGCTTTTAATTCTTGACGCTTTGCAAAATATTTTTCTGCTAGCTTTACGCGTTTTTTATCGCGTTCAATCATTGATTGTTTAGCCATTATGCCCTACCTTACTTACGAAATGGGAAGTTAAAGGCAGATAATAAAGCTCGGCCTTCTTCATCTGATTGTGCAGTAGTGGTAATAGTAATATCTAAACCACGAACACGATCAACTTTGTCATAATCGATTTCAGGGAAAACGATTTGCTCACGAACACCCATGCTATAGTTACCACGACCATCAAAAGATTTTGCGCTTAAACCACGGAAATCTCGAGTACGAGGAAGAGCAATATAAACTAGACGTTCGAAAAATTCCCACATACGTTCGCCACGTAAAGTGACTTTACAACCAATAGGATACCCTTGGCGGATTTTAAAACCAGCAACTGACTTACGTGCTTTAGTGACTAGTGGTTTTTGACCACTGATTGCAGCTAAATCTGCAACCGCATTATCTAATAATTTCTTATCAGTAATTGCTTCACCTACACCCATATTCAAGGTGATCTTTTCGATCCGAGGGACTTGCATGACAGATTTGTAGGCAAACTGTTCTTGCAGTTTATTTACTACCTGTGCTTTGTAGTAATCATGCAGTTTCGCCATCGTACACTCCAAATTACTTAATTAATTGATTAATTCATTAGTAGACTTATAAAAACGGACTTTCTTACCGTCTTCAATACGGAAGCCTACGCGATCTGCTTTGCCTGTAGCGGGGTTGAAAATTGCTACATTAGAAACATTGATAGCTGCTTCTTTTTCAACAATTCCACCTTCTTGATTTAATGCTGGTACTGGTTTTTGGTGTTTTTTCACCAAGTTAATACCTTCGATAATCACTTTGCCTGTAGACAAAACACTTTTAACTTTACCGCGTTTCCCTTTATCTTTACCGGTTAACACGATAACTTCATCTTCTCGACGGATTTTCGCTGCCATTACCCGCTCCTTACAGTACTTCTGGTGCTAATGAAATGATCTTCATAAACTTCTCAGAACGAAGTTCACGAGTGACCGGTCCAAAAATACGCGTACCAATCGGTTGCTCACTGTTATTATTTAAAATAACACAAGCATTGCGATCGAAACGAATGACAGATCCATCAGGGCGACGAACACCTTTTCTAGTGCGTACAACAACAGCTTTAAGCACATCACCTTTTTTAACTTTACCACGAGGAATTGCTTCTTTAATGGTAACTTTGATGATATCCCCTACTGCTGCATAACGACGGTGCGATCCACCGAGAACCTTGATACACATTACGCTACGTGCGCCAGAGTTATCGGCAACATCTAGCCTAGTCTGTTCTTGGATCATTTTAATGCTCCGTATAAATAAATTATTGTCTAATCTACCTTCATCCACCTCAACTACCATGGATAAGAATAGACAACCAAAAACCCACTTACGTGAGTGATGCATAGTATATCACCACTCAAATAAAATGGATAGCATAAAATAAACGGCCGCTGAGCCGTTTATTATATTATGTCCAGTTTTTAATCAAAAAGATTAAACAACTGCTTTTTCAACGATTCGAACAAGAGTCCAAGATTTGGTTTTTGATAATGGACGGCACTCTTTAATTTCTACAGTATCGCCAATACCACACTCGTTGTTTTCATCATGTACATGCAATTTAGTCGTACGTTTAATGAACTTACCATATAACGGATGCTTCACTTTACGTTCAATAGCTACAGTAATAGATTTATCCATTTTGTCGCTAATAACACGACCTTGCTGAGTACGAATTTTTACTTCAGTAGTCATATTACGCACCCGCCTTCTCAGTTAATAACGTTTTAACACGTGCAATATTACGACGCACTTGTTTTAACATATGAGTCTGTGTCAACTGACCTCCAGCTAATTGCATACGTAAGTTAAATTGCTCACGTAATAAATTAAGAAGTTCAGTATTTAACTCTTCAACGCTTTTTTCGCGTAGCTCTTTTGCTTTCATTTACATCACCGTCTTAATCACAAAGGTGGTTTTAATTGGCAGTTTTGCAGCTGCCAACGCAAATGCTTCACGAGCAACTTCTTCCGGTACACCGTCCATTTCATAAAGGACTTTACCTGGTTGAATCTGAGCAACCCAGTATTCAACGTTACCCTTACCTTTACCCATACGCACTGCAAGTGGTTTTTCGGTAATTGGTTTATCAGGGAAAACTCGAATCCAGATTTTACCTTGACGCTTAACTGCACGAGTCATTGCACGACGTGCTGCTTCGATCTGGCGCGCAGTCAAACGACCACGACCTACAGCCTTAAGACCGAATGTACCGAAACTGACTTCAGTACTTACAGCTAGACCACGATTGCGGCCCTTGTGCACTTTACGGAATTTTGTACGCTTTGGTTGTAACATCAGCGACGCTCCTTATTGTTTTCGGCCTTTTCGCTGCTTTTTCGGTTGAGCAGCAGGTTGTTTTTCTGCTTGTTCAACGGCAGCCATACCACCAAGGATCTCACCTTTGAAGATCCACACTTTAACACCAATAATACCATAGGTAGTTAATGCTTCAGACAAACCATAGTCAATGTCAGCCCGTAATGTATGTAAAGGTACACGACCTTCACGATACCATTCACTACGAGCAATTTCAGCGCCACCTAAACGACCACTTACTTCAACTTTGATCCCCTTAGCACCCGCCTTCATTGCATTTTGAACCGCGCGTTTCATAGCACGACGGAACATAACACGGCGTTCTAACTGAGAAGTAATGCTATCAGCTACTAATTTAGCATCAAGTTCTGGCTTACGAACTTCAGCAATATTAATTTGTACTGCAACATCACGTTTTTCTCTTTTGTCTTTATATTTATTGACAATAGAAGCTACGGCATTACGTAATTTTTCAACGTCCTCGCCTTTTTTACCAATCACAATACCTGGACGAGCAGTGTGAATAGTAATACGAACGTTAGTTTCTGCTGAACGATCGATCACAATCTTAGAGATTGACGCTTGCGCTAATTCTTTGTTCAAGAATTCACGCACTCTAAAATCACTTTCTAAATTATCAGCGAATGTCTTTGTACCCGAATACCATGTAGATGTCCAAGGCTTGACAATGCCTAATCGGATACCATTTGGATTTACTTTTTGACCCATTGCTATTCTCCAGCCTAGCGATCTGAAACGATCACGGTGATGTGACTCGTACGCTTCAAAATTCGATCTGCACGACCTTTCGCACGAGGCATAATACGCTTCATGGTTGGGCCTTCATCTACGAAAATTTTCGCAACTTTTAGATCATCAATATCAGCACCATCGTTATGCTCTGCATTAGCAATAGCAGACTCTAATACTTTTTTAACAAGTACAGCCGCTTTTTTATTGGTGTATGTTAAAATATCTAGTGCCTGAGACACATTCTTACCGCGAACAAGATCTGCAACTAAGCGAACTTTTTGTGCAGAAGAACGAGCGTGGCGGTACTTTGCAATTGTTTCCATCTCTTTCTCCTACTTATTTCTTCTTAGCTTTCTTATCAGCCGCATGGCCGCGATAAGTACGAGTCGGCGCGAATTCACCCAATTTATGCCCAACCATTTCGTCGGAAACATAAACTGGAACGTGCTGACGACCATTATGGACAGCGATGGTCAAACCGATCATGTTAGGAAAGATCGTTGAACGACGGGACCAAGTACGAATTGGTTTCTTGTCCCCGCTTTCCACCGCTTTCTCTACCTTCTTCAGCAAGTGTAGGTCAATAAAAGGACCCTTCTTGAGAGAACGTGGCATAGCTAATCCTCTATATTAATTATTTCTTATTGCGACGGCGAACAATATACTTATCAGTACGTTTGTTGCTACGCGTTTTCAATCCTTTGGCTTTTTGACCCCATGGAGACACAGGATGTTTACCAAAGTTACGACCTTCACCACCACCATGTGGATGGTCTACCGGGTTCATTGCTGTACCACGAACAGTAGGACGAACACCGCGCCAACGCGCTGCACCCGCTTTACCTAATACGCGAAGCATATGCTCTGAATTACCAACTTCACCAACTGTGGCACGACAATCAGATAATACTTTACGCATTTCACCTGAACGTAGACGTAATGTTACATAAGCACCATCACGCGCAACAATTTGAACATAACTACCAGCAGAGCGAGCAAGTTGTCCGCCTTTACCTGGTTTCATTTCAATATTATGCACGGTAGAACCGACTGGGATGTTACGCATTGGTAAACAGTTACCTGTTTTAATTGATGCATCAACACCAGATTGGATCTGATCACCTGCTTTTAAGCCTTTAGGCGCTAAAATATAACGACGTTCACCGTCTTTATATAAAACCAATGCAATATTTGCACTACGGTTTGGATCATATTCCAAACGTTCAACAACTGCTGGAATACCATCTTTATTACGCTTAAAGTCGACAATACGATAATGTTGTTTATGACCACCACCAATATGACGGGTAGTGATACGACCATTATTATTGCGACCACCAGTTTTGCTTTTTGAATCAAGCAACGGTGCATAAGGCTTACCTTTATGCAACTCTGGGTTAACCACTTTAACAACGTGGCGACGACCCGGAGATGTAGGTTTACACTTAACAACTGCCATTGTTCTTACTCCTCCGAATTACTCAGCGACGCCAGCAAGGTCTAAATTTTGACCTTCTGCTAAAGTAACGTAAGCTTTTTTCCAGTCGCTACGGCGACCGATTTGTTGACCACGACGTTTAACTTTACCTTTAACAACAAGGGTATTAACGTCATCTACTTTAACTTCAAATAGTTGTTCAACTGCGGCTTTTATCTCTCTCTTAGTAGCATCTTTAGCAACTTTCAATACTAATGTATTTGTTTTTTCCATTGAAATAGATGCTTTTTCAGAAACATGTGGTGCTCGCAGGACTTTAAGCAGACGCTCTTCACGAATCATGCTAACATCTCCTCTACTTGTTTAACAGCATCAACAGTGATAACCACTTTGTCAAATGCGATCAAACTAACTGGATCAATACCTGCCACATCACGCACATCAACTTTATGCAAGTTACGTGCTGCTAAGAAAAGATTTTCATCAACTTCAGAAGCGATAATAAGAACATCATTAAGGTTCATATCATTTAATTTCTGAGTTAATAATTTAGTCTTAGGTGCTTCAACAGTAAATGTTTCAACCACAACTAAACGTTCTTGACGCACTAATTCAGAGAAAATACTCTTTAATGCACCACGATACATTTTACGGTTAACTTTTTGGCTATGATCTTGTGGTTTTGCTGCAAATGTTACACCACCGCTACGCCAAATTGGGCTCTTAACAGAACCTGCACGAGCACGACCTGTGCCTTTTTGACGCCATGGTTTTTTACCTGAACCAGCGATTTCTGCACGAGTTTTTTGGGCGCGAGAGCCTTGACGAGCAGCAGATGCATAAGCAACAACTACTTGGTGAACTAACGCTTCATTAAACTCACGTCCGAAGGTAGTTTCGGAAACAGAAAGCGCTTGCGCGTCTTTTACTACTAATTCCATCTCTATCTCCTCGACGTTAAGCCTTGATTGCCGGTTTAACAATTACGTCACTATTGATTGCGCCAGGAACTGCACCTTTAATTAATAAAAGATTACGTTCAGCATCAACACGCACAATATCTAAATTCTGAACAGTTACACGTTCATTACCTAGGTGACCTGCCATTTTACGACCTTTAAACACTTTACCCGGAGTTTGGTTTTGACCGATAGAGCCATGACCACGGTGTGCCAAAGAGTTACCATGAGTTGCATCTTGAGTACGGAAATTCCAACGCTTCGTTACGCCAGCAAAACCTTTACCTTTAGATGTCCCAGTAACATCAACTTTTTTAACGTCTGTGAAAATATCAACGTTAATATTTTGACCTACAGTAAATTCGCCTTCTTCAAAACGGAATTCCCATAGACCACGACCAGCTTCAACGCCAGCCTTAGCGAAATGACCTGCTTCAGGTTTGTTTACGCGACTTGCTTTTTTACTGCCAGTAGTAACCTGAATAGCTTGATAACCATCATTCTCAAGCGTTTTTACTTGAGTAATGCGGTTGCTTTGAACTTCTACTACGGTGACAGGAATAGAAACACCTTCTTCGGTGAAGATACGTGTCATTCCCACTTTACGACCGATTAAACCAATCATTGTTTCGACCTCTCAATCATTCAGCTTAGGATTAACCTAAACTGATCTGCACATCAACACCGGCAGCAAGATCTAGACGCATTAAAGCATCAACTGTTTTTTCAGTTGGCTCAACGATATCAACTAGACGTTTATGAGTGCGAATCTCGTATTGATCACGTGCATCTTTATTAACGTGCGGAGAAATCAATACAGTAAAACGCTCTTTGCGTGTCGGTAATGGAATAGGACCACGAACTTGCGCACCAGTGCGCTTCGCAGTTTCTACAATTTCAGCAGTTGATTGATCAATCAAACGATGATCAAACGCTTTTAACCGGATACGGATTCTTTGGTTCGACATGAGACCAGAGCTCCATTATTTAAAAGTTATAACAAAAGACTACTCCTCTTGCCCTGTTTCGATTGACAGGAGAGTGTAATCCGTTCTTTTTCGTAACCCCCAAATCGGGAATATTGTTGATATAACTAGCTATTTTCTACATAACGGTTATATCTTTTTATCTTTTGCTTATATAAATGCAATAAACAAAGTGGGTGGATTATACTCTGTTAATTAACTAACAGCAAGAAATAAATACATATATTTGGACTTTTAGATAAAGTGATTTTTCTGGTTATTGTTTTTACATATATCAAATTTCAATCTAATAACCAGATTTAATATTAATTCATTATATTGAACTATAATGGGTAATCATTCGTCCTTACAATGAGCAGTTAATGTTCTTCTTTGGCGTGATTAAGACTATATCTTGGAATCTCCACCTCCAGATCTTGATTCTTGACGCGAGCTTGACAACTTAAACGGCTATGTGGTTCAACACCCCACGCTTTGTCTAACATGTCATCTTCTTGCTCATCGCTTTCGTTAAGAGAATCGAACCCTTTGCGAACAATACAGTGGCATGTAGAACAAGCGCATGACATTTCACACGCATGCTCAATTTCAATATCATTGCGCAATGCCACTTCTAAAATAGATTCGCCTTCTTGCGCCTCAACAATTTTTCCATCTGGGCAAAGATCGGCATTCGGTAAAAAAGTAATTTTTGGCATAATAATCTCGTTAGTTAAATATCATCAACTTTATGACCTGTTAACGCATGACGAATTGACCTATCCATTCGCTTAGCTGCAAAATTCTGTGTCACCTTATCAACAATTTTAATTTGCTTTTCAATTGCGTAACTGTCATCTGACTCACTCACGGTTTGTAATTGATGCTTAGCAGCTAAAATCTGGTTAAGTTCACTTTTATTTAATAAGTCAGCATCTTTGGCTAAGGCACTTTGTAAGCTTTCAAGCACTCTAGCTGCCTCAACTTTTTGTTCGGCAAGCATTCGAATCTGTTTATCTTGTTGTGCGTAACTGATTGAATCTTGAATCATATCAGCAATTTCATTATCTGTCAGTCCATATGAAGGTTTTACTTGAATAGCAGCTTCAATACCCGTTGATTTTTCCATTGCAGTTACACTTAATAAACCATCGGCATCAACTTGAAAAGTCACCCTAATGTGCGCACCACCGGCTGGTAACGATGGAATACCTTGCAATGTAAAACGAGCCAATGATCGGCAATCAGCAACACTTTCACGTTCTCCTTGTAAAACATGAAACATCATCGCAGTTTGTCCATCTTTAAAAGTGGTAAATTCTTGAGCTTTAGCACACGGAATCGTACTATTACGTGGAATGATTTTTTCAACCAATCCGCCCATGATTTCAATGCCTAACGACAAAGGAATCACATCAAGCAATAACATATCTGAATCAGGTTTATTTCCAACCAAAATATCAGCTTGAATAGCTGCACCAATAGCTACTACTTTATCCGGATCAATAGATGTTAACGGTTGAGTTTTGAAATAATGACCCACTGATTCTCGCACTAAGGGGATACGAGTAGAGCCACCAACCATAACAACTTCAACCACTTCATCCACATTAATCTCGGCATCTTTTAATGCTCGACGACAAACTATCAAAGTACGTTTAACCAATGGTTCAATTAATTGTTGAAATTGCTGGCGAGTAATAGTCAATGACTGATTATCAAGCGACAATACAGCCGACTCTTGATGACTCAGTAAAATCTTTATTTCAGTCGCTTTGTTACTGATTTTTTGATTAATATAAGGGTCTATATTATTAACTAACCCTAATTCCCTCTTTATATAGTCAGCCAGTAATCGATCAAAATCATCACCACCAAGTGCAGAATCACCACTGGTTGCTAGGACTTCAAAAACACCTTTATTTAAACGCAAAATAGAAATATCAAAAGTACCACCACCTAAATCATAAACAGCGATAACACCTTCCTTTCCTGAATCTAAACCATAGGCAATCGCAGCTGCTGTAGGCTCATTGAGTAAACGCAATACATGCAAACCTGCTAATTTTGCAGCATCTTTTGTTGCTTGCCGTTGGGCATCATCAAAATAGGCTGGTACAGTAATAACTACACCATCAATTTCACCTTGTAAGCTCTCTTTTGCCCGTTCAGCTAAAGCTGTCAGAATTTCTGATGAAACTTGTATTGGATTTACTTGATCATTAGACAAGTTTAATAAAGGAACACCATTTTCAGTTTGTGAAAAAGTATAAGGAAAATGCGATAAATCTATATCAGATAAACTTCGCCCCATTAATCGCTTAATAGAGCTGACAGTATTTTGCGGATCCTTAACTGCATTGTCTTTGGCATGTTTCCCAATCGTAATAATAGGGTTATCATCATGATCAACACCATAATGCACAACAGATGGCAACAGTGAATTACCTTCTAAATCAGGTAATACCTCTGCTTGTCCACTTCTAACCGTTGCTACTAATGAATTGGTTGTGCCAAGATCAATCCCCACCGCCAGGCGACGATGATGTGGTAGTGGAGTTTGCCCTGGTTCACTGATCTGTAATAATACCATTTAATCTATCTCTATCGATACGTTACTTATTTTAAATTATAAATCAAATTGCTTTTCTTGTAACTTTTCGATTTGTTCAATCAACCTAGCAAGATAGCGGATTTTATAGATCTGATTAAGTGCAGTTGACCAATTTTGATTAGTTATAAATTGTAATAACTCGTTGTAAACTATATTTTGACGCTCAACAATCTCAGCATGAAAATCATCTAATAATTCAAAATTCCCTTTGCTCTCGATTTCATCAAGCCTTTCACGTAAAACAAATTGCTCCATCAAAAAATCGGCATCATGAATAATATTTTGTTCAGTTGCCACATCAAAACCTTGTAGAGATAAAAAATACTCGGCAGCTTTGATTGGATTTTTTAACGTATGGTAACCATCATTAATGATGGCTGATTTTTGAACAATTGCCACTTTATCATTATCGGTTGCAACGGCAAAATTATCTGGGTGATATTGCCTCTGCAATTGCTGATAATGGGTTGTTAGCTCAGCGGTATTCACCGGTAATTGAACCGGCAAATTAAATAGCTCAAAGTAATTAACCATAATTATTGTGTCCAATTACACATTAAAACTTTCACCACAACCACATTCGTGTTGCGCATTAGGATTATTAAACTTGAAACCTTCGTTTAATCCTTCTTTAACAAAATCAAGTTCAGTGCCATCAATATAGACCAAGCTCTTTTTATCCACGATAACTTTGACTTGTTTGTCTTCAAAGACACGATCATCATCATTAATCACATCGGCAAACTCTAAAACATACGCCATACCAGAACAACCGGATGTTTTAACACCTAATCGTAACCCAACACCTTTTCCTCGATTTGCAAGGAAAGTTTGCACACGATCAGCTGCGCTATTAGTCAATGTGATTGCCATTAGCGTTGTCCTTTTTTCGTTTTATAGTCTTCAATAGCTGCTTTAATAGCATCTTCCGCTAAAATCGAACAGTGAATTTTAACTGGAGGTAAAGCAAGCTCCTTAGCAATATCCGTATTTTTGATCGCTCCTGCTTCGTCCAATGATTTACCTTTTATCCATTCTGTAACTAAGGAACTTGATGCAATTGCACTACCACAACCATAAGTTTTGAACTTAGCATCTTCAATAATCCCATTATCATTCACTTTGATTTGTAGACGCATTACATCCCCACACGCTGGTGCGCCAACCATACCGCTACCAACATTAGGATCATTTTGATCAAATGAACCAACATTACGTGGGTTTTCATAATGATCAACGACTTTTTCACTATATGCCATAATTTACTCCTAATTTTAATGTGCTGACCATTTAATTTTTGTTAAATCAACGCCATCTTTAAACATTTCCCAAAGTGGCGATAAATCTCGTAATTTTCCAATTGATTCTTTAATTAATTTAATAACATAATCAATTTCTTCTTCTTTGGTGAAACGACCAATAGAAAAACGAATAGAGCTATGCGCGAGTTCATCATTAAGACCTAATGCTCGAAGTACATAAGAGGGTTCCAAACTTGCAGATGTACATGCTGAACCAGATGAAACAGCTAAATCTTTTAAAGCCATCATCAATGATTCACCTTCAATATAAGCAAAACTCACATTTAAAATATTTGGCACACTGTGTTCTAAAGATCCATTAAGATAGACTTCTTCAATATCTTTTAAACCATTCCATAAACGATTTTTTAAGGCTAATAAGCGTGGCATTTCGGTTGCCATCTCTTCTCTAGCGATACGATATGCTTCGCCCATACCTACAATTTGGTGTACAGGTAAAGTGCCTGATCTCATCCCACGTTCATGACCACCGCCATGCATTTGTGCTTCAATGCGCACACGTGGTTTGCGTCTTACATAAAGCCCCCCAATACCTTTGGGTCCGTAAATTTTATGACTCGAAAATGACATTAAATCAACTTTTAAGTTGGTCACATTAATGGGTAATTTACCCACAGATTGTGTTGCATCAACATGAAAAACAATACCTCGTTCACGACACATCTCGCCAATTTTTTCAATGTTTTGTATTACACCTGTTTCATTATTAACATGCATAATTGACACAACGGTTGTATCTTTGCGCATTGCTGCTGCAAGTTTATCTAGATCGAGTATACCATTAGATTCTGGTGCTAAATAAGTCACTTCATAGCCTTCTCGCTCAAGTTGGCGACAAGTATCAAGCACAGCTTTGTGCTCAGTTTTACAAGTAATAATGTGCTTACCTTTGACTTGATTAAAATGAGCAGCACCTTTAATTGCTAAATTATCAGCTTCAGTTGCACCTGACGTAAAAACGATTTCACGAGAATCGGCTCCGATAAGATCGGCAATTTGATTACGTGCAATATCAACAGCTTCTTCAGCTTGCCAACCAAATTTATGGGAACGAGATGCCGGATTACCAAATATACCGTCTGGTGTTAAATACTGCATCATTTTTTCAGCAACTCTAGGATCTACAGGCGTTGTAGCTGCATAATCCATGTAAATAGGTAGATTCATTAATTACTCCCAATGACAAATTCTGTATTGTATTTTATTAATTAATTTGAACGTGTTGTATATTATTTTGTCGATTAGCTATGGCTTTAACTTCTTTATTATTCACCAGTTCACTCAATGTAATGCTAGTTAAAAAGTCCTCAATTCGTTCACTTAGATCGTTCCAAAGTGTATGAGTTAAACATCTAACACCACCTTGGCATCCATCTAGCCCATGGCATTTTGTTGCATGCACTGTCTCATCGACAGCTTTAACAATTGAGCTAATAGCAATTTGATCCATAGAACGACTCAGTATATAACCACCTCCAGGACCTCTGACACTGAGAACTAAACCATTTTTTCGTAATCGAGCAAACAATTGTTCAAGATAAGAAAGTGAAATTTCTTGACGTTCTGAAATATCAGCGAGTGATACCGGTCCTGAATCAGCGTGTAAAGCAACATCAAGCATTGCTGTTACTGCATATCGTCCTTTTGATGTCAGTTTCATTGATTATTCCCCTATATTTTATAACGACTATTGTATATATCCTCTTTATTTAGTCAAGTATTTAGTTGAGTATTTTAGTCGGAATTGAACTATAGTTTATCATCGACGCATCATAGCTTAATATGCTAATCTAATTAGCTGATTTAACATAGGAGTTAACGGATGAAATTAGTATTACGTTATTTTTTGATAATCGGTCTATTGTTCACAAGTAACACTTACGCCGCTCATTCTCAAAAGGTGCTACGAGAAAATTATCAAAAATGGCTTAATTCTTATCAAACACTGACTTTTGAAGAACAGCAAACATTGCTCTCTACCATAAAAGATTATCCACTATATCCCTATGCTGCTGTACAGTTTTTTCAGAATAATATTAAAGTAGTTCCTCCGCAAATGGTAAGAGATTTTGTTCACCAATATAATGAATTTCCAGCAACGACTTCAGTAATACAATCTTATTTAACCGAATTAAGCAATCGTCAAGATTGGAATGCAATTGTTTCATTCCCCAAAGATCATTCCACACACTCTAACTGTCGCTATCAATATGCATTACTACAACAAGGAAATATCGAAGCAGCCTTTAGCACTATTAAATCACTTTGGATTACCGGTAAAGAGCTTCCCTCTGCATGCGATCCATTACTCGATGCATGGGCACAAGCAGGTAAACGAACAGCTAATTTAATACTATTACGTATTGAACTGGCTATTGAAGCAAATAATTTAAAATTAGCCAAACACCTAACTAACTTACTTGATAATAATTACAAAACAACTAAAAACAATTTATTAGCTGTACTTGATAATCCTAAAAAATTAGAAGATTTTTCAAAAAATATTAAAGCTAGCCCTTTCACTAAAAAAATTGTCTTAGCATCATTTTCTCGCTTAGTAAAAGCAGATATCAACTTAGCAGCATCATTATTACCAAAACTAGTTAAACAGCAAACTTTAAGTGAAACTGAACAAGTTGCATTACAAAAGAGTTTGGCTAACAGCTACTTTACAGATTCCGCAACTGATGAACAAATTAAATGGCGTGATAATTATATTACCAAATATCATGATACAACATTAGTCGAAAAGCGTATCCGCCTTGCTATCGATGACTATAACTTTACTGAAATTGCCTATTGGATAGCACAATTATCGCCGGAAGATCAATTGAAAGAAGAATGGCAATATTGGCAGGCTCGAGTATTACTCAATAATAATCAAAAAAATGAAGCTAACCAAATTTTACAAACATTGACAACCAAACGTGGATTTTATGGCATGATAAGTGCACAAACACTTAATCAACCTTATTCCCTCAATAACCAATCTAAACAGATGACACCATCTGAAATATCAATACTAAAATCTAAATATGATAATCAATCTTATATAAAAAGGATTAATGAATTATATTATTTTGGTATGGTTTCAGAATCAAGCAACGAATGGCGATATATGTTAAATAAGCAAACCAATAAAAATGAATATTTAGCATTAGCTCAATATGCCTTACAAAAAGGCTGGGGCGATCTTAGTATTCAAGCAACTATTGTTGGTAAGCTTTGGAATAACTGGACAGAACGTTTACCTATTATGTACCAAGCCTTATATAACAATGCATTAAAAGATAAAGCGATTCCGTTATCTTATGCTTTAGCTATTTCTCGTCAAGAAAGTGCGCTGGATACCACTGCCAAATCCCCTGCCGGCGCCCGCGGACTTATGCAATTAATGCCAGCAACAGCAAAAGAAACCGCTAAAAAAGTCAATTCAGTCACTTATGTTTCATCGGGACAATTGTTTGATCCTAAAACCAATATAGAATTAGGTACATCCTATTTAAACACTGTTTATCTACAAAATGATAATAATCGTATATTATCTTCAGCAGCTTATAATGCAGGTCCTAATCGTGTAAAAAGATGGCTTAATAATAGTCATGGAAAGCTGGATGCTGTCGCATTTATTGATAGCATACCGTTTACCGAAACGCGCAATTATGTCAAAAATGTATTGGTATATGATTATATTTATCAAATAGTCTTAGGGCAAAAAAATGTCAATATTCTTAATTCAAATGAATTTAATAAACAATATTAATGGTGATTATAATGAAAACTAACGAATGGAAACAGACAGTCGAAATATTACACCAAGCATTTAACGATGGTTATTCACTTGATATATTAAAATTATTAATGACCGCTGATGAGCGCGACGCTTTAATTACTCGCGTCAAAATTGTACATTCATTACTTGATGGTTCAATCAATCAACGCCAACTAAAAGAGCAACTTGGAATAGGAATTGCAACTGTAACTCGTGGATCGAACAGTCTAAAAGAAGTAACCCCTGAATTCAAAAAATGGTTGGAAAATATTTTATTAAATTCAGATAATTAATCATATCAGTCAATATCTATTAACCGATTTTTATATCACATTATAACTATCAATTGGATTGGATATTGACTTCACTTTCAGCAACAATCGGCACACAATAATCGCACTCCATACGTGTAATATCTTTAACTGATTCGGCAGTGCCATCATGATGGTTATGATGAATTTCAATTACGCAACTAGAGCTACGCAAACGTACTTTTAATGCGGGCATGGCAGCTAAATGCACTTGCGAAATAAAATCACTAAACTCATCAGGAGACCCAATATATTTAAAACAAAGATACAAGCCACCTTCACTCTCAACCTGTTCAATACTTTCAAGATTATTATTGTGATCTAAAGCAATGGTATAAAGAAGTTCTTGTTCATTAGCATTATCTTTGCTTTTCAATATACGGCTAAAAGCATAAATTTTGTCTGGTAGATTTTCACATTTATGGTTACAGCGAGATATATAATTATAAAAAAATTGCGTTCTTAGTTTATTTTCTTCATCTAATAAGTGACTCAAACTGCAATTATTCTTAAAGGTGATACCCCAAAAAGTTTTTTGAGGCATATTAACAAATTTTGGTTCAGGCAATGAAAGCCTATTTTTATTGAGCTCAATAGCTGGTGTTAATCCTGTAGGATCCCAAAAATCACCACGACGATAACTGGCAGGTGTTTCATTAAATTGTTTTTTAAAAGAACGAGTAAAAGTTTGCTGAGAATCAAAACGATATTGCATCGCAATATCTAAAATGGGTTTACTTGTCATACGTAAAGAAAGTGCGGCATAAGTTAAACGACGATGACGAATATAAGTACCAAGAACCTGACCAGTTACCTCTTTAAACATACGTTGTAAATGCCATTTTGAATAACCTGATTTTTGTGCAACATGATCAATAGATAATGGTTGTTCCAAATTTTTTTCAATCCAAATGATAAGATCTGAAATAATACTAACTTGATTCATAAAACCCCATCAGAATGTCAAATGGCAAACGTCATCCGATTATGACTTAATCCCAGCAATAAGCAAGGTTTAAATAAAAATTATTTTCTGTCATTTTTAGCAAAAAGAATGTGCTCCAGCTTGATGTTCAGTAATATCTTTTACACCAACAAGTTCAGGAAACTCTGTCATTAATTGTTTCTCAATACCTTCTTTCAAAGTGTAATCGACCATTGAACAACCATTACATCCACCACCAAATTGCAATATAACATAGTTATCTTCAGTCAACTCAACTAAGCTAACATGCCCTCCATGACTGGCTAATTGCGGATTTATTTGCGTTTGAATGGCGTAATTAACACGCTCAATAAGTGGCGCATCGTCAGCCACTTTTTTCATTTTTGAATTTGGCGCTTTTAATGTTAACTGCGAACCTAATTCATCAGTCACATAATCAATAACCGTTTCTTCTAAAAATGGTGCACTCATTTCATCAATATAAACTGAAAAATCAGCAAACTTTTCTTCTATGTCGCTATCTTCTACAGTATCAGCCGGACAATACGACACACCACATTCGGCACTTGGCGTACCTGGGTTAATAACAAATACCCGAATTTGTGTTCCATCGGGTTGATTAGCAAGCAATTTTTTAAAGTGCTGTTGAGCTGCTTCAGAAATAGTGATAATAGACATGACCCCTCACTTTAATGTAATTAGGTAATAAACAGACCTAACATCATTTATAATAGTTGACTAGCTTTCTTGGTTATTATAGGGGTTGTTTAGGATTTTACAATACTGTACGACATAAACAAACAACATGAACACTAGTTGCACCACATTTTTTTAGTTGTTGGCTAATTGCATTAATCGTATTACCAGTTGTAACGATATCATCAATGAGCATTACTGATTTATGTGAAAGATCTTGACGGCATATAAAAAGCGTTTCGACATTAGCGATTCGTTCGGTAAGAGATAGATTTTTTTGATCTTGCCTATTTAGCTTTCGAGACAGCAAATAAGGATAAAAGTCACGGTCTAGCCATCTAGCAATCGGTTTTGCTAATAATTCAGCTTGATTAAAGCCACGTGACCAATAACGAATGTGATGCAATGGTACACAAGTGACCAAATCAGGTTTAATTAAAGTATCGATTTTTTGCCGTTGATACCAAGCCAAAAACATCAATCTTGCCAATGCAATATTTAGTTCAATTTTGCTGTAGAACTTTAAATGATGAATCAACTTTTTTAGCGGATTAATATACTCAGAAACAGCAATAAGCTCATCCCAGTATGGTTTTTTTGCACGACATCGATAACATATATCAGTCGATAAAGAGTGTGGTAAACAGCATTGATGACAAACCTTATTAAATTTAGGTATATTTTGAACACATTGGCTACAAATACCATGATGAGATAAAAATAAAGGCATATCACACAAAATACATCGCATAAAATTTAATAAACTTATTTATAAAAAGTTTCAGGGAACTAAATGTTTTAATATAAAAACTGTAGCAATAAAGAACTATTTTTTATAACATACTAACTTTGTAGTATTTATTAACAAAAAACTTCAATACTATAGACCAATCCATTGTGTAATTATATACAATTAAGTACTTATGTGATCTACAACCCAAAAAATTATCCTATTTTGCGCAATTGTTATTTAAATTAACCTAATATTCGGTATAATCAATCAACTTAACTGGAGAAAGGATTTATTATATGAAAAAAATCAAACTATTAATTTTAACATTGTTGTTAACTATTTTTTCAACTGTCGCCCTAGCAGCTCCTAAAGTATTATTACAAACCAGTATGGGTGATATTGAAATCGAATTAGACAGCGAGCATGCCCCCATTACCACGAAAAACTTTCTTGATTATGTTAACAATGGTTTTTATGAAAATTTAACTTTCCATCGCGTCATTCCTGGATTTATGATTCAAGGTGGTGGCGCTGATGATCAACTAAAATTCAAAGAAAATAACCCACCAATTAAAAACGAAGCTGACAATGGCTTAAAAAATGATCGTGGCACCATTGCAATGGCAAGAACAAGTGAAGTAAATAGTGCAACCAGCCAATTTTTTATCAATGTAGTTAACAATGATTTCCTTAATTATCAATCACCAGAAAAGTACGGTTATGCTGTTTTTGGTAAAGTCATTAAAGGAATGGAAATCGTTGATAAAATCGCTAACGTACCAACTAAACGTATGGGACCACATCAAAATGTACCGGCTGAGCCAATTTATATCAAAAAAGCAACTGTTATTGAAAATAATTAAACAATTGTACTTTTTTTAAGAAACAAAAAACCACTTTTTAAAGTGGTTTTTTCAGTTTTATTTAAGCTGACTAAGTAAATTAGCAATTGTCCTTACCCCAATTCCCGTTGCGCCTGTTGCCCATAATGCTGTAGCACTTTTACGAAATGTTGCCGAACAATCAATATGTAACCAATTTTGTTGATAATTTTTAATAAAATGTGATAAGAAAGCCGCAGCAGTACTCGCACCAGCGGTATTAGGTAAACCTGAATTTGCCATATCAGCAAATGATGAGGGAAATTGTGAGCGATGAAACTCTGCTAATGGTAATCGCCAAAAAGCCTCATGTTCAATGTTGCTACTAGCTAACAATTGATTAGCAAATTTATCATCAAATGAGAGTAATGATTGATAATCATTCCCCACCGCAATTTTAGCGGCACCTGTTAATGTTGCACAATCAATAATATAATTCGGTTTATCATTATCGGCACAAATTAAACCATCGGCTAAAACTAAACGTCCTTCAGCATCAGTATTATCAACTTCAACCGTTTTACCATTACGATAACGAATAATATCACCAAGTTTAAAAGCGCTGCCACTGACTAAATTATCGGCACAACATAAATAGAGTTTAATACGATGACTTAAGCCACGCGCAATGGCTAGCGCTAAAGCACTCGTTACTAATGCTGCCCCCCCCATATCTGAACGCATTGATTCCATAAAGCTACTTGGTTTTAAGCTATAACCACCCGAATCAAAGGTAATGCCTTTACCAACTAAACAAGCCGTAATCGGTGATTTAGGATTTTGGGTTGGGTTATAATCAAGTTCAAGTAAAGCTGCAGGCCTATCAGAACCTTTGCCAACCGCATAGATCCCCATGAAATTATGCTCTTTTAAAACTTCACCCGAAATAATGTTGTAAGTCACATCATTTGAATAAGTGCTAATTAATTTCATAGCTTGTGTTGCTAACTCAACAGGGCTTAATGTTTCTGCTTGCTGGTTAACAATATCTCGACACCAATCAATAATCGCTAGGCGATGAATTAATTCTTGTTTATCTTTGGTATTAAGTTTTGGCCAATTTACCTGTGTACTTTTTTTCGCATTACGATAACCTAACCAAAAATGCCAACAAGCTTCAAGATCCCAATTTTCGCCATTTAGCTTAACCGAATTTATTCCTTGGTTATCCAGCTTTCTCCCCGCTCGTTGAATCGTTCCTAAACGATGATCTGGTTTATAGTGAATAGTAATTGTATCGTCCGAAAAACTCAGCAGCGCATCTTTTCCCCATTGTCTTGGTGCAGCTTTATCAGAAAGTAAAACAGATAACATCGACATAATAAGTACCTTAATCATTAATAAAGCAAAAAGAATGGCTTAATTCTAATCAGAAACATGTTAAGATAGCAAGCGAAGTTAAGTATAAATAAGGACGAGTTATGACATCAGCTATACTAATAAAAAATGGGATTAATTTTCGTGATTTAGGTGGAATTAAAACAATTGACGGACGTCAAATTCGATCTGGTCTACTATACCGTTCAGGCGCATTTTCGCTTATTACGTCAGAAGAGCAGTCTTTTTTATCTGATGAGTTAAAACTGCACTATGTTTTAGACTATCGCGATCCTAATGAAATTGCACAAAATCCAGATAAGTTATGGCAAAATATTCATTATATTAATGTGCCTGCTAATCCATTGAGTGATACGGTCACCGCAAGTTTAACAAGCGATTTAGGCAATACCCAACAAATACTTAAAAAAAATGCACCATTTGATTTTATGGTTAAGCTTTATCAACTGCTGCCATTTAATAACCCCGCATACCGAAGACTTTCGTCAATACTACTGAACTCAAAAGGTAAACCATTAGTACAACATTGTGCTGTTGGTAAAGATCGCACTGGTGTTGGCGTCGCATTAACGTTGTTTGCTTTAGGTGTTAGTGAAGAAGCTGTCATGCAAGATTATTTACTGACTGAACAGCTATTGTCGGATTATCGTGAAAATCTATTAAGCCAATATCAACATACTGTTACTCCTGATGAGTTTGAAAACCGTAAATTAATTTTTGCAGCCAAAAAAGAGTATTTAACAGCAGCATTTGACGCAATTAAAACGCGTTACGATACCATTGACAATTGGTTGTCACAGGAATATCAATTAAACGAAAACAAGAGAAAAAGAATCCAAGATATCTATCTAGTTTAATAAAAAGCAACAACTTATTTTACCATAACAGATCATGGCAAACGTGGTATTAAGATAACAAAATCAATTTAGAAATCGGTTGGTTACTGTTTACCGATAGATGAACATCACACACTTGATGATATTGATAATAAAATTGTTGTGCAAAAGGCGCTGTAATCAGCTGCTGTCTAAAGTCAATTTTAACCGATTTAATTTGCCAAACCCCTTTGGCATATAGTTTTAATGCAGACTCTTTCAACGTCCATAATTGCCAAAAAGCCGTTAATGTATCTTCTTGTTTGATCATCCATTGATACTCATCATCCGCAAAAAAGTTTTTAGCCACATTTAAATAGTTTTTGCGCGGGCGAGCTACTTCGATATCTAAGCCAATCTTACTCGTCAATGAAATTGCTACCGCCACCCAATCTTTACTATGACTGATATTAAAATCTGGTAGGTGGCGTTCCACAAAACAAGGGCGACCATTATCACCGACTTTAATAGTGGGTAACACCGAAATATTACAATACTGTTTAAGCAAGTGAGCCAAAATTGAACGGCAAACCAAAAACTGTTTTTTGCGTTGACCTTTTAATTTATTCGCTTCATCAAGAAGCGATGTCGGCAGCAGTGAAAAATCAATGTCAGTATCATTAAGGCAAGCAAGTTGAACTATTAGCATAATTAGCAAGAGGATATTAATAAAATTTATTTTTTACTATTTTAACAGCATGCTATGCTAACTGTTATTAAAATTTATAAAGTAGCAAAAGGAATCTTCATGTCATTACCAACCAAATTAGTTCACGCAGGACGAAAAAAATGCTACACCCAAGGCGCAGTGAATTCAGTCATTCAGCGTGCTTCATCACTTGTTTTTGATACAGTGGTTGCTAAAAAAGAAGCAACCGAAAATCGCGCTAAAGGTGCACTATTTTATGGGAGACGCGGAACATTAACTCATTTTGCGCTACAAGATGCCATGATTGAAATTGAAGGAGGGGCTGGTTGCTACCTCTATCCTTGTGGCGCAGCGGCAATCACCAATGCCATTTTAGCCTTTGTAAAGGCGGGTGATCATATATTAGTCTCTGAAGCTGCTTACGAACCCACTCAAGAATTTTGTCAACATATTTTAAAAGATTTTGGTGTTGAAACAGATTACTTTTCGCCGTTAGTGGGGCGCTATATTACAAACCATATCAAGCCAAATACTAAAGTCGTATTTTTAGAATCGCCAAGTTCAATTACGATGGAAGTCCACGATGTACTATCAATTGTTAAAGCAATACGAAGTGTCAACCCTGACATTATCATTATGATCGATAACACATGGAGTGCAGGCGTTTTATTTAAAGCGTTAGAGCATGATATTGATATCTCAATACAAGCCGGAACCAAATACCTAATCGGTCATTCTGATGCCATGCTAGGCACTGTTGTAGCTAATGAGCGCTGTTGGGATACTTTGCGTGAGCGCTCATATTTAATGGGACAAATGTGTGATGCAGATACCGCCTATATGGCTGCGCGCGGTTTACGCACATTAGCAATAAGACTAAAACAACATCACAAAAGCGGTTTAAAAGTAGCAAAATGGCTAGCAAATCACCCAAAAGTGGCGACCGTTAATCACCCAGCATTAAAAAGTTGTAAAGGACATGAGTTTTTTAAACGTGATTTTTCGGGAGCAAGTGGATTATTTTCTTTTGTACTCAAAGATCGATTAAATGACGTACAATTATCAGATTTTATAGATAACCTAACTTACTTCTCGATGGCTTATTCATGGGGTGGATTTGAGTCATTAATTTTAGCCAATCAACCCGAAGAACTTGCAAACATTAGACCGGTATCTGGCGTAGACTTTGCAGGAACACTGATTCGGCTACATATAGGACTTGAAGATCCTGATGACTTAATTACCGATCTTGCGGCTGGTTTAGACAGAATCAAACAACACAAAAATAAAGCCAATGCATTACAAAGCTAGGTGTAATTAAATAGAAGATGAATAACCCACTCCCAATAATGTTTGATGAAAACATCAAACAAACAATTATGCATAAAATCACACACCACAAAGCACTACTGGTTGCTTATAGTGGTGGTGTTGATTCAACCGTATTAATGCATGCACTAGTTGCACTCAAACAGCAATTATTACCTGATTTAAAGCTAAGGGCGATCTATATTCATCATGGTTTGAGCAGTAATGCTGACCACTGGGCAATGCATTGCCAAAAACAATGCCACACCTGGCAAGTTCCACTGATTATTGAAAAAGTCAAACTCGACCCTAATGCAGGAAATATCGAAGAACAAGCTAGAAATGCGCGTTACCAAGCTATCTATCGTCATTTAAAAAATGATGAAACCTTATGCACTGCGCAACATCTTGATGATCAATGCGAAACTTTCTTTTTAGCATTAAAACGCGGTAGTGGTCCTGCGGGATTGGCCGCCATGCCACAGGAAAATAAACAGCATCTTCGTCCTTTATTAACGATTTCACGTGCACAAATTGAAACTTATGCTAATAAGCATCAACTCAACTGGATAGAAGATGAAAGCAACCAAGATGATCGTTATGACCGCAATTTTTTACGCTTAAAGGTCTTACCAACACTAAATCAACGCTGGCCACATTTTTCGCAAATGGTGGCACGTAGTGCTGAATTATGTCAGCAACAAGAAGCGTTAATTAATGAATTATTATTAGCTGATTTTCAACAAGTGGTTAGCCAACAAGGACAGCTAAATCTAGCGCCTTTAATGACGTGTTCAGAATATAAACGCAATGCTGTGTTGCGCATGTGGCTGCGTTCCCAACAAATGACTATGCCAAGCCAAAAGCAATTAGCACTCATTTGGCAAACGGTTGTGCTAGCAAAAGAAGATGCCAACCCTAAATTCTTACTACATTGCAGGCAAATTCGTCGCTATCAAAATCAACTCTATTTATTACCGTTATACCAAAATATTGAACAACAAATCCTCAACTGGGATTTGGCTTTACCTTTAAATCTGCCAGATAGTGTTGGTAAATTGCAGATTAATTATCAAACTGATTTATCCTGCCGTTTACCCCATGCAGATGAACAAGTCACTGTACGATTTCATGCTAAAGGACAATTTCAAATTATCAATCGAAATGGATCGCGATCAATAAAAAAACTATGGCAAGAACATAACATTCCGCCGTGGATGCGTACACGAATCCCGTTGATTTACTATAATGAACAACTGATCTGCGCTGTTGGCAAGTTTGTTACCGAACAAGGAAAGGGCTCACAAATTAGCTTTAGTTTAATTTAATTATTTATGCAATTAAACATAAAAATAATAAAGGCGGCACTTAACCACCTTTATTTAAGTGTTAAAATTCTAACTTTTGCTATGCACGATTAAGATCTTGCCTTCCAACGTTTAAGTAACAACGCATTAGTAACCACACTTACGCTACTTAACGCCATGGCAGCGCCTGCTATCATTGGATTTAAAAATCCAAATGCCGCTAGCGGAATACCAATCAAGTTATAGAAAAATGCCCAAAATAGATTTTGTTTAATCTTATGATAAGTTCGGCGCGAAATATCGATTGCATCAGCAACTAAAAACAGATTACCACGCATGAGGGTAATACTTGCTGCATGCATAGCCACATCGGTGCCCGTGCCCATGGCAATACCAATATCCGCAGCAGCCAATGCTGGTGCATCATTAATCCCATCTCCCACCATTGCCACTCGATTATGGGTATCAACATGACTTTCTTTTTGTAATTGATAAATATAATTGGCTTTATCTTGTGGTAACACTTCAGCAATGACTTCATCCAAGCCTAACTGCTGCCCTACGTAATTCGCCGCTTTCTGGTTATCCCCAGTTAACATAACGTTTTTTACATTTAACTGATGCAATGCTTCAATGGCGGTTTTCGCTTCTGGCTTGATTACATCAGCAAAACCAAATAGCGCTAATATTACCACATTACCTTCTAATTGCTGCTTAGCTAAAAATGAAATGGTGTAACCTTTACTGGCTAACTCATTAATCTTATCGTCCATACCAACAAAATAGGCATTTAATGATTTCATCCATCGCAAACTACCTAAATAATACTCCGTATTATTAACCGTAGCCATCACCCCCGATCCCGCTACTGAGGTAATATTTTGAGCACGACTATACTCTTTGACTTTACTTAAAATGGCTTTAGCAAGTGGATGTTCACTACCCGCTTGCAGAGAGGCCGCGATCGATAAAATTTGATTGGGTGTCTCACTACCTATAATATCCATCTCGACTAATTCAGGCTTACCCATGGTGAGTGTACCGGTTTTATCAAATGCGACTGTATTAATACTGTGCAACGTTTCTAACGCTTCGGCATCTTTAATTAAAATACCATGGCGAGCAGCCACCCCAGTCCCCACCATAATCGCGGTTGGTGTTGCCAAGCCTAACGCACATGGGCAAGCAATCACTAACACCGCAACCGCATAAAGTAAAGCTTGCTGCCAATCATGCAATATCATTCCCCAAGCCAATAGCGTAACTAGTGCAATCAATAAAATCACCGGCACAAAAATCGCACTAATGCGATCAACGATTCGTTGAATCGGCGCTTTCTTGGCCTGTGCCGATTCAACCATTTCAATGATTTTGGATAAAGTAGAATCAGCCTGAATAGCTGTGGTTTTAACAAGCAGTAGGCCTTCACCATTAATCGTACCACCAGTCACCACATCGTTAACCGATTTATTTACAGGCAAGCTCTCACCGGTTAACATTGACTCATCGCTACTTGATGTGCCTTCAATCACAATACCATCAACAGCAATACGCTCACCGGGCTTAACAATAACAATATCCCCCACATTAACTTGGCTAATGGGTAAACTTACTTCTTGATCACCTTGCTTGACTAACGCAACATCTGGCCGTAGCGAAGAAAGCGCTTCGATGGCTTGGGTAGTTTGATGTTTAGCGCTTGATTCTAGCCATTTACCGATCAAGATTAAGGTAATAATAATAACTGACGATTCAAAATAAAGATGTTCACCATTGCCAGTCATCAACTGATAAACCGATAATCCATACGCAGCACTTGTGCCAATAGCAACCAATAAATCCATATTGCCAGCCCCTGCTTTAACCGCACTAAAGCCATTTCGATAAAATTTAGCCCCCAAACCAAATTGTACAACCGATGCAATCCCCCATTGCAACCAAGCAGGCAACATCCAATTTATCCCAAACGGCGCTAATAGCATTGGCAATACAAAAGGAATAACAAGCATTACAGCTGTCACAACAGGCCAGGTAGCATATTGTTTTTTCGTTATTTTTTTATTATCTGCTGATTCGTCAATTTTAACCGCATGATAACCCGTTTTCTCAACTGCAGACATTAATGTTTCGAGCTTTACATGTGCATCAGCATCAACCGTTGCTTTTTCAGTCGCGAGATTAACGCTGACATCAATTACACCATCGACTTTTTTAAGTGCTTTTTCAACGCGCCCAACACAAGATGCGCAGCTCATATCTTCAACAATAAAATAATATTGGACCGTTTTCATGATATATACCTTATATGGTTTATGAAGTTTAAAGTTAGTATATACTGAATATTAGAGGTTATGCACAAAAATAAAGCGGAATCACAGGGCTTATAAAACCCTGTAAAAAAAGGAAGTTAGTTACGTAATTTTTCTGGCCAATCGTTTTGGGTAGAAACCAATAAATCTTTTACAATTCTAGGATTACCAGCCACAACATTGCCTGAAACCATATAGTTATTACCACCAGCAAAATCGGTAATGACCCCTCCCGCTTCACGCAAAATCAGCTCGCCACCAGCGATATCCCATGGTTTTAAGCCAATTTCAAAAAAGCCATCTAAACGACCTGCGGCAACATAAGCCAAATCTAAAGCGGCCGAACCTGCACGACGAAAATCACCACATTTAACAAATAACTTTTGCAAAACGGCAAAATAACTATCGCTGTATTGTTTAGCTTTAAATGGGAAAGCCGTTGCCAATACGCTACCATCTAAATCTTTCGCATTACTCACTCGAATACGGTAACCATTAAGCTGAGCACCTTTACCACGGGCAGCTGTAAACAGTTCATTACTCATTGGATTATAAACCACAGCAACTTCGGTCTTACCTTTAACTCGAGCTGCGATTGATACAGCAAAATGCGGAATATTTTTAATAAAATTAGTCGTACCATCAATTGGATCGATTATCCACTGTGTATCGGCATCATTACCTTTAGCAAGACCGCTTTCTTCGGCAATAATAGTATGATCAGGATAAGCTTTTTTGATTGTTTCAATAATCAAGGCTTCTGCCGCACGATCTGCATTAGTGGCAAAATCGTTAGCGCCTTTGGCTTCGATTTCGATTGAACTAGGATTTTCATAAGCCTTGATGGCTACATTACCTGCTTTACGAGCAGCGCGAATAGCAATATTCAGCATCGGATGCATAATTTTTTTCCAATTGATGATGTTAAAGAACGGATTGATTTAGTAAAACTAAATTTAGTCATACTAAAAATTACAACATAGTATATCGGTTTTGCAACTTTATTGCCAGACTAAGCGAAGATTGATAGGTAAAATACCTATGTAACTATTATATATCAAATAGGATCTGATCCTCGCCAAAAAAGTGGACAGAAGTCGCCTCTATGATATAAATACAAATTATAGGAGACAAATATCATGGTCAGAAAATTTAGTGTCAAATTCAAACAACAATTAATCGAGTATGCGTTACCTCATGCACACTTTTCTATCAGCGAACTTGCCAACCACTTAGGAATAGACAAATCAACCCTAGATAAATGGATTAGACAACTTGCACTTTGCACTGAATAAAACCAGTCGCTGAAGTACGCTTATATGAAAAATCATTTAACCTGCTATCCCGTTACTAGAATATGCTCGTTACTTGGTGTCAGTTCATCGGGTTATTATGCCTGGTTAAAAAGTGCAAACAAATCAGCCAAACTCAGCGAGTATATCCAAAAGCAGTATTGGCACCATAAGGCCCATTTGGGGGTCACCGAGGCTACTTGATGCTAGGGGGATGCAGGCTATCAAGTTTCAGAAAGGACAATTAGCCGTGTTTTGCAACAATTGGGATTACGGAGTAAAGCAGCACGTAAATTCAAGTATAAAACAGATACGGCTCATCACAATATTGCGCCCAACACGTTAAATAGGCAATTTAACCCTGATAAGCCGAATACGACATGGGTAACCGATATTACTTATATTAAAACGGGTGAAGGTTGGTTATATTTGTCGGTGATTATCGATTTATATGGACGAAAAGTGATTGCTAGGCAAACGAGTCGCTACATAGACCGCCATTTAGTGTGTAATACATTAAAACAAGCCTTATTTCGGCGTCACTTTCCTAAAAATGTACTCATTCATAGTGACCAAGGAAGCCAATATGGCAGTGCTGATTTCAAGCAGTTATTGTTACAATATGGACTCAGGCAAAGCATGAGTCGAAGAGGAAACTGCTTTGATAATGCGGTTGTTGAGAGTTTTTTCATACACTCAAAACACATATTATTCATGACTGTTACTACAAAACGAGGAAACTGGCTAATAAAGCACTATTTGAATATATCGAAATCTATTATAATCGGATACGCCGTCATTCAGCCAATGGCTGGGTATCACCTGAACAATATGAACAACAATATTACCAAAATGAAAAAATGATAGAGGTAGGCACTGTCTAATATTTTGGCGAGGATCATTCGCTTAGTTCAAAAATTAGGTAAATATATAAATTTATTTACGAGTCATTTTTCTCGTTGCTTGGCAAGGTCAATAAGTTTGTCTAGGCTAATCAGAGCATTCATCACATCATTTTGACATGTACTTTCATCATTTTGATATATATCTTCATCATCTTGATATGTATCTTCTCTTGTAACCCATATTAGCCAAGCTTTAATTGCTAAATATTCGTCAACAGTTAATGTTGCCCAGCGGTCAAAGTTATAGCTTTCAGATAGTATTTCTTCAAAATCCATAATCCAAAATACGATTCTATTTATAAATTCTTTAATCCCTGCTTTTTGCTCCTCTATAGCTCTTGCTTTAGCTCTTGCTTTAGCTCTAGTTCTAGCTAAAACTATATCTATAGCTTTAGCTTTAGCCTCAGCCTCAGCTTCAGCTCTAACTATAGCTTCGGCTTCAGCTATAGCTATATCTAGAGCTTTAGCTGAAGTGATGAGTAATCCAGGTAAATAATAAGCATGAGCTGATGGCGTAAACGCATATAAAGCTTCCACATAGTTCATGTATATATCAAGAGTGATATCTTGCCAATTCTTACCCAAAAACTGTTTTAGCGCAATTTCATCATCAGGCATTATTATTTTGGAATATTCAAAGCTTAATTTCCACATATCTTTTGGACGCTCTCGCCAAGAGAATGCAGTCGTTATTTTATTGAATAATATTTTTTCATATATAACATCATATTTTTCCTGTTTAGGTGCGATTACCTTTTTCACCATCGAAGTTCCTTTTTCAATTTATCACCAATTTTATAACATCTTTTTATTTCACTATCTATCTGATTGATCCTCGCCAAAATATTTGGACAGGCTATACTAATTAGTACCTGTTTTATCAGGTTATTGTTACGATAAACAAAAAAACAAAAGAAATCACCCATGACAAATCGCATTTCAAGAAGAAAAAAACGCCGTTTTACTTACCAATAAAAAAACAAATGGTGATTCTATATCAACATGCTAAAAAATAAACAAATATTATTACTGAATATTGTAACTATCCCCTAAAATAGTACAGCAAAAAGTAGAAAATTCTCTATGATACAAGTAAAGAGGATTTAATTATGAAAAAATGACTGAACATCAAATCGTCGCTATTTTAAAAGAAGCTGAAGCAGGTATTCCTGTCAAGGAACTCTGCCGTAAATATGGCATGGGGAATTCAACTTTCTATAAATGGCGAGAAAAATACGGCGGAATGGAAACGTCGGATATCAAACGCTTAAAAGAGCTGGAGGCTGAAAACCGTAAGCTTAAGCAGATGTTTGCTGAGCTCAGTTTAAAATCTCAGCTTCAGGAAGAAATCATAAAAAAGCTTTAGTGCCAACTGGGGCACGTAAAACGTGGGCACAGCAACTACAACAAAATCATTTGGTTACTATTGCTATGAGTTGTGCCATTGTTGGCTTAAGCCGTTGTGCTTACTATTATCAACCTAAGTTACAGGATGATTCGGTGATTGTTTCGGTATTGAATGCTATCACAGACCGGCATTTACGCTGGGGCTTTCCTAAATGCTTTAATCGTATCAGAAAGCTCGGCTATAAATGGAATCATAAACGGGTATATCGGGTGTATTGTGAATTAAAGCTTAATCTCAGGGTAAAGCGTAAAAAACGTATTCCTCCACGAAGCCCAGAAAGGCTATTGGTTCCTAATAAACAAGGTGAATGTTGGTCAATGGATTTTATGAGTGACAGTAGCTGTAATCAACGTCGCTTTAGGACATTCAATGTCATTGATGACTTTAATCGTGAGGCGTTAGGTATTGATATTGCAGTAAGCTTACCGGCAGGGAGAGTTACCCGTTACTTAGATAAACTGGCTGAATATCATGGCTATCTATTAAAAATACGCGTCGATAATGGACCAGAATTTACAGGAAAAACCTTTATAAACTGGGCTAAATCACATGATATAGCCATTGATTATATAGAGCCCGGTAGCCCATATCAAAACGGGTACATTGAACGATTTAATCGCACCTATCGTACTGAAGTACTCGATTTATATCTTTTTAACAACTTAGCACAAGCAAGGAGAATAACCGAAGAATGGTTAACGATTTATAACACCGAAAGACCGCATGAGGCATTAAATAACATGACGCCGATTGAGTATAAAACACTAAGACAAGCAGTATGATTTTCTACTTGAATCTTGTACTAAGTTTGGGGTATTTACATAATTAGTACCCGTTTTATCAGGTCATTGTTACGATAAACAAAAGAAATCACCCATGACAAATCACATTTCAAAAAGAGAAAAACGCCGTTTTACTTACCAATAAAAAAACAAATGGTGATTCTCTACCAAAATGCTAAAAAATGAACGAATATTGTTGCTGAGTATGACATCACTAAATCCGCATTAGATAAGTGGATAAAGCAATATCAAACCACTGCCTGTTGTTTAAACTCTGCACTCAATTTTTTGACACACAATGTGTTTACCTAGGATTGTTAGTTATATCATAGAAGTGGCATTTGCCCATTTTTTGGCGAGAATTAAACCTATTTCGCTTTCCAACAGAATTCAATTTAACTTGAAATAATAGCCATTACAATTAATTGAGATGGCCTCCAATTTTCTCCAATTCAATATAAAAATTATTAATGATATTTTCTTCCAATTCATCATAATTAATTAAACAACGATTAAAATTATTATCTAGAGTAAATAGATTTTTATCGATATTTATAAAATTTTCATCATAACGAGCTAACATTCTATAGCAATCTTTTCTATAAATAATTCCTTTAAATCCGTTATTTCCTTTATAGACTTCTAATTTATATTCTGCGTAATCATCTTTGGTATCAACTTTGTAAATTATTGTTTTTATTAATTCATATTGTTTTAGTTCTGCCATTGAGTTTTCCCATTATTTATTAGTACTCTTAATTCTATTTTATATCAATTTATATAGATACTTGTCCAAAGATATTATGGTTATCTATCTTAGCAAAGCTAGGCTGGTACTGAATAAGCTACATTAGTTTAATTAATTTTAAGAATAATGATAATTATAACAAATTGAGTGGCCCAAATATTTTCTCTAACCTAATATAAAAATTATTAATGATATCTTCTTCCGACTTGTTGTAACAAATTAAATCATTATAAAAATTATGATTTTCAAGAAATAAAGATACATCGCTATTTACAAATCCTTTAACATCATCACGACGTTTCAATCTATATGAGTCTAACCAATAACCAATACCTCTAAAATCTTTGTCTCCTTTATAGATTTCTAATTTAAATTCTTCGTAATGCTCATCTTTACTTAATTCATAAATGATCGTTTTTATTAATTCATATTTTTTTATCTTTGCCATTTTAATTTTTTCCAGTGTTTATTTGAGTATTACAAGATACTAAGCAACACGACTCAACTTTTCTTTAACCTATATCAATTTATATAGTAATTATAATTAATTGAGAGAGCTAAAATTTTTCTCTAATTCATTATAAAAAATATTAATGATATCTTCTTCTGATTCATTATAATTAATTAAATTAAGACTGAAATTATTATCTGGACTAAAAATAAATTCATCGCACTTTGCAAGACCTCCTTTATAATTAGCTCGCATTCGATATAGCTCCTTTCTATAGACGATGCCTTTAAATACGTTTTCCCTTCTATATATTTCTAATCGATATTCTATGGAACCTTCATCAGTATCAACCTCATATATCATCGTTTTTATTAATTTATCTTGTTTTATTTTAGCCAATTCAAATTTTTCTACTTTCGTCATTTAATTTCTCCATTATTGACAATCACGAGTAAGATTTTCTTAATTCTTATCAACTGATACAGTAATCTCTCTATATTTCTGTGCGAAATATAGAGAGATCGATTTAACTAAAAATAACAATTCTTTGATTGATTATAATTAACATACTCATACTGAAAAAATAAGCATACCTTAATTTTTCGCTCATGATAAATTTATAATCTATAGAATTATCACCCTTCTAATCTTCTAATTTATATTCGTTTTAATTATTATCTTACTTATTGTGTAAGTTAATTATTTTTTCCAACATCTACAATTACAATGCCTTGTATAAGTATCTCTAGGAGCCAATGCTACTGCTTTATCTTTTGCTGCATTACAAGCCTCATACTGAGAACTTCCTCTATGAGCCGCTTGCACTCTTTCAGGAACTTTACCATCTAATTTATGATCAATCGTTTGAATATTACACTTTGCTTCACAATACCACTTGCCCTTACCTTCAATCTTATCTTTGCTTTTCTTGGTAGTAGTAGATATAGAAGCTGATGGACAGGAAGCATGACCATTATTTGATGAACCATAGTTATATTCCTCTAACAATTTAATGCTATTTGATACTCCATAAGCTATAGCGCCTCCCACAACTGCAACACATTGTGGGTTTGCCATACATGCCCTTATGCCACCAAAGAGAAGGGCTACTGGATTTTTCCCTAAGGGATCTCGATATAAAAGCGGATTGCCACCAACATAACTAAAGGTATTTATTCCGCCATTTAAGCCTATCGGATCGCTTTGGATATAACGCCCTATTTTGGGATTATAGTCCCTAAAGTAATTATAAGAAAGCCCCGTTTCTTTATCATAATATTGCCCCGGAAAACGTAAATTTAAGGTAATTTGGTTATTAGGATCTAATACCGCATTACCAAAGGCATCACTGTGCATTTTCCATGTTTGTTGGCCTTGATTGTTAATGGCCAGTTGGGGTGTACCTAAATGATCCGTAATCAGATAATGGTAAGACGCAGTTTGTAGCGTCTGGTTAGCAGCGGTTAAACTTGCCTGCCACAGTGGACTGGTTCCCCATTCGGTATCTGGTACCCAACCATAGGCAACAGTCATCTGACCGCGATGGTCTAATTCAGCAATCAGACCTTCATTGGTATAAATAAAATAGGTGATATTACCATTAATGGTTTTACTAATACGACGACCAAAAGGATCATATTGATAAGTCACCAGTTCAGTCGTTTCATCGTTAACGCTGATAAGGCGCTCTGCTGCATTATAGTGATAGCTTAATTTTTTATCTGCACTAACTTCACTGGCTAACTGACTATTAGGGGTATAGGACAAGGTGGTTTGACTAGTGCCTTCGCCCCATTTGATTAGCTGATTAAATTTGTTGTATTTCCATTCGCCTAATTGTTGCGTGCTACCGATGCGATTACCAATCGCATCGTAGCTATAAGACTCTACAGTAAGTCCATTTTTTTGTAGTTCAATATTAGGTTTAGCAAGAATAAGCCGGTCTAATAAGTCATATTGGTAATTATTTTCCCCGTTTTCTGTTGCGATTCGGGTTATATTACCCACCTTATCATAGCTATATTGGCGATTTAATAATGTTTTGCGATTCGCCGTTAGCCCTATCAGTAAGGGGCGCTGTAATGAATCATACTGCTTAGTTTGCGTTGCATTAGGATAAGTCACTTTAGATGGCATAAACCAGCGGTAATCACTCCAGTTAATCACCTCGCCATTAGCCAGTGTTGCCTGTTTTAGCTGATTTTTATCATATCCATAGGTTACTTTAGTCTTATCTGGATAGCTAATGGAAGCTAAATTATCCTCTTTATCATAAGCGTACTGCAAAGTCTTAGTAATACTATTTGCACCTGTGCCATAAGTAATCGTTTCTTGAGTTACTCGACCAAGTTTATCGCGCTGATAAACAAAGTGGGAATAGGTATCACCAGTTTGTAGTACATCAATTAATTGATTAGCCTGATTATAGCTATAAGCGACAACCTGACTTGAAGTTGTTTGACCTTTTTCAATATAACTTTGTTTTATCAGATTTCCTGCCGCATCGTATTGGTATTGAATACGGTTGTTATTCATTTTGTAATTTGCAATGTATTATCTAATTAAAAAACAGGTATAGACTATATAGCCTATACCTGTTTTTTAATTATTTAATTCTTTTTTGGAACGACTTTAAATGCTAATTATGAATATGATTTAGAAATTAATAACTTAAAATAAATCCTCTATCACACAATTTAATTATTATAATATATTAATAGGGTGACTTTTTTGTCTCATTTTTACTTGTCTTACACTGTTTACTCCAAGGAAACCTTCGAGCTTCCAGCCAATAGCAAGCTGAAAAAAAACAACCAAAACAAGTAACATAAAATACAAGTTTGATCATAGTTAATATATTAACTTCTTCCCTAACATAAATTGCATATACCCACCCCATTATAAAAGAAAAAATGATATCGGTGTAAAGTAGAACCTTTGGCCAATTCTTGTTCATTGCTATCGCTTGAATTATAAATGAGATAATCATTCCAGCTAGAAAGATACATGGATAGATTTCTTTAATCATCATATAGTTTCCTGTAATAACAATACTAGATTTACACATTATATATTCTCCTGCAATAGCAATATTATATTATATTATACTTTTTGGCTCATAATCATTAATAATTTTAATTAATGTATAATAAAAGATGAAAATATATCTTTTATCTCAACTTCATCAACATCTTGACATTCGCAATCACTTTCAAATCTAAGTTTTTTAGGCATTATCTTTTTAAAGACATACCCTACTGGTCCTGTACCTGGAATGGCAACACATTTTCAAACAAAAAAATTAAGGGGTAAGTGTTTTTTAACTTCAACGGGAGGCAAGTAGCCTAACGAAGAATGTCATCGTTTATGATGATACCAATAGGCATAAGCCGAAAAAGCGCGTTGTAACTTAGTTATTGAGTTACAACGTTGGCCTGTTACAAACTCCGTTTTAAATGTCGCTTCCGCTACCGCATTGTCATAAGGACACCTTTTTTGCTTAATGAATGCGTGATATTAAATGTCTTAAAACAATCCTCTAATAACCGATTATCAAACTCTTTACCTCGGTCTGAATGAAATAAATCCAATTTCGATAATGGCTGTTTAATTTGGCTTAATGCTGACATGACAAGCTCTGCCGTTTTATGTTTACCAACATGATAACCAACAATCTGCCTATTGGATAAATTCACTAAAACATATAAGTAATTCCAATGTTGGTTAACTCGAATATACGTTAAATCCGCAACAGCAATTTGTTTTTTATCACCCACGTCAAATTGCCATTATAAATGATTTTCTGTAGCTTTTTTATTCACTTCTGTATTGTGAGATTTATAACGTTTAACGGTGTATTTTGATACCAGCAATAAGGATTTCATCACGCTAGCAATGTAACGGTGTTATATCCAAATATTCTCTTTTTGCAAATCAAAATGAATTCGCCGTGTGTACCATAAGAATGATAGCTTCGATTAAATAGCATCACAATTTTATCTGCATAAAGTTCTACTGATTTTTGTTTATGCAATTTACACTGATAATACGCATAATATCTTGATAATCCTAAACATTGACATAGCTTTGTTGGGCTATAACGATGTTGGTTGGCTTTTAGAATAGTGATTTTTTCCTTATTATTAGTGCAGCTTGCTTTAGAATATCGTTTTCCATACGGCGTTGTTTAAGCGCTCTGCGCAAAGCTATCAACTCTTGTTCTTGCGGACTGCGATTATCTTTTGTTTTAATGTGCACTTTGGCTTGCTTGTGTTATCCAACAATCCCATGCTGATGGTGTTAAATCATATTCAGCAACGCTTTCACTACGTGATTTACCGTGTTGATAAAGACTGACCATTGGGTGTTTAAAATCATCATTGAATGTTCATCTTTTGCGTTTAATCTTATTCATATTAGATCCTTTTTTGTTGTGATAAGTTTACCTTACCCCTTAAAAAGTTGGATGATTTAGTGTAGCCGATCCAACTCATAGCTCTCAACAATTAAGGTATATTGATTAAACCACTAATTAATCCACTAGCCAATCCTTGACCTAATTAAACAATATGGCGATTCAATTATTCGCTATATTGTTAGCCTATTTCCTTTAAAAAACCATACATGCTATTTTTGATTAATAATTTTGTTGGTTAAATAGGTATAATATTGCCGTTAAAGGCTTTGTTGTGAAAGAGATTTAGGAAAACTGTTACTTCATCAATTAAATTTTTTACTTTGCTGACTTGACCGAGGATTCATACTTAAATGTATATATTTTATAAAAATTATTGATGAAAAAAATCAGCTATTTTTAAAAGACGGATGCGTTTTTATTACTGATGTTATGAAAATATATAACTATTCGCACTTAACGATTTAATCTGCAACATACAGTTTTTTAATTAAGCTACTCAACTTAGGTATAGTAATTTAATTACTATACAGATTGTTTTAATTATCATCGGCTATCTTTGTATTCAATGGAATTAATATCAAATGCAGTCGATGATAATTAAACCTATCTAGTAAATCATTATTTTTATTACCATATACTCTTAGTGATTCTTTAGGTCATGTTTCACATCAGGTTTATCATAAACCCCAAAATGGTCTACAATTGTACTACTGGCTTTATTCAGCCCTAACACTTCTACTTGTGCGCCTTCTTTGCGAAATTTAATCACCACTTTATCTAAAGCTGCTACAGCGGTTATATCCCAAAAATGTGCGTGGGTAAGATCGATTGTTACTTTTTGTACAACCTCTTTTAAATCAAATGAACTAATAAATTTTGCAGAGGAAGCAAAAAATACTTGTCCATATACGGTATAAATACGTTGTTCCTCGCTGGGTTGCTCAGTTTTAATTTGTAGGTAATGAGCGACTTTATTGGCATAAAATAGTGATGCCAGTAATACCCCAACAAATACGCCATAAGCAAGGTTATGGGTAAATACAACGACAACTACAGTTGCGAGCATCACAATATTGGTTGAAAGTGGGTACGATTTAAGGTTTTTAATCGAGTCCCAGCTAAAGGTACCAATGGAAACCATGATCATCACAGCCACTAATGCAGCCATAGGAATTTGGCTTACCCAGTCTTGTAAAAAAACAACTAATAATAAAAGTACCGTCCCAGCGATAAATGAGGAGAGACGCGTTCGTCCGCCTGACTTCATATTGATAATTGATTGCCCAATCATTGCGCACCCCGCCATACCACCAAAGAAGCCTGTCACGATATTAGCAATACCTTGTCCCTTGCACTCTCGGTTTTTATCACTCGGCGTATCGGTAATATCATCTACAATGGTTGCAGTCATCATTGATTCTAATAAGCCGACAATGGCTAATGAAAGAGAGTAAGGCAGAATAATCAATAAGGTATCAAGGTTAAAAGGAACATTGGGAAGTAAAAACGTAGGCAAGCTGGTGGGCAATGTGCCCATATCACCTACCGTTCGTATATCCATGCCAAAATACATATAGATACCGGTAAGGATAAGAATACAAAGTAACGGTGAAGGAATCATTTTTCCTACTTTGGGGATATAAGGGAACAGATAAATAATGCCAAGCCCAGCAATGGTCATGGCATAGACATGCCATGTGACATTGGTTAGCTCAGGCAGTTGTGCTAAAAAAATTAAGATGGCTAATGCATTAACAAACCCCGTTACCACAGAGCGAGAAACAAAGCGCATTAAGTTCCCCAATTTAAGAAAACCGGCAATAATCTGAAAAATACCACATAAGATTGTTGCGACCAGTAAATATTCAACCCCATGAGCTTTAACCAGTCCCGCAATGACTAGCGCCATTGCACCGGTAGCAGCAGAAATCATACCTGGGCGACCACCCGCAAAAGCAGTAACAACCGCTATACAAAAAGCCGCATATAGTCCTACTTTAGGATCAACACCGGCAATAATTGAGAAAGCAATTGCTTCAGGAATAAGGGCAAGCGCTACAACGACACCCGATAGAACATCATTTTTAATATTTGAAAACCATTCTTTACGTAAAGATTGCATTGAATTTAATCACCACTGAAAAAACAAAAGAAAATTACAGCGTGAAGCAATGCATTATCAGGTTATCAAAATTTGATAGGGAAAATATGGCTTCTGTGCATCACGCGAGTAATTATAATTATTATTGATAGATAGAACGCGCAATAAACTACACAGCTATACTCCATAATTAAATTATATTTTTTATAATAATAGAACTTAACCCATTGTACAATGGCTAATTTTATCATTAGCGTTGATAAGTTATAATATCTTTATAACCTTAAAAAATTTTAATCTAACAATGCAAATTTAAATGTATTTAGATGCAATAGATCTATTTCTTATAGAATTTGATGACGAAATTAACCGTCATCATTAAGAGAAAAATAGAAAAAATTTAGTATAGAGATAGGAATTGAAGATTAAACAACGCTTGTGATCTTTTTTGTTTTTACGCTTTTACTCGGTTTGCGTTAATACATGTTATTTCACTTATAAAGAGGCTCTTTCTAAATAAGGTGATGCTACCTGTATTATCTCTTTTTGGCTTTTTCCATGAATAATATGTAAAGCTGCTTGTTCCCCAATTTCATAATGAGGCAACTGGACTGTTGTTAAAGGTGGATAAAATAATTCACCGGTACCCACCATATTATCATAACCTAATATAGCGACATCAGATGGAATATGAAGCCCTAGACCGAGTAAAAATTGATAAGCAACAAAAGCAATTCGATCATTACCACAAATCAGTACATCAAAATCAGGTTTTTTATGACAATGTTGTTTCAATATATCAACCGTTATCATATACTCTTGGGCCAGATCATCGGACAAAGGTGAAGTGTGATAACTGGCAATAGCATTTAAAGTGTTACCTGCATCTAACCACGCTTGTTCAACAGCTTTACGTCTAGTTTTGCCAGCTAATGTGTTTTCTGATAAATAAATACATAGCGGCTTTTTATAGCCTTTCTTTATGACCTGTTGCATGGCTTGATATTGACCTAAATAGTCATTTGGAATGTAGCAAGCAAGATGCTTTGAATCACTGATGCAGTTGGCTAATACAACATTTTTATCTAATAACTTTTCAGGAAGCTCAACTTTTCTTAATCCCATTGTGGTATAGATGATACCGTTAGGGCGATATGACAGTAGGGTATTGATGGCATGATCGGCATCTTTATCATCAAATAAATTAACAATAAAGGTATTCCAACCATGATTTTGTGCAGTTTTTTCTATGGCTTGGAGTAATTCTACTGAAAACGGCGTCATGGCGGTTTCTAATGCTAAAACACCAATAGCACAAGGTCCCGAATTATCACCACGAATCTTTCTTGCCGATAAGTCAGGCACATAATTAAGTTGCTCAATAGCTTGTTTAACACGTTTATAAGTCTCTTTATTTAATTTTTTAGGATTATTTATTGCGCGTGAAACCGTCATCAATGAAACAGATGCGAGTTTAGCGACATCCTTAAGTGAAGCCATAGTTAAATCCTTTTGCTTAACAAGATAAAAATAATTATCAGTCATTAATCATTTGTGATGATACCACAAATATAAATGATAAAAAGTGTGAGGAAAGTAACATTTATGATAATCGGTTCTATCTATTTAGTGTTAAATATGCTCATAATGTTAACGTTAAACTTCATCAAATTTCAACAATATAAGAGTAATAAACATGAATATGATAAAAAATAGAAATTATTGGTTCTCATCTGGTTACCTTATTACGTTTTATGCTGCTTGGTCACTTTGGTGGTCTTTTTACGCAATTTGGTTAAAAAGTAAAATTGGCTTATCGGGCGAACAGTTAGGAATTGTTTATGCGGCTAATTCAGCTGCGGCCATGTTTTTTATGATTTTCTATGGCATTATTCAAGATAAATTACAAATAGGAAAAGCGGTAGTGACCTTTCAAGGTATCATGATGGTGCTTATTGGTCCATTCTTAATTTATGTGTATGAACCTTTATTGAAAAATGATTTCATTTTGGGGGTGTGTATCGGTGCCCCAGTTTTAAGTGCTAGCTTTATTTCAGGTAGTGCTTTGATTGATTCTTTTATTGAGCGTATTAGTCGATTATTTGGTTTTGAATTTGGTCCTGCGCGTTTTTGGGGCTCGTTTGGTTATGCGGCTGCCACCTTTGTTGCCGGTATTTTATTTGGTATTGATCCGCATATTAACTTTTGGATGGCATCGCTGGTTGCTGCTATCTTTTTAATTATTAATATTGTATTTAAGCCAACACACTATCAAGGTTCACAACCCCACAATAACCATACCGCTTCAACTGAAAAAACATCGACCATACCCACAATGAGTGAAATTTTTTCGCTGTTTGGATTACAAAAATTTTGGTTGTTTGTCATGTTTGTCATTGGAACTTACAGCTTTTATACTATCTATGATCAGCAATTATTTCCGAATTTTTATACTGGTTTTTTTGAAACACCAGAAGATGGTTATCAGGTTTATGGTTATTTAAATTCTTTTCAGGTCTTTTTAGAAGCAACTTGTATGATTATCGCGCCTTATTTTATTAATAAAATGGGGGCTAAAAAATCATTATTAGTTGCGGCCCTAGTTATGATCTGCCGAATTGCATTATCGGCAACATTGGATAATATTTATATGATTTCTTTCGTTAAACTCTTTCATGCCATCGAGATTCCATTATTTATTTTGGCGATGTTCAAATATATTGTGGGCAATTTTGATGCAAGGTTATCGGCGACCCTTTATTTAGTTGGGTTTAATATTTCATCGAATCTTGGCGTTATTGTGTTGTCATGGCTAGTCGGTAAATTATTTGATAATACCGGATATGCGACAACATTTTATGTGCTTGCTGGTGTTGTTTTACTGACCTCGTTGATAGCTATATTTACTTTAAGTGATGAGAAAAAAGCAAAGCAACAATAATTTTAAATTAGCATTATCAATAAAAAATGGAAACAAGGTATTTCCATTTTTTTGTAAGGATGTGTCACGAACCATTAGAATTTAGCTAATTCTAACTTTTGTTTTTATCATCAATTAAACGCAATTTGTCTAAACCCTGATACCATTGTTGGTTGATGTTTTTGGGAAATTTTTTCGATACGACCAATGATTTGAATCAGTTTGTCACTATAATTTGGATCGGTTGCATAATTTGCAGCTTGTAATTCTTTGGCGGCTGTTCTGGCATCGGGTGCATTAACTACAGCACGATAACGTGGACTTTGGGTTAATAAATTAAGATAGTCGGTTAACGCATGTTGTTTACTATTATAGACTCTAAAATTATCTGCAATTTTCATCATTTTGTTATTAATAAATTCTTGCGTGGTTGAACGAGCACAATCCCCATGCCATGATGCATTCGCTTTAATACCAAAATAATTATGGCTTAATTGATTATTAGCGGTTTTGATCTGTTTTTGTCCCCACCCTGTTTCTAATGCAGCTTGTGCAATAATTACTTCATAAGGGATACCTGAATGTTTAGCTGCCTGCTTGGCTGGCTCTAACCAGTCTTTTACAAATTTAACGATATGCTCATCTTTACCTTCTTTTGTTGGTGTTTTTAAAGATAATTCATTGGTTGAATTGGTTTGCTTTATGGCCTGATTTGCTTTATGGCTTTGGTAAAGCATTTGCCCCAAAGCTTGAGGTGATAAATGAGATGGCGCATGACTAAATAAAGATTGAGCTAAATGAAGATTTTGCTCAGTATTATTTGAATTAGCTTGTGAGTTAATATTGATTGATGGTGAAACCTTGTTAGTTAATTGTTTAGTGAGCTTCTCCGCTAAACCAAATCCTTTACCCGCTGCCTGCTGTGCAATTTGTTGATCAAACATTGAAGTGAATAGCTGTGAAGCAGACTGACCCAATAAACCACTTTCAGGTACAGCCTTACGCATTGATTGCATCATCATATTAATAAATAATGATTCAAATTGCTCAGCCACTTGTTTAACACTTACAGATGAACCATTCGCTGCACTGCGCTTTAGTTGGTTAAGGCCCGATAAATCATAGGCAAAACGATTGAATGATTGACCAATTTTAGTATTCATAAGCAATATTCTTTACATAGTTTCAAGCGTTGCATGCAAACAACCGGCTGATTTTAGTGCCTCAAGAATCGACATTAATTCGGTCGGGTTTGCACCTAATAAGTTCAGTGAGTTAATAACATGTTTTAAATCAGCCCCTGCGGCTAAATTATGTAACGCACCACCCTCTTGCTCAATACTTAGTTGCGTATTTGGTGTCACCACTGTTTCACCACCGGCAAGCGGTGTATTGGGTTGATTGACGTTTAATTTATTATTCACCACAACAGATAAATTACCATGCGCTACCGAACAATTATCGAGCTGCACTTTTTGATTCATAACAACAACACCTGTTCGCGTGTTGATAACCACTTTGGCTGTAATAGGCGTGTTACCTATTTCTAAATTTTGTATTTTAGATAAAAACTGTACGCGTGCATGGCTTTCTTTTGGCATTTTTAAGGAAACCGTTGTGCCGTCCAAAGCAACTGCACTATTTTTTTGTAATTTATTAATCGCATCCGAGATTTTTAAAGCACGAGTAAAGTCAAATTGGTTAAGATGCAAATGGATAATATCTTGTTCATCTAAACGAGTGGCTAACTCACGTTCAACCGTTGCGCCATTCGGGATAGTTGCACCCGCAGTTTGGTTAACACTGACACTACTACCTTTACTACTTGCGCCCATTCCGCCTACAAAAAGATTGCCTTGTGCAATAGCGTACACTTGATTATCGGCGCCTTTTAATGGTGTCATAATTAGGGTTCCACCACGTAAACTTTTAGCGTTACCAAGAGAAGAAACTACCACATCAAGTTGTTGACCTACTCGCGAATAAGAAGGCAATTTGGCGGTTACCATCACAGCGGCAACATTTTTCAATTGCATATTGCTTCCTGACGGTACCGTGATGCCTAATTGAGATAACATGTTGGTGATACTTTGAATAGTAAACGGCGTTTGCGAGGTTTGATCGCCAGTACCATCCAGCCCAACAACAATACCATAACCGACTAAAGGATTATCTCTTATACCTTGAATGGTGACTAAATCGCGGATACGTTCAGCATGACCAACAGGTATAATCAATATCATCATCAAGACAAAACAAACAAAAATACGCAATTTTTTTAACATAATGAGACTCGTTAAAATGGTGAAAGATTTAAAAATAGGCGTTGTAACCAGCCCATTGTTTGTGCTTCGTCAATATACCCATTACCGACATATTCAATACGTGCGTCAGCAACTTGAGTCGAGATAACGGTATTATTGCCACTTATGGTTCTTGGATTAACCACACCTGAAAAGCGGATAAATTCAGTGCCCTGATTAATCGCAATCTGTTTTTCACCAATGACTTTTAAATTTCCATTTATCATAACATCTTGAACAGTCACCGTTATTGTTCCACTAAACGTATTTTTAGCATTAGCGCCACCAGCGCCTTTAAAATCATTGCCACCTGCAATATCCGTTTCAGCTTTGCCTCTACCAACGAATCCATCAAGAAACGTAGGCAACTTTTTTATACCTAAATTCACCGACCCATTACGCCCTGCATTCACAGATGAGCTTTTGCTGGCACTGACGTTTTCTTGTAAAACAATGGTTAACACATCACCAATATTACGTGGACGGCGATCTTCAAACATGGGTTGATACCCAAAACTGCTTGGTTGAGCGGCTTGATAAATAGAACCGCTGGTATTTACAATTGTCGGCATTTGCGGAACAATGCTCGTTTCGCCTTCAACTAAAGCTTGTTTGGGTAATTGCGCGCAACTAAACAAAAAGAAGGCAATTGGAATATAAAAATATCTCAATACACTTATCATATTGTCAATTTTAAAGTTGATTTAACCGTTGTAACATTTGATCGGATGTTGAAATCGCCTTGCTATTAATTTCGTAAGCACGTTGCACTTGAATCATATTCACCAATTCTTCAGCAACATTGACATTAGAGGTTTCGGTATAACCTTGATATAGTAATCCTGCACCATTTAATCCAGGCGTATTTTCGGTCGGATTGCCTGAACTTTCGGTTTCTAAATAAAGATTTTCGCCTACGCTTTCCAGACCTGCGTCATTAATAAAGGTATGTAAAGTGAGTTGACCAACTTGAACTTGTGTTGATTGATTCGCTAATGTCACATTCACTACACCATCACGCGCAACAGTCATTTTGATTGCATTGGATGGAATAGTAATGACTGGTTGAATTTCATATCCCGCTGCTGTCACCAATTGACCATTTTGATTAACTTGAAAAGCGCCACTGCGTGTATAAGCTTGTGTACCATCGGGCAATAAAACTTGAAAAAAACCTTGTCCATTAATAGCAATATCACTACTGTTATCTGTTGCCTCTAAATTGCCTTGGCTATGAATTCGCTCTGTTGCAACAGGACGAACACCAGTACCAATTTGTAAGCCTGACGGTAATGTCGTTTGCTCAGAAGACTGGGCGCCTGGTTGGCGAACCGTTTGATACAATAAATCTTCAAATACCGCTCTTTGTCTTTTAAACCCACTGGTACTCACATTCGCTAAATTATTGGAAATGATATCCATATTCATTTGTTGTGCGGTTAAGCCCGTTTTGGCAATCCATAATGATTTAATCATAGTCTTTCCTACTTAATATATTGATAAATTTAAGTCAGCGACAAAATTTGGTTCGCTTTTTGTGCATTTTCATCTGCCGTTACAATTTCTTTCATCTGCATTTCAAACTGGCGAGCATGGCTAATTAAATCCACCATAGCAGTGACAGGATTTACATTACTCCCTTCTAATACACCTGACATCAGTTTTGCTTTAGGGTCATCTGGCATGACAGCACCACGTTCATTACGTGCTTGGTCTGTTAGTTGAAAAAAACCACTATCACCACGGACAATCTCATTACGCTCAAGATGTACTTTTTTTATTTTACCCACTTGGGCAATGGTGGTTGGTTTATTGCCTGCACCCAATGCAGAAAGTGTTCCATCGCCACTAATACTGATTTGCGATCGTTGAGGCACAGTCAAAACACCACCATCACCAATTAATGGATAGCCTTGTATGTTAAGCGTACCATTTTCGTCAATTTGGATAGCGCCATTACGCGTGTAAGCTTCGCTACCATCCGCTAATTGCACCGCCAACCAGTGATCTTCTGCCAAAGCAACATCCAAATTTCTACCCGTGTAATTAAATGCACCCATGGTTGAGTCAAAAGTAGGCGTTGTTGCTGTTACCATAGTCCGTGTCGGCATATTATTGGTTCCCACAATAGGAACCGCTTTCATCGCCGTTAGCTGTGCACGAAACCCTGCGGTGGAGACATTAGCTAGGTTATTAGTCGTCACTGACTGCCGGTTTAACGTCTGACTTGCTGCCGACATCGCTGTATAAATAACACGATCCATAAATAACCTTTAAATTAGCGCAAATTAACTAAAGTATTTAGAATTTGGTCCTGCGTTTTAATGGTTTGTGAATTGGATTGGTAATTGCGCTGAGCAACAATCATATTCACTAACTCTTGGCTCATATCAACATTTGAAGATTCAAGTGCGCCACTGGCTAACGCACCAAATGTACCGGAATTTGCCACACCCAATACTTCTGTACCAGACTTAATTGTCGAACGCCAATTATTATTCCCTGCTGATTCTAGACCGTTAACATTGGCAAAATCAGCCATGGCAATTTGACCTAATAACATCGTTTGTTGGTTAGAATAAACACCATAAATAGAACCATCATCATTAATGCTATAACCCACTAAATTACCTGGTGCATAACCATTAACAATTGGCGTTTTAATACTACCGACTTCTTTCCCCATATTTTGCTGAGAGCTATTGGCTAATGATAAAGTAAAGGTATTATCAGCAGATCCATTTAACCCATTAATATTAATGGTCATTTCAGGATCACTAATTAATTTACCGGAAGAATCAAACTCCATTTGCCCCACTTTTTGTAAACTTGCATTAGGGTCACTGCTATCAAGATAATGAACGTCCCATTGATTATCAGCCGTTTTAACATAAAAGAGCTGAATATTACGTTGATTACCAAGCGAGTCATAAGTGGTAATGGTTGTAGAATAATTAAATGTATCCGCATCAAGGGCATTGACCGGTTGTTTGGCAGGAACTTTACTATTGGCATTTAAGTTTGTTTGCAAAGAAGCCTTGGTTGTTGCTGATGCATTTAACATTTCTTGCGAAATTTTTAATGGACCCGGTGCTGCACCTTGCTGCACTTGAGGTGGCGTTCCAGTTGCAAGATAACCAGTCAGATAAAGACCATCAGTAGAAATAATATTTCGCTCAGCATCTAATTGAAATTGTCCGTTACGAGTATAGAAAGCTTGCCCATTACTATCCACTAAACGAAAAAACCCATTACCTGAAATAGCAACATCTAGACTATTGTTAGTGGTTGTTGCGGTTCCATCATTAAAATTTTGCATAACCGCAGCCACTTTGACCCCCATACCCACTTTTGAGCCGGCATAGATATCAGCAAATGAAATACTGGCGCTTTTAAAGCCAACCGTTGCTGAGTTGGCAATATTATTACCAATCACATCTAATTGCTTTGATGCGGCATTCATGCCACTCACTGCTTGAGAAAATCCCATCTGAACTTATCCCCTTTAAAGAATTTGACGCACTTCGTCAATACTAATTGAACCGAGTATTCCTAAATCGAGTAATACTTTATTATTAACTTTACTATTGATAACACCATAGACCACTGAATAAGCTAATGATGTTGATGATACTTTCTGCCCGTCTGAAGTTGCATTGACCGAAAAGGTATAACTGCCGTCTGGCGCAATCGTTCCATCATTTAGCATGCCATCCCAAGTAAAAGAGCTCACGCCAGCAGGGATTGCACCTAAATCAACTTCTCGCACCACATTGCCATTTGCATCTTGAATAGTGATAATCACTGAATCTGCATCTCGCACTAACTCAAAGCCAAAGGGTGTGGTAATCGTTTCTTTTTCTGCATCTGAGCGTTCTAGTTCAGAGGTAGCAACTAAAATTTTATTGCCAGGCACCATGACACCCTTACCGATCATGTTGCTAGCATTCACCGATAAACTGTCATCGATCTGACCTGAAACCATTCCCAATGTCGTATTTAGTCTTTCTATACCTGCTAAAGTATTAATTTGTGCCAATTGTGAAGTTAACTGGCTATTATCCATTGGATTGGTTGGATCTTGGTTTTTCATTTGGGCAATAAGCAATGTTAAAAAATTATCTTGCAACTCTCTGCTTGAATTACCATCTGATGAACTTTTTTGAATCTTTTGCGGATTTTTTATACCTGATGATTCTGAAACGGCAACATTAGTTACTCCCATAAGTCACTCCTTATTACTGGCCTAATGTCAGAGTTTTTAGCATTAAACTTTTTGCCGTATTAATGACTTCGACATTGGCTTGATAACTACGTGATGCTGAAATAGTATTGACCATTTCGGCAACCACATCGACATTCGGTTTTTGGATATAACCTTTAGTATCGGCCAGCGGATGATTGGGTTCATAAACTAAATTCATTGGTGTGGGATCTTCAATCACCTGCGACACTTTAACGCCCGCAATTGAATGAGTTTCACCATTATTATCCACTTGAAAAATAACTTGTTTGGCTCGATAAGCTTCTCCAGAAGTACTTGTTACGCTATCGGCATTAGCTAAATTACTGGCACTAACATTCATACGTTGGGTTTGTGCCATTAATGCTGACCCCGAAATGGCAAAAATAGAAAAACTCATCTTTATTATCCTTGCTGTAATACTGACATCACATTTTTAAATTGTTCACCTAAAAACGTTAAATTACTCTGATAGTGAATACTATTGTCAATAAACGCGGTACGCTCTTGATCCATTTCGACCGTATTACCATCAGCTGACGCTTGATAAGGAATACGATAAAGTACATTTTGATTAGGTATGATTGACGCTTTTACCTGAATATGGTGATTTGAGGTAATATTAAGTCCAACGTGATTAAAATTATTCTGATTATTAATCGCTTTGCTTAACTCAGCATTAAAATCAATATCTCGAGCCTGATAGTTAGGCGTATCGCTGTTGGCAATATTTGCTGCTAATATATTTTGTCGTATTTCACGTATATTTAATGCTTGCTGGTGAAAATTAACCCATGTATCCAATTTATCAAACATAAAATCATCTCACTTTTTTTGATAATGAGGATTTTAAGCGAATAAAAAAAAAGTCATTGAGCAAATAACAATAAAAATTGCCCTTATTTCAAGATTCGTTTAATGCAATCATGAAGTAAAATCCGTTTATGCATAATTTGAAACAAGCAAACATGATTAAAATCGTAAAATTAATACTCGCTATTTTTATACTATTTAGCTGGAATAGTGCTTTAGCTAATTCTCTTGATAAGCAGATTAATAATCTAATCTCTCAGCAACTTAGTCATAAAGTAGATGATATTTTGATTACTTATCTCACCCCTAAACCGCAATTGAGTTGCGATACACCAATACTTTTGTTATTGAATAAAAAGAAGCAGTGGGGCAACATGACCATTGGGGCGCAATGTGATAATAAGAAAAAATTTATCCAGATTAATGTTGCTGTCATGGGTAACTATATTGTCGCTAAGCAAGCAATAAGCGCAGGTACTGTCATCAGCAAAGATCACATACGTACACAATCAGGTTGGTTAGATAAGCTACCTTCCGCTGTTATTTTAAATGAAGTTGACGCGCTTAATCATATCGCTTTACGAAATATTAATCTCGATGAGCCAATAAAAACAGCTATGCTTCAAAAAAATTGGCTGGTAAAAGCAGGACAAATAATTAAAGTAATAATGCATGGTGAAGGTTATGAGATAGCGACTACAGGCAAAACACTTAGCAACGCTGTATTAAACGATAAGATTAAAGTTAAACTAAATTATGACAAAATTGTTGAAGGTACATTAACCCACCAAGGAGTTATAATTTTCAACAAATAATATTAATGAATTTTTTATTATTGCCGATAATAAAACTAAACAAATCACTTAAATCGTCAATTTGATTAAAGGTATTTTATGAGTATCGATGCAACAAAATCCATGACAACCATATCAGGACTACTTAACCGTGATGTAGTCAATGAACAACAAAAAAATCAGACAGCATCTGTACCAACAAAAATCAGTACCAATGCAAGTACTACCGTGAGTATAACTCAAAGTTCAATGAATCTTTTGCATTCAACCGACAAAGATCTTGATGTAGAAAAAATTGAAAAAATAAAACAATCCATTACTGATGGCACACTGATTATTGATACCCATAAAATTGCAGACAAGTTAATTAAACAATTACTACAAAATATTTAAAGATAAGTCAAAATTACAGGAATATAAAATGTTAAAACTCGATGACATCCTAAAACAAATAACAGAAATGTTACAAACACTCTCAGAAATTCTACAAACAGAGCAACACATCTTAATTGAAAATAGCTCAACAAATCAATTAAATGAAATAATTAATAAAAAAAGTCAGTTACTGATCCAATTAAAGTTACTGGATGAACAACGTATAACGTTAAGTAAACAATTAGATATTCAACCACCCTATAGCGAAAACCCGACAATCGCAGCACATTGGCTATCCATCACAGACACAACAAAATTATTAGCCAATATAAATCGTGATAATGGGTTGATCATTCAAAATCGCATGACTATTACCCAGCAATCTATTAACTACCTTAAAGGCATAAACAGCCCTATTGTTTATAACAATAATGGCTATCAGCAAGCCGATGTTATCTCGTCAGAACGAGCTAAAGTTTAAAAGAGAATTACGATTTTTTTGATGGTAAACGAGATAAATACCGCCAAAAATGCCCTCTTATTAAGCCAATAATTCGTGAGTAATAGTTCATACTGTTAGCAGGTAAACTGTAATTAAACGATGAAGTTTTATTTGATTCCATCATGGCTGACGATAATGATCTAGATAAAAGCGAGCAACCCACCGATAGCAAAATAAAAAAAGCTCGGGAAAAGGGACAAATTCCTCGATCTCGCGAATTAACTTCGTTGATAATCTTGTTAATAGGCATCTTCTTGTTTGGATTAATGGGTTCACATTTAGTTAACCAATTAATCATAATCATAAAAACAGCGATGACGTTTTCGTATAAAACAGACGATGATAAGTTGATCGTTTTCAATTTAGTTAATTTGTTAACCCATGGCTTTTGGTCAATTGCGCCAATTTTTTTCGGTTTAGTTATAGTTGCCATATTCGCACCACTTTGTGTGGGAGGGTTACTATTTAGCCTGCAATCAATTAAACCCAATTTTAAAAAATTAAATCCTATCGAGGGCTTTGGCAGATTATTTAGCACTAAAATTTTTTCTGAGTTACTAAAAAGTATACTTAAAGTTATTTTAATTTCTATCGCATCAACATGGTTTTTAATGCACCATTTTTATGACCTGCTTGCGTTACCCCATATGTATTTAAATAATGCATTAGCTAAAGCAATACAGTTAGTGATCCTTTGCGCAATACTAAGCGTTATATCATTAATACCCATGGTGGGGTTTGATATTTTTTATCAAATATGGAGCAATTTGAAAAAATTGAAAATGTCAAAACAAGAAATTAAAGATGAGTTTAAAGAGCAAGAGGGAAACCCGCAAATTAAAGGACGTATTCGCCAAATGCAACAAGCTATTGCCAGACGTCGAATGATGAAAGATGTGCCAAAAGCGAATGTCATTGTAACCAATCCAACCCATTATGCCGTTGCCCTACAATATGATGAAAAAACCATGATTGCACCCAAATTACTGGCAAAAGGAACTGACAACATTGCGCTACGCATTAGAGAAATTGCCAGTGAATATAATATACCTCTATTAGAAGCACCGCCTTTAGCTCGAGCTTTATATCGTCATGGTGAAATAGGCGAAACGATTCCAACCGAATTATATACCGCAGTTGCTCAAATTTTAGCTTGGGTATATCAATTAAAACATTGGCATAAATATGGCGGCAATAAACCAACCGTACCTAATAATTTACCCATTCCAGAGTCATTATCTGTCAATCAATAAAGGCAATTACTCATTTTATGATTAAATCAAAACTACTTACTTTATTATCACTTAATACGTTAAAAAATGGCCATTATCAAATTTTAGCTGGCCCAATGCTCATCTTATTGATTCTTTCAATGATGGTATTACCCCTCCCTGCCTTTATTTTGGATCTATTTTTTACGTTTAATATTGCTTTATCAATTATTATCCTGATAGTGGCATTATTCACTAAACGAGTGCTCGATTTTGCAGCATTTCCGACCGTTTTATTATTTGCAACTTTATTAAGATTATCATTAAACGTTGCCTCTACACGAGTCGTTTTATTAAAAGGACACACCGGCAGCGCTGCGGCTGGACGGGTGATTGAAGCTTTTGGACACTTTTTAGTTGGCGGTAATTTTGCTATTGGTATCGTCGTATTTATCATTTTGGTTATCATCAACTTTATGGTCATCACCAAAGGAGCAGGTAGAATAGCCGAAGTGGGAGCTCGCTTTGCATTAGATGGCATGCCAGGAAAACAAATGGCCATTGACGCCGACCTCAATGCCGGCTTAATTGGTGAAGATGAAGCCAAAGCACGCCGAGCCGAAGTTTCTCAAGAAGCGGATTTTTATGGTTCGATGGATGGTGCTAGTAAATTTGTACGTGGTGATGCAATTGCCGGATTATTAATCATGGCCATTACCATTGTTGGCGGCTTGCTCGTTGGGGTTGTACAACATGATATGGCGCTATCTGATGCAAGTAAAACCTATGTGTTACTGACCATTGGTGATGGCTTGGTTGCGCAAATACCGTCACTGATTATTTCAACGGCTGCGGGAGTTATCGTTACGCGAGTGACATCGCAAGATAATATTAGTAATCAAATGATTACTCAGCTTTTTAATAATCCGCAAGTATTAATTTTAACCGCTGTCGTAATTGGTTTACTTGGGCTCATTCCGGGCATGCCAAATTTAGTTTTTTTACTTTTTACTGCCATTTTATCCATTCTCTCTTGGTGGCTAACTAAACAGAAAAAAACAGAACAGACAGCCACGCCCAAACAAGCTAATGTGCAAGCAACCACGCCGGCCAATATTGAAGCGACATGGTCTGATGTCAATATTGAAGATATATTAGCAATGGAAGTGGGTTATGGATTAATTCCAATGGTCGATCAAACTCAAAACGGTGAGTTGTTAGGGCGAATCCGTAGTTTACGTAAAAAATTTGCTCAAACACTGGGTTTTTTACCTCCTCAGGTGCATATAAGAGATAATCTCTCGTTAGCGCCTTATCAATATAAAATATTTATCAAAGGTGGCGAAATCGGCAAAGGCGAAATTGTGAATAATAAATGGTTAGCCATTAATCCCGGTAATGTGACAGAAACTATTGAGGGCATTGCAACAACCGAACCGGCTTTTGGGCTACCTGCCATATGGATAGATGAAAACGATAAAGAAAATGCGCAAATATTAGGATATACCGTTGTAGATACCAGTACGATGATCGCAACACACTTCAACCATTTATTACAACAATTTGCAAGCGACTTATTAGGACGCTTAGAAACCCAAGAACTGCTCGACAGAATAAAACAGGATATTCCAAAATTAGTCGAGGATTTTATTCCAGGCGTTGTGACACTAACGACTTTTCATAAAATACTACAAAGTTTAATCGCCGAAAAAGTATCAATTCGGGATATGCGAACCATTATTGAAACGATCTGTGAACATGCGCCCACCCAAAATGATGCTTATCAGCTACTTAGTATGGTAAGAATCGCATTAGGCAGAGTGATCACACAACAATGGTTCCCAGGCTCTGATCCAATTAATGTCATAGGATTAAATATCAATTTAGAACGTTTGTTATTACAAGCGCTGCAAAATACCAGCAATTTTGAACCAGGACTTGCCGAACACATTATTGAACAGATCAGACAAGCTATTAATCAACAAGATGCCATCGGCGCACCACCGGTATTATTAGTAAATCATGCATTAAGACCGATGTTATCGCAATTTTTAAGGTCTAACTTTCCTCAATTAGCGGTGCTATCGAATTTAGAAATCGCCGATAATCGAGAGATAAAAATGACTTCGCAAATTGGGGCTGAATAGTGATCTTATTATGCTAATAATGTGTAGTAATTATTTCCGTTATTTACAGTAATTTAAGACACTACGATAATAAATATCCATAAAAAAGCGAATTAACGCCATATCACAGACAAGAGATATGGCGCTGATATCATAAACAAAACTAACCGTCACTGATTTAGCAAAACGTTTTATGGTCAGTTGTTCGACCATTTATAACGTGCTAAAGAAAGCCCGATTAAAGCTGCCCATCCCCTTAACCAGGGCAAATATGATAAGGCCATCCGTTATGGAATTAAACGTTTAGTTAAAGTTGAACTGTTTACTTTTTAGGTTATATTTTTGTAAAAAATATTCAGGATTCTATACCGTTTCAAGATTAAAAAAGTCGAAAAGAGCGATACACACTTTAATTGAAATCTAGCATAATCAACAAATATTCAAAAAATAAAACAAAAGTTTAAGCAATTTATTCACTTTTATAATACGGTTAAACCACATTGATAGGGCTATATTGTGGCACTTAATGATTATTGAAGTTACAACAATGATGTCATTTAAATCTGAACAGTTTTTAAACTGCCTATACGGCATTGAAGATGGCTGTGCTAAACCGATGATTGCCTATATTTTTCTAAACTGCCTATACGGCATTGAAGTTAATGATGTGCGAAAAACTCAGCGGCTAGATTTTCTAAACTGCCTATACGGCATTGAAGCATATTATCGGCATGAAGGATATTATCGATTTTTTCTAAACTGCCTATACGGCATTGAAGCCAATTTGTCAGCGTGGTAAATATCGATAACCTTTCTAAACTGCCTATACGGCATTGAAGGGCGATACTCTACGTAATACAAATCTATTGCTTTTCTAAACTGCCTATACGGCATTGAAGAATCTGTGAGCGACTAATGGGATCATGCTGTTTTTCTAAACTGCCTATACGGCATTGAAGGATAATCATCAAAATAAGTGGTAGCCTGTACATTTCTAAACTGCCTATACGGCATTGAAGCTGTAAGCGTGAATTGGTGACTATCGGATGCTTTTCTAAACTGCCTATACGGCATTGAAGATTATTATCATTACTACTATTAATATTAACTTTCTAAACTGCCTATACGGCATTGAAGATCCAGAAACCAAAATTAACGTTCCTGCGACATTTCTAAACTGCCTATACGGCATTGAAGTTTCATCAACTAACAATTGCCCCTCATCATCTTTTCTAAACTGCCTATACGGCATTGAAGAGAGCGATGGGCTCCGAAGCTAACGCGATAAATTTCTAAACTGCCTATACGGCATTGAAGTGTTGAATAATTGCACCACATTTTCACCGTACTTTCTAAACTGCCTATACGGCATTGAAGCTCAATAACAGACGGCCAAGGGACGTCGGGTTTTTCTAAACTGCCTATACGGCATTGAAGCCGCCGCTAACAGAGGTAAACCTAATAAAAATTTTCTAAACTGCCTATACGGCATTGAAGCAGATTGGTGGGAAATTTGATTTTGATGACAATTTCTAAACTGCCTATACGGCATTGAAGTAGAATTTTATCTCAATAGTGCCTTATTGTAAAAGAGCATATTGCACTTTAGCCAATTTTTACCCTTTTTTTGAGTCTATTTTAATATCAATAATAATCAATATGTTAAAATTATCATCGAAAAAAGGGTTTGAAATTTAAAAATCAGGAACCGTTGCGGTTTGACTTAGTCCATAGCTATTAAATGTGCCTTGTACTGGCTCTGGGCATTTTTCTTGCTTTAACCACAAAATAAATTTTTGCCCTGTACTTTTACTATTCAAATGAAGGTGTGGGTATTGCAAATGAACGCTTCCCCACTTTTCAATCATTTTATTTTTCACTTCAGGCGTCCATTTACCTTGTGCTGTTAATCGTTTTTCTGCACGCCTTAACGCACTCTGACCCTTTGGATTAACACGGATAAAACGTAGGTGGCCTTTTATCGTCGTCGGCACTGTAGTGATAGGCATCAGTAAAGCATAATCACTAATTGATGATTTTTGCTGTATATCTGCTTGGAGATTTTGCAATTCCTGCTCAGTACCCAATAATCGAATCACTCCACCTAAAGTTCGGTGCACATGGTAACAAGGAAAGCTAATTGCGATATTGCCTTGGTAATTGACCAAAATTTGATGTAATGATTGCATCACTTGATTCATCACATCCACTTCGGTTATCTCAATTTGCGAAATCGCTCGCAACTCTAAATAATGTGAGTGCATCTTATTTACTCCTTACCGCTGGCACCAAAGACACCACCACGAATTAATACCGCAATTACATAATGTTGCTGATCAAGCGATGGTTTTTCACCTTTTAAAACCCAATTATCAAATAAGGTATAAAAATCTAATTTTTGTTTTGGTTGGCGGAAAGCATGCCCCATTGAAGTGACCGAGCCATACGGTTCTATCGCTATTGGAAATTGTGCATTATCGTCATACCAAGTATCGATGGTTCGGATAGCATTACTGACTTTTTGTGAATGCATAGCAGCTTGTTTGTTCTTCTCATACAATACTTTACTTTTAGTTTTGCCAGTATCTAGGATTAATTCTTGTGACGGGTAAACTTCTTGACCTAAGCCCATTTTCAGTTTGGCTTCAACGTTAAAAATTACAAACTCTTTACCGGATAATCCTGCTTCAATCAGTTTGGCAAGATTATTCACCGATTTATCATCATAATCAAATGCATTAAGCTGGTATTGTTTAACATCACTGACTTGGATGATTGGTTTTTCAGCATCTTTACGAATAATCGAAATACTAATTTGCTCTGCCGCCATACGATTACGCCATAACCAACGACCATTTAAGATATTAATAGCATAACGCTTAGCCAAGTTAAGCATTCCTTGCGTTTGAATATAATCCTGCGTTGTTTTTTCTAGTTCTTTTTGATATTCGATATCATTACACACGGAAGGTTTACCTAAAAATGGCAAAACTTTACAGCTCCATGTCACGACCAATGTATCTTTATCGGCATCTAACGCAGCGACATCAACTGTTTGTAAATTTGGCTTTTGTATTTCAGCATCTAATTTGGTTGGATCGTTTGCAACTGCATTTTTAAGACGATTTGAAATAGTGCCTCGGACTGATTTTTCAGTGACTATAACAGGAGATAATTTATTGTCATCTGCATTATCTTGCTGTGCAAAAATCGCATCTGAAATATCGAAACTACGTTCAAAAGCAAGTACGCTGGCGGTGGTGATTTTATCTTTACTCATAATATATTCCTTATTCCACAATTTTCTAAATTTACTTAATTGGTTTCTTGATTGATAATATAAATTTCTGCATCATTAGATTGCAATTCACTGCATTTATAACGCCAAAAAGCCTGTGATAAATTCTCTTTCAAGCGTAAAGGAAAGACCCATTTACCGAGCCCATAAATACACTCCACAAATTGCGTGGCATGCTCATTACTGCGCGCATGTTTAACCTTACCCGCTGAAAATAACGGTGAAATAGCTTGATAACCCAAATGTAAAGGAACAAGCCAACCGCGCCCTTGTTTAACTGATGTAGTTTGCCAGTGATCTTTTTCTTGAGGATAATGATGTAACATTGCAGTTTCAACCAAGGCATCAAGCGCTGTAGCATTAGGATCTTGTTGCTGTAATTCAGCAGTGATATCTTGTAAATCTTGTGGTGCTTCCACCAAAACAAAAGCTGGTAATAATAAATTAGCTAAATCAGTATCTGATTTATCAGAAGAAATTAACTTGACATCCTCAATAGATACCACATGACCACCAGCTATACGTTGCTGATAAAGTTTTTGTTTTATCTGTTGGATAAATGCTTTCTGTTGCTCGGCGTCATATAATGTTTCTAAATCTTCTATTCTCACTTCGATTAATAATGAAATATCAAGATGTACCCTGCCTTCTTCGATAATTGAACGGGTACTACCGTTTTTGGCCAACGGATTGCGCGTTAAACGAAAAGTATAATCTGTATAATCGTTGGGTCTATAGACTTGTACATCGCATTCATGGCAAGCGATTAACACGCCATCTAAGTAAATAGGATTTTCTGATTCAATTTTACGACTTAAAGCATGAATAGCACCCAAAAACCCCGAAATAGCTGGAAAGCCATACGTTAATGGGCTAGAAATTGCATTAGCATTATGAATTTTGACATGATCAAAAAATAAATAATAATCAGGCAATGCCATTAAAAGATTCCCTCCCGTTTACGTTGACTTGCTTTCACCGCAGCACTAAATTCTCGGCGCCACTCTCTGTATTCAGAATCTGAAAATTGTTTTTGAATATTATCAAACTTATTTTTTAAAATTGTTTGAATCCAAAAAGCAAATTGATCTACTAAATCAAGTAGCCATTCGCCTTGTTCATACTGACTTTTAAAATCTTCTTCGCCCTCTAAATCAGCGCGTTTAGGGTCTAACCAAAGTTTTTGCTTAAAATTGAGTGAATAATCACAACTCCAACCGGCTGGCAGAGTAATTTGAATATGGCGAGCAAACTTAAGAACTAATGTTAAAATAATAAAAAATGCCTCTTTTCTATTATTTCTTACTGAAAAAGTATTTTTTGGGAATTCAACCGCATTAAACAATAATTTAAACCCATATCGGCAATAATATTGAAGAGACTTAGCAAAAATAGATTCTTTAAAGTTTGAAATTGAAGGAAAAGCAGTTTTAGTCAATTTGGGAGGCATTGAAGGTAATAAAAAGTTACGCCCCATTTGACTACCAATAAGTTGACTTGCATTCTGAGCATTACTGCCTCCTATTTTAACTACGGCTAAATCATGGAAAGAAAAATAAGGTTGATGCTCAACATCCTTTTTTCTGCGCAATTCTCGTGCATTTTTATTTTCTTCTGAAAATCGTGTTTGTACCTTTTGGTAAACTAAATGGCACAAAGCACTAGGGTGCAGTGGAATCAGTAAGCGGTAATTATTTTCATGCTGTGACAAATAAGTTTCTTCACTATTCGGCCAGAAAAATTGCTTGTTAAGTTCCGAAGCCTGTGCATCACTCCAATTATCTTTAAGTAACTGATTAAAATTTTCTAAATAAAGAACCGACTTATTTTTATCATCAGATAAAGCGTCTTGAACAGCAGGATGATTATTAATAATAAGCTGTAAAATTGTTATATCATTTTTAACAGTTTGGTTTAGCACCCCAAATATGTCTAAAGCCGCAGCACCACTGGCATCAAAAGGTAAGGTATTTACTGTAGAAGACGATACAAAATTATTCAGATTATTAGGCTTTATCTGCGTATTGTAATTGGCATTACAGGCTTTAGAGCTAGGATGAATCCCTTTTGACAAGTGCGTTGCGATAATAAGCCATGAAATACGACGAATAGCAGCATCTTCCATCCACGTTTCAAAATCAAACCGTTTAGCGAGTTCAGCTAACTTTTGCTGAGCTTCATTTACTGCAACCTGATCGCCAGCTTCTTTTGCTTTTTCTAGCTTCGCCGTTTCACTTTTATAATTACTATTATTGGCAAGCCGTTGTTGCAGAAAGTCTAAAATTACTTTTCTTATATCTTGCCAAGATATGTTATCCATTTTCCCTCCTTATATTTATCTTATATTTATCTTAAATTAATAAAATTAGAATAAAATAAATCCGGCCAAATATCAAACAAAAAATGATCAAAAAAAATAAATAACAAAAGAAACAAAAAAAGAAAATTATAATACTTAAAAGGAAGAATATTAATTAATATTAACCCCAAAAATTAACTAATTTAGAAAGTGGGACTTAATTTTTTTTATAAACCGCTTATTCAGCGGTAAAATTCTCTTTAAAGAAAAGAAAATACTTAAAATTTCTCAGCAACCTATACGGCTGTCTGCCCTGAGTATAAAAGAATTAATTCTTTTTTACTAGCAATCATTATTCACCTGACGATATTTTGTCAAAAAGTTTAAGGTAACTATGTGTTTCAGTATAAAAACAAGTTTCTTTTATCCTTTCTTTTCATAAAATCCAAAGCAAGGATGAAAATACCAACTGCAATTACGATATAAGCTTACGCTACAAAATTCATTCGCTAATCGATATGGCGTTTTATTTGAGAAATATTCGGTTATTTTTGCTATGGCTTGCTCGACATTATTAATTAGCCAAGGTTGGATGTTAGGATTAGCAAATGACCAGTTCTTATATTCAATTATACTATTTTGTGTATCTTCGCAGCATTCATCCGGTGTTTGCCATGCGATATCTGCATAGCTAAATTGATAATCCCCATCATCGTCAAGTTGGCAAATATATTCATCTTGTGTCTTATCATTCCCTCTAAATGGCGAAATCGCCTGTAAATGCACACAATGGTGATGAGCTAAGCCTTGTTGCCAATAGCTGGTCACATAATTACTTTTACGGGCATTAATTGCAAAAAGATCTGCCATGACCTTATGTTCTAATTCGGCGAGAGTCAGCCCATCTTCAGGGCAGGACTTAATACGTGGAATAGCGTCAATATTTATTAACTGATGAGTTGGGATTAGTTCATTGGTTTTATGGGTTTTCAGCAAGAATAATGACTCTTCTTCAAACCCTGGTTTAGTAAAACAGGCTTTATCCGTACGATACTTAGATTCAATTGCTTTTAAATTCGAGCCTAATATGGCCACATTGGCCTTTTGTGCAATTTTTTGTGGCCGGTGACGCCATACTCGTCCAACTAACTGAATAATAGATCGCATGGATGATGGTTCTACAATTGCCCAATCATAATCGTGATCGCGCCCAACTTCGGTGACTGGCGTACCTATTACAATAAAGATATGGTTTTCTTTCTTGCTACTTTTTATCGCTTGGAGAATTTCGGGTTGGCTAAATAGTGCCTGTTCATCACTGCGATTTAAAATTCTATCAAGTTTTTCCTCTAATTGGCTACGTAATAACAGCAGTTGCCGAGCATGATAAACCACGATATGAAAAGCGGTATCATTAGGTAACTTCGTTTGTGCATAAATTTGTTCTGTAAGTGAAATAACATCTTCTGTATGGGCAAAACGCATTAAACCGATACTTACCTTTTTTTGTGATTTTTTATCAATTTGATGATGATCTTGGTGAAATTGATAAGCTTGATCTAATAATTGTTTAGCCAGCACATCATAATTGGGGTTTTGGTTTTCTGTTTTATTTTCTTGGTAATTTAGTAGATCTAAGATATGCCCTTGGCGACGAACTGCGCTTTGTGCTAATTGATGAATGCGCATTGCTACAAATTGTTGATGGTGATCGTTAAACGTTTTGGTATCAGCAATTTGTGATATCGACTGTTCATATTCATCAAACCAACCACATACAATGGTATTATCGGCATATTGGTTATTTTGATTCCAAATTTTTCGTCCTGCTTGGTAAGCGTCAAATAATCCGGCAATTAAATCTGGTGTTAAAGTCGCCGATGACAGCAGTACTTTGCTCCCAAACAATCCGGCTAAATGCACTAAACGCGCTAGCGCTGGCAAATCGTGTTGATCAAAATCATCAGGTTCATCTAAAATCAGATCTGAGGTTAACAATCTTAACGTTGGTGCAATATATTTACCGCCTCGGGTACATTCGCTCGCTTGGATAATATGGTCAATAGTGCATGTCACAATGGGCGCATAGAGTAATTGCCGTGCTTTACTGTTTTCGATAATGGTACCTAATTCACAATCCGCAATACCACTTTCGGCTACATCAATATATTCATCAAGTAACGATTCGATAGATTCACTACCTTGGTTTTCTGAATCGTTTTGTTCAATGTCTTCATTACTCAGTTCAAACAAGGTTTTTGTGGCTCGCCCACCCACTAAAATCGCCAGATGTTCATCACTTAAGTGTAATCTTTCTCTTAATGCTTTACCTGTTTGCAACGTTAAAACACGTAATCCCAATGCAATGGTAAAACGCACGCCCCGTTTTGGATTTGAAAGCGCATACATAATCCGCCCATTGGCTAAGGTTTTACCACAGCCAGTCGATGCCATGTTAACACCAAAAAAGCCACATTCATCAGTTTGTTGTTGATAACTTTTTGCTAAATCAAAAGCATGATTTTGCCATTGGAATCGTTTTATAGTTGTTCGTTTGGTAAAGGGTTTATGTTGATTAATTGCGGGTAATTCCGTGGTTATTTTAGGTAATAAACGAGCAAAGCGGGCAGCTAAATTGGCAACCCCAATTAAATGATCATCTAAACACTGTTTGGCTTCTTTTTGGTAATTTGTGTTAGCAATCAGTATTGCCCTATTTTTTTTTGCTTCGTCATTTGATAAAGATAAACTTGAGTAGTTATGATCAGCCACCATTAAGCTTAAACGCGAAATATGCAATAAAAACTCGTCAATATTAGACAATTGCATTAAAGGAACATGATTTAAGGCTTTGGTTGCATAACGGCTTAGTTTTTTCAGCCAAAGCTGGCTTAAGGTAATATCGCTTTTAAGCTGCCAAAAATCGTTGGGTGAAGTGTGTTGACTATGACTATTTTTAACCCACCCATCAACTGCATTCAATATTTTATAAAAGGTAGTTATTTTTAAGCCTGAGAGATATGAATCTTTTTCTTGTTTCTTTTTTTTATCACCATCTAATGAAGTCGTTAAAAACGGCATTCGATGATGCGACACAATGAGCCACGCAATCCATTGTGCCAATAACGGTAACTGCGTGAGATCATTTTTGTCGACTTTGGTTAGTTGCTGGTACCAATTAGGATTCTGTTGTCGATATTGATCAAAATGCGCTAATCGATCAAATAAGGCTTCGTTCGTGGTGCAGTCTTGAATCATTAATAAAAATAATTGCAACGAAATCCATTCATGTCGATAAGGATCAGCCGCCACAGCCGTTTCTGCTCGTAATTTAGATTGAAAACCAACCGTTGCTTTGCCTAAATCATGAAGTAGAGCTGCCATAGTTGTGATTAATTGAATGGCGGTTGCATATTGCCAACAATTTTCGCTATCACTGCGTAAAATATTACGTTTAGTACGATTAGTTGGGACTCGTCCCTCTTGATTAAACTGACTGCTATCGCCCACAATCCACAAAAGATCAGTTAAATTTTTACCATGTGTCCAATAACATGCAACAGCAGTATTTTTTCGTGCAGTTTTGCGTAATAATTTATAAAGCGTTTGTAGCCCTGCTTCGGTCATTGGGCTTTGCCATGTTCGTTCACCACAACGTTCTGCGAACTGATCAATAATGCGACGCGTTTCAGTTAATGCATTCTTTTTGCATTGGCTAACAAGTAAAATATTCATATTTGATCTGCTATCTGTTTTAAAGTATCAATAATCCTATCAAGTGCACCTAATTGAGCAAATTGCGCAATACATGCCATACGAAATTCTTTTTCACTATCGCCTTGTTTAGCTGATAAAAAGGCTTGAGGTAACACAATGCCATCTTTAATAATATCTGCCGCATCAAACACTAAGCCACCTCGGCGAGTTTTTCCGTGTAAAATAGCCATCCCATGAGGTAGACCTAATACCCAACAAGCCGTTGCGCCAAGGCCATAGGCTAAATAGTTACCATGATCTAAAAATTGATTAGCGGGATCATGACTTTTGCCTCGTGTGCCTTGTTCTCGTTTAAATTTGTCATCTTGTAAGGTTAATTGATTTGCCATGCCATAAAGACGTTTGCTAATTCGCCCTTCTGCGGCTAAAAGTGCTTGGCTATTATCAACATCGGTAAATTGTTGTGTTGCATCAGTAAGAATATGCGCTAACTGCGTTGTATCAACATCCCAATCAAATTGCGGCCAACATTCACTAATAATATTAAGCCGTGTTTGTTGTAATAATTTAGCGGCTTGTAATCGACGTTTGTCATCAAACCAAAATTGACACCAACTTTGTAGATATTCTGTCGGGCGATATTCACTTTGTGGCGAAAAAAATTGACAAGCGAATTCAGATTCGGTTGATGAAAAAAGGGGCGTTCCGCCTCCGCCACAAAAGCCAATCATAACACCTGCTCGTGAAAGCTCTCGCACTGCCGCTTGAGTCAATGATGTACCCGTACCTAATAAAATACAGGTGGTATTTGCTATTGGGATATTCCAATATAACGACTGTTGGCCTTGCTCAGTCACATACTCAACTCGTCCACCATTAACCAAAACACGACAATGCTCTAAATAATAAATATTGGCTCGCTTGGAATGCATGATCGTTTTTAGATCAGAAGAATGAATCATATCCATGATGATAACTGATTAAATTAATTGAAATATAGCAAATAAATTAACATTATTTTATATTAAAAACGAGCATTTTATTGTCTATTACGAGCAATTGAGTGATTGCAAAGTTATTATATCATGGCAGGGGTTTTTTAAGACGAGCATTGCCCGTCTTCATCTTTTTTGTTTATCAATAAAGCTGCTGTAATGGCGTTACAGTTTGTGCCGGATCGTAATTAAGTGCCGCCGTTGTGGCATAGGCTGCATTCATGGTGGTATCGTAATGTACCTTATATTGAATAGCACTTCGACGCAATATTTTTGACGCTTCAATGGCTGCGCGTCCAGAAGTAGTATTAAGAATATAGCTGTACTCGCCATTTTTTATGTGATCATGGATATTCGGTCGCCCTTCGTTTTCTTTTTTTACAATTTGGCATGGTATATCTGCTTGTTGTAACACTTTTGCCGTGCCGATAGTTGCGTCAATACTAAATCCATGGGCAATTAATCGCTTAGCGACTTCTAACAGCCTTGTTTTATCCTTATCACGAACCGATAATAATGCTTTTCCTGATTTTTTCATATTCGATAGGCTACCAAGTTGCGCTTTAGCAAAGGCTTCAGCAAAGGTTTTACCGATTCCCATCACTTCCCCCGTTGAGCGCATTTCTGGACCTAAGATTGGATCAACGCCACTGAATTTATTAAACGGTAATACCACTTCTTTTACCGAATAATAAGATGGAATCACCTCTTTAGTCACATTTTGCTTGGCAAGTGATTGCCCTGTCATGACGCGAGCGGCAATTTTAGCCAGTGGTAAACCTGTTGCTTTTGAGACAAACGGTACGGTGCGTGCTGCACGAGGATTAATTTCAATCAGATAAATTTGGTTATCTTTGATGGCAAATTGTCCATTCATTAAGCCTTTTACATTAAGTTCAAGTGCCAATTGTTTGGCCTGCTGCCTTAGTTTATCTAAAATCTCTGCACTTAAGGTGTGAGTTGGCAGTGAGCAAGCGGAATCGCCAGAGTGAATGCCTGCTTGTTCAATATGTTCCATAATGCCACCAATCACAATTAGTTCGCCATCAGCAATCACATCAATATCAACTTCAATGGCATCATCTAAAAAGTGATCGAGTAAGACAGGCGCATTATTTGATTCGCTTACCGCTGTTTTAAAATAACGGCGTAAATCTTGTTCATTATAAACAATTTCCATTGCGCGACCTCCTAATACATAAGATGGTCTAACCACCAATGGATAACCTATTTTTTCTGCTTTGATGACTGCCTCATTAATATCAGTCACTGTTGCGTTGACAGGTTGTTTTAATTTCAGTTTATCGACAACTTCTTGAAAGCGTTTACGATCTTCGGCTTTATCGATAGCGTCAGGTGAGGTACCAATAATAGGTAGACCTGCGGCTTCAAGTGCACGGGCGAGCTTTAGTGGTGTTTGCCCACCATATTGCACGATAACACCATTTGGCTTTTCAACATGCGCAATCTCAAGCACATCTTCAAGCGTAACTGGCTCAAAATAGAGGCGATCAGAAGTATCATAATCGGTTGACACGGTTTCTGGATTACAGTTAACCATAATGGTTTCATAACCATCCTCACGCAGAGCTAATGCTGCATGCACACAGCAATAATCGAACTCGATACCTTGACCAATTCGATTAGGACCACCACCTAGGATCATAATTTTTTTACGGCGAAATTGAGGATTGGCTTCACACTCTTGCTCATAGGTTGAATAAAGGTAAGCGGTATCGGTTGCAAATTCAGCCGCACAGGTATCAACACGTTTATAAACAGGGTGAATTTGATATTGATGACGTAAATCGCGAACCGATTGCTCGGTGGTATTAAGTAGTTTAGCAATGCGTAAATCTGAAAAACCTTTACGTTTTAATTGCCATAATGTTTCTGGATTGAGCTGTGCAAGTGACTGCTTCTTTAGCTTGTTTTCAAAATTAACCAACTCTTCAATTTGCACTAAAAACCAACGATCTATATTGGTTAATGTAAAGATCTCATCTAAACTCAATCCAGCCCTAAAGGCATCGGCAATATACCAAATACGATCGGCGCCCGCTTCTTGGAGTTCATAACGAATTTTGGTAATATTTTTTTCATCGGTATAATCATCAATTTTAGGATCAAAACCTGAAGCGCCAACCTCAAGCCCTCGCAATGCTTTTTGTAATGACTCTTGGAAGGTACGCCCAATAGCCATGACTTCACCAACCGATTTCATTTGCGTGGTTAAACGATTATTACAACCAGCAAACTTTTCAAAATTAAAGCGTGGGATTTTAGTGACCACATAATCAATTGATGGTTCAAATGAGGCAGGTGTTTTACCCCCTGTAATATCATTCGATAATTCATCGAGTGTATAACCAACTGCCAATTTAGCAGCGATTTTAGCAATTGGAAAACCGGTAGCTTTAGAAGCTAACGCTGATGAACGTGATACTCTCGGATTCATCTCAATGACAATTAATCGCCCAGTGTTTGGATCAACGGAAAATTGTACATTGGAGCCACCAGTTTCAACGCCAATTTCACGCAGTACGGCAATTGATGCATTACGCATGATTTGATACTCTTTATCCGTCAAGGTTTGTGCCGGCGCAACAGTAATTGAATCACCGGTGTGAATGCCCATTGGATCAAAGTTTTCAATTGAGCAAACAATAATACAGTTATCATTTTTGTCTCGCACCACTTCCATTTCGTACTCTTTCCAACCTATCAATGATTCATCGATGAGCAGTTCATTGGTTGGTGAAAGATCAAGTCCTCGGGTACAAATTTCATCAAATTCTTCTGTGTTATATGCAATTCCGCCCCCCGTTCCCCCCATGGTAAAGGACGGGCGAATAATGCAAGGAAAACCAACTTGCTCAAGAACGGCATAAGCTTCTTTAAGCGAATGCGCAATGCCTGAACGAGCGGTATCAAGGCCGATTTTTTTCATCGCCTCATCAAACCGTTTGCGATCTTCGGCTTTATCTATAGCATCAGCTGTTGCGCCAATCATTTCGACATTAAACTCTTTTAATACGCCTTGCTTTTCAAGCTCTAATGCACAATTTAGCGCTGTTTGCCCGCCCATAGTCGGTAAAATGGCGTCGGGTCTTTCTTGTTCAATAATCTTGCGAACGCATGTCCAATGAATTGGCTCGATATAAGTGGCATCGGCCATTTCAGGATCCGTCATGATAGTGGCTGGGTTGGAATTAACTAAAATAACGCGATAGCCTTCTTCACGTAGAGCCTTACAGGCTTGTGCTCCCGAATAATCAAATTCACATGCTTGACCAATAACAATTGGGCCTGCGCCAATAATTAATATACTGTTGATATCTGTTCGCTTAGCCATAATTATTGCTCCTGCTTATAAATTTTAATTAACTCAATAAAGTGATCAAAAAGAGGTGCGGCATCATGTGGTCCGGGACTGGCTTCTGGGTGACCTTGAAAACTAAAAGCTGGTTTGTAATTGTGATGAATACCTTGCAGTGAACCATCAAATAGTGATTTATGAGTGGCTCTTAGATGAGCTGGTAAACTTGTTTCATCTACCGCAAAACCATGATTTTGAGCGGTGATCATAACCTTATTATTTTCAAGATTTTTAACGGGGTGATTTCCGCCATGGTGACCAAACTTCATTTTAATCGTTTTAGCGCCACATGCTAATGCTAAAAGTTGATGACCTAAGCAGATACCAAAGATGGGAATGTCAGTATTTAAAAACTGCTTAATGGCCTCAATTGCATAACGGCAAGGGGCTGGATCACCTGGGCCATTAGATAAAAATATTCCATCTGGCTTTAATGCAAGGACTTGTTCTGCTGTCGTTTTGGCTGGTACGACTGTTAATTTACAACCACGCTCAACTAACATGCGCAAAATATTGCGTTTTACGCCAAAGTCATAAGCAACAACATGGTATGGTAATTGTTTTTCTGGTATTGGATTAGGCTGTTGTTGTCTTGTCCATATGCCTTGAGTCCAAATATAACTTGTCAAACACGTCACTTCTTTAGCTAAATCAAGCCCACTTAATCCTTTAAAATTTATTGCCTGTTGTTTGGCTATTTCGGCTTTTTCAAGTAAGGTCTTTTTATCCGTTACCGTTATAATAACACCATGCTGTGCTCCTTTTTCACGCAAAATACGCGTTAAGCGCCGTGTATCAATATCAGCGATGGCAATAACATTATGCTTTTTTAAATAGCTGGAAAGATCGAGTTCACTTCGGTAATTGCTGGCTAATAATGGCAAATCACGAATAATCAATCCCTTTGCATAAATTTGGCAGGATTCAGCATCATTATCATTTGTTCCGACATTACCAATATGAGGATAGGTCAGTGTAACCAATTGTTCACAGTAAGAAGGATCGGTAAGGATTTCTTGGTAGCCAGTCATTGAGGTGTTAAATACTACTTCCCCAACAGAGTGCCCATCAGCACCAATTGATTTTCCGATAAATTGCGAACCATCTTGTAACATAAGGAGGGCATAAGTTTGCATGATAAAAAAGACCTTTTGAATAAATGATCGTTATTTTTGAATATAAATTCAAATTTACTTATCTATAAAGATATAATAATTGGTCATTTTATTACACTTTTTTGTACAAAAAAAGCAATATTATAAAAATTATCTTAATGAACAAGTCTAATTTTTTAGACATTTCTCAACGTAAGCTAAAATATTGGGATTATTATAATGTTTAACTTGAACTTGCATAATTATTCAAATAGAATCTTTTGAATAATTATGGTTATTAGGAGCAATATCATGCACGGTTTTTATCAGCGCCATTTTTTACGATTACTCGACTTTACCCCTACCGAAATCAATCAACTAATTAATCTTGCCATAGAATTAAAACAAGCCAAACAACAAGGGCGAGAACAACAACATTTGATTGGTAAAAATATCGCGTTAATTTTTGAGAAAGACTCCACCCGTACACGCTGTGCTTTTGAGGTTGGTGCATTTGATCAAGGTGCGAATGTCACTTATTTAGGCCCCAGTGGTAGCCAAATTGGGCATAAAGAATCGATTGCAGATACCGCGCGCGTGCTAGGTCGAATGTATGATGGAATTGAATATCGTGGTTATGGTCAAGAAATTGTTGAAACGTTAGCAAAATATGCAGGTGTGCCAGTCTGGAATGGCTTAACGACCGAAGCACATCCAACCCAAATATTAGCCGATTTTATGACAATGAAAGAGCATATAGGAGATCGACCATTAAGCAGTATTAAATTTGCCTATTTAGGTGATGCTCGGAATAATATGGGAAATTCATTAATGGAAGGTGCAGCGTTAATGGGGATGGAGATTCGATTAGTTGCACCAAAGGCTTGTCAGCCGGAAGCCGAACTTGTGCAAAAGTGCCAAGATATTGCCAAAATGACAAGAGCAAACATTATCTTAACTGAAGATGTGACTTTAGGCGTTAAAGACGTCGACTTTTTATATACTGATGTATGGGTATCAATGGGTGAGCCTAAGGAAGTTTGGGATGAGCGAGTTAAATTATTAACACCTTATCAACTGAATGAAAATGTTATTAAACTTACCAATAATCCAAATGTCAAATTGATGCACTGTTTACCAGCTTTTCATGATATGAATACGACAGTGGGTAAACAAATGGCAGCACAATATGGCTTAACCAATGGGCTTGAAGTAACTCATGATGTATTTGAATCTGAGCATAGTATTGTATTTGACGAGGCCGAAAACAGGCTACATACCATTAAAGCGGTAATGGTTGCAACATTAACCAAAGACGAATAATATTATCACAATTAATACAAAGGTGTTTTGTTAACATAAGCGCCTTTCTTTTTGCCGACTTAATGTCGGCATAATTTTATCTAAAAGAATATTGAATCATGACCAAACAAGAGCGAAACAAAAATTTTAAAAAATACCTAAAACTGACCAATCCCATTCATTTTTTAGCAGTAGGATTGGGTAGCGGCATGTCACCGATTATGCCGGGAACCATGGGTTCATTAATGGCTATCCCGTTATGGCTTTTGTTTTATGGCTTACAGCCAGCTTTATACTGGATATTTATTTTAGTGACTTTTATTTTTGGTTGTTTTATTTGCCAAAAAACATCGGATGATACCCATACGCACGATTCAGGGCATATCGTTTGGGATGAATTTGTCGGCATGTGGATCACCCTATTTTTTATTCCGCAACTTTCAGTTATGTGGATTGCCATAGCTTTCGTGGCATTTAGAGTGTTTGACATGGCAAAACCTTGGCCAATTCGCTGGTTTGATAAACGTGTCCCCGGTGGATTTGGCATTATGGTAGATGATGTCATTGCAGCTATCTTTTCATCATTCACAGTTTTTGTCATGACATTAATTATTTAAGATGAAATTTTATACTAAAACGTATAGTTTCCTGAAAGTTTTTGACAAAAAAAGACTAAAACATTTTTTGTGACCAACCTAATTTGGTTGAAAGATTATTAAAGTAATCATAATCTTTGGTATGAATCAAATTAAATTCATACGAAGATCGGCGAATAATCACATCTTGTGTTGGTTTGACCGGTAAAATAATTTGGCTATCACAAGCGATATTTAAATCAAGTGCTGTCGTTGGGAATTTAAGATGAATAGGCACATCGCCCTTGATGACTAATGGTCTGACAGCTAATGAATGCGGAAACATTGGTGTAATAATTAATGCGTCTAAATGAGGTGCTAAAATAGGTCCACCCGCCGATAGTGAATAAGCGGTAGAGCCTGTCGGTGTTGCAATAATCAGCCCATCAGCTCGCTGTGAAAACGCATTGCGTTCATTAATGTAAACATCATAGTCAATCATGTGGGCAACCGTATTGGGGGTCACAACAATTTCGTTCACGGCAAAACTTGAATTAATTAAATTGCCTTTATCATAAATAGAAACTTCGAGTAAAAAACGAGGGTCATCGTCATATTCGCCAGCAATCACAGGGCTTAATTGTTCAATCACTTGTTCGTGTGATATGTCGGTTAGAAAACCTAAATTGCCACGATTAACACCGATCACTTTGATTTTATATGGTGATAAATAACGCGCGGAACGTAACATATTGCCATCCCCCCCCACAACAATGGCAAGGTCAGCTTGCTGACCAATTGTTTCTAACGAAGCGTAATGGCTAACGGGGAATTGAATGTGCTCCGCCAAGCGATCTTCCACTAACACACGAATACCAAGTTTAACAAGCCAATCATAAAGCACTTGATGGGTTTCAATTGCTTCTAACTTACGCGGAAGTCCAATTAGACCAATGCATTTAAATAGTGTTTGCATAAAATATCCTTGTAATTTATTACATAAACGCTATGTATTTTTTCGTGACAGGTCAAAAAATTACATATCAATGTACTGATAAGCTTGTAATCATAAAAATTGTCCCCATAATAACCGTTATTCACTAAGTTTTCGACTACATTATTTGGAGTACCTTATGACAGAACAAGATAAAAATACGTCAGAAAATGAAACTAGCATTGACACACCAGCAGAAGACACCATCGAACAAGAAGCAGCGCCACAGCCAAATCTTGAAGAGCAATTAAGTGCAAAAGATGCTCGCATTGCAGAGCTTGAGCAAGCCTTACAATTGGCGAAAAAAAATGAAAGCGAAGCCATGATTCGTGCACGGGCTGAAATTGATAATGTTCGTAAACGTGTTGAGCAAGATGTTGATAAAGCACGTAAATTTGCACTAGAAAAATTCTCTAATGAATTATTACCGGTTATTGATAATCTAGAACGCGCTTTAGAATCGACAGACAAAGCGAATCCAGAACATAAAGCGACTGTTGAAGGGTTAGAATTGACATTAAAATCATTCTTAGATACGGTCAAAAAATTTGGTATTGAAGTGATTAATACCGAAGATTCACAATTAAATCCTGATGTACACCAAGCGATAAGCATGGTTGAATCACCAGAACATCAATCAGGCCAAATCGTTAATACGATTCAAAAAGGTTATACCTTAAATGGTCGTTTAATTCGTCCTGCGATGGTCATTGTTGCTAAATAATTTAGTTTAAACCAGTTAACCGCCAACCCTTTGGCGGTTAATTTTATTTATTCCGTTGCTCTTCGCGGGCAAGCTTTTTCATTTTTTGCTCGATTCGTTGACGTTTTAATGGTGAAAGATAATCAACAAAGAGTTTACCTTTTAAGTGATCCATTTCGTGCTGAATACAGATAGCCAGTAATTCGTCGGCTTCAATTTCATAAGGATTACCATTACGATCAAGTGCTTTGATTTTGATTTTTTCAGCCCTTGGTACAAAACCTCGACAATCAGGTACTGATAGGCAGCCTTCTTCTATACCGGTCTCACCTTCTTGACTGATGATTTCTGGATTGATAATCACATAAACTTGACTTTTATCTTCTGATACATCAATCACAATAATTTGCTCATGCACATCCACTTGAGTTGCAGCAAGGCCGATTCCATTTTCGTCGTACATGGTTTCGATCATATTATCAATGATCGTTTGTAACTCTGGTGTGAACTGGGTAACAGGTTTAGCAACTTTGCGAAGCCGCTCATCAGGAAAACGTAATACCGGTAAAATAGCCATAAATTATTCGATCTACTCCTCAAATATCGGGTTTATTCAAGCAATTGCTCATTGTAAACATTTATCATACTGATGAATAGTCCTTGTTGGCTATTGCTAGTATTTATCTTATCAATTCAAGATAGTTAAATTATTTAAAATGAGTGCAAAAAGGTTATGATGAGTAAATATGAGTTCTTATTGCGAATTTCAATGCTTGGACACGGCAAACAAGCCATTTTTAAAAAAATTGGACAACTTTTTGCAAATGATTTACCTGATAAAATACAAAATGTGCCTTTTCTGTTAGATAAGCTGGGCTTATTGGATGTTCAATTAGCGCGTTTTTATGAAACTTCATATCTTCATTTTGAACCGACACTTGAATGGTTAGATTCACCCGGCTCACAAAAACACCTTATTGCCTATTGTGATAGTGATTACCCATTATTACTCAAACAAATTTGCTCTCCACCATGGTTACTGTTTGTTTTAGGTAATCGACAGTTATTACATTCTCCTCAATTGGCTATGGTTGGAAGCCGTGAATTTAGTGAATATGGAGCACAATGGGGACGATATTTTGCAGGTGAATTGGCTATTAATGGTTTAACCATAACCAGTGGCTTGGCGCTAGGGTTAGACGCTATTTGTCATCGTGGTGCACTTGAGGCATCGGGTCATACAATTGCGGTGTTAGGCAGTGGTTTAGCAAAGATTGCACCAAGATCAAATTTAAACTTAGCCAATGATATTTTGGCACAAAATGGTGCAATTGTGTCCGAATTTTTGCCGTTTGAAAAAGCTAGATCGGCTTACTTTCCTCGCCGAAACCGAATTATTAGTGGGTTAAGTTTGGGCACCTTTGTGGTTGAAGCATCAGAAAAAAGCGGCTCGTTAATTACAGCACGATATGCACTTGAGCAAAATCGCGATGTATTTGCCTTACCTGGTGATATTAATAATGAAAACTGCAGTGGAACTCACTATTTAATTAAACAAGGAGCTTATTTAGTTTCTAAACCGGCTGATATTTTAGAACATTATTGCAGTTATTTATCTGTAGTAAATAGCTCTCGTAATCAGCGAAAAGAAGAACAAAGTCATTCTATTTTGTATCCTGAAATTTTCGCTATGATTCATCATCAACCTATTCCGGTTGATATTATTGCTCAGCAAGTAAATATGTCAATTTCAGAATTAACCACCAAATTATTAGATATGGAACTAGAGGGATTAATTAAAACGGTAACCGGTGGTTATATTCGTAATCGTGTGATTTAAAAATAGGATGATTTCTATTAAAAAGTTTCAGAAAAGTAGTCGGTTCAGTATAATATCCGCCGATATAACTCGGCGGTATAGTTCAGTTTTTATTTATCTTCATGTTCTAGGGCAATTTCCGATAAGATAATACCGGTGTTATCAGCATAAATAAAATCACCCGAAAAGAAGGTCACTCCACCAAAATTAACACGAATATCGATATCACCAACGCCTTGATCTTCGGCTCCTACTGGTATAGCTGCCAGTGCTTGAATACCAATGTCAGCTTCAGCCAAATAATCAACTTGGCGAACTGCGCCATAAACAACAATTCCTTCCCATTGATTTTGAACGGCAATATCTATCAGTTCTGCGTCAATTAATGCACGACGAACAGAACCACCACCATCAATAACAAGGATTTTACCTGAACCATTCGATTGTAATATTTCGTATAGTAACCCGTTATCTTCAAAACATTTAACTGTTACAGCTTGACCTGAAAATGATGCAACTCCACCAAAATTACTAAATATCGGCTCAACTACGTTAACATCTTCTGGGTAATAATCGCAAAGAATTGAAGTATCAAACTTCATCATCAAGTCTCCTTTTGCTGTGGTATATAAGTTTGTCTAGTATAACGCTAACTCTAAGTAAAATGATATTAAATTTAAATAAAACGTGAACTAACTCAAAATAATTCCCAAACAATAAAGTAAATTAGTTAATAAAGCAAGTTTCACCATCTGTAATAACAAAGGAACCCCTTCTTTGTGCGTATTAAATTGAAAAACCATATAAATATGCTTAATAAATAACGGTAACGTTAATATAAACAAACCGCTCCAAATTGTGTGTAATTTATTGTATGCAAATAAACTTAGCGAACAAAATGCTACAAACAATAGCAATAGATGATAATATCGCCCCATACCTTTACCAATCATTACCACTAATGTGCGCTTATTACTTTTCCGGTCTATTTCTATATCACGAAGATTATTGATGTTAAGCACAGCAACAGATAATAACCCAGAGCCTAAAGCGGGTAAAATAATAGGTAAATAGAGTGCTTTGGTTTGTAAGTAGTAACTGCCCATTACCCCAATCAAACCAAAGAAAATAAGTACTGATAGATCGCCAAATCCATTATATCCATAAGGTTTTTTACCTATTGTATAGGTTATTGCTGCAACAATAGATAATAAACCTAATAATATAAAAATAAATAATTCATAAATATTATTACAAGAAAATATAAGTAAAATTAGCCCAAATAAAATGCATAAAAAAGCATTAATCCATAGAGCTATTTTTAGCTGCTTAAGTGTAATTAAGCCCAATTGTATACCACGAGTATGAGCAGTAAGATTGTTTTGATCGCTGCCTTTAATTTCATCTCCGTAGTCATTGGCTAGATTAGAAAGAATTTGCAATAATGACGCTGTAATTAACGAAAATAGAAGTATCCAAAAATTAAATTGGTGTTGCCAATAAGCTAATGCATTTCCTACTAATACCGCAGAAAGAGATAAAGGCAGGGTTTTTAACCGTAAACTAATAATCCATGGAAAAAATTTCTTATACATTCAACATGTTATTTATAATGAAAACTGTTAACCATAATAACAGGAATGCAGGAAAAGTTCACGATATTAGTGATAAAAAATACCCCTAATAAAGTTAAGATTATTTTTCCAATTATAGACTTTATCCATATTTATCATTTAACTGCGCATTTTTAAATATCGAAAAGCTTTCATTATTCTAAATACTTTTCTAACTTTTCCTTCCCGTAATGCTGATATAAAAATACCAAGCGTACTATATATTACGCCAAGTAAAAGTATCATAAATATGTTCAGCCAATTATCTGATAAGCTCAGTCCCATTTGATTGACTCCAGCAATCATATTGGTTGCCCAAGTTGAAGGTAGGGAATAAGAAACGCATCTCACCCATAGTGGCATTGCACTCAGAGGCCAAATAGTTCCTGAAAGATAGAACACAGGCGTGGTTAAAAATGCTAATGTAAGGTATATCATCTCTGTACGACGTAAACATTCTGTCAGTAATTTACTCAAGCCCAGTGCACCAAGTAATAGCGGGAATGTCATAACTAATATTTCAGGAATACTCGCCAATTGCCGATAACCAAGCATCCAAGGCCATAAACCAAATAGCACAATAGATAAAAATAACCAAATAGGTAATAGCCCACATAAACTGCCAAGCACGACAATTTTAGGAGGTTTGCCTTGGGGACGCGAATTTAGGGTGATATTAGTACGGGTTGAAGCAATTAAAAAAGAGTGTTGTAACAACATGACTAACAAACCAGGAAAGGTAATAGCAGCAAAACTGATACCGGCATTATAAAGAGGTTCTGTTTGACCTTTTATAGGCGATAAAATGATATTGATCTGTTCATCTGAAAATCCACTATTCCGCATTATTTTGGTGTTATATTCAGTCAATATCTGCTGATAAATTCCTTTTATATCAACTTGTATTAAACCATTGGCTAAACGACTTGAGGCATCACCATATGCAGGAATGGTAACTTCATCACCGCTTATTAGACGTTTTTCAAAATTTCTAGGAATAGTGATCACAGCAAAAAGTTTGTGATTATTAATATCATCATAAGCTTGTAGTGAGCTTTCGTAGATAATCGTATCAATTTTTGAGCTCATCTCTAATGATCGGATTAAACCGCGGCTTGTTGGGGTATGATCTTGATCTACAATTGCCACCGGTAAATTAGTAATAGTACCATTGATATAAACAAGACTCATTAATGATACAGACAATAGCAGTAATAACCACATTGGTCGACCTAATAGATAAAAGAATATTCTTATAAATGAAGAACCAAATATTTTAAACATCTAAATCTACCCTCTTACTGTGAATGTAAACGTCTTACTAGGCGCTTTTTGACTAATACGGTAATAATCACTGGATAGATCATTAAAATACTACAAGTTTTTAACACTGAAAAATAACTAGAGTGACGTAAAAACAGATCGAACAGTTTATTAAGTGCATAAGTTAATGGTTCTAATGATGAAATAAACCTAGCAATCCATGGCATGGATAGTTCAGGCACAACAACACCAGAATAAGTTAATGCAAGTCCAACCAACACACCTATATAAGTATAGGCATCAATGGGGGTTTTAGTAAATGTATATAGCAAAATACCAATGCTTTGTGCAGCAATAACATAGAAAAATACTACCGTCATCATAGCAAAAGGTGAACCTGATACACGCGCATTAGAAAATAAAACGAGCATGGCAATTTCAAAAATAAGCAGCATGGTAAACCAAATTGTATAAGGCGCTAATTTTCCTAAAACAAAAGGATAGTTAGGTCGAGTTCGCTTTGGTAATTGCGCTAATATATGAATTGTTGTGGTTACAACAAATAACTGCAATAAATGTACTACCGCCGAAAATTGTTGGAAGTACATTGAATTACCACTAGCATTAAATAATCCATCATAATTAAAATTAACTTTTGCCAATGGCGGAACTGGCATGCCAATGCTTGTAGCCAAAGTGGTTCGATATTGCGTATTTATCGTTGCTATTAAACCTGAATAATCCATGATCGAATATAAACCAGCACTATAGTACAAAGCATTATAGTAAAGCATTGGCGTTGGTTGGTGACCTGATAATACATCTGCTTCAAAATTAGGTGGAATATAAAGCAGTGCATAAATTTTTGCTTTTTGCAGATCACGTTCAGCATCAAAAATTTGATTGTCATAATTGATAAGATCTGCATGCGCTGCTGCATTAAGATTACGTATAATTTCACGCGATAACGTACTTTTATCGTGATCAATGTAGCCGACTGGCAAATCAAATAGTACACCTCGATAGAAGATGCTACTAATTAGAAAAAAAATAATTAGTGGCATAATCCACATTAACCAATGAAACGTAAACCGCCTAAAAATTTGCGGTATTTCATCATTAAATGCATTTATAAAACGGTGCCAGAAATCTAACATTATTTGTCCAACTTCCATAAAGTGCTCATACCAGCACGTAAACCTTCAACCGGTACAACGGGATAGAGTCTTACTTCAAAAGTTTTCAAATCAAAATCTCCTGTTGCTCGTGTTGCACGTTTCGTTGCATAATCGCCCATTGGTGCTATATAACGAATTTCAGCTTTAATCTCTCTATGATTAAGAGCTGGTACTTCAAGCGTAATATGATCGCCTTTACGAATATTAGACATAATATCTTCGCGCAGGTTAAACACAAAGTAAGCTTTAGGGAGTTGAATCACTGTTAATAATGGGCTATTAGCATTAAATAATTCGCCTACTTCAGCAGGAATAGAGCCTATTTCACCAGCTACTTGTGTTTTAACTTGTAAATCATCGTATTGTATTTGTAGCTGTTTAAGCTGTTCTTGAGCTTCTTCTAATTTGGCTGCATAAATTTCACGTTGTTCGATTCGATCACCATTTTTAGCTTGATCTAAATTAGCTTGAGCTGATTGAACCTGTTGAAAGGCTGAATCACGCGTTTTTAAAGCATTATCTAAGATTGATTGCGAAACATAACCTTTGGCCGAAATAGCTTTGTTACGATCATATTCTTTGGCGGCATTATCATATGCTACCTTGGCTTGCTCAAGTATTGCTTCGTAATAACGAATGCTTTCTTCACGTGTCCCATGATCCGAAAGAGCTAATTGAGCTTTTGCTTGGTCTCGCGCAGCTTCAGCAGCTTTGACTTGAGCTAACAGCTCTGGACTGTCGAGTGTAATGAGTACATCATTAGGTTTAACATCATCTCCGCGATGGACATGAATGACTTGCACTCGACCTTTGGCTTTAGACGCAACACTAACATTTGGAGCATCGACTTCACCTTGTAGGATAAGTTGACTATTGTGTGAGCGAATTAAGATCGTCATTGATATTAAAATAACGATTAACGCAATAATAGTAAAAATTTTTTTGTTCATAAAATTTTATATAGAGTGGTATTAAAGAGATAAGACATAGAGAATTAAAATTATTATATGCTTTGTCTAATAAACATACGCAAATTTTTGTCTCCGCATTATACGAAAAGTGCTTTGTTTGCACAATTAATGGCAATTTAATTTAAAAACCAAATAATATCAATGATAAATTACTATTTCAGTAAATACAGTAAATAATTTTGTATACCTCATTTAGATAACTTTTAATAATTATAACCTACCACTTTAATAGTTTTTATGTATAAATGTTATCAGTCAAAAGAAATAGATAAAAACCTAGTTATTTAGTATGATATTACTAAATAAAATAATAAGGTATAAAAATATGAAAAAAATAGTTGTTATTGGTGGTGGTGCCGGTGGATTAGAACTTGCAACAGACCTTGGTGATAAACTAGGCAAAGGCAATCAAGCCAAAATTACACTGATTGATAAAAACAGTTATCATTTGTGGAAACCTTTATTACATGAAGTTGCCACTGGTGTTTTGAATGAACAAGCGGATAAAATTGATTATGCAGCACAGGGACAACAACACAATTTCCAATTTGCTCAAGGTACGTTTACTAATCTTAATCGTGAAGAAAAGCAAGTTATTATTGATAATTTAAATAACGAATCCATTTCAATTCCATATGATATTTTAGTTGTGGCAATAGGCAGTACTTCAAATGATTTTGGCACACCAGGTGTTAAAGAACATTGTATCTTTTTAGATGATCAAAATGCTGCTATTCGTTTACGTGAAACACTTATTGCAAAATTTGCTAGTTTTTGTTCAATTATTGATAAAAATGAAGCAACAACTGAAGATAAAATTCGTATCGCTATTGTTGGTGGTGGCGCAACTGGTGTTGAATTAGCTTCCGAATTACCTCATATGGTTGAAACATTTGGTGCTTGTGGCCAAAATAAAATGTGTTCAGATTTGCTGGATGTATCGGTTATTGAAGCAACTGATCGTATTTTACCTGCGTTACCTGAAAAAACAGCATTAGGTATTACCGAAACATTACAAAAACGTGGCATTCATGTGTTAACAAAAACCATGATAACTAAAGCGGAAAGTGATGGCTTTTATCCCAAAGATGGAAACACCATTCACGCCGATATTATGATCTGGACTGCCGGTGTAAAAGCGCCTGACTATTTAAAAGATATTGCTGGTTTAGAATCAAGCCGTTCTAATCAGCTTGTAGTTAAACCGACACTGCAAACAACACGCGATGATAGTATTTTTGTTATTGGTGATTGTGCTTACGCAATGCAAGATAGCGGACGAGCCGCTCCTGCTACGGCGCAAGCTGCACATCAGATGGCAAAAATTTGTTATGAAAATATTGTTAACATGTTGAATAATAAATCATTGAAATCGTTTAATTATACTGATAATGGAACGATTATTTCTCTACATGATACAGCACAAGGTGTGGTTAAAATTGCAGGCAAACGAGAAATGAATGTTAAAGGATTTTTTGCTTTAACTATTCATCGCCTGCTCTATCGTATGCATCAAGCAAGTTTGTTGGGTATTTTCAAAACAATCCGATTTGCTAAAGCCAGCAAAGAGATGTACAAAAATAAATTTGCATCCATTTTTACACATCAAAATTAGTTTTTCCGCCTTAGATAGCTACTTACAAATCATTCTTTTATAAGTAGCTATTTGGAGTTATTTTTATTAGTATTGCTAGTTATATAACCCTTAAGATGGCGATATTATTTTGCGATCCTCACAATTAGGACACAAATTGAACATTAAATAAGCAAAAAAAATCCTAGTACAGTTACATGAGAATTATTTTTGTTAAAAACAGTTCGCCTTATAATATCTAGTTTAGTTAGTATAATGATTATATTTTTCTTTGATATGGAAAATTTAAGGTAAGGCATTTAAATTGAAAATTTGACACTTACGAACTATCAAAGATTTTAATCTTTCATCACCTGCCATTTAACAAAAATTAAATGAACGTTATGATAATAATACTCCTTATCAAGAAACAGTTATTTCACCAGTTGCTATGTTTAATTCACCATTGCTGATAAAGTTGATAGCAATGGTAGGATTAAAATAACGTTAACTTCTTGACAGGTGCAAAGCTTTTACGATACAGATGATTAATACCGTGTTGTTCGATTGCCGCTAAATGTGCTTTGGTCGGATAACCTTTATGCTTAGCCAGGCCATATTGTGGATACAACTTATCAAGCTCAACCATTTCACGATCACGAGTAACTTTAGCCAAAATTGAAGCTGCACTGATTTCTGCAACTAATAGGTCGCCTTTCACTACGGCTTGTGTTTGAACGCCAAAATTAGGACAACGGTTTCCATCGACTAACACAAAATTGGGTTTAATAGATAACCCAGTTACAGCACGCTGCATTGCTAGCATAGTGGCATGTAATATATTTAATTTATCGATTTCATCCACTGAAGCGCGGGCAATATTCCACGCTAAAGCATCTTGTTTGATTATGTCAAACAGTTGTTCTCGCTTTTTTTCAGTCAATTTTTTAGAGTCAGTTAAGCCTTTAATTGGCTTGTTTGGATCTAAAATGACGGCAGCAGTAACAACATCGCCACAAAGTGGACCACGCCCGACTTCATCGACACCAGCAATTAATGTGGCATCTGGATAGGTAAATTCTAACAACAATGTGCATCCCCTAATACATCAAGTACTGCTTTAGCTGCTTGCTCATCGGCATTACAACGGATTTGTTTATGCAAAGATAAAAATGTTTGTTTTAGCTCAGTATTATCACCCTCTAACAAGGCAATAATGTGATTAGCGATATTTTCAGGTGTGCAATCTTGCTGTAATAACTCTGGGACCAGCGCTTTACCAACTAAAATGTTAGGTAAAGAGACATAAGGTGTTTTAATTAATTTTTTAGCGAGCCAAAAGGTGAAAGGTTTCATTTTATAGCCTACAACCATAGGACATTTGGCTAACATACATTCTAGTGCCACAGTACCAGAGGCTAAAATTGCCGCATCGCTAGCAATCATTGCTTCACGGGCATGACCGTCTAATAATTGTATGTCAAGTTGTGGTGCAACTTCTGCTTTAATCTGTTCAAACTCTTTTCGTCTTTTTTTATTCACTAATGGTACAACAATATGTAAATCAGGATAACGTTGACGTAATAGTTGCGCAGCTTCTAAAAAAGGAGTCGATAATAATGTCACTTCTGCATGTCGACTACCGGGTAATAAAGCTAAACAACGGCAATTTAGTGGCACATCTAATTGTTGACGCATTGTCGTTTGATCTGGATTAAGTGGAATATCATCAGCCATCTTATGACCAATAAAGCGACAAGGCACATCAAATTTATCATAAAAGGTTTTTTCGAATGGTAAAAAAGCCAAAATGAGATTGGTATTACGTTTTATTTTGAAAACCCGTTTTTGCTTCCAAGCCCAAACGGAAGGGCTAACATAATGAATCGTTTTAATACCGGCTTGTTTTAATTTACCCTCTAAGGAAAGATTGAAATCGGGCGCGTCAATACCGATAAATATATCGGGGTTAAGTTCAATGAGGCGTTTGCTGATATCTCGGCGAATAGATAAAATACGACGTAATCGTCCCAATACTTCAACAATCCCCATAACTGACAATTCATCCATTTCATACCAAGCTTGACAGCCTTCGGCTTGCATTTTAGGACCAGCAATACCAACAAATTCAATATTGGGATGATAATTTTTTAGCGCACGAATCAATCCCGAACCAAGAATATCGCCAGAGGTTTCTCCAGCGACTAAGGCAATGGTTAATGGTTTATTGGTCATTAACGGATAATGCCACGCGTTGAACGGGCAAAAAAGTCAACAAATAGTTGGGTTTCAGGATATTGTTCGGCAATGGTTGCAATTTCAACTTTAGCTTCATCCAACGTTAAGCCATTTCGATAAAGGACTTTGTAGCTATTGCGAATCGCTTGTAAGGTCTCTTTGCTAAACCCTCTACGCTTCAAGCCTTCATAATTTACGCCATGAGGAGTTGCATGATTGCCTTGGGCAATAACATAAGGAGGAACGTCTTGCGCAACGCCAGAACAACCACCGACCATAACATGCGAGCCAATCACACAAAATTGATGAACAGCTGTCATGCCACCAATAATGACATAATCGTCTAATTGTACATGTCCTCCTAAAGTAGCGTTATTTGCTAAAATACAGTGATTACCAATATGACAATCGTGTGCAACGTGAGCGTTAATCATCAATAAATTATCACTACCAATACGAGTTAACTCGCCACCTTGAACTGTACCACGGTGAATAGTGACGCTTTCGCGAATCATATTGCGATCGCCAATTTCGGTGCGCGTCGGTTCGCCACGATATTTTAAATCTTGGTTTACTTCACCAATTGAGACAAATTGATAAATGTGGTTATCTTTACCAATTTTGGTGTGACCGTTGATGACAACGTGTGATTTTAAAAATGTTCCGTCACCAATTTCAACATTTTCACCAATAAAACAAAAAGGACCAATTTTGACGTTATCGCCGATTTTAGCACCTTTTTCAATGACTGAACTTGGGTGTATTTCTGTTGCCATAGTGTTTCCTTAAAACAATTTGGAATATGTAAAATACCAAATATTATTTACGAGCACACATCATTTCTGCTTCGCAAACTAACTTACCATCAACAGTTGCAACACCATGGAATAGTGCTATACCACGACGCTCTTTAATATATTCAACATCCAATACAAGTTGATCACCTGGTACGACAGGACGTTTAAACCGTGCTTTATCAATTGAAGCAAAATAATAGAGCTGACCTGGTGATAACTCATCAATACTTTTGAATGCGAGTATTCCTGTTGCTTGAGCCATTGCTTCTAAGATCAAAACGCCAGGAAAAATAGGTTTATTTGGAAAGTGTCCCTGGAAAAATGGCTCATTCACAGTGACATTTTTTATCGCTTTTAATGTTTTACCTTTTTCGTAACTAATTACTCGATCAACCATTAAAAATGGATAACGATGAGGTAATAAACTGATGATTTCTTCAACATCAAGGGCATTAAGTTCGGTAGTCAAAATAGCTATCCTTATACATTATTTACTATAAATTTTTTACATTATAACTGAGGATACCGCTTTCACTCAAGGATGATTTAATTTTCGGCAAATTGCTTATCCTAGTTTATTATCAGTACATTAATATAAATTTATTAAATAAATGATTTGTAAACACTATATTATCATGTTAAATCATATATAATAGCTAAAATAATTAGCTAAATAGTTTATAACTTGGAGAAGTAGAATGAAATCATTGATTAAAATGACCTTAGTCAGCAGCGCAATTGTATTAGCATTAGCTGGTTGTGATGATAAAAAGTCATCCCAAATAACAATTTCAACTGATGCACAAAAAGAAGCGTATGCATTAGGTTCTTCGTTTGCAACATACATGAAGACAAACTTAGAACAAAATGAAATTAAACCAGACCAAGAATATTTAATTAGTGGTTTTAATGAAACATTCCGAGATGCATCTCAACTTTCGAAAGATGATGTTAAAACTATTTTAGATGCGTTTGGTAAACGAATTCAAGAAGAAAGCAAAGCACGTTTTGAAAAAGAAAAAACTGAAAATACAGCTGCCGGTGACAAATTCCGTGAAGAATTTGCTAAACAAGATGGTGTTAAAAAAACTAAATCTGGATTGCTTTATCAAATTCTTGAAGAAGGTTCAGACCGTCATCCAACAGCTGAAGATACCGTTATTGTTCACTATACAGGTACATTAACAGATGGACGTAAATTTGATAGTTCTTATGATCGCGGCGAACCAGCTACCTTCCCTCTTAATGGTGTTATCAAAGGTTGGACTGAAGGAATTCAATTGATCGGCGTGGGTGGTAAAATCAAACTTGTTGTACCACCTGATTTAGCTTACGGTGACCAAAGTCTTCCTGGCCAAGAAGATAAAGCAGGGATCCAACCAGCATCCACATTAGTATTTGAAGTTGAATTGCTTGGTATTGATGGTGATAAAAATCAAGAATCTAAGCCATCTCAAAAACAATTAGAACAATCAGCTCAATAATTTGATTAGTTCATTAAGTTACACTCTTATTGTGATGGGTCCTGCTTATGGGACCCAATCTGCTTATTGTGCATATCAATTTGCACAAGTTTTATTATCTAGTACCCCTCATACCATCAAAAATATCTTTTTTTATTCAGATGGAGTTTATAATGGTAACCGCTATACCGATCCTGCCAGCGATGAGTTTGATTTAGTGTCTGCATGGCAGGAATTAGCAAAAACATACTCCTTAAGTTTAACTGTTTGTGTTGCAGCAGCACAGCGACGCGGTGTTATCAAAAAAAATCTTGCAGATCATTTTCAATTAACTGGCCTTGGCGAATTAAGTGAATCAATTGCCACTACAGATCGCACTATTCAGTTTTAAGATTAAGGATTCAAATGAAAAAAGTAGCAATTATGATTAGCTCACCACCTCATGGAACGGCCAAAGGTCGCGAAGCACTTGATATCACATTAGCCACCTCAGCTATTAACCATATTTCTGTTTTTTTTGTTGATGATGGCGTATTTCATTTGTTACCTAATCAGCAACCAGATCAAATTTTAATGCGCGATTATATTGCAACTTTCAATATGCTTGAGCTTTATGATATTGATGATGTATATGTATGTGAATCTTCACTTAAATCAAGAAACCTAATGCAGCTACCTCGTAATATCCCTAGTAAACTAACCAATAATCAGTTATTAACTCAATTATTAACCATTCAAGATGTAATATTACGATTTTAATTTTATATTGAATTACAAAATCTCATACTACAACAATAGATTTGATATCTAAACAAAAAACATTCAGAAAAAGCATTGATTTTTTTATTTTTGTTTTTTAACAAAATAACCAATTTTTCATAAAAGATACATTTTCGCGTTGATAGATAGACTAATGGAATTTCCGTAAGATTAAAGCAAATAAATAATCCACTCTATTTTTATTATGCTTAAATAAAGTGGATTATAATTCATTTAATTTAGTTTTTATTTTATTAAACTAGAATAATTTCTTCATTTGATCGGCAATTTTTTCGGCCTGAGTACCGACAACAATTTGTGCACCAGTCTTACCTAACTTAATCACGGCCATTGCACCTAGCGCTTTAGCCGCTTGTTCATCAATAAGATCAGAATCATTAACGCCTAAACGTAAACGTGTAATACAAGAGTCAATGTTGGTTAGATTCTCTTTACCACCTACAACGGCTAAATATTGTTCAGCAAGTTTTGTTGTATCTATATTGCCTTGTACTGATTTTGTCATTTCACTTTGTGTTGAATCTACCTCATCTTCACGACCCGGTGTTTTAAGATTAAATTTAACAATTACAAAGCGGAATGTGGCATAGTAAATAATAAAGAAAACTAAACCTTGAAGTATAAGCATATACCAATGTACTGCAAGTGGATTGCTTGATTGTAGTAACATATCGGTTAACCCTGCGCTGAAACCAAACCCACATATCCATTGCATTGAAGCGGCAATAAACAAAGAAATACCTGTTAAAACGGCATGTAATAAATAAAGTACTGGTGCAACAAACATAAATGCAAATTCTAGCGGTTCAGTAACACCAGTCAAGAATGCCGCAAATGAAGCAGCTAACATGATTGAAGCCGTTTTATCTTTATTACCTTTTTTCGAGGTATGGTACATCGCTAATGCCGCACCAGGTAAACCAAACATCATAACAGGGAAAAATCCAGCTTGGTAACGACCAGTAATACCTACTGTTGCTAATCCAGCTTCAATTGATTTTTGCCCACCTAAGAAGTTAGGAATATCATTGATACCAGCAACATCAAACCAAAACACAGAGTTTAAAGCATGGTGTAAACCGACAGGAATAAGTAAACGGTTGAAAAATCCATAAAGACCAGCCCCTACAGACCCCAATTCTTTAATATATTTACCGAACGAAACAAGTGCATCATAGATAGTTGGCCAAATAAAATATAAAACAGCCGATATTAACAACATAACTATTGAGACAATAATAGGGACAAGTCTTTTTCCACTAAAGAAAGATAGTGCTTTATGTAATTCAACCTGACTAAAACGATTATAAAGTTCGGCTGCAATAATACCGACAAGAATACCAATAAATTGGTTATTTATTTTTTGGTATGCAGCTGGAACTTGTTCTAACCAGTCATCAGCTTTTGTATCAATACCATTAAATAGTGCAATCGAGCTAGGAGAAAGTAAAGTAGTAACCACTAAAAAACCGACTAAACCAGCTAGTGCGGCTGCACCGTCTTTATCTTTAGACATACCATAAGCCACACCAATAGCAAAAAGTATTGGCATATTATCAATAATTGCGCCGCCAGATTTAATTAAAAAAGCGGCGACAATGCTATTTTGCCCCCAACCATTAGGGTCAATCCAGTACCCTAAACCTAGTAGTATTGCAGCTGCAGGTAGTACTGCGACAGGTACCATCAGTGAGCGCCCAATACGTTGCAAGTAAGCTAAAATTCCCATAAGTTAACCTCATATATTTTTAAGGGCATATAAAAAATGTCATAAAATTTTACATTTTTAAACGATGATAAGTAAGACTTCTTTATTTCACTCTATATTATTTTACTTCGCAAATTAATTATTACTTTTTTGTGACAAAAATCACTATATTTTTTGATTAATTGTCTTAATATAGTACAATTAATCCAACATATTTTACTTTTAAAAAAAAGAATTTATTTAATTATATCAAAAGAGGTGATATCTCATGAGACTTATTCCTTTAGACAATGCACAAGAAGTCGGTGCTTGGGTTGCACAGCGTATTGTTAATCAAATTAACCAATTTAAACCAACAGCAGATCGACCATTTTTACTCGGTCTACCAACCGGAAGCTCGCCGTTAGTCATGTATCAACAATTAATCAAACATTATAAAGCTGGTCATGTTAGCTTTAAACATGTCGTGACTTTTAATATGGATGAATATGTAGGCCTTCCTGAAGATCACCCTCAAAGCTATCACACATTTATGTACGAAAATTTCTTTAACCATATTGATATTGATAAAAACAATATCCATATATTAGATGGTAATGCGCCAGATATTGATGAAGAATGTCGTCAATATGAAGCAAAGATCAAAGCTTATGGCAAAATCAATATTTTTGTAGGTGGGGTTGGACAAGATGGACATATCGCATTTAATGAGCCGGGATCTTCGCTTTGTTCTCGCACCCGTATCAAAACATTAACTGAAGATACGCGCATTGCCAATTCTCGCTTTTTTGATAACGATACGAACCAAGTACCAAAGCATGCACTAACTATTGGTGTTGCAACTTTAATGGATGCTCAGGAAGTCATTTTATTAGTTTGTGGTCATAACAAAAGCTTAGCATTACAAGCTGGTGTTGAAGGTAGTGTTAATCATCTTTGGACGGTGACCGCACTACAAATGCATCCAGCATCAATCATTGTTTGTGATGAGCCAAGTACTGATGATCTTAAAGTGAAAACATTAAAATATTTTAAACAAATGGAAGCTGATAATCTTAAAGTAACCATTTTATAAAGGATAAATCAATGTACGCATTAACAAATTGTCGTTTTTATACAGGTTATGAAATTCTTGAAAATCACGCTGTCATTATCAACGGTGATAAAATTGCTAAAATCTGTAAACAAAGCGAATTACCTGCGGATATCAAGATTGAAAATTTACAAGGTGCAATTGTTGCACCAGGTTTTATTGATATCCAAGTCAATGGTTGTGGTGGTGTGCAGTTTAATGAAACGCTTGATGCATTAAGTGTTGAAACGTTAGAATCCATGCAAACCACAAATCTTATTTCTGGTTGTACTAGCTATTTGCCTACATTAATTACATCTACTGATGAGTTTATGATAAAGGCAGTTACAGTGATGCGTGAATATTTAGCCACGCATGCCAATCAAGCACTGGGTTTACATCTTGAAGGCCCTTATATTAGTCCAGAAAAGAAAGGCATTCATGACGAGAATATTATTCGCCAACCTTCACAAAAAATGATTGATTTTCTTTGTGAAAATGCTGATGTCATTAAAATTATCACTTTAGCACCAGAAAAAGTTGAAAGTCATTACATTAGGCAACTGGTTAATGCTGGGATTCATGTATCAGTTGGTCATTCTAATGGTCATTATGATGATTGTCGTCGTGGATTTAACGATGGTATTCGTTTAGGAACACATCTATTTAATGCCATGCCTTATATTTCTGGACGCGAACCAGGTGTAGTTGGTGCAATTTATGATGAACCAGAAGTTTATGTAGGTATTATTGCTGACGGTCAACATGTAAGTTGGGCAAATATTCGCAATAGTCACAAAATTAAACAAGATCATTTAATCTTAATTACCGATGCAATGCTACTTGCTGGCTCTAATTTAGAATCTGGTGTATTTGCAGGTAAAACCATTTATTACAAAGATGGTCGCTGTGTGGACGAAAACGGTACACTTGGTGGTTCGGCATTAACCATGATTGAAGCAGTAAAAAACGCTGTTGAATATGTAGGTATTGCATTAGATGAGGCGTTAAGAATGGCGACACTTTATCCAGCCAAAGCAATCGGTGTGGATAAAGACCTTGGTAGTATTAGCGAAGGGAAAATCGCCAACTTAGTTATTTTTAATCGTGATTTTACTGTCACTAAAACCATTGTAAATGGAGAAATACATCTTTAGAATGCAGATAGTTAATAAAAATATTGAGATGTAATATGTTATTTAATTATCTGAATTTAGTGGGAAATGCTGAGCTAATTAAACAACTTAATTATGCAATGATCTACCGTTTAATTGTTCAGCAAGCTCCTATTTCCCGTATACAACTGGCTGAAATGAGTCAATTAGCACCAGCCAGTATTACAAAAATTACTCGGCAATTATTAAAAAATCAGCTGATCAAAGAAGTTGATGCACAGCAATCAACGGGCGGGCGACCTGCGGTTTCCATTGAAGCTAAATTTGAGCATTATCAAGCTATTGCGGTGCAATTAAGCCGCTTTCATGTCACTATTGAACTTTTTGACTTGGGGTCTAAATGCCTAATATCCAAAAGAGATCCTCTTACTCATTTTACCGAACAGCAAGTACAAACATATTTAATCGCTTTAATTAAAGAATTCATACAGGAAAATATAAAAAAAATAAAGCAGTTAGTTGCAATATCTGTTGTGCTCCCTGGCTTAATTGATTCTGTTAATGGAATTGTCCGATATACACCACACATCCAAGTGAAAGAATGGGCTTTAGGAGAAGTACTACAAACGGAATTCAATGTATCTATTTTTTTGGGAAATGATATTCAAAGCCTAGCATTAGCCGAAAGTTATTTTGGGTCAACACAACATGTTGATGATTCCATTTTAATCCGTGTACACCGAGGTGTAGGCTCTGGCGTTATTGTTAATCAACAACTACTAACAAATCATAATCAAAGCGCTTGCGAAGTTGGACACATTCAAGTCGATGCATTAGGTGAACGCTGCCATTGTGGTAACTTCGGTTGCCTAGAAAACCGCGTAGTCAATAAAGCCATTGAAAGCCGAGCGAAGCAGATGATTGAGCAAGGTTATAGATCAAGATTAACAACAGATCACTGTGAGATTAATCATATCTGCCAATATGCTAACAAAGGAGATGAATTAGCAATAAAACTCGTCAAAGATGCGGGTGAAAACCTTGGCAGAGCAGTTGCAATTATGGTTAATATCTTCAATCCTCAACGAATCGTGTTAGCCGGTGAACTCACCAAGTCGCCCGAAATACTATTAAATGCAGTCAATAGTGCATTAAATGCTCAAAGCTTAGAAGATTTACGAAAAAATCTGACTATTACTTGCTCATCACTTAATGATAGATCGGCAATAGGAGCATTTGCACTAGTGCAGCAAGCTTTATTTAATGGCTCATTATTAATGACATTGTTGGACGATAAAGAACAGTAATCGATTATTATAAATAATAAAGCCCGACCAATCGGGCTTTGCCATTTTATGTTTAATTTAGGCTAAAATGCGTAACATTCTTCGTAATGGTTCAGCCGCACCCCATAATAATTGGTCACCAACAGTAAAGGCAGATAAATAATCTTTACCCATATTAAGCTTACGTAATCGGCCAACTGGTGTAGTTAAGGTACCTGTTACTGCGGCTGGTGTCAGCTCTCGCATGGAAATATCACGATCATTTGGCACGACTTTTACCCAATCATTATGAGCAGCAAGCAGTTTTTCAATTTCAGGCACACTGATATCTTTTTTCAATTTAATCGTAAATGCTTGGCTATGACAACGCAATGCGCCAATTCGAATACACAGCCCATCTACAGGAATAACTTGACTGGTACCTAAAATTTTATTGGTTTCTGCTTGTCCTTTCCATTCCTCTTTGCTTTGGCCATTATCAAGCGCCTTATCGATCCAAGGAATTAAACTACCCGCTAATGGCACACCAAAGTTATCAGTAGGCAAACTACCATCACGCATTTTTTGGGTCACTTTTCTCTCAATATCTAAAATAGAAGAATGCGGATTTTGTAACTCTTTGGCAACCTCAGCATTTAGCATGCCCATTTGAGTAAGCAGTTCACGCATATGGCGCGCACCACCACCTGAAGCCGCTTGATAAGTTGAAACCGAAACCCAATCAACAAGATTTTCAGCAAATAAACCACCGAGAGACATTAACATTAAGCTCACAGTACAGTTACCACCAACAAAGGTTTTAATACCTTTATCTAAAGCAGCATCAATGTTAGCTTTGTTCACTGGGTCGAGCACGATAATTGCATCATCAGCCATACGTAATGTTGATGCTGCATCAATCCAATAACCTTGCCAGCCCGTTGCACGTAGTTTTGAATAAATCTCGGAGGTATAATCCCCACCTTGGCAAGTAACAATAATATCTAACGCTTTTAATGCATCAATATTATCTGCACTTTGTAATGTGCCTGTTTTACCGCCAAAATTAGGAGCAGCTTGACCTGCTTGAGAAGTAGAAAAGAAAATAGGATTGATATAATCAAAATCGTGTTCTTCAACCATACGTTGCATAAGAACAGAACCTACCATTCCACGCCAACCGACAAAACCAACATTTTTCATATTTTATTTCCAAAAGTAGATGTTATAAAAAGATATTTTCACTATTAAAGCAAAATATCTTCATAAAACAAGTCAGATAAGAATTATTTTTGTAGGCAGGGCTTTAATAACATGGTGTTATATATTGAAAGATAAAATAACCACAATAACCAGTAGAAAAACGAATCATCATCTGCAACTAAATACCACTTCTAGAAATTTTTATTTACTATGTTAATATATTGATTAATTTTATTTATTGAAATGATAAGGTTACTAGTTGACTTATTTATAACAGCTTATATGTGCCTAACGTATTTCTTAATTGGATTATTTCTGAGTCCATGTAGGTACATAAAGAGTAAAAAAGTTGTATGTTTTGTTGGATGTCTTATTCCCCTTTATTTATCATATAAAATATTGCCTTCTTTCTTTAATGGAATATTAGATGAGGTTTCTGAATTTACACTGATCATCTTATTGGGTTTTAGGTTTTGTCAGTATTATGACATTTGTTTCGTTTATTCTAACTTATCAAATGAATAAACGTAAAGCAAAACGATTAAACGAAGAACATAATAAAAGCCACAGAAGAGCAATAAAGAAATAAGATAGAAAAAAATAAAAAAACTTAAAAAATAATCTTTATTTGTTGCCAAAACAGCTCTATCTTTAAAAAAGGTAAATTTGTTGCCTAAAAAACAAAATTACCTCATTAAAATAGCTTGTTAAATACTATAATTGGATTGATTAGATTGTCTAAAATTCCTCTTTTTGGCTTTTATTATCAATTATTGAGGCCATGTTATAGTGTTCTATGCCTTGTACAGATGTTTCAATTATTTCTGGTAATAAATCGCTTAAATTATCTTCATCAGTTCTTAACATAAAGGTTGTTAATAACATCGGCACATTTACACCAGTAATGATTTCTATATTAGGATATTCAGCAATCAGATTGACTAAAATATTAAATGGTGTTCCACCTTTTAAATCAACAAAACATAAAACGTTTGAGCTTTCATGTATTAAATTTTCTAGCTTTTGTTCAATCTGCTGTTGAAAATCATCTAACGATTGACCCATTGAAAAGGGTACGGCTTCACACAGAGTTTGTTTGCCACATATCATTTCAGTCGTTTCAATTAAACTATTAGCCGTTATGCCGTGAGTACTTACTAACACTGCAATCATACACGACTCCTTTTAGTAATCTAAGCAACGATAATAACGACGAATTGACATTGGATGACGATTTAAGTGCTCAATATATGCGTCAATACGATTATTAATGGCTCGGAAAACAAATGGGGAAAGATTACCCCGATATTTTTCAGAGATACCTGGCAATTCGTAATCTTTAGTATCAATAATGGTATAATTACCACAAATCTGAGGTAGGAACTTTGCAACTCTTTCACTTAATGGGCGCTGAGTATCTTCACCAACATAAACAGTAACAGCAGTATCACGATCGATAACTTCTAATGTTCCATGGAAAAACTCAGCTGATTTAATGGACTTTGAGCGTAACCAGTGTTGTTCTTCCCAATAACACATAGCATGTGAGTAAGTTGCTCCCCATTGATTACCCGACCCTATAAAATAATGCATTGTATCATTATGATGTTTATCGGCAACTTCTTGTCCAAATTTATCTGCTTTTTTTGCAACAGCAACAATGTTTTTTGCAAAATGATGATCCATTTGTCCATAAAAATCATCATAATCCGGAAATTCACCCGCTAAATACATTAGACGGTCAGCAGTCATAAAGAATTTTAATTGTTCATTCATTGGATAAGAAATAACATGATGAACCATTTTACCTAATGGTGAATTCGCTTTATCCAAAAATGCCAAAACAGTTGCACCTATTTCTTTTTGGATTTTATCGATTGCGTCAACCACTTCTTGAGTGGAACCTGTTACTGATGAGATAATAATTAACGTATCTTTAGTTATGCGCTTATTACCAGTTACTAAATATTCAGCTGCATGTTGAACAAAAGTCTCAATTGCTGATTTTTCTTTCATGTGGATAACCGCTTGCATGGAAGATGCATAAGTGCCACCAATACCTAACCAACATACATTGCTATAGCCACGCTGGTGGATATTATCAATAAAATCATTAATCTTTGGACGTAAAGCTAATGCGCCATTCATACTGTCTAGTTCTTTTTGTTCATCAAATTTTCTCATTTTATAATCCTCTTAATTTTAGATTTAGTTATTTGGTCAAATTCTGGGTATGTTGATTTCTCAAGATTATGACCTTTTAACTGTGATACCTGATAACTTAACAAGTGAATGGGCACTGTCATAAATAATGAAGTTAACAATTCATCACATTCAATATTTAGGCAAAAATCTATTGTTTTTAAGCTACTTGTATTTTGAGAGTAAATAGTTAAAACATTTGGAACATATTGATTCAAAAATTCTTTTAAAGTTTCCGCTCTTTGTACTAATCGCCCATGTGGTTCAATAAAAATAATACAGTCGTCAGTATGTAGACCTAGGTATGGACCATGCATATATTCTTCCAGCTCTTTACCAAAAGCCGTATTTCGCACTGTTTCTGTAAATTTCGTTTCGCCTTCCCTAGCTACACCATAAGTTGCACCATAACCAATGAGAATGACTCTTTGGGCATGATAAAAAAGATCTTGATATCTATTAACCCAAATTTTTGATTGTTTTATAATTTGTGGAAGCGATTGTGTAATATTGCGCATTTGTTCAAACAAATCGTCAAACTGTTTCTGGTTTATACGCTCTGTTTTTGTGCCAATAACAAGTGTAATTAACATTAAATCAAGAATAGTCACACTATAACCAACACTGACATAAGGCATTTCTTCAATAGGCATACCCATGGATAACACATGGTTGCTTACCTTATATAATGGACTTTTCGGATTGCTAGTAAGGGTGTAGATAGTTTGATTATTATTAACAAACTGTTCAACCAAATAAATGGTTGAATAACTTTCTCCTCCTTGTGAAATAGCAAAATACAAGGTATTTGGATCATTATAGTACAAATAGTTAGCAGCCATTGATGGATCTTCAATATAGACGGGCACCTTTAATAATTTACTCATAAAAGGCCTTGCACCATAAGCGGCATTAGCACTTGAACCTGTTGCAAATATAACAATTGCGTTAAGTTGTTTAACTTTACTTAAATCAATGGTATTGCCAAATAATGTTTGATAGTTATCTAAAATATTTTGATAATATTCAGGTTCTAATGCGACATAATCTGCGATACTTTTCATTTTTTTCTCCTTACTAGCCTAATAACCCACTCCAAGCTCCCAAAATACCAATAGCAGCAATTAATAAGAGAATCCAATGGGCTTTAATCCCTTTTTTGACTAACACAAAGATAAATAGTGTAAAAAGTAAAGGTAAGATTTGCGGTATAACACCATCAAAAATATCTTGTAAAGATGAAGCATTAGTTCCTGAACCTAATTTTAATGGCATATTTAATATCACCATGGTGGCAACCATAGCCCCAACTACACAAAGTCCCAAAACTGATGCACCATAGGATAATTTATCCATTAATCCAGTCTTTTGAACTTTTTCAATAAACGATGCACCAATGTTATATCCGATTAATAAACCAAAATAACGTGTTAACATTGCAGGAATATTGAAAATTAATAAAAATAAAAGAGGACCTAAAATATTACCTTCAAGTGCTAAAGAAGTACCTATTCCGGTCGCTATGACACGTAGTGTTCCCCAGAAAAATGAATCACCTAAACCACTTAATGGTCCCATTAACGCTATTTTGACGTCATTAATAGAGCTTTTATCAAAATTACTATCTGTCGCATTTTGTTCTTCCATGGCAATAGAAATTCCTAAAGGAAAAGTAATTAACCATGGTGTAATATTGTAGAATTCTAAATGCCGTTGATAAGCATCCGTTAATGCTTCTTTGTTATTGCTGTAAATTTTCTCTAAAGCAGGACGCATAGAATAGGAATAACCTAAGTTCATTTGTCGTTCATAATTCCATGACCATTCAGCAGTAAAAGATCGCCAAAACGTGCTTGTTAATTCTTTTTTAGTTATTAATTTAGAATTCTTCATTTTCATAATTGATCTCCTGTACACCTAACGTGTTGCCAGTATTATTATTTAACCTTTGATTGCCATCTTCTGTTACGTCTTTTTTTCCATTAAATGCGGAATAACCTGTCAAAATTAGAGCAATACACGCACCGAAGATGGCCACTCCAGTAACAGGCACTTTCATATAAACAGCCAAAGCAAAACCAAGAACAAAGAACGTTGCATTGGTTTTTTTTATCATTATTTTCATTAACATAGCAAAACCAAACGCAGGTAATAAGCCCGTTGCGATACCTAAACCATCTATAATAAATTTAGGAATCATTTCTAATAAGTCATTGATCGCCGAGCTGCCAAATAGATAAGATAATCCTACAACTAAACCAATTGGAAGATTAACAGAAAAGAATCCACCTAATAGATTCATTCGGTCCATACCTTTACCATTACCTTCACATGCGTATTGATCGGCTTTATGAACAAAATAAGGAAGGATAAAAAGAAAGCATAAATTTTTAACTAATAAAACAAATGAAGCAATAGGAATACCTAGCGTTAAAGCTATTTCCGTACTTTTACCTGCACCTATTGCAAAGGCGGTACCTAAAATACTCCCTGAGATAATTTCAGGGGGAATAGAGGCTCCAATAGAAAACGATCCAACAAAAGCTAATTCTAATGTTGCTCCAATAATAATGCCTTGTGTGATGTCTCCCATGACTAAACCAACCAAGGTACAAGTTACTAATGGTCTTGATAACATTGATGAACCTAAAAGGTATTCACTATTGGCTAACATCGCAACCAAAGCTAATAGAAATGCAGTTAATTCGATACTCATTTTTTGTATCCTCTAAACTATTTTTGAAATTTTTGCTTTGATTCACTTGGGATTTGCTGAATGTAAACATCAACACTATCTTGTTGTAATCTCGTTAATAAATCTACCTCGAGAGCAGTTAGATTGATTGTTTTAGAATAATTTTTAGTTCCTTCACGTGGTTTAGTTCCACCTAAATTGAGGCTTGTTATTTTACCGTGTGTGTTTCGTATTAATTTTTCAGCATCAGCAACAGACTCAACAACTATTAGCATTTGATATTTATCCGTTATACCTGAGTTAATGGCTGCAATGCTATCATCTATTGACTTCATTACTAATTTTGCATGTTCAGGTTTAGCTAAACGGATAGCTGACTTACGTAACTCATCATTTGCAACGATATCATTAGCAACTAAAATGGTATTTGAGCCAACATTTTCGAACCATGAAACAACAATCTGACCATGCAATAATCGGTGATCAACACGTAATAATTTAATCATTGGTATACCTCCTAGGTAAAATCGACTACATATTTAGTATTGCAAGCAAATTTATACTCAATAGCAATCGGCTCGCTATTAATATCAAAATAGTGATTAGAAATTTTAAATAATGGGTCGTTGAAGTTGCATCGTAATTGTTTAGCTAATTCAGCATTGGCTACAATTAATTGTAAATTTTGTACTAATTTATCTACTTTTTTCTTTCCAGAATTAGTAATTTCAAGCGCTGATAAAATTTTTATTATCGACATTTTAAAGTCTGGAAAATGGTTCAAAGGTAATAAAAAAATTTCTTTAACTACATTGTTTTTAGCAACTTCTAAAAAACTAATATAATAGATGAGTTCAGATGGTTTTATTTTTAGTAATTGGCTATAGTAACTTCCAGCTTGTCTTAGATAAGATTCTTTTATGATTTTCTTATAATTGTAATAAATATGAGGTTTAATAATTCCGGTCATATTTAGAATGGTTTTTGTAGAAAGTGTTGGAGCAATAAACAAACCAACACCTTTTTTCCTAACTACCATATTTTTATCAACTAACAGATCAATAGCTTTTCGGATGGTTGTTCTACTTACATTATAATCTTTTTGTAATTGCCCTTCTGGGGGTAATTCTGATCCTACTCCATATTGCCCGGTGTTAATTTGCTCCATTAAATGAGCAGCTATTTTTTCAAATAAACTCATTTAGTTTTCCTTGTACTTGAAAATATTGTGAGCAGATAAATGATATCTAAATTTATTTCCTACTAAATATTGAACGGTATGCTCAAAAGGCTGAAAATTAACATCGAAACTGTAACTTGATACCTTATAAATCGGCGTACCTTCGACCACTTGTAAATTCGTTGCTTTATCCCCAGTTGCTATCTGGTAAATAATTTCTTCACGACCATGACTTGGAACAAGGTGATAATGATCTTTCAAAAATTGATAGAGAGAAACATTATTTAAATCTACTTGGTCTAAATGTTGGAATTTTTCGGATGATAAATAGGTGATTTCATAAGATAGAGGAATTGTACTCAATAAACGTTGCCTTATAATTCTAATTAATTGTTCATTTGAACAAAAAAATGTTCTTAGCTCTGCTGGCATTTTTATAATTTTATTAGTAAGGACTTTTATTTTGATTTGAGTATTATCATCTTTTTTGACTTCTTCACTAAATGAAGACATTTTTAACATATTTATCTCAAAGACTTTACTGTACTCTAAATTTTTTTCATTTTGAGATAAATAACCTCCCATTATTAAATCATTTAATGCTTTTCTCACTGTTGTACGACTAACATTGAAGTGTTCGGCAAGTCCTCTTTCTGTCGTTATCTTCTTAATAACAGATGGATTTGCTTTAATTTGTTCTTCAACATAAGTTTTAGCAGCAATATCACGATATTCCAAAAACATTTTCCTCATATTTTTTGGATTCTTTTATTCAAAAGATGTATCTGAATCTACATAATAATCACCAAAAAATAAATAAAAAAATACAGGTTGTTAATTTTTAGTTCCAGAATTGTTGCCTTGATCACAATTTTTGTTATGAAGGATAATTAAGGTAAAAATAAGAAATGGTAGAGCTAAATAATCGTTATAGTTGAAATTTATAGAAAAAAGGTAAACAATCGTTTTAATTATTTATTATGGCTGTTAGCGATGAATTAATTGTTTAGAAGACAATAAAAAAGCCCACTAGGATAAAGCAGGCTTTTTTTATTTAAAATTGGTCGGCGAGAGAGGATTCGAACCTCCGACCCACTGGTCCCAAACCAGTTGCGCTACCAAGCTGCGCTACTCGCCGTTAGATGTTCTTTGCATTCTATAAATGGGGTGGCTAATGGGATTCGAACCCACGACAACTGGAATCACAATCCAGGGCTCTACCAACTGAGCTATAGCCACCATAGAATCAGGACGAGATATTACGCATAAAAAATAATATTGTCCAGTACAATTTAAAAAAAATACGCCGACTGGTCATATAAAAAGCGCCAAGAGTATAAAATTTGATATCTCCCAATGCCGATTTAATATGACCATTTTTAATGCCAATATTATCTTCTAAATAAATAATCCGATTATTATTAGCAATTTTAATTTAATTTTACTTATGTCTACTAACATTTTTGCTTAAATATTCTTTTTGCTATAAATCTTTTTATTACTTCAAGTCTAGCATTTGCATCATCACTAACCACACCTATAGTTGAGGTAATAGATAGTCCTACAATAACTATTCTAGGGGTAGATCCCTGTCAATTTTCATTAAATTATGAGAACCATATGCAACAAATGCAAAAATATTGGCATTGTTTAAGTAACAGCCGGTAAGAATTCAAATTTTACCAAATTTATTTTGGTCATATCACTTGTTGTTTCATTTTTTATCTCCATATTCTATCTATTAAGCAATATTAGATTGTGAAATATTTTTACACTATTTCAATATAGTAAATTTAGTCATCAGAAACGGTTCAAAATATGTAATATTTTAGTAAAATAACCTGACTTTTTTTAATTATTGCAATAATGTAAAGACCTAAAATTAAATGACAATGGCGACTGCAATTATGATAAATATTTTATTAATTGATGATGATATTGAACTATCACAAATGCTTAGTGAATATTTGACTAATGAAGGTTTTAATATCAAAAGTGTTTATTTGGGTAAAGATGGTATTGATGAAGCACTATCAGGTAAATATCGCGCAGCAATTTTAGATGTGATACTACCAGATATTAATGGCATTGATGTTCTTAAAAGCATCCGTCAACAATGTAATATGCCAGTGATTATGTTAACAGCAAAAGGCGATAATATTGATCGAGTTTTAGGGTTAGAATTAGGTGCTGATGATTATATTCCTAAACCTTGTTATCCCCGTGAATTATTAGCAAGATTACGTGCTGTTTTACGACGTTTTGATGAACGTTCAGTTGAAATAGTTGATGATAAAAAATACCATTTTAATGGTTTGACGTTAGATCTACCACAACGATTATGTACTTGGAATGGACAAGTTATTGACTTAACTTCAACCGAATTTAATTTATTAGTTTTATTGGTAAAGTATAGTGAGCGTGTGGTAACCAAGGAAGAATTGTCAGAAATTGGGCTTGGTCGAGCTCGAGAACTTTATGATCGTAGTGTTGATGTTCATATCAGCAATATTCGTCAAAAATTACATCAAGTTGCACAAAATGATGTAACAATTGAAACGATTAGAGCGGTCGGTTACCGTATTCGTTAACAACCTAATAGGCTTGATATGAATCGTCGATTATTTTGGAAAATACTCATTATATTTGGAGTTATTTTCTATCTTACTTTCCAATTAACCTGGATTGCATTTTCTATTTATGTAGAAAATAAAAATCAAAGATTCCTTAATCATATGCCGACAAAAGTCGATATGATTGCCCAGTTATTACATGTTGCAGGTGAAGATGAAACACTTAATTTTATAGCACATATGCCTGAGCGAGAAAGAGTTTTATTGTCAATAAAATTAGTTTCTCCACTAAATGATCAAGTTAATATTTTGACAGATGAGTTAGAAACACCAACTTATGCTTATCAACGCATGGCTGTAGCACCTGACGGAACACTTTATTCTGTTTCATTTAAGGAAGATAAGGATGAGCGTGGTAGAAAAGCATTGTTCAATATGCCAATGCTAATTGTGTTAATGGGAATATGTGTTGGTCTTGTTTTTAGTCTTTTTTTAGCATGGAATTTAACTAGGCCAATGAGGCTATTAAGACAAGGTTTTTTCAGAGTATCTCAAGGCGATCTTTCGGTCAGATTATTCAATAAATTAAAACCTCGCCGCGATGAGTTAAGTGAGCTAGGTAAAGATTTCGATATGATGGTTGAGCAACTTAATATCTTGATCTCTGATCGTCAATCTCTCCTTCATGATGTTTCTCATGAGCTTAGAACGCCACTTGCTCGTTTACAGCTAGCAATTGGACTTGCTCAACAAAATAAACAAAATATTGATACGGCTTTGGCTAGAATAGCGTTAGAATCAGAACGATTAGATCAATTAATTGGTGAAATTCTAAATTATTCTCGTGCTGAAATGAATAATCGTACTGATGAATATTTTGACTTAAAAGACTTAATAAGAGTAGTAATCAACGATGCTAACTATGAGGCTAATCATCAATTAATTGATGTACATTTCATTTCATCATCTATTACTCATTCAATTGTTAAAGGTAATTCAGAACAGATACGCCGCGCTGTTGAAAATATTATCCGTAATGCCATTCGCTTTTCAAAAGCTGAGCAAGCAGTAGAGGTTTCATTAAAAGAAACAGGCAAGTATTTGCAAATTGAAGTTAAAGACCGTGGACCAGGTGTTGAAGCAAATAAATTATCTAGTATTTTTGAACCATTTGTCCGAATTCAATCTCCACAATTAGGCAAAGGTTATGGTTTAGGGTTAGCAATTGCTAGAAAGACTGTCATTATGCATAACGGTACTATCCAAGCAAATAACCGTGATGGTGGTGGACTTGTTGTGACAATACGTTTACCTTATTGGAGAAAACGTTAATAATAAAAATAGATTAATAACAATCAGTATTAACTGTTAATACATACTCTTTAACTAATCCTTCCAGCTTGATTTTATCGTGACCCATAAAATTTAAGTTTTTCATAATAGCATTTGGATCGCTTTCTAATATAGCTTTATATTGTGCAATATATTGGCTAGCGATCGGTTTGTATGACCAGTGCCATTCTTCCGGTTGATATCCTCCTTTTCTTCCATCATTAAATGCTTGGCAAAACCCATATTTAGGAAGATTTTCTTGCAGCCATTTATAAAGAATTATGCCTTTTTTATCATATCTAAAATATTCTGAAGAAACACTCGTAATATCGATATCTGTACCCCAATGATGGCGAGATGTACCTGGCATTGATGAATATTTTAAGATCTGTTTCGCTATTTTTTGCGGATCATGGAGCTTAGCAGACAATACATCCCATTTCCGCTGCCAAATACCATTTTGGTAAGTGTAACTCCTCGTTGCGCTTACTACGATAAAAGGAATGTCTGGATGAACTTTTTTAAAGTCATTATAAGCCTTTATAAGTTGTCCAGTTGGCTCTTTCTGCAGGTACATGCCTTTTTTATTAACAGGCAATATAGTTGAGTCCAATGCGATAAAATCACCGTCTTTTTTTTCATCAAACTGCCCGATCAATTTATTTAATGGGATTTGTTTTGCCATAGTAAAAGTAGAAAATAGAAGTAACGCTAAGTTTAAAGCCAAAATGCCAATTTTTTTAAATATTATGGATTTTTTCATCTTTTGGTTATTGCCAATATTCTATTAGCCAGATTAAGTTAAAAACAGTATAATCCTTTTCTTAAAAATTGAAATAGCCATAATGTGTAAAAACGAGGCCTTATGTTAACACCATCTACATCTTCTAACACGTCTGTTAATTGTTCAGGCGCTACAAATAAAATGAATCTTAATACAACTAATCTTCCAAACGAAAAAATAAATTTACTCAATTTTACACGCCAGCAATTAAGAGAATTTTTTATTTCGCTTGGCGAAAAGCCTTTTCGAGCCGATCAAGTGATGAAATGGATTTATCATTTTGGGATAGATGATTTTGATCAAATGACCGATATTAATAAAAAGTTACGTGAGCAACTAAAAACTTTAGCTGAAGTTAAAGCACCAATGATTGCAATGGAGCAACGCTCATCAGACGGCACAATTAAATGGGCACTTGATGTTGGAAATAATCAAATGATTGAGTCTGTTTATATTCCTGAGCGTGATCGTGCAACATTATGTGTTTCATCACAAGTTGGTTGTGCATTAGCGTGTAAATTCTGTTCCACAGCTCAACAAGGATTTAATCGAAATTTAACTGTCTCTGAAATTATTGGTCAAGTATGGCGCGCATCAAATGCCATTGGTGTAACCGGTAAACTGGCTGATAGGCCTATCACCAATGTTGTTATGATGGGGATGGGAGAGCCACTACTTAATTTATCTAATGTGGCACCAGCTATGGAAATCATGTTAGATGATTTTGGTTATGGTTTATCAAAAAGACGTGTAACACTATCAACGTCAGGAGTTGTTCCCGCTTTAGATAAACTAGCTGGTATGATTGATGTAGCATTAGCAATCTCACTCCATGCACCAAATGATACTATTCGCAGTGAAATTATGCCAATAAATGAAAAGTATAACATGGCAATGCTACGAGATTCTATTTTACGCTATCTTTCTACTTCAAATGCCAATCATGGTAAAGTAACAATTGAATATGTATTACTTAATCAAATTAACGATGGCGTTGAGCATGCCCACGAGCTGGCAAAATTTCTTAAAGATGTACCTAGTAAAATTAATTTAATTCCTTGGAATCCATTCCCTGGAGCACCGTATGCTCGCTGCTCTAATACACGCATTGACCGTTTTATGAAAACTCTGATGGGATACGGTTTTACAGTAATTGTTCGTAAAACACGTGGTGATGATATTGATGCAGCATGTGGGCAATTGGCTGGCGAAGTTGTTGACCGCACCAAAAGAACACTTTATAAAAAACAAAATCTAGTTCAGCAAACAATATAAAGATAAATCTTTATAAAGGAAGAATAGATGCAAAAATCGTTAATTATATCTAGCTGTTTTTTGATGGTGATACTATCGGGCTGTCAAACAAAAAACAGCTATGAGTTTGATCCTGAAAAGGCGGCTTTAGCTAGAATGCGACTTGGATTAGGTTATCTTGCTAAAGCTAATGAGTCAGAAGAAAATGTCAAAGCAGCACACTATAATCTTAAATTAGCGGCAAAGTATTCCCCAAATAATCCTCAAGTTATGTTAGCTATGGCAATGTTTGATCAACAAGTTGGCGAATACAACGAAGCCGAAATAATTTACAAACGAATTACGCAGATGCAACCAGGTAATGGATTATATCATGTGCATTATGGTTCTTTTTTATGTGGTCGGGATCGTTATCAAGAAGCAAAGCAGCAATTTCAGCAAAGCCTTGATTTAGATCGCCACCGTTGGAAAGCCGATGCTTATGAGCAATATGGCTATTGTGCTATCCAAAATAAAGATAAAAAAACAGCTGACTTAATGTTTAACCTACTTTTTCAATATGATGCAAACCGTCGAGATAGCGTCAAACAAACAGCTAAACTTTATCAAAGTAAAGGCGATATAAAAGTCGCAAATTATTTATTTTCAGTAACAAAAAAATAAATCATAACGAATGAATATTCAATAATAATTAAAGTAATATAATGTAAACCAAGAGTATATGTCATGAGTTTTTGGGCTATTTTGTTGTTAGCACTGGCTATGTCAACCGATGCCTTTGCTGTCGCTGTATGTCGTGGAGTTTCGCTTAAATCAACCCCATTTTTAGGGGCACTCAAAGTCGGGATTTTATTTGGTGTTGTCGAGGCTATTACGCCATTACTGGGTTGGTTAATTGGCTATATTGCACTGCAATATATAGAACAATGGGACCATTGGGTTGTTTTTACTGTCATGTTATTTTTGGGTATTAACATGATTTACAGTAGTTTTAAAAATTCTGATGAAGATTGCCAAGATGATAAAGGAGCCTCATCAAAAAAATCTTCTTTAATATTAATTTTTACAGCGATATCAACCAGTATCGATGCATTTGCTGTTGGGGTTGGGCTGGCATTAGCGAGCGTCAATATCTGTTTTGCTGCAACAATGATTGGGATAGCAACCTGTTTTATGGTTACCATTGGGCTATTGCTAGGCAATAAATTGGGATGTTTAATTGGAAAGCGAGCAGAATTTTTAGGTGGTTTGGTACTTATTGTGATTGGTATAATTACACTTTATCAGCACCTATTTAATTAATCTTTTCTGACGTCCATCTAGCATATTTATGTAATTATCCATGAACCGTTAACACCTAAAGATAGCAGTTTATGAAAAGCACTTCTATTTGCTCTTTTTTTAAATTTTACAAAATGTCATATCAAAACTATGTGTATCTTGATTATAACCTGCTTTGAATGTTCCTTTATCATGATGATTTTATAAATTGAGTAATCATCTGTTAATGATTAAGTTACAAATCTTTACTGGTTAACATGACCATTTTGTAGAATTTCTATATCAATTTATATTTTATATCTATCAATTAAATTTTATATTTTTATTTAGCTTTAACTAATAGTTCTCGGAAGGGGGAATTATGAAAAAAAACCATCCGCATCAGCGGATGGCTTAAGTTGATTTATATCGGTTGGATTATTGACGAAAATTACATCATTCCGCCCATACCACCCATGCCGCCCATGCCGCCAGCAGCACCTAAATCAGCTTTATCATCTTTAGGTAAATCCGTCACCATACATTCAGTGGTAATCATAAGACCAGCAACAGATGCAGCGTATTGTAATGCACTACGAGTTACTTTAGTTGGATCTAAAATACCCATTGCAATCATATCGCCATATTCTTCAGTGGCAGCATTGTACCCATAGTTACCTTGACCACCTTTAACTGCATTAACAACGACTGATGCCTCTTCACCACAGTTAGTCACGATTTGGCGTAATGGTGCTTCCATTGCACGAAGTGCAACTTTGATACCCACGTTTTGATCTTCGTTCGCACCGTTAAGTTCTGAAATTGCTGACGCAGCACGAACAAGAGCAACACCACCACCAGCAACAACACCTTCTTCAACGGCTGCACGGGTTGCATGTAAAGCATCTTCTACGCGAGCTTTTTTCTCTTTCATTTCAACTTCAGTTGCAGCACCCACTTTAATTACAGCAACACCGCCAGCAAGTTTTGCTACGCGCTCTTGAAGTTTTTCTTTATCATAATCAGACGTTGACTCTTCAATTTGTTTACGAATTTGTTCAACACGAGCAGAGATTAAAGACTCTTCACCAACGCCATCAATAATTGTAGTATTGTCTTTATTGATAACAACACGTTTTGCTTGACCTAAATCTTCAAGTGTTGCTTTTTCAAGCTCCAAACCGATTTCTTCTGAAATAACAGTACCAGCAGTTAAGATAGCAATATCTTGTAACATCGCTTTACGACGATCACCAAAACCAGGTGCTTTTACCGCAGCAACTTTAACAATACCACGCATGGTGTTAACAACTAATGTTGCTAATGCTTCACCTTCAACATCCTCTGCGATAATTAATAAAGATTTACCTGCTTTAGCTACAGCCTCTAAAACTGGTAATAATTCACGAATGTTAGAGATTTTTTTGTCTACTAATAAGATATAAGGGCTTTCTAATTCAACAGTTGCCGTTTCTGGTTTGTTGATAAAGTATGGAGATAAATAACCACGATCAAATTGCATACCTTCAACAACATCAAGCTCATCTTGTAAACCTGTGCCATCTTCAACAGTAATAACACCTTCTTTACCTACTTTCTCCATTGCTTGAGCAATTAAAGTACCAACAGTTTCGTCAGAGTTAGCTGAAATTGTACCTACTTGTGCAATCGCTTTAGAGTCAGCACAAGGAGAAGATAATTTTTTAAGTTCTTCAACTGCGGCTACAACTGCTTTATCAATACCGCGTTTTAAATCCATTGGATTCATACCCGCAGCAACAGCTTTTAATCCTTCATTAACAATCGCTTGAGCAAGCACGGTTGCAGTAGTTGTACCGTCACCTGCTGCATCATTTGCTTTAGAAGCGACTTCTTTCACCATTTGTGCGCCCATATTTTCGAATTTATCTTCTAATTCAATTTCGCGAGCAACAGAAACACCATCTTTAGTAATAGTTGGTGCACCAAATGATTTATCTAATACTACGTTACGTCCTTTTGGACCTAAAGTTACTTTAACTGCATCAGCTAATACATTAACGCCTTGAAGCATTTTGATGCGAGCGTCATTACCAAATTTTACATCTTTAGCTGCCATTTTCGTATTTCTCCTAAATTCTGTCTATCGTTTAATTATATGCCTATTATGATTGAACAATGGCTAGAATATCGCTTTCTGATAAGATAAGCACTTCTTCGTTATCGATTTTTTCAGTTTTAACGCCATATCCTTCATTGAAAATTACGGTATCACCCACTTTAACATCTAACGGCTGTACTTGACCATTTTCTAAAATACGACCATTACCAACAGCTAAAACTTCACCTCGTGTTGATTTACCAGCAGCTGAACCTGTTAAAACAATACCTCCAGCTGATTTTGATTCTATTTCTTTGCGTTTAATGATTACGCGATCATGCAATGGGCGAATTTTCATTAGTTATCTCCTAGCACTAATTTTAATTAAGATAATTATTAACAAAAATCATATAATTATGATTTTTTAATGTAGTGCACAATATATGGGGATATTTTAAAATTCTTCAAGAGAAAAAAATTAAAAAAAAGTCCAATTGATTATTTATTCATCACTCTTATGTTTAAACTCACCTTCAATAATGTCACTATCTTGCTCATGTGTTTGTGATGACGAAAATTTTGATGTTATTGGTATTTTTCGAATAATAAATTCCACAATATGTTTTTGAACATGGGGTATTAATAAAATGACACCTAAAATATCAGTTAAAAACCCAGGAATAAGTAAGAAAAAACCAGCAAAAAGTAAAGCTACACTTTTAATGATTTCATTTTTAGGACTTTGGTTATTTGCTATTTTTTGTTGCATGATACTAAGATTCTTCAAGCCTTGAGATTTAACTAATGAAAAACCAAGAATAGACGTTGCAATAATACAAATTAAAGCAAGAAAAACCCCCATTGTATTTGCAACTGTTATGAAAAAACTAACCTCAAAATAAACATAAATGAAAAACATAATAAAACCAATAAATCGCATATAACAATTCCTATAAGCATAGTGACATATTATTAGAAACTAACTATTAATATGAAGATTATTAGCTATTTTTCAACCAAACGGCACATTTTTTTTAAAAAATCTTACAAAAGGGATTGACGGATAATCACTAATCGTGTTTAATGTGCATCCATTGTTGCCCGGATAGCTCAGTCGGTAGAGCAGGGGATTGAAAATCCCCGTGTCCGTGGTTCGATTCCGCGTCCGGGCACCAATCACCAAATTCTAAGACCTGCTTCTAGCAGGTTTTTTTATGCCTAAAGCCTTTTAGGATAAGCCTTTCATCTTGTTTCACTACTCAACCGAATTCAACTGAAATTACCCCAAATCAAGTGGAAAATCGGATACAAACCCGGTTACATTTGGTTCGATAATGGCGTGTATCCATAAAATGGCTTTAAAGATTGTTTATAAAAGTAATTATGGGAAACTATTGCTCTTAATGAATATATTCAATCTGTAGCAGATTTAATTAACTTTGCTTTCAATACTTATGTAATATCAGCTACAAATATGATTTAGATGATAATACTACTATAAGGCTTACTTAAATCTTATAACAATTACTTATTAAGTTTTCCATGGTTTTACCTTAATGCATAAATTTTGTGAGCTATTTCACAAAAATAATGTAATATTTGCAATATAAATTCATTTATTGCATTTGGATAGTGTGAATATTCAAGAGTTAATACAAAAAATTACCGATATCACCATTTGGAAAAAAGGGGATCAACGAGCACCTCATAAACCATTATTGCTTCTATATGTACTATCACAATATAGACAAGGCCACGAGCGTTTATTTAATTATGGTACGGAAATTGAAGCTCCTCTTTTTGATTTATTGAATCGCTTTGGGCCACAGAGAAATCATTATTATCCAAATATGCCCTTTTGGCGTTTACAGAGAGATGGCTTTTGGCAATTGACTAATATTGAAAATTGTATTAATAACAATAAACCGAGTAAAGAACCAACCAGCAAGCAGCTTACATCATGCCAAGTTTATGGTGGATTTGATGAACCAACCTACCAATATCTAACAAAACATCCTCTTATTATTAATCAATTGGCTGAAAAAATTTTAAATCAGCACTTTCCCGAAAGTGTTCAGGAAAATTTAATCAATCAACTTGAATTTGATTTTACTGATTTTTACCGTCAACGAGATCCAAAGTTTAGACAGTTGGTGTTACGGGCTTACAACTATCAATGTGCTATCTGCGGTTATGATTTAAGGCATGACTCAGTTTCAATTGGTCTTGAAGCTGCCCATGTAAAATGGAAACAGCATGGAGGGCCTTGTATTGTAAATAATGGTTTAGCTCTTTGTTCATTACATCACTCCGCTTTTGATATGTGATCCTCGCCAAAATATTAGACAGTGCCCACCTCTATCATTTTTTCATTTTGGTAATATTGTTGTTCATATTGTTCAGGTGATACCCAGCCATTGGCTGAATGACGGCGTATCCGATTATAATAGATTTCAATATATTCAAATAGTGCTTTATTAGCCAGTTTCCTCCTTTTGTAGTAACAGTCATGAATAATATGTGTTTTGAGTGTATGAAAAAAACTTTCAATAACCGCATTATCAAAGCAGTTTCCTCTTCGACTCATGCTTTGCCTTAGCTCAAATTGCTTGAAATCAGTGCTGCCATATTGGCTTCCTTGGTCACTATGGATGAGTACATTTTTAGGAAATTGACGCCCAAATAAGGCTTGTTTTAATGTATTACACACTAAATGGCGGTCTATGTAGCGACTCGTTTGCCTAGCAATCACTTTTCGTCCATATAAATCGATAATCACCGACAAATATAACCAACCTTCACCCGTTTTAATATAAGTAATATCGGTTACCCATGTCGTATTCGGCTTATCAGGGTTAAATTGCCTATCTAACGTGTTGGGCGCAATATTGTGATAAGCCGTATCTGTTTTATACTTGAATTTACGTGCTGCTTTACTCCGTAATCCCAATTGTTGCAAAACACGGCTAATTGTCCTTTCTGAAACTTGATAGCCCGCTTCTCTTGCATCATGAAGCAGGCTTGGCGCACCCAAACGGGCTTTATGTTGCCAATACTGCTTTTGGATATACTCGCTGAGTTTGGTTGATTTGTTTGCTCTTTTTAACCAAGCATAATAACCCGATGAACTGACACCAAGTAATAAGCATATCCTAGTAACGGGATAGCAGATTAAATGATTTTTCATATAAGCGTACTTCAGCGTCTTGGATTGTTGATGAAGTACACATGCGCCTTTTTTAGTATATCATTGGCCATTTTCAGTTCTTTAATCTCTTTTTCTAACGCCATAATCCGCTGTTGCTCAGTTGTTAACTCTCGACGGCTGGTTTTATTCGGGAAAAGTTGCCTAATCCATTTATCTAGGGTTGATTTACCCACACCTAGATGGTTGGCAAGTTCGCTGATAGAAAGGTGTGCATTAGATAACGCATAATCCACTGATTGTTGTTTGAATTCGATACTAAATTTTTTGACCATGATATTGTAACTATCCCCTAAAATAGTACAGCACAAAAGTAGAAAATTCTCTTTATTAACCCACAGAGGATTTAAATATGAAAAAAATGACTGAACATCAGATTGTATCTATTTTAAAAGAAGCTGAAGCCGGTATTCCTGTCAAGGAGCTCTGTCGTAAATATGGCATGGGTAATTCAACTTTCTATAAATGGCGGGAAAAATACGGTGGTATGGAAACTTCGGACATCAAACGCTTAAAGGAGCTGGAGGCTGAAAACCGTAAGCTTAAACAGATGTTTGCCGAACTGAGCTTAAAATCCCAGCTTCAGGAAGAAATTATAAAAAAGCTTTAGTGCCCACAAAGGCACGTAAAACGTGGGCACAGCAACTAAAATAAAATCATTCAGTTACTATTACTATGAGTTGTGCCATTGTTGGCTTAAGCCGTTGTGCTGACTATTATCAACCTAAGTTACTGGATGATTCGGTGATTGTTTCGGTGTTGAATGCTATCACAGACCAACATTTACGCTGGGGCTTTCCCAAATGTTTTAATCGCATCAGAAAGCTTGGCTATAAATGGAATCATAAACGTGTTTATCGGGTGTATTGTGAATTAAAGCTTAATCTCAGGGTAAAGCGTAAACAGCGCATTCCTCCACGAAACCCAGAAAGGCTATCAGCACCCAATAAACAAGGTGAATGTTGGTCAATGGATTTTATGAGTGACAGTAGTCGTAATCAACGTCGCTTTAGGACATTCAATGTCATTGATGACTTTAATCGTGAGGCGTTAGGTATTGATATTGCAGTAAGCTTACCGGCAGTGAGAATTACCCGTTATTTAGATAAACTGGCCGAATATCATGGGTATCCATTAAAAATACGCGTCGATAATGGGCCAGAATTTACAGGAAAAACCTTTATAAACTGGGCTAAATCACATGATATAGCCATTGATTATATCCAGCCCGGTAGTCCTTATCAAAATGGCTATATTGAACGATTTAATCGTACCTATCGCACAGAGGTATTAGATTTATATTTATTTAATAATCTGGAACAAGTAAGAAAGGTAACCGAAGAATGGCTAACCAGTTATAACACCGAAAGACCTCATGAAGCACTAAATAATATGACGCCGATTGAGTATAAAACACTAAAACAGGCAGCTTAATTTTCTACGTGAGTTGTGTACTAGGTTTGGGGTATTTACAATATTATTTGTGTTTTCAATAGTTAAATTCAATTGTTTATACAGAGCAATTGACGTCTATTAATCGGCGTGGACGATCAAAAATAAAATAAGTATAGTGAGTTATTGGTTTTGTGTTTTATTTAGTGAATTATCTATAGTAATTAAGTGAGAATTTATTTTAATATATTTTGATGATAAAAAGAGGAAGGAGGAAAATCAGCAAACACTTCCTCTTTTTCTGAAAATAGTCATAAAAACCATTAACAGAATGCGCTGATGTGTGAGCACCATATTAGAATTTATAGTTAAAAACATAACAAAAATTTCTAAGTGCTATTCTGGACTGATTTTTAGCGCAACTTAGTATACCTCTCTAGAGTGTTTCACGTAAAGTTCTTTTAAAAAGTCAAAATTACTCCAGACAGTAAACCATTGTTGGATTTTTTTATGTTTTTTAAAATTACACATGTTGGCCAATAATGACACATCAGTAATTCCATAATTATTTTTCAATAGTTCTTCTTTTATATTTATATCTACATAGGGGCAAGATAATATATCCATCAAAAGCAATATTGATTCAGTGTCTCTCCTATTTTTGTTTTTAATTATTTTATTTTTAATTGAATTAACAACAATACTGTGTAGTTGTTTATATTTTTTCTTATCTTTTATATAAAACAAAATAGTAATTAAAGCAAAGTAGCTTAGATGCAAATTTTTATTTTGACTAAGATCGATATTAAAGTAGGAAGCGAGTCTTAATTCTGAAAATGAATATTCTTTCCCTAATTCTGCAACACTTAGTAATAAATAAATTGTTTCTATATGCGTATGTTTTTTTATCCGGTTTGCATCTAAAACTATACAAATATTTTCATATAAAAAATGCTCAATTATATTTTGGTTTTCTTTATTCAAATTTGATTTTTTTAAGAAAAATAGTACCTTACCTATAATTCTAGATAATCTTATTGTCGGGCTAACTTGAGGGTTGATTGTATACACAAAGAAAGTAAAATTTAAAATATTTCTTATAGATAAAATCAAATTTTCTTGCTTTTTATGTTGTAAACTTACTTTATTATATTTTTTAAAAATTAATTCTATTTTTCGTTCAATTATGGAAAGTGTATAGTTTAATATATTTTTATACTCGACATTACTTTCTTTGAGGATTATTTTAAAATCACGAATAAGGGTATTATTGTTAATATATATATTTCCTTTTGTAGTTTTTTCTTCAAGCAAATTTAAATTATCATTTTCAACTGTTTCTAACTTAAACTCTAATCTTTCATTTAAAATTGAAGATATTTTTGTTTTTGCTATGGACATTTCAGTAATGATAGGTTTTTGATAATCAATCAATTTGGATGTGTTGAGATTTAATTTATATTTGCGAATATTATCTTGAATCGTTTGTATTAAAATTTCCTTATGACTATTATTGTTATAAAATACAAAGTAATCATCAATATAACGGAAAATATTATAATTAACACCTTCGATTAGTCCATTATCCATCAAATTTTGTTTTATACTTAAATCGATGGATTGTAGTATTATTTCAGCAAATATTCTTGAGATTTCTGGACCAATAATTATTCCATTAGTTTCATTATAGTTACTTTCTTGCATTAATTTATCAAACGCACCAGCAAAAGTTTTAGCACTCAACGATATTGCTTCTTTAGTTTGTTTAAACCCATTAATAGCCCAAGAAATTGAGTGTGTATAAATGCTGTCAAAACATTTAGATATGTCTAATTTCATTAAATTATTATATTTTTTCTCTTGTTCATGAAATAATGAAGAATCATAGAATGCGTGAATGTTACTTACATCTCCATAAACAAAAAAAGATCTTAAGTTCTCAGACTCTTCTTCATCTAATTCTAAATTGGAATATGTATTATCAACTAGTTGGTTATAATGAGTTCTATCTTTATAAAAAATATATTGTGCAACTTTAACTGGTTTGCGGATAGAAAAAGAACTTAGTGAACAATAATAAATGATTAATTCTTTATATCTTTCATAAAAATCAATAATAATTAATTGTGTTAGGGGGTGAGGAATTGATAATTCACGGAATATATTGCTATGATGAGTTATTTTGAAATTATAAGGTATTGTATCACTATTAAATTTTTTATCCTTCTCATTATAAATACGATTATTTCCAATTTTTTCTAAAGTTGATTCAATTTTTAAGTTAAATAGAATTTTTATTAAAGAATCTAAGGCATCAGAACCGTGAATATTTATCCAACTTATTTTCTTAATGCCATTAGTATTTTCAAATTTTATTCTGTTTTTTAAGATGAAATCATAGAAGTTTTTATTATTAAATATTATTGGAACTTCGAATGGAAGAGTATCTGATAATATACATCTTTCTTTTTTATATTTTAATTTTATAAATTTATTCATACACTATACTTCCATAACTGTTGGATTTCTTTTATAAATTTTTTAGGAAAATTAACATAGATTTTTTCTTTAAATCCTTTTTTAAAAGAAAATGTTCTTAACTGAGTTTGAAGAGATGGATCAGTAATTAAATTTACTTTATTTTTTAAGTGGTTATCTAAATCTTCTAGTTGAGAATAATCTGTAATAAATTTATTAGAAAAATAAATACCAGTCATTACATTTTTTTTGTTATGAACTAAACGAGTATTTGATGTTAAATAACGTAATCTACTTTTTAACATGACATTTGCTTTATTAGGGGATTTTATAAATTGTCTAAAATAAGATTTAAAACATAGTTCGATTTTTTTTATATAATTATCGTATCTTTTTTGTGTTAAGTTTATTTTTTCTAAACTTCCACTTTTTATGTGAAATGTATAACCAAGATAGTCAAATGTCTTATTCTCATTATTTTTAATAACAACTTTTTTATTATTATTTAGTTTCAGTTGCTTTTTTCTAAGCTGGTCATTTATTATTTTAAGATATTCTTTTTCAATGATTTCATTTGTAAAATCACTTGATGGATTGAAAACAATAATAATATCATCTACATAACGGGAGTAATATGAGCATTCAGGGTGAGTTTTAAAGAAATCATCAAAACTTTTCATGTAATGTTCAGCTAAATAAGCACTTAATCCAATCCCTCTTGGAATACCTATTTTATTAGCATATTTTTTTTCTAAACATTCAAATATATAACATATAGTTTTTCTTGTTTGCAAGGATAATTTAGGGTCATCTTGGATAGTTTGGATAACATCAACTCTGGGAATACTTTCATAAAAAGATGAAATATCTATTTTGAATGTCATTTTGGAAAAACCATTCGATAAAATAATTTTTAGCTGTGATAACAAAAAATTTCGATTGGCTTGTTTAATAACATATAAGTTTTTTAAATTAAATTGCAATTGTTTAAGTAGAAAAAATATTTCAGGAGTATCGGTGTTAGCTGTATAAATATCCTTTCCTTTCAATTTATTATGACTTAGAGATACTTCATAATTATTTGATAGTATATTTAGACTAATATTTTCTAATTTTTTTATTAATAGTTCCTCCTTTTCTTTTTCAAATTCCTTTTTGATTTTTCTATAATACTTTAATGCGATCAATCTACCAAAATCATGTTTGTCCATTCTCAGATAATTTTTAATTTTCTTTTTTATACAACTTATTTTTTCTGTAAGAATTACGACATCAGGGAAATAAATTTTTTCGAGGTTATTACCTTTTCTATTTTCTAGATCGTATATTTTTCTAATGTTTTTTTCGGAAAATGATTGTTTTATCATATGCGGATCCTTAACTAATCTTAAAAGAGAAGTTCAAGTTTTTATTGAAAAGTTTTGTTATTCTAACTTAAGTCTAAGATTTTCCATGCAATAAAAGGCAAGCTTATCAAACAGGTTAAATTTAAGCAACTTTCATTCGTGATGTAATTCTGGATATTTTAATATCCTAAACTCAATTTCCATAAACATTATACGAATATAATTGATCCTCGTCAAAAAAGTGGACAAAAGTCACCTCTATGATATAAACAAAAATAATAGGAGACAAATATTGTAAATACCCCAAACCTAGTACACAACTCACGTAGAAAATTAAGCTGCCTGTTTTAGTGTTTTATACTCAATCGGCGTCATATTATTTAGTGCTTCATGAGGTCTTTCGGTGTTATAACTGGTTAGCCATTCTTCGGTTACCTTTCTTACTTGTTCCAGATTATTAAATAAATATAAATCTAATACCTCTGTGCGATAGGTACGATTAAATCGTTCAATATAGCCATTTTGATAAGGACTACCGGGCTGGATATAATCAATGGCTATATCATGGGATTTAGCCCAGTTTATAAAGGTTTTTCCTGTAAATTCTGGCCCATTATCGACCCGTATTTTTAATGGAAACCCATGATATTCGGCCAGTTTATCTAAGTAACGGGTAATTCTCCCTGCCGGTAAGCTTACTGCAATATCAATGCCTAGCGCCTCACGATTAAAGTCATCGATGACATTGAATGTCCTAAAGCGACGTTGATTACGACTACTATCACTCATCAAATCCATTGACCAACATTCACCTTGTTTATTAGGAACCAATAGCTTTTCTGGTGTTCTCTGGGGGATACGTTTTTTGCGTTTAGCTCTAATATTAAGTTTTAACTCACAATACACCCGATAAACACGCTTATGATTCCATTTATAGCCAAGCTTTCTGATGCGATTAAAACATTTGGGAAAGCCCCAGCGTAAATGCCGGTCTGTGATAGCATTCAACACCGAAATAATCACCAAATCATCCAGTAACTTAGGTTGATAATAGTCAGCACAACGGCTTAAGCCAACAATGGCACAACTCATAGCAATAGTAACTGAATGATTTTGTTGTAGTTGCTGTGCCCACGTTTTACGTGCCTTTGTGGGCACTAAAGCTTTTTTATGATTTCTTCCTGAAGCTGGGATTTTAAGCTCAGTTCGGCAAACATCTGTTTAAGTTTACGGTTTTCGGCCTCAAGCTCCTTTAAGCGTTTGATGTCTGAAGTTTCCATTCCGCCGTATTTTTCCCGCCATTTATAGAAAGTTGAATTCCCCATGCCATATTTACGGCACAGTCCTTTAACGGGAATACCGGCTTCAGCTTCTTTTAAAATAGATACAATCTGATGTTCAGTCATTTTTTTCATATTTAAATCCTCTGTGGGTTAATAAAGAGAATTTTCTACTTTTGTGCTGTACTATTTTAGGGGATAGTTACAACACCATTTCACTTGTATAGCAATTTGATATACAATATATACTACAGTACTTTCATACTAAATTAAAAAACGGCAATTAAAATGAGAACTGAAACCAAAGAATCGCCTATTAATATTAGAGCTAAGGCATCCCAAAAAGAATTGATTGATATTGCGGCTCATTTACTATCTAAATCACGCACTGATTTTATTTTAGAAGCGGCCTGCTCAAAGGCTGAAGATGTTTTGCTTGATCAGCGTCTTTTTTTAATCGACGATGAACAAATAAATGCCTTCAATCATGCAATAGAAGCCTCTTTTGATAGTAATGAAAAAATTCAAGCTTTATTGTCGCGAAAGTCACCATGGGAAAAATAGAAGCGCCACACTTATTGAATGAACATCATGATTTTACGTCATTTGATTGTGAAGAGTTGTCTTTGAATGAATGGTTGAAGAAAAAATCCTTAAAAAATCAAAAAAGTGGTGCTTCCCGTACATTTGTGATTTGTGACAATAACAAAGTAATCGGCTTTTATTGTTTATCAACTGGAAGTATCCAACATCGACAACTAACATTGAGTAGATTTAAGCGCAATATGCCCGATCCTATTCCGGTTATTATCTTAGGCCGTTTAGCTATTGATAAAAATTACAAAGCAAAAGGATTAGGTGCGGCATTATTAAAAGATGCTATATTACGCTCGAAAGAAGTCTCTAAACAAGTTGGTTCTAGAGCACTATTGGTACATAGCTTAACAGATGAAGCTAATGTGTTTTATATTAAATTTGGATTTGTTGATTCTGGGATTCAGAAAAGAACAATGCTAATCTCTTTATGGTAATAAAATTGAACTTAATTGTACATTTTTAAAGCGGTTCAATTTAGGGATACAAATACGGGTACATTTTTCATTTAAATTTTTCAAATCCTGTAACCACAAGGCTTCAACCCACATCTTCGATTCCGCGTCCGGGCACCAATCACCAAATTCTAAGACCTGCTTCTAGCAGGTTTTTTTATGTCTAAAACCTTTTCAATTTCCTTTTTTCTAACATAATATCTAATTCTAAAGACATCTCCACTTTTAAAATGGTAATTTTTACCATATGCTAAAATATCTTGGTTATCTAATTTAACTTTAACTCGATAATAGGCAGCTTTTTCATTATTAAATTGTTGAGAATAGATACTTAACGACTTTAACTTATTTAAATATAACGTATTGCTTGAAATTTTATTGATTATTCCTTTTTGCTGGCCAAATTTTTGATAGGGGAATGCATCGTATCGAATTGATACAGGTAAGCCTACTTTAATAAAACCAATAGCACTAGATGGAATAAATAAATTAGCTTCAAGTGTAGGATCTTCAGAGAACAACGTTGCTATAATGACATCATAACCAATGCTTTGTCCTTTTGAAACCATAATAGTACTGATTATTCCACCTTTAGGTGCTACGATAGTCATCAATTTTTGTCCATCATTTTCAATAAGTTTTTCTTCAATTGAATTTATTTCTTGTTCAAGAATGGATCTATTTTTTCTTGGAGTGGTATTTGAAGTAATTCAGCTTCTACATCATAACTTTTGCGATTTATAGAAGCCAATTTTTGTTCTAGATCAAATAATATTGACTTTTGATCAAGTGATTCTGATTGTCGGTTACTATAGTCAATTACTGATACAGCATCGGGATTAAAGAGCTTTCTGTACTTTTGTGATATTTCATCAGCAATTCCGACCCGTTCTGTTTGTACTGCTTTTTGAGATTGTAAAATAATTTTTTCTTCTTCAATATTTGTCTTTGTTTGTTGTATTGATATTTTTTTGACATTAATCTGTTCTAGGAAGATTTTGTTCTAAAGTATTAGGCTATCTTTTTTATTAAGCAGAAATTTTTGCACTGCATCATAAGTGGAAATATATTTTAAATTTCTTAGAACAAATAAAGGCTGCCCTATTTTAACAGTTTGATTTTCTCTTACTAGAATCTGATCAACAATGTTAGGCTCTGAGGATAAAAAAGTAACAACTCCATCAATTGGCAATAAGGCACCACTTACATGGATTTTCTTGAATAATCAAAAAAAATAAAAAGAAAAATTATTGTAATAAATATCATTAGAAAAAAGTCATTTATTAGATTTATGCTATACGGACTAATTAGCATTATTTGGTCGACAAGTGTCACTTTATTGTTTTCTACACAGTCTTTTCTAAAGAGAGATTTATTTGATTCATATTATTAGGCTAATCTCTAATACATTAAAATTGTTTAATTATTTACATATCAGCTAAACGTCGGTGTCTAAATTGATAGTTGTAATGTAAAAAATAAGGTAAATCTTCAAATAGCAACATCAACTATTTTCTGGATCTTCAGGTAGAAGTTTTACCCATATTTTTTTATATCTAAAATCGATTTTAATTATATGATTATAAAAAAATCATAACCTAACACCCCATCAAATGGCATTTCATTGGTTATTTCATCAAATACTCCGAAGTAATTTTTATCATTTGGAATATCGACGAATGCGAGTACTGTAAATGGAAAAGGAATGTCCTCTTGCCTCATTATTTCAGCTTTTTTAGACAGCCTTTGTGACATTATCATATTAGAGCCAGCACCTGTATCTAGTGCTAATGTGTAATTTTTTCATTATCCGTTACACTTAGCAAAAAATGTCCTTTAGGACTGGTAGAAAAAGGGACTTCTAACCAAACACTTGCTAATTGAAGGGTGAAATCATCAGATATGGTTAATTTGTGATTTCGAGTAACCATTTTATCTATAAGTAGCCCTAAACCAGCAACAGGTATCTGTTTTTCATTCATCTCTTTTTGTTGATTAGCTATTTTATTACCCGATTCAATATCTAAAACAAATCCCCAAGGTTGATATTCATCAACAACCAACTGTTCATAAAACAGATTGTTAATGGTTAAATTATGTAAAATAAATTGCTTTGTATAGCGTACATTTCCCAGTCCATCAGTGAATTTTAGCTTATCTTTTTTTTCCACTTTATCTTCAAATTTATTCAGCACATTCAGCGGTAAACTTAAAGCTGTTGTTGAACCTGTATCTAATTTGAAATCCACATTTTCATTATTGATTTTCAGGGTTACCATCTGCTGACCCAGATCATTTACATCTAACGCCCACTCTACTTCTTTAGCTTGAACTAATACGGTAAATAACGCAAAAACAGAGATAATTACTCTTTTATTCATTTAAATATCTCTACAATATATAGTGTTATATCATGCGGTAATATGAATTACGGCATGATATGATAAGGTTGAAATTCAATTAAAGGCTAGAAACGGGGGTATACAGCTAATGCCGTCTTTTAACCATCACGACAACAAAACGTCAAAAGGAACCTAAAGTGATGGTAACAGGCACTGCTCTGTTAATGAAGCTGTGCTGCCTCAATCAGACGAGCAATTAGTCATGCATAATGAATCTGATGCTATCGAATATGAAGTCTTGCCAACAAATGATGCTGCTTTGGAGTTTGACATCCACTTTGTACCACTGGTTTAAAATATACCAAAAATATGGCAAAGCAGGTTTTTCAATGAAACCCAGCCCACAACGAGGAAAAGCTGCTAAAAAATAGCCCCAAAAGTTAAAAAAATAGTGAATTAAAAGCGCTCATTATCAAGATAAAAATTTGGTAAAGTATTGATCCCTTGATAACAAATGGCTAATAGGGCGTTATTGGGTGATTGTGGAACTAGATAATATATAAGAAGTTGGCTCCTCCAACAGGACTTGAACCTGTGACATACGGATTAACAGTCCGCCGTTCTACCGACTGAACTATGGAGGAACCGAAATGTAGCGCGCATATTATAGATTTTATGGTACTATGTCAATAGTTAAATGCTTTTTTGTCTAAAATTGCCTCCTTTATAATCATTCAAGTGTTAGGATTGTCTTGAATAAGTGTTTTTGTCTGAGTAATTGTTGTGGATGCGAACCGAGCTCTTGTTGTGGGATGCTCTGTTTTAGATCGCGATAATAATCAATCCAATAAGGCAAAATTTGATTTGTTGTTACATCCTTAAAATTCATTGGATATAATGCGAAATAATCACTACCTTGTTTAGTTTTAAAGGCATAAGTAATCAGTTCACTGCAATAAAAACCCTCCGCATTGGGATGAAAGCTATGATTGTAAGGTGATCCTAAGCAATTTTTAGCTCGCTTTAATGCATTTTGAATAACAGCCAAATCATGGATTCTTCCAATGATATTACGTCTAGCCGCACCAACAAAATCAGTCAAAGATTGTTCAATTACGCCATATTTTTGTGTCGCTTCAATGACGCTATTATTGCCAATATATAAACCGACATGATTGATATTTCTTGTTATCTCATCCATATTAGGCACTGCGCCAGAACGGTTTATAGCATCACTAAAATCATTATCGTCGTTAAGGCTTTGGAAGATGATATCGCCACTTTGAATATTATTGATTTTTAGCACGATAACGCCATAGCGAAAACATTACACAAGTTGCAATAATAAATTTAAGTGCATCAATACCAACAAATGGAAAATACCCTACTTTTAACGCATCAATAAGCGTAATATGTAAATAGCCCATTAAATAAACAACGCCAAATACAAATAACAATTGATGCGCACAAGCAAATGCAATTAAGCCTAAAATAAAGCGACGATCATATCCCTTTTCTGCTGCAAAACCAGCTAAATAGGCACTAAATACATAGCCATATAAGTAACCCGAAGATGGTGACGCTAACGCCATAATTCCACCACTGCCATTAGCAAATAGCGGTAATCCCATCGCACCTAAAAAAAGGTATTGGATTATTGCTAATGCGCCTAATTTACGACCTAAAAAAGCACCAATTAGCAATACTGCCAATGATTGTAATGTAAATGGAACAGGATAAGTCGGAATACTAATATTAGCGGCTAATCCTAAAAGTAATGCTGCGCTGGTGGTGGCCAATAATTTACGTTGCCAAGAAGATAAATTGACCAGTGTCGTGATAAATGTTGGATAATACGAAGTGAGTTGTTGCTTCATTATTTTCTACCTTTGATACATAAATAGTAGAACTATAATAGCGCAACGCACTTTAATGTAAACTGTTTTTTATATAAAAAGTTTACATTAAAGTGAAGTTGTTGCTATCCCACTTTAAGATAAAGAGCGTGATAGCAAAAAAACAAGGTTTTGCTTAAACTAAGTATGGATTGCTGATTCGTTCGTGACCAAAACTTGACATTGGACCATGTCCAGGCACAAAAATAAAGTCATCGCCAAGAGGTAATAATTTGTTAGTAATTGATGAAATTAAATCGGTATGGTTACCTCGAGGAAAATCAGTTCGTCCGATACTGCCTTTAAATAATACATCGCCGACAAAAGCCAGTTTATCCAAATGATTAATAAAAACAATATGTCCTGGTGTATGGCCTGGGCAAAAAAGAACATCAAGGGTAATGTTACCTACTTGAATCTGGTCGCCTTCTTTTAGCCAACGATCAGGTAAAAAGCTATCCGTATAAGGAAAACCAAATTGTACGCATTGCTGTGGTAAATTTGTTAGCAAAAATTCATCTTCTTGGCTTGGTCCAATAATCTTTACATTATAATGTTGAGCTAATGTGGTTGCCGCACCAACATGATCCAAATGTCCATGGGTTAATAAAATCTGTTTAATATTTACGCCCAGTTTTTCAACGGCTTTTTTCAGTAGTTCTGGTTCACCACCAGGATCAATCAATGCGCCTTCCATGGTTTGATCACACCAAATAATGCTACAGTTTTCTTGAAAAGCGGTAACGGGGATGATTTGATACTGAAACATATACTTATCTCCTTGTTTTTTAACGATGGTTGGTTAGATTTTGGCCGTCTTCTTTTTTTAGTTGCGCAAAAATAACGCTGGATAGCACTGTAACCACACCGAGTATAACAAATGTTAATTGAAATGCATGAATAGTACTAGCTGAGTTGCTAATTAATCGCAGTAAAACTGCCCCAAATCCTGTACCAAAACTAATAGCAAGTTGTTGATTCACTGCCATTAAACTATTGCCACTACTTGTATTTTCGTTTTCTAAGTTCGCTAAGGTTATGCTATTCATCGCGGTATATTGTATAGAATTGATACCACCGATACAAAATAGCAATAAACTGATTAAGATAAGGGGCGTCGATAAATTTAGTAGAGACATTAAAATAATCATCACGCCCGCTAAAATGGTATTAGCAACGAGCACAAAACGATAGCCTAAACGAGCTAAAATACGAGGAATAACGATTCGAGTACAAATTGAAGCAATAGCCATTGGCATTAGCATCACACCGGCAAAAATAGCCGAGTAGCCAAAACCGACCTGTAATAACAAGGGAATTAGAAAAGGTACGCCAGATATCCCTAATCGGCAAATTAAATTGCCAATAATGCCTATTTTGAACGTATGAATCTTAAAAAGTGATAGGGGAAATAATGGTGTGGGTTTCTTTTTGGCATACCCATAATAGATAAGTAAAAAAAAGAAGCTGATTGCGGCAAGTAGCAATGAAAAATAATATGTTTGATTTTGGTTTAAAAACTCTACACTTAAAGTGGCACTAATAAAGGCAATCACAATAAATATAAAGCCAAACAGATCAAAAGGCATGCGTTCACCCTTTAGATTCGGCATATATTTCCAACTAATTATCACGCCTAAAATACCAATGGGTAAATTAATAAAAAACACCCAATGCCAACTCACCATATCAACCAGATATCCCCCTAATACTGGTCCCAAAACAGGTCCAATTAAACCAGGAATGGTGGCAGTATTTAAGGCGGCTAAAAAATCACTACGCTTAAAAGATTTAATTAATACTAAACGTGATATCGGTACCATCATTGAGCCACCAATACCTTGAATAACGCGCGAGATATCTAAAAAAATTAATGAATTAGATAAAGCACAAAGCAATGAGCCAAGTGTGAACAGTGAGACAGCCATCACAAAAATATTTCTAGTGCCAAATTTATCCGATAAAAAGCCACTGACTGGAATAAATAATGCTAGGGTTAAAGCATAACTTATCACTGCCGATTGCATATTTAAGGGTGATTCATTAAGATCTTTTGCCATCGTGGGAAGCGCAGTGTTTAATATCGAGGTATCAAGCGATTGCATAAAAAATGCAAATGCTGCAATCCATGGTAATATTCGATAAACAAAAGGCGGTAACTGTAATTCGCTATTCATTTTAATTTGGCCTGAAATTAATTTAAATGCTAGGTGAGCGGTTGAATATAAGCTCGGAAAATTAAGCTCTCTTACTACCTATTTTATTAAGAAAGAGAGTGGATGAATGCTATTTTACAATATTATTTGTTAATTATTGGCTTTTTTCTTATTTTTAACAGGCTTATATTACCAATAGCCAGCTATTAATGAACCAAAAATATTGTGCCAAACCGAAAATACTATAGCGGACAGCATTGTTAAAAGAGAGGTAATCGATCGAACAAACAGTTGATGAAATTGTTTGGTCATGTAAACCTGCTATGGGTATAATTAATAATAAAGTTATTTTAGTTGTTTTGTGTGATTTTTATTCTATTAATGCTACTAAATAGCGTTAAAGTATTTGTTAAAATCGTGTTCAGTATGTGATCTGCTGATTCATTGCGTAATTGGGTCAAAATTTTAAATACTTCAGCGATATATTCAGGGCGATTTATTTGTCCTTGGCGGCCACTTAATGGCATATCGGGGGCATCCGTTTCAAGCACAAGGCTCTCTAGCGGTAATTGAGCAATTGTATTGCGAGTTTTGTTCGCTCGTTCATAACTAATTACGCCACCTACACCAATATAATAACCCAGCTTAACAAATTGCATGGCTTGCTGATAGCTACCTGAAAATCCATGTATTACACCACGACAAGGTAAGTTGGCTCGATGTAATTCGTGGTACATAATATCGTGCGCTTTGCGTGAATGAATCAAAACGGGTAAATCAAACTGTTTGGCAAGCGCTAATTGTGATCTAAAAAATAATAATTGCTGTTGCCAATCAATACGTAAATCATAGCGATCGAGTCCGATTTCACCAATGGCAATTAATTTTTTAGGTTTCGTTTTAACGATATCGGTTAACCGATCTAAATCAGCTATGGTATGTTGATAAATAGGATGCAATCCCAAAGCGGCATAGAGTTCATGGTAATTATTCGTTAGTTGTAAAACAGTATCAAAATAGTTAGCACTAACTGCAGGTATGATTAACCCAACAATATCCGCTTGGCGAATCTTATCTATTGAATCGGCAAGATAATCGGTAAAAGGTGGAAAATCAAAATGACAATGTGTATCAATAAACATAATACCCTCCCCTTATTTTACCGTTGTTTGATGTAATAAAATAGGCAATAAAAACCGCTGGCAAGCAAATATAATTTGTTCAATTAATGTATCCGTTAAGTCAGGATAAAGGCGAGTATAATAACTGTCGCACTCAGCAGATCGGTTACATTCGCCTTGCCAAGTATTTAAAAGCTGATTGTTAGCTTTATCGCTCGCGACAATCTCACCGGTTTTTTTATTATAAGCAGCCATTAACCAACTCCATGCACTTTGCACTGGCAATAATAAAGGCTGATTAATACCGTGTAAATAACCCTCCACTAATGTGGTTAATATTGCAATTGCTTTATCATGGGGTAAGTGTAAAAAACGCCATTCAGTATCTTCCCGACCATAGAGGCGGCTTTGATTTTCAACTTGATCTGGATTTAAGATACAATAAACTAAATGATCAATCCACAGCGAAATACCATCTCGAATCGACAGTTTTGCAGGACGCCATGCCAATATACCGTCTTCTTGCACATGGGTTAACCAACCTTGTAATTGGACATGTTGCCCATTGGTCAAAATAGTTAAATTGACCTCTTGCGTTGTCATAACCAATCGTTCTTGGTTAATTTTATTCGCTAATGGTTGCAATGATTCGACTTGTTTATCATAAATAATTTCACCAAAGGCACCATCTGGTAATTCACCCGTTAAAGCTAAACGTTGATAAAAATCATCGAATTGTTGCGGTTCATTGCTGATCAGCTGATTTAAAATCAGCAAGTTCAATTGATAACGTTTTAAACTATCAAGATTAAAATTTTCGGCATCGGGTAAGGTATCATCCAGATAATTGATATAAAAATTAAACCGTTTTTGTAAAAAAAATCGAATAGAGTGTTGGTAAAATCGTTTTAATTCATCGAGATTGATATTATCGACATCAATAACAGGTATTTCACTAATAAATAATTGGCTTTCACCTTGTTGCAATGCCGCAGGTAACCACTCATCGGCATAGCTTTTTGGTTCTTGTAAAAAATTTTGAGGATTAAACGGTGTGCGTGTATGGTTTACACGTAAAAAATCCAAGCTGTTAGTAGAACTAACCATGTTATTTGCAGGTATATTATAATATTGGGCAATATACTCCCAAAGTTCATCAACTAGTATAGAGGGATAACGTTCACTGTTATCTTTCATCTCACGACCAATATAACTGATATACAGCTGTTTTTGCGCAGATAAAATTGCCTCTAAAAAAAGGTAACGATCATCGGTGCGACGACTGCGATCGCCTCGTCTTGGATGCTGTGCGATTAAATCAAAGTCAAGTGGAAGCAACGTTCTTGGATAATCCCCATCATTCATTCCCAATAAACAAACAACTTTAAAGGGAATGGAGCGCATTGGCATCATGGTACAAAAGTTTATCTTACCGACTAAAAAACGATGTGCTAAATGATTTTGTTCTAAGCGTGATTGCATAGCGTCATGCAAAATCGTGATAGAAATACTATCCATATAATTGGCAGACAAACCACTATTAATCAACGCTTGCCATTCTTGTGCTATCATCAATAAAATGGATTCACGTTGTGAATTGCTGACAAAAAAATCATTAATCAATTCAAGACAACAAGGCTGCCAATCAATGAGCGGTTTTTCTTCGTTTAAGATAACAAACCACTTCTTTACCACTTTAATAAATTCGGCTAATTGACCGATTAGTTCGGCATCTAAACCGGTTGCACCATCATAAGGTAATATCTGTTGCCACCCCCCATGCTCACTACTCATCGTATAGCCAAGTAATAACCGTTCAAGCCCAAATAACCAACTATGTGCACTATCAAGCCCAAAACGAATGCCTGACTCAACAATCCACGTCCTCAACAAGGTTAGCTGTGATTGATTAATTGTAAATTTTTCAGAAACAGCCGGGATCTCAAGCAAATTAAAGAGTTCTTCTGCTGTAAATCGACTATTTGGAAAATTTAAAATAGCAAAAAAACCTTGAACAATCGGATCGATATTTCGTGCTTTTTGATCTGAAATAGTAAAAGGTAAATAGCGCTTCTCATAAGCATTACCAAAAACAGCGCGAATATAAGGCACATACTTATCAATATCCGACACCATAACTATGCAATCGCGTAATTCTAGGGTGGGATCTGTGTCAAAAACTGATAGCAGATAATCATATAATACTTCAACTTCACGTTGCTCACTATGGCAAGCATGAAACGAAATTGACTTGTCTGTTGCTGCAATATGCTCATTACCAAAATCGTTTTGATACAGATCTAAAATATCTTGCTGAATAGCATTTAATAAACAAGATCGCCCCTGATCGACAAAAGCTTCAATATCTTGTTTATTATTAAATTCCTGTAACAGGAATAGATTATCACGGCCTAGTTTTCCCCACGAGGTTAAAAGGGGGTTGGGGATTTTATCGGGGGTATTGAATATATCTGACAACTGCTTTTCAACAATATCTCCCCAATACCATTTACACGGATTGTTAAACATCAAATGGACATCAATATGTTGCCCTAGTGCTGATAGTATCGAAAGATAAATAGGGGGAAGAGAAGTAATACCAAAAATAAAAATACGATTAGGTAACGGATCTAAACGTGAACGATCAAAGTGATTATCTAACAAAATTTCAAGCATTTGTTGATAAATATTAGCGCGATGATAAGGTTGACTGATGGATATTAGCTTTCGCCACAGCTCTGCTTGCCACCTTTCATCAGAATGATGATTTAATTCGCTAACAGTATGATTGGCTTCCCATTTTGCAAGCCAATCAGGGCGATAAACTAAGTATTGGTCAAATAACCGCGCAATACGCGTTGCAAGCTGATATCGTTTTTTATCTTGTTTATCAATATCCAGATAATGTTTAAGTGCGCTAAACTCAGGTTGTTCAATAACTTGGGGCAATAAATAATACAAACGCCAACTCATTGATTCAATACTATAACTATTTTCAATGGGGGCATCGGGCAATAATTTTTGATAAAGTTGCCAAATAAATTGAGTTGGAAAAAGAAAATCAACATTAGCTACAATACCCAGTTCATCCGCTAACGCAATTTGCAACCATTGTGCCATACCTTGGCTTTGCACCATGACTACATCAGGTGTAAATACATCCTCTAATGGTTGCCTGCGCATCAATTCACTCAATAGCGTCTTGAGTAAATCAACCTGATTTGAATGATAAATGGTAAACATAATAACACTAATTATTGATAAGAGAGGACTAAGATTATCGTTGATCGTTATTAATAAATCTAGTTGTTATGCTCTTTTCATAAGAAACTCCTTTCTATTATTAAATAAGTTTTCACTAAATTAGTGAGCAAATCATATATATTTGTTACCTTTATCTAAATAACCTATCCAATCTAGTATTTATGATCGATACTGTGATGGATAATGACTTTTTACTCTTTATCGCTAATCTTATTACATGATTATAATTTATAGTTGAACATTATACTTTTGTTTGATTTCCGCAAGCGCTTCTAATGATGTGGCATTAAACGCTTCGACCATCCATTCGGGCCAGCCTTGTCCTTTAATAATGTTGTCTTTAAATTGGGTTTCTTGTTCCCATTTGTATTTGCCATCGTTTAAACCGGCTAATTTGTTCGCGCACATAAAGTTATTGACCCAACCCCAAACAAAATAACTACCTATGCCACCACGTAATGGGTCTAACAAGATATGGTCGATTGTTTTATGGGTATTCGGTTTGCACACCATTAAAATAGTGGTGTTGAGTGAGTAGCGTGAAAAGTTATGCACCACCACCCCTTGTAAATCTGCCCAGTCATATTCTTTTATGCGTTTTTTATTGGGGTGCAAAAAGGTTAGTGGATTGCGTAACACTTTAAAATTAAAAAAATAGCTTTCATTGATATACACTTTACCCGTTTTACGATTAAAAATAATGGGGCTACCTCGGCGTGTAAATAAGTTATGATATAATTCAGGAATACAAAGATACATAGCAACAATACAGGCAATCAATGTAACTATCACTGTAATGAATATAGCTGACTCTGTTATAGGACTTAAATCCAAAATCAATGAAAAACCCAAATATATAATGGGTATTGAAAGAATTAAAACAATTATAAGCATAAATGAATAAAAAATTTGACTAGATTTTGTTTTACGAATAAAAGCACAGTAGTTATCATTGGCATAGAGCAAGCGATCATCGGCATCGGTTAGAGAGTTGCCGCCTTTTACTAAATCGCCTATCCAACCAAAAATTTGGGGTTGATATTGTGATGGCATTGTTCTGCTCCTTAATTTAAATTTTATTGTTTTTAGTCACAATTAATGGCACGCCTTCACGGTTATTGTAAAGTAGGCGGCGTTATCCTTTCCCGCCCTGAGCTATTAAAACTTATTGTTTGACATGATGTCGTTGTTTGATTTCGGCGAGCTCTGCTTGCGATGTGGCATTAAACGCTTCAACCATCCATTCGGGCCAGCCTTGTCCTTTAATAATGTTGTCTTTAAATTGGGTTTCTTGTTCCCATTTGTATTTGCCATCGTTTAAACCGGCTAATTTGTTAGCACACATAAAGTTATTGACCCAACCCCAAACAAAATAACTACCTATGCCACCACGTAATGGGTCTAACAAGATATGGTCGATTGTTTTATGGATATTCGGTTTGCACACCATTAAAATAGTGGTGTTGAGTGAGTAGCGTGAAAAGTTATGCACCACCACCCCTTGTAAATGGGCCCAGTCATATTCTTTTATGCGTTTTTTATTAGGATGCAAAAAGGTTAGTGGATTGCGTAACACTTTAAAATTAAAAAAATAGCTTTCATTGATATACACTTTGCCCGTTTTGCGATTAAAAATAATGGGGCTTCCTCGACGTGTAAAAATGTTTTGATAAAATTCTGGTAATATTGTCGAATAAATTACAAAAGTAAAAAGGAACATACCAGCATTCAATATAAAAAGAATTGTTATATCATCTATTTTAATAACATCGAAAAAAAAGTAAGAATAAATACTCATTGCGAAAATATAACCAATTAGGACAATACAAAATAGAAATAGATAAAAAAACTGATCAGATTTTGTTTTACGAATAAAAGCACAGTAGTTATCATTGGCATAGAGTAAGCGATCATCGGCACCCGTTAAATAGTTCCCGCCTTTGTCTAAATCGCTTATCCAACCAAAAATTTGTGGACGGTATTTTGATGGCATTTTATTCTCATTTTATTTATTCTTCCTGCTTCGGTTAATGATAAGTGGAATTTCGCCATCATCTTGTGCATTAGGGCAGAATTAGATTGCTATACCACTTTGCCCATGCTTGCCAAACTGCAACGGCTTTTGGGCTATTGCGTTATATTGTGCCGTTGTTTAATTTCGGCGAGCTCTTCTTGCGATGTGGCATTAAACGCTTCTACCATCCATTCGGGCCAGCCTTGTCCTTTAATAATTTGGTCTTTAAATTGGGTTTCTTGTTCCCATTTGTATTTGCCGTCGTTTAGGCCGGCTAATTTGTTCGCGCACATAAAATTATTAACCCAACCCCAAACCAGATAACTACCTATGCCGACACGTAATGGATCTAATAATATATGGTCGATTGTTTTATGGCTATGGGGCTTGCATACCATTAAAATAGTGGTGTTGAGTGAGTAGCGTGAAAAGTTATGTACCACCACCCCTTGTAAATGGGCCCAGTCATATTCTTTTATGCGTTTTTTATTAGGGTGCAAAAAGGTTAGCGGATTACGTAACACTTTAAAATTAAAAAAATAACTTTCATTGATATACACTTTACCCGTTTTACGATTAAAAATAATGGGGCTTCCTCGGCGTGTAAAAAGGTTTTGATAAAATTCAGGAATCAGAAGATATAAAGCAAAAAAACAGGTGATGTTCATCAATAATAATACAATATCCATAATTTTTTCATCATTATTAACTGCAGGAGTCATAGTAAAAACGAAATAAAAATAAATACCTATATAAAAAGAAAGACCAAATATTGATATAAAACAAATAAATAAATAAAAAAACTGATCAGATTGTGTTTTACGAATAAAAGCACAGTAGTTATCATTGGCATAGAGCAAGCGATCATCGGCACCCGTTAAATAGTTACCGCCTTTGTCTAAATCGCTTATCCAACCAAAAATTTGGGGTCGATATTGTGATGGCATTGTTTTGCTCCTTATTTTAAATTTTATTGTTTTTAGCCACGATTAATGGCACGTCTTCACGGTTATTGTATTGCACAATGATTTGATATTTTGCAATATTAAACACACCTATTGTGCCAGCGATCCATTTATTGATAATAAGCCCATTTTGCACTGGCTCGACGCTATTGGTTGTGGTTTTATCAGTAAAATGATTAGCCGATGTGGTTAAGGTAAATTCGTCTGGCTCGTCAATTTTGCTATTATCAGGTATTGGGAGCTTAGTCAGTACGCCGACATTACGATCATACTTATCAAAATAGTCGGCTTTATCAAGCGAGATAAGGTATTGATCGCTATAGTTTGCGTTCACAGCTAATAACGTTATTTGTTGCGAGGTGATACGGTATTTTAGATCGATATATTTTTCGGGCTGTGGATCTGGCTGGCTTTTTAGATTTGGGTAATCATTAATAAATAAGCGAATTAGCGCAATTGCACTTTCGCTTTGATTGTATTTGGCAAAATCGGGAATATCCAAATAAAAATAGATATGCCGTTGAAATGGATTTGGGGCATCGGGCTCAGGTACACCTGTTATTGATGGGGCATGATATAGCGGTTTTAAACGAATAAAAGTTTGAATATTATAGACCATGATCGCATAGTCGTTGAGCGCTAAGCCAAAACCCGCGTGAGTGCTATATTCATCTTCGTGATAAGCTTGATAGCCTAAATAGTCCAATTCTTCTTGCTTACCAAAGCAGCAACGGTTTAACCAGTGTTGAATAGCTGTAAATTTATCGTACTTTTTACTAAACATAACCGCGATTGAACCACCAATCATTAAAGCAACACCCGCAATAACAGTTACCCATGAACCAACTAATGCTACAATTGCACCAAAACCTAATGCAATCGAACCACCTAACCTATAAATAAAATATCTATTATCTTCCATATTTATCATATCAAACGAACTTTTTAGTTCACCGATCGCATCTAATACCGTGATCGTAGCCGTGGCTCTGGAAACGGTTTTAGAAATTATGGCATTGAACTTAAGCTTAGCTTCTATTGCTGTTGCACCTTTACCTGCTTTAATCGCTTCAGTCATTTGCATATTGAGTTTGATATTTTTATATTGGTTAGTTAAGTCGATGCTAGTTAGTACCAGTGACACCAGATCTTTAAGCATTTTCCCTTTTAGATCGGTTTCACCGTCACCTTCTTTTGCTTCATCCCATTCTTTAAGCATATCGCTAATGTTTATTAGGGTCAGGGTACCTAATATACCGTTCACCGCAAGATTGATGCTAAAAGTTATGTTCCCCGTTTTGACGTTTTGATTAGCGGTTTGTAATTCTATCTTATTATAGATACGTTCTAATTCATGTTGCGCTTTGTCTATCACGCCTCCTGCTTTTGATATTTTTTCGTTTATTTTAGCTTTAGCTCGCTCTAGGGCTTTATCACTGATTTTGCGTAATTTATCAGTGATTGACGCTTTGCCTTGATTCACTTTTTCTATGTTTTCAAGCAGTGTTTTTTGTTTATGGATTAATTTGAAATAATCTTTATACTTTTGCTCCATAAATTGTTTTAAGCTGTATGGGCTTAATGTGCCATTAGTGCCGTTGATAAAGTCCACAAACAAGGCTTTACTGGCTTTATCAGGAAAGCATAGGGTAAATTTTGCTTTTTGCATTTTGCCCGAGCTGGTTTTAATGGGCTTTTCATCAATATCAAAACTTTCTAAAAAAGCAAGCTCGTGCGGGTGATAAACGCCACGATTGTAAAAACCCCGATGCATTTGGGTTAATAAATTTTGAATTTTTACGATATTTTCTGGTCTAATTTGCACGTTTATTTCAACGGGTAGTGCCCCTAGTTTGGCAAGTTCATCAAATGCATTAAGCCGCATCCAGTGCGATTTTATCGGTTTAAATAGGGTGTCTTTAGCCAGTGTTGCCTGTTTTTTTAGTGCCGTGCGGTTAAGTAAACTTTCACTATATTGGGTTGATGCGTGAGTTTGTTGTGTTGAATTAGCAAGGTTGGATAATTCTTTATTTACCGCTTCAAGGCTTTTATTTAATTCCCTATTCTTGGTTTCATAAGCCTTTTTTTCGCGCCTGAGTTTTTCTTGTGCTACGGGATCACTCGCTGGAATTTGTTTTTTTTGTTGTTCAAGCTCGTCAATTTTTTGTTTATTTTGTTCAATTTTAGCTTCTAGCTCGGCTTTGTTTTTTTCTAATACACTTTTTTTATCGTTTAGATCTTTATCCCCTTTTTTTTCTTCCATTGCTGTAGAGGCTGTACCAATAAACTCCGTTGTTTTAGATAACCAATCGTTTGGTGTTATCAATTCGTTAGTTTTTAAGTCTACGTAGACCTTTTCGTCACGATCGATACCTTTAGCGTTGTGATATTCGGTGATGTAATAGATACTTTCAGGATTACTGAGCAGCTCGTCCCATAGGGCACTGTCTTGATCGAGTTTAATTTCAGAATGGGTGGTATCGACTAAAATAGATCCAACTTCTGATGCGTGCACCAATTGCGTCGTTTCGGTGCTAAAATCAAATTCACGTTGCCAAAAATGATTGGTGTTAACGCTTTTGGGTTTGGTTTTGCTAAATTGCGAGACAATGTCTTGTTTACCAAACAACCAACGCAAATAGGTAAAATAGTCTTGCGACCACTCTTTATGGTAATTAACTACTTCGTTATAGGCTGTTTCTAATTCCCTTTTGAAGGTATCAACTTTACCTTGATCTACACAGCTATCAAACTCTTTGAGTTTTTCCTTTTTCATCGATTTTAATTTGCTTATTGTCACCGCATTTTTTGGTGGTGACGACATTATCACACCAATATAACTATCAGGAGAACGATTAGCGAGTTCGATTTCATCTTCTTTTTCCAGTATTGCGATTTGTCTGTTGAATGAATCTTCAATCGAGGTTCGGTACTGCTCCATTAATTGTAAAATTACCCGCTTTTTAAACATTACTGGTTGATAATAATTAAATTGATCTTTCAATACTGGGTTGATCGTTTGGATCAAGTTTTTTGCTCGTTGTTCATAGATTTTCGTTGTTTTATCTAAATCGTCAAAACCATCGATTAATTCTTCTGCTAAATTCACTTCTTTTGCGGTTAATGGTATTTCGTTAAATAGATGCAGGTGCGATATCCGTTGGGTGTTAAGCTCTTCGGCGATACCGAAGGTGTCTTCTAGTACTACGCCACAAGATATTGGTTTATTGCCCTGATATAGAAGATTTGCGTGATTGGCAAATTTTTGCCTTTGGCTTTTTAAACTGGTAAAGGGATGGACTGATTTAAAATTCTCCAGACCTTGCTCTCCAAAACGAAACTCGAGCACTTTGCTTTTATCATTATCATCATGTTCATGACTATAACCAAAAATATCTTTAAACGGCACCGCTCGGTTACCGGTTGCCTCAGACGGTGAGTCTTTGAGTTTTTGTATATCAATTTTGGTAAAACGCGATAACACTTGGCTATCTTGTTCTTTGAGATAATCGTCGAGGGTCTTTTTGGGCCAAGGTTGTGAAGAATAAGCCACCCACGCTTGCGTAAAGCGCTTATCATCAAGATGAATAAACGAGGCTGGAATGGTGTGACAGGCATCTTTACACGCTTTTGATAATGGCCTTGGCTGGGTATGGGGCAGTTCGTGGGCGTCTTTTAAACGTAGTGCGCCGTCAATGCATTCATACGCATGAAGTATTCGGCTCTCAATATCATCACCTTGTTGTTGCATCACATAGACATAACCGTTACGCAAAGTGCGAAATACATAGTCATAATATTCTAAGGGATCTTCTGGCATGCGTTGTTTAAAATCTAACGTTTTAGCATAATTCGCCAGTTCTTGATAAGTGCGGTTAACCTGTTTAATTTTAGTGAATTTTGTTTTTATCACGGCTTGACGCAGTAAAAAGACCGGTAATCCTGTTCGCTCACAGGCAAGGCAACGATCGGCGGCTTCGTTTTTATATTGTATCGCGATGTTGGCTATTTTTTGCATCTTACGCTCTTTAATTCTTTAATTCTTCAATTCTTGTTTTATCGATTTTTGTGATTTTTCAAAAGGAATCTATTGGCTTTTAAGGTTAATCAATGTCGGGTATAGGCTGAGTTCATCATCTAAAGCGGTGTGGAATACCTGAGTAAGTCTCTTTGCAGCAAATAGATTCAATAATGAATCTTGTGATAATGAGCTTATTGAATTCAGTGACACTTTATTGAGCGATAACGAACTTAATACGGTTATTGCCTCATACAAAGACGGTTTATCATTGACCGATAGGAAGTTACTTAACGCGGAGATTGTTGACATTAAGGTTTGATAGCTAGCTGAATGAAAAGAAAAACTGGCTTTTTGATTGAGAGTCGCCTCAATGGAGAAGGCTTTATCGTAACGAGTAGAAGTAATCACATAACGCCAAGGCTGATTTAACCACTCATCACCGTCAACATACCAAACCGAAATCGACGAGCGCAGCCCCTCAACGGTTAAGGTATAGCCGTTATGGCTAATGCAGCCTAAACCCGCCATTAATCCGTCAATCAATCCTTTACCTAATTGTCCAAAAAGGCGATTAAAGCCATTCGCCATATTGTTTTCCTATTTTCCCTAAAATCGCTATATTTTATTGTTAATGATGTTATTCGTTTATCGTTCTTTATATTATAGTTTTAAGCATAAACGATAATGGGAACAGAGTATAAATCATTTTAACGCAAAGTTAACCTTTTTTGATGGATACTTTTGCTTAACGTAAGGAATTTTTGTGAGTTAAGCAGGTATCAGATATAAGGTATGTAGTAGCGACTTAACGCCTTTGTTTGAAAAAAGCAATTTAGGCAACGTCATACTTTGTTAAGTACATTTTTCAACCAGTTAAATTAAAAATAATTTTATGCTCAAACGGTATAAATTTCTGGATATATTTAACAAGAAATTCCGTCTTTTTAATAGAGAAAAGCTCATTTTTATTGCTAATTATGTTATAACTATATGAAATTTAAAGATTAATTGGTAGAATAAAAAATCACAATGTTCTCTCTATTTTTTTCTAAAATTACTTTAATAAAAACAATGCATTATAAAATCATGGTTATTTTAAAAATCATTGAAAAAGTTGGTAGAAATTTGGTGTTAAATATTTTAATGATAAAACAATGTGTTATAATTGGTCTGTTCCCTATACACATAGGGATAAACGACACACACACACACACACACACACACACACACACTGTTCCCTATACACATAGGGATAAACGCGCAAAACTGGTATGTTAAATGTGAAAATGAGCTGTTCCCTATACACATAGGGATAAACCGTAGCATTAGTGTTGAATGCCTGTAGGGATGCTCTGTTCCCTATACACATAGGGATAAACCGTTCACCATGCGTAACTAAATGACAACTATATGTCTGTTCCCTATACACATAGGGATAAACCGTGAATAAGGAAGAATTAGATGAAGTTTTGTTACCTGTTCCCTATACACATAGGGATAAACCGACGCAATTAGGTCACGATTAAAACAATACTATCTGTTCCCTATACACATAGGGATAAACCGCCGAAATCCGCACCGAACAACAAACGGTCGGCCTGTTCCCTATACACATAGGGATAAACCGTTTACTGCTCTAGAATTGCTTAAATTTGATTTCTGTTCCCTATACACATAGGGATAAACCGCAAGAATGTACAACGGCGCTTATTGGGTTGAACTGTTCCCTATACACATAGGGATAAACCGTACCCTGAGATGGCGAAACGACTAGATCCAACCTGTTCCCTATACACATAGGGATAAACCGCCCTTGCGTTAAGGCTTCATTTCGTTGTTTGGCCTGTTCCCTATACACATAGGGATAAAACCGTGACAAAATTTTTATTTATAATTTATTGAAAGATTCAATAAATTATGTGATAACTATCATACAGATCAAAAAGTCATTAAACCTATCTACCTTAAAGTAAAAAGAGCGATAAGCGCTTTGACTAAGATGTGATATGCCAAGTATTTAAAGATGCACAAGAAAAAAGATTAAACGATTACGTGTACAATTTTCAATAATGTTTAGATGACTATGTAAAACATGCAGTATAAACAGTTCGGCGTTTTCTAATGAATTATGTGAATTTAATAGATTTTATGTGACTTTTAAAGGTGTTATTGAAGCAAGTTAACGTTGTGCAAACTAATATTTATGAATCTCTAAATTAAAAATATTCTACTTGAAAAGTAGAATATACTTTTTTAAAGTAGGTAAGATCATTTAAATAAGATCTTTTTTACCACGCTCTACAAGTCCCAAACAAAGTCTCTGGGACACAATATTCAAAAAACAATTGAGTATTTATCCCTCAAGGCTTTTTTAATATCATATAAAGGAGTGTTGCAATGTCAGAAAAAAAAGAACTCACCACTAATAACGGTGCCCCAATAGCCGATAATCAAAACTCCCGAACTGCCGGTCCTCAAGGTCCTGTGTTGATAGATGATTTTCAGCTTATCGAAAAACTTGCTCATTTTAACCGTGAAAATATCCCTGAACGACGAGTCCACGCCAAAGGTTCTGGCGCACATGGTACTTTTACAGTCACCAATGATATCACCCAATATTCTTACGCTAGCCTATTTGCCAGTGTTGGTAAACAAACTCCAATTTTTGCTCGCTTTTCGTTAGTAGGAGGAGAGCGAGGCTCATCTGATACAGCGCGAGATCCCCGTGGGTTTTCAGTCAAGTTTTATACCGACCAAGGCAATTGGGATATCGTAGGCAATAATACCCCGGTATTTTTTATTCGTGATCCACTCAAATTTCCTGACTTTATTCATACGCAAAAGCGTGATCCCAAAACTAATTTGAAAGATCCACAAATGATGTGGGATTTTTGGTCTTTATCGCCAGAATCACTTCATCAAGTCACTATTTTATTTTCGGATCGTGGCATTCCTGATGGTTATCGTCATATGCACGGTTATGGTAGCCATACCTATAGCTTAATTAATAAAGATGGTATACGAACTTGGGTTAAATGGCATTTTCGAACCGAACAGGGAATCAAAAATATCCATCCTAAAAAAGCAACGGAAATAGATGGAACCAATCCAGATTCTGCACAAGAAGATCTGTTCAAAGCCATTGAGCGAGGAGACTATCCAAAATGGCGGCTTTATATACAAGTTATGACCGAAGAGCAAGCCAATAACCATCCTGAAAATCCGTTTGATGTCACTAAAGTGTGGTCACAAAAACAGTATCCATTAATTGAAGTTGGCGTGATGGAACTTAATCGTAATCCAGAAAACTATTTTGCGGAAGTTGAACAATCTGCCTTTGAACCAAGTAATGTGGTGCCTGGAACAGGCTTATCACCAGATAAGATGCTACAAGGCCGAATTTTTGCTTATGCCGATGCACACCGCTATCGTATTGGTACTAATTATCAACAATTGCCGATCAATGCGCCAAAATGCCCTGTGCATAATTATCAACGCGATGGCGCAATGCGTTTTTATACCCCTGATAATGCCCCTAACTATGAGCCTAATAGCGTCGATAGCGCACCAAAACAGCAACCACAATATGCCGAACCGCCAATGCATGTCCCAGCAGGAACAATGGATAGGCATGATCATCGTGTGGATGGGGATTATTACTCACAGCCACGCGCACTATTTAATTTAATGAATCCCGATCAAAAACAACTGCTTATTGATAATATAGTTGGCTCAATGAAGAATGTGAAGCGGGACATTCAAATTAGACAGCTCAAACACTTCTACAAAGTACATCCTGATTATGGCGCTGGAGTTGCCAAAGGACTGGGGGTTGATGTTGACCTAATAAAAAGCTAATACTCAAAATAACAATGCCGACTAAAATTGGTCGGCATTGATATTTTTATAATAGCGATATTTATAGCTTAACCATTTGCTTCAACTTATTCAATAATCCTGAGTAATCCACTTTAGCAAAGTCAGTTACATCAACTTCGAGCAATTTACCTAGAACAAATTGATCATACCGCCGTATTTTGCAAACTTGGTAAAATTGATCCTTGTTGATTAAGTCATCAGCAAGATTTCGATTTTCTAACGCATCGCCATAATGATAGTGTTGCATTATATGACTCAAATGGCGTTCAGGTGAACGATCACGCTGGTAACGACGTTGCCATATCACATCAAAATCAGCAACTAAGCGAATGGTTATCACTTGGTAGTAATATTGCTCAGTAAATTCACTTAGTTGCTTTTTTTGCTTATCACTAAATGGGTATTCAGAAATAATCACCTTTTTACCTGCATCCATATACAGTTTTAAAACACCGTAATAAAATTGCCAAGCTTTGTGTTCTAACGCTTCTTTTTCAGCTTTACAATTAAAGCCAACAGACTCAGCATATAAAATTTTGGCTTCATCGGGTGTTATAACAAAGCTATCTTTAAATTGCTGTTGCAATTGATTAACTAGATAGGTTTTTCCCGTACAAGGACAACCTGCCAGTAAAATTAAATATTTCTGCATACTAACGCACCTTAATTAATCCGACTATTAACGTTAAGAAACAAACTCATTTTATGTTTCACAATTTCTTTAACTGCTTGATTAGCAGGAATAATATTGTGTCGTAACGATTTATTCACTTCGGTATCAGCAAACTTATCTTTGACAACTTGGGTCCAATTTACTAATAATTCAGTGCCTACATTAAATTTACGAATACCATTATTAATCAGTTCAGGGTAATCTTCTTCTTTGACACCGGTACCGCCATGAATAACCAAAGGAATATCAACCATAGCATGAATCTCTTTTAATAGTGGAATATTCACCTCTGTTTTTGATTTGAATTGTCCATGATTAGTACCAATGGCAACAGCTAATGCATCAATCCCCGTGGCTTGAACAAACGCTAACGCATCTTTCGGTTTGGTATAAATTCGATCATTAGAATCAACATGAATGCCCTCTTCTGTTCCGCCTATAGTGCCTAATTCACCTTCAACCGATACGCCACGCGCATGTGCATATTCAACCACCGCACGGGTTTTTAAAATATTTTCTTTAAATGGTAAGGAAGAACCATCAAACATCACTGAGGTAAAGCCACTATCGATCGCTTCTTTGATATCATCAAAATTTTTTGCATGATCTAAATGTAATACCGCATCAACAATTTCTTCATCGGCAATAGCTTTTACCGCATTAACCAATACTTTAAAACCTATATAGCGTGCGGTATCAATGCTAGTTTGTATAATAATTGGCGCCCCGACTTCTTTCGCTGCTCGTAGCATATCAGGTAACATTTCTAAGTTATGCGTGTTAAATGCACCGACGGTAAAATTGAGTTTTTGAGCTAATAAAGTGACATCTTTTAGTGTGGTATACATAATCATTTCCTTTAATCTCGTTGAACCGTAACTTGTTTGGCAATGTTGCGCATGGAGTCCATCTTATTCATCCAAAAATCAATATCGTCCATTGAACCATGTTGTGCTGCATCGGCACGTTTATGGTTGTACAAATTCATTAATGCTTTATAACCCTCTCCAATTGATTTTTTATGTTGTAAACTCTTTTCTAAATACTCAATCGCAAAATCAACATGATCTAATTGGCAATAAAGTAGTCCTGTTTTTTCACATAATGTGGCTAAAGTTACTGCATCATCTGTGTGATTAATTTGTTGTAACAATTGACTAATTGATTGTTCAATTTGGTCTATTTGCGATGATGACTGACTGACTTTTATTTCTGGTATATTTTCTGATTCTATTTTAGATTGACTTTTTTTGAAAAAGTTAAACATATCAAACTCCTAAACTAAAAGTTCTTTAATAACGGGCTTAAAATCCATGCATAGAGTAACGCCGCCGTAACCGTATCGACATCGGTTGCCGTTGCATTAATAAAGCCCATTTGATTAAAGATAGTCACCAGTAATGCCGGTAACAAAGTAATAAAGAAACCATGGGCAATGCCACCAATGAGAGCCCCACGACGACCACCTACTGCATTACCAAATATGCCAGCTGTACCGCCTGCAAAAAAGTTGGTTAACATGCCAGGTAAAATCATGGCTAATCCAAAAACTGGCAAAGTTAACATCGCAATCACCGTACCAATTGATGTGGTAATAAACCCTAAAATTACCGCATTTGGGCTATAAGGAAAAAACACAGGACAATCAAGCGCCGGTATGGCATTAGGAACCACTTTCATCGCAATGCCTCTAAATGCGGGTACAATTTCGCCGAGCAATAACCTAACACCAGCTAATAACACATAGATGCCTACTACAAAAATAATCGCTTGCGTAAAGGCATACATCACATAATTTTGACCACCAGACAATGTTGAAGCATATTCTTCACCAGCAAAAAGAGCGGTAATAATATAAAGTGGTATCATTACCACCATGACTGACAAATAAGTATCTTGCAAAAATTCAAATGATTTAGGTAATTTCATCTCCTCAATTGAACGTTTATTTACGCCTCGCTCCCCCACAACATAAGCAACACCAGCTTCAAACAAGTAACCAATTGTACAAAAGTGACCTAGTGCTATGTCATTAGCCCCAGTTACTTTACGAATGATCGGCTGCGCAATAGCTGGCATAAATACCGCAAAAAGTGCACCAACAAGACCGCCGACTACAATTAACGCGATTCCTGAAAGTCCAGCAAAACTACCAAATACCGTGGTCATGGTTGCCATCCAGAGAATAGCCTGACCAGTTAAAAAGATATATTTCCAGCGGGTAAAACGGGCAATGAGAATATTAAAGATAAAAATCATTAAAAAAGTCAGCGCAATATCACGACCTAAGCCTAACTGATTCATGGCTTGGCCATTAATCGCTTCAATAGACGGGATAATCCCTTGCATATCAAATCCAGCGGTAAAAATGTGCCCGAAATAGGTCAAACTGCCAACAATGATACTAGCCCCCGCATTGAGCACTTGAAAGCCCAATAATGTTTTAAGGCTTCCTGAAATAATTTGACCTACTGATTTACGTTGCAACATCAAGCCAAACATAGCAATTAGACTAATCGTTATCGAAGCTTGCGTTAAAATATTATCAATAATAAAGTTAACCACGTTCATAGTATTCTCCTATTTTGCAATTTAAAGCAGTCCCTTTTTTTGCAACACTGGACTTAACTTTTCATCAATTTCAGCTTTCGAGACGATATTTTTGAGATAAACAATTGAGGTCTGTTCGCTAATATTGAATTTAGCAAACTGAGGGCGAAAATTTTCAGCCGTGATAATAATATCGGCATTCATAGAAGCAGCAGATGAAATATCCGTATGATCCAACTTGGCATCAATTCCCTTGGCCTTTAACACATCCTCAGTCGCCATTTGTGCGGCAAAACTACTGCCTAATCCCGCACCACAAACAAATAAAATAGTTAAATTACTCATTTTCAATCCTCCTACAATTTAATGGTTCAATCCGAATTAGGTTCATTAAATAAAATGTTCTTAAATTGTTGTACCGAATGACACATTGTTAATCTTTCAAGTTTTTGTTCATCATTAATCAATTCAATCAAACTACGCATAATATTGAGATGAGAAAACGAATCGATAGCTGCTAAACAAAATATGATTTTCACAGATCCCATTTCTGAATTACCAAAATCCACGGGATGACGCAAAGTAACAACACTCACCCCTAACTGGTTTACTCCATCTTCAGGGCGAGCGTGTGCCAACGCTAAATTTTTGCCTATGACGATATACGGACCATATTGCTCGACCGACGTAATCATGGCATCAATATAAGATGGTAAAATAAATTGTTTTTTTAATAATGGCTCAGCAGCAATTTTGATCGCTTGTCGCCAATTTGAACTATCTTGCTGCAATATAATGTCATTATCGGTAAGAATATCTTTCAACATAGGCTGGATTTTCCTTTTATTGATTTTAAGATTATTAATCGCTAAACACTGTTCGAGTTGGTTATAGATAGGTGCTGACACGATGCCGCCACTTTGTTGAATCAAATCAACCAATGAATAGAAAAGATCGGTCGCATCGACCAAATGATTTAAAACGCGTTGATTAGCACTGTGCTTAGCTAAAAAATCAGTGATAATAGGATGATTTTTCTCTTTTAAAATCGGTTCTAACACCAATACTGGATGAGCTAAGTGCGGTAATGGAAACGTGGAAAAAATTAAGTCAAAATCGAGTTGAGCTAATAGATCCTGATCATGACGCCCCAAAATGGCTAGCACATCAATACTAAAAAACTCTTTGAGTGTTTCAGCTAATAAATTAGAAGTTGCTATACCATGGTCACAAAATACTACTGCTTTAAAATAGTAACTTCTTTCTTGATTAATAGCGCTTGCAAAGGTAGAAAAATGGATAGTTAAAAAAGCAATTTCGTCATCTGATACTTTATGACTTAAGGTATTTTCAAGTTCTTGCATAAACATAGCAATAACTGAATAAATTGCACCGTAGTTTTGTTTGATGTTATCGAGTAAAGGATTAATAATATGAATATTATTACTTACTCGTGCAATAAGTCCTGCTAAGTGTTTACATAAATTTTCGTACAACTGCTCTTGTTTGGTTGAAAATGGAATTTGTGTTTTTTCTTCGACATAATTAACTAACTTAATCGCTAATAACTGCGCATTTAACCACTCTACATAGTTATTAATATCCTTGGTATTGAAAGCTTCTAACATATAAATAATGTATTGCTGTTCTTGCCGATTAACTTGCAAAGCAACATGCTGACAAACCAAATGAATAAATTTTGCTATTTCACCCAAATCATTATTATTAAAATTCGGCCTTATCATCGTAAGATGATGTTGCTGTTGATTACGAACCACCCAAATAGTGGTAAAAATCACAATTTGTTGAACATAAATTTCATCATGAATTTGGCTAATAGTTTGATGAGCTAGCCGTAATAGACTATCTATTAATTCTTGGGGAATATAATTAAATAACAACCTCTGTATAAAACTCATCTCATATAATGGTTTATCTAATTCAAGATTACCCACAAACTGATTAATGGCTTCGTACATCATTAAACGAATAGAACGCTCTAACCCGAAAAACTGCATACCTTGTTTTGGCAGGCTGATTAATTCAATATCATATTTTTTAAGTCGTTGTTTAAGTTTACGGATATCTTCATCTAAGACACTTTTCGATACAAAAAAAACACTTTTTTTATGACTGAGAATGGTTGGAGAGGCAGAAAAAGCAATAGACAGTAACAAATCAAACTGACGTTCATCTTTACTTAGAATCGATGACGTTGGCATGCCCAATAATGCATTATAAATTAACTGTTTTTGATCATGCGTCGCGTTTATTATAAAACCTTTATTACGTACGGTTGAAACTAAAGGAAACTGTCTTTGCATTAAAAACGCATTAATTTCTTGAATTTCATTGCGAATGGTTCGCACACTAATCTGAAATTCGTCTGATAACATCTGGGAAGTGACCGGATAGTCGATGGAAATAAATTTTTTAAATAACTCAATGGTTCTTGTTCGCATAAACTTATTCACTTATTTACTTCATAGATTAAGTATAAGTGAGATAGATTTACTTACCTAGTTGGTATTTTTGCCAATAAAAATGGCAAAAATTATTGATTAATGCGATGGTTATCACACTGTTTTATCAAATAGATACTGAGATGTCTCAATTAATCACCAAACGGTATAGACTCCTGAATATTTTTACAAAAAATATAACCTAAAAGTGAATAGTTGGGTAAATATCCAGCCTATTTTCGTGTTTTATATTCAACGGATTTTTCAGTTTAATGTTATAACTGATGGTTTTATAACATTTAATGTTACTGGTTAAGAAAACGAACGATTTCAATCGAGTTTTCTTTAGTACATTATAAATAGTCTGAGGGATGTCCATAAAAGGTTTAGCCAAATCAGTGACAGTCTTCTTCTTTATGATATAAGCGTTCGCTATATCTCTTGTCGGTGATAAAGCATTAGTTTTGTTTTTTATGTATATTCATTACCGTACTTTCTAAAATTACTGTAGCTTCTAAAATTATTGTAAATAATGCGAGTAATTCTAACAAATAAGGAAATAATACAAATAAGGTCATTAAATGTTAGAAAAGAGTGATTGAGCAAGCTAAAAATAGAAATGGTATTATTATTTTAGTCAATTCTATGGTCTACGTAGCACAATTACTCATAGAATTAGGTCATAACGGTATTGAGATAATCAATACCGTTATGACCATTCAGTTAGATTTTGATGGCTGATTTTTGCCGAACAATTTCAAATAAACAAACACCCGTTGCTACCGACACATTAAGTGATGACACAATGCCAGCCATGGGAATGCTGACTAATTCATCACAATGTTCTTTTGTTAAACGGCGCATCCCTTCACCTTCCGCACCCATCACCAAAGCAAGTGAAGTCGCTGTTGATGTTTTATAAAAATCAGTTTGATAAAGCGTTCTATCTGCCTCGCCAGCAGTCCCCACAATCCAAACTTGATATTCATCTTGTAACATTCGCATCGTGCGTGCCAAATTGGTCACTCTAACCACCGGTATACTTTCAGCCGCTCCACACGCTACTTTTTGCGCTGTCGAGTTAAGGGGGGCTGAGCGATCTTTTGGCACTATAATAAAATCCACACCCGCGGCATCAGCGGTTCTTATGCAAGCGCCTAAATTATGCGGATCGGTCACACCATCTAAAATTAAGATAACGGGGTTTGTTTGCCCTTCCATAAGTAAAGGAATATCATTTTCTTGATAACCTCGACTTGGTTTAACCATGGCTAAAATACCTTGATGTACCCCATTTTTAGATTTTTCATCTAACCATTGGCGATTAGCGATTTTCACTGGCAAGCCAAGCTGCTCTAATTGACGCACAACGGCGATAAGGCGTTTATCTTCACGCCCTTTAATAATAAATACTTCAATAATTCTTTCTGGCGAACGTGTTAATAATGCTTCAATGGCGTGCAGGCCATAAACTGTTTCACTCATTTATTTGCTACTCTTTTGTTTTATTACTTGATTTTGGTTTCGATTTGCTACGTTTTTTACTTTTAGCTTTCACTTCAACTTTCGTGTTTAGTTTAGCACTTGATTTTGCCTTTTTTTTAATACTTTGTTTAGCACGACTTTCGCTAGTTGTTTTTTTACCTTTTCGCTTAAGCGGCAAATCAGCATGCGGATCGGTTTGGGCTTGTTTAGACTTTTCTTTTGCTGTTTTACCTTGACGTTTTGGCTTATTATTACTGCCAACCAGCGAAAAATCAATTTTACGTTCTTCTGGATTAACATTATCGACTTTTACTTGCACTTTATCGCCTAAACGATAAGTAAAACGTGTATTTTCACCAATTAAACGATTGTGCGAGGCATCATAAATATAATAGTCGTTTTCTAACGAGGAAACATGCACTAAACCATCAATGAAAAAATCGTCTAATCGAACAAAGAAACCAAAATTAACCACGCTTGAAATCGTACCGTTAAATACTTCACCGACATGATCTTGCATATAATCACATTTGAGCCAATCAACCACATCACGCACAGCTTCGTCAGCACGCCGTTCGGTCATTGAACAATGTTCACCAAAGTAGAGCATTTCGCTAGTGGTATAGCAATGTCCGCCAGTCTTACTGGTTTTATGCTGTTGGTCAGCTAAGATCCATTTAATCGCTCGATGTAATAACAAATCTGGGTAACGACGAATTGGCGAGGTAAAGTGCGCATATTCCTCAAGCGCTAAACCAAAATGCCCTCGATTTTCAGGATCATAAATGGCTTGCTTCATGGAGCGTAAAATTACCGTTTGCAACATATCATGATCAGGACGCGTTTCAACCACCGTCATTAATTCGGCGATATCTTTCGGTTTTGGACTGGCGCCACCACCCAGCGATAAGCCAAGCTCACTTAATACTCTGCGCAGATTGCTCATTCGATCTTCATCTGGCCGGTCATGCACGCGGAATAATGATGGCACTTGCGCATCAATCACTAATTTTGCTGCCGAAACATTGGCTAAAATCATACACTCTTCAATAATTTTATGTGCGACATTACGTTGCGCAAGCTCAATACTTTCGATACGCTTATCAGCATTAAAAATAAATTTTGGCTCATCTGATTCAAACCCTATCGCACCGCGTGCAATTCGTGCATTATCAAGCACTTTATATAATCCATATAGATTCTCAAGATGTGGCACTAACTCTTGGTAATGTTGACGTAGCGCTTTATCACCCTCTAAAATTTTAGCTACTTTAGTATAGGTTAATCTGGCATGTGAATTCATCACCGCTTCGTAAAACTCATAGCCTGTTAATCGCCCTTTGTTAGACACGGTCATTTCGCAAACTAAACATAAACGATCAACTTGTGGATTTAACGAACAAAGTCCATTAGATAATACTTCGGGAAGCATTGGTACAACTCGTGATGGAAAGTAAACCGATGTACCACGCAAGCAGGCTTCTTTATCTAAGGCTTTATCAGGTCTAACATAATAACTCACATCGGCAATCGCCACCCATAAACGATAGCCCCCACCACGATTTTTTTGGCAATAAACCGCATCATCAAAGTCCCGTGCATCTTCACCATCAATAGTGACTAAAGGCAATTGACGCAGATCTTTTCGCCCTTTTTTAGCACTTTCTGGCACTTGTTCGGTAAATTTGCTCACTTCTTTTTCAACAGCTTGTGGTAATTCATAAGGAATTTCGTGGTTTCGTAGTGCAATATCAATCGCCAAATTGGTTCCCATGATCTCACCAAGCACTTCTTTTATAATACCGACGGCTTTTTGACGACGTTCCGGGCGTTGCTGTAATTCAACCACGACTACCGTTCCCATACGAACCGTGCGATCAGGTTTGCCAGCAATTAAAATATCAAAGTTTAAACGGCTGTCATCAGGCACAACAAAACCAATGCCTTGCTCAACAAAATATCGCCCAACAATTTGATTATTGCGTGGTTCTAAAATTCGTACAACCCGAGCTTCCATTTTTCCACGATATTTAGTGCCCATTGGCTGCGCTAAGATCACATCACCTTGTAAAACTTTTTTCATTTGCTCTGGCGATAAAAAATAGTCTTCAAGACGCCCTTCAACGCGTAAGAAACCAAATCCATCACGATGCGCAATTACACTGCCTTTAACCATGTCGAATTTTTCAGGTAAGGCATAACATTTACGGCGCGTAAACACAACTTGCCCGTCACGCTCCATAGCCCGCAAGCGACGATGCAACGCCACTTTTTGTTCTTCATCTTTAATAGCAACAGCTTGGGCAATTTTTTCTAAACTTGCCGGTTTTGCTTCTTGTTTAAGGTAATCTAAAATAAGCTCACGGCTAGCAATAGGGGAATCATACTTCTCAGCTTCGCGATCAAAAAATGGATCTTTTATCATAAGGGATATCCTGTGACTAATATTAGCGCTAGCATAACATAGAGTGCTATAACTTAAAATGAAGATTCAATTTATAAACAAGCGTCAAAATGTTGTTAACCTATTTTAATGTAGGATTTTGTCAGTATTCGATACTAGACTTAAAAAACGATAAGAATCAAAATTCCAAATAATGGGAACGTTTGTTGCCGAAAAATAAAGCCTTTTTATTTTTGTGAATGGAGTAAATTGGGTGCAGTGGTTTCGGACGTTTGTCGTTTAGGTGCTCCAAATAGCTATAATGACCACGTCCGAGTTAGTTTTTTGCGAATTCCCCTAAAAACCCCCCCGCGCTGGGCAGCAGAATGAGACCTTCTGCTGCCCAGCGCAATTACTCGTATCATCCTGATACTCGCCCTCATCGAGGCCATCTTTGATTTGCTTAGATGCTCGAATTTGTTCCAAACAAATTTGGCTCTCGGCAAAGCATAGCATAGCCTTGCCAAACATCCCTATTTAGCGTGCTAACTGACTATATTAGCGTCATATTCTGACACAGGAATAAGACAAACAACATAGTCAATTATTTTTGGAGGTTATTTTGTTTTTATAATTATCTTGATGATTTTATTTTAATTACCGCGTATACGGCGTTAAAGGCGTTATTCTTTCATCAGCTTAGAGGGAGCTATTTCTAAACTGCCTATACGGCGTTAAAGATTTGACGTATAACCATTTTACCTTCTAGAATTTTCTAAACCGCCTATACGGCGTTAAAGAAAGTGACAATTAGTACATTTGGTGAAGCAATTTTCTAAACCGCCTATACGGCGTTAAAGAGATATCAGGATCTGCAGCCGGATTTTACGCATTTCTAAACCGCCTATACGGCGTTAAAGTCTATGTTGGACAGTTAAAATACGGCTTAAATTTTCTAAACCGCCTATACGGCGTTAAAGTGGATTTATTGCGACACAGCATTGAATGCGACTTTCTAAACCGCCTATACGGCGTTAAAGTGCCTGTTGCGGTGTGTGGCGCAACGGCAATGTTTCTAAACCGCCTATACGGCGTTAAAGTAACTGCAATTTATAACCGCATTTTAGAAAAATTTCTAAACCGCCTATACGGCGTTAAAGTAGAACTTAAGATTCGATAAGCCCTGCTTTATAAAGATAAACGACAATTTCATCTTTGAAAACCCTTTTTTTGAGCTGTTTTTTAATATACTGATTTTATTGAATTTTAAATTGTTGTTAGAAAAAGGGTTAGCAGAAGTTTTAATTCAAAAAAATTCTAAAAAAATAAATTAAATAAAATCAATACGTTTTCTGACTAATTGTTAGTTAGTAGTTGGTTGTTTTTTTCAAAAAAACAACCAATCACCACTATTTGTTTTGTTCCCGCTCAATCGCACGATAGCCAATATCATGGCGATAAAAACAGCCATGCCAATAAATACTTTTTATTTGCTGATAAGCACGCTGTTGTGCATCGAGTACCGTATTTCCTAATGTGGTCACACACAACACTCGTCCACCGTTGGTGTATAAGTTGCCATTTTCTAAACTAGTACCGGCATGGAAAATTTTGCAATCATCGGTTGATTCTGCCGGTAGTCCAAAAATCGCATCTTGGGTATTATATTCGCCTGGGTAGCCACCTGCAGCTAGCACCACGCCTAATGCAGGTCTTGGATCCCATTTTGATTGTACGGTATCTAATTTACCATCAACTGCAGCCAAGCAGAGTCTGACTAAATCTGATTGCATTCGCATCATTATTGGCTGTGTTTCGGGATCGCCAAATCGGCAATTAAACTCAATAACTTTTGGATTACCTTCTTTATCAATCATTACACCTGCATATAAAAAGCCAACATAAACATTGCCTTCTTGCGCCATGCCATCAACCGTTGGGTAGATGATTTCATCCATTATTCGTTTAAAAACAGCATCACTCACCACTGGTGCTGGCGAATATGCCCCCATACCACCAGTATTTAATCCTGTATCACCATCACCAACTCGTTTATGGTCTTGGCTTGTTGCCATGGGTTCGACATTTTTGCCATCCACCATGACAATAAAGCTGGCTTCTTCACCATCGAGAAACTCTTCAATCACTACTCGGTGACCGGCATCACCAAAGGCATTACCGGCTAGCATATCACGGACAGCATCTTCAGCTTCTTTCACTGTCATGGCAACAATCACCCCTTTACCTGCCGCTAGCCCATCAGCCTTAATCACAATCGGTGCACCCTTTTCACGAATATAGGCAATGGCTGGAGCGACTTCGGTAAAGTTTTGATATTCTGCGGTGGGGATTTTGTGGCGAGCTAAGAAGTCTTTAGTAAAGGCTTTTGACCCTTCAAGTTGTGCAGCGGCTTTAGTTGGTCCAAAGATTTTTAATCCCGCTTTTTGGAAGCTATCAACAATGCCAATTACTAACGGAGCTTCGGGTCCCACTATAGTTAAATCGATTTGTTCTTGTTGGGCAAAATTGAGTAATCCCCCCACATCGGTTGCTTTAATATTAATATTTTCTAAGCCTGATTCAAGTGCAGTACCTGCATTACCTGGCGCAACAAAGACTTTTGATACTAATGGCGATTGTGTGACTTTCCAAGCAAGTGCATGTTCACGCCCACCATTACCTATGATTAAAACTTTCATAAAAGATCCTTTAAATACTTCAACCTAAAAAAGGAGTGTCAATTTTTAAGTTTGACAAAACCAAGTAATCTATTTTAATAAATTAATGACTGACTCATTTTATAAATCATTAATGTCTAAAGTGGCGCATATGAGTAAAAATCATCGCAATATTGTGCTCATTCGCCGCTTGGATCACTTCGTCATCGCGAATCGATCCACCTGGCTGAATAACACAAGTCACCCCTGCAGCGGCAGCAGCGTCAATTCCATCTCTAAATGGGAAAAACGCATCTGATGCAACAACAGAACCTGCAACGTCTAGATTTTCGTCTTGCGCTTTAATGCTCGCGATTTTTGCGGAATAAACTCGGCTCATTTGACCTGCTCCAATACCAATTGTCATGTTATCTTTTGCATAAACAATGGCATTCGATTTAACAAATTTAGCCACTTTCCAACAAAATAGCGCATCGGAAAGCTCTTGGTCTGTTGGCTTACGTTTGGTGACTACCATTAATACATCTGGCGATATCATGCCTACATCACGATCTTGCACTAACAAACCACCATTGACACGTTTAAAATCTAAACTTGCCGACGCTGATGTTGACCACTCGCCACATTCAAGCACGCGCACATTTTTTTTAGCTTGTATGATGGTGAGTGCTTCTTGGCTGACTGAAGGTGCAATAATCACTTCAACAAATTGTTTATCAACAATCGTTTGGGCGGTTTTAGCATCTAACGCTCTATTAAACGCAATAATGCCACCAAAAGCTGAAGTTGGGTCTGTTTTAAAGGCTTTTTCATAAGCGTTTAGAATGTTATCGCTAACGGCAACACCACAAGGGTTTGCATGTTTTACAATCACACAAGCGGGCTCGTCAAATGATTTTACGCATTCAAGTGCAGCGTCGGTATCAGCAATATTATTATAAGAAAGTGCTTTACCTTGCAGTTGCTTTGCTGTGGCAATCGAGGCTTCTTTGACATCTTGCTCAACATAAAAAGCTGCTTGCTGATGGGCATTTTCGCCGTAACGCATATTCTGTTTTTTAATGAATTGTAGATTTAACGTCCTAGGAAACTCACCCGATGGTTCATTGGTTTCACCCATATACGGGGGGACTAATTGCCCAAAATAGTTGGCAATCATGCCGTCATATTTAGCTGTGTGTTCAAAGGCTTTAATTGCAAGGTTAAAGCGGTATTCAAAAGAAAGGGAATTTTGGTTATCATCCATCATGTTAATGATATTGGCATAATCACCACAATCAACCACAATGGCGACATATTTATGATTTTTAGCGGCCGATCGTACCATCGTCGGGCCACCAATATCGATGTTTTCAACGGCTTCTTCTAACGTGCAATTGGTGTTAGAAACCGTTTGTACAAATGGGTAAAGATTGACAACCACCATATCGATTGGCGTAATTTGATGTTGTTGCATCACGTCATCATCAATCCCTCGTCGCCCTAGAATCGCCCCATGAATTTTGGGATGTAACGTTTTAACTCGTCCATCCATCATTTCAGGAAATCCGGTATAGTCAGAAACTTCTGTTACAGGTATCTGGTTTTCCATTAACAATTTTGCCGTTCCCCCTGTTGAAAGAAGTTCCACATTTCGTTCTGATAAGGCTTTGGCAAACTCTAAAATACCGGTTTTATCGGACACACTAAGTAAAGCACGGCGGATGGGACGAAACTGCTGCATGAGGGAGGCTCCGAAGTTGATATCTACAATCTTAGTTATTGAGCCAACATTATATATAAATTAAAGATAGATGTTGAGTATTAACTTGTTAAAAAATATCGAAACAGTGAATGATAATGTTTGACTTTTATCATAGAATTAACGCTTAACAATTATGGTTGCTCCTCCTAAAGCTGGAGCAACTTTTCTTTGGTCGACTTGACTTTAATTACACATAATCCAATCTGCCATTCAAAGATCAAGAAATAAACGCTAAGGATAGACGCATATCCCATTGTAGTTCCAATCTTTGCTATTGTTGCTAATCATACCATCTGTCGTTGAGACCATGAAATGATGAGTGCTATCCTTCTCATCATTTGTCCAGAGATATGAAGTGGCTCGAAAATCGGTGTAACTTAACAAACTACCCCATTCGCTGAGAAAACCTGCGCCGATCCGGCGCTGGTAATTATTATTATTTGATGGCGGCGTGGCACCAACTGAACCTTCACAGAGTGCAATGTTTCCACTAAAACAACCTGCATTGGTAAGATCTTTTACTTGTGGAAGACGATATCCTAGGCTTGTACACCACGTTGCTGTGGCGGGAGCTGAATCAATTTTACTTCCGCGACTGACAAACCACTTTTGCAAAACAAATCCATATTTTAACACCGTTTGCCCACTACTATCTTTACCCTCTAATTCGAATAACTGTGGTAAGGTAGGTTTTGGCATTGGATTAGGTTTGTCGCTGTCCCATTGACCTCTTGCTTCTGGACCTGTTAGTGTAACCCGAACATTAGTACCGCTTTTATTCGGTGTCATGGTGGCAGTTATCCCCCCTTGCGTGACCGGAGCCCAAACTAGTGGACCACTTTCACTTCCTATTATATCTAAATAAAAATATAAACCATCAGCACCTGTGGTCGGAAAATTACGGTTATAAGATGCGGGTGTGGTAGATTGAGTAATAAAACCTTGACCAGATTTCCATATGTCAGCAGGACCGATGGAATCCACTGTTTCATTTTGTATATTATCAGTTTTTAAGTAACAAATTGCAAAAGATGCTTTTGGATTGATATAATAAGTTTCTGTCCTGTCTTCGAAAAGACTAATTTTAGGTGAACCATACAGCGTACTTAAACTACTACCTGAGCTTCTTAATACCACTTTATAAGGTGAATTACAAACATTCAAAACTTCACTACGCTCCACTGCGTGATCATATTTATCGGTGATGTTAACCTCTAAACTACCTGTTGCACTTACGCCATTTGTGCCCTGTCCATCGCCATCATCATCTCTCCAGTAGTTATAAGAATCACCAATAAGTGCACTTAAATCGATTGAACTCTTTGATGTGGGTATAAACATACTAATATCAGCAAAACTCTCATTTACATTAGGTAATACTATTGGGGTTGCGGGTGATGAATTATTGTTTTTTTGAGTAATAGTTGTACCATCCGATAAGGTGATACCTAATAATCCATCAGTTTCATAAGCTTTTGTTATACCATCATTAAACGTTAAATATGGTGCGGTACCTTGGATGGTATTGATGGTAGTGGCTGATAAAGCTTGTGAATCTAATGAATATGATAACAATAACGAAGCCAATACTAAAAATAATTTAGATGATAAAAATAAAGTTGCAGAAAATACTCGGCTAGAGCGATACTTTAAAAAGTTTAATACATAAGGTTGCCAGTTCCTTATGTTCAGGCCATACAACATAACTTCCCATCCGTCAAGTGATCTTTTGTGTTATTTATCTTTTTGGGTTGTTAGCTTTTAGAATAAGCTACATTTATTTTAATTAGTTTAAATTATAACCGCTTAGAAAGAAATTGACTACTTTTTTAGTTAAATATTTGTAAATATTTGTTAATTGTTTTTCAATTAGGTTTTGTGAAAAGCCTGAAAATTTTCAGAAAGCTAGTGTTTGAATATAAAATATTTTTAATTGAGTTGAAATTGTTGGCGTATTCTAGCCTCAAATAAATAGCAATAAATAATAGCCTTCAGATGTTGTAAAAAATTAGTGTGTTTTTTATAGAAAAAACATGCAAATATCGCATTGATTTTATTTATTTTTATTTTGTAAAGCGCTAAACGTTTTTAAAGTGAAATTAAAAAAAATCAGGCATAAATATGCCTGATTAATCAAAAAAGATCGAGTAAGATCTTTAATCATCACTATAGCCTAAACTTCGTAATGCTCGTTCATCATCCGCCCAACCTGCTTTGACTTTTACCCAAAGCTCTAGATGGACTTTATTATCAAAAAATGACTGCATGTCTTTACGAGCTTCAATCCCTATTTTTTTGATCTTTTCACCTTTATTGCCGATGACCATTTTCTTTTGTCCATCGCGTTCAACTAAAATTAATCCATTAATTCGATACATTCCATTACGTTCGTCAACTTTGAATTGTTCAATTTCAACAGTTACCGAATAAGGTAATTCATCACCTAAAAAACGCATCAGTTTTTCACGGATGATTTCCGATGCCATAAAGCGTTGCGACCGATCGGTAATGTAATCTTCTGGGAAATGGTGTTCGCCTTTGGGTAAGTGTTTTTTGACGATATTTTTGATAATATCAACACCTTCACCTTTTTCAGCGCTAATTGGCACAACATCAAGAAAGTTAATTTTTTGGCTGATTGTTTGAATATGCGGTAATAGTTGTGTTTTGTCGGTAACGTTATCAATCTTATTAATGACTAGCAAAACTGGACTTTTGCAGTCTTTTAGTTTGTTAGCGACCATTTCATCATCGTCATTCCAATGTGTCCCTTCAACTACAAAAATCACTAGCTCCACATCACCAATTGAACTGCTTGCTGCACGATTCATTAAGCGATTAATGGCTCTTTTTTCTTCAATATGGAGTCCAGGTGTATCAATATAGATAATTTGGTCATTATTCTGTGTGTCGATACCGACAATGCGATGGCGGGTCGTTTGCGCTTTGCGTGATGTAATCGAAACTTTTTGACCAAGTAACTGGTTTAATAGTGTTGATTTACCTACATTTGGTCGCCCAATAATGGCGACAAATCCACAATGTTGTGTTGTTTCTATCATTTTATACCTAATTGGTTGAGTGCTTCTTGTGCGGCAGTTTGTTCTGCTTTTCGGCGACTTAAGCCACGACCTAAATATTGGCGACTATCGTTATCGATTTTGCATTGAATTAAGAATTCTTGCTCGTGGTTATCGCCGATGACTTCTAGTATCAAATAGCATGGGCGGGGGCGATGAGTTCCTTGTAAATATTCTTGCAATCTTGTTTTTGCATCTTTTTGTTTAATACCTGGTTGGATTTGGTTTAAACGGCTTTGATACCACGATAAGATTAGCTGGCGAATTGTCTCAATGTTGCTATCTAAGTAAATGGCACCAATAATGGCCTCAACGGCATCAGAAATAATCGACTCACGACGAAATCCACCACTTTTTAATTCGCCTTGTCCTAAAATTAGGTGATCACCTAATTTGAAATCTTTGCCCATTTCGGCAAGTGTTTGCCCGCAAACTAACGTTGCTCGCATTTGGCTTAGGTCGCCTTCGTCTTGTTTGACAAAACGGTGATAGAGTTCATCGGCAATGACAAAACTTAAAATAGAATCCCCTAAAAACTCTAAACGCTCGTTATGTAGTTTATTAGCACTTCGATGAGTAAGTGCTAATTCAAGTAGAGATATATCTTGAAACTGATAACCGATTGATTGTTGTATTTGAGTAAATTTTTTCATAGTTTTGGTTTTTAATGTATGCGACCAATACGACTAAAGCGGATTCCCGTTGGCCATTCGTTTGGTTGTTTTTCAAAGCTGATCCAAATTGCTGTTGCTTTACCAACAAAGTTGGCTTTGGGCACAAAACCAAAGTATCGGCTATCGCCACTGTTATCTCGGTTGTCGCCCATCATAAAGTAATGATCTTGTGGCACGACCCAAGTGGCAACAGGTTGATCTTTTTGGTGATAATAATAGTTTGGATCTTCTTGCGTACCTTGCGTTGTTAAAATATTGTGTGGCATGCCACCTAAAGTTTCTTGTTGAATGTTCATATTCAATGTCACGATAGATTCAGAATTGACAATACCTTTATCAACATATTGATCTAGCGTATAAAAATTAGGGTTTGATTTGAACTGTTCGTGCACTTCTTTCCAGTTACTTGGTTTGCGTTCGCTGTAATGTAAATCGAGTGGCTGTGATTGTTGCCCTACACAATTGGAATCCGTTATTTGGCATGCTGGATAGATTAAAATTTGCTTTTCTTTAACCAGATAGACGATTTTGTCGCCGGGCAAACCAACAACGCGTTTAATCAAATCCATTTGGGGAATATTTGGGTGTTTAAATACAGCCACATCACCACGTTTGGGTTGTCCTGTCGGGATGATGACGGAGTTGGTAATAGGATCACGTACGCCATAAGAGAATTTTTCAACCGCAATAAAGTCGCCGACTAATAAAGTCTGCATCATTGACCCTGATGGAATTTGAAACGGTTCATAAATAAATGAACGAATAACAAACACCACAAACAAAACAGGAAAAAACGATGCTAAGCTTTCGACCCAGCCTTTGGGTTTACCAACTTCGGCAAGTATTTTTCCATCTACTTCGCCATTGCTTTGGATTCGAACTTCTTCAACTTTACGCTGCCTTGCTGGTTTCCATTTAAATTTTTCTAAAAACCAAAAAATACCCGTAATAAATGTTGCTAGTGTTAATATGATGGCAAACGTCCCAGCCATTTTTCTTCCTCTTTAAATAAATCTTCTTATCGATTTGTTTTTAATTAATTAATCTTTTCCTACATGCAAAATCGCTAAAAACGCTTCTTGCGGTAATTCAACATTACCAACTTGTTTCATACGTTTTTTACCTTCTTTCTGCTTCTGTAAAAGTTTCTTTTTACGACTTACATCACCACCATAACATTTGGCTAATACGTTTTTACGTAGTTGTTTTACGGTTGAGCGTGCTATGACATGATTGCCGATAGCCGCTTGAATGGCGATATCAAATAGTTGACGAGGAATAAGATCTTTCATTTTTTCGACTAATTCCCGCCCTCGATATGGAGCGTTATCTTTATGGGTGATTAAAGCTAATGCATCCACTCGCTCACCGTTAATTAATACATCCAATCTTACCATGTCAGCAGCTTGGAATCGTTTAAAACTATAATCTAATGAGGCATACCCACGCGAAGTCGATTTTAGTTTATCAAAAAAGTCTAATACAACTTCCGTCATTGGAATTTCATACGTTAAAGCAACTTGATTACCATGATAAACCATGTTGGTTTGCACGCCGCGTTTTTCAACACATAAAGTGATGACGTTACCTAAATAAGTTTGTGGAACAAGTATGTTACATTCTGCAATCGGTTCACGTAATTCCTGTATATTATTTACAGCAGGTAATTTTGCTGGGCTATCCACGTAGATAATGTCATTTGACGTGGTTAACACTTCATAAACAACCGTTGGTGCGGTAGTAATCAGATCGAGATTGTATTCACGCTCTAAACGTTCTTGGATAATTTCCATATGCAATAAACCAAGAAAACCACAACGAAATCCAAATCCTAAAGCGCCTGAATTTTCGGGCTCATAAAACAGTGAGGCATCATTTAGGCTTAATTTACCAAGGGCATCACGAAAAGCTTCGTAATCGTCAGAACTGGTTGGAAATAGTCCCGCATAAACTTGCGGTTTAACCTTTTTAAATCCCGGTAAGGGGGTTTGTGCAGGTGCTTTTGCTAAGGTTAAGGTATCGCCGACTGGCGCACCTAATATATCTTTGATAGCACAAACAACCCAGCCCACTTCGCCACAATGCAAGCACTGTTTGTCGACTTGTTTCGGCGTAAAAATTCCAAGACGATCAACATTATAAGTCATGCCTGTACTCATGACTTTGATCTTATCCCCTTTGTTTAATTCGCCATTTTTAATGCGGATTAATGAAACCACCCCTAAGTAATTATCAAACCACGAATCGATAATAAGTGCTTGTAATGGTGCATTCGAATCACCTTCTGGTGGAGGAATGTCACTAACTAATTGTTCAAGCACATCAATAACACCTACACCAGTTTTAGCCGAACAGCGAACGGCATTACTTGCATCAATGCCAACAATGTCTTCAATTTCGGCCGCTACGCGCTCTGGTTCTGCAGCGGGTAAATCAATTTTGTTAAGAACAGGGACAACTTCAAGATCCATATCTAACGCAGTATAGCAGTTTGCTAGCGTTTGTGCTTCAACGCCTTGCCCTGCATCCACAACTAATAAAGCCCCTTCACAAGCAGCGAGCGAACGCGAGACTTCATATGAGAAGTCAACATGACCTGGCGTGTCGATGAAATTGAGCTGATAGATTTCGCCATTTTTAGCATGATAATCAAGTGTTACACTTTGTGCTTTAATTGTAATGCCTCGCTCACGTTCAAGATCCATTGAGTCGAGCACTTGGGCTTCCATTTCGCGATCTGAAAGTCCACCACAAATTTGAATTATGCGGTCTGAAAGCGTTGATTTACCATGGTCAATATGGGCAATAATTGAAAAATTGCGGATATTTTTATTCATATTAATAAATTATAATTAGTATCTTGGTTATTAACAGTTAACTATCTAAAGCGTTTTTTGGTTATTACCAATATTGCTAATAATTACATAGTCAGAAAGAGGAACATTTTACACATTTATCACTGCTAAGCATAGCGTTATCGAGAAGTTTGCACTTATTTCTGGATAATATTTTGCGCAATACGCTCAACGGTCGTTAGCGGTAAATTACCAATAACAATAATATTTTTGTGCCCCACGTTAGTTGAATATATAGTCCTTCCACCTTGTTGAATAATTTGGTTGGATTGCTTAGCTTGTTCAGCGGAGATATTAACCGTAAACGAAAATACACCATCTGAAAACAGTTTAGTCGCAATATCAGAACTGTAAAAATTTAAATTATAGGTGGCTATTTCTTTAAATCCTTTAGGTAACCAAGCCAGTCGCCATTGGTCGAACGCATTATTTTGTTTTTCGATCGATAATAAAATTGGATAAGTTCGGCTGTTAATGTAGTTTGCTAGCTCTTTTTTATCAAAATTTTTATCAAGTTGGATCACTTTTATCTGGTTAATAATGATGCTATTTTGATCTAATAAATCGATCCTAATCGGTAAAGAAGTATCATCATCAATCCAAATTACGTAGCTATAACGATCCTGTTCTTTGGCGATGATTTTGACCAACTGCGCACTTCGATTAGCTGTCCTTGCTTTGCCTAATGCAATAAAGTCGTAAACATCTTTGAGGTCGTTAAAATTATTATAAATAACGTCAGGAAAAGCCTCGATAATGCGCGAACTAGTGATAGAAAAAGATGCGCTATCAGGCTGAAAGTAACTGGTTATGCCCTTATGCAAGATAATCTCTTTATCGGGACCTTCAAGATAACGCAAATATGCATTAATATCTTCTTTTGCAATAGCGCCTAAATGGCTATATTCGAATGTGGTTACATACTGATTTTTATCTTGAGATAAGAAGTAAATACGGTAATCTTGCGTTTGTACAGCACTATTCATTTTGTTTAATAGCGCTAAAGCTTCCTCAGTATCGTTGGCATAAATCGATACTGAAAAAAACGCAAAAAACAGAGTGAATATAATATTTTTACTCTGTTTTATAATATGTTCAACGAAATAATTTGGTAATTTCATTACGAATTAATGAGCATTTAATCTTTTTTGTAATTCATAATCTTGTACAAGCAATCTAATTTTGTCATATTGTCGTTTTTCAAGTAATTGCTGATCGTTTTGTTGATGAATTCCACCCACCTGAGCTACATTTACGCCAACAGGTACAGTGTTTAATGTAGGGCTTACACTCGTATTATCTGTTCGCCCTTGATGATATTGCACGCCTGCAATAATGCCAAGAGTTACACACGCAGCAAGTCCAACTTGGCTTACTTTGGAAAAAAAATCTTTAACATGAATCCAAATTAAATTCTCTACTTTTGGTGGTGTGGTTGTTTCAATATTAGGCTGATCAACAAGTTGATTGTATAAATCTTCATTCGCGATCGCTTGAGCAATTTGGTTAGAGATATCTAAAGTTAATAAACTACTATGCAACTCACCTCTCATTGTGTCTCTTACAATATGATAGCGATGCCAACATGATTGCAAATTTTCATCATGTGATACTTCATCAACTATGTAATCGTTTGTAAGCTCACCATCCATAAGTAATGAAAGTTGCTCTTTCTGTTCTATTTGCATAGTAAATACCTTAAATTTAGGACTACTTTTTATAAATTTATTTGTAGCCATTAACTGAGTAATGGTTTAATTTTTTCATCTATTGCATCACGCGCTCTAAAAATACGTGATCGCACTGTTCCAACTGGTGTATCCATTATTTGAGCAATTTCTTCGTAGCTTAAACCATCGATTTCGCGCAAGGTGATTGCGGTTTTTAAATCATCGGGTAGCGCTTCGATCGCTGCAAATACGGTTTTTTTTACTTCGTCTGAAAGTGCTAAATTTTCAGGGTTATTAAGATCTCTTAATGCATTCGCTCCTTCGTAACTTTCAGCTTCGCTAGCATCAATATCTGATGATGGCGGTCGTCGTCCTTGAGAGGTTAAATAATTTTTAGCTGTATTAACCGCAATTCGATACAACCATGTATAAAAAACACTTTCACCTTTAAAAAGGCTTAACGATCGATATGCCTTAATAAAAGTCTCTTGCACAACATCAGGAACTTCGGACGCTAATACATAACGAGAAACCAAATGAGCCAATTTATTTTGATAACGAACCACAAGTAAATTAAATGCGTTTTTATCTCCGCTAAGAACACGATCAACTAATACTTGGTCTGTTACTTGCTCCCCCATTAAAGGCCTTTCCTTATTATGTTAATAACTGTCAATCGGCCCAAATTTGTGCTGACATACAGTTAGATTCTTAAATCAAAAAAAAGTTCCCATTATTTTAATAGAAATTTGAGTATATTGCTTACTAATTGTAAATTAACTGTAAAATTTTGCTCTTTTTTTATATTAACAAACCTATTTTACTTATTTTTTGACACAATGATTAAAATAAAAATCTTTGTCAAACTTTTAATTGAGTGGAGTGATCTTTCGTTCGCCACAGTCATTATATGCGATTTGATAAAATTGAGGTAGATTAAAATTAACTGAGCTAGTAGTAAATGTAAAACGATCGTCAGATAGAACATAAAAATCATTGATATCTTTAACCATATTATCCTTTGAACCATTGCAGTTACGGTAAATTTCGATTTGATTATGTTCATTTAGAATGTAAAGATCAAAACCTAAATGGGTATCTTCAAAGAAGAATTGAATAATCCCTTCATAAGCAATGCTGTCGATTTCTTTCGGTAATTCACTGGTTTCGTCTAAAATGTTCAGCGGTCTACCTTGTACTTTGTTATTTGATACCGCACCATAAAAATCGATCGCATTTTCAAATTGATGGCATGAAACGCCTAATCGCTCAAAAAATAGATACCAAGAAGATCCGCCAATTCTTAATGGTTTAACTTGTGTTAAGTTGTTTTTTGTAGTAGTTAAACGTAAATCAATGCATTCATCCATCAGTTTTTTCATTTGTTGTCTGATTTCAGTACCTAAATATTCACTATAACAAAAAATTTCGATTGAATTGGGCAAGTCTGCATCTTTGTGCATACGATTTAATAATGCCTTAATGGCTTCCAACATCGATAGTGAACCACTAAAATGCAGTATGCGAATTTCGTTCCACGAATTTCGATAAAGAAGATCAATCGATCCAACCAAACTTAATTCGTGTTTGCCATAATTAAGTACGCTATTGGTAACTTCATCGTCTAATTCAATGTTAGCTGTCGGATCATCTTCTAGATTTAAAATAATAGCCAAATGACGGATTTCGCATGGACCATATAACTGTTCTTCGGTTGCTGCTGGCACGTCAATGGGAAAGTAATTTTTTAGATCCGCAATCAATTGATTGATTTTTGAGTTATTTCGATTTTCACCGTCATGATAATAAAAGGTGGTAGTATCAGCAATTAAGCCATTAAAATAACACCACCCAACCAGTTTTACTAAGTATTTGCTGTATTCTAAATATTGATGGCCAATAATTGATTGCAACATGGGTTTTTGATTGTAAACATACCACCCCGACCGATTGATGCGATCTTCAGCTACATGAATAAATGTTAATGCGTCTTCTTGCAAATTACCAGAGATATTGAGCTTTAAAGTGGTGATCTTGCCTGGCAATACTTCAAAAGCAGCATAGAGTTTACGCGTTAAGATCGCTAAATCCTGAGGACTAATCAATGAGTCTAAATTATTGCGGCGACCAAAATTGAGTAAATTTCGATAACCTATCATCATTGTGTTTAACAAGATTTCGTGTATTTCTCGAACTTGTCCTATTTTCCAAGTTTGACAAGCATCTAATTTTGCAATTTGTTGTTCATTCCATCCCCAATCTTTAACTAAATCACTAAGAATGGCACGACGCCAAGAATACGATTGCATTGGAATAGAAAGTTTTTCATTCACTTTTAAATAAAAGCAATTGCGAATTAACTCTAGTCGTTGAAAATCATTAATTTCAATGAGATATTTACTAATTCTGTCTAACAGCATGTAATACGAATCTAGATACATTCCTGTATGTATTTCACCATTTTGAATGAGTTCTCTCATTTGATAAGCAACCGGCTTATTTTGTGGATAAATCCATGAATATGCTTCTAATAATAGGGTTTTAAGTACCGCTTTAAAGGGTGAGTCAATACTTTTATACAGTTGCCATAAACTTGCGCCAAAATATTCTTCAGCCGATAATCCTGTTAGTGGACCAAAATCAATCCATTGATCTCGTTCAATTAAATTCAGATCAACCATTGCTTTAACACATTTTTCATAAGTAGGATAAGTAACATTATTTACGGTGAAGTTATAGGGCACTACAAACCACAACAAAAATTTTCCCGCTAATAAATTTGCGGAGCGGTAAAACTCTTCAAGTAATAAAATATGCTGCGCAGATCCGCAATTTTCGCCCATTAAACATTCATGATGCTTATTAATAAAACGATCGGCATCAACCACAAATAACGTTAATTTGACTTGTAAATCAGCTGCCCAATTTTCGATTAAACGGCATTTTTTTTGTAATGCTTCTTTTTGATTATCGGTTAAACTGTTTTCAATGCATATCCAAATATCAAGATCAGATTGAACCGATTGTCCAATAGAACACGTACTTCCCATCGAATATAAAGCTGATATTGCTAGAGGGGTGTTAGTTGACGTTTCGTTTGAATTTACAACAAAATTGAATTTGCTTTTAAGCAGTTTATTTGTATCATCAGATAATTGATAACAAGCAATACCTGAAGGTATATCACCTTCCATATATCCTGGTAATTCAGGAGTATGATAATGAAAAAGGGCAGGAAGTAATAAAAATACTTGTTGAAATTCAGCAGACATACCAATAAGAGCACGCTCACGTTTCAAATTAGCAAGATCTTCAAGTTCTTTTTTTATGTCATTGATATAATATTGCATAGCTTCAATTAGGTAATACACGCGTATTAAACTAACGCATTTGGTAAATCTAACATGTTATTTGTATAAGGTAAATAGGGCATAAATTTAAATCCCGAATAAAATGAATAATTATGATAACAATTGAAAATATAGCTAAACAGATTAAAAAACAAGAATGCACTAAATTTGTTGATAACAAAGCTGCAGTATTATTGCCGATCGTCGATATTGATCATCAGTTGCATCTAGTATTTCAAGTTCGATCAAAAAAACTAAAATGGCAACCAGGAGATATCTGTTTTCCTGGTGGACGAGTTGAATTAACTGACATCAATCCTGAATACACCGCCAAACGCGAAACTGTTGAAGAATTAGGTATATCCCTCAATCAAATAACGATTTTAGGACAATTACCTAAATTTATTGCAACTTTAGGCATAGCCATTTATCCATTTGTAGGCACAATAAACACACTAGATGATTTGCAACTAAACCATGACGAAGTTGAACAAATTTTTACCGTTCCTATTGAGTGGTTTCTCCATAATCCCCCACAGCGTGCAACAATGTTTGTAGGGCATAAACCTGCCGATGATTTTCCTTTCAATATTATTGTGAATCGATCACCAGAATGGCAAAAACGATCTGAACATTTGATCTATTTTTACCATTATAACAATTGGGTCATTTGGGGGTTAACAGCACAAATCCTTAAGCAATTTGTCGATAAAATCCAAGCATAAGCTATATGGAAAATATAATTTTAAAAAAATAATAATAATCTTACTTATTTGGAGAAAAGTTAACGCTTTTTTTAACAATTTATTTCATTTTAAACAATTAGTGCTAGGTATTCTTCCATTTTATGAAAAGATCTTGAGGATTATCGCTGAACGTCTTATAAAGGTATCTAGTTGTTTTACTAATCATTCCTGCCAAAACAACTAGATACCTTAACGATGTCTTAACGCTTTTTACAAGCAGACAAGGACAAAACTTTAGGAGCTCCGCCAGGTCGAATACTCTCGAAGCAATACTATTAATATATCTGCAAATTAAATAAGCGTTAAACAGTGATTTTCTATTTTAATAATTCAAAAATGAAGGATTCTATCATGAAATGTTTTAACAAAACCTCTATTGCTTTAGCCGTATTTTTATCATTACCTGTTGCCAATCTTTATGCTGCTCAACCGTTAACTGCCAAAGAAAGTAGTCTTTTAGTACCATTGAAAGAAATCTCAGTAACCGGAAGTTATTTACAAGCTGATAATGCCGCGAATGATATTTCGCACGCTGCCGATGAAGCCGGCGCTAAATACTACTATATTACTGCAATGGAAACTCCAGCCAATGGGACTTCATCAGATCGTGCTATTGTTTATGCTAATATTTATCAATCTAATGCACCAATTGCCGTACAAAAAGATGAAACCAATTATAATGGTGTGGTTTCTTATGAACGTTCAAAAGCCCTTTACTATTTACCATTCGAAGTCGTTAAATTGAAAGGTAATTACAATAACACTTCCCAAATTACTGAAGATGCAAGTAAATTAGCTGCTGAAAAAAATGCCTATGCGTTTTATATCTATTCTATTTCGTCGGCTGATAACAAAAATCAAGCGCAAGATATTGAAGTTGCCTTATACAACCAAGATGCACCGGTTAGAGATTATATCGCCACAACTGATATACACGGTCAAGATGCTTACGAAATAAGTAGCGAAGCATTTAAACATATGACGCCATACAAAACAATTAGTTTCCATGGTGTATTTAACAATACTTCCGATATCAGTGCAGCTGCACAAAAACATGCAGTTGCTAATGATGCACATTTTTATTATGTAAAAGAAGTAACATCTAACTCAGCAAGTACAGCACAAACTGTTTTTGTAAATCTATACAAATAAGATAGTGCATTACTAAAATCACTCCCACGAGAACAACCTATTTTTCCTCGTGGGTTTACAATTAAAACAACTTAATTAAATAATTGATTTATTATATTTTTTAATTAAAATCAATTATTTGTTCAGTAAGGAAAAATGGCTATTTTGTTTTTAATTAAAGCTACATTCTAGCAAAAAATCATCAAGTAAATGACTATATGGCTTGGATGCAAGAGTAACAATCACTCAGTTGCGGAATAAGAATTCTAATACTGCCCTTTTAAAATCAATAACTTAAACTAAAATTAATTAGCTAAAATCTAAATATAACTGACAAAAACCGAGTATAACTGAACTCAACCGCCAATTTACCGCCATTTATTTTATATTAAATAATGGGTTTAATGTGGTTGCTTCTTCTAGATGATCGGGAGCAAGATGGGCGTATCTCATCGTTGTTTTTATGTCTGTATGGCCAAGTATCTTTTGCAAAACAAGTATATTTCCACCATTCATCATAAAATGACTAGCAAAAGTGTGGCGCAATACATGAGTTAATTGCCCATCAGGCAACTCTATTCCTGTTCTGTCAATCGCTCTTTTAAATGCGTTTTCATGTGTACCTCTAAATATTTTTTTGTTTTCTTTTGGGATCTGGTCATATAGTTCTTTTGTTATTGGAACAGTTCGATTACGCCTTCCTTTTGTCTTAATGTATGTAATTTTATATGGCGTGATTTGAGATAATTTTAGATTGGCTATTTCTGACCACCTTGCTCCTGTTGAAAGTCCTATTTTTACCATTAATGATAAATACGTAACGTTGCTATTTTGACATTCATTTAATAATAGTTTTATTTGATCATTAGTTAAAAACGCCATTTCAGATTCATCAGTTTTAAACTGTTTGATATTTTCAACGGGGTTCGGGCGTTCCCACTCTCCTAATCGAGCCAATTCATTAAACATGGCACGAAGATAAACCAATTCGAGGTTTAACGTACGTAATGACACTGTTTTTACTGAATCGGTTCTATACAGTTCGCCAGTCATGCGTTTTTTTCGATAATTAGTAAATGTTTTAGTCGTAAAATCGCCAACTAATGGATCATTAGTTGACTGGCAAATAAACTCAAGAATCTTTTTTACACGCTTTCCATCTTTTAGTGTTTGCCCATGTGATTGATACCAGATATTAACTAAATCAGATATTCTTCGCCGATCTTGCTTTTCAGCAATCCACGGCTTAATAGCTACTTGTTCTTCAATATAGGCTTCATAAGCAAGTGCTTCACCTTTTGTTGTGAACGTTTTACGAATTCTACGCCCACCCTCTAGGTATTTTTCAAATAGCCATTTGCCATTACTTTGTTTTCTTACACTCACTTTATATCAAGACTCCTAATGCTCTTCCACTGTGGTATAACCTTGTTTAGGAATATTTGGTACATGAGGAAATGCCATACGAAGAACGCCATCTTTAGTTAATTGTTTAACATACCCTTGTCGTAATCTATCTGGAGTTCTATTGACTAATATAGCAAGAGCGGATAATGAGATATAGTGCCCCTTACAAAGTGCGATTAAAACCGTTTTCATTTCATCAAAAGTAATTCTCTTTTTTATGGTTGGCGAGGCTATTTTTTCTAAACTTTGAAGGAACCCATTATCAAGTTGTGTCAACTCAAATATAAATGGCTTATCTACACGTTCATCAATTATTCTTCCTAATAAATCCTTATTGGTTGATGAAGTATTTTTATAACCGGAGCTCGGCTCCTTATAACCGGAGTTTTTATTTTTATAACCGGAGTTATTGTTTCTTGATGTCAAAGAACCATCTCTATATATGTGGTCATGTTGAATATTTTCACCATCATTAGCATAAAGAATATCTTCTGGCATAAGCAACTCTTCTTCACCAAATAACTTATATATTTTATTTTTTTTCTCTCCTTGAGATATAAGGAATCCTTTTCTTTCTAAATTAGGTAAGGCGAGCGTGACCTCTCTTGAATGCTTAGAGGTTAACTCACAAGCTCGTTGGTGATTTATCCAATTTTCTTGTGCGGTTGTAGCCAATATCATTTTTTCAAAATCATCTAATTTTGAAAAATTGTCATATCCAAATTTTTTAACTAAATAGTCGACAATATTATGGGGTATTAAGCTTGTCGTTGATAACTCTAATAAAGTCTGCTCGATATCATATTTTTCTCTTAAATTGGGAACTTTCCAATTAGCTTGTTCCCAACCTGAGTATATTCGCGGAACTCCGGAACCCGCTCGCTCCCCTAAACCAATATATAAAAACATTTGTTGCATTTTTTGGTTGCGACATTCACTGTTCCCTCCCTTTATTGCATCTTCTTTAGATATGAGCATTAGACCAGGATTTCTAAAACCAAACATATCAGGTCTTTTAACCACTAAAATGGAAACTCTGCCTGTTAAGTAATCAGCGTGAACTAAGGTATTAACTAAAGCCTCACGAAGTGCTTGATGTATACCTGAATCAGATTGACGTACACCATCTGTAATATTGAAAGGTACTTTTAAATCTGACACTAATTTTGGATAAACAAGTTGATAAAAGTCAAAAACATTTCCTGACCAGCTGCCATCATAAAATACGCGATCTATCCAACGTGTATCTATTTTGTTTTCAGGTCGCTCTATATAATCAACAGAATATTTGGGGATAATTTCTGTAATGGCATCCCATTTACCAAACATGAGTAATCCTGCAATGGTTAACCCTTCTTTTTTCGTGTATCGATCTTTTCTCCACCCGCCAATTTTGCTTAAAAATGAAAGCAAATTTTCTTTTAAAAAAGGATGTTCTGGATGCCTAGCAGAGAATATATTTCTGTATTTTTGTAAGCTTTCTATTTCAATATCATCAATCGTAAAATTATCTAAAATACGAGAGTCTGTTCCTTGTGGATCTTGTTCTAAAATCATTTGCCGTATTTTTGCTTCATCGCATTTAATGTCACTATCATTCATTCGGATATAAGCATTAACGATGCTATTGTTAATATAAATAGGTTTTTTATCTCTTGTTGCTGGATGAATACGAATAATTAATATCGTTTTGTTATCAATACTTTTTTCTAAAATATCTTTGTCGGTTAATAAATTATAATTAACTTTTTCCTTATTATTTAATGCAGTAACTAATTCTTTCTTTATTTTGGTTACATCTTTAATACCAATAAGATTAAATTTATGAGATTTTTCTTCCACACCAAGAATAACCCAACCACCTTTAGAATTTGCCATTGCTGAATAAGTGGGCCAAAAATCTTTGGGTAATTGACCTTGGTGATCTTTCCCTTGTGCAGATTTAACCTCAATCTCTTCTGTTTCGGTTAAAGATTCAATATCAGCGAGCGTGTTTATTTCAATCATGATATTCACCTAAATATTTATCATCCAACCTAAACCTTACCCATTTTTTATGATTAAGTATTTTTTAAAATGCTCGCCTTTAATAATTGATATTCATCATCAGTTATTGCGCTGCTATTTTTTAATGCCGCAATACGTTCTAATTTTTCTAATGTTTCGCTTGTTATTTCAATTGTTTTTTTTTCTGTTTTTACTCCATCAATGTTTGATTTACCTTCGCCAGTGCAAAGCCATAACAGATTAGCTCCCGTATCTAATGCGCACTGTATTATGTATTCTGCTGGAATTGTATTTCTGACAACTCTATTGGAGAGAACGCTAATTCCCACGCCAAAATATTCACATAACGCTTTCATTGTTTTTAATCTGTAAGCGCTAACCATTCTATCTATTATGTTTTTAGCACTATCAAATTGAATCATATTAACTCCCAGAATACCAAAAAGAAAACATACCTGTAAGGTATTGACATAAACCTAAAAGGTATTCATAATAAAAAATACCGATTAGGTTATTTTTTTACACTAATCAAACCAAATATAATCGAATATAAACCAGTTAGAGGAAATAATGCACTATGAAACAAGATTTATCAATAACTTTCGGTGCTGCATATATGACTGTTGAAGAATATGCAAAACATTCTGGAATGAAAGAAAAAACTATAAAAGATTATGTCCATAAGGGGTATTTACCAATTCGCAAAAAGAATATCACTGGCAAGCGATCAATTATTTTAATCAATAATGCGGCTTTAGTTGCTGAAGCGCTGGCGGACAGAAGCCCAACGATTAACATTTAAAAGGTTTAGCCATGAGTCATGTAATCTATTTGAGTTCCAAAGTCGCTAATAAACCGGCTTTAATTTTTATTCAGATTAATAACCATAACCCTAAAGGTTGGGTTGAGAAACCGAATGGGCAAGCAATTAAATTGCATCAGCCACTAACAGGTAATAAGCATGAACAACTTTCAACGCGCTCGCAATCTTGAGTACCTCCGTAACCTTCACTTATTAATAAGCGGTAAGCGTAGCTTGGCCAGATCAGCTTTTAATAATTTAAAGCCTGGGCAAAAACGGTTATTGCTAGCAGCATCAGGTATCAAGCAGCGCACAACCATCATTTACAACGCAGATAGTCAATTTTCCCACACTTGGGAAATGCGATATGACGATCTGACCGATAAAGAAATCGACAACCTAAAAAAGGGATTGTGTCGTTTGCAATCAATTATTGATGCGTTCGCAATCTGCGAATCTGCCGACTTTATAAAAGAAACAAAACAGGTGGCATAAATGAATATGACAATAGTTAACGAGGATGTATTACTGCAAGCATTAAAACAGGCTAGAGAAGAAACTAAGACTGGACTGTGTGACCTATTTACAGCAAAACTTGAACGGTTAGCGGCTCACATTCGAACTGATTACTTATCACCAATCGAGTCTGCTGAACTTCTTGAACAAGAAGCCGAAGCAATGCGGCAAAAGAATTATGAAAACGTGGCCTAATGCATGATGTTATCAAACGAACGAATGATATCGTTTAATTAGAGCTCGATAATCTAATTGCTAATCGCAAAACGTTTCAAGGTAACTCAGCAACACACTGCATTTAATGCAACGTATCGCTCCCTGAAAACGCCGTCAATTAATTGAAGGATGTCAGCTTTGCATTGACTGTCAGCAATTAAAAGACCAGCAAAGGTTAATTAGTAAAAAACACAGCGAAAGAAATATTATCGCAACGATCCACCATGCGTCCAAATTGTCATAGGCTAACGGCTTCTAATATTAAATTTGATAACACAATTGAGAATAAAAATATGTTTGATGAATTTCAATCAAAATCACTTAAAGTCATTCGGTTATATTGTTATCTATTTGGATTAATTGCTAGTTATAACATGCAAGTGATTATTGTTCCTAATGAGCTGGCAACAATCTTAAACCGTAATCTAACTGTTAATATTTCATGTGGTGATGCAGTCATGATTTGTGAAACCATTGATGCATATCATTTAGATGTGGATAGAGCAGTAGATATTATTGAATTGGAACTCAATGACGAATAAGAAGAACAAATTTTACTAATCAATAATTAAACTGGACAGTTGTCCCAAATCTTTTAAATTTCAAACAAACAAAATGCATATAGATTAAGGAGCACAAATGAATATTAAAAAATCGTTTTTAAAGTGGCCGGGAGGAAAAGGTCGCATTATTGAGTTATTACTATCTTATTTACCAACCAACGGACGATTTATTGAGCCATTTGTTGGCGCTGGTAATGTTTTTATTAATGTCGATGCCAAAAGTTATATTTTAACGGATAGCAACAGTGATTTAATTAACGTTTATCATTGGTTAAAAAGTGATGCAACAATATTGATAAATGAAACCAAAGCACTTTTTGATAGCGAAGTTGATTTTTATGAATTAAGAAACCAGTTTAATCTATCATCTAAAAGGCACACATTAGAACAAGCAGCAAAATTTATTTGGCTAAATCGACATTGCTTCAATGGTCTTTGCAGATATAACAGAAATGGCAACTTCAACGTGCCAAAAGGTAAACATAGTAATACTTATTTTCCAGAACAAGAACTCATTAATTTTAGTAAAAAATTATGTGACACCGATGTGTTACTAACTGCATGTGATTTTAGAACAACAATTACCAAAGCAGAATCTAACGATATAATTTATTGCGATCCTCCTTACCTGGGTCCGTTTAATGGATCATTTGTGGGTTATACTTCAAACAGTTTTGATTACATAAAAACGCAAGAGTTAGAAAAATGTCTGTTTGATGCAGTCAAACGGGGGGCAATTGCTATTATTTCTAACAGTGATAATCCAATAACGCAAGAAATCTTTAATAAATTCAATATCCATTCTATTGAATCTCCGCGCTCGATAGCAGCCAACGGCAATCGCAAGCCAGCAAAAGAGATTATTGGCGTGTTAACGCCAGAAATGATTAACAACTCACAACAAAAGGACCTCACAAAATAATAAGGCAAGTATTTAAAGTCATTTGAAATTCAATCGTTGTTGCATCGGCACATCAAGCAATTAAACCAGTGTTTAATGCTGACGATCAGGCGATATTAATAAATTTAACAAGATAAAGGCAAAAAGACGTAACAAGCCTATAAGTATAGCAAAAGCCCGCCTATCGGTTAAAAATTTTTAATAAACAAAGCATAAAATAATATGAATACAATCACGAACCTACCATCAATCAGCAACAGGGCGAAATCTGTCCTGTTTTTGGCTATGCGTGATTTTTACGATACCGTCGGGCAATTTTTACCAACAAAATATATTCAGCCAAAATCACAATACGCCACAGCTTGCAGGCCTCCAAAAGATTTAACGATTATTGAGCGTCCACTATGGGAACAAATCCCACATGAATATGATTATTTCCATTCATATTTTAGGGATACGCCTCAGTTTATTGGCAGATACTTCGCTAGAAAATATCTAACGCTGTATCAAGAAAAAGGCTCAAAAGTTGCTAACACCTATTTACGAACCTGTGGATTAACTCGCTGCACCGAAGTACAGAAAAAATATTCATTAAATGTCGAAAAAAGTTTAATTGCTCAAGCATTCTATAAACAGCTATCGATATTACCGAGCTTGGACAAAATCGACGTTGAAGAACTTGGCGGACAGATTGCTAGCTATATGCACAATTTAATCACCCACTTTTTAGAAACAGATGAATTTAAGTTAAGCAATAACGTCCATGAATTAGCTATCTATAAGTTTGTATTAGAGCAGCTCAAACCATTAAAAATTACAGCGCCCTACTTTGCCAATTATAAAAAAGATGAAATCAACGAACAGCAAATTGTTATCGCACTAGCCAAGCTTACTGATGATAAATGGTGGCAAAACAAGTTAACACGCACTTGGGCTTTTCAACGTGAACACTTGGCAATTGCTGCGGGACAAGTTCAGAAATCCGCAAGCCCATATGCAAGCCGCACATGCGTAGGTGAATGGAGAGAGCAAAAAAGGAAAAATCGGGAGTGGTTGAAAAATCAATGTATAGAAAATACTGAAACGGGTGAACAATTTGAGCTTGTTTTACAGGTCGATAAATCTAATGCCAACCCAGCTATTCGTCGTTGTGAGCTTATGGTTCGTATGCGGGGATTTGAGGACATCGCCGACGAGTACGGTTATGAGGGGGTATTTATAACATTGACTGCACCGTCAAAATATCACGCCGTACATGCTAAAGGTGGGTTTGTCAAAAACTGGAACGGCGGCACACCACGGGACGCACAACGCTACTTATGCAAAGTATGGGCAAAAATCAGGGCAAAGCTCAATCGTGAAAATATCAAAATCTTTGGCTTTAGAGTTGCTGAGCCTCACCATGACGGTACGCCACATTGGCATATATTAGTTTTTATGCTACCTGACAATAAAGATAAAGTTTATGACATTATGTATTCATACGCACTAGAAGAAGACGGCAACGAACCGGGTGCGCGTGAAAACCGTTTCAAGTTTGAAGAAATTGAAAAAGAGAAAGGCTCAGCAACGGGTTACATTGCTAAATATATTTCTAAAAACATTGACGGTTATCAACTTGATGGCGAAGTCGATGACGAGACAGGACAAAACTTAAAAGAGATGGCGAAGAACGTAACGGCTTGGGCTAACCGCTGGGGTATTCGTCAGTTTCAGCAAATCGGCGGCGCACCTGTGACCGTGTGGCGTGAACTGCGTCGGCTCGGCAGCCAAAAAGTCGAAAGCCCAGCAATCGACCCAGTACTTGCCGCAGCTGATGCAGGCGACTGGGCGGCATACACAGAATTACAAGGCGGTGCTATGGTACAGCGTAAAGACTTGCGCGTCAGAATTTCGTACGAAGAAGCACAAAACCAATTTGAGGAAGACGTCAAAAAGATTAAAGGGGTATTTTCCCCCATTATTGGCATGGCATCTTTTATATGCACTCGTTTAATAAAGTGGGCTATTGTCTCTAAAAATAGGCGCGAACGCGCCCCTTGGAGTTCTGTCAATAACTGTACGGAGATCAAAAAATCACCAAAGTACGATCGACGTCAAAAAGTGATAAATGAGCTAAAAAAACATCAAATAAATTACAACTCGCACCAGTTAAATCATCTTTTAGCGGGGCGGGAACTAAAATTTAGTGATAAATTGCTAATAAAATGGATTAAAGACAAGTTGGCCATAATCGATTTACACCAGAAATGGATCGAAATAGGGCCAGATATTGAGTTTTTTTAAATTTCGTAAAAAAGTTTCAAGAAAGCATATATTTAAGCAAAAAAACATAGATGTAATTTAAATAATACCTTTTAATTGCTTTTTCCACTGGTTAATTCATCGTTTGATATATTCAATGACAATATTTTTATCATTTATACCTAAATTTTTTACCATTTGTCGATAACTTTGCACATCATTAAGAACTAAATTAATAGCTGATTATTTAAACTGCGGTTCGTATTTAAAGGGTTGATAAAAAAATAACGTTTTTTTTAGTTAAACTCTTGATAACAGACTGAAAATATGTAATATTTTGTTTTCAAGTAATCAATATAGTAATGTCTCAGAAATACGGTAGCTGAAAGGTATACTCACAACGGAGTATTTAAAAATAACGATTATTAATGCGATTATTACAGTACATGATTATTTACATATCTGGCGGTTAGCCAAACAAGCCAAAGACTTTACATCTATAAATGTGTTAACTGGCATGTTAATCAATGACGAATCAAATTAGGCAAATTACGATTAACCATAAAATTGATTTAATATTGTTTATGCAAGACATAAATAAGACAGTTAACCCCCTAACCTATAGCGTTTTTAGCAAAACCAAAGAGATTGTTAAAATTATTTATTAAAACAAATCAATCCTATACAAATTACCTGCAATAGTGCCGAGCGGTATCGTGCTAAATGTATCCATAGCAGTGTGAGTTCCCAAAAAGTTTAAACTAAAATGAGATTAATTGAATGACAGAACCAACTACAACAACATTCACAGCGATTATCAGTGCTTTTTCAATATCGATTATTTATCCAAATATCGAAAATGGCATGATTTTAGGTGCGCTTTGTGGCTCAATCTTACTTGTAATTAGCGAAGAGCACATCTCCGTATTTCGCCGTATCATCTTATTTTTTATATCTTTTTCGATAGGAATGTTGCTAGCCGAAATGACATTAAATCTATTAATACCTTTATTCCCGTCAAACATTCAACCAAAAGTACCGCTCGGACTTGGTGCATTAGTCGCTTCGGCCGTTAGTGTCAAATTATTGCTTTGGTTAATTAAAAAGTTTGACGATCCATCCGACTTATTTAATAGCTTTAGGAGAAAGAAACCATAAATGATAACAACTGAACAATTGCAAAATGTGGCTAATAAGCTAGAAGTTGAGCTGGCTATGGTGCAAGCGGTGACAAAAATTGAGGCTTGCTCATCAGGCATTAAAAACGGCTTACCGGTAATTCTATTTGAAAGGCATATCTTTTACCATCAGCTTAAAAAACACGGCTTTGATATAGAAAAATTATCAAATACTTATCCTGATTTAATCAATCCCACCGCTGGTGGTTATTTAGGTGGTGCTAGTGAAAACTATCGGCTAACTCTTGCCAAACAAATTGATATTGATTCCGCAATTGAAAGTGCTAGCTGGGGCTTATTTCAAATTATGGGTTTCCACTGGCAACTACTTGGCTATGAATCAGCTCAGCAATTTGAACAACATATGACTGAAAGCGAAGAAATGCAATTAGATGCGTTTTACCGTTTTGTTACTCATAAATCGAATTGCAAGCTATTACAAGCAATGAAAGATAAAGATTTTTCAACGTTTGCAAAACTTTACAACGGTCCAGCTTATAAAAAAAATAGCTATGACTTAAAACTCAAAGAGGCATACGAAAACTATGCAAAATCTATTAAAAAGTAAGCTATTACCGTGGTCACTATTACTGGTTTGTTTATTGTTAAATTGTGTGCAAAATCAACTATTGAGCACTAAAAATAAACAATTGCAAACAAGTAATCTACAACTACAGAATGATAAGCAAAAGTTAATCGAAATCATTGATGATAAAAACAATGAATTAATTGAACTTAGTTATCAGTATCGGGCAAATGAACAAAAATTGATAGAACAAAAAAATCAACTGCACGCGGTTGATACGTTAAATCGTCAATATCAACAACAATTGGAGCTACTTATCAATGAAAATAAACAATTACGCATATGGTCTAATACTGATCTGCCTGATGTTATTAAATGGCTGTACACTCGGCCAGAAATCAAAGGAAGTGAAGATTATCAAAACTGGATGTCCAGCCGTAACGCCTTGCTATCTTCCCATGAATAATTTACGGCGGAATCGTTCATTAATTGACGACAACCAAGCCATCTTAACGGCATGGCATCAATGTGCGATTCAAGTCGAAATGATTTATCAATGCCAGCAAGAACAAAATCAGCATGGGAAAAATTAAACAATTTCTGGTAAAAGTTTTAGAGGATGATTTTAATAATGGAATGTATAGTTTCCAACAAATAAAAAAACTGAACCCTGTAAATCACAGGATTCAGTTCTTGCAAACAAGCCTGATTTATAATTCTTTAGAGCCCAAACGTGTAGCATGTTTAAGATAAAGGTCTATCGGATCTGGTTTAGTCGGATGAACACCCGCAATTTGATTGATAGCATCCAGATGATCCATTTGATAATCAGAACGGATAACCTTACCCAAATGAGAACTATAACGACCAACTAAACCATCGTTATGCTTACGCTCTTTTCTGAAAAACGTAGCTAATTTAGCCAGAACAGTATGCGAAGGATCAGCAGTATTTAAGCCTTCATTAACCACTCTTGATTTGATAATGCCACTCCAAGAATAATAGTAAACACCATTACTTTCCTGCTCTTTACCTTCGCCACCCCATTTTTTAGGGAGACCTTGCGGATATTTTAAGTTAAATTTTTTAATACTTTGAGTCGACATGTTTTTCAGTGATTTTTCAAAATCATTTACTAAAAACGGTTTGTTACTAAACAGACCAATAAATTTCATAAATGCTTTAACTATCACATCAGCAGTAGGACCTGTCATCTTACCAGAGATAATCTCCAACATTAAATCTGCAAGCTCAGAACCGTAATTCATTCCATTTACAGATGTTACTGAAGCCACCATGCTAGGATGGAGAGCTGCGACGTAACGACAGGTAAGTGCACCTTGACTATGCCCAATCAGATTTACTTTTTGGCTACGCGTTTTTTCACGTATATTCATCACTTCATTTTTCAACTGTTCACCAGCTGCTTCAGTTGAATCGGTAGCAGAAATTGCAACTGTATAAACAGCATAACCTTGTTTTTTTAAAGATTCAGCGATCTTAAAGAAATATGGGTATCCCTTAATTCGGTTGAACCCAAACAGCCCATCTACCAGTACGATTGGATATTTTGTTTTCACAACTTTTAAGTTAGATATTGTTTTATCCATTTAACCTTCCTTAATTATTCTTATATATGAGTTATTATTGTTATTTTATAAAAATTTTACAAAGACGGTTTAAAAATCTAAATTAAAAGTAATTTCTTGCATAATGCACTAATTCTGTTTTTTTATGCAGAAATTAACCGTAAAAAAACGATATCATTTTCGATATAATAATGCAAATTTAATTTTTAAAAAATTTTCATTTACTTTACTAAAAAATCCTAAAATGATGTTTATTTTATATACTTTAATTAGTCTGTTGTTACGCATGAATTAGAAACTACATTAACGATATGCACATTATTTTTAATTACGTTCACAGATCCAATAAAATATTTTAATTTAAAAATCAATTTTTTAAATTAAAAATCTTCCATGCAAATAAATTCTTCTTAATTGTTTCTGCAAAAATACGGTTAAATTGTTTAAAAGTAAAATTGAGCTTCGCCAAAAAATTTGACAAAGCTTGTGAAAACCTCATCATTAGTTAAAATTCACGTAGAAAATTAAGTGGTGTGTTTTTGTATTTTATATACAATCAATGTTAGATTATCACGTGTTCAGAAAATCCTCACTTCATTTACAGTAATTTGGAAAACAACTGTAATGGGTATACATAAAAAATTAATATTTTATCCACGGCAAGAGATATAACGGCTACATCACAACGAAAAAAGATGCCATATAACCTATATCCCAATGTAAACATAGCAGTTTCAATCAAATGTCATCAAGTAACATAAATAAAAAGCAGGAATATCCTCCCGCTATTCTATTGATTATCTTTTACTTCAGAATCATTTCTATTTTTTATCTTCAATAATAATTCATGCAATAAACACAAACCAATTTTTATATCATTTTCTGATAGCTCAGCATCAATCATTAATTTATTAATAAATTCGGCTTGCTCTAGTTTGATATCATTTTTTTTTATTTCATCCATCGCCTACCCCCCTTTTTTATACTGTTATTATATACAGTATATTTATTGCGGGAATTATTATCAAGCAGAAATTTTATAATCTATTAATCAACACTCTGATTCTTTAGATGTTTTATATATAAAAATGTATAAAAATCATAAGGAAATTATGATAATAACACAATAAATAGCAAACTGATTTTTAGATTTAAAAATAAAAACAACCGCCAATTAATCGCCATCCGAAAAATAAATAAAAAAATATTTAATTATTTAGTTGTTTTCATTTGTTTTATTTAAAAATAGAAAGACACCGAATCACTCAGTTGCGGAATAAGAATCCGCTTTTCTCTTTCGTAGCTATATTTCAATTAATATGAAGTGATATCTGGTACGGATAGTGAGGCTTGAATCCGCACACCTTTCAGAACTAGAACCTAAATTTATCATTTATACTAATTCCACCAACCCCATTTAGAAACAATAGAAAAAGTAACTTGGTAAAAATAGACTGAATGATTAGCTATCAAAATAGTGAGGAGATTGAATTGGCTGGGGTACCAGGATTCGAACCTGGGCGTGGCGGGATCAAAACCCGCTGCCTTACCGCTTGGCTATACCCCAATTAATATAAAGTAATACTAGTGCGGATAATAAAATTTAAATCTTCACACTTTTCCGAGCTGGAACTGAATCTAGCGCTTCTACCAATTTCACTATATCCGTTTAGGAATAATCGAAAAGCAAATTGCAAAAATAAACTGAATCATCAGATATCAAAACATTAAGCAGATTGAAATGGCTGGGGTACCAGGATTCGAACCTGGGCGTGGCGGGATCAAAACCCGCTGCCTTACCGCTTGGCTATACCCCAACAAAGATAGAAGTTAATATTAAATGGTGCGGGTGGAGAGACTTGAACTCACACACCTTGCGGCGCCAGAACCTAAATCTGGTGCGTCTACCAATTTCGCCACACCCGCACTGAATACTCCCGGTAAAAGTACTACCTAATATTAATGGTGGCTACGACGGGATTCGAACCTGTGACCCCATCATTATGAGTGATGTGCTCTAACCAACTGAGCTACGTAGCCATTCATTTGCAACACCATAACCAACGTTGCGAGGCGCATTATGCTTGTGTTACGTCAAATCGTCAACCCTTTTTTTAAGATATTTTGAAAAAAAATGATGATTGATTAAGATGCAATCAAATCCAGTTTAATAACGCTTCAATTCGCCTTTTTTGTAACTCAAAATAAATTTGTTTTCCTATATATCCTTCAGCAATGATTTGTTGCACATTGACATCATTGGCAATTTTATAAGCTTTTTTTAGATAATTTGCTTGTGTAAATGATGTTGTTTTAGCAAAAACTTGGCTTGCAATAATTAATTGGTCAAGATGCGAAGGATTGCGCCATACATCAATACTATTTAGTAAAGAAACAATTTGTTCTGCAGTAAGTGTTTGCACTCTCTCAAGATCATGACGATATTGCTGAACCATGATGGCTACTTTAGTATAGTTATTGGGAGCTTTAAATTTTGCACATAATACTTCAGCTGTTGACTTGTTAGGTAACTGTGCACACAACACAGCAAAACGGATAGTTAAATCATCTGTTAATAAAGCAGATTTTTTTAATGCATTAATAATATCGGTTGATAAACCTAACGATGGAAACAGCAACTTAAGTGCTCCACATTGTTGTAGCACTTGAAAATAGATTTGGGGATTTAAAGTCGACAATGCCTTTTCAGTTTCCTTCCATACACGCTCTGGTGTTAGATAACTAACCTCACCAGCGGATACCATTTGTTTCATCAGTTCTAAAGTTTGTGGCGCTACTATAAAACCTAATTGGTGAAAACGCGCAGCAAAGCGTGCCACACGTAATATACGTAGTGGATCTTCTCGAAAAGCTGGTGAGATATGGCGCAAGATTTTATGTTTAATGTCATCAACACCATGATAAGGATCGATGATATTGCCGTTTTCATCCATGGCTATGGCGTTAATGGTTAAATCACGGCGCATAAGATCTTGTTCTAATGTGATTTCTTTACCAAAATCGCATATAAATCCAGTATACCCTTTACCGAATTTACGTTCAGTACGAGCCAATGCGTATTCTTCTTTTGTGTCAGGGTGTAAAAACACTGGGAAGTCTTTACCCACTTGTTGATATCCTAACGCCAAAAGCTCGTCTGGGGTAGCGCCAACAATAACCCAATCATGGTCGGCAACTGGCAGATGTAACAATCTATCTCGTACTCCTCCCCCTACAAGATAAATTTTACTCATCTATCACATCCAACGATCTTTTTTGCGTCGACTAGATATAATACTTGGTAATATAAGTCCTAAAATAAGACCTCCGCCAGCAACAAGACCACCATAGGTAAACCAAGTTACAATAAGATCTCGACGTTTATCATCCACTTGATTTAGCATTGATTCAATTCGTGCTCCTTGCTCTTTTACCTTTTGCTCTAAAGCTTCATTTTTATTTTGTAGTGTTTCAATTGATTTTTCAGCCGATTGCAATTTTTGGACATAATCACTCACCAATTTTTGTTGATAAGCTTCAGCGTTATCAACTCTATCTTGATATTCTGCCAGCTTTGCTTCTAACAATGGTAAGCGTTCTTTATAGCTAGGTTGTTCATTTAGTTTAGAAGTTTCAATCCAAGCTACACGCCCATTTTTAAGTTGAATGCGGGTATATTTACCATCTGCGCTCTTTTCAAGCTCAACGACTTTTTCGCCAGCTTTAACCGCGTTAGAAAATGCATATTGTGAACCAGGGCCACGATGCAAATAAACATCAACATCATCAGACACATATTTGTCTATAGCGTAAGTATCAAAAAAAATCGCAAAAAGCGAAAGCATCGCAATAATATTTTGTTTTTTCATTATATTCCCAATATTTACCTATAAATAATCTCATAATAACACAAATAACCAACAATTCGCATATTCATTTTATGATAAATGGTTTTAAAGTCTAAATTAAAAGCAAGGACCTGATAAATGAAATCGATTACAATTTATGAGATCTTAATCACAAAATATGAAATTAAAGATATTTTTTTAGGTAAATTGCTTTTATTTTATATAAATGACAAATTATAAGATTGGAGTCATTATGAATTATCGTCTTAAAAATAACTATATAGATGTCTTGTTCCGCACTACTCCTTATGCTGAATTATGCTATTTTGGTAAACGATTACATAATTTACAACCTAAAGCGGTTGAAATGCTGCTCCCTGCTGTACCTAATTCTCGTATAGACACTAATGTGCCGTTCACCCTTTGTCCGGAAGAAGGTTTAGGTAATTTTAGTACGCCAGGGCTTGAAGGACATCGAAATGGTAAAGATTGGTCTCCCGTTTTTGTTACCAAAGATGTCATTAACACAGATAATAACATTACTATTATTAGTGAAGATAGTATTGCTAAACTTCGTTTAACTAGTTATTTTATTTTAGATAAAAGTGGAGTGCTACAATGTCAAAATACCTTAACCAATTTGGGTAACGAGCCATATCAAGTTAATCGTTTTTCGGTTACACTTCCTATTCCTGAACGAGCTCAAGAATTAATGGCGTTTAGTGGTCGTTGGATTAAAGAGTTCTTCCCCCATCGAATCAAAATATCCCATTGCGGTTATTTACAAGAAAATCGCCGAGGTAGAACATCACACGAGTATTTCCCTGGTATGATGATTGGTACAGAAGGTTTCAAAGAACAAACTGGCGAAGTTTGGGGGATTCATTTGGGTTGGAGTGGTAACCATCGTATTCAAGTTGCCGTCAAAAGTAATGGTAAGCGTTTTATTCAAGCTGAAGCATTATATCTTGCTGGTGAAATATCACTCGCTAAAAATGAATCTTTAAGTACACCTTGGTTATATGCGACCTATAGTGATGAAGGCTTAAATAAAATGAGCCACCACTTTCATGAGTTTTTACGTAGTCACATTATTAAATTTACTAAAAATAAACCCCGTCCTGTCCATCTCAATACTTGGGAAGGCATTTTTTTTGACCATAACCCTGATTATATTATGAAAATGGCAACTAAAGCCGCCCAAATTGGTGTGGAACGCTTTATTATTGATGATGGTTGGTTTGGTAACCGTGACGATGATTATCAAGGCTTAGGAGATTGGTATTTAGATGAACGAAAATATCCAAACGGTTTAGAACCAGTGATTAAACACGTTAAAGACCTTGGTATGGAATTTGGTATTTGGGTTGAGCCAGAGATGATCAATAAAAATTCAGATCTTTATCGTACCCATCCAGATTGGTTGCTTGAGCTACCAGGTTATCATCAGCCAGAAGGTCGCCATCAATATTTACTTGATTTACAACGCCCCGAGGTTTTTGAATATCTGCTAGAAAGACTAACATGGTTACTCGGTAGTTATGACATTGATTATATTAAATGGGATATGAATCGAGAAATTGTTCAACCAGGCCATAAAGGTAATCCAGCAATTTTAGGTCAAACTAAAGCGCTTTACCGATTACTTGATATTTTGCAAGAAAAATTCCCTGATGTTGAAATTGAATCTTGCTCATCAGGAGGGGGGCGCATCGATTATGAGATGTTAAAGCGTACACAACGTTTTTGGACTTCGGATTCTAATGATGCATTAGATAGACAAATAATTCAACGTGGTATGAGTTACTTTTTCCCACCAGAAGTGATGGGTGCGCATATTGGCGGTGCTTTATGTCATACCACATTCCGCGAACTGCATATGAATTTGCGTGGTCTAACAGCTTTATTTGGTCATATGGGCGTTGAACTCGATCCAGTGAAGGAGTCTGAGCGAGAACAAAAAGGGTTTGCACATTATATTAGTTTACATAAACAGTTGCGTCCTTTATTACATAGTGGTAACACTGTACGTTTAGATGTTGATGATAGCCCAGCGATGCAAAGTTATGGTGTTGTAAGCCAAGACAAAAAAGAAGCTGCGTTTATCATTGCTCAACTAACATTACCAACTTATGCGTTAAGTGGTAATTTGCGATTAACAGGCTTGTTAGCCGATAAGCAATACCAAATTGAGGTGCTAGATATGCCTGATAATATCGATCCTGCAATAAATGGCCATGTTATGAAAACATTACCGCAATGGATGAAGACTCAAACAATCCTGACTGGTAATTGGTTAATGCATGTGGGATTGCCTTTACCAGTGCTTGATCCGGCAACAGCAATGTTAATAAAAGTGACTGCTAACTAATATTATTAACGCTCTTAACTTAATTATTTAGCAACTAACTAGCAGGAGGAATTAGCTAAATTACTAATTCTCCTTAATATTCAATTACTACTGAAACGATTGTGGTTGTTGATACGTTAATGATATTATTGGCAAACACTTTTTTTTACCTTATTATAGTTAATTAAGTCATATATTAAGACTATTGCAAGTCTAATCAGCTTAAAGATGTCAGCAAAAGAAGATAGTTAACTTTCGCTTTATGCACCTATTTTTTTATATTGTTGATGACCGTCAAATCGCTATATTGACAATATATTGAGCATAAATATTTTATCAATAGTAATTAATTAAAAGGTTTTTTATGGCGACAATAAAAGATGTTGCACGTTTAGCAAAAGTATCAGTTGCAACCGTGTCTCGCGTGATTAATAACGCAAATAACGTGCGAGATAATACACGAGTTACCGTAAAAAATGCCATGGAAACATTAAACTACTATCCTGATGCTAATGCACGAGCTTTGTCACAGCAAAATTCGAATACCATTGGTATTATTGTAGCCGATGTTTCAGATCCGTTTTTTGGCGCTATGGTTAGTACCGTTGAAAAAGTTGCTTCACGAACTGGGCATTTTTTGTTGATTGGCAATGGTTATCATAATGAGCAACAAGAATATAATGCCATTACTCAATTGATTGAACATCGCTGTTCATCGTTAGTTGTACATGCCAAAATGATCCCCGATAGTACCCTTAAAAAATTAATGCAACAAGTGCCAGGAATGGTTCTGATTAACCGCATTGTAAAAGGGTTCGAAAAGCGCTGTATTGCCCTTGATGATCGCTATGGTTCTTATCTTGCAGTCAAGCATTTAATTCAACATGGACATACTAAAATTGGTTATTTATGTTCAAATCATAACATCTCTGATTCATCTGATCGTTTACAAGGTTATAAAGACGCATTATTAGAACATGGTATCAACGTTAATGAAAACCTGATCGCTATTGGTTTACCAAATGAAATAGGTGGCGAACAGGCAATGATGTCATTGCTTGAACGAAACAACCATATCACCGCAATCGCTTGTTATAACGACTCAATGGCAGCCGGTGCAATGTCTGTACTTTATGATAATGATATTGAGATTCCAAACGATATTTCGATCATTGGTTTTGATGATCTCGTTTTATCACGTTATTTACACCCTAAATTAACCACCATTCGTTATCCATTACAAACAATGGCAGAACAAGCTGCTGAATTAGCATTAAAGTTGGCTAAAGGTGAAGCACCCCCTTCAAATTTAATCAACATTTTTATACCAACACTCACGAAACGTTATTCAATAAATTTCATTAGATATTAACTATTTAATATCTAATGAAATTAAATAATACAGTAAATAGATATCAACAAACTATCCATTTTTCATCTGACCTATATAAGTAATTTTTTCTTAATAATAATTCAGATCATGAATTTAGTATTATTTTCTATTACGTAAAATTATCATTAAAACCAAACTTCTGTTTGTACACCAAAACTAATTTGATGATCTTTACCATTAAAATCAAATTGACTAATATCATTTTGTAACGCTTCTATATAAGAAACATAAAAGCGGATATCAGGCCTTGAAGATAAAATACTTTTTCCAACTTTGAATGAATGATAAAGTGTTGTTTTGTATCCCTCTTCAACATAAGTTTTACTTTTGACTTTATTCTTTTGCCTAAAGTAACCTAGTTCAATACCGCTTTGATTGTAAGTATCCCATATATAAGCAGGTCTTATTGCTGATTTAAAGCTCATAAAATCGGTATGCGCAAGATGAAGATCATAAGAATAAATATCATTGCCCGAAGTTAACGCCAAAGCATGAGCAACAATCATATCATCGCTTAAATAGGCTTCACCTTCTGATACGAAGCGATAAGCTTTACCACCAGTATGCGTTCCAATATAGTCATTATCCGAATTACTGGCAAACTCTGGATTATTAGTATTAATGTTAGCTAACTGTGAAGCTACAGAATTGGTGGCCGTCTGTAATGTAAACTGATTAAATCCACCAAAAAATGCATTTTGACGCAATACAAAGCTACCAAGCCAAGCATTTTTAACAGAGATATTATTTTGAATTTTAGATTTATTTGGCGCTGAATAACGCGCATTCACACCAAACGTTGCATCTTTCCATAATGGAATATCATGATAGCGGATTTCTAATTCATTTAAATCAACTTCTTCTTTTTTATATTGGGTAATTTTATTACCATCGCTATCCGTTTTAATGACATCTTTTTTATTTTTCACATTTACATCTGCTCTAACTAAAGCTAAATCAAGTGCACCAATACCCACTTTAAGATTTTCGATCCCAATCCCCCCGCCTGCTGGCGTTTTTTGTGTTTTCCAATCGAGCATTTGTATTTCATTATAAGGTAAAGAATGTTTACCAACCCATAATTTCGCATCAGGAAATCTAGGCACAAAACCTTTAGTTTCTAGATAGATATCTGAAAATTGCATAAGATTATCATCTTGAGTATTAAATAAACCCGCAGCTTTATTGGTTGCCACGTTTCCATCAATCATAACAATTGCATCAACTCTTTTGCCCTCTTGATCATAGACTTTTTGCTTAAAGATAAGATCATACCAACCACCATATTCATTACCAAATCGACCTAATGCACCTTCAGCATAATTTTTAGGTTTGCCATTACTTGAGGTTGACCAACCACCACGGAAGTAGCCGTTATAAGAAAACCCTATTTCATCTTTAATATAGTCTTTAAATTCAGCTAAAGTAAATGATGTCTTTTCTAGATAATTTTCGTCTTGTGTGGTACCAGTTTTTGATGTATTAACTAGCACTATTTGATTATCATTACTTACTGTCGGAAGATTAACAGAACCCTGTTGTTTTACAATTGTTGGTTTTTGACTATTTTTAAGCGTTTTTCCCTGATTATTTATAACAATTTGTTGTTTTTGAAGATGATTATTTAACTGAGCGAGCTGTTTATTAGACTCAATCACTTGCTTTTTCAAATCATTAGACTCTTGACTAAGTGCTAATAATTTTTGCTCTAATAACGCAATTCTTGCTTCTAACTCATCTTGAGTTGCTGCCAAAGCATTTGGTAAATAACTTAATCCCAGCATAGTCATTAAAGCAATTTGTTTTATCTTTATTTTACATACTATTTTTTTTGAAAATTTCATTTCCCCTCCTATTCATTATTTTAAAAATAGATAAATATCTTTTAAATTTGAGGCAAAAAAAAACCTAAAGAATAGTCATAACTATTCTTTAGGTTTTGCCCGCTATAAGTCGGTAACAATCCAATACCTTTTAATAGGTAATTTCAATATAACTAATAAAAACGACTATTCAAAAACTAAATACTAATAGTGTGATTGATATCACATTAAAAATTATCATTTTATATACAACTTCAACAAGGGTAATTAGCATTCTAAAAAATACCAAAACGGTAAAAAACTTATTAAATAAAAATGTATACGATTACATAAATGTTAACTTCATCACTGTTTTTAAACACGTGTAATTTATAATCCATAAAAGCTCGATGATAATAATGTTGGTAATCATGAGCAGTCAACATGACATAACAAACCGAATAAGTGGGGAAATATATGAATCCTTCTTTTAATGAAATCATAAACCGACATGATTGGAATAATTTATCTATTTTAAATATTAATCGACTTGATAGCCATCCAAAATTTCATAGCTGGCGAGATAAGCAACAAGCTAAAAATAATAGTAATTCAGACTCGGTATTATCGCTAAATGGTGATTGGTTTTTTAGTTATTATAATAATCCCAAACTAGTACCCGAATCTTGGTTACAAAAAGAGTTAGATCGCACAACTATTCCAGTACCCTCTAATTGGCAATTGCATGGTTATGATGCGCCAGTTTATACCAATATACGTTATCCTTTTCCTTATAATCCACCTAATGTGCCAGAAGAAAACCCGACTGGGTGTTATTCACGCTACATATCCATAACTAAAGAATGGCTAGTTAAAAGTGATACGCGGATTATATTCGATGGAGTTAGTTCTGCTTTTCATCTTTGGTGTAATGGACAATGGGTTGGTTATTCGCAAGATAGCCGAATTCCAGCAGAATTTGATCTAACGCCTTTTTTGCATGTAGGCAAAAACCGCATAGCAGTATTAGTTTTAAAATGGTGTGATGGCAGTTATCTTGAAGATCAAGACATGTGGCGATTAAGTGGTATTTTTCGCGGAGTTTCATTACTGAATAAACCTAAACCACACTTACGTGATATCCTCATTGACACCTTACTTGACGCTTGTTATCAAAATGCCACTTTATCGCTACAGGTTGATGTTCAACATGATGGAAATATGGATTTATTAAATGTCGGTGTTGAATTGTGGTATAAAGATAGATTGGTTGTTGAACATATCCAACCAATCGGTTTACCTTTCACTGATGAAAAAGGAGGATACACTGACCGTTTACACTGTGAAATACCGATTACCAAACCAAAATTATGGAGCGCAGAAAACCCAAACCTTTATCGCATTATTGTTAGTTTATATCACAAAAAAACAGGATTAATTGAATCAGAAGCTTATAACGTTGGATTTAGAACAGTTGAAATCAAAAATGGGCAACTATGCCTAAATGGTAAACCACTTTTGATTAAAGGTACAAATCGCCATGAGTTCTATCCTGATTTGGGATATGCGTTGACTGAAGAAGCAATGTTACATGATATAAAATTGATTAAGCAACATAATTTTAATGCTGTGAGATGCAGCCATTATCCTAATGATCCACGTTGGTATGATCTTTGTGATCAATATGGTTTATATTTGGTTGATGAAGCCAATATTGAATCACATGGTATGTTTCCTATGTCTCGCCTATCGGCAGACCCTCGATGGTTTTCTGCTTATAGTGAACGAGTAACAAGAATGGTTCAATGCAATAGAAATCATCCTTCCATTATAATCTGGTCGCTAGGAAATGAATCAGGACATGGTTCGAATCATGATGCACTTTATGCTTGGATTAAAAGCAACGATCCCACTCGTCCTGTGCAATATGAAGGCGGTGGTGCTAACTCTGCGGCCACCGATATAATTTGTCCAATGTATGCTCGCGTTGAACAAGATCAGCCACACCCTAACGTTGCCAAATGGGCAATAAAAAAATGGGTCTCAATGCCAGATGAAAACCGTCCACTTATTTTATGTGAATATGCCCATGCAATGGGCAACAGCCTAGGAGCATTTTATAAATACTGGCAAGCATTTAGACAATATCCTAGGTTACAAGGTGGTTTCATTTGGGAGTGGGCTGATCATGGTATACGTCGTTATACTCAATCTGGCGGTAGTTATTGGGCTTATGGTGGGGATTTTGGTGAAGCTTATCATGATCGGCAATTTTGTTTGGATGGATTAGTGTTTCCTGATAGGACTTCTCACCCTAGCCTAATAGAAGCAAAAAAAGTGCAGCAGCCATTTCAATTTGAATTAGTTAGTCAAAAACCGTTGATTATTGATATTACAAGTGAATATTTATTCCGCCATACAAATAATGAAATTTTGTGTTGGGAATTATTAGTCAATGGAAAAAAACATCAAAACGGAAAAATTAAACTTAATATTAAACCAGATAGCTCATTACAAATAACCCTTCTTAACAATATACCAAGTGATTTAAATTGTGAAGACTTACATTTAACAGTCTGTATTATTCAAAATAAATCTACGCCATGGTCACAAGCCGGTCACATTGTTGCATGGGAACAGTGGCGATTAGCTAATTCATATATTCCACCATTAGCTTTTTGCCAAGCAAAAAGTAAGCTAATATTGACTGAAAACCAAGATGATTACATTGTTAATTACAAACACCAGCGTTGGAAATTTAATAAAAAAACAGGGCAACTTTACCAATGGATTAAAGGAAATAAACCACTATTAGCCTCGCCGTTTACTGATCAATTTATTCGTGCTCCTATTGATAATGATATTGGTATTAGTGGCGATTATGATAGTAATAATAATCCATTTGCTTGGATTGAGCAGTGGAAAGCCGCTGGTTATTACAATCTTACTCATCAATGTCTAGATATACAGCTCACACAAACAACTGATAAAATTGTGATAGAAGCTTTACATGTATACTTATTTAAAAACAAAAAGGTCATTCAAAGTAGATGGCAACATCAGTTTGATCAAGAAGGCAATTTGACTTTATCAGTGCAAGTTGATATCGCTAATGATATGCCCGCACCAGCGCGAATTGGCTTAAGTTTTCAAATGAAGCCAATCCCTAAAAAAGTAAAATGGCTTGGTTTAGGGCCTCATGAAAATTATCCTGACCGAAAATCATCCGCTACTTTTGGTGATTGGTCATTACCTTTTTCAGAACTTTATACACCTTATATTTATCCATGTGAAAATGGATTGCGCTGCGACGTTAAAAAACTGCAACTTAACGAAATGACAATAACTGGGCATCAATTTAAATTTAACATCAATCAATATGGCACTGAGCAACTCATGGTAAAAACACACCGCCATTTATTAGCACCCAAGCCATATGCATATGTAAGCATTGATGCTTATCATATGGGGATTGGTGGCGATGATTCTTGGACACCAAATGTACATCCTGAATTTTTACTGACAGAAAAATATTATAGTTATCAACTGGTTTTTAAGTGTTAATTAAAAACAATTAACTATATAAAAAATAAGGCACTAATCACTTGTGCCTTATTTTTAGTTATTTAATCTATTTTTCAACACTGAGAGTTTTTAATGTCTTATAGCTCATTCGATACATTCCCTTCAAACAACTTATCAAGTTCTTCGATAAACGCTTGCTCAGGTAGATGGTAAAAGATACCATGCTCGGGCATACCACGCAAAAACAGATAGTAAACGCCCCCAAAATGGGTTTGATATTGGTAATTGGCTAAACGACCTTTTAAAAAGCGATGCAAGGCTAAACAGTAAAGTTGGTATTGTAGGTCGTAGCGATGTTCACACATCACTTTTTCTAGTGCTTCTTGATTATAAGAATCAACGCATTCACCTAACCAATTTGATTTATAATCAACCAAATAATATTTCCCTTCGAATTTAAAGACTAAATCAATAAACCCTCTTAGCATGCCTTGTACCGAATCAAAATCTACCTTAGGACATAATCTTGATAAACGATCATATTGTTTGCACAGACTATCTAATTGCTGGCTAGTTACAGTTTTGCGTATAGGAAGATAAAATTGTAATTCGTTAATATGTTGCCCCATTAACACTTGCGATAATATTAAATTTGGATCATGCAGTGGTGTAGTCAATACTTGTTGCATCCAATTCGTTACTACACCACTCCATGCTGGCTCTAAATTGAGTTTTTTTACCATTTGATTACATAATTCATCAAGGTTATCTGGTGTGATCTCTTCCATAATGCTGTGCATTAATGTACCCACATATGCCCCTTTCGGAAAGTGGTGGATATCATATTGTATATCGGTTGACGGAGCATTAGCAGGTTCAAGTTGGAGCTCATCCCAATCATTAATAATATCGGGATTGTAAGCCAATATGGCATGATTATGTTTTTGTAATTCAGTATAACTTGTGACTCGCCAACTGCTTGATAGCTTACGCGAAAACTCATTCGCCGATAAGAATTGGCTTGGTAAAATTTGAGAAATATACTGTTCGTTCTCTATCGGTAATTGTACTTCAACTAAATTGGCCATATTGGCAATTGATCTTAGTTCATTTTTTAATAAATGATTAATCGCTGATTGACTTTTCTTCAACGACGCAAGCCCAATACTGCAATGATAAACTGAACGGGTCATTGCTACATATAATAACCGCAAATCTTCAGCAAGGCGTTCATTTTCTATCTGTTGTTTAATCTCGTCGGACAGTAACCATGCATAGGTTGTTTGATAGTCATTGTCTTTATCATGATAAAATTGACTATCCGCCTCACGATACATCGAAATAAATGGCAACCACACAATTGGGAATTCCAGCCCCTTGGATTTATGAATAGTAATTATTTTGACAAGGTTTTCATCACTTTCAAGGCGTTGCTGGTGATTTTCTAAATTAGGATCGGGGCTAACTATTTGTTTTGTCAACCAACGCATTAACGCATGTGGACTATCTAATTCATTTGATGCTTCTTGGAGTAACTCGCCTAAATGCATTAAATTGGTTAACGTTCGTTCACCATCTTGGCGAGCTAATATGTTTTCAGCTAAATGACGTTTTTTCATCATTCTGCGTAACATCACTAATACACCATAATATTGCCAAATTGCTTGGTATTGTTTGAACTCTTCAACTAAACTTTCCCATCTGTCTTGATCGTCAGTGATTTGTTCAAGTTCAGTCATGGTTTGCCCTAATAATGATGTCATTAATGCTAGTCTTAATGTTGTTTCGTTTTCAGGCATTAAGACCGCTTGCAATAAACTCAATACATCATTTGCCTCAATTGAAGAAAAGACACTACTATTGTTTGATAAATAAACACTTTTAATGCCGTAATTGGACAATTTTTGTTGAATAATTTCGGCTTCACGACCTGTGCGAACTAAGATCGCAATATCAGCTGTAGTGACAGGACGTTGTTTTTCTTCATTATCAATTAATATTGAAGAATTAGACAATAAAGACAAAATTTGATTAGCACAACAACTTGCTATATGTTCTTGATAATCTGTATTGGTTGCAATGCCATCAGGCAGTAAATAAGCTGTGAGTGCGGCAACTTCTTGGTTATTCACTTGCAAAGACTTTTGTTGATTCCTTTTTGCCGCATCCATGGGTAAAAATGGAATATCTTCAAATATAAATGGATTATTACAATTAGCGAATAATTGATTAACCGCTTTAACCATCGAAACCGATGAACGATGGTTGACATCCATAGTAAAATAATTTTCTCCAGTCGATTGTTTAGCTTTTAAATAAGTGAATATATCAGCTCCCCGAAAGCTGTAAATCGCTTGCTTGGGATCACCAATAAAGAGTAAACCTCGATCTGGCTGTTGGTTATCATAAATACGGTTAAAAATTTGATACTGCGTGGGATCGGTATCTTGAAATTCATCAATCAAAGCAACGCGGTATTTTGACGCTATAGATTGCGCTAATCGTTTACCTGTTTTTGCTTGTAACGCGCGATTAAGTTGCCCAATAAGATCATCAAAGCTCATTTCACCGTGTTTGAGCTTTTCGTCATAAAGCCCTTTTTGAATCACGCTAACAATATCCATTAAGATTTGGCTACGCAAATCCAAAGACTGTGTATATAGATCGTCAATTTGTTCAAAAACAAAATGACATGGCGCATTCTTTCCTTCTTTTGTCTTTTCGATTAATACCGATTGCTTAAATTTTTTAAGTTCATCTGGTAATTCAAACGTTTGAGTTGCGCTGTTAGCCCATGCTGATACTTTAATGACCCAATTAGGTAAATGTCGGCTATTATAAGATTGTTTGCTGACACCTGATTGAGTAATGATATTGACTAATTCATCAGATAAATCTAACCAAGACTTTTTAACATTTTCAATTATTTCATAATTTTTTAGATAAAACGCCTTAATTGTTGTACCGATATCTGGATTTAGCTTGTTAGTATTGTTAAGATTTAAGCCTAAATAAGGTGTGATATCTTTTAATAATGCGGCTGGATCTTGCCATGTAGCAAGTACCAAATAAGCAAGCTGTTTATCAAGTGGCGTAAAATAGTGACGCCAAAACTCTTGTGTTACCCTTAATTTCAGTTGAGATTCATCAGAAATTAGCTTTTGTTCAAATAAAACACCTGACTCAAACGCATGGCTAGTTAATATACGCTGACAAAAACTATGAATAGTATAAATTGCCGCGTCATCCATTGATTGTTGGGCTACAGTAAGTCGTTGTATTGCTAATTTGTGATCATCGATTAACTCAATGAGTTGTTGATAAATCGGATCTTTATGCTGCTGTTGTTGTAGTCCAATTCGTAATTCTTGAATATTTTGTCTTATCCGTGAACGTAGTTCTTGAGTTGCGGCTTTAGTAAAAGTAACAACCAAAATTTCATTAACGTCTAAGGGTCTTGGATAACTATTTTGACCAATACCAAGCAATAATCTTAAATAAATAAAGGCGAGCGAATAAGTTTTACCGGTTCCTGCCGATGCTTCAATTAAGGTTCGACCAGTTAAAGGTAAATCAAAAAGATTGAGTTTTTTTACTCTGCTTGATAAAACCATTCAAGCTTTCCCGCAGATTCTGGCAATAAATTAATACAAGCAATTGCAGCAGTAGGAAACATAGGCGGAGAGACTTGTGGACAAAGTTCATTAACTAAATATCCTACTAATGGCAAATGTGATACCACAATCACATTTTCAATCCCATCGGCTAACAATAATGTTAATACGTCAACAATATGAGATGGGCTACCACTAGGTACTAAAAATCGATTAGTTTCAACTTTATCGACACGAACATGCGATGATAATTCTGTCAATGTTTGTTGTGCTCGTAGATAAGGACTCACTAAGCCAAAATCAAATTGATAATTTTGCTGTTTAAGCCATATTCCAGCTTGATTTGACTGAATAATACCATAATTTGTTAATGTCCGACTTGAATCTGATGAAGCAGAAAATCCTGCTTCACCATGTCTCATAATACAAACTTTCATCAATATTTAATTAACGTAATTTTAATTGGAAAATCATGGATTCTGCACCACAGCAAAAAGTGAATTTTACTGTTAATTTAAAGCCATCATTAATTTTTTCAATATTGCTCTCAATTTGGCAAGGCTCAGTTTCAACATCTTTGGCAGCTTGTGTTAATGATGCCAACTTTTGTTGAGCTTCAGATTCTGTCGCAAAAACGCGCTCATATTCAGCGCTACAATCTTCATTGTCAATTATTGTACCCACATCCACGCAACAACATGCGGCTGTTTCGTTTGCTTTACATTTGTTTAAAGAATCTGTCATGCTCTACACCTCTATTACCAGTTGATATGATTCATAGTATACTCTTAATCATAACTTAGGGCAAAGTACTAACGCTGTTTTGTTTTAGTTATTTATAATAACTTGATAACTAACCGCTCTAACAAATTTTGATTGAGTTTTTAAGGCATATATCGGAATTACTTGCGTTGTTTAGCGTAATTTGAAAAATGACTGTATAACGCGTCTTCCAAACAAGCGATACGGCGCTTATATCATAAAAAAATCACCGTCATCGATTTGGCTAACTACTTTATGGTCAATCGTCCAACAATTTATCGTACTGAAAGACTCCATTAAACATTCAATAACATGACTCACATTGCATATTAAACACGAAAACAGATAGCATCATTTTCTAGGTGGGTTGTGTGCTCGCCATCGTATCCATTACAAATTCACGAAACCAACCAGCCCTAAAATAAAAGGGTAAGTCAAAAGATAGAAAACGAAATGTTTAAGCGATTTTAGGCAAAACGTTTTATGAGCTTTTTAAATGATTATTTTCATCATGAAGTGTAAACAACCCATTGTTTTCTTACCAGTCATATAATTAGTTTTCTGAATAAATATTGACAGAATATAACAATAAACCACTTTGGCAATAGTTGTACAAATAACATGAAGTGAACAGACCTCTGCCAGACAGCAGAGGTTACATTATTAAAATTTAGGCGCTGAAGGACGACCGCGTTTTTTAGCAAATCCTTTATCTGATGTATCAGATTTGCTACCTTTACGGTTTCGCTTAGATTCAGACATTGTGCCATTAACCAAGCTCATTTTCATTGGCTGATTAAGAACTCTGACTTTTTCAAAGTGTTTTAACATATCTTTTGGCATGCCTTTTGGTAATTCAACAGTTGAATAAGTATCATAAAGTTTGATATTGCCAATATAACGGCTACTAATATCGGCCTCATTGGCAATTGCACCAACGATATGCCGCACTTCAACACCGTTTTCTTTACCAAGTTCGATACGGTACATATCCATATCACCCACATCGCGACGCTCACGACGTTTTGGTGTTTCGCGGTTATCTCCTCGTAGGCGGCGCTCACCACTACGGTTATCTCGATCACGAGTGTCACGAGATGGCTTAAATACCGGATCAGGTGGAAGAATCAGTGGACGTTCACCTTGCGCTAATTTGAGCAAAGCAGTTGCAATTGTTTCAAGACCTGCACCACTGTCAGCTTGTATTTTCGCTAATAAATTTTGGTATTGATCTAAATCACTACTTTCTAACTGTTTTTGGACTTGCTCCGTAAATTTAGCTAAACGACGTTTTTCCAGCAACTCTTTAGATGGCAATCCAACTTCTGGGATTGGTTTTTTTATGGTATGTTCGATATTTTTAAGCAAACGACGTTCACGACTATCAACGAATAAAATAGCACGACCGGCTCGACCAGCTCGGCCAGTACGACCGATACGGTGAACATAAGATTCGGAATCTAACGTAATATCATAATTGATAACTAAGCTGATGCGCTCAACATCTAAACCACGAGCCGCAACATCTGTTGCAATTAAAATATCTAATCGACCATTGCGTAAACGATCTAATGTTTGTTCACGCAATTGTTGTGTCATATCGCCATTTAAAGCCGCACAGCTATAACCGTGTTTTTCAAGCACTTCTGCCACATCTAAAGTAGCCGATTTTGTTCGAACAAAAATAATCGCTGCATCAAAATCTTCAGCTTCTAAAAAGCGAACAATCGCTTCATTTTTACGCATACCTCGAACAAGCCAATAACTTTGGTCAATATCAGGCGCTGTTTGATTAGTACCTTTAATTTGAACTTCTTTAGGATTATGCATAAATCGTTTAGTAATACGACGAATTGGCGCGGGCATCGTTGCTGAAAATAATGCTGTTTGATGATTTTCGGGAATCGTCGCCATGATGCTTTCAACATCATCAATAAAGCCCATTCTTAACATTTCGTCAGCTTCATCAAGTACTAAACCTTTCAGATTGGAAAGATCCAGTGTTTTACGATTTAAGTGATCAAGCAAACGTCCTGGTGTACCAACCACAATTTGTGGTCCTTGTTTTAACGCACGTAATTGCACGTCATAACGCTGGCCTCCATATAAAGCTAGTACTTTTATCCCTTTCATATATTTTGAATATTCAGAACAAGCATCTGCAACTTGCATAGCCAGCTCTCGTGTTGGCGCTAGAACTAAAAGTTGTGGTGCTTTTAGGCTTGCATCAATATTCATTAGGAAAGGGATTGAAAATGCAGCAGTTTTACCACTACCTGTTTGCGCCATTCCCAATACATCGTTACCTTCTAATAATAGAGGTATACATTCAGATTGTATAGGTGATGGTTTGCTAAAACCAAGATCATTTAATGCATTAAGGATATCCTCGGATAAACCAAGGTCAATAAAAGAAACTTCTTTTGTCATGTAAACTCGCTTATAAATTTTAAATATATAAACTTACTTATTTAATTAATTAGCAAAGCAATTGATAATTATTAACTAATACCGATAACATTCTATCTTATTTTGCTAAACTGAATAAAGAAAGCAGATATAAATTTATGCCAGTTCACTAAATTGAAAATTTACAACTCACCCCAATAACTAACTGCCAATATTAACTCAGCAACTATTCGATATAAATTCAAAATAAATTTAAAATTAATTGATATTTATACGATAAAAGATAAAGTTAACTGCATTATCTCATGTTGATAACATATTATTTGGCAAATCAGAACTACGCTATAACAATATTTTCACTTTTAAAACTGGCATGACTCTTGTTACTCTTCTTCAAGTAACTTCATTTCGTAGAGTGCCTGTTGATGTTCAACATAGTTATAAATATTATTGGCTAAAGCATATTTAAATAACATTTTGGCACGCTCATTGTCACCTTTACTTTGATAATATTTTCCTAAGTAAAAGTAGGCTTCACAAAGGCGCTCGGCTAATTGTCGATTATTCTCAACACCTTGTTGAAGGTTCTGCATTAATTTAGATTCACTTATTTTACCTAAATAAAATGCAATAATATTGCCACTATAAATCGTTTTATCATTAATCAGATCATAACGTTTTTGTAGCTCAATTTTGGCAGCTTCACTGTCAATTTCTTTTTCAATCAGATAAAGCCATAAAATTCTGATAGGTTCATTCACATCATATTGATAAAACTGGAATGCATCGCGTTCAGCAGCTTGATAATGACCTGTGCGATACAAAGTAATAGCACGATTCAAATACGCATAGGTATAAGCTGGATCAAGCTCTAATAAGGTATTAAATGACACCAAAGCTGCATCAAAATCGCCATCTCTTAATGCGTAAGTTCCTAAAAAGTTGTAAACATCAGAAATTTCAGAATTTAAACTCAATAAATACGAAAAATCGCTTTGCGCAAAAGCTTTAAAACCTAAGGAATCGTAAGCAATACCTCGCTGCAATATGAGCTGCATTCGAGTTACAGTATCAAGATCTTTTTTTGATAGGAGCTGGCTGATCTGAGCAATTTTTAACTCATCATCATATGAAATTTGCTCAGGGACAGCAAGCAAAGGCTGAGAATTAGAACAACCAGACAAGAGAATAACAGCTAGCAAAAAGCAGTACACAGTTCTCAGGTTGAATAATCTCATTTTTTTCCCCTAGTGAATAAGATTTTTATTCTGCAGTTGGAGCAACTTCGTCTGACTGCTCAACAGCATCTTTCATACTCAAACGGATTCTGCCTTGGCGATCAATTTCTAGTACTTTAACTTTTACTTCTTGACCAACTTTTAAATAATCAACTACTTTTTCGACTCGATGATCAGCTATTTGAGAAACATGCACAAGCCCTTCTTTTCCACCAATAACAGATACAAATGCACCAAAATCAACAATTCTCGTTACTTTACCTATATAAATTTTACCAATTTCGACATCAGCAACTAAATTAGTAATACGTGCCATGGCATCTTTCGCTTTATTACTATCTGAAGCCGCAATCTTAACTGTACCATCATCAGTAATTTCAATAGTTGTTCCTGTTTCTTCAGTTAAGGCTCGAATTGTTGCACCTCCTTTACCGATGATATCGCGAATCTTATCAGGATTTACGTTCATTGTATAAATACGTGGTGCAAATTCCGAAATTTCTTGGCGAGGTTTATTAATTGCTTGTTCCATTACACCTAAAATGTGTAAACGTGCACCTTTTGCTTGATTAAGCGCTACTTGCATAATTTCTTTAGTGATACCTTCAATTTTGATATCCATTTGTAATGCACTAACGCCTTCACGCGTACCGGCTACTTTAAAGTCCATATCGCCAAGATGGTCTTCGTCACCAAGAATATCTGACAATACCACAAACTGATCGCCTTCTTTGACCAGCCCCATAGCAATACCAGCAACAGATGATTTAATTGGCACTCCGGCATCCATAAGCGCAAGTGAAGCACCGCAAACAGAAGCCATCGAAGATGAACCATTTGATTCGGTAATTTCTGACACCACTCGAACAGTGTATGGAAACTCTTCACGACTTGGCATTACTGCCGCAACACCGCGTTTAGCTAAACGTCCATGACCAATTTCACGACGTTTTGGTGAACCTACCATACCAGTTTCACCAACAGAATATGGAGGAAAATTGTAATGAAGTAAGAAACGCTCAGTATACTCACCCGTTAATTCATCAATGATTTGTGCATCACGTTCTGTACCTAATGTTGCCGTGACTAATGCTTGTGTTTCGCCACGTGTAAATAGTGCACTACCATGCGTTCTTGGTAAAACACCCGTACGGATATCAAGTGCACGAATCATATCTTTTTCGCGACCATCAATACGAGGTTCGCCTGCAATAACACGCTTACGAACAATTTGGCTTTCTAAATCGACGATAATATTAAGCACTTCGTTTTCATCAACTTCTTCATTTTGCTCTTTTAGTGCGGCTAATACTTCTTCTTTGATTAAATCAATTTTCGCATAACGCGCCTGTTTTTCGGTTATACGATAAGCTTCACCTAAGCGCTCTTTAGCGAGTTCAACAATGGCATTATATAGCACTTCGTTTTTAGCTGGTGCTACCCAATCCCATTTTTCGCAATTGGCTTTTTTTACAAATTCATTAATATTATCAATAACAACTTGTTGTTGCTCATGACCAAATACCACTGCCGCTAACATTTGATCTTCAGTAAGTAAATCAGCTTCAGATTCAACCATTAATACTGCACTTTTAGTTCCAGCAACCACTAAATCTAAACGACTTGTAGCAAGTTCTATTACAGATGGATTTAATACAAATTCATTATTAATAAAACCAACACGCGCAGCACCGATAGGGCCATGGAATGGCACACCCGATAAGCAAAGCGCAGCAGAAGCACCTATCATAGCAACTAAGTCTGGGCTCACATCAGGATTTACTGAAACCACGGTTGCAATAATTTGGATTTCATTAACAAATCCTTCCGGGAATAATGGACGAAGTGGTCGGTCAATTAAACGTGCAATTAGGGTTTCGCCTTCACTTGGGCGACCTTCACGTTTAAAAAATCCGCCGGGAATACGCCCTGCAGCATAGGTACGTTCTTGGTAATTAACCGTTAATGGGAAAAAGTCTTGACCTTCTTTTACTTTCTTATTGGCAACAACAGTGACAAATACAGCAGTATCATCCATATTAACCATAACTGCAGCAGTTGCTTGACGGGCCATAATACCTGTTTCTAAAGTCACAGTATGACGACCATATTGAAATTTTTGGTATGTCGGATTAAACAAAATAATTTCCTCTTGTTATTTATTATGTTGAAGTTTGATATTTCGACAGGACAAAGCATTATGCTGCGCGTATTGATATTCTCTTCAACAATGTGGGGATATATTCAACAAAAAGATTATTTCACTGTCACGACTAATGACAAATCTATAAATTATAGAGCTCTCATTAGTCGCGCGAAACATGAGATATAATCTTAACTTTGTTGACTTACATAAAATATTAATTTTTTAAGCTCAGTATTATATCAGAGCATCGATTTTTCACAACGAAAAAGAGGCCTAAGCCTCTTTTCAAGTAGATTATAAATTAGCGACGTAAACCGAGTTTTTTAATCAATTGGTTATAACGTTCGATATCTTTACGACGTAAATAATCTAATAATTTACGTCGGCTAGACACCATACGTAATAAACCACGACGGCTATGATGATCTTTTTTGTGCTCAGAAAAATGACCTTGTAAATCATTAATACGCGCAGTTAAAAGAGCAACTTGAACTTCAGTTGAACCTGTGTCATTAGTGCCACGACCATATTCGGCAACGATTTTCGCTTTAGCTTCTACAGTTAGAGACATGATAAACCTCTTAAAATAAATATAAAATATGGAATGACCGATCTCTAATTCAGACACTCCTCGGTATTCATATAGTGAATATATGAACTGCACAATTATACAGAAATTTATAAAAATAGCAATTTGATTTATTTAGTTAACGACAGGATTTATTTGAGTTCAAAACCATACTCTTCTTGGATTAGTTTTTTTAACGCCTCAATATAATTTTGGGCAGATATACTTAATTGGACTTTTTGTGATGTTATCCAACCAATTAGGATCTTTTCTTCGACATTTAATGGTATTGATAAAATATCAGAACCATTTAAATCAGTACTTAAAATCCCTGTACTAATGGTATAACCATTAAGTCCATGTAATAGGTTAAACAAGGTTGCCCTATCGCTCACATGAATACTCTTTTTATGATAGACCGTACTTAAAATCTCTTCTGAAAAATAAAACGAATTATACTCCCCCTGCTCGAAAGAGAGATAAGGATAATCCTCTAAATCAACTAAAGTTAATGATTTCATCACAGCTAATGGATGATGAGCACTAATAAATACATGAGGATGAGCTTCAAAAAGTGGATTAAAGGTTAAACGATGTTCTTTCAGTAATCGCAAAATCACCTTTTGATTAAAATCAGTCAAATATAAGATGCCAACCTCACTGCGTAAATTGGCTACATCGCTGATAATATCGTATGTTCTTGTTTCCCTAAGCGTAAACTCGTATTCATCTGTATGATTTTTTTTAATTAAATTAACAAAAGCATTAACTGCAAAAGCATAATGTTGGGTAGATATACTACATAGCTGCTTAGAAGGTACTTTTTTTGAATAATGTTGTTCCAATAATTCAGCCTGATCTAAGACTTGTTTAGCATAACCTAAAAACTCAACACCATCGGTCGAAAGTGAAACGCCTTTGGAGGTACGTACAAAAATCTCAATACCAAATTCAGCTTCTAAATCTTTTACCGCCGTTGATAAACTCGGTTGTGTAATGTACAAATTTTTAGCTGCTTCATTAATTGAGCCGGAACGTGCAATTTCTAAAATATAACGTAATTGTTGAAGTTTCATAATATCAGTTAATGTCTTAACACAAATATATACTAAATCATATTTAAGTGAAGTAAATAATTGTTATCGTTTTTATACTCAAACACATACTTTCCTGAAAGTTTTTAACAACGATTTTGTTGTGCTATTGTAAAATAGTGATGAAAACAAATATTAATGATTAAAATGGTGAGCAATTAAAAGAAGTTTTCGTAAATTAATTTTATACTCATAAACGTTGAAACAGTAATTAGCATGGGTCTGATTAATTTGCGACCTTTAGCAATGACCATCTTAGCACCAAGTCTTGCACCTATAAATTGACCAACTAACATGATAAGTCCAATTGGCCATATCACTTCACCACCAACAATAAAAAATAGTAAACCAGCTAAATTTGAAGTGAAGTTTAACACTTTGGTATGTGCTGTCGCTTTAGTTAAATTAAAGCCAGCCAGTGTTATATAGGCTAACGCATAAAATGAACCCGCGCCAGGCCCAAAAAATCCATCATAAAAACCAATTGCTAAAGCTGGTATTAGTGCAAATTGGATAAGTGAAAAGCGACTTTTACGATCGTTTTCACCAATGGTTGGAGAAAGCAAAAAATAAAGTCCCACGCCAATGGTTAAAATAGGCAGTAATAGCTTTAAAAAATCAGCTTGGACATGCATAACCGACAATGTTCCAACTGCCGATCCAACAAAAGCACACATGATTGAACACTTTTGCTGCTTTAAATCGACCATTCGCTGACGAATAAAATATAAACTAGCAGAAAATGAACCACCACAGCTTTGTAATTTATTAGTCGCCAAAGCACTGGCTGGCGGCAGTCCAACCGCAAGTAAAGCAGGTACGGTTAATAAACCACCGCCACCTGCAATTGAATCAATAAAACCCGCTAAAATAGCAATAGTAAACAGTAAGATAAGTAACTCATCACTCATAGCGAATTGACATCATTACATTGAGCGCGATAGCGAAGATAATGATCCATTAGCACTATAGCAACCATCGCTTCAGCGATAGGTACGGCTCGTATTCCTACACATGGATCATGTCGACCATGGGTCGATACTTCAACGGTCTCGCCATAGATATTAATTGATTGTCCAGCAATTTCAATGCTTGGTGTTGGCTTTAAGGCGATACTGGCTAATATCGTTTGTCCTGAGCTAATACCCCCTAAAATACCGCCAGCATGGTTAGATAAAAAACCTTGCTTGGTTATTTCATCTCGATTTTCACTGCCTCGTTTATTAACAACCGCATAACCATCACCAATTTCAACGCCCTTCACTGCATTAATACTCATTAACGCATGCGCAAGTTCAGCATCTAATTTGTCAAATACGGGTTCACCAAAACCTACTGGAACGTTCTCGGCAACAATACAGACTTTAGCGCCAATTGAGTCACCCTCTTTTTTCAGTGATCTGAGCAACTGATCAAGTGCCTCTAATTGGCTTTCATCAGCGCAAAAAAATGGATTTTGTTCAACTTGTTGCCAATCTTTTAATTCACATTTTACATCGCCCATCTGAGCCAAATAACCACGAATGGTTATGCCAAGCTTTTCTTGCAGATATTTTTTTGCAATCGCGCCAGCGGCAACGCGCATGGCAGTTTCACGAGCAGAAGAACGACCGCCACCACGATAATCGCGTATGCCATATTTATTTTGGTAAGTATAATCTGCATGGCTCGGTCTAAAGATATCTTTAATTTTGCTATAATCTTGAGAACGTTGATCGGTGTTTTCAATAAGTAATCCAATACTTGTCCCTGTTGTCACACCCTCAAATACACCTGATAAAATTTTAACTCGATCGGCTTCTCGGCGTTGAGTCGTATAACGAGATGATCCAGGTCTACGACGGTCAAGGTCATGTTGCATATCTGATTCAGTTAATGCAAGTCCAGGTGGAACGCCATCGACAACACACCCTAATGCTACGCCGTGTGATTCACCAAATGTGGTCACTTTGAATAATTTTCCGATTGAGTTTCCAGCCATAATAAATTTATTCCAATTATTGAAAGCAGCTTATTTAAAACAGTAATGATATTGAATCAACTCTTCACGAGTGATTGCAAACACGCCCAGACCACCATACTTAAATTCAATCCAATTAAATGGGACATCTGGATATTGTTGCTGTAAGCTAATCCAGCTATTACCAACTTCACAAACTAATATACCCGCTGGAGCTAAATAATCTATCGCATCTCGTAAAATTGTTTTTACCAAATCTAAACCATCGAAGCCCGCCTCTAATGCTAATTTAGGTTCATATAAAAACTCATCTGGCAAATCACTCATATCTTCACTATCAACGTAAGGTGGATTTGTGACAATTAGGTCATATTGTTTTACAGGCACATCATTAAATAGATCTGACAAAATAGGTGTAACTCGAAAATCCATTTCGTGCATTTCAATATTTGTTTTTGCAATATCTAATGCTTCTAATGAAATATCGGTGATATCAACTTGAGCATCAGCAAACTCATAAGCACAAGCAATACCAATACAACCACTGCCTGTGCACAAATCTAAAATATTTTTAGGTTCAGCGAATATTAGCTGTTCAAAATGGTTATTAATGAGTTCACCAATAGGAGAACGAGGAATTAATACACGTTCATCAACGTAAAAAGAATGGCCACAAAACCAAGCTTGATTAGTTAAATAAGGGGTTGGTACACGATCTTTAATTCGTTTTTGAATAACATCAAAAAGTTGATTTTTTTCTTCATTAGTCAGATTTGCAGAATAAAACTCCGAAGGAATAAACAACGATAACCCTAACGTTGCTAAAATTAATTGTTTAGATTCATCAATAGGATTATCTGTACCATGACCTAAAAAGACATCTGATAGACTAATTTGTGATGCTGTCCAACGTATAAAGTCCTGAACTGTGTGTAAGTTTTCCATAATGGCTCCAAATGATCGAGGAGAGGAAGGTATTGCTTGTCATTTTAGGTAACTAACTTTAATTACATTTTGTTAAAGTAACTCTAATAGTTAGTTCCTGCAGTAATGCGGAACCTGATGGTTCTATCCTTCAATGACTAAATATTTATGGCGGTGAGGAAGGGATTCGAACCCTTGATACGTTGCCGTATACACACTTTCCAGGCGTGCTCCTTCAACCACTCGGACACCTCACCTAATTATTAGAGCCTGTTTTTTTCAAGCAGGCTGCATACTATAATAATCACCAAACAATTAATCAAGTTTTTTTAATTCATGTAAACAATGGTACCAAATGTCGCTAAAACAGCTAGTATACCAACTGTCGTGATCAAAGCATACTTTAAATTTGAACACATTTTTATTATCTCCAATTATTTTTTATTATTAATTAGTCTGTTCGATTGGTGAATCAAACGAGATAATCTCGTTAATAGAGCTATTACCTTTTAATCTGGGATATTTAGGCGCAAAATCAAGTAATATCTCGATAGATTCATCCAAGTAAGCATCAGGTTGTTTATAATCTTTAGGTAAATCATCTAATTTAGTGATTGATGGTAAACCAGCTTTATTTAAACGTTCATTCATTCTTTTTAAACCACGCTCTTCATTAGTTTTTTGTTCTGCTTCTCGTTTTTTCTTATTAAGCGAAACAATATATTGACGATCTTTTTTATCATTAAGCCTTTTGATATCTTCATCAATATAAATAAATTCAGGATTCTGTGAAATTCGAGTTAAATGTTGCGATTCTAAATCAGGTAATAACGGCTTAATATTGGCAACAGTCAAATAATCAGCTGATGCTATTTTATCCCAAGGTAATGCATTATCTAAGAATCGTTCACCTGTTTCATCAACATACTTAACTTTATTCATTTCAATGTCCGGCTCAACACCTTTTAATTGAGTACTACCTCCATTGATACGATAAAACTTTTGAATAGTGTATTGAGCACCGCCTAGTTCAGGCCAATTAGGATGTAATCTTGCATCAACCGGATAAGAAATGTTACGAGAAGTTTGTACAGTTCCTTTACCATAAGTCGTTTCACCAACAATTAATGCGCGCCCATAATCTTGCATAGCAGCAGAAAATATTTCTGATGCTGATGCACTATAGCGATTAACCATTACAACAAGTGGTCCGGTATATTCGATACCTTTATTTTTATCATCGTAAGTAATAACTTTTTGCAAATTGTCACGTACTTGAACAACAGGTCCACTATCAATAAATAAACCAGTTAAAGTAATAACCTCGGCTAATGAACCGCCACCATTATCACGTAAATCAATAACCAGACCTTGTAAATTTTCTTTATTCGCTTTCGATAAAAGAGATTCCACTTTTTCGGTTAATCCCATGTAGAAACTCGGTATTTCAATAACCCCTACTTTACCGCGCTGATTATCAATGATCTTCAATTTCGCTTCACGATCTTCAAAATGAATTTTATCACGAGTAAGCTCAATGACTTTGGCCTTACTATTGTTACCTGCTGGTAAAATTTCTAACTTAACTATAGTCCCTTTTGGTCCACGAATTTTATCGACAATATCATCTAAACGCCAACCGATAACATCTTCAATTGCAGAATCACTTTGACCTACGCCAATGATTTTATCGCCAACAGAAAACAGCTTACTTTTTTCAGCAGGTCCGCCAGTGACAAAAGACATAATCACGGTATAGTCGTCTTGTTGACTTAATGTTGCCCCAATACCTTCAAATGATAAACTCATTTCAGAATCAAAATCTCGTTTTTTACGTGGTGCTAAATAGCTAGTGTGGGGGTCGATTTCTCTTGCAAATGCATTCATAAATACCTGAAACGCATCTTCATTATTTGATTGTATGATCGTCTTTAGAACGCGATTATAACGTTTAGCTAATACCTCGCGAATCTCTTTTTCATTTTTCCCAGATAAAGATAAACTGAGTTCGTCATATTTAACGCGTTTATCCCAATAGGCATCAAGTTCGGCTTCAGAAATTGGCCATGCAATTTCTTCACGATTAAAATCAACTTCATCATTAACAGAAAAATCCATAGGGCGCTGTAAAACTGTAAGTGCATATTGATAACGGTTATAGCGTTTTTTTAAAAAAAGATTATAAATGTCATAAGCCGTTTTTAAATTGCCATCAATTAATTCTTGACCTAAAGACTCTTGCCTGTTTCGAAAGCTATCCACATCACTTTGAATAAATATGAATTTATTACCGTCTAATAATTTGAAATAGCGATCAAAAATCTGAGCAGAAAAAGCACCATTTAAGGCAAAATTACGATAATGTGATTGGGTAAAAAAATTGGTTACACGTTTAGCAACAACTTGGTGAATCTCGTCTTGCCTCAAAACAGGTATTTGTTCTCCAACTTGTGGCTTTGCCTGAACATTTTGACTAACAATACCTAAAATAAGACCGGCTGTAATAATACCTTTCAGTAATTTATTCATTCAAATTCTCTACTTGTTGATAATAAGTTCAGGTTTAACCGTTAATTCCATACCTGTACCAACCTTTACTTTAATATGCTCTTTTTCAATATTAATTATTTGTACTTTTATAGGTTTCTTACCTACTACAACTTTAACAGAATCACCAATTTTTAGAGTTTTAGCCTTTTTAGAAGGCTCACGTATAGTTTTACGTTTTTCTTTTGTACGATCTTTAAGGAGTTTTTTAGCTTTTTCCTTACTCTCTTTCAACTGTTGTTGAGCATGCTCCATCTGTTCTCGATTGATGACTTCATGAGGGTTGCCATCTAAGTCAACACGGTTAGTCCCTTCTTTTATACTATACAAGTAGCGCCAACTCATGGTGTATGCACGTAGTGCAGCACGAAGTTTAGTTTTACTAAGTACTTCATTACCATCCAGTCGAGAAAGGATATCTTGAAAAACTCCAATCTTTAATGGTTTTGCTTCACCTTCAAGGGTAAAACAATTCGGGAATTTTTGAGCTAAATAAGCAATAATTTCTTTACTATTTGTTAATTGAAACTGACTTTCCATTGTTTATTCCATAGCAGCTAAATTTCACGGGCGTTAAAGTATAGCGCAGCTTATACAATAACACTAATTATCTTTTTTCTGTTTATTAATAAAAGTAATAAAATCTTTAATACCGTTTCGCATCAACCATGAGGCAACAATAGATTGTTCTTCAACGGATAACTGTTCAAATGCAGTCATCCAAAGTTGTAAAGGTTCTATCGGCGAAACAACATAACTAGCACTTTCTTCTTCAACATATAATGCTTTTTTAACATTAAGTGGTAAGCTATCTATATGATATTCTAAAGCTTTGCCTCGAACACCTGCTCTTTTTCGTGCAATCCAATTTTCAGCTCTTGCTTTTCGATTAACACCTTGTATCGTTGACGGCATCCCGGCAATACTTGATAGCTCTTTTGATGAGAACCACTCTTTCATTTTCACTATCCCATTTTAGCACAATTAAGAAAAAATTATAGAAATCAAAGAAACTTTGATACAATAAATAAGAAACATGTAATTATTAATAATTCAAGTTCAATTGCAAACTTACTCGTTTTAGTAACTTTAGAGCATAACATAGATATACAAGGTTATAAACTAAGAGGAAATAAAAAATGAAAAAAAAGTCTAATGATTGGCATCCAGCAGACATTATCGCCGCCTTAAAAAAGAAAGGTACAACGCTTGCAAATCTATCTCGTCAATCAGGTTTAAGCTCATCAACACTTAGCAATGCATTAGTTCGTCCATGGACGAAAGGAGAGATCATTATTGCCAAAGCACTAAATCTAGAGCCTCACCAAATTTGGCCTAGTCGTTATATTAATTCGAGAACAAAGCAACCAATAAAGCGTGTAATACGCCAGAGCAAAGAATAAATTTTAAAATAATCCGTAATAAAAAATCACTTTAAAATAACAATATGGAAACATATAGAAACAAATAGTTTCCATGTTTTTAATATTAAAAATGCTTTTAGCTTGATTGAAAGTTACTTTATTTTTCAATAATAAAAATATTAGTTCATCTTGAACGTTGCCCAACATATGCTATTATCTATAAAAAGTATTAACTAGCAGGCAACAATATAATGAAAAATTTAAAAAAAGTTATTATCGCATTATTCCCAATGATAATATTATCAAGCTGCTCACAAAAGAATTTTATAGAGCAAGGAACCCCACTAAACAAAGAAAAGGTAAGAAATATAGTTGAAGGTTCAACGACTGAATCACAAATGATTACCCTATTTGGCGAACCAACAAACCGAAAAAAAATTAATTCAAATGAAAAACAATGGACATATAAATATATTAAAAAAAGTTCAACCAGTCATATAATTATCGGTGAAACACAATACAATATTATTGAAGGTACACTTGATGTTATCATTTCAAAAGGAGTAGTAACTTGGTTTAACTATGATGAGGAACACAAACAGAAAAAATGGTAGTTCAATGTATACGCTGTAATATAGCGCTATCATCATGCGGTGCCATTTAGATAATTTCTTTTATCCTATTAATTGATACTTTATTCCCTAGCAATTTTGCCCACATTTTTTTTATAAGTCTATTAAAAGAAAATACAATACTGGACAAAATTATACATTACGTTATACTCATCAGCGAAATTAACTAGACAATCGCTGCTTTGTTTTTGTTCTTTGTTCAAAGAGGACAGGCAAAGGGGAGGAAAGTCCGGGCTCCATAGGGCAGAGTGCCAGGTAACACCTGGGGGATTTTAGCGAGAGCTAAAATTTACGACTAGTGCAACAGAAAGTAAACCGCCGATGGCTTATTTTATAAGATCAGGTAAGGGTGAAAGGGTGTGGTAAGAGCACACCGCGCAACTGGTAACAGCTGTGGCATGGTAAACTCCACTCGGAGCAAGGTCAAATAGGGATTCATTAGCGCGGCCCGCGTTGAATCCGGGTAGACTGCTTGAGCTAATGCGTGAGTATTAGCCTAGAGGAATGATTGTCCACGACAGAACCCGGCTTATCGGTTAATTTCACTTTTTACTTCTTATTTTTTTCTCATTGCTGTTTGATGCAGTTTTTGATGGCGTTTTATTATTGAATAAACGTTTAACTGATAGCAAAACTGAAAATATCAAACCTGACACCAATAAAAAGACAGGTATTAACATTAGAAGAGACATTATCTGCTTTTCATATTCTTTAAAAATTGGTGATAACCCAAACAGATAACCTAATGTCACTATCAAGGAAATCCATAATGTCGCACTGATCAAATTATAAATATGGAATTTTCGGCTATGTAGCCCTGATAAACCTGCCATCATTGGTAATAATGTACGTACAAAAGCAATAAATCGACCAATAAATAGTGCTTGTAATCCATACTTATGAAATAATACTTCAGATTTATGATGATATTTTTCCGGTATATTCGCCATCCAACCCTGTACAAGTTTGGTACTACCAAGCCACAGTCCTTGTGCATAACCTAACCAAGTACCTAAAGCTGCACCTACAATTAAAATAAGATTAATTAAACCAAAATGAAAAACATCAAGACTAATTAAAACCCCTGTTAAAAACAGTAAACTATCACCAGGTAAAAAAGCTGCTGGTAATACCCCATTTTCTAGAAGGATAATAACAAACAACATGCCATATAGTGTCCATAGCACATTAGGATTTGAAAGCGTTGCAATATCCAAATTAACAAACGCATGATAAAGTGTAATTATTGTTTCCATCTATTCTTAAATCCCATTAATGTATCGTTATTAGTGGTTAATGGTACCACCAACTGTTAAATTGTTCACTTTCAAAGTGGGTTGACCAACCCCAACAGGCACACTCTGACCTGCTTTACCACAAATACCAACACCAGAATCTAGCTTAAGGTCATTTCCCACCATTGATACTTGTTGCATAGTTTCAATACCTGAACCGATTAGTGTTGCACCTTTTACCGGCGTTGTTATTTTACCTTTTTCAATCAAATAAGCCTCTGACGCCGAAAAAACAAACTTACCAGAAGTGATATCCACTTGCCCGCCAGCAAAATTAGGAGCATAAAGTCCGTAATCAACACTGCTAATAATTTCGTCGAAAGAGGACTTCCCTGCTAACATATAAGTATTAGTCATTCTTGGCATAGGTAAACAGGTGTATCCTTCACGGCGCCCATTACCGGTTGAGTGCATGTTCATTAATTTGGCATTAAGTTTATCAAACATATATCCTTTTAGGATACCATTTTCAATGAGCACAGTTCTTTGACTTGGTGTGCCTTCATCATCGATTGAGATTGAACCACGCCGATTTTCAATCGTGCCATCATCGACAATAGTACAAACTTCTGAGGTGACTTGCTCTCCAATTTTTCCGGAAAATACTGAACTATTTTTACGGTTAAAATCACCCTCTAAACCATGTCCTACAGCTTCATGTAACAAAACACCTGGCCAACCAGCACCTAAAACAACAGGCATTGTACCAGCAGGTGCAGCTTTAGCGGAAAGAGAAACGAGTGCCTGACGCACGGCTTCTCGAGTATAACTATCAGCATAACTTTCTGACGTTTTAGGGTTGATTGTTAAAAAATATTCATATCCAAATCGACCACCACCACCACTACTTCCTCGCTCACGTTTACCCTCTTTTTCAACCAGAACTGAAACCGACAAACGAACCAAAGGGCGAATATCGGCACTTAATGTACCATCAGTAGCTGCAATTAAAATGTCTTCGTAACTACCCGTTAAGCTAGCTGATACTTCAATAACGCTTGGGTCAATTGAGCGCGCTAACTTATCAACTTGCTGCAACAACGCAATTTTCTGCTCTTGAAAAAACGAATTAATCGGATTTATTGATGGATATATTGGTACTGTTTGAGTAGATTTAAATGGCGTCACCGCTATGGGGGTTTGTAGTTTAGTAATTGAATTTGCTGCTAATACACTTTGTTCCAAACGCGCTAATGAAAGCTGATCAGTATAGGCAAAGCCGGTTTTTTCACCCACAACAGCCCTAACACCAACGCCTTGATCACGATGGAACGAGGCATTTTTTATAATACCGTCCTCAAGTAACCAACTTTCATAATAACCAGATAAGAAATATAAATCACCAAAATCAATTCTCCTTGAACTCAGTATATCAAGCAAATGCAGAAGATCTTGTTGGCTTAGATTATTTGGATTGAGCAATCGTTCACTCACTTGAGTTAGTATCATAAGTTCCTTAAATTTTAATTGTGGATGCTAGCCTTCTTGATGATCGATTAAAAACTCGAACATAATGATTTTTTAGCTTTCATCATTTTTATACTAAAACGCATAGTTTCCTGAAACTTTTTTACAAAATAGTGTCCATTACATTAACACTACATCGTATTGTTCTTGAATATAAAGTGGTTCAACTTTTACTTCAACACGTTTCCCCACAAACACCTCAACTTCAGCTAAAGCATGAGACTCATCATTAGTTAAAGCATTAGCCACAGCGGCTGAGGCATAAACTAAAAAGTACTCTGAGTGATGGGCTTTATAAACACGAACTATTTCACGTAAAATTTCATTGCAAACTGTTTCTACCGATTTGACCATACCACGGCCTTTACATGCTGGACATTCTTCGCACAAAATATGCCCAATACTTTCGCGTGTTCGTTTGCGAGTCATTTCGACCAAACCTAAAGTCGAAAATAAATTAACAGTCGTTCTAGCTCTATCTTTAGATAAAGAATCTTGGAGCGATTGTAACACCCGCTCTCGATGCAATTCCTCTTGCATATCAATAAAGTCGATAATAATAATACCGCCTAAATTACGTAATCGTAACTGGCGAGCAATAGCAATAGTTGCTTCAATATTAGTATTAAAAATCGTTTCTTCTAAATTTCGATGTCCAACAAATGCCCCGGTATTAATATCAATTGTTGTCATGGCTTCAGTTTGATCAATAATTAAATATCCACCTGACTTCAATTTGACTTTACGATCTAATGCTCTTTGTATCTCGTTTTCAGTATCATAAAGATCGAAAATCGGTATATTACCACGATAATGTGATAATTTACTGGTCACTTCGGGCATAAATTCTTGCGTAAACTCAACCAATAAATCATAAGTTAGTTTCGAATCCACCAAGATTCGCTCTATGGGATCACCAACAAAATCACGTAATACACGTTGTGATAATGCCAATTCACCATAAACTAGATTTTTACTTACCGGACGAGCCATACGTTCTTGAATTTTAGCCCAAAGTCGTTTTAAGAAATTGGCATCTTGCTCTAACTCATAAGCATTCGCACCTTCTGCTGCCGTTCTAACAATAAAACCACCTTCGGCTGTCACATATTGCTGAACAATATTTTTTAACCTTTCCCGCTCTTGTTCGCTTTCTATACGCTGCGAAGTTGCCACATGTGCAGAATTTGGTCCAGGCATTAATACTAAATAACGTGATGGCAAAGTAATATCGGTTGTAAGTCTAGCCCCTTTGGTTCCTAATGGATCTTTAACCACTTGCACCATTAAGTCCTGCCCTTGACGAACAAGTTCAGAGATATCTTTTACTTGAAATTGTTCTTGTTCAGTATCTGATACGCACTCAGTATGAGGCATAATATCTGATGCATGTAAGAAGGCCGCTTTCTCAAGCCCAATATCTACAAAGGCAGCTTGCATTCCCGGTAAAATACGAATGACTTTGCCTTTATAGATATTTCCAACAATACCACGCCTAGATTCACGATCAACATGGATTTCTTGCAAAACACCATCTTCAATATAAGCAACTCGAGTTTCAGATGGCGTTACATTCATTAATAATTCAACAGACATAAGATTTCCTTTTAATTAATAGCAAAGCTTCGTCTTATGAGCCGCAAAAATAGATAGATGACAATCCATAATAAACCATCAATACAACTTGATAGCAAAATCAATGGTGATATCGTTATAGTATGATAAATACTGACTTGGAATAAAAATACCAGTAAATTATAACATATCGAAATCGCAAAGATGATAAACGACTGTTGCCATAACGCTAAATTACGTATCAATTGGAAATTAAAAACAAGTAAATAAGCAATAAATGAATAAATAAAAGCATGGATCCCCAAGATTGAACCAGAACACAGATCCATCATCACGCCAAATACAAAAGCGGTACCAATTCCAACCCGATGAGGAAGCGCTATCAACCAATAAGCAAAAATAAGGATTAGCAAATGTGGTTTAAATACGTTATATGAAGGTGGCCAAGGAATAATTTGTAAACATAAGCCAATTAATAGTATTACCCAGATAATCAATATTCGATTACGGCTCCTCATGTTTTACTCCCTGATTTCCCCACAATAACAATAAATAACGTAAACTCTTCAGATCTGCTGTTGGTGTTGCTGAAATAATAGGGGTTGAATCAGTAATATCAAGTTTTACTGAACTGACTACGGCTACAGGATATCCTTCCGGAAAACGACCATCAAGTCCCGAAGTCACTAAAACATCACCGACTTTTATATCAACGTTACTAGGCATAAACTCTAATGTTAAATCATTACTACAGCCATTCCCCACAGCAACCATGCCAATATCATTCCTTAGTACTTGTACTGGTATTGCATGTTGATAATCACACACTAAAATTGCACGGCTGGTTGATAGAGCGGTTTCATAAATTTGCCCTACTATTCCTTTTTCGTCAACTACAGGTTGCCCAACATAAACACCATCTTGCTTGCCTTTATTGACAACAAATTGATATGCATAAGGATCTGTATCAGCAAGTAATACTTGCACAGCCATTTTGTGTTCATCATGCCTTAATGGGGAACCTAATAATTCGCGAAGTCTAGTGTTTTCATGTTTTAAATGCTCAAGCAATAATAGATCGTTTTTTTGTTGTAATAAGTCTGCATGCAATTTTGTATTTTCATTTATTAAAGTTTCTCGCGTTTTTGACATCTCGTAAAGAGAATCAAACGACGACTTTGGCGCATTCGAAACATAATATAGTGGAGAAATAATAGTATCTAAATAATAACGAATTTCTTTAAATGGACGATAATTGATATCTAATACAATTAGAGCAACGGCTAGCGCCAAAGAAGTAAATAATTGTACACTGAGAGGCGAACGCTTAGAAAAAAGTAATTTCATTGTCCAGTACTTACCTGTTTTATGTTTTAAGATCTAATTATTTCAAGAAATGAATTCGCCGACAATGTCGGCGGAAAATATGAAATGTTTACTTAATAATCGCTTCATTATTATGAAACTAACTAACAAATAAAGGTAACTATTATTTATTCTTCACTAAATAGATCACCACTATGCATATCAACCATATCTAACGCTTTTCCACCACCTCTTGCAACACATGTTAGTGGATCTTCAGCAACAACAACATGGATACCGGTTTCAGCTGCTAATAATTTATCAATATTACGTAATAAAGCACCTCCGCCTGTTAAAACCATACCATGTTCTGAAATATCAGAAGCTAACTCAGGAGGACACTGTTCTAAAGCAACTTTAACCGCACTAACAATGCCACTTAATGGTTCTTGCAGCGCTTCTAAAATTTCATTAGAATTTATAGTAAAGCTACGCGGTACGCCTTCCGCAAGATTACGACCACGAACTTCAATTTCAAGTACTTCATCACCAGGATAAGCACTACCGATGAAATGTTTGATTTTTTCAGCCGTTGCCTCACCAATTAATGCACCATAATTACGACGAACATAGTTAATAATTGCTTCATCAAATCGGTCTCCACCAATACGTGCAGATGCAGAATACACAACACCGTTTAATGAAATAACAGCCACTTCTGTAGTTCCACCACCAATATCAACTACCATTGAACCTGTTGGTGCAGATACTGGTAAATCAGCGCCGATAGCTGCTGCCATTGGCTCTTCAATTAAATATACTTCACGGGCACCAGCGCCTAATGCAGACTCTCGGATGGCTCGACGTTCAACTTGTGTAGCGCCTACAGGAACACAAACAAGTACGCGAGGGCTTGGTCTTAAAAAGCTATGACTATGGACTTGACGAATAAAGTGTTGTAACATCTTTTCAGTAACTGAAAAGTCTGCAATAACGCCATCTTTCATTGGTCGAATGGCTGCAATATTACCAGGCGTTCGCCCTAACATCAGTTTCGCAGCATGCCCAACAGCAGCAACACTTTTAGGTGTGCCTGTGCGATGATCTTGGCGAATCGCTACAACTGAAGGTTCGTTTAAAACGATACCTTGCCCTTTAACATAAATAAGTGTATTTGCTGTACCTAAATCGATCGATAAATCATTTGAAAACAAGCCACGAACTTTTTTTAACATAATAAAAACTCTTCCTAGAATTAATCTTGTTTAAGTATATTTTAGTATTTAAAAACAAACCATGGAATCAAAAAAATATATTCTCCACTTTACCCAACTAAATAGAATATTATTTAATCCTCTCAAACCATAGCCACTTCAATAGTAAATGAAGCTTACTATTGTATCGCAATTATAAAATAATACCTAGAAAATAGTATAACAAGTGTTTTATAAAGGAGATATATAATGACAAATTCAGTTTTACAGTGTATTCTTTTGCGTTAATGTTAAGTTACAACCTTATTATTGGTCAAAAGAACAGTTTTAGCCAATAATAAGATTACATTAAAATAATTAATTGTTACTTATATCAAATAAACACGGTGTAATTCATGGATATACGCAAAATTAAAAAATTAATTGAATTAGTTGAAGCGTCAGGTATTTCTGAACTTGAAATTTCTGAAGGAGAAGAGTCAGTTCGAATCAGTCGTTCTGTTCCTACTACAAACTATTCGGCGCCTGTACAAAATATTCAAATTCCTCAATCAGCTCCTGTTGTTGTGGCTCCAAGTGTTCAAACAGAAGTCGTGTCAAATACTGTTACAACTGATGGAACAACAATTAAATCCCCAATGGTTGGAACTTTTTATCGTACACCAAGTCCAGAATCAAAAGCTTTTGTTGAAGTTGGTCAAACAGTAAATGTTGGCGATGTACTTTGTATCGTTGAAGCGATGAAAATGATGAACCAAATCGAGTCAGAAAAAGCTGGTACAATAAAAGCCATCTTGGTTGAAAATGGTCAACCAGTTGAATTTGATCAGCCACTATTCATTATTGAATAATCTGAATTTATTTATTATTGACTATACGATTAAGAGATTGAATATGCTGGATAAAATTCTTATTGCGAATCGTGGAGAAATAGCTCTACGTATCTTACGAGCATGTAAAGAACTTGGAATTAAAACTGTCGCTGTTCATTCTTCGGCAGATAAAGACTTAAAGCATGTATTACTTGCTGACGAAACGGTCTGTATTGGTCCCGCAGCCTCAGTAAAAAGTTACCTTAATGTTCCAGCATTAATTTCGGCTGCAGAAGTAACTGGCGCAGTGGCTATTCATCCTGGATATGGCTTTTTATCTGAAAATGCAGACTTTGCTGAGCAAGTTGAGCGGTCTGGCTTTATTTTTATTGGGCCCAAACCTGATACTATTCGCCTAATGGGTGATAAAGTATCAGCAATTCACGCCATGAAAAATGCAGGAGTCCCTTGTGTACCTGGTTCAGATGGTCCTTTAAGTAGTGATATTGAACTCAATAAACAAATCGCTAAGCAAATTGGCTATCCAGTTATCATTAAAGCCTCTGGCGGCGGTGGCGGACGAGGTATGCGTATTGTTCGGGAAGAAAAGGATCTTGAACAATCCATCAAAATGACCAAATTGGAAGCCAAAACAGCTTTCAATAATGATATGGTTTACATGGAAAAATTCCTTGAGAACCCACGTCATATCGAAATTCAAGTACTTTCTGATGGTCAGGGCCATGCTGTTTATTTAGGTGAACGAGATTGCTCAATGCAAAGACGTCATCAAAAAGTGGTGGAAGAAGCACCAGCACTTGGCATCACACCTAAAATGCGTAAATTCATTGGTGAGCGTTGCGTTAATGCATGTATTGAGATCGGTTATCGTGGTGCAGGTACCTTCGAATTCTTATTTGAAAATGGCGAGTTTTATTTTATTGAAATGAATACCCGTATTCAAGTAGAGCATCCTGTTACTGAAATGATAACCGGTGTTGACCTAATAAGAGAACAAATATTAATCGCCGCAGGCGAACCACTCTCAATTAAACAAAGCGATATTGAAATCAAAGGTCATGCAATTGAATGCAGAATTAATGCTGAAGATCCGAAAAAATTTATGCCATCACCAGGGAAAATTACCCGCTTTCATGCGCCAGGTGGCTTTGGCATTCGTTGGGAATCACATATTTATGCTGGTTATACTGTCCCGCCTTACTATGACTCAATGATTGGTAAATTAATTGCTTATGGTGAAACACGCGAAGTTGCCATTGCCCGTATGAAAAATGCATTAGCAGAGCTAGTGATTGATGGAATCAAAACCAATATTGATCTTCATATTGAAATTATGAATGATGAAGGCTTCCAAAAAGGCGGTACCAACATTCATTATTTAGAAAAGAAATTAGGCATTTATGAGTAACAAAATAATCCCTATCTATTAGGGATTATTGCTTTATTTAAGTATCAATAAGGTTTGGGTAGAAATAAATGAAAAATTGGAAAAGTAGCGCCGAAGAAATTTTAACCATAGGACCAGTTGTTCCGGTTATTATTATTGAACGGATTGAAGATGCTGTACCACTAGCCAAAGCTCTAATTGCTGGTGGAGTAAAAGTACTGGAAGTGACGTTACGGACAGCTTGCGCAATTGACGCAATAAAGAAAATCATCAAAGAAGTTCCTGAAGCTGTGGTTGGTGCAGGAACAGTGACAACTGTTGAACAACTAAAACAAGTCACCGAAGCTGGCGTTGAATTTGTCATCACTCCTGGTATTACTGACGCTATTTTAAAAGCGGCGGTTGAAGGTCCTATCCCTGTTATTCCTGGTATTGCAACTATTTCTGAACTATTAACAGCACAAGAATATGGTCTAACAGCATTAAAATTCTTCCCAGCTGAAATCAATGGTGGCGTTGCAGCATTAAAAGCTTTTGCTGGTCCTTGTGGATATATGAAGTTCTGTCCAACTGGGGGAGTAAACCCGAAAAACTATCGCGATTACCTTGCGCTTGATAATGTACTTTGCGTCGGTGGCACTTGGTTTATACCTACTGATGCCATTGCAAAAGGGGATTTTGCTAAAATTACGGAAATGGCAAAACAAGCCGTTGCTGGTGCACAATAACTGCTATTATTCCGCCGATATAATATCGGCGGTTAACCACGCGTTGTCGATGCTTCTTAACTTCTTAACCCTCGCCCACTTTCAATAAGTCGCCATGCAATTACATATAGTACGGTAACAAACAAAATCAGCATTGAAAACGTTATCCATAACGGCACGTCTGTCACGCCCAAAAATCCATAACGAAAACCGTTAATCATATAAACGATTGGATTAATTTTTGAAATCCACTGCCAAAAGGCTGGTAACATAGTAATAGAATAGAAAATACCACCAAGATAAGTTAATGGCGTTAATACAAATGTTGGAATAATGCTTATATCATCAAATGTCTTGGCAAATACCGCATTTAATAAGCCAGCTAATGAAAACAGAATTGAAGTCAATAGTAATGTACAAACAACAAATAACCAAGAATGTACTTCATAACGAACAAAAAATAGTGATACGATAGTCACTAAAATACCGGTTAAAATACCACGCATCACGCCACCACCAACATACCCAAAAATAAGAATATGCGTTGGTACAGGTGCTACCAATAATTCTTCAATGTTATGTTGAAATTTAGCGCTAAAAAAGGATGAACAAACATTGGTATAAGAATTGGTAATGACTGACATCATGATTAATCCCGGCACAATAAATGCCATATAGCTAAATCCCCCCATGTCACCAACACGAGAGCCAATTAAATTACCAAAGATGATAAAATAAAGAGACATTGTAATAACGGGCGGAATTAGCGTTTGAACCCAAATTCTTAAAAATCGTGTCACTTCTTTACGCCAAATACTTTTTAAGGCAATCCAATATAAATTATTCATCAAATATCACCTTTCTGTTTGGTATCATTGTGCAATAGATCAACAAATAACTCTTCTAACCGATTTGCTTTATTTCGTACGCTAATCACTTTAATACTTTGTTGATTTAGTTGTTCAAATAATTGGTTTAACCCATGTTGCTTATCTACTTTGACTTCTAACATTCCTGCTTCAACATCAGAATAATTGTAGCCTTGTAATTTAATAGGCTCAGATGTGGGGACATAATCAATAACAATTGTTTCAGATTGGCTTTTGGCCAATAGCTCACGCATTGAGGAGTTCGCAATCAATTGACCTCTCTGAATAATACCGATATTTCGACATAGCATTTCAGCTTCTTCTAAATAATGGGTGGTTAAAATAATTGTGATACCTTGCCGATTGATTTCACGTAAAAAATCCCACATAGAACGGCGTAATTCAATATCAACACCTGCGGTTGGTTCATCAAGAATCAATAGTTTAGGCTCATGCACAAGCGCTCTGGCTATCATTAATCGCCTTTTCATGCCACCGGATAACATGGTAGCTCGACTGTGGCGTTTGTCCCATAAATCTAAAATTCGTAAATACTTTTCAGCGCGCTCTAATGCTAATTTTCGGGGCAAGCCATAATAACCACCTTGATTAGTAACTATTTGTAGTACTTCTTCAAATTGATTAAAATTAAATTCTTGCGGTACAAGCCCTAATTGTCTTTTGGCATTGACAACATCTTTATCTAAATCATAACCAAAAATTTTAACTTGTCCCGCTGTTTTGGTGACTAATGAGCTAATAATGCCTATAGTTGTTGACTTTCCAGCACCATTTGGTCCCAGCAAGGCATAAAAATCACCAGCTTGCACAGTTAAATCGATACCTTTTAATGCTTCTATACCATTTTTATAAATTTTTTTGAGTGATATTAGCTCAAGTGCAGGAATTGATGGCATGAATATATCCTAAGTGAATCAATTACTATTTGAATAATATGATATCATGTTAAATCAATTGACAATAAAATCAATCAATGTAAAGGTCTTTTTAATTTTATTTATATCAATGCGAATAAATTATCATTGTAAGATCATAGCGCATATTATTATTGGTTGGGCACAAACAGTGTAGTTTTAATTTTCAAGCTGTGTGCCTTTATCGTTGAAGGAATAAGTAGCATGTTTAAAATTGGGTTAGTTTCAGTATCAGATAGAGCTTCAAGTGGCATTTACCAAGATGAAGGAATTCCATCATTAGTTTCATGGTTACAAACTGCATTGAAAACACCTTTTGTAAGCGAAAATCGTGTTATTCCTGATGAACAAGCTATTATTGAACAAACATTATGTGAGCTTGTTGATAATCTACATTGCCATTTAATTTTAACCACCGGAGGTACTGGTCCTGCAATTAGAGACGTAACACCTGATGCGACACTCGCCATCGCTGATCGGGTGATGCCTGGATATGGAGAGCAAATGCGTCAAATCAGCTTACATTTTTTACCAACAGCGATTTTATCAAGGCAAGTTGGTGTTATTCGCAAAAAATGTTTAATCATAAACCTACCAGGCAGGCCAAAATCAATAAAAGAAACCCTTGAGGGGGTTAAAGATAACCAAGGCAATGTCATTGTTAGTGGCATTTTTGCTAGCATCCCCTATTGTATACAACTATTAGAAGGACCTTACATTGAAACCCATGAACAAGTTATAAAGTCTTTTCGCCCTAAGGATGCAATTAAATCAAAACTTTAATTTTATGCAAATTTAACGCATAATTATGTATTTAATAATTGCTACTAATGCTATTTAAAATAGCTGGAGTTATTTTGGTTTGAATAATAAGTAAAATTTATTATAAGTTTTATAAATACATGTATTATGTATTAGCAATTTATTAGCAGTAAACAGTAACAAATTAAAAGCCAAGGAACATTATGAAACAAGCTAATCTCACCAAAATGTTTAAAGAGATGCTTCGTCAAGAGAAGTTTAGTTCGCAAGTAGAAATCGTACAAGCGCTACAAGAACAAGGATTTGATAACATCAATCAATCTAAAGTTTCACGCATGCTAACAAAATTTGGTGCAGTAAGAACCCGCAATGCAAAATCCGAAATGGTCTATTGTTTACCTGCAGAAATAAGTGTGCCCACAACGAGTAGTCCATTAAAAAATTTAGTGATTGATATTGATTTCAATAGTTCAATGGTGGTGATAAGAACCAGCCCTGGTGCCGCTCAACTCATTGCTCGATTACTTGACTCAATTGGTAAATCAGAAGGCATTTTAGGTTCAATTGCGGGCGATGACACTATATTTAGTACACCTACTAAAGAATATACAGTAAAAAAATTATATCAAACCATTATTGAATTGTTTGAACGTGAGTTATAGGTTTTTCCATTTCGCCCTATTGCAAGCAAATAATTTTAATATTTAAACTATTGACACAATTAATAAAATCGTTAATCCTATATAACGCTGATTTCGTAACTGAAGTTGCAAAAACGAAGAGGCGCATTACTCAGGTAAATCATTGTAGGGACTGGAACCACGAATAAATGATCGAGGGGATGTAATGCCGAGGTTTGATTGCCAATCCAGAAGCGATCAAATCGACTGCAAGGGCTGAATCCCTTGGGTTGTCACCTTAACAGGTGGAGCGCTTCATGGTCTGTATTTTTTAATTGTAAATAGGACACACCCGCTCTAACTCTGTTAAAAATAAAAAATTTTTAATATGAGGAATTTATGGAAACATCATTTGTAATTGCTAAATTTGGTGGTACTAGTGTTGCCGATTATCCTTCAATGGTAAATAGTGCCAATATTGTAATAGCTAATCCTAACGTAAAAGTTGTGGTACTATCGGCATCTGCTGGCGTAACAAATTTACTAGTCGCATTAGCAGAAGGACGTGATGCCGATGTTCGAACTCAACATATTGCCAAAATCCAATCAATCCAATACAACATCTTAGAACAATTACCTGAAAATCCCGAACTACGAACTGAAATTGACAAAATCATTGCTAATATAGCCTCTTTGTCTGAAGCCGCAAGTTTAGCAACATCACCAGCATTAACTGATGAGCTTGTTAGTTACGGCGAAATTATGTCTTCAAAACTGTTTGTCGAGTTATTAAAAGAAAAACAAAAAAATGCCATGTGGTTTGATATACGGAAAGTTATGCGCACCGATAATAACTTTGGTAAAGCAACACCTAAAATTGAAGATATTAAACAGCTGTGTTGTGCCCATTTAAAATCACTAAATAATAGTTGCATCATTGTCACGCAAGGATTTATTGGTTGTGAAAGTTCGGGCAAAACCACTACTTTGGGGCGTGGGGGAAGCGACTATACAGCCGCTTTATTAGGTGAAGCATTGAATGCCACTCAAATTGACATTTGGACTGATGTTGCAGGGATTTATACTAACGATCCGCGCATTACCCCTGCGGCTAAACGCATTGATGAAATATCTTTTGCTGAGGCAACCGAAATGGCAACGTTTGGCGCGAAGGTACTACACCCAGCAACACTAGTCCCAGCTGTACGAAGTAATATTCCTGTTTTTGTTGGTTCAAGTAAAGCGCCCCAAGATGGGGGAACAATCGTTTACAGCACTAACAGCATTACATCTAAATTACCAGTATTCAGAGCTTTAGCATTACGCCGCAAACAAACATTGCTAACGCTGACCAGTTTAAATATGCTGCATGCGCAAGGCTTTCTTGCAAATGTGTTTACGATATTAGCCAAACATAATATTTCGGTTGATTTAGTCACAACATCAGAAGTCAGTATCGCATTAACCATCGATACAACAGGTACTAACACCAACGGTAACAGTTTATTGACAAGAGAATTATTTGATGAACTATCAACTGTTTGCCATGTTGATATTGAGGAAGATTTAGCGCTAATTGCTATTATTGGTAATAACCTAACTTCAACTAAAGGTATCGCCAATGAAGTGTTTGGTGTATTAGATGATTTTATTATTAGACTTTGCTGTTATGGGGCAAGTACTCATAATCTTTGCCTATTAGCAAAAAGCAATGATGCAGAATCAATTATTAAAATTCTACATAAAACCATTTTTGAACAATAATATTAAAAAGGGAGATCAGAACTCCCTTATTCACTTGAACATATGTTAATATAAGAAAAAACTGTAAAATAAACTATCATTTACCTTTTACCGATTGTATTCATAAAATTAATCTTTAGACTAAATCATTTATCTACTATTATAATAATTATTAATATATTTTGAATATCTTTTATTAATCTTAATTAATCGATTAAAACTATTACATTGAACATCAACTTCTGTTAGATTTTTTAATTAATTTAAGTAAACTAAAATTAATTTCAATAACAAGGGGAAATTATCATGGGTATTATAAGTTGGATAATTCTAGGATTGATTGCCGGCTGGATTGCCAAGTTTTTTATGCCACTAGGAAGTGTAGGTGTCATTAAAACTATTTTATTAGGCATTGCAGGAGCTTTAGTGGGTGGCTATATTAGCACCTTCTTTGGTTGGGGTAGTGTGACAGGATTTAACTTCCCTAGTTTGTTAATTTCAGTTCTTGGTTCGATTATACTCATTTATATCTATCGCCATATAAAAAAATAAATTATTTTTTTATTAAATTGGCGGGTTTCTCCCGCCAATTTAACTATTTTTTGATTATTATACTCTTAGATATATCACCTTTTTTAGTTCAAAGTTAGTAATAAGTAATTTCGTCATATCCAGATTTTTGTTATATTATTTAACAAAATCCATCAATTTTAACCTGTAGATTATAATGTTAAAAATATTCAACACATTAACCCGCGAGAAAGAAACATTTCATCCTATTACCCCTAATAAAGTTGGGTTATACGTATGTGGAGTTACCATTTACGACCTTTGCCATATTGGTCACGGGCGTACTTTTGTTGCATTTGATGTTATCACACGTTATTTACGTTTTTTAGGTTATGATTTAACTTATGTGCGTAATATTACTGATGTTGATGACAAGATCATCAAACGTTCACTCGAAAATGGTGAAAGTTGTGTTCAACTTACCGATCGAATGCTCCAAGAAATGTATGCAGATTTTGATGCACTTAATATAAAACGACCTGATATAGAACCACGTGCTACTCATCACATGCCACAAATCATCCAATTAGTGGAAGAATTAATTGCCAAAAATCATGCCTATATTGCCGATAATGGCGATGTGATGTTTTCAGTAGACAGTGATCCAAATTATGGTATTTTATCGAGACAAAATTTAGAACAGCTACACGCTGGTGCGCGTGTTGATGTAGTTGATGTTAAACGTAATCCAATGGATTTTGTGTTATGGAAAATGTCAAAACCGAATGAACCAAGTTGGGATTCGCCATGGGGTAAAGGTCGCCCAGGTTGGCACATTGAATGTTCGGCGATGAATAGTTATCAGTTAGGTAATCACTTCGATATTCATGGTGGTGGTTCTGATTTAATGTTTCCACATCATGAAAATGAAATTGCCCAATCAACCTGTGCGCATGATGGTCAATATGTCAATTATTGGATGCATTCCGGCATGGTTATGATAGACCAAGAAAAAATGTCAAAATCACTCAATAATTTTTTCACAATTCGCGATGTATTAAAACATTATGATGCCGAAACAGTGCGTTACTTTTTACTATCAGGTCATTATCGTAGCCAACTCAATTATAGCGAAGAAAATTTAAAACAAGCGAGAATAGCACTAGAGAGACTCTATACAGCCCTACGAGACACTGATCCAACTTATCCACACGTAGTAACGCCTGACAGCAATTATTATCGCCAATTTTGTGATGCAATGGATGATGACTTTAATACGCCAGAAGCTTATTCAACTCTTTTTGATTTAGCTCGTGAAATTAATAAAGCCAAAGCTGATAATAATATGTCCCTTGCTAATGAATTAGCTGCTGAATTGCGTTATTTATCCGCTGTACTAGGATTATTAGAACAAGATCCCATTAAATTTTTACAAGGAGATCAGCGAGATGATGTTGATGTTGCATTAGTTGAGGCATTAATAAAACAACGCAACGAAGCTAGAGTAAGTAAAAATTGGGCACAGGCCGACGAAGCTCGCGACAAATTAAATGCAATGAATATTGTGCTTGAAGATGGTGCGAATGGAACAACATGGCGCAAAAAAAATTAATATTCTCAAAATAAAAATTTTGATGAATAAATAAAATAACACACTAAGCAGTGTCAATTAGAAAAATAACACCCACAATTCTGTGGGTGTTTCTATTTGTGATCATCGTAACGTTTTATCAATCGAAGTTAAAATACCACGTAAAATATTCAGTTCCTGTTGTTCAATACGTGCGCGAGTAAACAATCGTCGCAAACGCCCCATAATTTGCCCAGGGTGATTGGCATTAATAAAGCCTGTTTTTAACAAAGTCTGTTCTAAATGTTGGTAAAAACGCTCTATATCTGCATCAATAGGAAATTCAGTTTCGGACAGATTCGCATTTTTTTGCTCTGATATGTTATTTTCAATATTTAACATTGACATACGAATTTCATAACACAAAACTTGCACCGACATGGCAAGGTTTAAAGAACTATAATCAGGATTAGCAGGAATGCCAACATGATAATGGCACTTTTGCAATTCTTCATTCGTTAAACCAACACGTTCACGCCCAAACACCAAAGCAACTTTGGCATAGGTATTAGTTGCTTCTTGAATAATCTTATCACCACATGTTTTTGGGGTTAAGTGTGGCCATTGCAAACTACGAGAGCGGGCACTAGTGCCAATTACTAAAGTACAATCAGCAATGGCGTGTTCAAGTGACGAAAAAATTTGCGCATTTTTAATAATATCACTCGCACCTGCCGCTAATGAAATCGATTGAGAATCAGGCTTGATGACTGGATTAACTAAACAAAGATTCGTTAATCCCATAGTTTTCATTGCTCTTGCAGCAGATCCCATATTACCTGTATGAGATGTTTCAACCAAAACAATTTTTACATTATCTAAATAACTCACATTATCCTCATTCATTGAAAATATCTTATAACGTAGAATAAACTAAATATTTATTGATACAGTATATAGTAAAATCAGTTTCATCCCCACTGTTATGCAATAGCTAATTAATAGAATCTATTTTTAAATTAAATTCACGAAAATGTGATCAATAATAAAATAAATATCTTATTGACGAGAATAAAATAATTTGCCAATGTAGTAATAACAACATTTAAAAATGTTAGATTTATCGATAAAAAAGCGGAGGTCAACTATGGCTTTAAGTATTACCAGTAAACAAATGGATATTACTCCTGCAATTCGTAGCTATCTAGAGGATAAGTTTTCAAAGTTAGATAAATGGAGGGCACAGCTAATCAACCCTCATTTTATTTTATCCAAAGAACCAGATGGATTTATTGTTGATGCAACAATTGCCACCAAAGGAACGCCATTAGTTGCCTCTGCTAAACATATTGATATGTATGCGGCTATTAATGATCTTATTGATAAACTTGAAAAACAACTCAATAAACTGCAACATAAAGACGAAGCTCGTCGTGCGACTAACAGCATAAAAGACGCAGTATTAAAAGAAGAAATCTAATTAATCTATTATCTAGATTTAATAAAAAGATACTTTGATGGTGCCTTTATTTTTTGGCTTGTTATAATACAAGCCATCTTTTTTTAAATATCTAATAAAAATGACTGCAAACCCTTTATTACCTTTACGAGATAAGATTAATGAGCTAGATAAAAAGTTGTTAGAACTTATTGCTGAACGTCGCAGACTCTCAACACAAGTCATTCATACTAAAATTGATGCAAACATTCCGGTGCGCGATATGGAGCGTGAGCGTTCACTGATAAAAACTTTAATCAATCAAGGCAAAAACTATCATCTTGATGAAGTATTCATTAAACGCTTATATCAATTAGTTATCGAAGATTCTGTACTATTACAACAAAAAATCTTACAAGAAAAACTTAATCACGGCACCATTGTCACTGCCAAAGTTGCCTTTTTAGGTCCCAAAGGGTCTTATTCACATTCTGCTGCTCGCCGCTATGCTAGCACTCACTTAGATGAAATGATTGAATTGGGCTGTTCAACCTTTAAAGATATTTTTACACAAGTAGAAAATGGAGCTGTAGATTATGGCATTTTACCAATAGAAAATTCTAGCTCTGGTTCTATTAACGAGGTTTACGATTTATTGCAAAAAACCAATTTGCACATTATCGGAGAACTTTCTTTACCTATCGATCATTGCGTTCTTGCTATACCAAATTCGCAACTTGAGCAAATTAATACTATTTATAGCCATCCACAGCCATTCCAACAATGTAGCAACTTCCTAGAAAATTACTCTCATTGGAAAATTGTATATTGCGACAGTACTTCATCAGCAATGGAAGCTGTTGTTAAATTGAATCAACCTAATGTTGCAGCAATGGGCAATAAAGATGGGGGAGAATTATATGGACTGCAAGTCCTTGAACATAACTTTGCTAATCAAAAAGAAAATATTACGCGTTTTATTGTACTGGCACGCCAGCCGATCGATGTTTCGGATCAAATTCCAGCTAAAACCACAATTTTAATGAAGACAGGTCAACAAGCAGGTGCTTTAGTGGATGCCCTATTAGTATTACGCAATCAGAATATCGTCATGACTAAACTTGAGTCGCGTCCAATTCATGGTACACCATGGGAAGAAATGTTTTATATTGATTTGCAAGGCAACATCCATTCTTATGAAATGCAAACAGCACTCAAAGAACTAGCATCAATGACGCTATATACTAAGGTGCTCGGATGCTATCCAAGTGATTCAATTGTTGCGGTAATGTAATGACTATAACAATACAACATTTTTCACAAGCGGTACTTAACTGGTATGAACAGTACGGTAGAAAATCGCTACCTTGGCAAATCGAAAAAAGCCCTTATCATGTTTGGTTATCAGAAGTCATGTTGCAACAAACTCAAGTTGCAACTGTTATCCCTTACTTTAACCGTTTTATTGAACAATTTCCCAAGGTAACTGACCTAGCAAAAGCTTCAATAAATGATGTATTGCATCTTTGGACTGGTCTTGGCTATTATGCAAGAGCACGTAACTTACATAAAGCAGCCCAAATGATTGCTGAAAAGTTTAATGGTAAATTCCCAACACAATTTGACGATGTCATGGCACTACCTGGCGTAGGACGTTCAACTGCTGGGGCAATTTTATCACTTTCACAAAATCAGCATTATCCCATTTTAGATGGCAATGTAAAACGTGTTTTAACCCGATATTTTGCAGTTGAAGGCTGGCCTGGTATTAAAACTGTTGAAAATAGGCTCTGGCAATTGAGTGAGCAAGTTACACCAAAAAATGATGTTGCAAAATTTAATCAAGCCATGATGGATATTGGAGCAATGGTTTGTACTCGCTCTAAACCTAAGTGCGCTTTATGCCCTTTAAATAATCATTGCCTTGCCTATAAAACTGAAAGTTGGCAACAATATCCAACCAAAAAACCTAAAAATACTATTCCTGAAAAAATAGCCTATTTTTTAATGCTTGAATATAACCAAACTATTTGGCTTGAAAAAAGACCTGCGTCTGGCATTTGGGGAGGGCTATATTGTTTACCTCAGTTTTCAAGTAAACAAGCGTTAACTGACTGGTTAAAAAAATACGGAATTGAAACAACCAAACCAAAGCAACTCATTGCCTTTCGCCATACATTTAGCCATTTTCACTTAGATATTATTCCTATTCATTGTGTTATCACTAAATATAAAAACTATTTGGATGGATCTTGTGGCTATTGGTATAACCTTAAATCCGACAATGCCAAAATAGGACTAGCAACGCCTATTTATAACTTATTAAAACAAACGACTTACTAACGCTTCTTTATCAGTATCTAGGTTATTTTTCGTATATAATTACCGATTATTTTTAACGATATTCAGTTATGCAAAGCAAACCACATCAAAATTTATCTAGCTACTTAGTCTTTTTAATGGCATTTGCTATTGGTATTACTATTGCCAGCAATTATTATGCTCAGCCGCTATTACACTCGATTACACATGATCTACATATAAAAGTAGAAAATGCAGGATCAATCATTATGGCAGCCCAATTTAGTTATGCTGTTGGCTTACTTTTTATCGCTCCACTTGGCGATAAATTGGAGCGTAAAAGGCTGATTATTATTTTAATGATATTATCCACTTGTGGACTTATGGTAAGCGCATTATCTCAAAATATAGGGATGCTTATAATAGGCACGGCTATGACAGGGCTATTTTCAACGGTGGCTCAAGTTTTAATTCCTTTTGCTGCCACGCTATCAAAACCAGAGCATCGTGGTAAAATTGTAGGCACGTTAATGAGTGGTATGTTACTGGGTATTTTATTAGGTAGAACCTTTGCTGGCGCCATTTCAACAATTGCTGATTGGCATGACGTGTATTGGATTGCAACAGGTATCATGACCATTGTGACGCTATTACTCTGGATTTCTCTACCTAGTTACCATAGCGATATTAACATTAATTATTTTAAGTTGTTATGGTCGATTGCTTCATTATATAAACAAGAACCAACGCTTAGGATTCGTTCACTATTAGCTATTATATCATTTGCACTATTTTCACTATTATGGACACCGCTTGCCTTTTTGTTAACTAATGCTCCATACCACTATTCTGATTTTATTATTGGTTTATTTGGACTTGCTGGTGTGGCTGGTGCAATGGGATCTCCAATAGTGGGAAAATTGTCAGACAAAGGAAAAGGTTTTATTGCAACCACCATAGGGTTATGCTTATTACTGTTATCTTGGTTGCCGCTCTCGTTAGCTCAATATTCAATTTACACCTTAATTATCGGCGTGATTTTATTAGATTTTGCCGTACAAGTGACCCACGTCTCAAATATGAATGCCATTTATCAAATTAGGCCCGAAGCACGCAGCCGAATGAATACAGGTTATATGGTATGTTATTTTATTGGCGGAATGCTAGGATCTGCGGGTTCGACCTATTTATTTAGTCATTACGGATGGATAGCAATAATCATTGCAAGCACGTCTTTGGCAATATTAGGTATCATTTGCTGGTTTTTTTATACTAAAACGCATTCCTATCAGAAACTTTTTGACAAAAATCACAGTAATAAAATGTCAACTTAGATCAAATATGCATAGCGTATTTGATCAATTGTTTTTTTAATAGTGAACTGTGATTAATTGCATTCATACCAATGGTTCTTAATGTCTTTTTCAGCACATTATCACCATTAAACATATCTTGAATAGTCCGCATGGCAGTTAACATAACTAACGTATCTTTACGACGGTTAAATTCAAATGACTTTAAATTATTTACAAGTCCAATATCTTTTTGTGTATCAATTAATTGTTTAATGATCGAAACTAATAAAGCGGAGTCTTGAAAACCTAAATTCACACCTTGCCCAGCTAAAGGATGAATAGTGTGTGCAGCATCACCGATAAGTACTAAGCGATGTTTAACAAATTGTTTTGCAAAACGCGCTTTTAATGGAAAGACCATGCGCGGATTAATTAATTTGCATTTGCCCACCTTATCACCCGTTAATGCTAATAATTCATTTGAAAATTCAGATTCACAAAGCGCAGTTAAAGTTTCTGCATTATCTGGTTTAGTCGACCAAACTAAGCAACTTTTATATTCATCCCAAAGAGGAAGAAAAGCGATAATCCCATCAGGATAAAACACTTGTCTAGCACAAAATCGATGTGGATACTCGGTTTCAACAGTGGTAATAACAGCATGATGAATATAATCGCGCTCAAAAACAGAAATATTTTTGCATCTACGCACCCAAGAATGAGCACCATCAGCACCTATCATTAATTTAGATTGTAAAACAGTTTTATCAGCAAGCGTCAAAAAGGCAAAGTCATCATTAAATGTACAATCAATGGCTTCGCAACTAAAAATATTAATATTGGAACAGTTTAAAGCATATTGGTAAAGATAATGAGAAATGACATTATTTTCAATAATATAACCTAGATTTGGATAGCTATAATCTTTAGCGTGGGCTGATAAATGAGCTTGACCATTTTTTTCCCATACACCTATTTCGGTAAATTCCTGCACTCTATTGCTATTGAATAAATCATCCCATATGCCAATTTGCGAAAAGTATCGCTGGCTAGCACCATTAATAGCAGAGGCTCTAATGCCAATTTCAGCATGAGGAAAGGATTCAGACTGATGAATTTTAGAATCTATAATCGCAATGTTTAGAGCATATTGGCTAAGTGCGCAAGCAGTTGCTAAACCAACTAACCCCCCTCCCACAATTGCCACATCAAATTGAATATTCATATCAATAAGTACAACTATTTATTATCTAATTTATTATCATTTTTTGATTCAACTTCGTCATCACTCATCGCTTTTTTAAAACCTTTTAATGCAGTACCGAGATCCGAACCTAAATTACGCAATTTTTTAGTGCCAAATAATAAAATAACCACTACAAGAAACACTAAAAGATGTGGAATACTAAAAGACATAATCAAATCCTCTCAATAAATATAACGCCCTATTTTAGGATAGGCTTTAAAACAATTCCTTTTAAAATGTTCATTATACTCTTTTGGAGGGATTTCATGAATAGTTCAATAAAAAAAAGACCCGTATAAAACTACACGGGCCAACATGAAATATAAGGAATATAAGGAAAGAAAACAATGAAAAATCCTTACAACGCTTATTATCCATTTTTTTTCGCTTTAGTCAACGCTTTTGTTTGTGGTTATTTATTGGGTTATTATATAAACAAAAACAATAAATACAATAAAAACATAATGATAATCAAATATTCGATACCTGAAACATAATTGATTAATGTCAAATTTAATTTAAAAAAAACTTAATAAATAGAATAAACAAACACAGTTGACAGAAAAACAAGCAATCAAACAGAAAAAACACAAAGCAATCATTTTTTAAAACTCAGCAGAAAGCGCGAAAAAAAATGAAACAGAAGGGAAAGATGCGCAAATATAAAATCAAAAAGGACACTAAAACAAAAATTAAAAGAAATTTATTTGATTTTCCACGACTTATAGATATACAAAATTTAAAAAAAATTCACTATAATTAATAAACTTATGCAAGAAATAAAGAGTCAAAGATGAATTCAATCAAAAATAATAATGTTAAGACTTTCAAAGATAGATTATACAGCTCAATGCAAGGTTTATCTGTTTCTGCCTTCGCTAAAAAATGTGATATGTCAGAAACAGTAATCAGGGATTATTTATCGGGTAAAACATACCCATCACTCACACGTTTAGAAGTCATTGCAGAAAAATGTAATGTTTCTTTTAATTGGCTTGCCACTGGACATAAATTAGAAGTTTTAGATCCTAAAAACGATGAAGATGTCTATAATGAAAATATATATCGTATTCCTGTTTATAAAAAACAGTTACCTACAAAAGAAGAAGCACAAAAAGAACGTTTTGTTAGAGAAACCCCTCCTGTGATGAATTATCCTATTATTGAAGGTTGGGTCAAGCATCGAGGTTTAGATGCTAAAAAATTAATCATTTATTGGGCCAAAGGTGATTTAATGTCGCCAGAAATTGAAAACAATAACGGACTAATTCTTAACACTGAAATAAATGATATTGTTGATGGCGCAATCTATCTAATTGAATATGATGATATTACTTTTTTAAGAAAAATACGTTTAACACTCAATGGATGGTTGTTAATTTGTAATAATAGCCAGCATTCTACTATTGAAGTATCCAAGATAGACTTTCATAAATATCATATTGTTGGTCGAGTTGTACTTATTATTAAAGATATTTTTTAATGTCCTTAATAGCTATATATTGACTTTCAAGATATAATCAAAGAATGGGGAAATATGAAAAATTTTATTTCCTCACTAACTTCTTTGATATTTATAAATTTAGCAATAACAAGTATATAACCAATTAATGCTTATTTAAATTTCATATAAAATTTGAGTGTAAAAATAATTTATAGCTATTTGCACTCATCCTATTTTTCTATATCATTGACAATATAATCAAAAAAAAACCTTATTATTAATTAGGTCTAAATATGTATCAATTCTTCGAAAAATTGGTGTCATCCTATCCCAAAGATGAACCTCAACCTATGGCTAAAAACTTTTTTAGTTTTATATGGCAATCAACAAAAGGGACTCGTTTATTTCTACTATTATTAATTATTCTTAGCGCATTAGGTGGGGCTTTTGAAGCCTTTTTATATGCTGCCCTTGGTAAAGTTATTGATTGGCTTGCGATTGTTGAACCTAACAAATTTTGGCAACAAGAAAAAACAACATTAGTAATGTTAGCCTTAATCATCTTATCAAGTACAATTATTATTGGACTACAAACGATTATTAAACACCAATGCCTAGCAGGGAATTTTCCAATGCGAATGCGTTGGAACCTACATCGATTAGTACTCAATCAAAGCATGCGCTTTTTTCAAGATGAATTTGCAGGAAGAATATCAACAAAAGTCATGCAAACGGCACTAGCAGTTCGTGATACTTGCTTTTTAGTGGCGGATATTTTCATCTATGTCCTAATTTCATTTATTACTATGGCAACAATCATCGGAAAATTAGATCTTTGGTTATTAATTCCATTTATGAGCTGGTGTCTAATTTATGGTATTGCCATGTATTATTTTATTCCTCGCTTAAGTAAAGTCGCTAGTATGCAGGCTGATGCTCGTTCTACAATGACAGGACGAGTAACCGATGCCTATACTAATATTATGACAGTAAAACTATTTTCTCATGCAGGCAATGAGGCAAAATATGCTCAAGAATCAATGGATGAGTTTTTAGTTACGGTTAATAAACAAATGCGCTTAGTGAGCAGTTTTGAAATTGTTAATCACTTATTATCTATTTCATTAGTACTAAGCACCACAGGCGTTGCACTATGGTTATGGACGGATCAACTAATTGGTGTAGGCGCAATTGCAACAACAACGGCTGTTGCACTTCGTTTAAATGGTTTTTCACATTGGATCATGTGGGAAATGACCGCACTATTTGAAAATATTGGGGTTGTTAAAGATGGTATTAATACATTTTCTGCAACTAAAACGGTTGTTGATCAACCCAATGCGACATCGCTTAATGTTACTCAAGGAAAAATCGAATTTAAACATATTCATTTCACATATGACAAAAAGCAGCATCATTCAGTCATTGAAAATTTAGATTTAACAATTAAGTCAGGTGAAAAAATCGGATTAGTTGGTCGTTCTGGGGCAGGTAAATCAACACTTATCAATTTATTACTTCGCTTTTACGATTTACAAAGTGGCAAAATTGTTATTGATGGTCAAGATATTACCACTGTTAGTCAAGAAAGCCTGCGAGCTCAAATAGGTATGGTGACACAAGATACTTCATTATTGCATCGAACAGTACGAGAAAACTTGCTCTATGGTAACAATCAAGCGACCGAAGAACAAATGATTGAAGCAGCCCAAAAGGCACATGCTGATAACTTTATTCAAACGCTTGTTGATACAAGAGGTCGAACTGGATATGACGCATTTGTTGGTGAGCGAGGTATAAAATTATCTGGCGGACAAAGACAGCGTATTGCAATTGCTCGCGTCATTCTTAAAAATGCCCCTATTTTATTATTAGACGAAGCAACAAGTGCTCTGGATTCTGAAATAGAGCAAGCTATTCAAGAAAGCCTATACTCTTTAATGGAAGGAAAAACCGTTATAGCTATTGCTCACCGGTTATCAACTATTGCAGCAATGGATAGGTTGGTTGTACTTGATCATGGTAAAATCATAGAGCAAGGAACACACCAAGAATTACTTAAGAAAAATGGATTATACGCACAACTTTGGAAACATCAAAGCGGTGGATTCTTAGGAAATAATATTTAATTTAATACATTTTACTGGCAATAAATCAGGACACATATTTCATTTTCATGTAAACTTATGTGTCTTTTAGCTTATTAATTAATGAAATTTTTATAAAATTCTGATTCAAATCGCATAATTGCACTATTTTTGGGCTCATCTTGTCTATCGGCGTGGTAACCCGATATTAACTGCACAAAAGCCAAATATCTACCATCAAACTTTTGGATAAATCCAGCTAAATTATAGCATCCTTGAATATAACCTGTTTTGGCTCGTATTGTTTCTTTAAAAGGTACTTGATTAAAACTCTTACGATTTTGCAACGTACCATCAACTCCAGCAATTGGTAACATTTCAATAATCCTTAATTGTGTATTATGGGCGGCAATGTATTGTAAAATTTCCATTAATTTGTCAGCGCTCATCAAGTTTAATCGTGATAATCCAGAACCATCAGCAATAACTAAGTTCTCAAGATTAATACCTGCTTTTTTGCGCAAAATTTGCTTAATAGCATCACCACCATTACGCCATGTACCCGGAACATTATAATAGTGAGCTCCTAAAGTTCTAAAAATGGCGTCTGCATATAAATTATTTGATTTTTTAAGCATCACAGCTAACAGTTCAGAAAGCGGTGCTGATTGGCTAGAAGCTAATAAAGTCAACTGAGTATTAGTTTTATGATTACGTTCTAAAAGTAAGCCTGTATAAGTTAGTTTTTGCTGTTTGAGCTGATTTTTTAAAATCGTAGAAAAATATTCTACACCATCAATTACCGCAAATTTTAACGGCATTTTATCCAAACTTGCAGAAATACATCCTGATAAATGATAACGATTTTTATCTGAATAGCTAACATCTAATTCACAATACTTATCATTAAAATCGTTACTATTTTTTGCGATAGTTTTCACATCTCCTGTCACCATAACAGGAATATTTGATGACTTAGAAATGGAGGCTTTCTCCCCTATTTTACCTGGCGTCAATATTGTATAGAAACAATTATCATCAATAATCGCTGCGGATGGTGGAGCATTGTAACAAGCTGTTAAATTATTCCACGACCACCCCTCTGCTTTATCATGACTTGTAAATATTGAAGTATCCAAAATCACATTTCCTGAAATTTTTTCGATACCTTTTTGACGCAGTGTTGCAATCATGCTTTTTAATCGATCACCAGTAAAAGTAGGATCGCCGCTTAATTGAATAATAAGATCACCATTTAACCATTTATTCCTTATTGAACCGTTAGTTTGTATGCGCGTTATAAATCGGAAATCACTGCCTAGTTCCAGTTCAGCGGCTAAAGCGGTGATCACTTTTTGAGTACTTGCTGGTTGTTTAAAAAGCTCACTTTTATATTTTGCTAATGTCTTAGGATTACTTCCTACAGATTGAACTAAAATGGATAAATCACTTCCTTTAGGTAAAAAAGATATATAAGGTTCTACTGGTTGTGCCTTTAATAATCCTGAAAAAAAAGGAAAAAGCAAGAAAACAATTACCCGGAATTTTGTCATGAAAATTGGCTCAAAATATATCGTGAAATAAAAATAGTTAACGAGGACATGCAAATATAACTTTTTTTGATTTGACTAGCAATATATACTCAACCACTTTTATAATTATGTTCTATTGAAAAATTCAACATAACTAAAAATCAAAATTAACTCCATATAACTTTTAATACTAGGTAGTAAAATTATGATTCAAAATTCATTAGGTTTCCCAATAGAAACCGTTTTGGTCTTTGTTGGATTAGCCTTAGCAGCAATTATTATTGATTTATATGCTCACCATAACGATAAACCTATCAGTTTAAACAATGCCATCCTTTGGTCACTATTTTGGATAATGATGGCATTGGGATTTGCACTATATTTGTATCTTCATCACGGTAGTGCTATAGCTAGCTTATTTGTTACAGGTTATGTCCTTGAAAAAGCATTATCGGTCGATAATTTGTTTGTGATTATGGCTATTTTTTCGTGGTTTGCAGTACCAAATAATTATCGTCATCGCTTACTTTATTGGGGGGTTATTGGAGCTATTATATTTCGCGCCATATTTGTAGCAATAGGTACAGGTTTATTATATTTAGGTCCTTGGATGGAATTAATATTTTCAATATTAGTTGCAGGCACAGGAATAATAATGATTAAAAATCAAGATAATGACCAAGACATTAAAGATTACTCACATCACTTTGCTTTTCGCATCGCCAAACGTATTTTCCCATCTTACCCCAAAATTGTCGGTCATCACTTTTTATTGACACAAAAACAACTTGATACAGAGCTTAAAAAACCTGAAAACAGCAATTTAGTTGGCACAATACCTAAAAGTATTTTTTATGCAACGCCACTGTTTTTATGTATTGCTGTAATTGAACTAAGTGACGTTATGTTTGCCTTTGATTCAGTTCCTGCGGTGATTGCTGTCAGCCAAGAACCGTTAATTGTTTATAGCTCGATGATCTTTGCCATTTTAGGTCTTAGAACGATGTACTTTATTTTACAAGCTATGAAACAGTATTTAGTCCACTTAGGTAAAGCGGTTATTTGTTTGCTCTTTTTTATTGCCGGAAAATTAGCTTTAAATGCAAGTAACCATCTATTTGGATATGGTATTGATATAGATCCAAGCACAAGTCTTTATGTCGTTTTAGGCATACTAGCTTTAGGGATTATTGCCAGTATCATCTGGCCAGGAACTAAAAAATATCAATAATTGTAATAATGATATTGGCAGGTACCCCCTGCCAGTTTGAATTTAGATTTATTGACGTTTTAAGGATCGAATATAATAACTTACACCTAAAATAACAAACCAAATAGGTGTTGCCACTAATGCTTGGCGAGTATCAGCCTCGAAAGTGAGTAACACGATCATAAAAGCAAAAAAAACTAAACAGACGCCGCACATCAAAAGCCCACCAGGCATTTTAAATTGAGATTGTTCATGCAAGGTTACTTTTTTACGACGATAAGCAATATAAGAAATAAGAATCATCGACCAAATAAACATAAATAAAATAGCCGAAATTGTGGTTACTATAGTAAAGGCCACCATGACATTAGGTATCAAGTAAATCAAAACAACTCCCCCCAATAAACAAGTGCACGAAAATAGCAACCCATTAGCCGGTACTGAACGACTTGATAATTTCCCAAAAGGCTCAGGCGCATCTTGCTTTTTAGCAAGTCCAAATAGCATTCTGCTTGTGGAGTAAATACCACTATTGGCTGAAGATGCTGCTGAAGTTAGTACTACAAAATTAATAACACCTGCAGCAGCAGGTAAACCAATTAAAGTAAATAACTCAACAAACGGGCTTTTATTTGGAGAAATTAACGTCCATGGAGTTACACTCATAATAATAATTAAAGCAAAAACATAGAAAAAAATAATACGCGCTGGTACAGAGTTAATAGCACGAGGTAAATTTTTATTCGGATCGACGGTTTCTGCAGCCGTTGTACCAACTAATTCAATCCCCACAAAAGCAAAAATAGCAATTTGAAAGCCAGCAAAAAATCCCATTGTACCATGGGGGAAAAAACCGCCGTATTTCCATAGATTCGAAAACGCTGCTGTGGTATTAGTTTGTTCGGAATAGAAATCAGTTAAAATAAGTATGAGTCCAATACCTATTAGTGCTAGAATCGCAATAATCTTAATCATTGAGAACCAAAACTCAGTCTCACCAAACATTTTTACTGTCAATAGATTTAAGGTCAATAGTAATACAACCGTCAATAACATAGGTATCCAAGATTGTAGCTCAGGAAACCAATGTTGAGCATATCCAGCAATTGCAATAACATCGGCAATTCCTGTAATCACCCAACAAAACCAATAAGTCCAACCAGTAAAAAAACCAGCCCACGGGCCTAACAGATCGTTGGCAAAATCACTAAAAGATTTGTACTTTAAATTAGAAAGAAGGATTTCCCCCATCGCACGCATAACAAAAAATAGGATAAAACCAATAATCATATACACAAAAATAATAGAAGGCCCAGCAAGACTAATTGTCTTTCCCGAGCCCATAAATAAGCCAGTACCGATTGCTCCACTGATTGCAATTAATTGAATATGACGGTTAGAAAGGTTGCGCTTTAAATCATGCTTTGAGGATATAATGCTCATCGCTTTTATTACCCTTAGTTTTCAAAATGTTCCAATATTTCTTTTAATTTAGGACTATAAAGTCTCTAACGTTAAATCGCAAGCTGAATCTTTATGAAAAATTTTTATGGTTACATCATAATTATTGGTAGTTTCTTATAATAGAATTGTGTAGCATAAATAACTATATTACTTAATTTAATTATAATTATTTACCAAGATGAAAGAAAAAAAACACTATTATAGTTTTTATGTTTTATGTACTTTATTTATTTTATCCCTCTTAACTAGTAGCCAAAACCATTCAAATAAACCAATCAAACAAGGTCAACAATATAAAGATGGAAACCTTTTTTTACCACTTAATGTAAGCTACCCTCAATTAACTATTCCGGTTAATATTTCAAACTACATCACTCAAATTGCCAAAATCAAATCATCATCACCATCTTTGTATCGTAAAAATGAACATATTTATAAAGCCATCGATGATTGGATTAATCGTTCTTTGCGGACAGATGAGTTTAATAAAGTTGGACTTAATAGCTATGAAATGTCTGGGCAAGATGGGTATGGAAATGTACATTTGACTGGTTATTACACCCCGATAATCAAAGCAAGACATCAAGCAACCGCAGAATTTAAATATCCTATTTATAAAATGCCCAATAATATAGAAGAGCCACTACCAAATCGTGAGCAAATTTATAATGGTACACTTGAAGATAAAGGTCTTGAAATAGCATACAGTAATTCTTTAATGGATAACTTCATTATGGAAGTACAAGGTAGTGCTTATATTGATTTTGAAGATGATTCGCCTTTAGTGTTCTTCTGCTATGGTGGTAAAAATGGCCATAGCTATTCAAGTATTGGACGTTTATTAGTAGAGCAAGGTGAAATCGAAAAAGAAAAAATATCGATACAAGCTATTAAAGATTGGGCTAAAAATAAAAGTGAAAAGGAACTTAAAGAATTATTAATTCAAAACCCCTCATTTGTTTTTTTCAAACCTCAATATAACGCTGAAGTAAGAGGAGCAGCTGAGGTACCTTTAGTTGCCAATGCATCTATCGCATCTGATAAATCAATAGTACCAATTGGTTCTGTGGTATTAGTTGATGTTCCTCTACTTGATAACGATGGGCAATATCGTGGTAGACGAGAAAATCGTTTAATGGTTGCGCTTGATGTAGGAGGAGCAATTAAAGGACAACATTTTGACCTTTATCTAGGAGTTGGTGATGAACCAGGTAAATTAGCAGGTTACTATAACCACTATGGACGTGCATGGGTGATAAAACCTTAAACGACTAACATCGACGCAATTAAAAGAATCTGCTAGAATAAAACGATACAATCTGAATTAAGGGTAACCCATGAGATTATGCGACCGAGATATTGAAGCATATCTACAAAATGGTAAATTAAAAATAACTCCACAACCTACGGTGAGCTGCATTAATGGTGCAACTGTTGACGTTAGATTAGGTAACCAATTTCGAACATTTCGAGAGCACACCACACCATATATAGATTTAAGTGGACCAAAAGAAGAAGTATCTGCAGCGTTAGAAAGAGTAATGAGCGAAGAAATAGTGTTACCAGAAGGTGATGCCTTTTACTTGCATCCAGGTGAATTAGCATTAGCTGTAACATTAGAATCAGTCACTATCCCTGACGATTTAGTTGGTTGGTTGGATGGACGTTCATCACTCGCTAGACTTGGACTTATGGTTCATGTGACAGCTCATCGTATAGATCCCGGTTGGCAGGGGAAAATTGTATTAGAATTTTACAATTCAGGAAAAATTCCACTTGCACTTAGACCAGGAATGACAATCGGAGCACTTAGTTTTGAAACACTAACAGGTCCTGCTGCAAGACCATACAATCGAAGACAAAATGCAAAATATAAAGACCAATATGGCGCTGTCGCCAGTCGTATTGATAAAGACTAACGTTTTATAACCTTAATAAGGGAACATTGATATGATCAAAAAAATATTGGTTATTCTATTTGCTTTAATTTTAGTTATCACAGCTAGTATTGTTTCGCTTATTGTTTTTGTAGATCCTAACAACTTTCGTGGATTTATTTCAGATACAGTAAAAGATAAAACAGGTTATGAATTATCTATTGATGGTAATTTACGTTGGCATATATGGCCACAAGTGAGTATTTTAACTGATTCAGTCAGGCTATCTGATACCAATTCCCCAAAACCCATTTTAACGGCAGATAATATGAGACTAGATGTTGAATTACTACCTCTTTTCTCAAAAAAATTATCAGTTAAAAATGTTTTTATAAAATCTGCAATCATCAACATTACCGATAAAAGCAAAGGAAATATTGCAAGAAATGAAGCTAAAACACCATCTAATGCTACCACTAATAAAACAACTGATTCTAAAGGTCAAAAAATTTCATCTAATTGGAAATTTAGCTTAAATAAATTTGAAGTTACTGATAGTACTGTGGCATTACAACATAATGATGATTTAATTAACTTTAGAAATATTAATCTAGTAGTACAACAAAATAATAAGAAAAATATTTCCATTGATTTAAAAGGAAACATAGATAAAAATCAACAAAATATATCTTATCTAGTACATGCATGTGTCGATTTAAATCAATTCCCAGAACAAGCAATAATCGATTTAAAAAAGTTAGATTTCATTTATAAAGGTGTCGCTAATTCAGCAAAAGAACTAAAAGGTAACATTCGTGGCGTATTTAACTATCGGCAATCTCCAATGTTACTAAAAAGCCAAAATTTATCTTTTTTAATTAATGAAAATCATTTTACTGGTGTTATAAATGCTGATTTAGCAAATAAACCGTATATAGATTTACAGTTAAATTCGGATAAAATCGATCTCACTTCGTTTTTGAAAATAGATAAAAACTCAAATAACGAGCCTTCCACCCAACAAGCTTCACCAGTGGTGTCAAATATCACAAAGACCGATAATGAATTAAGCTTTCTAAATACTTTTAATGCTAAAGCTAAATTACAGATCAAACAGTTCAATGCCAACAAAATAGTATTAAACAATATCGACGTTGATATGACTAATAATAATGGTATTGCAATATTCAAAAATATTAGTTTTGATTTTGCTAAAGGTCATATAGCTGCAACTGGTGTAGCAAATGGCAAACAAAAAACCACACTAATGAAGCTTAATACTACAATAAGCAATATTGATTTAAATAAATTTTTTAACCAGATAGATACAGCTCATGATCTAGAAGGTTTATTTAATGCTACAGGGGATTTAGAGAGTAACAGCTTATCAGGTTCCCAACTTTTAACTAACTTGCAAGGCAATGTTGCCATTGTTGTGACTAATGCAAGACTTAATAATTTGAATATTCAAAATATAATTCAAAATGCTGCAGCTCAATATTCAAAAGATGTCATGACGCCTGAGAATCAAAAAAAATACACCGAATTTCATAAAATTTCGACTAATGCTTACTTGAAGAAAGGTAATTTGGAGTTGTCGACATTAAATGCTAATTCTGAAACACTTGATGTCATTGATGGTTCAGGAAGAATCGGAATATTAAAACAGGATTTGGATGTCAATTTGAACTTAAAATTGCTCGGCGGCTGGAACGGTAAAAATGAAAAAATCGGAAAACTGCAAAAGTTAACAATACCACTACGTATTTATGGCCAATTTGCTAATCTTCGTTATCAAATTGATATAGGTAAATTAATTACCGATACACTAAGCGATAAATTACAAGAGCGTTTAGACAAACTCCATGAAAAATTAAAGAGCCATGATTCTAAAAATAATTCAAATTCCAAATCAAAGGCTGCAGATTTTTTAGGTGAATTACTAAGAAAATAATAATAAAAAGGTGAAGTTGATTAAAAATCACCTTCACCTTTTTATATCTAGTCTAAAAGATGAGCTATTTATAAAATAAACTTACTTAGATCTTCATCTGCAACAAGTTTATCTAAATGATCACCTACATATTTAGCATCAATTGTAACTGTTTGTCCACCAAGTTCACTGGCCTCAAAAGAAACCTCTTCCATCAAGCGTTCTAATACGGTATGCAACCTGCGCGCACCGATATTTTCATTTTGTTCATTCACTTGCCATGCTGATTCCGCAATTTTACGAATACCATCAGGAGTAAAATCGATATTAACACCTTCCGTTGCCATTAACGCTTTATATTGAACAGTAAGTGACGCATTTGGTTCGGTTAGAATCCGCTCAAAATCTTCACTTGTTAGTGCTTGTAATTCAACTCGAATTGGCAACCGACCCTGTAACTCAGGGATTAAATCAGATGGATTTGCTGTTTGGAAAGCACCTGATGCAATAAACAAAATATGATCTGTCTTAACAGATCCATGTTTAGTCGACACAGTACAACCCTCAACCAAAGGTAAAAGATCTCGTTGTACACCTTCACGTGAAACATCTGGTCCCGATGAGTTACCACGCTTACAGACTTTATCTATTTCATCAATAAAGACAATTCCATTTTGTTCAACTGCCTCAATAGCCTCATGTTTAAGCTCATCAAGATTAACCAATTTAGCAGCTTCTTCTTCGATAAGTTGTTTTAGTGCATCTTTGATCTTCATTTTACGTGGTTTAGTCTTTTGTCCACCTAAATTTTGAAACATCGACTGTAATTGATTTGTCATCTCTTCCATACCTGGAGGAGCCATAATTTCAACACCAATATTAACACCAGCTAATTCGATTTCTATCTCTTTATCGTCAAGTGAACCTTCACGTAATTTTTTACGAAAAGCTTGTCTTGCTGTTGAATTATTATCTTCAACTTGCCCCCATCCGTCTTTAGCTGGTGGTACAAGTACATCTAAAATACGATCTTCAGCTAATTCTTTGGCTCGGTTACGATTGCGTTCAATCGCTTCCTGACGGATCATTTTCACCGCAGAATCGGTTAAATCACGAATAATTGAATCAACTTCTTTACCCACATAACCAACTTCAGTAAATTTAGTTGCTTCTACTTTAATAAATGGTGCATGTGCTAGTTTTGCTAATCGTCTTGCAATTTCAGTTTTACCAACTCCCGTTGGCCCAATCATCAGTATATTTTTTGGCGTAACTTCATGACGCAATGTTTCATCTAGTTGCATACGACGCCAACGATTACGTAGCGCAATTGCGACAGAACGTTTCGCTTTTTCTTGTCCAATAATATGTTGATTTAGTTCACTTACAATTTCACGAGGAGTCATTTCAGACATAGTTAAATTTCTCTTAAATCGGATTAATAATTAAGTTCTTCAATTGTTTGGAAGTTATTAGTATAAACACAAATATCACCAGCAATTGATAATGATTTTTGCACAATATCATGTGCAGAAAGTGAAGTATTATCTAATAGCGCACGCGCCGCTGCTTGCGCATAAGGACCTCCAGAACCAATAGCAATTAAATCATCTTCTGGTTGAATGACGTCGCCAGTACCTGTAATAATCAATGATGCGCTTTCATCAGCAACAGCAAGTAGTGCTTCAAGTTTACGTAGCATTCTATCTGTTCGCCAATCTTTAGCTAGTTCAACAGCAGCTTTAGTTAAATGCCCTTGGTGCATCTCTAGTTTTCGCTCAAATAGTTCAAATAATGTAAAAGCATCAGCAGTACCACCAGCAAAACCTGCAATTACTTTGTTATTATATAAACGACGAACTTTACGGGCATTACCCTTCATAATAATACGTTCGCCTAGTGTAACTTGCCCATCACCACCGATAACGACTTGCCCTTCACGACGAACACTGACAATAGTTGTCATGTTTTGCTCCTTCTTTCACTTAGATAACTTGATTCGGAATGAATAGGCTATATATTGGGATCATTAATGTGTTTTCAACATTTTCATTTGAAGATATTGATAATTTATTGTAAAAATTTTTCAGGGAATATAGCGTTTATGTATAAAAATTATTTTGGTTGGAAGTCAATTGTCATTGTTTTTACTTGATTATAAAACGCACTTGCAGGCTTTGGAATTACAGCTTGTTTAGTTGCTGAAAGCGCTTCTCGACATAATGCCTCATCACCATCTTTCGCACTAACATTAAGTAATAAACCATCAGGTGCAATTTGAATTTCTAATACACAATTCCGACCACTATATAATTTATTAGGATTAATAAATTTATTACTAATAGCAGTTTGAACTAAAGATTTATATTTATCAAGTTCTCCATCTGAAACACCTTTACGGCTGGCTACACCGCTTGATGGACTGGGTGTACCCGATGTAAGCCCACCTAACAAATTATCAAGTTCTTTATCTTTTTTTGCTTGTGCTGCTTGTTTCGCTTTTTCGGCAGCTGCTTTATCTGCCGCAGCTTTTTCTGCGGCTTGTTTTTTTTCTTGTTCTTCTTTTTGCTTCGCTAGTTCTGCTTGTTTACGTTCATTTTCACTTCTTTGCTTTTCGATAAATTCTTGTTCAGCTTTCACTTTAGCTTCTTGTTCGGCTTTTTGCTCTGCTAGCTCTTTTTCTTTACGCAAATTTTCTTCACGTTGTTTATCTAGTAATTCTCTCTCAGCTTTTAATCGAGCTTCTTGTTCTAATTTTTGTTTTGCCAACTCTGCTTGCTGTTGTTCTAAACGCTGTTTTTCAGCTTGTCTTCTTTGCTGTTCTAAATGTTCTTTAACTTTGCGAGCATCTTCTTCTTTTTGTCTTGCAACGCGTGCTGCTTGTGCAGCCTCTGCTTCTTTCTTTTGTAGCTCTTCTACTTTTAGACGTTCTTTTTCTAACTCTTTAAGTCGCTGCTCTTGGGCAAGCTGTTGTTCTTGTAGCTTCCGAGCCTGCTCATCTATTTGTTGCTGTCTCTTTTGCTCAGCTTGTTTTTGACTAACCTGTGACTTTAATTGTCTTTGATATTGTTCAGTCATGACGGAAGGATCAACCATAATAGCATCAATAGAATTTCCATTAACACTACCATAGTTAGCATCATCATTATACATAGCTCGATAACCCAAAATGATAATTAAAATCACATGTAATATAATGGATATTATAATAGCTATACTTAATTTGGAATTTGACTTATAAGACATTGCTGACATCTTGTTATATTATATTATTTAAATTGGTTGAGTCATTAATCCTACAGATTTAACACCTGCAGATTGTAATAAATTCAACGCTTTTATAATTTCTTCATATGGAACATCTTTAGCCCCACCAACTAAAAAAACAGCCTTTTCATTAAGTAACATCTGTTGTCTAACTTCTGCAACAATTTGTTCTTGTGGTAAATTAGCTTGACGCTCCTGATCAATAATTAGTGCATATACACCAATATCGGATACTTCAATGATGATTGGTTTATTTTCTGACGACGAAACCGTTTTAGATTCCGATGCCTCTGGAAGATCAACTTCAACGCTTTGACTAATAATTGGGGCTGTGGCCATAAAAATAAGCACTAGCACTAATAGCACATCCAGTAAAGGTACTATATTAATTTCAGCTTTAGTTGAATAACGTGAATGTCTGCGCATAATTATTTCCTAACAGCAACTGCTTGGCGTTGTAAAATTGCAGAAAACTCATCAATAAAGTTAAGGTAACTTTGTTCAATGCGGCTTACACCCAATGACAAACGATTATAAGCAAGCACCGCAGGAATAGCAGCAAATAAACCAATTGCAGTTGCAATTAATGCTTCAGCAATTCCTGGTGCAACCATTTGTAAAGTGGCTTGCTTAACAGCACCTAAAGAAATAAATGCATGCATAATACCCCAGACAGTACCGAACAAACCGATATATGGACTAATAGAACCCACTGTACCTAAAAAAGGAATATGCAATTCTAGAATATCAAGCTCACGATTCATTGCCAAACGCATAGAGCGTGATGCACCATCTAAAGCTGATTCAGCCATATTCGGGTTAATTTGATACAGTCGAGAAAACTCTTTAAACCCTGAATAAAAAATATGTTCTGTACCGCTAATTTCTTCTTTATGAAATTTCGCTTTATCAAATAAAACATTCAAATCATCAGCATTCCAAAAGTTATTATCAAATTGCTCAATTTGTTTTTTAGCTTTACTTAAAATCTTAGTTCGTTGAAATATAATTGCCCATGACATAACAGAAAAAGTAAGTAACAGCAACATAACACATTGTACTAACAAACCTGCTTGCAAAAACAGATCAATAATATTCAGATTTTCCACTTATATAAACTCCAAAACTAATAACTTAGGAAGCCCGCACGGCTTCATCTTAGTGATATCCACACAAGCAATAAGAACATCCGCTGTGCTGATAACTTGTTTATTCTGATTAAAAATAGTTTGTTTAAAAATAATAGACGCCTTGCGAACTTGGTCAACCTTGCTGCTAATAATCAGCATATCATCTAAACGAGCCGGAAAATGGTAGCTAATATCCATCTTTTTGACAACAAAAGCAATACCTTCTTGTAGTAACTTTTGTTGACTAATATTAAGTTGTCTTAATATTTCGGTCCTAGCTCGTTCAAAAAACGCAAGATACCTAGCATGATAAACTACACCACCAGCATCTGTGTCTTCATAATAAACTCTTGCATTCCAATCGAATTGTCTCATATCCAAACCGCACTAATTAAATTTGGTGCTATTATATCTGAATATAAATTTCGCTGCACTATGATATAAAAAATCACAAATGAAAAAAATTATCATTTGTGTTTTATTGTTAACTTTCATATCCAATAATTAAAAAGGTGACGATTTGTCACCCTTATCATTAATTTTTAATTAATATTATTTAATGTTAGACTCTTTTTCGCTACTGTCTCGCTCAACCCATAAGCCAGTTACGACTGATAACATGCAGGCAGCAATAAGTCCTATACACCATAAAATGTAATACATAATAGTTCCTTAATAAAGAGAATGTTTATTATTTTCAATATGATTCTTATCCAATCGTCCAAACATTTTAATATATGTCCATATGGTATATAAAAGAACAATAGGTAAAAATACAAGAACAACGGCAAACATAATATTAAGTGTTAATTGACTTGACGATGCATCCCATATTGTCAGACTTGCGTTTGGCATAATGCTTGAAGGTATAATAAATGGGAAGGTTGCAATACCATAGGTAAATAAAACACTAAAAATGGTTAATACTGATGAAATAAATACTAACGCATTTTTATTTAAACTAGAAAAAAGAATAGTTAACAGCGGAAATACAACACCTAATAGAGGTACTATCCACAAAATAGGATAATTCATATAGTTGGTTAACCACGAAGTATCAATAGATACTGTTTTAGTTAATGGATTAGATGCTGCATTATAATCAATCACACTAGTAACAGCATAGCCATGAAGACCAAATACCACCCAAACACCAGCTAAAACAAATGTAATTAACATTACTAAACTAGCAATTTGTGTAGCTTTTCTCGCTCTTAAATAAAGTTCACCCGATGTTTTCATTTGTAGCCATGCACCGCCATGCGCAATAAATAACATTAAGCTCACAATGCCAGTCAATAACGCAAAAGGATTAAGCAAACCGAAGAAATTACCATCATAAAATACACGGTAAGAGTTATCAAATCTAAATGGAACACCTTCTAATAAGTTGCCAAAAGCGACACCAAAAACCAATGCAGGCACAAAGCTACCTACAAAGATGCCACCATCCCATAAATTGCGCCATTTTGAATTTTCTAATTTACTGCGATAATCAAAACCAATGGGTCTAAAAAATAGTGCACAAAGCACTAAAATCATCGCGATATAAAAGCCTGAAAATGACACAGCATATGCCATTGGCCAAGCGGCAAATATTCCAGCACCGGCAGTGATTAACCAAACTTGGTTACCATCCCAATGAGGAGCAATTGAATTAATCATAATACGACGCTCTGTATCTGTTTTACCAATAAACGGTAATAAAATACCGACGCCCATATCAAAACCATCCGTGATAACAAAGCCGATTAAAACAACACTAATCAGCACCCACCAGATGACGCGTACAATTTCGTAATCAATCATTGTGTATACTCCTATACCCTATTCTATTACCGATTGTGTTTTTTCATAATGATAGTTACCAGTACCTAAAGAGCTTGGTCCTAAACGGGCAAACTTAAACATTAAGAATAATTCAACAACTAAGAACAGCGTATAAAGGCCACAAATAAGCACCATTGTGAATAACACTTCACCTGCTGTTAATGATGAATTTGCTACTCCAGTCGGTAAAATATCCTGAATTGCCCAAGGTTGACGTCCATACTCTGCAACAAACCAGCCTGATTCACACGCTAACCAAGGAAACGGTAAAAATAGAATTAATAAACGATGTAACCAACGTTTTTCACCAATTTTATTTTTATAAGTTGTCCATAAAGCAAGTCCAGTACCAAGAATCATTAACACACCGAGACCGACCATAATCCTAAACGCCCAGAATAATGGCGCAACAGTAGGAATTGAGTCTTCTGTTGCCGCTTTAATATGTTCTTCTGTTGCTTCAGGTATTGTTAAATTATCACGATCGGTAAAGCGTTTAACTAAATAACCATAACCTAAATCAGCTTTATTATCTTCAAAAGCCTTAAGTACAGCAGGATCTTCATTACCTTGTTGGATTTTTTCCAAATTACTATAGGCTAATATGCCATTACGAATCCTTGTTTCATTATTTGCTAAAATATCTTTTAAACCTATCACTTGAGTGTCAAGTGATCGAGTGGTCATTATACCCATTGCATAAGGGATCTCTATTGCAAATAAATTTTCTTTATTTTTTTGTGATGGAAATGCAATAACATTAAACGATGCTGGCGCAGGTTGAGTTTCCCACTCAGCTTCAATGGCAGCAAGTTTTGCCGGTTGTACGGTTGTCATCTCATGCCCTGCTTCATCACCCATAACAGCAACAACAATCGACATGATAAATCCAAACATAGCCGCCACAGCAAAAGAACGTTTTGCAAAGGGAACATCACGTTTTTTAAGCAGATAATAAGAACTAATACTTAAAACGAAAATAGCGCCTGTTAGATAACCTGCGACAACAGTGTGAACAAATTTATATTGAGCAACAGTGTTAGTAATTAGCTCAAAAAAGTTAGTCATTTCCATGCGTGAATTAATAGGGTTAAATTCAGAACCCACTGGGAATTGCATCCATCCATTAGCAACCAAGATCCAAAGTGCGGATAAATTTGAACCAAATGCCACGCACCAAGTCACCATTAAATGTTTACCACGACTTAATCTATCCCAACCAAAAAAGAATAAACCTACCATGGTTGACTCTAAAAAAAATGCCATCAAACCTTCAATGGCTAACGGAGCACCAAAAATATCACCCACATAATGTGAATAATAAGACCAGTTAGTACCAAATTGAAATTCCATGGTTAAACCAGTTGCAACACCTACTGCAAAGTTGATACCAAACAGTTTACCCCAAAATTTTGTCATATCTTTCCAGACTTGCTTACCACTAACAACGTATACCGTTTCCATAATTGCTAGCATAAACGCCAAACCTAGCGTTAATGGTACAAAAATAAAATGATACATTGCTGTGAGCGCAAACTGGAGACGTGAAAGTTCTACTATATCTAACATAAATGCTCCCTAATCCTTAAATGCTCTCAAATTTTTACATTATTGGCGATTATTATACACCGATAATGACAGAATAAAAATTGATATATATCAAAAAAGGTTATCCCCTAATTCGTTTGTTTACCGCATCACCAATATCAGTAAGACTTGCTACAACTGTAATTCCCGCAAATTGCAATGCTTTGGATTTTTCTGCCACTGTACCTTTATTTCCTGAAATAATCGCACCTGCATGCCCCATGCGTTTGCCTGATGGTGCTGAAACCCCCGCGATATACGCAATCACAGGTTTAGTTACGTGTTTTTTAACATATTCAGCAGCTTCTTCTTCAGCACTCCCACCAATTTCGCCGATCATAACAATGGCTTCAGTTTTAGGATCTTGCTCAAGTAACGCTAAAATAGAAATAAAGTCGCTACCAGGAATAGGGTCACCACCAATGCCAACACACACTGATTGACCTAAACCAATATCCGTGGTTTGTTTGACCGCTTCATAAGTTAATGTACCAGAACGAGAAACAATTCCCACTTTTCCTGCACGGTGAATATGTCCTGGCATAATACCTATTTTACATTCATCAGGAACAATAATACCTGGGCAGTTTGGACCAATCATTACAACATCATTGAGTTGCAATTTTTCTTTAACCACAAGCATATCTAAGATTGGAATACCTTCCGTAATACAGACAATTAATTTAATACCCGCATCAATCGCTTCTAGAATAGAATCTTTACCAAATGCTGCTGGTACATAAATAACACTTGCTGTTGCACCAGTTGCCTTAACCGCTTCCTTAACAGTGTTAAAAACTGGCAAACCTAAATGGATTGTACCACCTTTGCCTGGCGTTACACCACCGACTAACTTAGTACCATAGGCAAGCGCTTGCTGTGAATGGAAAGTGCCTTGACTACCAGTAAATCCTTGGCAGATAACTTTTGTTTCTTTATTAATTAAAATTGACATATTAGCTATTCTCCACGCATCCTATTATTAGGCAACAGCAACAATTTTTTGAGCCGCATCTATTAAGCTTTCTGCTGTAATAACATTAAGTTTACTTTTAGCTAAAATTTCTCGGGCGATCTGCGCATTATTACCTTCAAGACGAACAACAACAGGAACCGTAAGACTGATTTCTTTAATTGCACTAATAATACCATCTGCGATTAAATCACAACGTACAATCCCGCCAAAAATATTGACCAAAATCGCTTTCACATTTTTATCAGATAATATCAGTTTAAATGCTTCAGCAACGCGCTCTTTTGTAGTACCACCACCAACATCCAAAAAGTTAGCTGGTTCACCGCCATGCAATTTAATAATGTCCATAGTTGCCATAGCAAGACCTGCACCATTAACCATACAACCAATATTACCATTTAATGATACATAGCTAAGACCTTGTTTTGCAGCGATTGATTCACGTTCATCCTCTTGAGTTGTATCTCTCAAAATACTTAAGTTAGGATGCCTAAAGATGGCATTATCATCTAAAATAACTTTTGCATCTAGACAAATCAGCTCATCTGAATCAGTAATCACTAATGGATTAACCTCGGCCAATGAAACATCATTTTCTAAAAATAGCTTTGCAAAATTAACAAACAACTTTGTAAACTGATTAACTAATTTTCCTGTTAATCCCAATTTAAAAGCAAGTTCACGACCTTGGTAAGCACAAGGTCCGGTTAAAGGATCAAGTGAAGTTTTAAAAATTAAGTGAGGTGATTTTTCAGCAACACTTTCAATATCAACACCGCCTTCGGTCGAAGCCATAATCACAACACGTTTAGAGCTACGATCAATCACTGCCCCTAAATAAAGTTCTTTCTGAATATTAGACGCTTTTTCAATTAATATCTTATTAACAGGCTGACCTTTACCAGAGGTTTGATAAGTAACAAGATATTGCCCTAACCATTTTTCAGCAAATTGCTTTATTTCACTATAGTTTTGAGTACAAATAACGCCACCGGCTTTACCCCGCCCACCGGCATGAACTTGACATTTAGCAACCCAAGCGCCTGTATCTGTCCCTGAAGATAATTCAGCTAATGTATCTTGTATTTCACCAATTGAGTTACAAACGTACCCTTCTGGTACGGGTAAATTATATTGTTTAAAAAGATATTTAGATTGATACTCATGCAAGTTCATAATGAAATTCCACAGCCTAAGTTAATATAAAAACAGGCAATAATTCTAATGCAAGATGAATTAATTGTATAGCACATAATAACTTATGTTCTGATGTTCTGATGTTCTGTGTAATTTAGAATGATTGCTGACAGTAAATGACAATGATATACTCCTAAAATATTTTTATATCGTAAATAATAAAGGTACAAATATGAAACAAGTTGGTATTTTTTTTGGTAGTGACACAGGCAATACAGAAAATGTAGCAAAGCAAATCCAACTCATTTTAGGTAGTGACAAAGCTGAACTTTTTGACATCGCAAAAATCACTAAAGAGAACATTGAACAATACAATTACCTATTTTTTGGTATTCCAACTTGGTACTATGGTGAGTCTCAAGCAGACTGGGATGACTTTTTTCCTAATTTAGAAAAAATTGATTTTAGTGGCAAAACAGTAGCTATTTTTGGTTGTGGTGATCAAGAAGACTATGCCGAATATTTCTGTGATGCCATGGGAACACTTCGCGATATTATTGAACCTAAAGGCGCAAAAATTGTTGGACATTGGTCAACCGAAGGTTACAGTTTCGAAGCTTCAAAAAGCTTAGTGGATGACACGCATTTCATTGGTTTAGCCATTGATGAAGATCGTCAACCAGATTTAACTGAAGAACGCATCAACAATTGGGTAAATCAAGTCAAAGCCGAAATGAAAATTTAATCTATTAAAATGATTTCTTTTATTTACCGTACATAGTTCCTATAATAGATGGCTATTAATAACTTAATGGGAAGTAATATGACAAATCATGTTAATGATAATAATGCGGCACTCAAAAGTGCTGGTTTAAAAGTTACGTTACCACGATTAAAGATTTTAGAATTATTACGAGATCCTTCATGTCAACATATCACAGTAGAAGACCTTTATAAAAAACTACTTGATATGGGGGAAGAAATTGGGCTTGCAACCGTGTATCGTGTTTTGAATCAATTTGACGATGCTGGAATTGTTACACGACATAACTTTGAAGGTGGCAAGGCGGTTTTCGAACTGGCAACACAACAACATCATAATCATTTAATTTGCTTAGATTGTGGTGAAGTATTTGAGTTTCGCGATGAAATAATTAATACTAGACAAAAAGAAATCGCCGAACAATATGGCGTTAAATTAACTTTTCACAGTTTATATCTTTATGGACATTGCCAATCGGGTAATTGCAAGGAACATCCTGAACTTCATCACAAAAAATAAGCCTATCCCAATAGGCTTTTACTTTTTTACAATATATCAATTCATCTTTATGTGCTAGGTTAATAATTAAATGAAACAGCTTTTAAATTTTATTCCTCTTGTATTCTTTTTTGTTTTTCTGACCATGTATGATGTCTTTGTTGGTGTTCAAGCATTAATGATCGCAGCAACGGTATGCTTTCTTATCATTCTTATGTTATATAGAAAAATAGATAAAGTAGAATTGATTTCTTATCTAATGATCATGATTTTTGGTGGATTTACACTTTATATGCGTGATCCCAATATAATTAAATGGAAAGTGACTATTATTAATTTTTTATTTGCTACAACTTTATTAGTGAGCCAATTTATTTTCAAAAAAAATCTATTGCAAAAAATGCTCGGCAAAGAAATACAGTTAGATATCAATAGTTGGAATAAACTAAATTTATTATGGATTTTCTTTTTTACACTATGTGGCGCCATTAGCTTAGGTGCGACTTATTACACTACAGATGATTTCTTTTGGAAATTTAAAGTATTTATTTTACCTGGCGCATCATTACTATTATCCTTGATATCAGGTATTTATATCTATAAAAATATGAATAAAGATATAGACAATAAATAAATTGTACATACGGAGTATTTTAGCATGACACAAGATATAGCCCCTAAAGGTCAATTAGTGCTTAGAACGCTTGCAATGCCTGCTGACACCAATCCTCATGGACACATTTTTGGTGGTTGGATAATGTCTCAAATGGATCTTGCTGGTGGTATTTTATCAAAAGAAATCGCAAGAAACCGAGTCGTAACGGTTAATGCTAGCAGTATTACATTTTACAAACCAGCAATGGTTGGGGATGTTGTTTGTTGTTATGCACATTGCATCAAAACGGGGAAAACGTCTATCACTATTGGTCTAGAAGTTTGGGTTAAAAAAGTTATTGATACATCTGACACCACACAACGCTTCTGCATAACAGATGCCGTATTTACTTATGTCTCCGTAGATAAGCATAATAACCCAAAACCATTACCTGAAATTTTTCAAAATTATGATTGTACTAAAGATCCAATATCTAAATTAAACGTAAATAATAGCTAGTTAAATATGCAATTTACTTCATTTCATGCATTAATTAGCACCTTGATCTTTCTTGTTTATTGGTTGATCATCGTTGCAACGACATTACGTATTGTCTTCAAACGAAGACCTACAACGTATGTAATTGCATGGATGTTAGTAATTTATATCTTACCACTTGTTGGTGTGATTCTTTATTTTTCGTTGGGCGAAGCTCACTTAGGTCAGCAACGTGTCAAACGAGCGCAAAAAATGCGCCCAACTATTTCTAAATTTATCAACCAACTAAGTGACTTCCCAGATATTTTTACCTGCAACGTTAGCCAAGTTAGCAAACCGATTTTTCAGCTTTGTAAACATCAAACAGGCCTTGATGGAATTAAGGGTAATCACATCGAGCTACTAAGTGAAACTAACGCAATTTTTGACCGTTTAATTGAAGATATAAATCGAGCAACGTCAAATATCGAAATGGTATTTTATATCTGGAATGAAGGCGGTCGTGCTGATGAGGTCGAACAAGCACTCATTCAAGCAACTAAGCGAGGCGTAACTTGTCGATTAATGGTTGATTCTGCCGGTAGCCGGCATTTTATTAAAAGCAATGCTAGCAAAAGGATGCATGATGCAGGCATCATCATTGTAGAAGCTTTACAAGTAAACTTACTTCGATTTATGTTTAGAAGGCTAGACTTACGTCAACACCGCAAAGTAATCATTATCGATAACTATATCTCTTATACTGGTAGTATGAATATTGTCGATCCGCGTTTCTTCAAACAGAATAAACATGTCGGTAAATGGGTTGACATTATGGTCAGAATGAATGGTCCAGTTACAACATTAATGGGCGCCATATATGCTAGTGATTGGGAGTTAGAAACAGGCAAATATTTAGCTTTACCCAAAATCACTGATTTTGCCGAGCCACCCGAAGATAAAAAACACATTATGCAATTAATCGCATCGGGTCCAGGTTATATGGAAAACATGATCCATCAAGTGTTATTAACCGCAATTTATTCAGCGCAAGAGCAAATTATTTTTACCACACCTTATTTAGTACCGAGTGATGATATTTTACATGCAGTGTGCACAGCTGCACAGCGAGGTGTCGAAGTCATCATCATTATTCCCAAAAATATTGACTCACTGATGGTAAAATGGGCAAGCCGAGCTTTTTTTTCTGAATTATTAAACGGTGGTGTAAAACTTTATCAATTCAATGATAACTTATTACATACCAAAAGCGTTTTAATTGATAACCAACTAAGTCTTGTTGGTACTGTTAATTTAGATATGCGCAGCTTGTGGCTTAATTTTGAAATTACAACAGTAATCGATGATGCAGAATTTGCTAAATCGCTATCAAATCTCTTACAAAATTATTTAGCTAATTCAGATAAAATAAACACCGTAAAATGGAATCAACGCCCAATTTGGCAACGCATCGTTGAGCGCTTGTTTTACTTTTTTGCACCTTTGCTATGATTATTGACTAGTTTTATATTTATCTTTACTATGGTTACGACTTACTAATAACCATTTTGAGAAACATCTGGTAAAAACTGATTATCCGTTAATCGATAAACATCACTCTCAATAGACCCATCAATATTAAGTGTAATTTCTCGCCAGCCTGGCGCATCGTCACTTGATAATTGAAAATCATAACATTCAGATTTAAATTGAAAACAAGTTGAAGGAGTTGAAAATGCCTTACAATTATGCCAAACATAATCTTGTTTTTGATGAATGTGTCCCCACCCAATTCCTTTTACATTGGAATGTTTTTGAATAATTTGCTCTAATTGGTCACTGTTTTTTAAAATATGATGATCTAACCAATGACAGCCGGAATTAACTGGATGATGGTGTAAAAAAAATAATGCATACCTATGAGGATGTTGAGTTAAAGCATTGTTTAAAAATTCGAGTTCAGAATCGGGTAAAAAGCCATAAGCCTGACCAACAACTTGACTATTTAATAAAATAATCAGCCATTTATCTCCTAATAATACTACTTTATCATCGGCAAGTTGATAATTTGCAAACACTTTTTGCATATAAGCATAATTATCATGATTGCCTGCCAACCACACACAAGGTGTATTAAACTTGTTTATTTGTTCTGCAAAACGAGCATAAGCTTTTTTAGAACCGTCTTGCACAAAGTCACCGGTTGCTACAATTAAATCAAACTGCTTATTACTACGTTCAACTTCATTAATAACTGCTAAAAAACTTGCATTAGAATTAACGCCAAGCAACGAGCCATCGTCATCAGCAAAAAGATGAGTATCAGTTATATGTAATATTTTACCGTAATTTTTATTACAGATTGGAAGTTTTAAAAATGACTCCAAAATTCACCCCAATTATTTATTAATCTATAATTATGGTTAATAATGTCAGCAACAAAATAGACATTGTGACTGGAAACACAATTTTTATTATAAATCTGAACGTTATATAAAATTGTAAAATAGATTACACTTTTATGAAAGAAATAATTAAATGTAATCAGTAAAAAATTTATGCCCACTCATTTTTTAACAATATATGGTTAAGCTCTAACCATTGTAGTGCAATAATTGATGCAGCATTGTTAATTACGCCATCTTTAATCCATTGATACGCTTGTTCTCGGCTTACAACATGAACTTTAATATCTTCGCTTTCTTCAGCAAGACCATGAATACCTTTGGCGGTTGATGAATCAACTTCGCCCACCAAAATATGCAATTGTTCTGTTAACCCCCCAGGCGATGCTAAATAACTGATGATAGGTTTACATCGACCAATAACGACTCCTGCTTCCTCCATTGCTTCACGTTTTGCTACTTCTTCAAATGATTCATTGTCGTGATCCATCATTCCAGCAATGAGTTCTAGCATCCAAGGACTATCTTGCGTTTCAATAGCAGCAATCCGAATTTGTTCAATTAGCACAACTTCATCACGTTTTGCATCATAAGCTAAAAGCACAACCGCATGCCCACGTTCTAAAATTTCACGAGTGACAACCTCGCTCATTGAACCATCAAATTTTCGATACTGAAAACGATATTCAAACAAAGAAAAAAAACCTTTATACAAGATTCGTTTAGTTAGATTCAATACATCATTTTTGTCAAAATGTACTGGATTGTTTTTAATTTTCATATAAGATTCCGATTTTAAAATAAATTTGAATAAAAAGTGCGAATGGCATGCAAACTATGCTTACTATATGTTAATTATCTGTTAAAATTACACTATTAAAGATACTACTATATTTTAATGATTTTTAAAGAGAAGATTGATGAAAAAAACTTTAACTTTTTTAATTGGATTAGCGTTAAGCCAATCTGTTTTTGCTGAAAATTTGATACAAATTTATGAACAAGCAAAAGAAACCAATCCAGATCTACGCAGTTCATTAGCAGAAAAAAATAAAGCATACGCAGCAATTTCTGGCTCTCGAGCAAGTTTACTACCACAAGTTGGTTTAAGTGCTTCTTATGGTGTAACTCATGGTCGACGTGATGCAAGTGGGATAAAGTCCAAAAGCGGGAACTTATACCAAGTAGCAGTATCTCAAAGTATTTTTAATTTCTCAAGTTGGAAAGCCTTGGATATTACTAAAAAACAAGCAAGTATTGCTGATATTGCTTATCAATACCAAGGTCAAACCTTAATTTTAAATACTTCTGTCGCTTATTTTAATGTGTTAAAAGCGCTGGATGCATTGAGTTTTATTGATGCACAGAAAAAAGCAATAGGCCGTCAGTTAGAACAAACTCGTCAACAACACCAAGTTGGTTTAGTGGCCATTACTGATGTACAAAATGCCCAAGCTAACTATGACCTAACTGTTGCGCAACAAGTCAACGCATTAAATGAGTTAAATAATGCAATCGAAGAGTTACGCCAAGTGAGTGGGCGTTTTTATTCAAGTTTGGCAAGTGTTAATACTAATAACTTTAAAACAGAAACCCCAGCACAAATCAGCTTATTGTTAAAACAATCTGAAACGTCTAATCTTAATTTATTAACAATGAAATTAAATCAAGACATCGCACGTGAACAGATCAAACTCTCTCAAGCAGGTCATTTACCTACAGCAAGTTTAGATGCATCAACAAACCTCAACAAAACCGATAGATATGGGAATAACGTAGCTGCAGGTACACATGGTGGTAAATCTTATTCAGGAAATAACTATGTTGGTGTTAGTGTAAACCTACCTATCTTTTCGGGTGGTGCAACAATGTCTAAAGTTGAACAAGCACAACAAAATTACGTGAGCTTCAGCGAAAAACTAGAAAGTACTAATCGTGGTGTGATTAATCACGTACGTTCATCGTACAACAATATTTCATCATCAATTAGCGCAATCAAAGCTTATCAACAAGCAGTAGTTTCGGCACAAAGTTCATTAGAAGCAACTAATTCTGGTTATCAAGTTGGAACAAGAACAATTGTTGACGTATTAAACGCAACAACTCAGCTTTACAGTTCTAAACGAAATTTATCTGATGCAAAATATAATTATTTAACTAGCTTACTACAACTAAAATATGCAGTAGGAACCTTAACTGCTAACGATTTAGTTTATCTAAACAATATGTTAGGTAAAGAAGTGAGCACTTTGGTGACGATAAAATAATTATTGGTTCTTTTATGACAACTGTTAAAAAAGGCGAGCAAATCGCCTTTTTTATTATGTATAAAAAACACACCTATTACGATATTGCATTCAACACAAATTCAATAAATGCTTTTAGTTTTGGTGGTTGCTGACGATCAGCAGTATAAAGCATATTAAGCGGCTTGGCAGGTGGTAAAAATTTTTGTAATATGGGAAATAATTTTTTCTGCTTAATTGGTTCTTGTAACATAGATTCTGGCAACATGGTGATACCTAGTCCTTCAATCGCAGCTATCGCTAACGCTGAAGTCTGATTACTTTGAAATGTCCCTGATATAGGAATATTAACTATTTCACCATTAATCATAAACGACCAAACATGATCTTTTTTATTCTGATTCACATATTGGTAAATCAAGCATTGATGCTTTTTCAAATCATCAGGTATTAGTGGAACACCATATTGCGCTAAATAATCTGGTGAGGCAGCAAAAATAAGTTGATGAGGATTAAGTTTACGAGCAATAAGCCCTGAATCGCTCAAATCACCAATCCGAAAAGCGATATCAAAACCGTCCTTAACTAAATCGACATAACGATCACTTAATTGTATATCGACACTAATTTGGGGATAACACTTCATAAAACTACTAATTAATGGCACTAAAGTAAAATTACCAAAAGTAAATGGTGCACTAATTCTAAGCACACCACTAGGTTTATCTAAAAACTGTTGCGCAAGCATAGAGGTGGCTTTAACTTCACCTAAAATACTCACACAGCGCTCATAATACTGCTTACCAAATTCGGTAAGATTTTGTGAACGTGTTGTTCGATTAAGTAACTTTAACCCTAATTGCGTTTCTAAAAAAAGAATATATTTCGCAACCATTTGTGGAGAGGTATTTAATGAGATAGATGCCGATGCAAATGAACCTGTCTTCACAGTCAATACAAAAGCCTTCATACTTCTAAAAAGATCCATATTACCAATCTCCAGTTGTTAATAAAACAATTTTAAAGCCATTTACCATCTTTTATTTTATAAATACTATAACGCAAATCAAGTAAACAAATAAAAACAGAGTAAATATATGGGAAAAATCGGCATTATAAGGGCAGGATTTGTAAGTCAAGCCTACACAACATTATTTATGCGCGCAGGTTATCAAGTTATGCTAAGTAATTCTAGAGATAAAAAGACGTTATTTAGCATAGCCACACGCTTAAACTGCCAAATTGGGAGCCAAGAAGAAGCCATTAAATTTGGTGATATAATTCTCGTTGCTATTCCTTTTATCAATTATACACAATTACCAGCAGAGCTACTCAGCGGAAAAATAGCACTTGATGCCACTAACTATTATCCTGCCCGCGATGGTCATTTAGGACAATTAGATAATCATGAAACAACAACCCGCGAGTTAGTCGCTAAACATCTTGATAAATCTAGAGTAGTTAAAGTTGTTAATGCAATTCCCGCAAAAGATGTTATTAAAGATGCAAAGCCCAATGATAAATCAGATAGAAGAGCAATTCCTATAGCAGAAGATGACTTAGCTCAAGCCTCTAAAGAAGTTAAAATACACATAATTCATGGCAAACAAATAATCAATAAAAAATATAAAAGACTCAAAATGAGCCCCATCCTTCTAGCAGCATAAAGTTACATTTATCATATATTCAATAGGTTGAATGATTTTAATTAAATACAGATATTTGAAATATTAGAGGAAATAAAAATGACCAATACACATAAAAAATATACCGTCATAACCGGCGCAAGTTCAGGCATAGGTTATGCAACAGCTATTGCTTTTGCAAAACGAAATAAAAACCTTATTGTTATTGCAAGAAGACAAGAAAATTTGGCACTTTTACAACAAGAAATTGCAAAAATTGCCCCAGCATTAGAAGTAATTATAAAACTTTGTGATTTATCACAACCAACCAACGCTTATTCTCTTTTTAATGATTTAGACAACTATTTTATTGAAACATGGATTAATAATGCCGGTCTTGGTCATTACGGCAGTGTTAGCGATCAAGATTTAGGAAAAATCGAAACAATGCTTCATTTAAATATTGAAGTCCTAACAATTTTTTCAACACTGTATGTACGAAAATATCAAAATGAATCTGGGACACAACTAATAAACATCTCCTCCCGTGGTGGATATACGATCGTTCCTAATGCGGTAACCTATTGCGCAACAAAATTCTATGTCAATGCCTTTACCGAAGGGCTAGCACAGGAATTAAAGCAAGCTAACGCCCAATTAACAGCAAAGGTATTGGCTCCCGCTGCAACAAAAACAGAATTTGGTGAAAAAGCCAATAATGTCAGTGAATACAACTACGATGCAAGTTTTACCAAGTACCATACAGCAAAGCAAATGGCCGATTTTCTACTAGCTTTATACGATAGCAACAAAGTTATTGGTGAAATTAATACAAAAGATTTCTCTTTTTCACTAAAAGACAGCATATTTCCTTATTCAGGAAATCCGTCAGAAAATCAAAAATAATGCAATAACGAATTTACATGCAATGTTAAATCAAACAGCAAAATATGATTTTTAACAAAATAGAGCTTTGGCAGTCGTTATTTTGATTGCCAAATTTCAGGATAAATAGAGACACATAGCATATTGATTTAAAGTGAAGTTTTATTTACTTCGATCAAAAAATGGTGTTTAAATGAAATTGGGGGTAGATATGAAATAGGTTCCTAAATGTAAAAGGGAAGGTTTTTTATTGTAGTTTTTTGAATCAAGTAAATAGATGAATAAAACTTCTTCCCAAGGACTACCCTCTTCCGTCACAAAAATTAAAATATAGCAGTCATCATAACTGAAGGCCATTTCTAAATACTAGCCTCTAGTTTTTCATCATAGCAAACACCATCAACTTCAACAAACGATTTGCCTTGAGCTAATGGTTTAATGTAACATTAAATATCGGTTTTATCTGTTTATCCCAAAAAATGCTTATTAATAAAAACCTATCAATAAGAAACTTAATAAAGTCAACAATTAATAAGCAAAATAATAAAATACCCATATTGAAAATAAATTATAAAACTAATTAATGAATAGAACTTGAATTAATATTATTACAATATAAAAACCAATATACACACAATTACATTTGAATTAGATTCATTAACGATTCTATTTTTGCAATTCTATCTTCAACTTTTTTGGCTGCACCATCCAATGAATATCCATCTTCCATCAATTCTTGAATTAAAACAATTTTTTTTATATTCGCTAAATCAAATTGACGAGACTTAGATTGTGGATCAACCGTTTTAATGATGCCTTTTTCTTCCCAATATCGTAATTTTCTAACTGGAATTTTTGTCATCTCAGAAACCTCTCCAATACCAACAATCACGGTTGATAAAAAGTCATCATATGAATTTTTAGCAGAGATATCTTCCATAATAAAACCTTTTTCATCGTTTATTTTTTTATATTTTATCGATTAAATTATATTGTACAACAAATTATGTTGATTTAAAAACCATAATGGATATATACTCCAATTGTTGTAGTTTAAATACAACAATAAAACTTAAAGGACTCATCAATGAAATATAAGTTAATCGTAGGAACAACATTAATTCCTTTTATAGCACTTGCTGTTGTTACCCTTCTATACATTTTTTTACCCATTCCAGAAAATTTACTAATTTTTATCAAAGGTAGCACACCAAGTAATGTCAGCTTATTGACAAGTGTGTTTGGTATTTTTTACGCGATTGGACTAATTATTTGGGGAATTTTATCGGATAAAATAGGCAAAGATTTTACTTTAGCAATAGGCTTACTACTTTTAGCATTAATCACTTTTATCATTCCATTGATAAGTGGTTATTATTTATTATTGCTAGCACGTTCCATCCAAGGCTTTTGTGCAGCCTCATTTCCACCTGTTGCATTAGCGTGGATTTCGGTCAACCTTGCTGATGCAACAAAATCTAAAGCAATCTCAATTATTAGTTGTGCGTTTCTACTCGCAACAACCATTGGGCAATGGTTTGGTTCAATAATGATTGTTGATTCACTGCATAAGTCTATGTGGTTTTTAGGTATTATTTACGCATTAGGCGCTGTATGCTTTTATTTCAACAGTTCAAAAAGCAATAGAAAAAAACCAACACCCCAAAAAACAACAATAACTTCAATTTTTAGTAAACTTCCCAATATTTTGTTTAATAAAAAATTATTTCCTATCTATTGTTGTTCGCTCTTTGTTTTACTTAGTTTCGTTAGTCTTTATTCAATATTACACCATAGCTCATTAATCATTTATGTACCAACACTACGTAATATAAGCATTATTGCTATATTATTTAGTCTAACAGCTGGTTATATATTTAAGCTAATCAAACCATTATACGTATTATTCATGGCATTATGCCTAATGAGCATTTCGTTATTAATTCACTGTTTTTATATTAATGACCAATTAAATTTTGTTAGTTTTTTATTTATTATCCATTTTATATTTATTTTTGGACTAGCCTATGCCATTCCATCAATGATTACATGTATTACAATCGAATCTGAAGCTGAAAGTCGTGGCATTGCCATATCGCTATACACCTGTGTTTTATTTATTGGTGCGAGTGTAGGCGCCTTTTTACCAACCATTTTTGAAACAAATACTTTAATTTTACTCGTCACCCTTTTCCTATTTATTTGTGCATTGCAACTAATGTTAAATAAAAGAAATTACCATTAAGGTTTTTATAATGAAAAAAATATTTATTAGCTTAATAATTATAACAAGTTTTTTAAATTCAACTTGTTACGCCGAAGAAATGAGTACAATAAAGGAACCCACTATGAACTCAACGCAAATACAACAAGCAAAAAACATACTTGAACCAAATTTTCAAAAGTTATTACAAAATGCAGAACGCGATTTTAATTTTGTATTAACTAAACAAGGACTCCACAATAAACAGCCTGTCACTCTTTATCGTTTTGAACCCAATGAAAGCATACATCTTGAACAACAACATGTTTCATTATTAATAAATGATACTACTAAAAATTTACAAGGATTAGTAAGATTACTACCTAAATATCAGTCTTCTAGCCAACAAGTTTCCAAAGAAATCGCATTACAAATTACTCTAAATTTTCTTAAAGACTATGCACCAGATTTATTAGAAAACTATAATAATAATTGGATCAATACCCATAACGAAACTATTATTGTTGATGGCAAAAAAAACACACTAACTGGAATGAAAGTCAAATGCCGTGATTTAAATACTGGCCTCTATTTTTGGACTATTATAGGACCTGATCAAACAGTAATGGTTTTTGAAAGAGATATTGACTGGGATTTTATTCGAGCAGGAAGGCAAACTCAAAAATGGTTACATGATAGTTGGTTAGCTAAACACTTATAATAGAAAAACAACTCTAAAAAACAAACGCTACAATTATTTATCAAATAAGCAAATTTTATACTGAAACGCATAATTTCCTGAAACATCTTAACAAGTATATTAACTTGTTAAGATGCAGTTTTTATAATAAAGATATCAATTACGAAATGCGCATGCCCGGTTTAGCGCCACTATCTGGCGATAACAAGTACACACCGTCGCCATCATCTTTACCACTGGCACAAAGCACCATACCTTCTGAAACACCAAATCGCATTTTACGAGGCGCTAAATTGGCAATCATAATGGTTAAACGCCCAATTAGTACTTCTGGATCAGGATAAAATTGTTTGATGCCTGAAAACACATTACGGGTTTCATCACCAATATCAAGCGTCAACTGGAGTAATTTATCGGAACCTTCAACAAAACAGGCATGTTTAATTAAAGCAACACGCATATCAACTTTGGCAAAATCGTCAAAATTAATTGTATCGGCAATAGGTTCAGCAACATTTGTTTTAGCTGGTGTTGCTAGGGCAGCTTGTTCTTTTGTTTCTTCAATCATGGCAGTAATTTTATCCATATCAATACGATTAAATAGGGCTTTAAACTGGTTAATCTTATGGCTAGTTAATGCATTGGCAATAGTATCCCACTCTAATTTGCTATTTAAAAATGCTTCTGTTCGCTCTGCTAATGACGGTACAATCGGCTTTAAGTAAGTCATTAAAATGCGGAATAAGTAAATACCCATTGAGCAAATATCTTGCAATGCTTGATCTTGCCCCGCTTGTTTGGCAACCACCCATGGCGCTTTTTCGTCAATATAACGATTGGCTTCATCAGCGAGTGCCATGATTTCACGAATAGCCTTACCTGATTCACGTTGTTCAAAATAATCAGCAATGACTTTTGCTTTTTCTACAAATAACGCATAAAGTTCTGGCTCAGCCACTTTTTCTGATAATTTGCCGTCAAAGCGTTTATAAATAAACCCTGCCGAACGCGAAGCAATATTTACCACTTTATTGACTAAATCGCTATTTACACGTTGAACAAAGTCTTCTAAATTTAAGTCAATATCATCAATATGTGACGACAATTTAGCCGCATAATAATAACGTAAACAATCAGGATCTAAATGTTTTAGATAGGTACTTGCTTGAATAAAAGTACCGCGTGATTTAGACATTTTTGCACCATCAACAGTCACATAGCCATGTACAAAAATATTGGAAGGCTTGCGATATTCGCTACCTTCAAGCATAGCTGGCCAAAATAAGCTGTGAAAATAAACAATATCTTTACCAATGAAGTGATACAGCTCTGTATTTGAATTTTTGTTCCAAAATTCATCAAAAATTGGTTTATTTTGTTTATTACAGTAATTTAAGAAAGATCCCATATAACCAATTGGCGCATCTAGCCAAACGTAAAAATACTTACCAGGAGCATCGGGGATTTCAAAACCAAAATAAGGGGCATCACGGCTAATATCCCAAGGCTGTAAGCCTGATTCAAACCACTCTTGCATTTTATTAGCGACTTGATCTTGTAGTGTCCCTGAGTGAATCCACTCTTGTAACATAGTTGAAAAAGCCGGCAGATCGAAAAAGAAATGTTCTGACTCTTTTAAAATTGGCGTCGCCCCTGAAACCACAGACTTCGGATTAATTAAATCAATCGGATTGTAAGTTGCACTACACACTTCACAGTTATCGCCGTATTGATCTGGCGCTTTACAATGTGGACAAGTACCTTTTACAAAGCGATCAGGTAAAAACATCTGTTTTTCAGGATCAAATAGCTGTGAAATGACTTTGGTTTTAATATAACCATTGGCTTTTAAGCGCTTATAAATTTGCTCTGATATTTCACGATTTTCTGAGCTATGAGTTGAATGGTAATTATCATAACTAATATTAAAGCCAGCAAAATCACGTTGATGCTCAGTTTTCACGTCACTAATCATCTGTTCAGGCGTAATTCCTAGTTGCTGTGCTTTGAGCATAATTGGCGTACCATGCGCATCATCGGCACAAATAAAATAGATCTCATTACCACGCATGCGTTGATAACGTACCCATACATCAGCTTGAATATGTTCAAGCATATGACCTAAGTGAATTGCACCATTGGCATAAGGCAATGCACAAGTCACCAATATTTTGCGTTGAGTTGTCATGTTGATTTATTACCCTTTTTTACATAATGGCAGAAATAGTACATCAATCGTGGGATTATCGCTAGATTTATGCCATAATTTGATGAAATTTCTATACTCGATTCACTTTGCCAATGGCAAATAATCCTTTTTGAAGAATGTAAAATATTATACTTTTTACACCTTTTTAAGGAGGAGTATTAAAAATGAACCAAGTATAAATATTAATGCATAAAGAGATAACAGCAATGAACATTGAAGTAAAAAAGATTCTTGAGAATTTTACTCATGCAACCCTACAAAAAAATTTACTTGAACTTGGCGTAATAAAAAAATGCGAAATAGTTAATCAGCATTTATCCATCAACTTAGCCATGCCCTTTGCTTGGCAAAACGCTTTTGACGAGTTAAAAAAAATAACCACCCCAAAATTACTTAAGCTTAACGGCATTAACAACGTTGACTGGCACATTGAATATAAAATTGCCACATTAAAACGCGCTAATGACCAACATGCCATTAACAATATAAAAAATATTATCGCCATAAGTTCAGGCAAAGGTGGCGTGGGCAAATCATCAACAGCCGTCAATCTTGCACTAGCTTTACAAAAACAAGGCGCAAAAGTAGGGGTTTTAGATGCGGATATTTATGGACCTTCAATTCCCACCATGCTAGGCACAGAAAAAGAACGCCCGCTGACACCAGACAATAAGCATATGACTCCCATCCTAGCATATGGGCTTGCAAGTAATTCTATTGGCTATTTAGTTGACTCCGATGGAGCCATGGTATGGCGTGGGCCCATGGCAAGCAAAGCGCTATTGCAAATTTTGCAAGACACGCTTTGGCCTGAACTCGACTATCTTGTTATTGATATGCCTCCAGGCACAGGGGACATTCAATTAACCCTGGCGCAAAGTATTCCTGTAACGGCAGCAATCATTGTCAGTACACCACAAGACATCGCATTAATGGATGCCAAAAAAGGCATGGCCATGTTTAATAAAGTCAACATCCCAACGCTAGGTATTATTGAAAATATGAGCTATCATATTTGTGAAAATTGTGGTCATCACGAAGCTATTTTTGGCGAAGGGGGAGCACAGCGTTTAGCTGAGCAATATCAAACAAAATTACTTGGGCAAGTCCCTCTTCATAAAATGTTACGCCAAGACCTTGATACCGGGCAACCTACCGTTATTAGCCACCCTGATAGCGAATTTACCCAACTTTATTGCCAAATTGCAGGGCGTATTGCCAGTGAACTCTATTGGCAAGGCGAAACAATTTTACCTGATATCTCGTTTAAAACCATGTAAATTAAAAATCGATATATTGGCTGCTAACTATCATCAGCCAATATATTAAGATTGAATTTGTAAAATTATTAATAATAAAATGTAAACAATCAGGCGTTTTTCAACACATAATAATCAATGAGATCACCTAGTATCTACTATTTTAAATGACTAAACTCTATCTTTGCTTTAGCTAGTTGTTGACTAAACTCCGAATTTGTATGTAGTTGAGCCACAACAGCTGCGGCCATAACTTTTGCTGCATCGACATCACTTTGCCAATGATAACCACAAATTACCCGACTTTCACCTATTTCATAACCACGCTTAAGAATTTCATTTTGTCTCTCAGGATTGATTTCAGCAAGTACTAGCGAAATAGCAAATCCCATTGTGGTATGACCTGATGGATAAGAACCATTGGTTGATAATGTTTTTTCATCTTCTGGTCGACAAGTTGGTTCGTGAAAAAAGGCATATGGTCTCATTCGTTTATAATAATTTTTAGCGGAACGCGTCGCCAGGTCACCAGCATCTTCTTTCATGGTTGTAATAAGTTTATAAATCTCGGGGGTGTTAATTGCAGAAATATCAAAACCAAACGAAAGTGAGAACTGTTTAGTAACATTATCCTTACTAGAATCAGCATCTAAATAAGCTTGATACCCTCGTTCAGAATTACGAACTGACTTTCCCCAATCGTACATTGCTTTGTCCCTAAGGAAATCAATACTATTAAAAGAAGGAGGCGGAGGTAATAAAAACAAACTATTAGGCGCTTGATCTTCTTTAAGGTAAAAATCTTGTGGATCAGATGTCACATCTTTAATATTACTGGCATATACACTTGTACATATTAAAGAACACATAATAATACTGTTTACGAAAATTTTTTGCATATAAGTTTCCTTATTAAAAAGCATTATCACTCTCGATATCCAACAACTCATGATAATCAACTCAGTTATTTAAAATAGATAAATTGCCTTATAATATTGCCAATAAATATTTTATTATAAGTATATCAATGTGGTTACTTAACAACATTAGCTAATTAATAGCTAGTCAATCATAAATATAATTCTTTTATTAATAAACAAACGATTTTTTTATATGTGATAACTATCACATTTATTTGTATTGAAATTTTTTGAATTATCATTTTCACAAAATTGAGTAATTAAAAATGTTATTCATTGGATAAATCATCACATCTAGCATAATATGAGTATGACAGCCGAATCATGCTAGATTTATAGTAAATAAAGCTGTAAAACCTCAAGTAAGTTTACTCCACCGAAACAACGTGACTTGTCACAAAACTAAGGAAGCAATTATGCAAAAAAGAGTTAATGAAGTTACTATGCGCGGAGCCCCTATTACTTTATTAGGTTCCAAAATCAACGTTGGCGATATGGCACCTGATTTTATCGTGCAAGATTTAGCAATGAAGCCCATTAAATTATCCGATTTTAAAGGTAAAATCAGAATTATTAATTCGGTGCCATCTATTGATACTTCGGTATGTAGTGCTCAAGTCCACCGTTTTAATGTCGAAGCGGCAAAATTAACCGATACGGTAATATTTTCAATTAGCGTTGATTTACCTTTTGCATTAAATCGCTATTGTGCTGCCGAAGGCATTGATGCCGTTAAAGTGACGTCAGATCATAAAGACCTTGATTTTGGTTTAAAATATGGCACTGTTATTGAAGAATTACGTTTACTTTCTCGTGCCGTATTTGTTATTGATAAAAATGACAAAGTTGTTTATGTGGAATATGTTAAAGAAACGTCATCTGAACCTGATTATGACAAAGCTCTAGCGGCTGCTAAAGCATTAGCATAAATTGCAGCAATGATATATATCGCCAGCCATTACCTATAGTGGTGGCGATTTACTGTTAGATTAATTCACAGTAGCTATTTAATAGACAAAAATATTCAGTTATAATCAAAAACAACCTAATCTTCCTCTCATAATCTTAATCATGAACAATAGTATTACCCGATCTCGCATTTGGTCATCAATTCTTTGCCTTGCATTTGCAGCATTTATTTTTAATACAACGGAATTTGTACCTGTCGGGCTATTACCCAATATTGCTGAAAGCTTTTCAATGGATGTCGCTCATGCAGGATTATTACTCACCATTTATGCATGGGCTGTTTCGTTATTATCATTGCCATTGACGGTATTAACGTCAAAAATGGAACGAAGAAAGCTGCTTATCTTCCTATTTTTCTTATTTATTGGTAGTCATATTTTAGCTGGATTTGCATGGAATTTTTGCAGCTTAATGATAGCAAGAATTGGTATTGCTTGTGCTCATGCAGTATTTTGGGCAATTACAACACCACTTGCCGTTCGGTTAGCGCCTAATGGAAAAAAAGCTAAAGCCATGGGCTTTATTGTTATTGGCGTATCAATGGCAACCATATTAGGTATTCCAATTGGTACCATTATTGGGCAACTTGTCGGCTGGCGAGTGACTTTTTTATGTATTGCCTTTATCGCTTTTTGCGTGATGATATTACTGCTTTACTTGCTACCTGCTGTGCCAAGCATGAATATTATTTCTGTCAAAAATATTCCGAATGTATTAAAACGCCCAATACTGCTAAACATTTATCTATTAATAGCCATTATTATTGCCGGCCACTTCACGGCTTATACCTATATTACGCCATTTATGAAAGATATTGGCGGATTTAATCAAAGTGTTATCGTCACTTTATTATTAGTCATAGGTTTTTCTGGCATGATTGGCAGCGTTATTTTTGCAAGATACGCCGAAAAAAATCCAACCGCTATTTTAGTGATCCCAATGTTGTCATTGATCACTTGCTTATTATCGCTTTATGTATGCTCATTCACGCTTTATACCGCAATCATTCAATGTCTAATCTGGGGGCTTTCCATAACCATTATTGGCATGGTTATGCAAAGCAAAGTTATCGATGCAGCGCCCGATGCAACCGATATTGCCACATCTGTTTATTCAGGTATTTACAATATTGGTATAGGAGGCGGGGCGTTTATAGGCAGTAAAGTATTAATTCTACTTTCAATTGGTGATATTGGTTTTGTTGGTGCGATTTTTGTCCTCATTGCGTTATTATTTTTCTGTCTTTATTCTAGAAAGTTGTGGAACAATAAAACCATTTTATAAAAATCTAAAAGCCCAAAAACAGCATTATTTATTTTATAACCCGAATAAATAATGCTGAAAGCCCAGCCTTTCTTATGATTTACTTAAAGACTCTAACTGTTCCCAACGTTCGAAAGCAGATTCTAATTCGGCTTCTTTATCGGTCAAAGTTTGTAAGATTGGACTCGTGACTTCGTGTGGCTGATTAAAAAAATCACTTTGGCTAATTTGTGCTTGTAAATCGGCAATTGCTAATTCTAATTGTTCTATTTTGCTTGGTAATTGTGCTAACTCTCGTTGCTCATTATAACTCAGCTTAACCTTCTTTTTATTGGTTATCTCATTGCTTTTATTATTCGACGTGCTTAACGCTTTTTTGGGCTGTTTAACATTATTCACTGCCGATACTTTAACCGGTTGTGCCTGTTGCTGTTGTTGCAATGCATCAGCATAACCTCCTGCATAAATACCAATATGCCCTTTATCCTCAAAAAACCAACATTGGGTAACGACATTATCAACAAATTGTCTATCATGGCTAACCAATAAGACCGTTCCCTGATAATCATTAACCAACTCTTCTAACAATTCCAACGTTTCAATATCAAGATCATTAGTCGGTTCGTCAAGTATTAATAAATTGCTAGGTTTTAAAAATAGTTTAGCCAACAATAAGCGGTTACGCTCCCCACCTGATAATGCACGAACAGGTGTTCTGGCGCGTTTTGGCGGAAATAAAAAATCTTGCAAATAACCAAGCACATGACGTGATCGTCCATTCACCATCACCTCTTGTTTACCTTCGGCTAAATTATCCATCACGGTTTTTTCAGGATCGAGCTCTAACCGATATTGATCAAAATAAGCCACTTCAAGCTTGGTACCGCAATGCACGCTACCTGAGGTTGGTGTTAAATTACCTAACATCAGTTTTAACAAAGTCGTTTTACCAATACCATTAGGACCAATCAGGGCAATTTTATCACCACGCAATACTTGCACAGTAAAATCATTAACTAGCAGCTTATCTTCAATCTGATAGGACACATTTTCAAGCTCAAAAACGATTTTTCCTGAACGTAATGCCTCTTCAATTTGCATTTTGGCACTACCCATCACTTGGCGACGCTCGCTATACTCTTGGCGCATTGCTTTTAATGCTCGCACTCGCCCTTCATTACGTGTACGGCGTGCTTTAATACCTTGGCGGATCCAGACCTCTTCTTGAGCCAATTTTTTATCAAATTCAGCATTTTGCAATTCTTCAACGCGCAGTGCTTCTTCTTTACCAAGTAAATAATTATCGTAATTACCGCTCCAAGAGGCAATTTTACCCCGATCTAAATCAATAATACGCGTTGCCATTTGGCGAATAAACGAACGATCATGAGAAATAAACACAATACTGCCATTGAAGCTTTTCAAAAACTCTTCCAACCATTTTATGGTTTGAATATCTAAATGGTTTGTTGGTTCATCGAGCAATAAAACCGATGGCTGACAAACCAACGCTTTAGCTAAAGCAGCTTTACGCAGCCAGCCACCAGATAGCGAAGATAACAAGGCATCACCGTCAAGCGACAACGACGAAATAACATTACGAATACGACTATCTAATTGCCAGCCATTTTGATGATCTAACTGCTCTTGCATTTTTGCTAATTTAGCCAAATTACTTTCGCAAGGATCGTGCTCAACCCGATGGATTAAATCATAATAATCTCGTAATAACTGTGCTTGCTCATGTAATCCTTCTGCCACAAAGTCAAACACATTGCCTTGCACATCGCGAGGGGGATCTTGCTGTAAGCGTGAAACAATCACATTATTTTCATAAATAATTTGCCCTTCATCTAATGGTACTTCTTTATTTAACACTTTAAGTAACGTTGATTTGCCGGCACCATTGCGACCAACAAGACAAACACGCTCGTTTGGCTCAATAGACATATCAATATGATCGAGCAATGGTGCATCACTAAATGAAAGATAAGCATTGGTAAGATTAATTAATGACATATTGGTGATTTTTATTTGGATATTAAGTAATAAGACATTATTCTATCATAAAGTTACCAAAGGCAACTAAATCAAAAACCAAAGATACATCAATAGGTCTTACAAATATTAGAAATTACCGTTCTATTCTATAAAAAAAAACAAATACTGTTATATTAATTTACAAAGATATTATTAGATTTCTGTGCGGAGATTATTATGAGCCATATGTGGACATTTCAACGTGTCGGTGGACTTGATCAAGTTGTATTTAAAAGTGCCAATGACATTATCAATTTACCGGATTTAGATCCTAAATTATGGGTTGCCCTAAGTTGCCCAACAACAGGCTTAGATTTTGATAAGCGAACCTTAGCCCTACTTGATTCTGACAACGATGGACGTATTCGCATACCTGATATTTTAGATGCCATTAGTTGGACTCAAGATAAAATCATCTCATTTGATAGCATTTTAAAAACGAGTGAAACGCTACCGTTATCACAAATCAACACATCGACACCACAAGGAAAAAAACTCTCTGTCACTGCACATAGCATTTTAGCTAGCTTGAATAAAAGCAACGTGGATTACTTAACGCAAGATGACATACAGCAGTGTATAAAAATCAATGCTGACAAACTTTACAATGGTGATTTAATCTTTCCTGCATCAACTGAATTATCGCCCGACATGCAAACGTTTATTCAAACGGCAATCAAAACCACAGGGGCGCAAAAAGATATGAGTGGACAAGATGGCATTGATTTAAACATAGCCACCACCTTTGTTGACAACCTAAAAACGTGGTTGCAATGGCAAACCAAAATAAGTAATACGCAAACCCCATTTGGGGAAAATACCGCCGAAATTTGGAAATTAATCCAGCTATTAAAACCCAAAATTGATGATTATTTTTTACGCATCGAACTAGCACAGTACGCTCCACAAGCGCAAACTGCACTCAACGTCGACGAAAAATATATTGTACCAACACAAAACGGATTACTGTCTGATGAAGCCTTAGCCGAATTACCGCTATCAAAAATCGACACAACCAATGCGCTTGATCTCGTCAATGGTCTTAATCCACTTTGGAAAGCTAAAATCAGCCGATTGAAAACTTTAGTGGAATCATCTTTATCCAATCCCGATCAACTAACACAGCAAGAATGGCAAAATATTCAACAAAGCTTGCAAGCTTACTCCACACTTATTAGCGCTAAGCCAGAAATGGTACAATTACCTGTTGAAATTGAACCTTCGACTAGTATAGAAGATATGCCAAATAGCGTCATTACGGATCTAGCTAACGATGATTTACTGAACGAATTTAAGCAAATGGTTGAACAAGATAATAAAACGCCAATATCCGCATCTGACGTGCTAGTGTTAGAAAAATTAGTCCTGTTTCACAAACATCTTTACCGCTTACTAGTTAACTTTGTTTCTTTTGCGGACTTCTTCTCGCCAAAAACTCGATCTGCATTTCAACTGGGTAATCTTTATATAGATGGCCGCTGTGCAACCCTTTGCGTTGCAGTCGACAATATTGCCAAACACGCAACCATGGCAGATTATTCTGAACTTTGTTTACTTTATTGTGAATGTACACGGCATGGACAAAAACTGCTGATTGCTGCAGCAATGACAGCCGGACAAGGTGATTTATTAATTGAAGGTCGCAATGGTGTGTTTATCGACAATGACGGGAACGATTGGGATGCTAATGTTGTAAAAATAATCACTAAGCCAATTAGCATTCAGCAAGCGATTTTAGCACCTTATCAGCGGATTGGGCGCTGTATTACCGAACAAATTAACAAATGGGCAAGCAGCAAAGATGCCGATGTTGAAAAATCGAGTGAACAGGCACTACAAAACCCAGCCAATAAATTTGATATTGGCAAAAGCGTCGGAATTTTTGCGGCAATCGGTTTGGCCGTTGGTGCAATCGGCACGGCATTAGCTTCAATTTTCCAAGCAATTTTTTCGCTCACTTGGTGGCAATTCCCTTTGTTTTTTGTTGGATTATTCCTGATTATTTCTGGCCCTTCTGTGATTTTAGCATGGTTAAAATTACGCCGAAGAACCCTTGGTCCACTGCTTGAGGCATCAGGTTGGGCAATTAACGGGCAAGTTAAAATCAACTTAATGCTAGGTGGCTTACTGACCAGCAAAGCCGAACTACCAACAAACGCAAAACGTAATTTGCATGATCCAATGAAACAACGTCACAAAAAATTGATCGCCATATTTTGGTTAGCTATTTTACTGGGTGTTGGAGCAACAATAGGCTGGTTATGGCATGAAGGTTGTTTTGATCGCTATATCGAACCCCAAAAGCAAGAACAAACGCAAAATAATACCCATACAAATATTAACGAATAAAAATCGTTGTATAAAACAAGCCGACACTATAAAATTTCGCCGACAATCATCGGCGAAATTAGCTAGTTGTTAATGCTGATAAACGGGTAAGCGGCGACAAATAGCTAAAACTTTGTCTTTTACCGCTTGAATGGCTTGTTCATCATCAATATTATCTAAAACATCACAAATCCAATTTGCCAAATCACGGGACTCAGCTTCTTTAAAGCCTCGACGAGTAATAGCCGGCGTACCAATACGCACGCCAGATGTCACAAATGGGCTTTGTGGATCTTTAGGCACACTATTTTTATTGACAGTAATATTGGCACTCCCCAAAGCGGCATCGGCTTCTTTACCTGTAATATTTTTATCAACTAAATCAATTAAAAATAGGTGGTTGTGTGTTTCGCCAGAAACGACTTTATAACCACGTTGTACAATCACTTCAACCATCGTTTTGGCATTTTTAACCACTTGCTGTTGATATTCTTTATAAGCTGGTTCCATTGCTTCTTTTAATGCCACCGCTTTAGCCGCAATCACATGCATTAAAGGTCCACCTTGGGATCCCGGAAAGACAGCCGAATTTAACTTTTTATATAATTCTTCACTGCCATCTTTAGCTAAAATCAATCCCCCACGTGGTCCTCCTAAGGTTTTATGAGTTGTTGTAGTCACAACGTGTGCATAAGGCACTGGATTTGGATAAACACCTGCAGCAACCAAACCTGCTACATGCGCCATATCCACAAATAAGTAAGCCCCCACACTATCAGCAATTTCGCGCATACGCTTCCAATCAACCACGCCAGAATAGGCCGAAAACCCACCAATAATCATTTTTGGCTTAGATTCTTGAGCTATTGTAGCTAACTTGCCATAATCAATACGTCCAAAATCATCAACCCCATAAGCAACCACATTATAAAGCTTGCCTGAAAAGCTGACCGGCGAACCATGAGTTAAATGACCTCCTTCAGACAAATTCATACCTAAAACAGTATCGCCGGTTTTTAACAGCGCCATATAAACCGCAAAATTAGCCTGCGAACCTGAATGCGGTTGCACATTAGCATAATCGGCGCCAAATAAAGCCTTAGCACGTTCAATTGCTAATTTTTCAACAATATCAACATATTCACAACCACCATAATAACGTTTGCCTGGATAACCTTCGGCATATTTATTGGTGAGTTGTGAGCCTTGCGCCTGCATTACACGTGGACTGGTATAATTTTCTGATGCGATCAGCTCAAGATGATCTTCTTGACGCTGCTCTTCGCCTTTAATGGCATCCCACAATTCCTTATCATACTCGGCAATAGTCATATCTTTACTAAACATGTTGACTCCTTATAGTTCATTGCATCCGCCTTAAAGGCATGGTTGCACAATGTGTGTATACACAATGTGGTATAAAAAACATCACAGTCAATAATCCTTACTTAATCAGCGTGTGATTTCAATCTTTTTTTGGAGTTATAAAAAATATTTATATTAAATGGACGAGTAAAAATGGCCTTAAGAAGGTGAGCATTATCAATAATATGAAGCCGAAGGTAGCTTTGATTAGGCTTTTGATGAAAACTTTGAATACTGCATTAAAAAGTCAAAAAACACTCAAATATAGAATTGATTTTATTAAAGTTTTAATACAAATATTTTTAATAAAACAAATTATTTATAATGTTTTTGGGTTTATTGTGGATTTAGGTGAAGTAGTTTTAGGATGTTTTAAGCTGTTAACACCAATTATAACGTCCCAAAAAGACCATAAAAGATACACGATTGCTATCAAGAGGTATGCATATCTTATTTTTTTATTAATAATAACAGACAAATACTGGGAATTAAAAAGACTATAGGTTCGGCAGTATATCGTCCACCCGAAGGAAGTTGACACAGGTAGTCGATATCGCCTGATTCTAACATCCATTCGTAATGAGAGGTTGAAAATAAATTAATCAAACATAGTAAAAAAACAAATAGATAAATGAAACAAGTTTCATAATCGACCTAAAATCCTTTTAATTTAATTTAAATTATGATGTTATGATTATTTTACCTGCTTTGTAGTACCGTTCAAAAAAGCTACTACAACTTAAAACAATAACGATCGCCAATCGCGCTACCTTGGGCGCCAAATTGGCGCAAATTATGATCGACTGCGTTCATTGATTGCCAGTGGTTTTCGCACCAATCTGGCGCTAGCAAGGTTGGCTTTCTAGCGTTAGCTGAAATGCGATGATATAAAATATTGGCGGGCGTTTGCCTGATGATATCGCCAGCAATATCGACATATTGATCTAATGATAAAACGCCAAGACGCCCAGCTCGCCATGCTTTTGCCATAATACTGCCATCAACAATATGCAAAGGGTGCAATTTTAAGCCATCAACACCACTATTTAATACACGTTCAAGCGTGATTAAATTATCTTGTTTGGTTTCTTTGGGTAAGCCAATAATTAAGTGAGTGCACACTTTAATACCAAGATTACGAGCTTTTTGTACGGTTTGATGATAATCGTTAAAAGTATGTCCACGATTTATATCATGCAAGGTTTTATCGTGAGCGGTTTGTAAGCCCAGTTCTAACCATACTTCAAAACCTTGAGATTGATAACCTGCCAGTAAATCAAGTGCTTCATTCGGTACGCAATCAGGGCGAGTACCCACACAAAGCCCAACAATATCAGCACTATTTAGTGCCTGTTCATACATATTTTTTAGGATTGCAACTTCAGCATAAGTACTGGTGTAGGCTTGAAAGTATGCAAGATAGCGTTTAGATTTTTTCATTTGATGAGCTTGCGATACAAGTTGATCGGCAATTGATTTAACTTGAATCGACTCATCAATAATCGAGGCAACATTACAAAAAGTACACCCCCCCAAGCCGATAGTGCCATCGCGGTTAGGGCAGCTAAATCCCCCATGTAAGGTCAGTTTATAGATCTTTTCGCCATATCGACGCTGAAGATCGGAGCCAAAAGTATTGACAACAAGATGAAGTTGCATAATAGACCAAAAATAAAATTTTGTTTATTTTACGGAGTTAGAGGGCTTACTTCAAGCGGCGATGTATGGGATTATTTACTCATTAAATAATAAAATCAATTTCCTAACTCACTATTTTTGTGCTATGAAACAACCCTTTTAATTAAGAGTAAAGGTTTACTTATTTTTGATCAATAAGATTTATTGGCACATCTTCTTTTGGTTAAACTTATGTAACTAATTGATTTTATTGAAAAACAACAACAAGAAAAAATTAAATAAAATCAATACTCTACCTGAATGTTTTTTGGCTAATAAAGTATCGATTTTAATTAATGGTGAAGACTTACTTATCTTTATCTTCGCTTATTAAGGTTTACGAAATATTTCTTTTTTTGTTGAACTTATGTAAATGCTTAATTTTAACAAAAAACAACAAACAAAAATATCAATAAAATCAATATTCTACCTGAATGCTTTTTAAGTAAATTCTCACAAAACTAGCTATTTTTGCACCTTGCTTATCAACAAGTATATAATACCCCTTTCAATATTGAGGCAACCTGCATGCAACTGGCATTTTGTATCTATAAATATTTCCCTTTTGGTGGTTTGCAACGCGATTTTTTGCAAATTGCTAAAGCTTGTCAAGCTCGTGGTCATCGTGTGCGGATTTATGTGATGGCGTGGCAAGGCGATAAGCCTGCTGGCTTTGATATTATTTTGGTTCCTAAAAAAGGCTTATCTAATCATAGCCGTAATCAATCTTATTCCCAGTGGGTCAAGGCGCATTTACAAGCAAATCCTGTTGATTGTGTAGTTGGATTTAATAAAATGCCCGATCTTGATGTCTATTTTGCGGGTGATACTTGTTATGCTGAAAAAGTGTCACACAAGGGCTTTTGGTATAAGATATCAAAACGCTGTAAACACTATTTAGCCTTTGAAGATGCGGTTTTTAATCGACATAGTCAAACCAAAGTGATGGTTTTAACTAAACAACAAATCAGTGATTTTGTGCAGTATTATGATACTGAGCAATCACGATTTTACTTATTGCCGCCCGGTATTGCGCAAGATCGTCAATATCATCCAGAATCGCTCGCTAAAGGTAAGCATTTTAGACAAGCCAATCAAATTGATGAACATAATTTTGTGATGGTGCAAATTGGCTCAGATTTTAAACGTAAAGGGGTGGATCGTTCGTTAATCGCCATTGCAGCTTTACCTAACGAATTAAAGCAAAAAGTCACTTTTTTAGTGGTTGGACAAGATAAACCCGATGCTTATCAAAAAATGGCTAAACAACTGGGTATTGAGCAGCAAGTCCGATTTTTTGCGGGGCGCAATGACATTGCCGATATTTTATTTGCAGCCAATTTACTGTTACATCCAGCAAGGCAAGAAGCTGCAGGTATGGTTTTAATTGAAGGATTGGCCGCTGGTGTGCCGGTTATTGTATCAGGCATTTCAGGGTATGCTTATCATATACATGATGCAAATGCTGGAGTGATACTTGCTGAGCCTTTTGTACAAGCAAATCTCAATCAAACTTTGCAAAATGCTCTAACCAATCACGATCAATTACTAACATGGCATAATAATGCGATAGATTATGGCAAAACGGCGGATTTATATCATTTAGCGCAGCGTGCCGCAGATATTATTTTAGGTTGTGATAATCATGAATGAAATTAAGTTAAAATCACCTTTTGAGAAGTTGTGGTGTGGTAAAGATCCATTTGCTGAGGTTGAGTTAATATCGGGTAAAGTCTATCGTGCTGTTAAACAACGCAAAACGTTAAATTTTGAGCTTGCTGGACAATCTTACTTTATTAAAATTCATCGTGGCACAACGGTTAAAGAAATTGTGAAAAATCTAATTTCGTTACGTTTACCCGTTTTAGATGCTAAGCAAGAATGGGAGGCTATTCATCGCCTAGCGCAAGCGGGCATAAATACCATGGATGGGCGTGCTTTTGGACGCAAAGGATTAAATCCGCTGACTCGTCATTCATTTATTATCACTCAAGATCTTAATCCGACAATCAGTTTAGAAGATTTTACAAACTCGTGGCTAACTAAGCCGCCAAGCTATCACTTAAAGCGTTCTTTAATTGTTTATTTAGCTAACATGGTAGCAAAAATGCATGCAGCCGGTGTTAATCATCGTGACTGTTATTTGTGTCATTTTTTGCTGGATTTACCGTTATTTGAAAATCAGCAGCAAATCAAATTATCGGTTATCGATTTACACCGAGCACAGACTCGCAATAAAGTGCCTACTCGCTGGCGAGATAAAGATTTAATTGGGCTTTATTTTTCATCTACTAAAATTGGCTTAACTGATCGTGATATTTGGCTGTTTTTAAAAATCTATTTTAATAAGCCTCTGAAATTCATTTTGCATGATGAATCGAAATTAATTAATAGTACGCACAAAAAAGCAGAACGAATTCGTAAACGCACCGAAAAGTATCACCTTTAGCAATAAGGATACATTATGTTTATTGAACAAATTGATATTTCAGGATTTAAGGGGATCAGTCAGCTATCGTTAAAATTAAATGCGGGCTCTAGTGTACTCATGGGGGAAAATCGTTGGGGGCGCTCGAGTTTAATTAGTGCGCTACAACTGTTATCGCTTGATAATAAGTTTTATCAATTTGTCGATTCCGATTTTTACCATGACCGAAATGAAATCTATGGTAATAAAATTAATATCCAAATAACGTATTGTGAATCCTATCTCAATGAACTTAATAATCTAGACTATAAGTCATTATTACCCGTTGCCTATCATTCAGAGCAAGATAAACTATTTCGAATTACTTACCTAATTACGGCTAATAAGCAAGTTGATAAAATTATTACTCAGCACATGTTGGTGGATTTACAAGGTAAACCTTTTGCTTTTGAGAATCACGAGCCATTAATCGCCAATTTAATTGATCTCAATCCTGTTATGGCACTTAAGCATTCGATTAGTCCTCAAAATCTGCCCATTACCAATCAGCCGTTATCGGAATACTATACTTTGCAACTTTCTGAACAGTTAAAGGCTCACTCAGCACAATTAACGCAAGATCATCTACACCGCGGTTTGCAAGCCGCCAAAGCGTTGTTAGAATATTATTTTGCTGATCAAGAGCATCGTTACCATTATAAGCAAGTAGCCAAACAAGGGACGCCACGTAGTGAAGATTGGGATTCGCTTGAGCGTATTAATAATGTGTTGGATGGGCTTGATAACGACTTTTTACGCACTGCATTATTGGGTATTTTAGGTTCTATCATCAATGCCAAAGGGAATAATTCACTTTTGCAAAGTTCTGTGCCCATTTTGATTTTAGAAGAGCCTGAAAGCCAACTGCATCCTATTATTTTGTCGGTGGGTTTTCGGTTGTTAAAACATTTTCCTACGCAAAAAATTATTACCTCAAACTCGAGCGATTTAGTTTCGTTATTTCCATTAGAAAGCCTTTATCGGTTAATTCGTCTGCCTGATAAAATAGTTTCCAAATACATTGCTCCCCATTCATTAAGTATTAGCGATAGCCGTCGTATTGCCTTTCATATTCTTTACCGGCGCTCAAACGCCTTATTTGCACGATGTTGGTTATTAGTCGAGGGCGAAACCGAAGTGTGGTTATTGCGTGAGCTTGCAGAACAAAGTGGTTACCATTTGAGTTCAGAAGGAGTTCAGCTCATTGAGTTTGCTCAGTGCGGCTTAAAACCACTCATAAAATATGCCAATAAAATGGGCATCAATTGGTATGTGATAACTGATGGAGATATGGCTGGTAAAAAATATGCCGATACCATAAAATCGCTATGTGGTGACGATAAAAATCCCAATGATTACTTAACCGTTTTACCAGCCCGAGATATTGAAAACTTTTTATTTAAACATGGATTTAGCCACGTTTATAAACTCGCTGCTTATAATACCACACAGCATATTGATCTGCCTGTACATCAAATTATTCAAAAAGCGATTCATAAAAGTTCAAAACCTGATCTTGCGATTGCCATTTGTGATGATGCAAAATCACGTGGAATAAACGCCATACCGCGTTTATTAACCGATACCTTTGCCAACATTATTAAAGTTTCTAAGGCGTTAGTTTAAGTCATCGCTGTGTAAAAAATATTTTAAGATAGATATTAAGAAGATAAAACCATTCCGCTGACATTATTTCAGCGGAATGGAATGCAAGTTAAGGCTATTTAGTGATTCGTTTATATTTAGCGCGTTTTGGCTCTAATGCCTCAGCACCCAATGTGCGTTTTTTCCACTCTTCGTACTCGGTAAAGTTACCCTCAAAGAATTCAACATGACCTTCGTCTTGGTAATCCAAAATATGGGTCGCAATACGATCTAAAAACCAACGGTCATGCGAAATCACTAAGGCACAGCCCGGAAACTCTAATAATGCATTTTCCAGCGCACGTAGCGTTTCGACATCTAAGTCATTGGTCGGTTCGTCAAGTAACAGAACATTACCGCCCACTTGCAATAATTTAGCTAAATGCACGCGTCCACGTTCACCGCCTGAAAGTTCACCCACTCGTTTTTGCTGATCAACACCTTTAAAGTTAAAACGACCAACATAAGCACGGCTTGGAATTTCAAAATTACCAATACGCATAATATCTTGACCATTTGAGATCTCATCCCAAACAGTTTTTTTATCATCCATGTTATCGCGGAACTGATCAACCGAGGCTAGCTGCACAGTTTCACCTAAAGTAATGGTACCTGAATCAGGTTGTTCTTTGCCTGATAGCATCCTAAATAGCGTTGATTTACCTGCCCCATTTGGACCAATAATGCCAACAATTGCCCCTTTAGGAATGCTAAAAGACAGATTATCAATCAACACACGATCGCCATACGATTTAGTGAGGTTATTCACCTCAATCACTTTATCCCCCAAACGTTGCCCAGGTGGAATAAATAGTTCGTTAGTTTCGTTACGTTTTTGGTAATCGTTGCTGTTGAGTTCTTCAAAACGGGCTAAACGGGCTTTGCTTTTTGCTTGGCGCCCTTTTGGATTTTGCCGTACCCACTCAAGTTCTTTTTCAATCGATTTACGACGTGCCGATTCGGTCGAGGCTTCTTGCGCTAAACGCTGATCTTTCTGTTCAAGCCAAGATGAGTAGTTACCTTCCCATGGAATGCCCTCACCACGGTCAAGTTCTAAAATCCAACCAGCTACGTTATCTAAAAAGTAGCGATCGTGAGTTACCGCAACAACCGTGCCTTCGTAGTCATGTAAAAATCGTTCTAACCATGCAACCGATTCCGCATCTAAGTGGTTGGTTGGCTCATCAATTAATAACATATCAGGTTTTTCCAGCAATAACTGACAAATAGCCACACGTCGGCGCTCACCACCCGATAAATTTTCAATTTTCGCATCCCAATCGGGTAACCGCAACGCATCGGCTGCCCGTTCTAATTGGTTATCTAAATTATGCGCATCTTGCGCTTGAATAATGGCTTCTAGTTCAGCTTGTTCTTTAGCCAATTTGTCAAAATCGGCATCAGGATCGGCATAAGCAGCATACACTTCATCTAATCGAGCCAGTGCTTGTTTAGCATCACCAACTGCTTGTTCTACAGCCTCGCGCACGGTTTGTTTAGGATCTAATTTCGGCTCTTGTGGTAAATAACCAATTTTAATGTCAGGCTGTGGTCGTGCTTCACCTTCAATTTCGGTATCCACCCCCGCCATAATGCGCAGTAAAGTAGATTTACCCGCACCATTTAAACCCAGCACACCAATTTTTGCACCAGGGAAAAAGCTTAAAGAGATATCTTTTAAAATATAGCGTTTAGGGGGAACAATCTTCCCAACGCGGTTCATGGTATAAACATATTGCGCCATAAAACATCATCCGTTTAATTGATTAAAAATAGCAAAAAGTATTTGCTATATGACTAATGGCGTATATTGTAGCGATTCTGAAGATTGGGTCTAGGGTTATTTGTTAGAATTTGGATAATGATTTATACATCAACGTGCTATAAATGATGATTTTTAAAAACATCACTGACCTATTCCCAAAAATAAATGATGACCCATTGATTTTGCCTTCGATCAGCTCGCTAATCATCGTCGATTTAGAATATTGAATGTAGTAGATGATTTTTCTAGGAAATTGTTAAGTCAACTGATTTCAATTTCTGATCCTCGCCAAAATATGAGACAGTGCCCACCTCTATCATTTTGTCGTTTTAGTAATATTGTTGTTCATATTGTTCTGGTGATACCCAGCCGTTGGCTGAATGACGGCGTATTCGATTATAATAGATTTTAATATAATCAAATAGTGCTTTATTAGCCAGCTTCTTCGTTTTGCAGTAACAATCATGAATAAGATATGATTAGGCTCATCGTCCTTTCTGAAACTGGATATCCTACATCTCTAACATCATGAAATAGACTCGATGCACCCACACGTGCCTTATGCTGCTAATATTGCTTTTTGATATACTCGCTGAGTTTGGCTAATTTGTTTGTTTTTTTAACCCTGCATAATAACCCAATGCACTAACGCCAAGTAACGGACATATCTGGGTCATGGATGATTTTCCATCATAATCATCGTACCAATCAAAAATTCACGAAACCTACCTACCCCCAAAAATTAATGGAAAAGCAGAAAGAAAGATACGTATCTTAAAAAATGTGGCAAAATCAGCAAATATTTAACGATTTAAAAAAGAGAAAAAATTTTAAGGGGTTTATTTATTTTTATAAAACGGTTAAACCACATAAAGCGATTTCGGGTAAAACGTCTTATAAGTTTTCAGAAAATTATTTTAAACATGAAGTATAAATAACCCAGTGTTTCCCACAGTGAATGATGTTATTGGTCTATCATTATTTATAATGATGATTTAAGTATAAACGATAGCGCGAGCAGAATAGTAAACTACTATTCGATAAAATTTAACCATTTCATAACAATTATCTTTGTTTAATATAAATAGTTGGTGTTGGTTAAATAGAAATAAACTATAAAAATATCCCCCATATTTATCACAATTAATAGGGGGATATTTCAAGTTATTTTATAAAAACGTAAAAATTTGCTCTTTCGGTAAGCGTGATTTTGGTCGGTGTGCATTGCCGTCATTTTCAGCTCGATAGCCTAATGTGGCAACAACAATACTTTTAAGACCTTTGCTTTTAAGATCTAAGATTTCATCCATTTTTTTGGCGTCGTATCCTTCAATAGCCGTTGAATCAACACCAATTGCCGCTGCTGCAAAAAGCAGTTGCCCTAATGCGAGATAAGCTTGTTTACTTTCCCAACATTGTTGCGCTTCAATGGTTGCACTATTGAGGTTTACAAAGTGCCGACGACCTTGATCTTGCGCTTGTTTAAGATCGGCTGAAGGATATCGACCGTCTTTATCTTCTTGATTAAGCAGATTGACTAAATGGGCTTCATCTATTGGCGTTTTAATACAAAAAACAATAGTGTGCGAAGCGCCAGCCACTCTTGGTTGATTAAATTCAAGTATAGCGGGTAAAATTTTATTTTTGGACGCATCATTATCAATAACATAAAAGTGCCATGGTTGTGAATTGACAGATGATGGACTGTTTCTTAAAACTGTTAATAATTGTTCAATCTGATCGGCGGGAATTTTTTTGGTTTCATCATAATGTTTAGTGGTATAGCGTTTTTGAGAAATATCAACTATATTCATTGTTGTGCCCTCATGAGTTATGCTTTCAATTATTATAATAAAGTTAAGTTATATCTCAACTTATCATTTTAATAGATGGGTTAAATAGCAAAGCAAGACTTGATAGATTGTGTATTTGTTATTTTATTTAAAAAATAGAATATTAAGTTCGAAAAAATGATTGACATCAGCCATATCATTTGATAAAAATACTACTAATTTAGTCTATATTACAATCAAATTTGAGATTTTATGTTTGTTAACTATTTATCACTCAACCTTAGCTTCCTCCTCGCATCTTTTTGCGCGGATAGTTTTTGTGTGGAGTAAAAAGATAGTTTATTGAATAACTCTACAAATTAACAAAAACCCGCGCTAAAGTGCGGGTTTTTTTGTTTTTGCAAAATAGAGCCCGTGATAGCGCCTAATAAAAAGGAAAAAACGATGAACGATCAAGTCATTATATTTGATACAACGTTACGTGATGGCGAACAAGCATTACAAGCAAGTTTGAGTGTTAAAGAAAAGTTACAAATAGCGCTTGCATTAGAGCGAATGCGAGTCGATGTGATGGAAGTTGGCTTTCCTATTTCATCACCTGGTGATTTTGAGTCAGTACAAACCATAGCAAAAACTATTAAAGATAGTCGAGTTTGTGCCTTATCTCGTTGTGTTGATAAAGATATTGATGTTGCTGCCGAGGCATTAAAAGTTGCCGATCAATTCCGAATTCATACTTTTATGGCAACATCAACCTTACATGTTAAAGATAAATTAAAAATGACATTTGATGATGTCATTGAAAGGGCTGTGCACTGTATTAAGCGTGCACGTAATTATACTAATGATGTGGAGTTTTCTTGTGAAGATGCAGGCCGTACCCCAATTGATAACTTATGTCGTATCGTTGAAGCAGCAATTAAAGCCGGGGCAAGAACGATCAATATCCCGGATACTGTCGGTTATACTGTCCCTTATCAATTTGGTGGCATTATTCGTACCTTATTTGAACGTGTCCCGAACATTGATCAAGCGATTATCTCTGTGCATTGCCATGATGACTTGGGCATGTCGGTGGCTAACTCGATTAGCGCGGTTCAAGAAGGTGCTCGCCAAATTGAAGGGGCGATGAATGGTTTAGGCGAACGTGCGGGTAATACCGCACTTGAAGAAGTGATTATGGCAATCAAAGTTCGTCAAAATATTTTAAATGTGCATACTAATATCAATCATCAAGAAATTTATCGCACAAGCCAGATTGTCAGTCAAATTAGTAACATGCCAATTCCGGGCAATAAAGCAATTATTGGTAGTAATGCTTTTGCTCACTCGTCCGGGATTCATCAAGATGGGGTTTTAAAAAATCGTGAAACTTACGAGATTATGACCCCAGAATCAATCGGTTTAAATCAAATTCAATTAAACTTAACCTCTCGCTCTGGGCGCGCCGCGGTTAAACATCGTTTAGAAGAACTGGGGTATCACGATAAAGATTATAACTTAGATCAAGTCTATGAAGCGTTTTTAGAACTGGCTGATAAAAAAGGTCAAGTGTTTGATTATGATTTAGAAGCATTAATCTTCATCAATCAATTGAAAGATGAAAAAGAACATTATGTTTTGGATTACTTTAATGTTCAGTCAGGTTCAACAGTGGTTTCAACTGCTTCAGTCTGTTTATTAATTGGCGATAAAAAGTATTCCGATGCAGCAACAGGTAATGGTCCTGTCGATGCGGTTTACCAAGCCATAAATCGGATTACTGGCGAACCTATCTCGATTGTTAAATACCAATTAGCCTCTAAAGGGCAAGGCGAAAATGCGTTAGGGCAAGTGGATATTGTTGCCGAATATAAGGGGCGTAAATTCCATGGTGTTGGACTTGCAACTGATATTGTTCACTCATCCGCTTTGGCTTTAATTAATGTATTAAATAATGTGTATAGAGCAAATCAAGTTGCCCAAGAAAAACAAAAATTACACCAAGATTAACAAATAATTTGTTTTGCTCGTTTAACAGCAAAATAAGAAAATTATATGAGATTGTAAAGGAATAAAAAATGTCACAAAACTACCATATTGCAATTCTGCCCGGCGATGGCATTGGCCCAGAAGTGATGAAACAGGCCTATAAAGTACTAGACGTTATCCGTCAAAAATATCAACTTTCTATCACTACTAGTGAATACGATGTCGGTGGTGCAGCAATTGATATTCATGGCTGCCCATTACCTAATGACACTCTTGAAGGCTGTGAAAAAGCCGATGCTATTTTATTTGGCTCAGTCGGCGGACCAAAATGGACTAACTTACCACCCGACCAACAGCCTGAACGCGGTGCGTTATTGCCACTACGCAAACATTTCAAATTATTTGCTAATATGCGTCCTGCTCGCTTATATCAAGGATTAGAAGATCTTTGCCCATTACGTGCCGATATTGCCCAGCGTGGTTTTGATATTTTATGCATGCGCGAATTAACTGGTGGTATCTATTTTGGTTTACCGAAAGGACGAGAAGGAAGTGGCGCGCAAGAAAAGGCTTTTGATACAGAGGTGTATCACCGTTTTGAAATCGAACGTATCGCTAAAATGGGCTTTGAAGCCGCACGTTTACGTCGTAAAAAAGTGACATCAATTGATAAAGCTAATGTACTACAAACCTCAATTTTATGGCGCGAAGTAGTGAATGAAGTTGCTAAACACTATCCAGATGTCGCACTTGAGCATATGTATATTGATAATGCCACCATGCAATTAGTTAAAGATCCTTCACAGTTTGACGTAATTTTATGTTCAAATTTATTTGGTGATATCTTGTCTGATGAATGCGCCATGATAACTGGCTCTATGGGTATGTTACCTTCTGCCAGCCTTAACGAGCAAGGTTTTGGATTATACGAACCCGCGGGCGGAAGTGCGCCAGATATTGCAGGTAAAAACATTGCTAATCCAGCAGCACAAATTCTATCTTTAGCATTGCTAGTACGTTATAGCTTAAAAAGAGATGATATTGCATCAGCTATCGAAACAGCCGTAAATAAAGCATTAGAGCAAGGCTATCGTACTATTGATCTAGCCCAAAAAGAGCAGCCAGTATCTACTAATGAAATGGGCGATATTATTTGTAAGCTGCTTTAACCGCATGGTTTGATTATAACCGTAAATAAAATAATGCGATAAACCCAGTCTTTAGTACTTGTTGTAAAAATAATAAGGAATATGCAATGTCAAAAACACTGTATCAAAAATTGTATGATGCACATGTCGTTTATGAAGCACCAAACGAAACACCTATTTTATATATCGATCGCCATTTAGTGCATGAAGTCACCTCTCCACAAGCATTTGATGGTTTGCGTGCAATGAATCGTAAAGTGCGTCAGCCTCATAAAACTTTTGCGACCATGGATCATAATACTTCAACCAAAAGTAATGATTTAAATGCTTGCAGCGAAATGGCTCGCATTCAATTAACTGAACTGGCAAAAAATGCCAAAGAGTTTGGTGTTTCGTTATATGATTTACAAAGCCCATTACGTGGTATTGTCCATGTGGTCGGTCCTGAACAAGGGATGACTTTACCCGGTATGACTATTGTGTGTGGTGATTCACATACCGCAACACATGGCGCATTTGGTGCACTAGCATTTGGAATTGGCACCTCTGAAGTTGAGCATGTCTTAGCCACCCAGACCTTAAAACAAGGCCGTGCTAAAACCATGAAAATCGAGGTTAAAGGTCAAGTAGCTAAAGGGATCACGGCCAAAGATATTATATTAGCGATTATTGGTAAAACTACCAGTGCTGGTGGTACTGGGCATGTGGTTGAGTTTTGTGGTGATGCCATCAAATCATTATCAATGGAAGGACGCATGACATTATGCAATATGGCAATCGAGATGGGGGCTAAAGCTGGTATTATTGCGCCAGATGAAGTGACTTTTGAGTACTTAAAAGGTCGTCAATTTTCACCAAAGGGGGACGATTTTGAAAAAGCTGTTGCCTATTGGAAAACCCTAAAAACCGACGACGGCGCGCAGTTTGACACCGTGGTCACACTTGAAGGTAAAGATATTGCACCTCAAGTCACTTGGGGAACAAATCCGGGTCAAGTCACGTCCATTGATGCAACAGTACCCAATCCCGATGGTTTCTCTGATCTCATCGAGAAACATTCCGCAGAGCGCGCATTAACTTATATGGGATTAACCGCTGGCACCAAAATGACAGATATTAAGATCAATAAAGTGTTTATTGGCTCATGTACAAATTCGCGAATTGAAGATTTACGTGCAGCAGCGCTAATTGCTAAAGGTCGCAAAGTGGCAGAGGGTGTACAAGCATTAGTCGTGCCAGGCTCAGGTCCTGTCAAAAAACAAGCCGAAGCCGAAGGATTAGATAAAATTTTTATCGACGCTGGTTTTGAATGGCGTTTGCCGGGCTGTTCAATGTGCCTTGCAATGAATGACGATAAATTAGCACCAGGGGATCGCTGCGCATCAACTAGTAATCGTAATTTTGAAGGGCGCCAAGGGCGGGATGCCAGAACACATTTAGTCAGCCCTGCTATGGCTGCTGCCGCGGCTATTACTGGTCATTTTACTGATATTCGCAAACCGTTTTAAGGAGACTTGTCATGGCTAAATTTACAAAACATACCGGATTAGTTGTTCCTTTGGACGCGGCTAATGTTGATACTGATGCAATCATTCCAAAACAGTTTTTACAGAAAGTAACACGTACTGGATTTGGTCAACACGCCTTTCATGAATGGCGATTTTTAGATGATGCTGGCAAGCAGCCTAATCCTGAATTTGTCTTGAATAAACCCCGCTATAAAGGTGCCAGCATTTTATTAGCACGTGAAAATTTTGGATGTGGTTCTTCTCGTGAACATGCCCCTTGGGCATTAGCTGATTATGGATTTAAAACCATCATTGGTTCAAGCTTTGCCGATATTTTTTACAATAACTCATTTAACAATCAGTTACTATTGGTTAATTTATCCGAAGACGATGTTGATGAGCTGTTTAAAATGGTCGAAACCAATGAAGGCATTGAGTTTACCATTGATTTAGTCAATGAAGTGGTTATTGCCGGCGACAAGCGATATACATTTAAAATTGATACTTTTAAACGTCATTGCTTGTTAAATGGGTTAGATAATATTGGCTTAACCTTACAACATGAAGAAGCGATTAGCGACTTTGAACATAAAATCCCTTCATTTTTAGCTTAACTTTTGGGCGCTTATTTGCGCCCAATAATGAGAATCAACAATGGCAACACATCATGACAATGTAAAACAGCAGTTTGGCGAACAAGCCAATGCTTATTTAACCAGTAAAGTACATGCTCAAGGGCCTGATCTTGAATATTTATCTAACCTACTTATACCACATTCCGAGGCAAGTCTACTTGATATGGGATGTGGCGCAGGTCATGTCAGTTTTATTGCGGCAAAATATGTTAAACATGTTACAGCCTATGATCTTTCAAATGAAATGTTATCGGTTGTAGCGCAAACATCGAAAGAGCGCGGTTTACAAAATATAACCGTTAAGCAAGGTTATGCGGAATATCCACCTTTTACTGATAATCAATTTGATATTGTTGTCAGCCGTTATTCAGCACATCACTGGCATGATGTCGGCAGAAGTATTCGACAGCTCCATCGCATAACTAAACCTGGTGGTAAATTAATTATTATGGATGTTGTTTCACCTGGTCACCCTGTATTAGATATTTGGCTTCAAACCGTTGAAGCCTTGCGTGACGCATCACACGTTCGAGACTATACCCCCGGTGAGTGGTTAACCTTTTTAACTGAAGCTGGTTTTGTCATTAATAATATAGTCCGCCATCGTTTAACACTCTCTTTTGATACATGGGTTAAACGAATGCGTACTGCTGAACAGTTAATTGAGGCAATACGAATTTACCAAGAAACAGCAGCTGACGATACAAAAAATTATTTTGAACTTCAAGCAGATGGTTCTTTTACTACAGATATGATGATTATTGAAACTGAAAAAGTCATCTAAAATCATCCGTGGTCATAAACAGATTTAAATTTAAAGTTGTTTACGTTGGCTTGATGGCGGAATTGATAAGACTTCACGATATTTTGCTACGGTTCGACGGGCAATCATAATACCTTGTTCTTCAAGGATTGCGACCAATTTACTATCACTTAATGGCTTTTTGCTGTCTTCTGCCAATATATATTTTTTAATTAAAGCACGAATAGCTGTCGACGAAGCTTCACCACCTGATTCTGTGTTTACATGACTAGAAAAAAAGAATTTTAACTCAAATATTCCTGTAGGGCATTGTAAATATTTCTGTGTTGTCACACGGGAAATGGTTGATTCGTGCATGTCAATTGCCGTTGCAACATCAGATAAAATCATTGGTTTCATGTATTCAGTACCGTGTTCAAAAAATGCTTGCTGATGCTCAACAATAAATTGACTTACTTTAAGTAATGTTTCATGACGATTTTCAACACTTTTAATAAACCAATTCGCATTTTGCAAATGTGAGCGAATATATTGGCTATCACTTTCATTTGCTATCTTTTCCATTGCTGCATATTGCTGATTAATACGTAAGCGCGGCATGGTGTCATTATTCAAATCGACAACCCAGTTTCCATTCACCTTTTTTACTAAAATATCAGGGATCACATAATCTGGTGGTGTGGTATTGACTGAATCACCAGGATACGGCTGTAAATGTTGAATAAAATTGACTGCTTCTTTTAACTGCTCATCGCTTGCGTTTAATACTTTTTTTAATGTTCTATAATCTCGCGTCGCTAACAAATCTAAGTAGTTCTCAATAATTTGTTTAACCAGTAGTGGACAGGTTAAATGTTGAATTTGAATGGATAAACACTCTTGTAACGATCTGGCTCCCACGCCAATTGGATCAAAATGCCAAATACGCTTTAAAACAGTTTCAACTTCGTTCAATTCAATCTCGTCATTACCCTGCTCTTCCAAAATTTCATCTAATGAAACTGTTAGATAGCCTCGCTCATCAATCGCTTCAATAATCGACACCGCTATCGCCCTATCAATATCACTAAAAGGCGTTAACTCAAGTTGCCATCTTAAATAATCATGTAACGTTTCGTGAGTTTCACCTTGGTAGATAGGCAATTCATCATTACGATAATCAGAGTGAGTGCCAGAGGGGGTTCCAGCGGTATAGATATCATCTAGTGAGGCATCTAATGGGATATCTTCGGGTATTTCTCGGCTATCTAAGGCTTCACGCGTATCGATATTTTCATCTTTAACGTTTTGTTCAACATCAATTTCGTGATATTGATCGGCCACTTCGAGCAATGGGTTATTTTCAAGCTCGGTTTGAATCTCTTGTTGAAGCTCTAAAGTTGACAACTGTAACAATCGAATCGCCAATTGTAATTGTGGTGTCATGGATAATTGTTGAGATACTTTCAGTTGTAAACTGGGTTTGATCATAATCTGAACTCGTTTCCTAAGTAAACGCGTTTTACATATTCGTTATTTAAAATGTCACTTGGTGAACCCTCAGCAATTAAATGTCCTTTATTAACAATATAAGCACGCTCACAAACATCTAACGTTTCACGGACATTATGATCGGTTATTAATACGCCTAGCCCTCGATCACGTAAATGTTTAATGATACTTTTAATATCTATCACTGAAATCGGATCGACACCAGCAAAAGGTTCATCAAGCAAAATAAATTTAGGATTAGCCGCTAATGCCCTTGCTATTTCAACTCGGCGCCTTTCACCACCAGATAGAGATTGACCTATGCTGTCACGAATATGCGTAATATGAAACTCTTCAAGTAATTCTTCGGCACGATCAATTTTTTCATTTTTATCAATATCTTTGCGCGTTTCTAAAATCGCCATAATGTTATCAATAACAGACAATTTTCTAAAAATAGAGGCTTCTTGTGGTAAATAACCAATGCCTTTTTGAGCCCGTTCATGTAAAGGTAAAATGCTGATATCATGATCATCAAGGTAAATTTTGCCTGCATTTAAGGTCACAATACCAACCACCATATAAAAAGTGGTGGTTTTACCTGCGCCATTTGGTCCTAATAACCCGACGATTTCGCCAGAATTAACGGTTAAACTCACATCTTCAACTACACGGCGTTTTTTGTATACTTTAGCTAGATTTTCCGCTTTTAACATTGACATTTTATTTATTCATCTCTTTAACTTGGTTTGGGATGATAGTGCTTTTTACTCGCATATTCTTACCTGGTTGCGCTAATATTTGCTGTTTTTTGACATCGTAAGTAATAAGATCACTAATAATATGATTGTCCTGTTGAAATAATTCGGCATTACCTTGTAAAACCACATTATTTTGTTTTACATTGTAAATAACTTGTGAAGAATGACCCGTTACAATCTTATTGTTTTCCGGTAAAATTTGCTTATAATTCACTGGATTTCCATAGGCCGTGATTTTTTGTTTTACCGTGTCTTGCGTGTCTGTTATAACCACTTTATCTGCTTGTATGGTTAACCCTTCTTGAACAATGACAACGTTACCAATAAATGTAATTGTGTTATTTTCAATATCAATTTGTTGATTATCCGCATCAATCGTAATAGGTTTATTATCGGCGAACATCTTATGGTCTTCTTTAGGTTCTACTGATTGCGTAGTAGATTCATTTGCAAAACTACTTAAAGAGATAGGTAGCAATAAAATTAATGAAAAAACAACTTTTTTTAGCGAAATCATGTTTTATTTTGCCTCTGTATTATAATATGTTTTTACATTTTCAAGTATGTTAGCCGTTTTTGCATGCAAATCACCCGCTAATCCAATACCTGTTGAATAAAACCCCACACCATTAACGATGACAGGATCTTTTGATGTGACTAGTTGTGAAGTTAAATCTATCACGGCATTATCTGTTTTTACTTGTTTTAATTGAGCTTCTTTTGTCAAATTATCTAATTGTACATCATGATAAAGATACAAAAGTTTATCACTCGTTAGTATCGCTTTCTTTGCTTTAATATGCCATGCAGCTAAATGAACTTGATCATAAAAAGTAAAATTGGGCAAATCAAATTCAGTATTGTCTGAATCATCAAAGTGCCTAATATTACTGGACTCAATTTTATAAATAAGCTCACCAGATAAGTCGTAAATATTTGTTAACATTTCATCACTTTGATAATTCGGCTTATCTGATATATTTTGGGTTGATTTGCTTACTACATCATCTCCTTTTTGATAATTGTAATAAACACCGATAACAACAATGAGAAGTAAAAAACAGATAAGATTTTTTTTATTCATAACATACGTTAATCACATTAATTAGAAATTATTATTTCGAATGCCCAAAATTTTAATTATTCTACTTTATTTTTTATTAAATTAATATCGAACATTAAAAGAAGTTAAATCGTTTTGTGGCAATAATTCGCAAATATTTACACATGAAATACGCGATGATGCAGGCCCGCCATTTTTAACCCATTGTGTTAATTTGGCTATTTGTAAGCTGTCACCTTGAGCAATAATTTCAACATCGCCGTTATCTAAATTTCTAACATAGCCAACTAAACCAAGTTTTTGAGCTTGCTGATAAGTAAAAAAACGAAATCCTACACCTTGTACACGACCACCAACATTTATTTTAACTTTCTTAATCATCCTGTAGCCTTATTTTATGATTAATTCAAACATATTTATCTTAATGATGAAATACTAATTCAGATTGTAAATACTAAATATAATTCTCTATCATGACTAAATAACTTATATAAAAAGTGAACACCATTCAACGAATAAATACGACACTTGCAGTATTTTATTTTAGATACACTAATAATAATGTTTTTATTATTCGATTAAATTTTATTTTTTAATAAAATAAGCGATCATGATTAATAATAAATAATTAAAACGATGGAAATAAAAATGTTATTAAAATATAAAAAAAGCTTGTTCTTTCTTTGTCTATTTTCTGTATTGAGCTACTATACACTCTATCCATGTGCTTTTGCCAATATTGAATTTGATAAGCAAAAAATTGGCAAAGTCGTTGATGAATTTAATGGAGTGAAAGTCTATTATAATGGTAGTATCCATAATGTAAGTGGAAGAAATATCGCTAAAGACGGCTATAACTTAGGTCAAAAATATCAATGTGTTGAATTTATTAAACGTTATTATTATCAGCGTTTTAATCATAAAATGCCAAATAGCTATGGTCATGCTAAAGATTTTTTTGACCCATCAATTGCTGATGGAAAGATCAATCGTCAACGCAATTTACTACAATTTCATAACGGCTCACCCACTAAACCACAAGTTGACGATATTATTGTCCTTAATTGGTCTAGCTATGGACATGTTGCTATTATCAGTAAAGTAACCGACAACGAAATTGAAATTGTACAACAAAACCCAGGACCTAATGCAAGCAGTCGAGCAACCTTTCCTTTAATTTTTAAAAACGGAAGATGGACAATAGCGGATTTTGGAGTTTTAGGTTATTTGCGTAAAAATCAATAACCGTCAAAATAAATCAGATTATAAAAAGATAAGCAACATAATTTTATTCATAACATAAAAAAGAATAATCGAGAGCTTTAATACATACTAATCAATAAACCATTCATTCTTCTGCTTGGATACTATTTTTATTGTCTCTAAAATAGCCGATAAATGTTCATGTTGAGCTATTGCAGCGAGCTCCGGATCATGTTTTTTTAAAGCTGTCAGAATTTTTTCGTGTTGTTTAACAAGATTTTCTGGAGGAGAAATCTGTTCTAATGAAAGAAATCTGACTCTATCCATCATTGCTTTAATGTTCTCGACACTTTCCCAAGCCATTTGGCAATCTATCACATTCATTAAAATTTGATGAAACTCATCATCTTTTTCAAGAAAATAATGAATATTCTTGTGCTTATTAGCTTGTTTTTGTTCATCAAGATTTTTTTGCAGCAATAAAATATCTGCCGCACTAATCATTAGTGCTGCTTGTTTGATAATTGCACACTCAACAGCATCTCGTATAAATTGGCCATCAATAACTTTTTTAATCGATATTTTTGTAACAAATGTTCCTCGTTGCGGAAGAATTTGCACAAGTCCCGCTTCAGCTAATTTAATGAACGCTTCTCTAACCGGTTGCCTTGAAACACTAAATTGACTAGAAATCTCTTTTTCTGACAGTAAAACACCAGGCAATACTTGACAAGTAATAATCGCTTTTCTTAATTTACGGTAAATTTGTTGATTAACGGGTTCTGAAATATTTAAGTCGGCAGATTTAAACATATATCATTCTTATGGTAAGGAACAAAATAAGGAAGAATAGTAGGATATTTTTAGGTATAAGAAAAGTTTTTTTGATTAGAATGGCAACACATTTTCAAACAAAAAATTAAGGGGTAAGTGTTTTTTAAATTTAACGGGAGGCAAATAGCCTAACGAAGAATGTAATCGTTTATGATTATACCAATAAGCATAAGCCGAAAAAGCGCATTGTAACTCAGCCGTTGAGTTGAAACGTTGGCCTTTTACTAATTCCGTTTTAATTGTTTTAAATGCCGCTTCCGCTACCCTTTGTCATTAGGTTAAATCCGCAACAACAATTTGTTCTTTATCACCTACATCAAATTGTCGTTGCAGGTGATTTTTGTCGATTTTTGATTGATACGCTGGTTATCACGCAGTTTATCTAAACAAACATTTATCTAACAAACAAAGACAGTAGAATTTTTGTTAAAAAGTTTCTAGAGCACACTACGTTTATGTATAAAAACAATAAAAATCAAATAGATATTAATGGGTGAATATTCTCTAGTTTGCTGTTTTGTTTCATTTTTAAGTAAAGGTAAACCTTTGGTAACAACGTGTAGCATTTCACCCGGATAGGTTTTGTTATAGCATTTAGCCAAATTGGTGACCGTTATTTTTTCTTTATGATATAAGCGCCATATTTCTTGTCTGTGATAAGGCGTTAATTTTGTTTTTTATGTATATTCATTACAGTCGTTTCTCAAATTACTGTAAACAACGCGAGGAATTTCTACAATTTGTTTGGAAGGTAATGCGACAGTTGTTAATGGTGGAAAGCTAACTTCACTAAAGTCATTATTATTTCCATTTTTTCTTTTTCTTTTTTAAATACTCTTTTGGGCTTTCTAACCACCCTATGCTAAAAATGTAAATACAAATAAATATTCCTGATGAGAAAAGTAAAAGCTCATAGTCAGAACTATAGTTATGGATTGTTTTTCTATGTCCGGCAATAAACGCCTCGAAAAAAGCAACGATATAATTTAAAAACAACATAATGCGCCTTTGCCATTTCAACTTTTTATTATATTGATAATCACTTATTGTATATTGTCTAAAACGATAAGTAATAATAATAGGCATAATTGAAAAAAAGTAATACGCAATGTAAATCAATATAATCATCTGTGTTATTCCTGTTATTCAATAGAACCTTCTTCAATATGGCCATCAAAATATTGCCGATATGTAGTACCATCCAAGCGCGTGCACAATGAATAATTAGGTTGGTCATCTACATCAGATTCACTACCTGTAATACGTATTACTATTGCACAACTATCTACAATTTTCTCTATATTATCAATCTGTTCGGGATTTGAAATATATAGATTCATCTCATCAAGCTCATTGTTTTTAAAAAAAATATTTTTGCTTTGTTCATAAATTTCACTTAAAGACATAACATCACTTACTATTTCAGAACTTAACAACCATTTATTCATCTGTCTATATGCTCGTGTCAAATCCTCTCTACCATAATGAAATAATTTGAATTTTGCTGAATTAGCGCGATTAAATTGATTAATTGCAAAACTTTTATCAATTTTAGGAACTAATTTAAGTTTACCATGTACGGATATACCGATATCAACTAAATCATAAGCCAAAGAACCTGCCTCTTTAGACATTCCTAATCCTACCGCCGCATCTTGATACATTGATTTTAAAAAACCATCCTCACCAGTTATCCCTTCTTGAATACTATTAACTCCATGCGCTGCTACATATGAGCCAAGTATACAACCCATACCAGTTGTGCACATTGCAAACCCCGTCATCATCAAGCCTGCACCACCTAAAACACTTAGTCCCCGACCTACCCAGTGCAGGCTTTGATCCCATAAACTCTTTTCTTCAGATTTTATCGCTTCTGAGCCTTGTTCATAGCTCATAGCTCCGCTTTCGACTTGATTTACAATGTGCGTGGCAAAATTATTAATATCATCAATAAAATCTTGTTTTATATCATCATGGTAAAGGTGTTTTTCACAAACTTCATGCGCACAATCAAGTAAATTTTGAGCGTCAAGACAAATCTTTGTTTTATCTTCATTTGATGCTACTAATGAATTAATTTGTGTGTGAATATCATTTTGCGCGATTGTTGAAAATGTATTATTAATAGGATTTGACTTATTTGTATAATAGGGGGTTGCCACATCAATAAAAAGAACAAGAGTTAATCGCTTAAACTCAACGACTGAGTTACAACGCGCTTTTTCGGCTTATGCCTATTGGTACAATCATAAACGATTACATTCTTCGTTAGGCTACTTGCCTTCCGTTGAATTTAAAAAACACTTACCCCTTAATTTTTTGTTTGAAATGTGTTGCTATTTCAATGAAATAAATATAGAAAGGTTATTTGTACTAAATTGGAGTACAAGTGAAAAGTGTAACGCCCTTGCAGGCAATTACACTTTGTTTTTATTAATTATGTTAGTTGTGTTAGTAATGTTTAAAAAAAACTTTAAAAACTTTCTGCTAATTGTTCAACTGACTTTTTAGCGCCAGTATCCCGCAAAGCTAAATAAGCTTTAGTTACCTGTTCAACAAAACATTTATTGTTAGGTAGATCATCACCAAATACATGTGATAATGACAATAGCGATTTTACCCGTTCTTGATTATCTTGGCTGTTTGCTACTAGTTCTTTCAACTTATCAGCAATTGGATCACTTATCTCAATCATCTTACCTGCATCATCAGTCCCACTTACATATTTCATCCAAGCTGCAATACCTAAAGCTAGGCAATCAAAAGGTGTGTTATTCGCTAAATGAAAACGGACTGAATCGAGCATACGTTGGGGTAATTTTAAAGTACCATCCATGGCTATTTGCCAAGTACGATGTTTTAAACCTGTATTGCGATAACGATCAAGCAACGAATCGGCATAAGCCTGTAAATCAACTCCTTTTACTCGTAATGTGCTTGCTTGTTCATTTATCATCAAATGTCTTGCAGCTTTCACATAATTAGGATCTTGCATGCATTCATCAATATGTAAATAACCTGCTAAATAGCCTAAATAAGCTAAAAACGAGTGACTACCATTTAACATACGTAGCTTCATCTCTTCATAAGGCAAGACATCACTAACAAGTTCAGCACCGGCTTTTTGCCACTCGGGTCTGCCAGCAACAAAGTTATCTTCAATAACCCATTGCTTAAATGGCTCTCCGGCAACCCCAGCCGGATCTTCAATGCCACCCAGTTGTTTTTGGATTTTTTCCATGGTTTCAGGTGTCACGGCAGGTACAATTCGGTCAACCATTGTTGATGGGAATGTCACATTTTGGTCGATCCAACTAGCCAAACTTGGATCACGTTGTTTGGCTAACGCCAAAACAACATTACGTGTCACGTGACCGTTTTCTGGCATATTATCACAAGACATTACCGTAAACGGCTTTAAACCTTTTTCTTTACGTAAACGTAATGCCTCAACAATCACACCCGGAACAGTTTTCGGTTTAGCGGGATTTTCAATATCGTGTTTAATCATCGGGTTATTTAGATCAATTGATGCTGTTGAGGGTAAATAATAATATCCCTTTTCAGTGACAGTTATTGAAACAATAGCGATTTCAGGGCGTGTCATAACCTCTAATATTTTTGCAATACCATCAATATCAGCATGTAATGCCTCTTTGACAACCCCGACAATTCGCGAATTCCAATTATCGTAAGCCATTTCGCAAACACTAAATAGGTAGTCTTGCTGCTTTAAATCTTCAATTTGTTTTTCACCACCAATTAAATTAACTTCACAATATCCCCAATCACTTCCATACTTTGCAGCCAAAATGTCAGTAAAAAAAGCTTGATGAGCACGATGAAAAGCACCAAAACCAAGATGTACTATTTTAGTTTTAAGCTTGTTTCGATCATAATTCGGTACAACGACCTTTTCAGGTAGTTGTGATAAAGTTAGATTTGATAGTTTCATTATTTTTCCTTCAAAACCTTAAATTATAATGCAGCATCATTTAAATCAGATAAATCACGATCTTTAATTTCTGGCATAAAAATCGCTGATATCAAACCAATACAAGAATAAACAATGATCATAGCAACAATTGGCCACCAATCGTTAACAATATTACAGAAAATTCCGGCTAATAAAGGACCAAATCCGACTGCAATAAGACCTCCGGCTTCTTTAGATATTGCCATTTGAGTAAAGCGATTACGAGCACCAAACATTTCCGCCATAGTAATATTTTCTAGCGCAAATAACCCTAGTACTGCAATGTTATGAATAATAATTAAGCATAACATTATAGTGCTAACTGAATAACTTTTATCAACAACAATAGATAGCATTGGATAAGCAAGAATAATTGAAGAAACAGTCAAAACAATATATGGAATTCGTCGACCAATTTTGTCAGATAACCACCCTAAAAAAGGAATAGTAACAAATCCTACAATAGAACTAATCATTAAAGCATCTGTAGGTATACCTTTTTCGAATAATAAAGCCTGCACCAAGTAACCTGCTAAAAAAGTTTGAATTAACCCTGAATTTCCTGCTTGCCCAAAACGTAAACCAGTTGCTAGCCAAAATGATTTACTTTTTATCATTTCAACTAATGAAATGTGTTTGATTGGTTGTTTGTCATTAATTGATTGGGTATTTACATCATTAACACCATCAAATACAGGGCTTTCTTTTAAGTTCATTCTAAGCCATATCGCAAAAATCATAACAATCGCACTTACAAGGAAAGGTACTCTCCATCCCCATGCAATTAGCTGTTCTTTATCTAACAAAAAAAACATAACTGCCCAAATTGCAGTAGCGCTCAATGTACCGCAATTAGTGCCCATTGCAACTAATGAAGAAATAATTCCTCTTTTTCCTATAGGTGCATATTCTGCAAGCATAGTGCCCGCCCCTGAAATTTCAGCACCAGCACCCAAACCTTGAACTATTCGTAAGAGGACCAACATTAAAGGAGCTAAAATACCTACTTGAGCATAAGTTGGTAATACACCAATTAGTGTTGTACAAATACCCATCATAGTAATTGTAATAAATAATACTTTCTTTCTACCAATTGCATCTCCCATTCTCCCAAAGATAAAAGCACCAACAATTCGGGCAATGTATCCTGCCCCATAGGTTCCCATAGCTAAGATTAGTGCCATAATTGCCGATTGTTCGGGGAAAAATATTTCACGAAATACTAGTGCAGCGCCTAAAGAATATAATTGAAAGTCCATAAATTCTAATGCTGTTCCAAGCCATCCAGAAACAGCCGCTTTAACTAAATCTGAAGCATTTCTTTCACATTTAATCTTTCCTATGTTATTCATATTTTACTCGCCTTATAATTTTATATATAAAAGATCATCAATAAAAATGTGTTTAAAAATTCCTAACTAATAGTTAGTAACACCTTGCAACACTGTTCTTGATCTTTTTCAAAAGTTTCTATCGCTTGAATGACTTGCATATAATCGAATTGATGTGTGATTAACTTTTGCGGGTCAATTAATTTTTTCTTAAGCCAATCAATTACAACTGGAAATTTATTAGCATTTAATCGAGATGAAAAAATAGATAATTCTTTACTTGTAATACCTTGCTGAGTTATCTGACAGGCATCACTTGAGAACCCCATAATTAAGATTCTTGCTGCTGGTGATGCAATACTAATTGCTTCTTGCAAAATGGATGGATGACAGGCTGCATCTATAATAACCGTCGGTTTAATACTGAGCTTATCCAGCTCATCTTTTAAAGATAAAAAGGTATTGTTTATTACTCTGTCAGCACCACTAATTTTTGCCATATTTAAACGTTCTTCAATTCGATCAACAACAATAACCTCTTTAACGTTATAAACTCCTTTTAACGCTTGTACTGAAGTTAGTCCCATTGGGCCTGCACCATAAATTAGTACAATATCATTTTCAGTTGGTTTTAAATGGCTGGTTGCATTTGCTGCGATAGTAAATGGTTCAATCATCACTGCAAACTCATCACTAATTTCATCTGGGATAACATAAGCATTTTTACTTGGAACTACTGCGTACTGACTAAATCCACCATCTCGATGAACACCCAATACAGTAAGAGATGTACAAACATTAGGACGACCTACTAAACAAGAATAGCAGTGCCCACAACTAATAACTGGATCGACAGATACTCTTTCTCCAATTCTAGATCTATCAACCCCTTCACCAACTTCATCAATCACACCAAAAAATTCATGACCAATAACTCGTGGATATTTAACAAATGGGTTATGTCCGCGGTATATATGGCTATCTGAACCACAAATACCTGCTAATTTTACTTTTACTCTTACTTCCCCATTTGCAGGCTGAGGAACTTCTCGTTCCTCAATTACCAATTCATTAGGTTGTTTGATTACAATACTTTTCATATAACCTCCTATAATTTACCAATTCCACAACGTACCATCATCTAAACGAGCAATTGGTAAGTAAGCTGGTTTGTATGGATATTTTTCGGCAAGCTTTTCATCAAAATCTATACCAAGGCCTGGTTCATCGCTTGGGTGCATATAGCCATCATTAAAAGTCCAGTTTGGTGAAAAGACTTCTAGCATTTGCTCTGAATAACCCATAAATTCTTGCACACCAAAATTAGGTACCCACATATCAAAATGCAGTGCAGCTGCATGGCAAATTGGGGATAAATCAGATGGTCCGTGGGATCCTGTTCTTACTTGATAAAGTGCAGCAAAATCAGCAATACGGCGCATATGAGTAATACCGCCCGCATGGGTAATTGTAGTTCGAATATAATCAATCAATTGCTCTTGAATAAGTTGTTTACAATCCCAGATGCTATTAAACACTTCACCAACTGCAATTGGAGTGACTGTGTGTTGGCGTATCAAACGAAAACATTCTTGATTTTCGGCCGGTGTCGGATCTTCCATCCAAAACAGCCTGTAATCTTCTATACTTTTTCCAAAACGAGCAGCTTCGATTGGTGTTAAACGGTGATGCATGTCATGTAGTAGATGCTCATTAAAACCAAATTTATTTCGTACGGCATCAAACAATTTAGGCATAAAATCGAGGTATTTCTCTGTTGCCCAACATTGTTCTTCTGGGTAATTGCCACGAGTGGCGGGTTCGTAAGCTAGGTTTTTCCCTTTACTTTGACCATAGGTTGTCTTCATACCCGGTATACCACATTGCACACGAATTGCTTTAAACCCCATTTCCTTATGTTTAGCATAGTCATCTAATGCTTCGTCAATGCTTGCACCAGTAGTATGACAGTAAACCATAACTCCTGTGCGCGACGCGCCTCCTAATAACTGGTAAAGAGGCATGTTGGCTAATTTTCCTTTAATATCCCACAGAGCCATATCAATGGCCGAAATAGCTGACATAGTCACAGGACCACGACGCCAATAGGCGCCTTTATAGAAATATTGGAAGATGTCTTCTATTTGATGCGGATCGCGCCCAATTAGTTGAGGGCACAGATGATCTTTAAGATAAGAAGCTACGGCCAATTCACGTCCATTAAGCGTTGCATCACCAACACCATAAACTCCTTCGTCGGTGGTTATTTTTAATGTGACAAAATTTCTTCCTGGACTGCATACAAAAACATCTGCTTTTACAATTTTCATTCAATACCTCTCATGTAAATTTAGACGTTATTAAAATAACAACACAAATACTACCATACAAGTAGAGTTGTATGTTTTTTGTGAAATCAATCACAGAAAAACTGCTTTTTGTAAAAAAGTTTCATTAAAAATATTGTTTAAGTATAAAAGAGAGATAAAAAGAGGGTAAAATCGCAATGATTTCTTTTTTTAAGTGTATTAACGATATAATAAAGCCTGTTACGACTGGATTTTAACTGTTACAGTTACCGGTTTTTAAATCAATATGTTTTGTAATTAATGGACTGTATTTTGATATTATTAATAGATAATTATGATTCTTTTACATTTAATATTTACGATTATTTATGCCAAGTTGGCGCCGAAGTTAGAGTTATCAAAAATGACGAACTAACAATCGAACAAATAAAAGAACTAAGCTTTTCTAAAATTATCATTTCTCCCGGCCCAGGGGCACCAATTCATGCAGGAATATCACTTGCTATTATTGCCGAATTTGCTCATATTTGCCCGATACTGGGTATCTGTTTAGGACATCAAGCGATTGCTCAATATTATGGTTACCGTATTGCCAAAGCACCAATACCGATGCATGGTAAAGTTGATGAAATAACGCATGATGGTCAGGGGGTATTTAAAGGAGTCAAAAACCCGCTTTCAGTGGTTCGCTATCACTCATTAATTGCTTGTGATAATTTTTCACAAGAAGATTCTCACCTGATTGTAACCGCTCGAAACAATCAAGGGTTGATTATGGGATTGCGTCATAAATCGTTACCCATTGAGTCAGTTCAATTCCACCCTGAAGCGATAAAAACCGAATCAGGTTTACAAATGATTAATAATTTTGTCCATGAGCAATCTTGATATGAAAATTTATATAGATTTTGAAAATCAACATAAATATTTTTGCAATCCTATCGCCATTTTAAGATCGAATGATTACTCGACAATTAAACAGCAATTCGATTTAATCGAAAAATTTACGCAACAAGGTTTTTACGCGGTTGGGTATCTCGCTTATGAAAGCGCAACAGGGTTAAATAGCGAAAATAAAACAAAACATAATGATGAGGTCCATCAAGGTTTACCACTATTGTTATTTGGTATTTTTGATCATTATTCTATCGTTGAACAAGTAGAAATAAGTGGTTATACACCGTCAAGTTTTAACTTAATTAGCGATACATTAATGGATGAATATAATCAAAAAATTGACTTTATTCGATCACAAATTGAATCAGGTAATACTTATCAAACCAACTATACGATTCAATTTACCGCACCATTTAATGAAAGCGCTATTGATTATTACCACTTTTTACAAAAAAACAATCAGGCAGATTATTGCGCTTATCTTGAGTTTGATGATTATCATATTTTATCCATCTCACCGGAATTATTCTTTAAGTTAGACAATAAAATTATTACGACAAAGCCAATGAAAGGGACAACTGCACGCGGCTTAAATAATCAACAAGATAAACAACAGTTAAAATTATTATTTTCTGAAAAAAATCAGGCTGAAAACATGATGATTGTTGATTTGTTGCGTAATGATTTAAGTCGCATTGCAAAACCAGGAACAGTAACGGTGCCTGAATTATTTTCAGCTGAAAAATATCCAACGGTTTGGCAATTGACTTCAATAATTCAAGGTGAATTGAAAGAAGATGTCAATTTATATCAAATTTTTCAAGCCCTATTCCCTTGCGGATCAATTACCGGTGCCCCAAAAACCAGTACCATGCAAATTATCGCAGATATTGAAAACTCACCACGTGGCGTTTACTGTGGGACAATTGGTTACATTGAGCCCTATATGAATAAGGCCATATTTAATATCCCAATTCGTACATTGACCATACACAACCAACAGTTGCGTTATGGTGTTGGCGGGGGGATCACTTGGGATTCGACATCCCAAGACGAATATAGCGAGATCTTGGCTAAAACAGCAATTTTGCATCGTACTACTTCTACTCCAAAATATATCATTGAATCGTTATTGCTTGAAAAAGGGCAATTCTTTTTATTGAATGAACACTTAAGCAGGCTTGCCCAATCAGCTGATTATTTTGATTTTAACTGTGACATTCACGCAATTAAGTTGCAACTTATTAAGTTAGCAAATTCAATGCCTAACAATATTTATAAAGTAAGAATCTTACAGCAAAAAGATGGGCATTATACTATTAGTAAAGATATCATTAACACTCCGATAGACATTAATGAAATTCAACTTGCAACACAGTGCGTTGATAACCAAAATGTCTATTTGTATCATAAAACATCAAATCGTGAGCACTTTCCGGATTTAACTGTAGGAAAAGAATATATTAATTTTAATCAACACAATGAGATAACTGAATTTGTTAATGGTAATCTCGCGTTACTGATTAATGATCAATGGGTGACACCTAAAAAAGAATCAGGATTATTAGCTGGCACCATGCGACAATTTTATTTGGATCACAATCAATTGTTAGAAAAAACGATTTTAAAAGATGATCTGGTAAATGCCGATAAAATCGCTTTTATCAATAGTGTTCGCAAATGGGTGGAAATTGATGATAAGGTTTTTAGTCAGTTCAAACTGTCACTAAGATCTATTGCTATTTAAGTTTAGACATTCCGTCAGCACGCTGAAGGAATGTCAGTGTAACACTAATGCTTTATTGAGTTTGCAAAGTCTAGTTCTTCATCTTGCCATCCTTTCGATAGCGCTTTAACTAAAGCATCATAGCCATTGGTTGCTAAAGGAACATGGCGCTCAAATGGTTTGATTTCAATATTATTTTTACGGTCAGTAACAACCCATCGGCCTTTAATTATCGCATCCCCCGTATAACTGCCATGAAAGCTATCTATAAATAATTTTACCGTTAGTGTTGGTGTTGTAATTGACTTACTGGATACTAAATAATTAGGTAACATGGCCGTTAAATCCTGCGTTAATCGGTCTTGAAGCTGCTGAGATAACGTTGATACCCATAAATGGTTGATTGCTGTTTCATATTTGATATTATCGGTTTGTAATACGATGCCGGGTTTATTTAAAAAACTCGCCACATCAACTGACTCAATCCAAATAAATTGATTCGTGGTTTTCATGTTTTGCGATACAGGAATCTGTGAATTGCTAGTGAGTTGAAAATAACTTTTACTCGGGTTGCTAGCTGAGCAACCCGCTAATATAGCGAACAATGACATAAATACGACTATAAGTAGTTTTTTATAAATTCTGTTCATTATTTTTTACCTTTTGCTTGAGGTTCTTGATCTTTTTTCGCTGGAGCAGAAAAAATCAGTGCATTACTTTTATCATTAAGCGTATTGAGTAATGGAGTAAGTTCGTCCATCATGTGTTGCACTTTTTGTAAACTCTCTTTCATTTGATTGTTGAGTTCAGAACCTGGCTGTAAGCCTTTCATTGTTTCATTTAGTGAACGTAAAGTCTTTTGCAAATCTTTTGGCATATTCTGCATCTCTTTACTAGCCATAATCTGATTTAATGATTCCATTAAATGTTGGCTTGAAGCTAATGATTGATTAAACTGCGATAAGGTATTGTTAAATGGTAATTTATTAAAGTTATCTAGTAACTGCATAATTTTTGCTTGAATTTGCGCAATACCAGTCGAGGTTGTCTCAATTGTATCGTAACCAAACTGCTTAGCTAGTTTGGGATCATATTTGTTTTTTAGATCAGGATAAAAATCAAGATCTATATACAGTGCACCAGTGAACATGTTTGATGTTTTTAATGAAGCTCTTAACCCATTTTTTTGCTCTTTCATAATCACTGCGGCAATGTCGATCTTTTCATCAACAAGTTCAGATAAACGATCAGGTTCGATTCTGATTAATATCGGCACTTTTTTATTTAAAATGGACGATTTTTCTAGCATTTCAGCAGTATAAAATGGCACTTTAGATACTGTGCCTAACCTAATACCATGATATTCAACAGGTACACCTTCTGACAATCCAGATATAGAATCAGAAAGCATAATAAGAAATTCTTTATATTCAGTATATTGTGAATCTTGGATGGATTTTTTATCTTCATATAATTTATAAACTGCATTTTGCTCCGCAGGTGCACCTAATTTAGATCCATCAGGTAAATCAAAACTGATTCCACCAGACATTAATACATCTAAAGAAGGAACATCTAAGTTTGCACCTAGAGATGAGAGTGTCAAATTAATTCCCCCCTCTTTCCAAAAGCGGACATTTTGTGTTACTAAGACGTCGTAAGGTTTAGTAATAAAAATTTGATATTTCATCTTACGCGCTTCAACATCAAATTCTGAGGTTTCAACATTACCTACACGGTAGCCATGAAACATAACAGAAGCACCTCGAGGAATTACACCGTTTTGCTCACTTTCGAGATTTAAACGAATTCCTTTAATACTTGGATCGGACAATGGCGGTGTATCAGAAAGCACGAAAGGTTTATTTTGAAAACTGTGAGTATCGTTTCCGGCAATTAATTCTATATATACACCCGATAAAATAGTCCCCAATCCAGTCACTCCATCACGACCAATTTCAGGCTTGACAACCCAAAAAATCGAATCATTTTTTAATAGTGGAACCATATCATTATAAATTCGACCTTTTATTACCACTTGCTTGTAGTCATCCGATAAAGTCACTTCATCAACTATACCGACATCAACGCTACGGTTTTTAATTACCGTTTTTCCAGCAACAATACCACTGGCATCTTTTGCAAGCAATGTGAACGAAGTACCTTTATTGGTAAAATGAGAGTAGATTATCCATAGACCAACAATTGCAGTAACAATGGGAATAATCCATATTGCTGAAATAGCTCTAATTTTAATTATTTTTGCTGATTTACTTGATGTTGCCATATTGTTCCTATTAATCTATTGTCTATTTTGCGGACGATCCCAAATTAAACGAGGATCAAATTTTTGTGATGCGATCATTGTGATAATAACGACAGTTGCAAAAAAGGTAACGCCAATATCTGGATAAACCCCCATCATTTGTTGATTTCTCACTAAAGAACAAACAACAGAAACCACAAATATATCTATCATTGACCATTTACCAATAAACTCAACTGCAGTGTACAATTTTTTCATTTTTAAGCAATTACGTTTATTTTTTCGTTTTACTGCTAGTGCAAAATAGCAAAGCCAGCTTAAAGAAATGATTTTTAAGATTGGTATAATGACACTAGCAATAAAAATGACAAGAGCAACAGGCACATCGCCTGCTTGCCACATATAAATAACACCATCCATAATATTTGAAGTAGATGATGCCCCTAAAACAACAGTTATCATAATTCCAAATAAATTAGCGGGAATGTATAAAATCAATGAAGTAACCAACAAAGCTAGGGTCCATTGTATTTTATCACGATCTCTAATTTTGCTTTTTTGCTTACATCTTGGACATTTTATATATTGCACAGGCAATATAGCCTGACAGCATTTGCATAGTTTTAAATTTTGACAAATGCCTGTTTTACCAACTTTTAATGTATCTGTAGCAAAGTTATTCCGATGAATTTCATTCCAAATTGCTTCTGGCGAAAAAATAACTAAAGACTTTATATAAAAAAAGACAAATAGACAGAACGCCCAAAATGTGCCAGTCACACCAATACTGCCATAACTCATTAATTTAACAAAACTAACTAAAATACCAGTAAGAAATATTTCAGGCATACACCAATGCTGAAACTTTTCATAAACAATAAGTAGATCTCGTTTCCGATACTTTGTTAACCGTAGCTTGGAGCAGAGAAAGACGATAATTACTAAATTAACTATCGGAAAAAACAAAACAAATAAGATAAAAAGTGCTGAAATATAGCTATATTTATCAAAAAAAAGGGTTTTAGGAATATCTAATACGCTAATACCGATAAAATTACCCACAATACGAATATCAATAAAGATAAAGCCACAGGCTACGATAATCATAATTAATGAACAAACTGCATAGATAGTAGCTCTAAACTTCATATTATTATTGTTTTTAGCTAACGTTGTATTACAACGTGAGCAAACAGCTTTATGCCCTATAACTATATCAGCTAATTCTATGACCAAATCACAGTGTGAGCATAAAACATAATGTTGTCTATCAATGGCCATTATTTTCCTTATTTGATATATATTTTAACCTGTAAAAATATTACAGATTAGTATAGCGTTAAGTATAAAAACTGATGAATTATTTTAAACAATCACTTGATAAATAATTACTTTAATAAATAAAGTGTGATTAAAAAGTTATTTAAAGCCAATAATTAAAAAGGTATTTTTATGAAAATATTACTGCATTGCATTAAATTAGTAGAATTTGATTATTATATTGTGTAAATAACAATCTCTATAAAACACATTACTTTTCTTATTTAAAGAATCATTATTAGTTTAATTTAATCGAGTATTATAATCATAAAATTAATAGAATAATCCAATAAATGTAATCTTGAATATCAATATTTCATCACCATCTGTTAGTTTCCATTATTAAACTCAACCATTATTCATAAAAATTTGTGAAGTAATTCCCGTAATTAACTAAATGATTGCTCTGTATAAAAAAAACTTGATACTGTATAATAATACAGTGTAATATATCCATATCTTAACTCACTGGAGTTTTATAATATGAACGAAAACAAACAACGCGCACTTTCCGCTGCATTAAGTCAAATCGAAAAACAATTTGGCAAAGGTTCGATTATGCGTTTAGGCGATACCCAAACGTTAGATGTAGATGCGGTATCTACTGGTTCTTTAGGATTAGATATTGCATTAGGTATCGGTGGATTACCAATGGGCCGAATCGTTGAAATTTTTGGCCCCGAATCATCAGGTAAAACAACACTCACTTTATCTGTCATAGCACAAGCTCAAAAAGAAGGTAAAACTTGTGCATTTATTGATGCCGAACATGCACTCGACCCAATTTATGCCGCAAAATTAGGAGTGCAAGTAGACGACTTATTAGTGTCTCAGCCAGATACAGGAGAACAAGCACTCGAAATTTGTGATGCATTAGTTCGTTCTGGTGCGGTTGATGTTATTATTGTCGATTCAGTGGCTGCATTAACGCCAAAAGCAGAGATCGAAGGTGAAATGGGCGATTCTCATATGGGATTGCAAGCCCGTTTAATGTCACAAGCATTACGTAAATTAACTGCGAATATCAAAAATGCAAATTGTTTAGTTGTTTTTATTAACCAGATTCGTATGAAAATTGGTGTTATGTTTGGTAATCCAGAAACCACAACGGGTGGTAATGCTCTTAAATTCTATGCATCAGTACGTTTAGATATTCGTCGAACAGGTGCGGTAAAAGAAGGTGAAGATGTTATTGGTAGTGATACGCGCGTAAAAGTCGTAAAAAATAAAGTTGCCGCACCTTTTAGACAAGCAGAATTCCAAATTCTTTATGGCTGTGGCATTTCTAAAGAAGGAGAATTGATTGACTTAGGAGTTAAGCATAAGTTGGTCGATAAAGCTGGAGCATGGTATAGCTACAATGGCGAAAAAGTTGGCCAAGGCAAAGCTAACTCAATTAAGTTTTTACAAGAGCATCCTGAAATCGCTAAAGAACTTGAAACTAAACTACGTGATCTATTATTAAATAGTCCTGCAGTTTTTACGACTGATGAAGGAAATATTTCATCAGAGGATGAAAACTTTGAATAAGAATACAAACCTCAATAAATCAATTCTAAATAAAGCTGTGCAATTACTTGCACAGCGAGATCACTCTTCATATGAACTGGGACAAAAAATAACATTTTTTTTTGCCAAAAAGCTACAAAGTACAGATGAAAAATATCACGATCAATTAGCTACACTGAAAACTGAAATACTAGATGTAATTGAATATTGTATTAATCAAAATTGGATTAATGATGAACAATATATTAAAAATTATATTGTTATGCGTGCAAATAAAGGTTATGGAAAGTATAGAATTGCAATGGAGCTTAAACAACGAGGGTTATCAGTTGATTTGAGTCGACAATTATTACAGATGTCTAATATTAACTGGGCAAATCTTGCATATAAACAATTAATAAAAAAGCTAAAACTAATTGACTTTAAAAACAATCATAAAAAACAAAAAGTTATTAATTTTTTGATTGCGAGAGGCTATACACAAGATGATATTAAAACTGTGTCCAATTTATTGACTTAAGTAATTATAATATCTAGAATACAATATATGTAATTTAATAAAATTGATTACAAAAAGCTCACTAATTCTTTTTTATTTTTTCCTTATTTACTTGTAATATTAACTAGCTTCAACCCGATTTAAGAATATTTACTTTTCAACTTTAGTTGTAACGGGTATATTACTATGTTTAAAAATCTATCGTTTTATATGGAAGCATAAATGAAAAGTACTGCAGAAATTCGTCAAAGTTTTCTTGACTTTTTCCGTGGCAAAGGACATCAAGTTGTCGCAAGTAGTTCCCTTGTTCCACACAATGACCCAACACTGTTATTTACTAATGCCGGAATGAATCAATTTAAAGATGTATTTCTAGGTGTTGATAAGCGTTCTTATACTAGAGCAACAACATCGCAACGTTGCGTCCGTGCTGGTGGTAAACATAATGATTTAGATAATGTTGGCTATACTGCTCGACATCATACTTTTTTTGAAATGTTAGGGAATTTTAGTTTCGGTGACTATTTTAAGCATGATGCAATACATTTTGCATGGGAATTATTAACCAGTGAAGAATGGTTTAATCTACCTAAAAATAAGTTAACGGTTACCGTTTATGAGACAGATGACGAAGCGTATGCAATTTGGGAAAAAGAAATAGGTATACCAAAAGAACGCATCATTCGTATTGGTGATAATAAAGGTGCTCCATATGCCTCAGATAATTTCTGGCAGATGGGTGATACTGGTCCTTGTGGTCCATGTACCGAAATTTTCTATGATCATGGTGATCATATTTTTGGGGGACCTCCTGGCAGTGCTGAAGAAGATGGTGACAGATTTATCGAAATTTGGAATATTGTTTTCATGCAATTTAATCGCCATCCTGATGGCACAATGGAACCATTACCAAAACCATCAGTCGATACAGGTATGGGACTAGAACGTATTGCTGCAGTTTTGCAACATGTAAATTCTAATTATGAAATAGATGTATTTAAGAAATTAATTCAAGATGCAGCTAATATTATTCAAACTAAAGATTTAGAAAGTAAATCACTCAGAGTTATTGCTGACCATATCCGTTCTTGTGCTTTTCTAATTTCGGATGGTGTTTTACCTTCGAACGAAGGTCGAGGATATGTATTACGCCGTATTATTCGGCGTGCAGTGCGCCATGGGCATATGCTAGGAGCAAAAGATATCTTCTTCTATAAGCTGGTTAAACCATTAATTGACGTCATGGGAAGTGCAGCAGTCGAATTAGAAAATAATCGAGAATTAGTTGAAAACGCACTCAAAATTGAGGAAGAACAGTTTTTAAAAACGCTAGAGCGAGGGTTATCTTTGCTTGATCAAGAGTTAGCTAAAATAACTGGTGAAGTTTTACCTGGAGATGTTGCGTTTAAACTTTATGATACTTATGGCTTCCCGTTAGATCTAACAGCTGATGTATGCCGAGAAAAAAATATTAGTATTGATGAATCTGGCTTTAATCAATGTATGGAAGAGCAAAGGAAACGAGCCCGCGAATCAAGCTCATTTAATGTCGATTATAGCAATGTTATTAAACTTGATGATATAACTGAGTTTTTAGGCTATCAAGCAACAGAATCATCCGGAAAAGTTATTGCTATATTTAAAAATGGTCAAAAAGTTGAAAGTATTAGTGCTGGCGATGAAGCTATCGTCGTTTTAGACAAAACGCCATTTTATGGAGAATCTGGTGGTCAAATTGGTGATAAAGGCTTATTAACAGCAGCTAATCTTGAATTTAGGGTTTTTGATAGTCAAAAATATGGTAAAAGTATTGGCCATTTAGGAAAAATTGTAAAAGGTTTTTTAAAAGTTGGTAATAATATCACTGCAGCTATTGATGTAGAATTACGCGAACGTATTCGTCGTAATCATTCTGCTACACATTTATTACAAGCTGCCTTGCAACGTGTTTTAGGTAACCATGTTCATCAAAAAGGGTCTTTAGTTAACGATAGCTATCTACGTTTTGACTTTTCACATAATCAAGCCATTACGTCAGAACAAATTATTGAAATAGAGAACTTAGTTAATCAACAGATTCGTCGCAATTTATTAGTAGAGATTGAGCTAATGCCAATTGATAAGGCGAAAGATAAAGGCGCAATGGCTTTATTCGGCGAAAAATATGAAGATATCGTTAGAGTTTTAACTATGGGCGATTTTTCAATTGAACTTTGTGGTGGTACTCACGTAGATAGAACTGGAGATATTGGTTTATTTAAAATAATATCAGAATCAAGCATTGCGTCTGGTGTACGTCGTATCGAGGCAACGTCAGGGCAAAATGCAATGGATATGATACATAATGAATCCAACTTATTAACTCAAATTGGACAATTAGTTAAAAGTGACAAATCTACAGTTTTAGCACGCATTGATCAATTACTCGATCAAACTAAACTGCTTGAAAAAACAATTGAGCAATTAAAAGCACAGAAAGCTAGCCAAGAAAGTGTACAATTGCTTAACCAATGTGAAAAAATAAATAATAAAAATCTGTTAATTGCTAAACTTGATAACGTTGAAGCAAAATTATTACGGACTATGATTGATGATCTTAAAAATCAATTAAAAACAGGCGTAATTATTTTAGCTGCTATCAATGAGGGCAAAATTAATATAGCTGCAGGTGTCACTAACGATTTAGTCAATATAGTTAAAGCTGGAGAACTAGTTTCTCAATTAGCATTAAAAGTAGGTGGTAAAGGTGGTGGGCGACCTGATTTCGCCCAAGCAGGTGGAATGGATCTTTCAGCATTACCAGAAGCGTTGTCTTCTGTGAAAAAGGAAATCAGTAATAAATTACAAGCAAGTTAGCCAGATATACTCAAATGTTTGTTAATTAAATATTAGAGTATATCTGTAAAATTCCGTCTTTCTGTCTTATTGATGGGGGGCTGACGAAGCTATATCTTAAAATTGTTTGGATATATACTTAACTGATATTAGGAGATCTAATGTTAATTTTAACTAGGAGAGTAGGTGAAACACTAATAATTGGTGACGATGTAGTTATTACCATCTTGGGCGTAAAAGGAAATCAAGTCAGAGTTGGTATTAATGCACCTAAAGAAGTTTCTATTCATAGGGAAGAGATATATAACAAAATTCATCAACCACAGGTTACAAACGATGAATTATCGGAGACAAGAGAGTAATATTGGGCAGGAAATAAACAACCAGCACGCGTAAACAAAAAAATGTTTGACTTATTTTTTGTAAAACGTAATATGTGCGCCACACATTATGATTTTGTTGTTAAAGCAGAGTCATAATGTTTTGGTGAGATGGCCGAGAGGCTGAAGGCGCTCCCCTGCTAAGGGAGTATGCGGTCAAAAGCTGCATCGAGGGTTCGAATCCCTCTCTCACCGCCATTTTAATAAATTAAAATATGCATCCGTAGCTCAGCTGGATAGAGTACCCGGCTACGAACCGGGCGGTCAGGGGTTCGAATCCCTTCGGATGCACCATTTTAATAAATTCAAAACGCATCCGTAGCTCAGCTGGATAGAGTACCCGGCTACGAACCGGGCGGTCAGGGGTTCGAATCCCTTCGGATGCACCACTTTTTTAACGAACTTACACGCATCCGTAGCTCAGCTGGATAGAGCACTCGGCTTCGAACCGAGCGGTCAGGGGTTCGAATCCCTTCGGGTGCGCCATTTATGTTGAATCCCGATATAATTCTAGTATACTAAGCTCACAAATTTTAATATCAATAAATCAATCTACTTTTTGATTTATATGTTCTGTTATCTATATTAGAATAACAGCAAAGTAGAAAGATATTCCCTAATTAATAATGGACATTATGTATGTTAGACCCAAATTTACTCCGAAATGAATTGGATCTTGTCGCTAAGAAATTAGCACGTCGTGGATTTAAATTAGATATTGATACTATTCGTCATTTAGAAGAAAAACGCAAAGTATTACAAGTTGAAACTGAGAACTTACAAGCTGAGCGTAATGCTCGCTCAAAAGCGATTGGTCAAGCAAAGGCTCGTGGTGAAGACATCACAGCTGTTCGTGAAGAAGTCAACAAGCTAGGTGAAAAACTTAATAGTGCAAAAACAGAGCTTGAAACATTACTCAATCAAATTAAAGATATTGCCTCTACTATCCCAAATATCCCTGATGATTCTGTACCTGATGGTAAAGATGAAAGCGATAATATCGAAATATCACGTTTTGGTACACCAAGGACATTTGATTTTCCAGTTCAAGATCACGTTGCATTAGGTGAACGTTTTGGTGGGCTTGATTTTGCAGCTGGTGTAAAACTAACAGGTGCTCGTTTTGTGGTTATGAAATCGCAAATAGCGCGCTTACATCGTGCTATCACCCAATTTATGTTAGATTTACACACCGAACAACACGGCTATGCCGAAATTTATGTACCGTATCTTGTAAATCAAGCAACGCTTTTTGGCACAGGACAATTACCTAAGTTCGCTGGGGACTTATTTCATACTAAACCGCTTGACGAAGAGACAGAGAGCAGTAATTATGCATTAATTCCAACCGCTGAAGTGCCAGTCACTAACCTTGTACGCGATGAAATTCTTGATGAAAGTGTATTACCATTAAAAATGACAGCGCATACTCCTTGCTTCCGTTCAGAGGCGGGATCTTATGGTAAAGACACTCGTGGCTTAATTCGTATGCATCAATTTGATAAAGTAGAATTGGTTCAAATTGTTAAACCTGAAGAATCTATGAAAGCGCTAGAGGAGCTAACTGCTCACGCAGAAAAAGTATTACAATTACTTGAACTGCCATATCGGAAAATTGTACTGTGTACTGGTGATATGGGCTTTGGCTCATGTAAAACCTATGATCTGGAAGTATGGGTACCTGCTCAAAATACCTATCGTGAAATCTCTTCTTGTTCAAATATGTGGGATTTCCAAGCTCGACGTATGCAAGCTCGTTATCGTAATAAAGCTGACAATAAAACATATTTAGTGCATACACTAAATGGTTCTGGATTAGCAGTAGGTCGAACGCTGGTTGCCATTATGGAAAATTATCAACAAGCAGATGGCACAATTAAAATTCCATCTGTTTTAGTTCCTTATATGAATGGCGTTGAGTTTATCGGATAAGATATTTATATATAACATAGACAATAGCGCTAATAATTAGCGCTATTTTTTTATTAAGGTAGGTGGAGAAATGATAAAAGGAGTCGTGCTTTCAATACTGGCATCATGTTTATTTGGGCTACTTTATTACTATCCAGTTTTATTACATCCCTTATCTGTTGTTGATATTTTTTGTTGGCGATTATTAACATCGTTTCCTGCAATAGTTGTATTGATCATTGCAGGAAAACAATGGTCAGCTATAACTGCACTAGTTAGGCGAATAAAAGAACAACCTCTTCTTTTATTGGGGCTATTATTTTCTTCGTTTTTGCTCACAATACAGATGATGATTTTTATCTGGGCGCCACTTAATGGACATGGATTATCCGCCTCACTAGGTTATTTTTTATTACCATTAGCAATGGTGATTTCTGGACAGATCGTTTATAAAGAAAATCTTAGTTTTTTACAAAAAATTGCGGTTGGACTTGCTGTATTAGGCGTTGCTATTGAAATCTACATTACAGGTGCATTTTCATGGGAAACAGTTGTTATCGCCTTGGGGTACCCAATATACTTTATAGTAAGGCGCAAATTGCAAATAGATGGCATTTCTGGCACGTTTTCTGACTTTTTGTTTATCTTCTTAGGGTGCATTATATATTGTGCTCTAAACTATCGTTTAGACAAAATAATCAGTGATCTTTCTCATTTCCATATTTATATCCCTATGTTAGGTATCATCACTGCGGTTGCTTTTGCAATGTATTTCGTTGCTAGTCGTTTATTGCCCATGGGATTATTTGGCTTAATGGGATACGTGGAACCCGTACTACTAACACTTATTTCAATAGTATTTTTACATGAAACAGTCTCATTAAGGCACATTGTGTCATATGGATTTATTTGGCTATCAGTTTGTATTCTAGCTTTGGAAGGTGGGATTTTTGTTATGCGAGCAATAACACGCAAAAGAATTTAATGGATGCAAAGAAGGCACTATCCATTGTGCCTTTTGCTAACCGTTTATCTATTATTTACTAAAAGTGACATAATGACCATAACTTTCTATGATGCTTTTGATCCTATCAAGCGTTTCTCTTGGTGGCGATTCAACCCCTTCCAACTTATATTTATCACCAAGCGTATCCCATTTATATGCCCCCATTTTATGGTAAGCAAGCAATTCTACACGCTCAATATTGTCCATCCCTTGAATAAATTGACCAAGCAAATGTGCTGAATCATCATCATCGGTCCATCCAGGAACAACCACATAACGTATCCAAGTTCGTTTATTGATTTTTTGTAAATATTTGGCAAACTCAAGAACCCGCTTATTAGGAACGCCGACTAATTTTTGATGTATTTCATCATTGACTTGTTTTAAGTCAAGCATGACTAAATCCGTCACTTCTAAAAGTTCATCAACAACATGATCGAGCTGTCTTGCATAACCATTAGTATCTAAACAAGTACTAATACCCTCTTGGTGACAAGCTCTAAACCATTCAGTAACAAATTCAGCTTGTAAAGTTGCCTCACCGCCAGAAGCCGTAACACCACCACCATTTGGCATAATAAAACTTTTGTAAGAAACAATCTCTTTCATAAGCTCATCAACAGTGACTTCTCGACCTGCTTTTACATCCCAAGTGTCACGGTTATGACAATATAAACAACGCATTAAGCAACCTTGAAAAAAAACAATAAAACGAATCCCAGGACCATCAACAGTACCAAAAGATTCAAAAGAATGGATTCGACCTTTAATAGGTGTCTTTGTTGTCATAATAATATTTTGTTGTTCCATAGATAATCTCTAATCATTGCTCATATCGCTTTTTAATAATTTTAACGCCGTACCCGTACCACCAAGCTTACACCAATCGTATTGATATTTTTTAATTAAAATTAATACCAATATTGTTGAGGCTTGATAAAAAAATAGCGCCCTAAAGGACGCTATTTTCGGTAAAGTAATCCATTAACTAAATTACATTGATTGCGTAAATGTACGACTAATTACGTCATTTTGTTGTTCTTTAGTTAATGAGTTGAAACGTACTGCATATCCAGAAACACGAATAGTTAATTGTGGATATTTTTCAGGATGTTCCATCGCATCTAACAATGTATCACGATTTAATACGTTAACATTTAGATGTTGGCCACCTTCAACTGTTGCTTCGTGATGGAAGTAACCATCCATTAAACCGGCTAAGTTACGTTTACGAGCACTATCATCTTTACCTAATGCATTTGGAACGATTGAGAAAGTATAAGAAATACCATCTTTAGCGTAAGCAAATGGTAGTTTAGCAACAGAGGTTAATGAAGCCACTGCACCTTTTTGGTCACGCCCATGCATTGGGTTAGCACCTGGTCCAAATGGTGCACCAGCACGTCGTCCGTCTGGAGTATTTCCTGTTTTCTTACCATATACAACGTTTGATGTAATGGTTAATACTGATTGAGTAGGAATTGCGTTACGATAAGTTTTAAGTTTTTGAATTTTCTTCATGAAACGTTCAACTAGGTCAACTGCAATATCATCGACTCGAGGATCATTGTTACCGAATTGTGGATATTCGCCTTCAATTTCAAAATCAGTCGCTAAACCATCTTCATCACGAACCGTTTTCACTTTTGCATATTTAATTGCAGACAGCGAGTCAGCAGCAACAGAAAGACCAGCAATACCACATGCCATAGTACGAATAACATCACGATCATGTAACGCCATTAATGATGCTTCATAACTATATTTGTCATGCATGTAGTGAATAGCATTTAAAGCTGTTACATATTGTTTTGCTAACCAATCCATAAAGTGATCTAAACGAGCAAATACTGTATCAAAATCTAAATATTCATCAGTGATTGGAGCTTCTTTAGGACCAACTTGCATTTTTAACTTTTCATCCACCCCGCCATTGATTGCGTATAGAAGAGTTTTAGCAAGATTTGCACGCGCACCAAAGAATTGCATTTGTTTACCTACAATCATTGGACTTACACAACATGCAATAGCATAGTCATCATTATTAAAGTCAGGACGCATTAAATCATCATTTTCATATTGTAATGATGAAGTATCAATTGATACTTTAGATGCGAACTCTTTAAATCCACTTGGTAATTTTTCAGACCAAAGGATAGTCATATTAGGTTCTGGTGATGGCCCCATTGTATATAAAGTATTTAAGAAGCGGAAAGAAGTCTTAGTAACTAAAGTACGACCATCAACCCCCATACCTGCGATAGATTCAGTCGCCCAAATTGGATCGCCAGAGAATAATTCATCATATTCAGGAGTGCGTAAAAAACGAACCATACGTAATTTCATAACGAAATGGTCAACAATTTCTTGTGCATCTTTTTCAGTAATTAATCCTGCTTCAAGATCACGTTGGAAGTAAATATCAAAGAAAGTCGATGTACGACCTAATGACATCGCAGCCCCATTTTGTGATTTAACCGCAGCTAAATAACCAAAGTATGTCCATTGTACTGCCTCTTGAGCAGTTTTCGCCGGTCCGGAAATATCAAAGCCATATTTAGCAGCCATTTCTTTGATTTGACCAAGTGCACGATGTTGTTCTGCGATTTCTTCACGACGTTGCATAGTCATTGCTAAATCAACACCATTTTCAAAATCTGCTTGTAATGAATTAAATTGTGCAAATTTGTCTTGCATTAAGTAATCAATACCATAAAGTGCAATACGACGGTAATCACCAATGATACGACCACGACCATAAGCATCAGGAAGACCTGTAATGACACCTGATTTACGACAACGAAGAATATCTGGAGTATAGATATCGAAAACACCTTGGTTATGAGTTTTACGATACTCTGTGAAGATTTTTTTGACTAAAGGATCAAGCGTTCTATTATAAGCCTTACAAGAATTCTCGATCATTTTGATACCACCAAACGGGATAATAGCACGTTTTAATGGTTTTTCAGTTTGTAAGCCAACAATTTTTTCTAAATCTTTTTCAATATAACCTGCATCATGAGCAGTAATTGTCGAAATAACACTGGTATCAAAATCCACGGGGGCATGGGTAGCATTTTCAATTTTAATGCCTTCCATTACTTTATCCCATAACTTAGTTGTAGCATCTGTTGCACCAGCTAAGAAAGACTCATCACCTTCATATGGCGTGTAGTTCTTTTGAATAAAATCGCGGACATTAACATTATTTTGCCAATCACCATCTTTAAATCCTTTCCAAGCAACTGCTTGTACTTCGTTTAAATTACTCATAATTTTCACCTCAGGTTTACAAAAATATCTATTTACTCTCTTATACATAAGGGTAAATATTTTAAAATCAATGTGGCTTGCGTAGATATAAAGCCCAATAAGGTAGTGCTACAGCTAAACCACCTAAAATATTCCCTAGTGTAACTGGGATTAAATTGTTAAACACAAAATGCGCTATAGTTAGCTCTTTAAATGTATCTGATGATACGCCAACCGCTTGCCAAAATTCAGGAGAAGCAAAATTATTAATCACAATCCCCATAGGAATCATAAACATATTTGCAATACTATGTTCAAATCCACTTGCAACGAACATTGCAACAGGTAAAACCATGATTAACATTTTGTCTAGCAAACTGCGCCCAGCATAACTCATCCAAGCCGCTAAACACACCATTAAATTGGCAAGAAAACCAAGACACACTGCTTCAATAAAGGTATGATGTAATTTATGGTCAGCAGTTTGTAGAACATTTAATCCCCACAAACCATTGGCAACCATATACTGACCTGAAAACCAAATAACTGTGACAAACAGTATAGCACCAATAAAGTTACCGATATATACTAAAATCCAATTACGGATCATTTTCACCCAGCTCACTTTATGAGTCATTTTAGGTAAAATCGTTAATACTGTTGAAGTAAACAAGTCAGAACCACAACAAACAACCAACATAAGTCCTAATGAGAAACAAATACCACCTACCAATTTTGCTAAACCAAAAGCAACGGTTGCAGTTCCGGTTGTTACAGTAATATAAAATACGAAAGCGATAGAGATAAAAATACCTGCAAGCATTGCGGATAACATTGTGCTACATAGGGGTTTATTTACTTTGTAATTGCCAATGTCTTCGGCAATTTGGGTCATTTGTGCGGGAGAATAGGAATCTACAAGTTTATCGGTACTCAAACTAACATCCTCAAAAAAACTAGGGTTTTATGAGACGCATAGTATACTCAAAATTTAAAGCAGATCACGTTTTTTTTATTAAAAAATTTTAAAACTAGAAAAATCGCTGTTTATTAAAGAAGTTGCTTATAGTAAAAAATGTGTGGGGTAAGTTTTTCTGGAAAATTTGTTCACGTTTTGCGGACTAACCTTAATCACTTGTAGCCACATTTCGACGCCAAATAAACGGAAATAATAACCTTTGAATGTTGTAAAAGATTGGTGTGTTTTCTATAAAACAACTCAGGCATGACATTGATTTTATTTGATTTTTATTTAAATGTTTTTAGTGAAAACAACGCTAAACAATCTATTATTGCTATCTTTCCCGAGTTTAATAGCCCCTCATCATTCGTAATGAATGATGAGGGGCTATTCATCTTTGTTACTAGCTTATTTGTTATCTAAAATCCTACTGACTTTTATCAGATAATTGCGTGATTCTTGAGAAACATGAGAAGTAACTAATTTTCGATAAACTTGCTGTGGTGTCATGGAGTTAATAATATTAATTGCTTCATTACGATCATTTGAGAATGTACGAAGCACACTACCTGCTCCACCGTTATATGAGGTAATCATGGCATATCGTAATGAAACTGGATTATCAATCCCCGCTAAATATTTTGTTTTTAACAATGACAAATAAGCAGTTCCCATATCAACATTATTACGTGGATCAAGTAAAAATTTTCGGCTTGGCTCCCCTGATTTACCCCGTAATTTAAAAATATCACGCCCAGCTGTATGTTGTTGCACTTGCATAAGACCAAGAGCATCTGTTCGACTAACAGCATAAGGGTTAAAGGCTGATTCCACTTCTATAATAGCTAAAATCAAGCGTTCATCAATAAAATAGCGATTAGACGCTTCAGTCACTAATGGTAAGAATTTTCTAGCTCGTTGATTAATATGGTTAGGAACTAGTTTTATTTCAACATAAGTAATTCTATGCGCACCTGATATACGTTGTTTCAAATTATTGGCTAGTACGTAATCAGCAAAACTATTTGCTCTACCACTCCAACGAATAGGTTGATGTTCTTGATCCAATACTTGATTGTATAAAAATGGTTCTCCGGATAAATCTTGACTGATTTTATCATGGCGAATAATATCGACCGGTTCTGGCATAAGTAAGGTCGAAACTATTGCATCTTTTAAATTATCTATTGGTGATTCAGACATAGTTTCAATAGTAATCACCCCTGAAACAAAATTAATATGGACGCGCGTTTGTAAATTATCTTCATATTGAACATAGTCTTTAGGGCCTGCTATCAAAATTTCTTTAGGCCCCCAAATTTGTTCAATATTGTTAGCATATTGTCCAATCAAAATATTAAAAGCATTGGTATCTTTAACATAATAATCATCATTATGATTGTTCAAATCTTTGCTAGAACAACCAGATAATAGGCTCACAGTAATCAGTAATGTAATAATTTTTTTATTATTAGTCATTTGATATCTCAATTTTGGGGTTTATAGCCATCAATAACAACTTCTTCGCCTTCAAATAGAAATTTAATCATTTCAGCTTCAATCTTTTTACGGTGTTCAAGATTCATCATATTGAGCTTATTTTCGTTAATTAGCATCGTTTGCTTTTTAAGCCATTCTTGCCATGCTTGTTTTGATATTTCATTAAAAATACGTTTGCCAAGTTCCCCAGGATACAATTGGAAATCTAAACCGTCTGTTTCTTTTTTTAAATAATGACAATAAACAACACGACTCATTTTTATCTCTTTTAAGTTGAATTAAAAAATAGTGTGTGATTATACCTGAAAATAGTTATAAATCAGAAGGAAATTATTGCATAAGTATTCTACTTTAAAACACCCATAAAATTGAATATTAATTTAAATTATATGAATAATTATTTACTTTACACTGTAATTAGTTCGATTAAAATAATCTAAACTATTTAATAAAATAAGGATTGAATAATGCAGCCAAAAATCACACGGGCACTTTTTGATAAAGTCATTTTACCTGTTTATGCACCAGCTCAATTTATTCCTGTTAAAGGTCAAGGTAGCCGAGTTTGGGATCAAGAAGGTAAAGAGTATATTGATTTTGCAGGCGGCATAGCGGTCAATGCGTTGGGTCATTGCCACCCAAAACTAGTTAAAGCTCTACATGAGCAAAGTGAAAAGTTATGGCATGTCAGCAATGTTTTTACGAATGAACCGTCATTAAATCTTGCGCAGAAGCTTATTGATAATACTTTTGCTGACCGTGTTTTTTTTGCCAATTCAGGGGCGGAAGCTAATGAGGCCGCGTTTAAGCTAGCGCGATATTATGCAGCACAAAGATATAGCCCCTATAAGAGCAAAATCATTGCTTTTTATCAATCTTTTCATGGTCGTACGTTTTTCACCGTTTCGGTAGGCGGACAAGCAAAATATTCTGATGGTTTTGGACCAAAACCTGCTGATATCATTCATGTTCCTTTTAATGATCTTAATGCCGTTAAAGCGGTAATAGATGACCATACTTGTGCGGTTGTATTAGAGCCAGTACAAGGCGAAGGCGGATTAACCTCAGCAACACCAGAATTTTTACAAGGTGTGCGTGAGTTATGTGATGAATACCAAGCACTACTTGTATTTGATGAAGTACAATGCGGGATGGGGCGAACAGGCAGTTTATATACTTATCAACAATATAATGTAAAACCCGATATTTTAACCTCCGCTAAGGCATTAGGGGGCGGATTTCCAATTAGTGCTATGTTAACAACCAATGAAATTGCGTCAGTCATGCATCCTGGCGTGCATGGTACCACTTACGGGGGTAATCCTCTTGCTTGTGCGGTGGGCTGTGAAGCTTTTGATATTATTAACTCCCCTGAAGTACTTGATGGCGTACAAAAACGGCGTGCTCTGTTCATTGAAAAACTCGAAGAAATTAATGATCAATTTAAACTATTTCGTGAATACCGAGGTAAAGGATTGTTATTAGGTGCAGAGTTACAACCCAAATTTCACAATAAAGCGCGCGATTTTTTAAACGTTGCCACTGAGTTTAGGGTGATGATCTTAAATGCTGGTCCAAATGTGCTGCGCTTTACACCATCACTCATTATTTCAGATCATGAGATAAAAGAAGGTATGTTGCGATTTGAAAAAGCCGTGGAAAAGGTTGTCAATGCTTAAGTTTTTCTATACAGTAACGGCATTTTAATCAATTAAGTGCCGTTGCATTTAAAGGATACTTATTTATGACCGATTTTCACCCATTAAATTATGCCAAAACTCATTTTATTTTAAGTGCGCCCGATATTTCTCATCTACCTATTGACAGTGGTGTCGAGATTGCTTTTGCGGGTCGCTCTAATGCAGGTAAATCAAGTGCACTAAATACCTTAACCAATCAAAAAGGTCTCGCTAGAACGAGTAAAACCCCAGGACGAACACAACTCATCAACCTTTTTGAAGTTGAAGAAAATTGCCGTTTAGTTGATTTACCGGGTTATGGTTATGCTCAGGTGCCGGAAGCGATAAAACGAAAATGGCAAAAATCACTGGGCGAATATCTCCAAAAACGCGAAAGCCTAAAAGGACTGGTTGTATTAATGGATATCAGGCACCCTTTAAAAGATTTAGATCAACAGATGATCGAATGGGCTGTTTCAGTTGATATCCCTGTTATGCTATTACTGACTAAAGCGGATAAGCTGGCTTCTGGTGCGCAAAAAAAACAGGTTAATATGGTTAAAGAGGCCATCTTACCTTTTCAGGGAAATATTACCGTTACGCCTTTTTCATCGCCTAAACGTATTGGACTTGAAGCGTTAAAACAAAAATTAGATGAATGGTTTAGTCAGCAATAATGGAAATCATTTAATGAATAGTTCAACATTTTCGTTTCAATCTTTATCGCCGGATCTTATTCTTGATAGCTTATCTTCAATAGGCATATCTGTAGATTCCGGGTTAACCGTATTAAATAGTTATGAAAATCGGGTTTATCAATTTCAAGATGAAGATCGCAAACGTTATGTTGCGAAATTTTATCGCCCTCATCGCTGGAATAAAAATCAGATCTTGGAAGAACATCAATTCACGCAGCAATTAGCTGATGCTGAAATACCGGTGATTGCGCCATTAACGTTTAATCATACCACGCTACACGAGTATCAAGGTTATCTGTTTGCCCTGTTCCCAAGTGTTGGTGGTAGGCAATACGAGATGGATAATATCGAACAAATGGAATCCATTGGGATGCTACTTGGGCGTATCCACCAAATTGGTGCTAAGCAAACATTTTTACACCGCCCGACTATCGGACTCGAAGAATATCTTTACCAACCACAAGATACCTTATTATCTAGTACTTATATTCCAAAAAAAATTCAAACTGATCTTAAAGGTCTTTTAACCCAACTAATAAAAACTGTTGAACAACATTGGCATAACGATTGGCAACCTATTCGCCTACATGCCGATTGTCACGCAGGCAATATTTTATGGCGTGATAATGCAATGTTTGTTGATTTTGATGATGCGCGTAATGGTCCTGCTATTCAAGATCTGTGGATGTTGCTTTCTGGCAATCAGCAAGAGCGACGCATACAGTTAGATATGCTAATTGAAATGTATCAAGAGTTTTATGACTTTGATAACCATCAATTACAACTTATTGAACCTTTAAGAGCAATGAGATTGGTTCACCATTTAGCATGGATTTTAGAACGCTGGCAAGATCCTGCTTTTCCCATCGCCTTTCCATGGATGACTGATGATGATTTTTGGCATCAACAATTAGTTGAATTTGCACAGCAAATTACCACCATAAAATCGCCACCACCACAATTGATGGCAATGTTACAAAATTAAGAAATCAAGCAACAACTGTTCTAAATTAGGTTGTTGCAAAACCAATCGTTCTTTTTTTTGCTTAGATAGCTGCTTTATTCGATACTCAATTTTAAGCGCAGTTGACCTATCACCCACATTAACTTGATAAACAATACTGAGATCTTTATGACCTTTTAAATGTTTAGCACCTTTACCATTTTTATGTTGTTGCAAACGCCTAGCAACATCAGTGGTGATACCTGTATACAATGATTGCTTTGCTGTTCTAATAATATATAAAAACCATACTGATACGTTGTTTTTCATAAATAATCAAGAATAATCGATTTATCTATTTGTTAATAATAGTATTTTCATCTTATTATCAGTATAACACCAATTTTAGTCACTTTTGTGTAAAGTGGATCGAGCAATACAAAGATCATAGCTTCGTTTACTTTAATGGGGATAATGTTTAAGATAAGCATAATTTTTTATGTATTTTAAGGCAATAAATTTGAATAACTTTGCAAAAATTATTGAAATCCAACGTGGCGATATAAAATTCGCTTATGTACAAAATGACGAAATCAATTATCTAGACCTTTTTGACCAATTTTTGGCGGAAGAAGGGCATCATGAATTACTCGATCCTAGCGATAAATTAGAGCGATATACTTATTTAATCAATCATAATAAAAGCCAATTTATTTTTAAAATTGATGGTGGCGTTGAACACCGTTTAGAGCGTCGCTTGATCGCCAAAATTACAGGTGATTTTTATTTCAATTTAATTCGTAAACTCGCCAAAATATCACTTGATAAATGTGATATTGCTTATGAACTTTACTTGGTTGCTTTCGACCAAAAAACAAAGCGTCATTATATGATTTTCAATTTTATTGAAGGACGATCTTTAAAATGGGAAGAAATGAAAGAGTATGGCGAACAAATAAAAAACTGTATAGAAAAACTGCACAGTTATAATCTGGTCTCTAATGATGTTCATGGTGGCAATTTTATCTTAACATCTGATGGAAAAATCAAAGCCATTGATTTAACTAACTCAGGTTTTATTTGGTTAACTAAAGCCAATGACGCAATTGAATTAAAAGAACGTTTTAATATCAAAATTAAGGTTCCTTTTTTTGCCATGGCAATTAAAAAATTTACTCATGGATTTAAACGCTTATCTCGTAAAATCCGTGGTAAAGAAGATTAATCATCTAATCATTGTGAGAATTTGGTTACTCACAATGATAATTTATGCCGGCATCTAACTTGCATTATTCATACTTAATATTTACATTAATCTATAACTTTAATCAAATTTGTAAGCATCATTTTTAAATATTAGTTGAAGGAATCATGTTTTCGCTAATGCTGTAACTGATTATTTATATCAGGCTAAATATTTTGACAGTTATATCTTAACAACCACTCGTCATCAAAATAATATCCATTATCTGCTAACCAATATTGAGTAAGCTCAATAAGATACGGGTTTAGTCGTGAATGATTGATTCGCAAATAAGCGGTCATCCAAACTTAGTTATAGATGCTTTGAATAAAGAAATTGATAAAATACAAACTGTTTATTTCGATAATAGACAACTAAAATGATTTAATTTTTTGTCACGGAATTTTAGGTTAACTACACCTTTTAGTATAAAAAGCTAGATTCTATTCCCACCTCTTTATCCATTAATTTCTATTTAGAAAATACGGTCAAATCCAGATAATGTTTATCAAAATGACTACTCTACACCATCATTATTAAGGCAAATTTAAAAACAACTAATCTCATATTTTTTTATTGTATTTTATAAAAAATCAATATTATGATTGATAATCATTTTTAATCATATATTATTTGCAGTTAAAATTTGAAATAATCCGGTAAATGAAAAGTAAAAATAAAGGACAAAAAAGAATGAATATAAAACAATTAATAGGAATAATGATAACCAGTAGTTTATTATTTGGCTGTGCTAAAGAGTCTTCAAGATCTGTTGAATTACCAACAGTAAATAGCTATCGCTCTGAATATCAAGGTCTAAAAACGAATATTGCTATAGGTAAATTCGAGAATCGCTCTAATTACCAAAATGGTATTTTTTCTGATGGTGTAGATAGACTCGGTAATCAATCTAAAACTTTATTAATTAGTCATTTACAGCAAACTAATCACTTTAATGTATTAGATAGAACCAATATGCAAGAATTAGCGACTGAAGCGAAATATAGAAAGCAGCAACAAAAAGTGATAGGTGCTAATTATATTATCTCAGGAGATGTGACTGAATTTGGCCGCAAAGAAGTTGGAGATCACCAATTATGGGGCATTCTTGGTAAAGGTAAACAACAAGTTGCTTATGCCAAAGTTACTTTAAATATTATTGACATACAAACAACTCAAGTTGCTTATTCGGTACAAGGAGCTGGGGAGTATAATTTATCAAATCGTGAAATACTTGGTTTTGGAGGTAAAGCTGGTTATGACTCAACTCTTAATGGCAAAGTACTAGATTTAGCGATTCGAGAAGCTGTTAATAATTTAATTAATGGATTGGATAATGGTACATGGAAACCCGTAACTAAGTAAAAATTACAATTAATGATATAAGGATCATAATGATGTTAAAAAAACAATGTTTTGTACATTTATTATTCATGGGGATGCTATTATTTTTGAATGGTTGCCAATCATCTCCTAAAACTATTTATTATTGGGATGATTATCAAGAGAATCTTTATAACTATACTCAATCTGACAAAACTGGACATGCTGAACAAATTCAATCATTAGAACATATTATTGAAAAAGCAAAATCAGCAAATAAGCCAGTTCCGCCAGGACTGCATGCACACTTAGGTCTATTATATTCAACTGTAGGAAAAAAAGATAAAGCATTTGAACACTTTGAAGCAGAAAAATTGCTCTTCCCTGAATCAAAAAGCTTTATTGATTTTATTGAACAAAAATATCAAGGACATTAATCAATGAATAATAAATTTACTGCGCTAGCAGGAACTATATTTGCACTTTTCATGCTAGTAGGTTGTGCAACAAATAAAAAAGACTATGACTATACAGCATTTGAAGAAAGTAAACCTACCTCTATTTTGGTATTATTACCTACTAATCATTCAAACGAAATCAATGCGAGTTACGGAGTATTGTCTCAAGTCACATTGCCTTTAGCTGAAGCAGGATATTATGTTTTTCCTGTTAATTTAACCAATGAAGTGTTTAAACAAAATGGTTTCACTATTGCTGATGATATTCATTCGGTCACTTTAACAAAGTTACAACAAATTTTTAATCCTGATGCGGTGTTATATCTAAAAATAATAAATTATGGAACTAATTATCAGATTATACAGAGTGATACTCGTGTTACATTAGAAGCGAAGTTAGTAGATGTTCAAACTTCTAAAGTAATTTGGACTGGTACTGCATCTGCATCAAGTACTGAAAACCAACAATCGAGCAATAGCCTAATTAGCACGTTACTTTCAGCTGCAATTACACAAATTAGTGATACCGTTAGAGATCATAGTGTGACAATATCCGGATTAGCGGCAGCGAGATTATTTACACCTCATCCAATAAAATATAATGGTATTTTATATGGTCCTTATGCTAATACCACCAAATTAGATCAATAGTTATTTATTAATATAAACAATATCTATTCTAAAAAGGTAGATTTTAGGCGGTATAAATTGCCGCCTGATTACTAGTTAATAATTTGTATTCATATTTCTAAACACTAACAAATCAATACGTAAGCAGATAGAATTAATTAGTTGTTTTGCTATTTTAACTATTCTATTTTGTCAGTTCTATCTTAACAACCACGGGTTATCAAAATAACCATTCGTTATCTGTTCATCAATATTAAACAAGTTCAGCAATAGACTGGTGTTTCAGTAGCCGTTGTCGTTGACGACACTTGGGAGCATGCTTTTTTCTATACTATATCGGCCTGTTATGGCTGGCGGCATTAGTGAGGGTGTATTACAATTATTTAACGGCTACAGCAATATTCTTAATCAAGTTTATGATTCATTTATTAGAGCATTAATTCTTGCAACGGTCGTGGGTAACTTTTTTTGCTATTACCTTTACTACCATAATGAGCCGAATTGGTGAAGTGAAACCACACTTAAGCGGTCATGGACAATTAATTTGATGGATTAGCTGTTGCTTTAAAAGAAGACAAAACGCCATTAAATGCTAGCGCTATGAGTGGCGCAGTGATGATTTTAGCCACATTATTTATCTTTGGTATGATTTTAGCAAAGATTACTCATTTTCCTAGCCCAGTATTAATGATTATTATTACAGCTATTGTAAAATATTTCCGTTTACGATTAGAAAGCGTGAAGAGTGGATGTCAGCAATGGTATGAATTTATCTCTGGTAATTTTACTTTTCCTCTCATAGCTGGATTAGGTTTGTTATATATTGACTTGGGCAGTGATGTTAATGTATTAACTATCTTTTATTTTATTACAATTATTTCAGTCGTGTTTACCATTTCTATGACAGGTTTTGTTTGTAGTTTTTCTTAAAAAGGTATCCATGTCAAAGCAGTATGGGCGGAACTGGCGATGTAGCAACACTATCTACTGCAAATCGAATGAACCTAAAGCCTTTTGTTTTGCACAAATAACTCGTTTAGGCGGTGCGTTAATGGTTATTAGCACCATAGCAATATTACATTACCTACTTATGTGATAAAAAAAGAAATAAGACATTATGAGAAATTAGATTACATTTTAAAATGAAAAGATATATGAATACATAACATTAGAAAAGTGGATTAAATATATATTAAAAATAATTTGAAAGGAATAATTATGACAACAGTTCAAGAAAAAGCATTAGCAATTAGTAAACAAATGCATGGAAAATTAGAAATTCGTTCAAAAGTACCAGTAAATTCTATGGTAGATCTGAGTATCGCTTATACCCCTGGCGTGGCAGCAGTCTGTACAGAAATAGCTAAAAATCCAGCATCTGTTTACGAATATACAAGTAAACGTAATTTAGTTGCAGTTATCACTGATGGCTCAGCGGTATTAGGACTTGGCAATATTGGACCAGAGGCAGCTATTCCTGTAATGGAAGGCAAAGCAATATTATTCAAACAATTTGCTAATGTAGATGCCGTTCCTTTATCATTAAACACACAAGATCCTGATGAACTGGTTAAACTTATTGCTGCATTAGCACCTTCTTTTGGTGGTATTAATCTTGAAGATATTAGTGCGCCACGATGTTTTGAAATTGAAAAACGTTTGCAAGAAATATTAGATATACCAGTATTTCATGACGATCAACATGGTACGGCTATTGTTGTATTAGCGGCATTATACAATGCATTAAAAGTTGCAGGCAAAAAGATTGAGTCGACTAAGATTGTTATAAATGGCGGAGGCGCTGCAGGCTTAGCTATTGCTGACATGTTATTAGCAGCTGGTGTAACCAATTTAAAAGTGGTCGATAAAGTTGGTATTTTATCTGAAGATAATAATTCATTACCACCGCATCATTTAGCAATGGCTAAAAGAACCAATTGTGAAAAACAAAAGGGCACATTAGAAGATGCTATTAAAGGAGCTGATGTTTTTATTGGAGTTTCAGCACCAGGCGTATTAAAGGCTGAATGGGTTGCAACGATGGCAGAAAAATCGATTATTTTTGCAATGGCTAATCCAACACCTGAAATATTTCCAGAAGAAGCAAAAGCTGCAGGGGCTTATATTGTCGGTACTGGTCGTAGTGATTATCCAAATCAAATTAATAATGTATTGGCATTCCCAGGAATTTTTAGAGGAGCTTTGGATGCGAGAGCCAAAAATATTACTTTAGGAATGCAATTAGCCGCAGCCAGAGGTTTAGCAAGTATTGTACCTGACGATAAATTATCAGTAGAATGCATATTACCTAATGCTTTTGAACCCAATGTTGCCAAAGTTGTGGCTGAAAGCGTAAAAAATGCGGCAAAATAAGTGTATTATTTTATTAGTTAAGTTGTATTAATAATAAATCTGCTAATTACCATTTTATTAGCAGATTTATTTATTATTAGGTGAATATAAATTCACTGCATTGCTATCGAAAGAGCTATTAAATGAAATACCTTTTAAATCGATTAACACTTAAATATCAGTTTATCTGCTTGTTCTTTTTTTGGTTTTTATCTTATCAACTATTACTAAAAATATATTTATTATTCAATTGTTAATAATGAATATTTACAGGCTTTTCGTCAACAAGTTGAAAATATCGCTAATATTATCTCTTCATCAAATAATATAATAAAAAGCATACAAACACCTATATCTTAAAATTTAGCTTTTCTCCAAATTGAAACCGAATAAACACGAATATTAACGCAAGTTTAAAGTATTATTACCACTTATATAGGGAAAAAGAGATTCATGGTTGATGTTTTAATGGTTGAAGACGACCCTATAGTGGTAGAGCTTAATAAAAAATACATATAAATGGTTCCCGGTTTTAATTTAATGCTAATGTCAGTAATGGTGAACAAGCTCTACATTATATTCATGACAATCATATTGATTTAGTCCTATTTGACGTATTTATGCCAAAACTCAATGGGATAGAATTATTGCAGCACATTCACATTAGTTACTCCAAAATTGATATTATATGGTAATTGCCGCTTGTAAAACCAATGAGTTCAAACTGCACAGCATTTAGGTTTGATTGATTATATTGTAAAATCTTTCACTTTTGAGCGATTACGAACTGCATTGATTTCCTATCAAGAACGCATACGGTTGTTATCATCATCCAAAATATTCAACCTACATCAACTAGATGATCGGATTTTTGCCAAACCAGCTTATTATAACAAAGGGTTACCTAAAGGTATCGATAATCAAGCCTTACACAACGTTCAAGATGTTATTCTTCAATGTAATTGCGATTTTCCCATGAGTAACATAGTTGAGTTAATTTCGTTATCTCGTATATCGAAAAATACCTTGATTAATTTGAGGAACTCGACGAGCTTAAAAAGCATTTGACGTACCTATTTATTGGTAGACCTGTCAAACGTTATATTTATCAAAATATAAATTATAATCTCACATAAAGCACATTAATTATAATTATTTTGCATCCATAAAATTAGAATTTCTAAACAAGAAATATTTTTATTAAGAAAGTATGATAAGCATAAAATAAAGAATATTTAGATAGATAAATTATTTTTACATAGTTATCTCATCTAGTGATAAGCTAAAGCTTGGAGTAAAAACGTCTAAAAAGTAGTTCATTTCGGGACTATTACGTTCAGCTAAAGTCTTTTTTAAACGTTGTTCGGCCAATTTAAATTCATTATTACCTGCACTCAATTCTTCAATAGTTTTAAGATAGGCACATAATGCGTCAGCCTGTTTTACGATGCTTTTTTCTGCTTCATCATAAAAATCATCATCGATTAATGCTCTAAAATCATCTTGTAACTCTTTAGGTAGCATATTAATAAGTTTATGTTGTGCTATTTTTTCAATCTTTTTATATTCAACCGTGATTTGCGGATTATAATACTTTGTAGGTGTTGGTAGATCACCGGTTATGACTTCTGAAACATCATGATACATTGCCAATAATGCAATTCGCTCGGGATTAACATTACCATTAAATTTCTTATTTTTAATTATTGCTAAAGCATGTGCCACAAAAGCAACTTGTAAGCTGTGCTCTGATACATTTTCAGTTCTTAAATTACGCATTAAAGGCCAACGGTTAATTAGTTTTAATCGTGATAAATGAGCAAAAAAATGGCTATTATTCATGTTATTATCTCTTCAATATAAAATAAAAACGCTCCCATTAAAAATAGGAGCGCCTATAATATGAAACAATATTACTTTGTGATTTTACGCTAGAATAAGCTGTTGGGTACCCAACGCAAGTGGCACTGTTTGCTCTTCTGTAAATGTCACATATTCCCATGCATCTTGTTTCGCCAATAATGCTTGTAATAATTGATTATTCAATGCATGACCTGATTTATAACAAATTACTTCACCAATCATATTATGACCACTCATATATAAATCGCCGATAGTATCAAGCATTTTGTGGCGTACAAACTCATCTTCAAAACGCAAACCATCTTCATTAAGCACTTTATAATCATCAACCACAATTGCACAATCTAAGCTACCACCTAAGCACAAGCCTTTAGACTGTAACGCTTCAATATCACGCATAAAACCAAAAGTTCTTGCGCGACTGATCTGACGAATGAATGATTCAGACGAAAAATCTAATTGGTAACGTTGCGAACTACTATCGATAGCTGGATGATGAAAATCAATAGTAAAATCTAATCTAAAACCACTATAAGGTCTTACTTCTGCCCATTTATCACCATTTTCAACTCGAACTGTCTCTTTTACGCGTAAAAACCTTTTCAGCGCGTTTTGTTCAGCAATACCAGCATCAAGTAATAAATAAACAAATGGGCTTGCGCTACCATCCATTATTGGTATTTCAGGAGCATTAACCTCGATAATGATATTATCAATACCAAACCCAGCTAAAGCAGAATTAATATGCTCAACAGTCGAAATACGAACATTGTCTTCGTTTATTAAACAAGTACAAAGCATTGTATCACGTACAGATTTTGCATCCACAGGAAAATCTACATGTGGATTTAGATCAGTACGACGATAAATAATACCTGTATTTTCAGGCGCAGGGCGCAATATCAAAGTAACCTTCTTGCCAGTATGTAAACCAACACCAGTTGCTTGAATAGTCTTTTTTAATGTTCTTTGTTTCACTTTGCACCTACTTTTTGTTTGCGACTATTGATTTTGACAATAAAAAATCAAATAAGTTCATTTAATTCGCTTGCTTACGTATGAAAGCTGGAATATCTAAAATTTTATGATCTTCAAGAGAAGAGGCTGTTGGTTCATTAACAACCTTAGCCAATTTATCTTCTTGTTGTACCAATGTATTACTTTGAGAAAATAATTCATTATGTGATACAGGTTTAGGTATTTTGACTTCTGAACGTCTATCCATACCAATACCGGTTGCAACCACTGTTACTCGAATTTCATCAGACATATCAGGATCAAACGTTGTACCTACAACAACAGTAGCATTGTCAGAAGCAAATGCTCTAACTGTACTACCTACTGTTTCAAACTCTTCTAAACCAAGATCTAAACCAGCTGTTACATTTACTAATACGCCTCGAGCACCCGATAAATCGATATCTTCAAGTAATGGACTAGAAATTGCCATTTCAGCGGCTTCTTCTGCACGATTATCACCACTAGCTCGACCAGATCCCATCATCGCATACCCCATTTCAGACATCACCGTTCTTACATCGGCGAAGTCGACATTGATATGACCTGGTTTAGTAATAAGCTCAGCAATACCTTGCACAGCACCTTTTAAAACACCATTAGCGGCGGCAAAAGCGTCCAGTAATTTAACACCACGACCTAACACTTTTAATAACTTATCATTTGGAATAGTAATCAGTGAATCGACATGTTTTGCTAATTCAGAAATACCTTGCTCCGCAAAAGCCATACGCTTTTTGCCCTCAAAGCCAAAAGGTTTAGTGACAACAGCAACAGTCAAAATACCTAATTCTTTTGCTATTTCCGCAACAACTGGGGCAGCACCAGTGCCTGTGCCTCCTCCCATTCCTGCTGCGATGAAAACCATATCGGCGCCTTCAATAGCACTACGGATAACCTCACGATCTTCTTCAGCAGAATTCCTTCCAACTTCAGGGTTAGCACCTGCGCCAAGTCCTTTAGTAACATTAGTACCGATTTGAATAGTTTGACCTACCTTAATTCTTTTCAATGCCTGCGCATCGGTATTTGCCGCAAAAAATTCAACACCCTCAATATGCTCAGCAATCATATGCTCGACAGCATTACCTCCGCCACCACCGACACCAATAACTTTAATGACTGCTGCTGGTTCATCATCTGCAACCATAGGCTCAAACATAACTTATCTCCAAATTTACGATCTGCGAACATTGTACAGATAATCGTCTACAATGTCCACGAAGTTCTTGAAATATATTAGCTAAAATTCTTTTTTAAACCAACCGGTCAATCGTTTAGCTATCCCTTTTAATGATGATTTATCACTATCTTTAGCTTCATCATTTAATAAACTCTGTTTCCCATAATGTAATAACCCTATAGTTGTTGAACAATAAGGTTTTTGCACATAGTCGGTTAAGCCAGATATATTTAATGGCTGCCCAATACGAACTTGATTTTGGAAAACTTTTTCAGCGCACTCTACCATCCCTTTTATTTGAGCTGCACCACCAGTTAATACAATACCTGCTGCCAATTGATATTTAACATTTTGTTTTTTTAGTTCTTCTTGCAATACAAGTAATTCTTTTTGTACTAATGAAAGAAGCTCTGAATAACGAGGTTCAATTACATCAGTAAGAGTTTGTCTTTGTAATGAACGAGACGGCCTTCCTCCAACACTTGGTACATCAATGACTTCATCTTTACCAATTAGCGAACCTACAGCACATCCATAACGAATCTTAATATTTTCAGCATCCATTGGCGGTGCGCCAAACGCATAAGCAATATCACTAGTAACAACATTGCCAGCATAAGGAATGACAACAGAATGACGTAAAGCACCACCAGTATATACTGTCACATCCATTGTGCCGCCACCTATATCAATTACGCAAACACCTAATTCTTTTTCATCATCCGTTAAAACTGCATAGCTAGAAGCCAATCCAGAAAAAATAAGTTGATCCACTTTCAATCCGCAACGTTCGACTGCTTTAACAATATTTCTTGCCATATCATTATGACAGGTGACTAAATGAACTTTAGCCTTCATTCTTACTCCGGATAAGCCAATAGGATTTTTAATTCCTTCTTGCAAATCGATAGAATATTCTTGCGCAATGACATGCAAAATACGGTGCTCATCTAAAATTCTGACTGATTTTGCTGTATGAACAACATTGTCGACATCCTCTGCGGTTACTTCTTCATCCGCTATTGGTACCATACCTATTTCATTTTGGCAGCGGATATGTTTACCTGAAAGACTTAAATATACTGAAGATATTTGGCAATCAGCCATTAATTCAGCTTGATCAACCGCACGTTGAATTGATTTCACGACAGACTCAAGATCGTTCACACCACCTTTATCTACCCCTTTTGATGGGCAGTGTCCCACACCAATAATATTAACAATACCATCAGGAAGAACTTCACCAACAAGAGCGAGTACTTTGGATGTACCTACTTCTAATCCAACGACCAATTTTTTTTCTGTTGCTTTCATACTTCAGCCTTAATTTATTCCTTACTGCCCCATTTTTTCTCTTTGCACTGAAATACCGTTTTCGTAACGTAAATCAGCTACCGTTATTCTTTCATTTTCTGGTACCCTTAACTGAATTTCCGGAAATAATTTAATGAATTGTTGATATCGATTTTCAATATTTTCACTACCTAACAACAACTTTATTTCTTGATTTTCAAGGCAAACACCAGATGCACACTGTTCTACCATTAATTGCCATGCATTACGCTCATCAGTTATAGCTGTTTTTATATGTAATGCCAACTGATTATTAGCCAGTTTTTTAGAAAGATTCTCTAATTTATAATAAATTTCTAATGCCGTTTTTGCTTTACTCTCAGGACCATATAGTCTTGGTAACTGTAATTCGACAATACGGTCAAGTGGCACACTAAAAACAATGCCATTTTTATCAAGTAAAAATAGATCATTCCAATAAAGTACAGGCTTATATTCTTCCACATAGGTAATTAGCCTATCTGGCCACTGTTTACGTACACTGGTTTGTTTTACCCACGGAAATCGCATTACTTCTTGTTGAATATCATTCACATCTTGTCCAATGTAGGTATTAGGCAACCCTAATCCTAGAATGGCCTCTCGAAGATCGTCCTCAGTTGTATAGGTATGTTCCCCGCTTAATGTTAATTGAGATAAAACCATTTGTTCGGGATCATCCATCCAATTTTTAAAGCTTTGAACTACCCAAATACTAATAAAAATAATCATAATAAAGAACAAAAAACCCAACAACTGTTCTGTATTACGAAAGATAAGCAGCCGCCTCCTAATTCTATCTTCTCTATGAGCTGCTTGTCGAACTTGTTTCATAAAATAAGGCCAATTATAGTGTTGCCAAATTTAAAATTCTGAACACAAGTTCATTAAATGACCAACCATGTTGTTTGGCTGCCATTGGCACTAAGCTATGATCGGTCATACCAGGTGCTGTATTCACTTCAAGCAAGTACGGCTTTTGATTCGCATCAAACATAACATCGACCCGCCCCCAGCCTCTGCATCCAACAGCTTTATAAGCATCTAACGCTAATTTGCGAATCTGTTGTTCTTTGTTATCTGGTAAACCACTTGGACAAAAGTATTGCGTTGAGTCCGATAGATACTTTGCATCATAATCATAAAATTTGGTAGTGGGTTTAATGCGAATTGCAGGTAAAACCTCTTCACCTACAATTGCCACTGTAAATTCTGGACCAGCTAAAAATGATTCAATCATTATCGCATCATCATATTGAAAAGCCATGTCAATAGCATTTTTCAATTCAGAGGCTTCATTAACCCGAGCCATACCTACACTAGAACCCTCATGAATTGGTTTTACAAATAATGGTAGTCCAAGTTGTTTTACAATAGCATCAATATCAACCATCTGCGATTTATTAACCATAACATAGTCAGCAACAGGTAGGTCAAGTGCTTTCCAAACCAACTTAGTTTTTAACTTATCCATAGTCAGCGCAGATGAAAGAATATCACTTCCAGTATAAGGAATATTTTGATAAGTCAACATTGCTTGAATGATACCATCTTCACCACCACGTCCGTGTAAAATATTAAATACTTTTGTAAATCCTTCTTCTTTCAATTGTGTGATAGCGTGATTTTTCGTGTCAATAAGATGGGCATCAATACCATTTGCCAATAATCCTGCATGTACAGCTTCACCTGACTTAAGTGAAACTTCTCGCTCAGCAGAAGTACCACCATACAATACAGCAACTTTATCAACCATTTTTATAAAACCTCTTTTGAAAATAATTGAGTTTTAGCTAATTGGTGCGCTATACGACCAACACTACCAGCACCTTGTGTTAATAATAAATCACCACCTTGTAATATTTCTTGCATAATTTCGGGTAACAAATCTAAATCAGAAACATAAATTGGATCAACTTTGCCTCGATTACGAATTGAACGACATAAAGATCGGCTATCAGCCCCAGCAATAGGCTGTTCACCCGCTGAATAGACATCCAACATGACAAGTGCATCAACTTGAGAAAGTACTTGTGCGAAATCATCAAATAAATCGCGAGTTCGTGTATATCGATGTGGTTGAAATAACATAACTAAGCGACGATCAGGCCAACCATTTCTAGCAGCTTGAATAGTGGCATTGACTTCACTTGGATGATGACCATAATCATCAACCATCATAATATCTCCACCATCAGCATGAGGAAAAACACCTAATAAATCAAAACGTCGACTAGTACCAGCAAATTTAGCTAATGCATTTATAATTGATTCATCATCAATACCCTCTTCGGTTGCAGCAATAATTGCAGCTGCTGAATTTAAAGCATTATGTTTACCTGGTGCATTTAACTCAATATTTAAATCTTGGCGATCTGGGCGGCACACCGTGTAATAACTAACCCCTCGTTCTTGACGATAATTTTTAATAACTACATCAGCTTCTTCACTAAACCCATAAGTAATGACTTTACGTCCAACAATCGGCAATAATTCACGATTAATGGTATCGTCATAACACATAATCGCTAAACCATAAAATGGAAGGTTACGTAAAAATGAAATAAATGTCTGTTTAAGATTATCAATACTACCTTGATAAGTATCCATATGGTCTGGTTCGATATTTGTTATAATAGAGACCATTGGCTGCAAATGAAGAAACGATGCATCACTTTCATCTGCTTCGGCAATAAAATAACGACTACTACCCAATTGTGCATGAGTTCCAGCTGCTTTAACCAAACCTCCATTGACAAAAGTTGGGTCAAGTTTTGCTTCGGCATAGATTGCAGTTACCATTGCGGTTGTAGTCGTTTTACCATGAGTGCCAGCAATAGCAATTCCATAGCGAAAACGCATTAATTCAGCAAGCATTTCAGCTCGTTGAATGACTGGTATACGCGCTTGCCGAGCAGCAATCACTTCAATGTTATCTTGTGAAATAGCCGAAGAAATAACAACAACACTAGAATTAATCACATTTTCAGCAGTATGGCCAATGACAATTTTTGCACCTAATGTTTCTAGATGTTGAGTAACCGCATTTTCAGCGATATCTGATCCACTAATTTCGTATCCTTCATTAGCTAAAACTTCAGCAATCCCTCCCATACCAGCACCACCAATACCCACAAAGTGAATATGTTTGACTCGTTTCATTTCAGGAATAATTGCTCTTAACTTCGCTAATTCCTTTGTATTCACTATCGAACTCCTAATTATCCTTTTGTCGTATAGTTGTATGTACTTCATATATCATCATTGAACATTTTTATCGTAGTTATTTTTATTCGTTCAAACAAATCATTGACTCAAACATACACCTAACCCGAAAGATTTTGACAAAATTATTACATAAATTCATATCATAAACTTATCATTTTATCACTGAATCAAGGGCTTTCGCCACTTTTTCTGTGGAATTTACAATAGATATTCCTTTAGCTTTAATTGCCATTTCAAGTAATTTGTCACGATTCAAATTGAATAATAACTTTGATAACGATTCAACATTAAAATCAGGTTGTTCTATAATATCAGCCGCCCCTATATCAGCTAATGCTTTTGCATTCCAAAATTGCTGACGATCTTTATGCATAAACGGAATAAAAATAGCGCCAATACCGACAATTTGAATTTCACTAACAGTTAATGCCCCGCTGCGACAAATTACAATATCTGCCCAACTGTATGCTCTAGCAACATCAGATATAAATTCAGTCACTTTATTATTTGTCATATCACAATCTTGATAAGATTGAATTACTGAATTTAACATTCCTTTACCCGTTTGATGCCATACCACATATTTATCCGACAATTGAGTTATCACTTGAGGCACAATGTCATTAAGAACTTTAGCGCCTTGGCTTCCTCCCATAACTAATACTCTAATTGGTCCATGACGATCTTTGAATCTTTCTTCAGGTTTTGCAACAGTTAAAAGATCATTACGCACAGGATTACCAACTACTTCAGCCTTAGGAAAAGCAGTAGGAAATGCTTGCAAAACTTTAGTAGCAATTTTAGCCAGCCACTTGTTAGTTAATCCTGCAATACCGTTTTGCTCATGTAATACAACTGGTATGCCAAGGGTTTTGGCTGCGATCCCTCCAGGACCCGAAACATATCCCCCCATACCTAAAACAACATCAGGACGATAGTTTTTTAAAATCTTTCGAGCTTGTAAAACTGCTTTTAGGATTTTATAAGGCGCTTTTAATAGTGCCATCATACCTTTTCCTCGTAGCCCTGATATTTCGATAAAATCAATATCAATACCATTTTCGGGGACGAGATGTGCCTCCATTCGATCGGCGGTGCCTAACCATCTTACTTGCCAACCTTGCTTCATTAAATAATGCGCAACAGCAATACCCGGAAAAACATGTCCTCCTGTTCCCCCTGCCATAACTAATAATTTTTTCATTACTTTAATAACCTTATTCTTGCTTGCGCTTGTTGTTGTCTAAATTCAAAATCTATTCTAAGTAATATGGCAACCGCAATACTCATCACGATAAGACTTGAACCACCATAACTAATAAATGGTAAGGTTAATCCTTTAGTCGGTAACATCCCTGATGTAACACCAACATTAACAAATGTTTGAAAACCAAACCATATACCAATTTCACAGGCCAAATAACCTGAAAACAATGAACCTTCATTCAAAGCCCGATAACCAATTGCAAGCGCCTTAAATGTCAAAAAGAAAAGTAATGACAATAAAGCAACCACTCCTATATATCCATACTCTTCAGAAATAATTGAAAAAATAAAATCAGTATGGCATTCAGGTAAATACCCCAATTTCAAGATAGAATTTCCCATACCTTGACCCGTAATTCCTCCACTACCAATTGCCATTAAAGATGCAACTAATTGATAACCTGAACCTGTTGCATCTTGCCAAGGATCAAGAAAGGTCAATAGCCGAGTTAATCGATAGGCTTCATATAAGATCAAGCAAATCACCGCACCAACCCCTGTTAGCAAAATAGCAATAAATTGCCACAATTGAGCACCAGCAATAAATAAGATACCAATAGTCACCATAAACAAAACAATAACTGTACCCAAATCGGGTTGCTTAAGTAATAAAATTGAAAGTACTGCCATGACAACCATTGGTTTAAAAAATCCCCAAAAACCACTTTGCACTTCTTCGGATTTACGAGATAAGTAACCCGCTAAAAATAAAAAGAGTGCTAATTTTGAAAGCTCTGCTGGTTGAAAATTAAATACACCTAAGGGTATCCAACGAGATGCGCCATTAATTGAAGATCCAATACCTAACACAACGATCAACATAATAATAGCAATAATTAGTAACACTGAACCAAACTGCTGCCAACGTTGCATCGGGATATACAACGTAATAAACATTAAAAATAGTGATAGTCCTAACTGAATAAGCTCTCGTTGTGTATAAAAGAAAGGATTACTTTCGCTAAATGACATCGATGCTGATGTGACCATTATCAGACCAAATATCATTAAACCAAGCACAGTCCAAAGTAATGAATTATCAAATGGTATATTTGGATTAACTTGTTTTTTTATCCAAAAAAATGTCATTGTTTACTCCTATGAACATATTCTTTGGCAAGTTTGGCAAATTGGTTTCCTCGATCAATATAATTTTTAAATTGATCGAGACTTGCACAAGCTGGGGAAAGTAAAACCACATCATTTGCTGCTACTTTTTGTGCAATAATTTGTATGGCATCCGCCATTGTTTCAGTCATTGTTGTGACAGCTGGTGCTAATTTAGCTAACAAATTACGATCACGACCAAAACAGAAAACTTCAAGATTGTTATTCAGTAAATAAGGAATTAAAGGCGAAAAATCCGCTGATTTTCCATCTCCTCCTAATAATAAATATAATTTTCCCTGACAAACAACACTTTTCAAGGCCGCTTCCGTGCTCCCCACATTAGTTGCTTTAGAATCATTAATCCATTTCACACCATTTTGCTCAAAAACTAATTCAAAACGATGTGGCAAACCTTGAAATGAAGCAATTGTAGCTAAGCTTGACTGTCGAGCAATATTTAATTTATCTGCTATAGCCAAAGCAGCTAAGGCATTAAGATAATTATGACAACCAACTAGCTTCATTACTTTGGTCGATAAAACAGGATTATTTTGAGCAATTAAATGTTCACATTGACTATCTAAATGATAATCACCCATTTTTAATCCAAATGAGACACAAGCATGGTGCTTAGATATTGGTGAAGTTAATTTATCATCATAGTTAGTGACACAATATTTTGCATTATGATAAATGCGTTGTTTAGCCTCGGTATACTGCATTAAACCAAGCGGATAGCGATCCATATGATCTTCTGAGATATTTAAAATTGTTGCAACTGTCGCTTGTAAACTGTAAGTTGTTTCTAGTTGAAAGCTTGATAATTCTAGCACATAGATATCGTAATCCTGCTTTAAAAGGGATAGTGCAGGTTCGCCTATATTCCCGCCAACACCGACTTTAATACCCGATGATTTAATGATATCACCGACGAGGGTTGTCACCGTTGTTTTACCATTAGCACCAGTGATAGCAACAATTTGCTTATTGGGTTGCGCAATTACTTCACGGCAAAAGAGCTCAATATCACCAATAATTTCAACCCCTTTTTTAGCTGCTTGTTGCAGTTCGGGCGTAGATAAAGCAATACCAGGGCTGGCAATGATTAAGTCTGCTTCAAGCAACCAATCAATATTTAATTCACCTAAATAGTAAGCAACACGTTTGTCTAATTGCTCAATCCCTGATGGAGATGAACGCGTATCAATAACTTTAGGTATAACATTTTGAGCAAGAAAATACTCAACACAAGAAAGCCCTGTGATGCCTAACCCAATAATAACAACATTTTTGCCCTGATAGCTAACCATGACTCCATCCTGATTTATTCTTAATTAACGCAACTTCAAGGTTAATAAACCAATCAATACTAACATTAAGGATATAATCCAAAACCGAACAATAACGCGAGGCTCAGGCCAACCTTTTAATTCATAATGATGATGAATTGGCGCCATTTTAAATATCCGTTTACCGCGTAATTTATATGAACCCACTTGTAAAATTACTGATAGTGTTTCAATAACAAATATTCCGCCCATTATCAGTAATAAAAATTCTTGTCTTAATAAGACTGCAATAATACCGAACACACCGCCCAAAGCTAACGACCCAACATCGCCCATAAAAACCATAGCTGGATATGTGTTAAACCATAAAAAGCCAAGTCCCGCACCAATAATTGCGGTGCAGACAATCATCAATTCACCACTAAATTTAATATAAGGGATATGCAAATAAGCAGCAAAATTAACATTACCTGTTGCCCAAGATACGAGAGCAAAACCAGCCGCAACAAAGACAGTTGGCATAATGGCAAGTCCATCAAGTCCATCGGTTAAATTCACAGCATTACCAGCACCAACAATCACAACGTAAGTAAGCAGAATAAATAATAACCCCAATTGTGGCATAACATCTTTAAAAAAGGGTAAAACGAGTACTGTTACTGCGCTATCTTTCCCATAAACATACAGACCAAAAGCAACAATTAATGCAATAACCGACTGCCAAAAATACTTCCATCTTGCAATAAGACCAGCACTATTTTTACGAATCACTTTTAAATAATCATCGGTAAATCCAATAATGCCATAACCAATTAACACAAATAAGGTGACCCAAACATAAGGATTATGAAGATCTGCCCATAAAAATACCGATAAGATAATGGATGCTAAAATAAGCACACCCCCCATAGTCGGCGTACCTTTTTTACTTAAATGTGATTCTGGTCCATTATGACGAACGACTTGACCAATCTGTAGTTTTTGCAGCCAGTCAATGACTTTTTGCCCCATAAATAATGAAATCGCTAACGAAGTTAATAAGCCTAAAATAGCTCTTACCGTTAAATAAGAGATAACATTAAAAAAGGTAAAATATTTAACTAAATATTCCGATATCCACAATAACATAATTTTAATCCTGACTCACTTTGAGTTGTCCAATTTGAATTTTTTTGATAAGTTCTTCCATTTTTGCACTACGCGAACCTTTAATTAACATTGTTAAAGTAGGATGTTGGCATAACAGTGTTAACAGATAATTCACCGCATCTTGTTTATTATTAAAATGGTGACCGACACCACTATATTGGCTAATAAATTGACTTAATTTGCCGACACTAACTACACAATCAATTTTTTCATCATGAGCAAGCTCACCTATTTGTCGATGATATTTTTCAGCCTCAGCCCCTAGCTCCCCCATATCCCCGACCACTAAAATTCGATATCCTTGCCCTTTTGCTAAAACTTTAACTGCCGCCGACATTGAACCAACATTAGCATTATAAGTATCATCCCAAATTAATTGGGTTTGATTTAATTTTATTGGAAATAGCCGACCTCTTACGGGTTTTAAAATAGCTAAACCTTGCTGAATTTGATTAAATGTTGCACCAACAGAGAGCGCTAGAGCTGATGCCGCAATAGCATTTGAAACATTATGTTGTCCAACTAGCGGTAATATAATTGCACATTCACCTTTTGGTGTATGTAATGTAAATGTCGTGTGTTGAGCATATTGAATATTAGTAGCATAAAAATCGGCTGACGAATTGGCTAACGAAAATGTCCAAAATGTTTTATTTGTTAGCTGAGTAAACCATTTATCAGAGTAACTATCTAAATTAATAATGGCCATACCGCCATTAGTTAGACCTTGAAAGATTTCACCTTTAGCTTTTGCCACACCTTCAAGCGAACCAAATCCTTCAATGTGTGCTTCAGCAATATTATTAATTAAAGTACTTTGCGGTTTAACAATATTCGTGGTATAGGCAATTTCACCAATATGATTAGCACCTAGTTCTATCACTGCAAATTGGTCTTGCTTAGTTAAGCGCAGTAGTGTTAATGGCACGCCAATGTCATTATTGAAATTACCTTGAGTATAAAGAGTGTGACCGCAATTTTGCAAAATGGCTGCAGTCATTTCTTTAACTGACGTTTTACCTGATGAGCCTGTAAGTGCCACAATCTTGGCTGTACTTTTTTGGCGCACAAAATTCGCAATTTCTCCTAAAGCTAAGCGAGTATCTTTGACAACAATCTGCGGTATTGCCTTATCAAGTTTATGATCGACAATCGCTGCTATAGCGCCGTCTTTAATAGAAAGCTCTGCAAAAGCATGCCCATCAAAATTATCGCCAACAAGTGCAATAAACAACGATTGTTTAACGATTTTTCGTGAATCAGTACAAATAGAATCAATCACAATACTTTCGTCTGGAATGTGATAAGTTTTACCATTCACTATTTTTTTTATTTGCTCAATATCTAATGGAATCATGATTGATTCTCTACTCCTAAAAGCCTTTTAACTGTTTCTTGATCTGAATAGTGATATTTAGTTTTACCCACTATTTGATAATCCTCATGTCCTTTACCTGCAATTAAAATTACATCATTAGGTTTAGCTTGTTTTAACGTTTGTGTAATGGCTTGCACCCTATCAGTAATTATGTATAGGTTGTCGGTATAATGTAAACCTTGTTGAATATCTTCAATAATTTTCATTTCATCTTCAGTACGTGGATTATCATTAGTCAAAACAATTTTATCGGCAAACTGTTCTGCTATTTCAGCCATTAAAGGTCTTTTGCCACTATCCCTATCACCACCACAACCAAAAATTACCCATAAAGTTCCTTTACAATGAATTCGACTTGCTTGTAATGCTTTTTGTAATGCATCAGGAGTATGGGCATAATCGACGATGACCGTTGGACTATTTTTAGTATGAAATACTTCCATTCTTCCACAAATAGGTTTCAAAAAAGAAGCCATATTAATTACCGCAAAAAATGGGAACTCCAATGTTAAAAGCGTAGCTATAGCTAATAATAGATTTGAAACATTAAATTCGCCTAACAATCGGCTATGAATAATGGCATTTCCCCAACTTGATTCCATATGAATTTGGGCTCCTTTATCGTGGTAATCAATCATAGAAACCCCAACATAAGGTATATTTAATGTTTTTAATCGGCGCAATGTCTTAGGTTGGCATGATACTGCTGTCACTTGAGGAAGTTTTTCAATCCAACGTTTACCATATTTGTCATCATAATTAATAATTGATTTACCGGCAGTTAAAACTTTTTTTTCTTTTTCATCAGGAGTAAATAAGGACCATTTTGCTTTTGCATATTTACTCATGGTTTTATGGTAATCAAGATGATCACGACTTAAATTGGTAAATACGGTAGCTACACAATTTAGTCCTTTCACCCGATCCATTGCAAGTCCGTGAGAAGAAATCTCCATGGACACAACTTTGACCTGTTTTTTTACAAAATCAGCTAATAATGTTTGCACATCTATTGCTGAAGCTGTCGTATTAGCTGATGGCTCAATTTGATTATAAATTCCGTTACCAATGGTACCTAAAATAGCCGTTTTGTCATTAAGTAATGTTGTACATTGAGCAATAAGCTGAGTAACTGTTGTTTTTCCATTAGTCCCTGTTACGCCAATAACCGATAAATTTTTCGATGGAAAATGATAAAAATCATTGGCAATTAATGATAAACGTTGCGAAAGTTGAAAAACACTGATTTGTGGGATTATAGGTTTATTATCTTTTTTAAGATAGTCAATTTTTAGATCATTTGATTTTCTCTTTGTTTCAATTAAGATAACAGCTGCGCCTGCTGAAATGGCTTGGGGAATAAATGTTCGTCCATCAACCGTATGACCTTTGATAGCAACGAACACATCGTTTTTTCCCACTTTACGACTATCAATACACAAATGATTAAGCGAAAAATTGTCTAATTTTAGATGACGACTTCCACCTAATAATTCAAATAATGTTTTAAATGAGCTTGTAGCCATCATTTCCACCTATTAATAAATAATCATTTGGCCATCAACTTGGCGATCTGGTTTTATATTCATCGTTCTAAGAACACCGCCCATAATTCGGCTAAAAACAGGTGCAGAAACCGACCCGCCATAATATTGACCTGCTTTTGGGTTATCAATCACAACGACAAGAGAATATTTTGGCTCTGTTGCAGGGGCAATACCTGCGGTATACGCTAAATATTGATTAACATACCGCCCACCAGATAACTTTTTCGCTGTTCCTGTTTTAACCCCCACACTGTAACCAGGAACCGAAGCTTTAGTACCTCCCCCAGTAACAGCCACCGCTTCCATTAATTGAACGACTGTTTTAGCTACTTTTTCAGCTACTACACGTTGACCTTTTACAGGCTCTGTGACTTTTAAAATTGATACCGGTCGATAAATTCCATAACTACCAATGGTCGCATAAGCTCTTGCTAGCTGTAATGGTGTAACACTTAACCCATACCCAAATGCAAATGTCGCTCGTTCAATATCAGCCCATTTTCTGGTTCTATCAGCTGCAATTGAGCCACTAACCTCACCACCTAAACCTAACCCCGTTGGTTGACCCAATCCAAAGCGGCTATAGAACTCTACAAGATCGCCCTGCTGCATTTGTAAAGCTAATTTACTTACACCAACATTACTTGATTTTTCCAAGATACCAGCCAAATTGAGTGCTTTTTGATATGACACATCCTTAATTTCATAGCGATTAACATAAAATGGTCTAGTGTCAATAATGGTATTTAAATTAGCTATTTTCTTTTCTAAAGCTGCCATTACCACTAAAGGTTTAACCGTAGAACCTGGCTCAAACGCATCAGTAACAGCTCTATTTCTCAATAAATTATAATCAATTGATGAACGATTATTAGGATTATAAGATGGACTGGTTGCCATCGCTAAAATCTCACCCGTATGTACATCAATTAATACCGCTGTTCCACTATCTGCTTTGTTAAATTCAACAGCTTGACTAAGTTCACTATATACTAGCGATTGTAAACGTGCATCTATACTTAATGTTAAATCCGATGCTGTTTCACTTTCTGTACGTTCTAATTCTTCAATTACGCGACCAATTCGGTCACGTCTTACTATTCTTTGCCCAGATTCACCAATTAGCCATTTATTGAAACTTTTTTCGATACCCTCAGAACCTTTTTCAGTACCATTTTCATCAATATCTGTTAAACCAATTAATTGAGCTATATTTTCAGCTGCTGGATAATAACGTTTAGATGTTTTCGCAAATGAAATTCCTGGTAATTTTAGTTTTTTTAAATAGTCAGAAATTGTTGGCGTTACTTGTTTAGATAAATAAACAAACCTCATTGACGAATTACCTAATTTTTGCTCTAGTGTTGACATTGGAATTTTCAGCGTTTGGGCTAACCCTTGCCACCTGATATCATCCGCTTTAATCCCCCCTTTTTGTACAACAATTTTAGGATCCGCCCAAACATCAAACATTGGCACACTTACTGCTAACGCACGCCCATTACGATCGGTGATCATTGCTCTTGGTGCATCCATTTCTTGGTGACGAAGTGAACGCTTATTACCTTCGGCAATGAGTTTATCCGGTTCAATAATTTGCAGCAATGTCATTCGAACAATAAGGCACATAATCGCCAAAATAATAAGACCATATACAATATAAAAACGATTTGGTGTAAAAAATTGTTTTTTACTATTCAACTTATTAGCTTTATTGGTTCTTGAAGCCTTTTTAGTTTTGCCTTTTTTATATTTAGTGACAGGTTTCATTATTTACTCTTTATCACAATAACTGTTTCATTTTGTGGGGTCACATAAGACATACCTAATTGACTCTTAGCTTTCTCTTCAACACGTTTTGGATCTGCAAGAACATTTTCTTCAATAACTAAATTCCGCCATTCACTTTCTAATACATCTTGTTCTAATAAAAGTTGCTCACGCTCAAATAACTGTTTACGAACCTGTTGCGTTGTTATTAATACAGCACCAGCAGAAATAATAATCATTACCAGTAATAACAATGAAATTTTTTGATGTCTGAATAAATCACCAATAATTAAACCAAATAAACTTTTACTTGGTCTTTTTTGAATATCTTTATCAATATAAGTTTTATCTCGAAAATTATCATTGTTTTGGTTGCTATTCATTTTTCCTTTCTGCTACCCTTAATATTGCGCTTCGAGAACGAGGGTTATTATTAATTTCAATAGTATTAGGCTTAATTTTGCCAAGCGATTTTAATTTAGCACCACCATATTCTTTAATTTGTTGCACAGTTAGTGGCAATCGAGCAGGTAAATCTGGACCTTTACTTTGTTTACTAATAAATTGCTTTACAATTCTATCTTCCAAAGAATGAAAGCTAATAACCGCTAATCTTCCTTGATTTGCAAGCAAGGATAAACTGCCAGTTAATGCTTGCTCAACTTCTTCCAATTCACTATTAATATAAATTCGAATAGCCTGAAAACTACGTGTAGCTGGATGCTTATTTTTATCTTTTCTTGGTGTTGCTTTTTCAATTAAATTAGCCAACTCCAAAGTACGGGTGATCGGCGAAACTTTATTTTGCTCCACGATCGCTCGAGCAATACGCTTGGCAAATTTCTCTTCACCAAATGTCTTTAAGACCCACGCGATATCGTCTTCATCACTGCTGAGTAACCATTCACTTGCTGTTAAACCTTTATGGTTATTCATACGCATATCAAGTGGTCCATCACGCATAAAAGAAAATCCCCTTTCGGGGTCATCAAGTTGTGGCGATGAAACACCAAGGTCTAACAAGATGCCATCAATCTTACCCATTAGTTCAAGTTTATCAATATATTGGTACATATTTGAAAACTCACCACGAATAAAAGCAAATCGAGGATCTGTTATCTGTAAGGCAACTTGCTCAGCACGCTCATCACGATCAATAGCAATCAACCGACCTTGTGCACCAAGTTGGTCAAGTATTAAACGAGAATGACCTCCCCGTCCAAAGGTACCATCAACATAAATACCATCTTTTTTTATATTTAATGCTTTTATAGCTTCGTTTAATAAAACAGTTGTATGTTGATAATCCATCAATCTTTTACTCTTATAATTAAATAGTTAAACTTTTCAAATTATCTGATAAGTTTTCAATATCGGTTGGTAATGCAGCAATATCATCGTTAATTTGTTGATACCAAATCGCCTCATCCCAAATTTCAAATTTATTAGATTGACCAACAAACATTGTATTTTTTTCTAATTTTGCATAAGTACGTAACGAAGGTGGCAATAAAATTCGACCTGAACTGTCCATCAAACACTCAGTTGCATAACCCAATAACAATCGCTTAATTCTACGTTCAGCTTCTACAATCGTTGATAATGTTGCAAGCTGTTGTTCGATACATTTCCATTCAGACAGAGAATAAAGCGTCAAACAAGAATGGTATAAACCAATTGTGCAAACCATACCTTCAGACAAAGATTCACGGTAACGAGTAGGAATTGCTAACCGTCCTTTATTATCTAAATTGACCGAAATTGCACCACTAAACATGAAAGTACCATTATTTATAAATTTCTTGTTAATTTTTATTTAATATAAATTATCAAGTTAATTAAATAATCTATTTTTACCACTAACCCCCACTTTTTACCACAAATTCTCACAAAATAATAGGTTGTTGGTTAATTATTTATAAAAGATTGGTTTTCTTCCTCAAAATGAACAAATATCACAAAAAATCATAGACGGAAACATATTATAGTTAAAAAATTTAAAGGACAGTTTAAAACAACAATTGGTAAATTGTGCCTTAACCAATGCCTACCTTTTTATTGGCGAGTTAGCTAAACATTTTGGAGTAGGCGAAGCAACATTAGATGAGTGAATTAGCTAGTTTTTACGACACAAAAAATTATCTATATCAAAAAAATATTAGGGGCTGTTGATCTTTACTGTACATAAATTTCTCAACAATACATTGGCAGCCACATTAACATAAATGCCAGTTATACCATACTGGCATAATTCCTTTCTAATTTATCGTATCTAGTTGATATTGAACGATATTTATTGATTCTAGCAAAGGCATTCTCGACTAAATGACGATAGCGATAAAGGCACCTATCCATACTGCTTTTATCTATATCCTTACCATAATTACGTTTAGCAATCACCATTCGTCCGCCTTTTTGACGAACAAAGCACCGAAAAGGCTCGCTGTCATAACCTTTATCGGCTATTACTGTATTCACTTCATCGAGCTTTCCAACTAGGTTTTCTGCATAAGTGATATCATGTCGTTGTCCTTCAGAAAGCTCAAAACAAATAGGCAAACCACCACTATCAACCGCAAGATGAATTTTAGTTGAATGACCACCACAGCTCTGATCTATTTGCTCGGAATGCTCCGTTGCAGCACCTGTACTATGTTGATGAGCCCTGATAATCGAGCCATCTAGGAACACCCATTCAAAATCCGCTAGTTGTGATAAATGTTTGAAAATATCAACTAATATTCCTTTTTTAGACCACAAATTAAATCGTCTATAGACGGTGCTCCATTCACCAAACTCTTCTGGCAAATCTCGCCAAGGAATACCGGTTCTCATTCGGAAAAGGAGCCCTTCAAACGTCATCCGATGCTCGGATTTATTATAAACTCGGCCGGTATTTTTCATTATTTGTAGTAGCTTTTCCCACCGTTTATCTGTTAGCATTGTTCTTGGCATGATGAATCGAGTTAGGGTTGTTTTTTGCAGAATTATTATAACTCACATCATGCCGTCTAAAAAATAATCACGAAAGATCAACACGCCCTAATTTATCATTAATATAATTATCATTTTAAATGATAGTGTCATTAAAGTTTCTCCATGGGTGGTTATTTCTCATCGCTTTTTGATAATTACTTGGAGTTACCCCGAAATTTCGACGGAAAATAGCAATAAAACCACTAATATTATCATAACCTAAATTTAAAGAAATTTCTGTGATAGGTCTGCCCGCAACAAGCAACTCTAAAGCTTTTAACATACGTAGTTTCTGTCGCCATTCTGTGAAATTAAATCCAGTTTCATTTGTAAATCGACGAGTTAATGAGCGTCGAGAAATCCCAGCCCAAACGCTCCATTCATTAATGTTTCTATCGTCACTAGGATTATTAGACAAAGCTAAAGCAATTTTTAACAAACGAATATCTTTTGGCATTGGGAGTGCTATCTCAACTTGAGGGATTATACTAATCTCGTCGACAATCACTGCCATCAATCGCTTATGCTCGGGTTGCAATTCTGAATTATTCCATGTCATGGTTCGGGTAATTGCTTCACGCAATAGACTAGATAATTCTAGCATGCAGGGTTTATTCGGCAGATTATTACATTCGCTTTTTTGTATATAGATACTCCATCCGTGGAATGGCCCATGTGATCCGAGAAGAGAATGCTGTGTATCTGGAGGTATCCATATACCATGAGTTGCGGGTATTACCCATTGACTACTTTCCACTTCAATTGAAATTAAACCTTGTAATGTACCAGCTAGTTGTCCTCTCGAGTGATGATGAAGTTCTGTTACTTTCACTGATGGGGATTTGAGTGATGCCGATATAATCATAGGTTCGTTATCAGAAGAAGCGACCTCTGGAGAAATGAGTGAAATATTCATTTATATGGCCTCTAAGTAATATTTTGTGGCTGGAATTAGTTAGTAATTTTTTGTTTTACTAACTATCCTAAATTAGCCCAACTTAATTCAAATAAAATAAATATAACTATATATATTAAAAATAAATTAGCAATAAATCATGAATGATTTAAAAAAAATATTATTTAATATAATTGATTGAAATAATTAATGTTATATATATTTTTATTAGCTAGCTGTCTAGAAAGAGGTATAAAATGAAAGGAAAACATGTTTTATTTGGCATAAGCCCTTTTAATTCCAAATTTAATGAAAATTACATTAAAAATATGTTGGAGTGGGGGTTTGATAATTATGATCATGTAGATGTTTTACATCCACATGAAGAGGCTAAGTATCTTTTAATAGGAGCTGGAGATAATGAGGTAAAAGCACGTAAAAAATCACGAAAAGAATTTTATCGAATTGAAAGAGCTATTAATAATTATTTATCAATGTTTGGTCATGATTTTTTTGCAAAAAGAATATTAAAATTTTCCGATTTTTATGCTGACGAATTGTATAAAAAAAATGTAGAGATAATAAAAGAAGATTTTAAAAATAATGAGAATTTTCACTCATTATGTATAACTCAGTCATATAAAGCTATTTTGAATAGAAAAAACGCCATCAGTAAAACATCTGAAATAAAAGAACAGGATATTATTATTGCTACAGAATATATAATAAGAGAAATTCCTTTTATTATTTCCCCTTCTTTATTGTCATCTTCACTAACTAGTCTGCATATATCTTATTACTGTTCATGGCCAATAGCTGATTATGTTTATGCTGGAAAGTTAAGTATCAGCCCTAGTTCAGATACAAAAATTATTGTTAAAGATCATTCAATTTAATTATTAAGTAATATGGAGGTAATATGTTGACTATGAACAATCATTTTCCAGGAGTGTTGTCTGATGAATATGGACAAGATCCATACAAATATATTGATTTATTGGATAAAACGGAGAACGTTATTTATGACAAAACTTTAAATGCGCATTTAGCTATTAGTTATGATGCTGTTCGTAGCATACTTGGAAATTCAGTATTATTTTCAACAAAACCTTTATCTAAAAGAGCTGAGCCAGTAATGAGGGGAAAAGTTCTGGCTCAGATGGAAGGTAATGAACATAAAATAAAAAAGAGCATGCTCTTACATCAGCTTACCGGTCGTGTGTTGAAAGATTATTATCACCCCAAACTGACAAATCTATGTGATTCATTGTTAACAGAAATTATAACTAAGAACAAATTTGATTTTATTTCTGATTTTGGTAATAAATATGCTTTATTAACAACATTCAATATCATTGGTATTGATTATAATAAATTAGACTGGTATCTAGAAAGATTAAAACTCATAGTTCAATTTGCGACTGGGTTTAATCTTTCAAAAGAGACTGAAGATATCGCACTATTTGCATCTGAAGAATTGGAAAAAGTGATATTGGATTTAATCGATGAACGTAAAAAGTGTGCTGGAGATGATATTATTTCTTTTATTATTCATAATAGTAATGAAAGTGAAATATTAAGTGATAGTGAGATAGTCGCACTTTCATTAAACATTTTACTTGCAGCTTCAGAACCAGTTGATAAAGTTTTAGCAAATTGTATCTATCACCTTTATAGAAATGAATCTTATATTGATCTAGTTATCTCCAATGATTGCAGCACTAATAGTATCTTGCAGGAAAGCTTACGAATTACACCACCTGTTCATTTAATTCCACGCCAAGTCGAGGATGATAGTTGTGTTGAAGGTGTTAACTTAAAAAAAGGAGATTTAATATTTTCCTTAATACCATCAGCAAATAGAGATGAAAAATATTTTGAACACCCAAACACATTCAATCCACGAAGAGAATTTAAGGGACATCTTTCATATGGAGTGGGAATTCATGCTTGTATTGGTGCTCAATTTGCAAATATGCAATTAAATATCGCCCTTCAAAAATTAGTTTTAATACTTAAAAATTATAAAGAAATTACACCGCCAACGTTCGGTGGAATATATACGCGAGGCGCAACTCAATATAATCTGGAAAGAGTTTAATATGAAGCAATCGATTGACCTGACAACCTCAGAAAGAAAGTTAGTGTTTGCTATGACACTATCTAGTATATTGCCATTATTAGATAGCAGTATTGTTAATGTTATTTTACCCTCAATTTCGAATGACATTAATACCTCTTATGCTTATATGCAATGGGCTGTTACCATATATATGCTTGCTTGCGCAGCTGGCATATTACTATCACCTTATGTACATGAAAATTTTGGACTCAAGAAAGCATGGGTATGCTCAATTTTTGTCTTTCTTGTTGGTTCTATATTAGTTGGATTTTCATATAATCTGGTTTCTTTAATCTTGTATAGATGTCTACAAGGTTTTGGTGCAGGAATTTTAATTCCTATTACTCAATCTACAATAGCAACTTATTTTGGTAAGGAAAGACTAAAGCCGGTTATGGCATTGATTGCTATTCCGTCAGTCTTTGCCCCTGCACTAGGGCCAATTTTTGGAGCAATCATATCAGAACAGTTAAATTGGAGAATAGCTTTTTTTATCAACATACCTTTAGTACTTATGGCTTTTTTATTTGGTAGAACGACAATGCCTGATAATAAAACGTCTAAATACAATATGAATATTTATGTATTAATGACATTTTTAATTGCTTTAATAATATTTTTCATCTCTATTAAAAATATCACTTCTGGGCATTTTTTTGATATTTTTAATATTATTATGCTAGTTTTAGGTATTGGTTTGATGCTGGTTTCGCTTATTATTAATAACAAGTCAGACAGTAAACTGATCGATTTAAGTTCATTTAGTTGTATTCAATATTCGTTCGCAATAATTATGGGATTTCTGACGTCACTTATCTTTTTTGGTTTCATGATTTTTTTTCCTTTAATACAAGCAATAAATGATAATATATCTATTACATATATTGGTATGTTGCTAGCTCTACAAGGTGTAGGTGCCTGGTTGGCTAGAAAATTTATTTATAAATCTCTAAGTGAGATAAATTCATTTCTAATTATTGGTGTAGGATTAATAATATCAGCAATAAGTATATTAATAATTCAAGTAGGTGGCAACGCCTTTGAAATTATCGGTTTTACTGTTCGAGGTTCCGGATTAGGCGTCGCCACGATTGCTGTTCTCTCTTCTCCATTTGAGTTCTGTGATAAAAATCAAATTAAGGACACGAGCGCTATCACGCGTGTTACACAGCAAATTGGTGGTGCATTTGGAGGCGTACTATCAGGAATATTAATCAACCTCACTCAACATCAAATAATTTCAATAAACTGCGCTTATCAGGCAATGTTTTTTGTGTCTCTGGCTTTTGGTTTTCTAGCGGTTATTGTCTATATTTTCTTTGGCCGAGTGAATACAAGGATTTAGCATACAAAAAAACGGAACATGTGAGTTCCGTTTTTTTCGCTTATTCAACGATACTGCTAAGCCACTTATTCAGTATTGAACAATTGAATAAACTATAAAGAGTCTCAACCGCTGACGCAGGTTTCAACTTGAATAAGGTATTTTTTCTGTTTAAACTAATTTTCTAAACCACTTACACAGTGTAACGGTATACTTTTCTTGCAGATATTCTTAGCGGTATGAAAAAGCATCAACTAATAAGATTATCCCGTGACAAGACAACTAAGTAGTAAATTTAAAAGAGAATGTGCAGAATTAGTTCTGAATTCTATATTTTTGGCAGGAATACCTTGTAGATATCTGCTCAGAACATCATGCACTAACATTCGGGTTACCAAATATTGGTGTTTATACTTGTCAAAGTATAATTTTGCCACTGCTCCAATTCCTGATGATTCAAAAATTGGACATAGTTGGTCAAAGCAAAATCGGGATTTATTTCCTCATTATAGGTAAACCAGATGTGTATTTCATTTTCTGCTATCTTCATAAAGCTTTCTACTTATTCTTTGGTTTCGTAAATACGGTTTAATTTGAAACTCCATTGACTGAACTAATCCAAGCTCATCTTTCAGGCAGCTTATTGAACTTTGATATCAAACTAGAGTTATCTGTACAGCAGGAAAGGCGCCTAGAATAGGGAAATGGCGATAAATAGTCACTTATCTAGAGGTATTTAGGTCTAAATATAAGCCCAAATGCCTCAAAAAAGCACGGTTAAAAATTTAGTTTGAGTGAAGCTTTACCGTACAAAGGTCTCAATAAAAATCAAAGTGGTTTATACATATGGTAATTTATCAGTACCTTGATCCTCGCCAAAATATTAGACAGTGCCCGCCTCTATCATTTTTTCGTTTTGGTAATATTGTTGTTCATATTGTTCAGGTGATACCCAGCCATTAGCTGAATGACGACGTATCCGATTATAATAGATTTCAATATATTCAAATAGTGCTTTATTAGCCAGTTTCCTCGTTTTGTAGTAACAGTCATGAATAATATGTGTTTTGAGTGTATGAAAAAACTCTCAACAACCGCATTATCAAAGCAGTTTCCTCTTCGACTCATGCTTTGCCTGAGTCCATATTGTAACAATAACTGCTTGAAATCAGCACTGCCATATTGGCTTCCTTGGTCACTATGAATGAGTACATTTTTAGGAAAGTGACGCCGAAATAAGGCTTGTTTTAATGTATTACACACTAAATGATGGTCTATGTAGCGACTCGTTTGCCTAGCAATCACTTTTCGTCCATATAAATCGATAATCACCGACAAATATAACCAACCTTCACCCGTTTTAATATAAGTAATATCGGTTACCCATGTCGTATTCGGCTTATCACGGTTAAATTTCCTATCTAACGTATTGGGCGCAATATTGAGATGAGCCTAGTTTGTTTTATACTTGAATTTACGTGCTGCTTTACTCTGTAATCCCAATTGTTGCAAAACACGGCTAATTGTCCTTTCTGAAACTTGATAGTCCGCTTGCCTTGCATCATAAAGCAGGCTTGGCGCACCCAAACGGGCATTATGTTGCCAATTTTTAATATACTCGCTGAGTTTGGCTGATTTGTTTGCTCTTTTTAACCAAGCATCATAACCCGATGAACTGACACCAAGTAATGAGCATATCTTAGTAACGGGATAGCAGGTTAAATGATTTTTCATATAAGCGTACTTCACCGACTTGGATTATTGATGAAGTACACATGCGCCTTTTTTAGTATATCATTGGCCATTTTCAGTTCTTTAATCTCTTTTTCTAACGCCATAATCCGCTGTTGCTCAGCCGTTAACTCTCGACGGCTGGTTTTATTCGGGGAAAGTTGCCTAATCCATTTATCTAGGGTTGATTTACCCACACCTAGATGGTTGGAAAGTTCGCTAATAGAAAGGTGTGCATGAGATAATGCATAATCAACTGGTTGTTGTTTGAATTCGATACTAAATTTTTTAACCATGATATTTATCTCGCCATTTATAGAAAGTTGAATTTCCCATGCCATATTTACGGCAAAGTTCCTTGACAGGGATACCGGCCTCAGCTTCTTTTAAAATAGATACAATCTGATGTTCAGTCATTTTTTTCATGGTTAAATCCTCAGTGGATTAATAAAGAGAATTTTCTACTCTTTTGCTGTACTATTTTAAGGGGTAGTTACAGAACTGAGCTTAAAATCCCAGCTTCAGGAAGAAATCATAAAAAAGCTTTAGTGCCCACAAAGGCACGTAAAACGTGGGCACAGCAACTACAACAAAATCATTCTGTTACTATTGCTATGAGTTGTGCCATTGTTGGCTTAAGCCGTTGTGCTTACTATTATCAACCTAAATTACTGGATGATTCGGTGATAATATCAGTATTAAGTACTATCACTGACAAGCATTTACGCTGGGGCTTTCCCAAATGTTTTAATCGCATCAGAAAGCTTGGCTATAAATGGAATCATAAGCGTGTTTATCGAGTGTATTGTGAGTTAAAACTTAATATTAGGGCTAAACGTGAAAAACGTATCCCCCCACGAACACTAGAAAAGCTATTGGTTCCTAATAAACAAGGTGAATGCTGGTCAATGGATTTTATGAGTGACAGTAGTGGTAATCAACGTCGCTTTAGGACATTCAATGTCATCGATGACTTTAATCGTGAGGCGCTAGGCATTGATATTGCAGTAAGCTTACCGGTAGGGAGAATTACCCGTTATTTAGATAAACTGGCCGAATATCATGGGTATCCATTAAAAATACGAGTCGATAATGGGCCAGAATTTACAGGAAAAACCTTTATAAACTGGGCTAAATCACATGATATAGCCATTGATTATATCCAGCCCGGTAGTCCTTATCAAAATGGCTATATTGAACGATTTAATCGTACCTATCGCACAGAGGTATTAGATTTATATTTATTTAATAATCTGGAACAAGTAAGAAAGGTAACCGAAGAATGGCTAACCAGTTATAACACCGAAAGACCTCATGAAGCACTAAATAATATGACGCCGATTGAGTATAAAACACTAAAACAGGCAGCTTAATTTTCTACGTGAGTTGTGTACTGGGTTTGGGGTATTTACAAAACCACCCTATCAGATTACCCACTCGACTGAACAAAAGGCGATTTTAGATAATAGCCAAGAGTGGGGCGTGTTTGATGACGAAACGGGTGAACTTATCGACTATGGTCAATTTAAAAGACCCAAGAAAAAAGCCAGCCGAAAAACAAAAACAGCAAAACAAGCAGAAAAGCCCATAAAAGAGGATTAATTGGTAAGGTCAAAGCACTGCTGATCCAGTGCTTTGGAAGCAAAATTTATTGTAAAAATTCATTACCGACGCAAGTTGGCAAACAAAACGGAAGAAAATTTAAGATGCAGTCCAAAACCCTGTGACATTCACTTTGTCCTGCTGCAAAACAGCTCGAATAGGCATTTGATTAACATTATGATCTTTTTCGGCTTGTTCTAATACCTGCATTTTACTTTCACCAACTAAATGTAGATAGATATTTTTACTATTTAAAATAGTAGGTAACGTTAAAGTAATACGATCAAGTGGCGCTGTTAATGGTGTCATCCCGACAACTTTTCGACCTGATTTCATATCTAAACCGGCCGCTAAATTAGCTGCACCTGGAAATAATGAAGCGGTATGTCCATCTTCGCCCATACCTAAAACAATTACATCAAATGGCATCGGAATTTTATCTAACATCTTGTCAGTCATTTCGGCGCCATCAAATGGATTATCACAACTGTTTTTTAAACCGACAAAATTAGCCAATTTTGCATTGTTTTGTAATAGATGCGTCATCACTAACTTTTCGTTACTGGCATCATTAGTATCATCAACCCATCTATCATCCACCAACGTAATAAAAACTCGACTCCATTCTATATTTTGTTGACTCAGTGATACAAATAATGGAATAGGTGTTTTACCCCCCGAAACCGCAATAGAAGCATGTCCTTTTTGTACAATGGCCTGTTTTAATTCATTGACGATATGTGAGGTTAAATCTTCGATCAATAATTGACTATTTTGATATTTATTTAACGTAAACATAGTTATTTTTCCTTTATTCAAATTCGTGCCATGAATGCCCATCTTTAGTGATTAAGGCAACGGATGCGACTGGTCCCCAAGTTCCAGCTTGATAAGTTTTTGGTGGTTCTTTTTCTGTTTCCCATGCACTAATAATTGAATCAACCCATTTCCATGCAGCTTCAACTTCATCACGATGAACAAATAACGCTTGGCGCCCCCGCATAACTTCAAGTAATAAACGCTCATAGGCATCAGCGCTTTGTTGGTGAAAAGTTTCGCTAAAACTTAAATCAAGTTTCGTGGTTTGTAAATTGTGAGTACTATCTAATCCCGGTACTTTGTTTAAAATTTCAATATCCATTCCTTCATCAGGTTGTAAACGAATCGTCAATTTATTTTGTGGTAATTGTGGATAAAATTCACTAAATAAATTAAGCGGTAATGGTTTGAAATAAACAACGACTTCAGAACATTTGCTCGGTAAACGCTTACCTGTACGTAAATAAAATGGAACGCCCGCCCAACGCCAGTTATCAATATCAACTCGAATCGCAACAAATGTTTCGGTATTGCTTTTTTGATTTGCGCCGTCTTCTTCTAGATAGCCCGGTACATTAACACCATTAACAAATCCTGCTGTATATTGTCCACGAACTACTTTTTCGCGTATATTGGTTTTATTAATTGGCCTAAGAGCATTTAGTACGGCTATCTTTTCACTACGTAAGCTATTATCTTCTAGGTTAGCAGGTGGTGACATGGCAATCATGGTTAATATTTGTAATAAATGATTTTGCACCATATCACGCATTTGGCCGGCTTTATCAAAATACCCCCAACGACCCTCAATACCTACTTGCTCAGCTACCGTAATTTCGACATGATCAATAGAATTACGATCCCAAAATGACGCAAATACTGTATTGGCAAAACGTAAGGCTAAGAGATTTAGTACTGACTCTTTACCTAAATAATGATCAATACGATAAACTTGTGATTCACTAAAGAATTTAGCCACCGAATCATTGATTTCACGAGATGATTGCAAATCAGTTCCAAGTGGCTTTTCCATCACAATGCGGTTTTGTGATTGATTTAAACCTGCAGCAGCTAGACCTTGGCAAATAGTTCCAAAAGCACCTGGATGCATTGCAAAATAGAAAATAGCGGGATGGCCTGAATCAAGTTTATTTTTCAATCCTGCAAAACCAGCACTATCATTAACATCTAATTTATGAAAATCCAATCGTTGACTAAATCTCCGCCAAATACTATCGTCTAACGGCTCCGGCATAAATGAGATGAGTGCATCTTTTGCAACTTCACAATAAGCAGCATGATCCCAATCAGCACGTCCTACGCCTAAAATCTTGGTTTGTTCAGGTAGTTTTCCATATTTTTCTAGTTGATATAAAGACGGTAGTAATTTACGTCTTGTCAAATCCCCTTTAGCACCAAAAATAACTAAATCGCAAGTTGGGATATCAGACATGGTTTTCTCCTAGGATGGTATAATGTAATTATTCTATTATGTTGGATGGTTAGTGTACAGGTTAAATCATAACAATAGGCATTAGCCTACATTAGCTCTAAAACAAAAAGGTCACCACAGTGGTGACCTTTTGCTTGAAACAAAGAATTGAATAATATTCCAATACATAAATTATACGCGTACAAAATCCATATGAACTAATTTTGGTTTAAATGCATGACGTTGTACTGCTTGTACTTTTACTTTAACTGCTTTTCCGTCAACCTCGATAGTTAACACTTCAGAATAAAAATCTGGTTTTTCTTGCATATTAAAGATTTGGTTGTGATCAAGCACAACAGAGATTGCAGGTTCAGTTCCACCATAAATGATGGCTGGGAATTGACCAGCGTGACGCAGGCGGCGGCTCGCACCCTTACCATGCTCTTTTCTAACTTCAGCTTTGAATGTAAACATATTTATTTCTCTTAATGATTTAAAATAAAAGCCAATTACAGGCGACCCAGTAGTTGACTATCAAACTAGCACTTTAAAAAGTGGTGGGTGTGGATTATAAAGTGTTATCCCTGTAAACGCAATCAATTAATCTTATTACCAATGAGTAAAACATTGATTGCGTATGTGGCATAAATTATGAACGCTTAGAGCAATTCTATGCGAAAACCATAAGTAAATTTCTTATTGGAAGATAATTTCAATGGTTTTGTGATACAACCGGCTTCGACACAAACCATTGATTTATATTCATCATCGCCAAAATCCTCCATGGCTTTAGCTTTATTTATCCATGGATTCCAAGTAACTACATCACTGACATTAGTGTTGGTTAATTGAATTGTTCGGATGCCATCAGTTATCGTTAGTTGTTTACTCGCATCAGTATAAATACGGTCGACTTCTTGATTAAAAGTTAATTGGCCTACTGTTGCTGGTTTGTTTTCAACTGCAAGTCGTTCTTGATAAGTTTCACCTAAACCTTTGACCACAACATGGTCAATGTTATCAATACCAAAATAAGTATGTAGCGCACTAGTTATATCAAAGTCAGCATAACAGCTTAAAGTAACTTCACAAGTTTTACCTAAATGAAGATTTAATGACACAGTAAAAGGTTGGTGACAATAAGGTTCTGTCTGCTGATTATTAGTAAGAGACAATATGAGATCAACGCCATTATCATCCTCTTTACAAGAGTCTAATTTCCATTCAACAATACGCGCAAAACCATGAGAAGGACTCCCTAATTGACCAAACCAAGGCCAGCAAACGGGTACCCCTCCTCGAATAGCCACCCCTTGTTTAAAATTTGTTTTGTCGCTTAGCCAAACAACGGGGGTTTGTTCAGTAGCGGGTTGCCAAAATAACAAATGTGCACCTTGTAATGTAACCGCTGCCTTGCAAGTTTTATGGTGAATAACCACAATAGGGAGTTCACCATAAGTCGATTGCTTAACCGATGGGCTTAGTGATACGCCTGATAAGCCACTATCTAAAATCGCTTTATATATACTCATACTTACTCCTAAATAATAGATTTAATCAATAATTAATATCGGAATATATCGATAATTGTACGCTTTTTAACTTAATAATAAAAACACTATAGATGCCAAAAGCTTTTTTTAATAAACTGGAGTAAAATGGCACGCTATCAAAATAAGATAATATAGGTTATTTTTGTTAAAAAGTTTCAGGAAAGACTACGTTTATGTATAAAATCCCAATGAGCTTGTATATTCATATGCCATGGTGTGTACAAAAATGTCCTTATTGTGATTTTAATTCACATACCGTAAAAAAAACGCCAGATTATGAAGCTTATGTAGAGCATTTGATTAAAGATTTACAGCATGATGCTGTTTTTTGCTCAACCCGCTCAATTTATTCAATCTTTATTGGCGGAGGTACACCGAGCCTGTTTTCTGCTGAATTGATTGATAAATTATTATTGAATATAAATAAGATTATCCCCATAAATAAGAATGCAGAAATCACCATTGAAGCCAATCCAAATTCTGTAGATATAGAAAGATTCAATGGTTATCAGCAAGCAGGTATAAATCGAATATCAATTGGTGTGCAAAGTTTTCAAGCCGATAAGCTGGTTAAATTAGGGCGGATACATGATCCCAAAGAAGCAATCACAGCAGGAAAACTAGCCCAAAAATTAAATTTAAGAAGTTTTAATTTAGATTTAATGCATGGATTGCCAAATCAAAGTATTGATGATGCCATATATGACTTAGAACAAGCCATTGCTATCGCGCCGCCTCATTTATCTTGGTATCAATTAACTATTGAGCCCAATACACTATTTGGATCAAAACCCCCCGTTTTACCAGATGATGATAAACTTTGGGAAATTTATCAACGAGGTCATCAATTATTGACAAGCCATGGTTATCAACAATATGAAACTTCGGCTTATTCTAAAGAAAATTTACAATGCCAACATAATTTAAATTATTGGCGATTTGGCGACTATTTAGGTATTGGATGTGGTGCTCATGGTAAATTAACACAACCTGATGGCAAAATTATTCGCACCATAAAAACGCGTCACCCAAAAGGGTATTTAGAAGGACGTTATTTAGATAAATATTATACGGTACCGGAAGAAGATCTGCCCTTTGAATTTTTTATGAATCGTTTTAGGCTTTTTGAACCAACGCCTAAACACGAGTTTGAACAACGGACTTCTTTACCTTTACAAACAGTTGAGAAACAAATAGCGACTGCCATTGGAAAATGCTATTTAATTGAAGATAAACAAAACTGGCAAATAACAGAGCATGGAAAGCTATTTTTGAATTCGTTATTAGAGATATTTCTATAAATAAATTATTGATATATATAAACCTATAATTAAATCACATTAATATTTACAATTATTTAACATAATAGGAGCTAACTATTTAATCAATAATTCACATAACTTTACATACATTTATCCAAAAAACGTGCATAATATCTCTCGACAATGCATTTATTTCATTGTTTTTCCTATTCCTTATGTTTTCCCAATAACTTTGTTATTGGGATTTTTTTGCCTGTAATTTTGATAACCCCATTGCTTTAAGCTTTTAATTATTACTTGATAAAAGCACAAGAAAGAAATTGTTTTAGTTCAACTAATGTGGAAGTTCCTTCCATAGGACCTTTTTTAGATACGGCTAATGCGCCACTCGCATTGGCATATTGCAATGCTTTTTCGACTGAATAACCTGCCAACATTAAACTGATAAATGTTGCACCAAAACAATCTCCCGCGCCTGTTGGATCAACGGAGTTTATTGTATATCCCCCAATGTGCAATATTTGTAAATGACCTTGCTTATCAATTCCATAATAATTAGCACCTTTAGAACCGCCTTTTACCACAATGTGCTTAATTCCTTTGTTAAGCAAATTAATCATGGTTTGTTGCTCACTTTCACCATTATGGTGAGAAAAATAACTAACTTCACTTTCACTCGGTAAAAAGATATCGGTATATTCCATTATGTAATCAAAAGATTGCTCCATTTCGGGTATATCAAACATCTCTTTACGTAAGTTAGGATCGAATGAAATTGTACCACCTTTATTTTTGATAATATCTATTGCTTTACGCATAGCATCAATCACGCGAAACGAATAAAGCGATGACCCCATTACATGTAAATGAGTACAATCTTTTAATAAGTTTTCATTAATATGATTAAATGAAAGTAAACCACATGCGCTATTTGGAATATTAAAAATGAAATCTCTTTCGTTAGCACCTTTATAAGTAACAAATGCACTGCCGGTATTGGCTTTATGATGTGAAGTAATGCCATCAATAATTACACCGTCATTTTTGAGGCGACTAATACACATTTTGCCAAAGGCATCTTTTCCGACACAACTAAAAAAGACAACAGGAAAACCTAATTTTGCAACTTGATCTGCAAATATTGCGGGAGCACCACTAACAAAAGGACCGATAAACTCTCCTGTTTGATCGAAACGTTGATTTTGTGTTTTCGCCAAAAACTCAACCAACAGCTCACCTATCGTGCAGATTTTAAAATGCATATTATGTCTCCAAGATGTTTTGATAAGTCACACAATATTTATTGGAAATCAGCTGATCAAAATGAGTATCTAATAATTGTTGATGATATTCAGTCACAGCCGGTCGTGACAAAACCACCATATCAATATCAGTTAGTATCCCAATGCTATTGTTATCATTATGGGCGATGCGTTGTGGCAAAATGCCGATAGTATGTGCCGCTTTTTTCATTATTTGTTGATAAGTTTTAACTTGTTCTAAATTTTCAATAATCAATTGATTATCAGAATTAATTGCACTTAATTCAATGATAAAATGCGTCACTGAAAATTGATTCAAGACAAAGTTAATCATCTTGTTATCTTGCAAAATATTGCCATCAAGTAACACGCCACCAACAACAATCACTTCAGCATCGGTAAATTCTTTTGCTAATTGTGCGTTACTAATATCATTCATAATAAGTATTAATGATTTTTTGCTATGTAAAAATGGAATCAATTTCCTTATTAAATTGCCATGGCTTAAAAACAACGTATCACCATCATTAATATAACTTAAGCAGACTTTGACTAATTCAATATCACGACAATCACTAACACTTTGTGTATAACTTGGGGTAATGGTACTAGCCTGATTAAACACACTCTCTGGAGCAATATAAATCGCTCCACCAAAGGATCGCTTTAAATATCCTTGCTGCTCTAAATAAGTTAAATCTTGACGAATAGTCACATTCGAGACTTGAAGCAATTCTGATAACTCATCAACTTTAACTTCGCCTTGCTGACGAACTATTCCTGCAATTTGCAATCGTCGCTTTAATAGGGCTGAAGATGCTCTAGCCAATTTGATTTCCCATGCTGTAGATAAAAATAAAGAAGCAGTGATAATAGAATTAATCCTATACTTGGTCAACATCAAACTAGATCAATGTTTTACCTTATAAATCATATTAATAATGCTTAACATATTCTTTATTCGGCAGCCCCTATATACATATTAACCATCAAAACGAAAATTTATAAATTATTTTTATTTCGTTTCGAAAGTAAAGTTGAATTTTGTGATCTATCTCACGTGATTACCACTAGAATAACTTACGTTTTGAAAGTATATTCATTAACAATAAATTTCAAAAAGAAAGTTATTGGCCCAATATCAATCGAAACCAAATTATTAAGGGAAAGTCATATGTCTATCATTTCAAGCCACAATATGTTAAAAAAAGCGCAAACAGAACACTACGCTGTACCTGCCTTTAACATCCATAATTTAGAAACCATGCAGGTTGTTGTCGAAACTGTCGCCGAATTGCAGTCCCCTGTCATTTTAGCAGGCACACCTGGGACATATAGTTATGCCGGAACAGAAAATATTATTGCCATTGCTGATGAGTTATCGAAAAAACATAACATTCCATTAGCAGTTCATTTAGATCATCATGAACAATTCGACGATATAGCTTATAAAATTAGCGCCGGTATTCGCTCGGTGATGATTGATGGTTCACATTTCCCATTTGAAGAAAATATTGCGATTGTTAAACATGTGGTGGATTACGCCCACCGTTACGATGTCAGCGTTGAAGCTGAACTAGGCCGTCTTGGCGGCGTTGAAGATGATCTCGTTGTTGATGCAAAAGATGCTTTATATACCAATCCTAAGCAAGCAATAGAATTTATTGAAAAAACAGGAATTGACTCTCTTGCTATCGCCATAGGAACCGCACATGGTCTTTATAAATCAGAACCAAAACTAGATTTTGAACGCTTATCAGAAATCCGTTCAATGGTTGATATCCCCCTTGTATTACATGGTGCATCTGGCGTGCCAGAAAAGGATGTCCGTGAGTGTATTCGACGTGGCATTTGTAAAGTCAATGTCGCAACCGAATTAAAAATTGCATTTTCAGATGCCCTAAAACAGTATCTTATTGAACATCCTGATGCTCATGATCCTCGTCACTATATGAAACCGGCAAAAGCAGCAATGAAAGATATTGTCAAAAAAATTATTGCGACATGTGGATGTGCTGGCAAATTATAGAGGTTGAGATGATGATCTATACATTAACACTTAACACGGCCATCGATATGAATATTCATTGTCATGGGCTTAACCCTAATAGCGTCAATCGCACATTACACACGAAATATAGTCCCAATGGTAAAGCAATCAATGTTGCAATTGTCTTACATAACTTTGCTAAACCAACTTGTGCACTAGGCTTTTTTGGCGGGTTTTCAGGTAAATATATTACCGATGAACTGACAAAAATGCAGATTGAAACAAAACCCTGTTTTATTGACGATATTACCCGTATCAATATTTTTATTAATGATGGACAAAATGAATATAAATTGGTGAGTAAAGGTCCATTTGTACCGAACGATAAAAAAATCGAACTGCTTACTATCATTGAATCATTAGTCAACAATAGCTATTTAGTTATCAGTGGTAGTTTACCCAATAATGTTGAGCCTGAATATTATGAAACGATTTTAGATTTATGTAACAAAAAAAATATTCAAGTTATTCTTGATATTAGTCACAAAAAATTAAGCCAGTTACTTACCTACAAGCCACTATTAATTAAACCTAATGATGATGAAGTCAAAGAGATTTTTGGTTTTGAAACCAGAACCACATCACAAATCATTACCACGCTAGAAACGCTACACGTGCAAGGTGCACAAAACATTTTATTAACCATGGGGGCTAAGGGACTCTACTTTTCTAATGGGGTGCATATTTGGTATTGCAATGCTGTAGCAATCAAATTAATCAGCTCTGCTTGTGCTGGTGATGCTTCACTGGCGGCTTTTCTTAGTGAATGGTTGCCTGAGCAACAACATATTGAAAAATCAATGAAAAAAGCATCTGCGACTGGTGCTAACGTGGCCGAATCAGATGGATTAGGTTTATTAGATAAAGTCAATATTTATATGGATCAGCTTGAAGTGACCCAAATAAAGTAAGGGGGATTATTATGAAAAAAATATTAGCTGTAACAGGCTGCCCAACGGGCATTGCCCATACCTATATGGCAGAAGAAGCCTTGAAAGCGGCTGCTGAAAAAGCAGGCGTTGAAATTAAAGTAGAAACCAATGGTGCAGGTGGGGTTGATAATGCCATTACCGATATAGATCTTGCGAGTGCAATGGGTGTTATTATAGCAGCAGATAAAGATGTCAATCCAAACCGTTTTGATGGATTGCCTGTTATTGAAGTCCCTGTCAAAGATGGTATTCATAAAGCAGCCGCACTAATTGAACAAATCACTTCAGGTAAGGTTCCTATCCGCAAAAGCGATAAAAACGACACCAAAAACTCGGTTTCACCATCTAACCCAATAGATGTAAAAGAATCGATGGGTCGACAGATTTATAAACACCTTATGAGTGGTGTCTCTAACATGTTGCCTTTTGTTGTTGCTGGTGGGGTATTAATTGCACTCTCTTTTTTATGGGGAATCTATTCAGCAGATGAAACCAATGCACAATATAATGAATTTGCTGCATTATTGATGAAAATCGGCGGCCAGGCATTTGGTATTATGGTGCCAATCTTTACCGGTTTTGTCGCTTACTCTATAGGAGGAAGACCTGGAATGGTTGCCGGTTTTGTTGGCGGATTGATTGCCAATATGACCGGAGCTGGTTTTTTAGGTGGCATTATTGCTGGTTTTGCTGCGGGTTACTTGATGCTTTATGTCAAAAAGTGGTTAGGCTGCTTGCCTCGTTCATTTGAAGGACTAAAGTCTATTTTTATCATGCCATTAATCGGTGTCTTTGTGATCGGTGCCGGCATGTATTTACTAGGCGGACCGATTGCAACCATTAACAATGCCATGAAATCATTCCTTGAATCATTACAATCCGCTAATCCTATTTTACTTGGTATAGTAATTGGAGCCATGTGCTCTTTTGACTTTGGCGGTCCTGTCAATAAAGCAGCCTATGTGACTGGCACCATGCTACTAGGTGAAGGTAACTTTTACTTTATGGCTGGAGTTTCTGCTGCGTGTATTGTGCCACCTTTTGTGATTGCTTTTTCAACGACTATTTTCCGCGACAAAGCATTTACTGAAGAAGAACGTGCAGCCGGAATGGTAAACTATATTTTAGGTTCAACGCACATTACCGAAGGCGCCATTCCTTTTGCGGCAAAAGATCCATTACACGTGCTCCCAATCATGATGCTATCATCGGCCATTGCTTCTGTATTAACTTTCTTAAGCCAAATTCAAGTCCCTGCTCCCCATGGTGGTTTTTTAGTACTGCCATTGGTAAATAAACCTTTTCTCTGGGTGGGTTGTATTTTCGCTGGTGCACTTATTGGTGCCATATTATTAGGTTTAATACGTATTCATCAAAATCGACAATTAGCAATTAAAGTCACAGTATAATTAACCAGTTGATATATCGATAACTTTTCGGTATATCAAAATTAATAAGGACGACAAATGAGTCATTTAAAACTGACAACTAATGATATTTCAATCATAAGCGGATCTCACTCTAAGCAAGAAGCCATTCAGTCAATATCTGAAGCGATGATCAAAGCCGGTTTAGTTAAAGATGATTATACCCAAGCTATGTTTGATCGTGATGCGCAAATCTCAACCTTTTTAGGTAATGGCATCGCAATTCCGCATGGTACCACAGACAAACGTGATAGTGTCATCGAAACAGGGCTAAAAATAAATTATTATCCTGAAGGAATCTATTGGGATGAAGATAACAATATTGCTTATGTTGTCATAGGGATAGCAGCAAAAACCAATGAACATCTAGATATTTTACGGCAATTAACTCGTGCTGTAATTGCTGAAGATACCCTTGAACGCATTAAAGCAATTAATACCACTGAAGATTTATTAAAAATATTACAAGGTAGTTGATATTAATCATCCCATGATGAGATTGTATTCTCATTCATGGGATTGATGTTTTTATGTTACTTAATACTAGTTGGCATTAGCTGTTAAGCTTAATCTTTGATTTAAATATAAAGTTATTTTTAAGATGTGAAATATTTAAACCTATTATCGATAATGCTCTTATTATCTATTTCCAATAATACTAAATTCCTTTTAAAGCTAAGACTAAAGACAATAAATTGTTCATCGATGTCAAAATAGTAACATCTATAATCTTCATAGTTCATAGATATGATATTTAAATATCTAGTTGCGATTGAAGGTATCAGTTAAAAACAAACAGACATCCTAATTTAAAATCAAAACCCAGATTTGTAGTTTTATAATCAATCCCATTTTAGCTTTTGACTATATCGCTTAATAGATGATTTTTTGTTAATAGAATTATATCCGTTTTAAAATAACTCGCAGATCTTCGCCTACCATAACAACCGATTCAAATCGAAAATTTGGCGCCATTGATAGATTTTGTAAGTTAGGTAATATACACATATCTTTTGCATTATGACCAAGTAATTTAGGTGCGTAATAGATAATCAATTCATCAATTAAGTTTTGTTCTATTAGAGCACCAGCTAGCTGAGCACCCGCTTCAACCCAGACAGAATTAATACCTTTTTGACCTAAAATTGTCATTAAATGCACTAAATCAATATTATTTTTTGGTGAGGATTCAACTATTAATTGAGTGTTAGGCTTATTGATGGAAATAGCTTGCTTCCGCACTACCCATATTTCGCCTAATTGCTTAAAAAGATTCTCATCACCGGTTAATTGATTTTGGCCATCAATAATGACACGAATAGGCTGCCGAATATTTTCGGCGGAATAAACTTGTTTTATATCATCAGGTAACTCAGCATGTCTAACCGTTAAACTCGCGTTATCGGTTTGTACCGTTATGCGGGTACTTAAAATACAACTTGCCTGTGCCCTAAACTGTTGTACATCTTGTCTTGCCGCGCTTGATGTGATCCATTTGCTTTCGCCCGATGCCATTGCCACTTTACCATCAAGAGAAGTGGCAAGTTTAAGTTGTACATATGGAAATCCTGTTCGCATTCGTTTTAAAAAGCCTTGATTGAGCGTTTCAGCCTGCCTATCGAATACCCCAACAACCACCTCAATTCCCGCATCACGCAATCGTTTTATACCATTGCCCGAAACATTTGGATTGGGATCTTGCATGGCAATAACAACACGTTTAATTTGCGATTTGATTAGGGCATCGGCACAAGGTGGCGTTCGACCAAAATGGCTACAGGGTTCTAGTGTTACGTATGCTGTTGCATCTTTAGCATTATTCCCGGCCATTTGTAGTGCATAAACTTCAGCATGTGGTAGCCCTGCTTTTTGATGATAACCTTTACCAATGATTTGATTGTCTTTTACAATCACACAACCAACATTAGGATTTGGTGATGTGGTAAAACGACCAAGCTTAGCTAGCTCAATCGCTTGTTGCATATAAAAATAATCATTGTCGTTTATCATCGTCATCTGGGGTATTATTTCTGTTGTAACTTGGCAATTTCATTACTAAATTGTTCGATATCATCAAAACTAAAATAGACCGAAGCAAAACGAATATAAGCAATTTTATCTAAGTTTTTGAGTTCTTCAATCACATAGTCACCAATTAATTTTGCTGGAACCTCGCGTTCACCGGTTGCTCTAAGTTTGGATTTTATACGTGTTATCGCATCTTCAATGGCATCAAAACTCACTGGGCGTTTTTCAAGTGCCCTTTTGATACCATTACGTAATTTATCCTCATTAAATGGTTCACGAACTTTATTGCTTTTAATGACATTAGGCATAATTAATTCAGCAATTTCAAATGTGGTAAAACGTTCATTGCACTCGACACACTGGCGACGGCGACGAACTTGATATCCTTCACCGACAAGACGTGAATCAATCACCTTTGTATCATCTGCATTACAAAACGGACAGTACATAACAATATCCTTATAATGACATAATTAAGCTTACAATAGCTGAAAATTTTAATTTAAACAAGGTTGATTAGTATCTTCTATTTTTAGATAGGGTGGTACAAGTAAATTTAAGCATTGAAAATGAAGATGATGACTGTGAGGATAAAATTGGCTAGTCAATGAAGTAAACAAATAAGGGGCACTATCATTAAGTAAAAAATGCCGTCGCCTATTGGGCAACGGCACAATATTTACCAATCTAAGTTAATTAAAAAATCACGTAATTTGGCAAAATCATCAGGCATATTATGGGAAAGTAATGTCATATCTGCACGTTCCGCTAGCGCTTTTGGCAGTGGAATTGACTTGCCAAGAATATCTTCAACCACCTCTTTAAATTTAGCTGGATGCGCCGTACCTAAAAATAGACCATATTCACCGTCTTGCAGTTGATCACGTAATACACGGTAAGCAATTGCACCATGGGGCTCTGACAAATAATTTTTTTGATTAAGTTCACGAACGGTCTGCTTAGCAACTTCATCAGACACAGCAGCATGACCAAGTGATTTAAGTGCCCAACCTTCTCTTTTATAAATTTCCTCAATTCGAGGCCAATTATTAGGTTGGCTAACATCCATTGCATTAGATAGCGTTGCAACTGTTGCGTGAGGTTCCCATTTTCCGGTTTCTAAATATCGTGGTACGGTATCATTCGCATTTGTTGCAGCAATAAAGCGTTTAATTGGTAAACCCATTGTTTTTGCAAGCAAACCAGCTGTTAAATCACCAAAATTACCACTTGGTACTGAAATCACAAGTTGTTCACGTTGCTTAGGCGTTAGTTGTGCATAAGCTTCAAAGTAATAACAAATTTGCGCTAGCAATCGGCTAATATTGATAGAATTAGCAGAATTCAAACCAATGTTAGTTTTTAATTCCTCATCATCAAATGCTTTTTTAACTAACGTTTGGCAAGCATCAAAGTCACTTTGAATCGCAATAGTATGGATGTTATCACCAAGTGTACAAAAAAGTTTTTCCTGTAATGGGCTAATTTTTCCCGCGGGATATAAAATTACGACCCGAATATTAGGTAAATGATAAAATGCATGGGCGACAGCGGCTCCAGTATCACCAGATGTAGCGGTTAAAATAGTAATTTTTTTATCTGCTGCAACTTGGACTAATGCTTGCGCCATAAAACGTCCACCAAAATCTTTAAATGCGAGCGTTGGCCCGTGATAGAGTTCTAGTGAGCCAATATCTGCTTCTACCGATTTTACAAGGGCAGGAAATTGGAACGCATTGTTAACAAGCCTATGCATATCATCAAAGCTGATCTCATCACCAATAAAAGCAGATAAGATTTTAGCACTACGAGTCACAAAATCGAGTGTTAATAATGATTCAATTTCGTTTATAGAAAACTTAGGTAGCTCTTGAGGGAAGAATAAACCTTGCCCTCTTCCTAATCCTTGTTGCACCGCATCAGCAAAACTAACTTGCTGGTAATGATCTTTTAAGTTATACAATTTCATAATATATTCCAGTTATCTTTATGCTTTAATTTTGTGCTTTTTCTGATATTAACTTAATCAGCAAAAAGTTGGCGTCTTCTTAGGTTTAACTCGATTTTTTATAATCAATAAACTTAGATCACTCTTGCACCTTGGGTATCTATTTTACAAATATGGGTAAAACCTTCATCATTTTGTAAATAACTATGTTTAAGCAGTAATTCAATTTGCTGAGCAGTTTCAAGCTTATCGGCAATCACAAACATTGTTGGACCAGAACCGGAAATACCCGATGCCAACGCACCAAGTTGTTTAACCCGTTTTTGTGTTTCATCAAAGTGAGGCAATAGCTGTTTACGATAAGGTTCCGCAATATTATCAAAAAGCATTGTCGCAGCTAGCTTAGATTGCTTGGTATAACAAGCATGCAAGAACCCACCAACATAGCGCCCATGCGCTATACAATCAGCTTTTTGATACTGGGCAGGTAATATTGCGCGCGCATCAGCGGTTGAAACCTTAATGCCTGGATATGCCATTACCCAGTACCACTCTTCAAAATGCGGTATCGATTCACTAATGATGCCCATTTCATCAAGGATAAGTTGCATTCCACCCAAATAGCAGGGCGCCACATTATCATAATGCACACTACCCGAAATACGTCCTTCAAGTTCCCCCATCATTGAAAGCATTTCAAACTCATTAAATGGTTTATCAAAAAACTCATTTAAAGCAACAAATGCCCCAACCACAGAGCAAGCACTTGATCCTAGCCCCGAGCCAATTGGCATATTTTTTTCAAGCGTCATACTGACAGGCAATTTTTTACCCATTGCTTGGCAAAAGCGCTGCCAACATTGATAAACAATATTATATTTAGGATCATAGGGTAGTTTTTTGACAAATTGACCTTTGCTAGTAAGGGAAAATTCGTTAGTAGATTCAACGGTAATACAGTCCCCCAGCATCGCACCACTAATCGGGCTAATTGCTGCACCTAATATATCAAAGCCAACACTAATATTGGCCATTGATGCGGGTGCATAAACAGTTAAAGATTTATGACTCATTTAACCCCCAATTTTGCCAGATGTAGTTCGTAAAATATCAGCAAAAACACCTGCTGCTGTGACATCATTCCCTGCACCATAACCACGTAAGACCAAAGGAATTGGTTGGTAATAACGTGTATAAAATGCTAAGGCATTTTCGCCATTTTTGACTTTATAAAGAGGATCTTCACTATCGACAGCTTCAATTCTAACACTGCATTGATTGTTTTCGATGCTACCCACATAACGTAATACTTTACCTTGTTTTGCCGCTTGTTCTGATTTTGCTTTAAACTCTAAATCTAATTGCGGTAATTTAGCCATAAACTCATCAATACTACCTTGTGCATATTCAAGAGGTAATACGGACTCGACATTGATTTGATCCAATTCTAATTGTAAACCTGATTCTCTAGCTAAAATAAGTAACTTTCTAGCTACATCGGTTCCAGATAGATCGTCTCGAGGATCAGGTTCAGTAAAGCCTTTTTCTTTTGCTAATTTAGTGGCTTCGGACAATAACATTCCCTCATCAAGTTTTCCAAAAATAAAAGAGAGCGAACCTGATAATATGCCAGAGAATTTAATTAGTTCATCCCCAGCATTAAGTAGATTTTGTAAATTTTCAATAACGGGTAAACCAGCTCCAACATTGGTGTCGTACTGAAATTTACGTTTACTTTTTTCGGCTTCTTGACGTAAACGTAAATAATAAGCCATTGAACTTGTATTTGCTTTTTTATTTGGCGTGACAACATGAAAGCCATTAGCTAAAAAGTCTGCATATTTATCAGATATTTCACAACTAGAAGTACAATCAACTAAAATTGGATTAAGTAATCGATTATTTTTAGCAAACTCAATAATTCCATCTAACGAATAACTATTTTCACTGTGCTTAATTTGCTCTCGCCAATTTGAAAGATCGATACCATCGCGATTAAGAACGTTATGTTTAGAATTAAATAACCCACAAACACGCAAATCGATCTGTTTGTTTTTAAGCCATGCTTGTTGACGTTCGATTTGATCGATTAATGCACCACCAACACCACCAACACCAATCACAAACACATCAAGCATTTTATCAGTACCAAATAACATCTGATGTGCAACACGTACGCCCATCACGGCAACATCATTATCAACCACAACTGAAATAGACCGTTCAGATGAACCTTGTGCTATAGCAACAATATTTATATTGGCTCTAGCAAGTGCTGTAAAGAAGTTAGCCGATAAGCCTCGCAATGTCCGCATACCATCGCCCACAACGGAAATAATAGCAAGTCTTTCGATCACTTCAATCGGTTCAAGTAATCCATCTTTTAGTTCTAAGAAAAATTCATCGCTCAATGCTTCTTCTGCCCGATAAAGTTCAGTTTGAGGTATACAAAAACTGATACTATATTCTGATGAAGATTGAGTAATAAGTACGACTGAAATACCTGCATAAGACATTGCAGAAAAAACACGTGCTGACATACCAACCATACCTTTTAATCCAGGACCAGAAACATTGATCATTGCCATATCATTTAAATTGGTGATACCTTTTACTGGTGTAGTTGAATCAACAACATTAGCACCAATCAGTGTTCCCGGTGCATCGGGATTATTCGTATTTTTAATTAAACAAGGGATTTGGAACTGGGCAATAGGTAAAATTGTTCTTGGATGAAGTACTTTTGCACCAAAATATGAAAGCTCCATGGCTTCTTGATAAGACATCGTTGTAAGCAGTTTAGCATCGGGTACAATACGAGGATCACAGGTATAAACACCATCAACATCTGTCCATATTTCACAGCTATTAGCGCGTAAGCATGCCGCGAGTACCGAAGCTGAATAGTCTGAACCATTACGCCCAAGAACAACTAACTCGCCTTTCTCATTACCTGCTGTAAAACCAGGCATTAAAATAATATGATCTTGTGGGATACGCATTTCACTAATTCGGTGTGAAGACTCTGCAATATCGACCGTTGATTCTAAATAGCTACCTTCTGCAATTAACATTGCGACTGGATTGATTACAGTAACTAAATGCCCCTTAGCTTTTAATAGTTCTACCATAATGGCGATAGAAAGTTTTTCACCACGACAGATAATTGATGCATTAATGCTATCAGGGCATTGACCTAATAAACCAATACCCTTAAGCAATTGCTTAATATTATTTAATTCATCAAGCGCAAAGCGCTTCATCTGTTCATAAGCAAAATTAGGTTGTGCTTTTGCAATACCTTCTAATAAATCAGCAAAGATTTTTTCAGCATCATAGATATTATTTTGTATATCTTGTCCTGCAACTGTTTTTTCAACCATTGCAACTAAATGGTTGGTAATTTTAGCTGGTGCCGATAAAACAGCAGCGGTTTGCTCTTGTTTAGCATTATTTTTAATAATCTCTGCAACTCGCAAAAAACGTTCTACGTTAGCAACAGATGTTCCTCCAAATTTTAAAACTTTCATATCACACCTTACTTATTATCATAATTTATGCCATTATTATTTGAGTTATTGTTTTTAGCGCTTGCTTATAGGTATCAAAAAAATCTTGTAGTATTATCACGCTATTTTCATTTTTAACTTATTTCTTTGTTTACGTTAACTATATTACTTTCATACAAAATAAAAACCCGCCTTTAAGGGCGGGTTTTTTAATATCTTTTGGAAAAATCAACCCGCCCTAGATCGCATAATAGTACCTAAAGTGCCAATGATGTTTGTCATACTAGTTAAAATTATCATGATTTCCCTCGGAAATTATTAAATTAAGCTCAAAACAAAACAGCCCGACATTTTCATGTCAGGCTGTAATTTAAAAAACCTTTTTGCTGTTTTCGTACTCATTGACAACTTTATTTAATGCTAGATATATGCTTTGAGCATCTTGTTTCTTTAATGCTTCATCTAAAATATTAAGATACGATAACATCAATTTTTGATTATCTTCGGCAAATTGTGGAGATATTTCCTGATCTTCATATAACATAACATATGTGCGAGCAAATCCAAAAATCAAAAAATAAACTGACGCATTTTTTGGATCTTCTTGAATTAGTACTCTCATTGCATTTCGTAGTTTTACATAACTATCTGTACCAGGCAAACTTGTCGCAAATGTTTTCGTTACATCAGAAAATGTCATTGCCTTAAACCTCAATCAAATTCATAAGAAGAAAGGATAGCAACCCATTAGCAGAAGTGCAAGTCTATTTTGTTTACCAACCATAATTTTTTTGTTTCCAGTAAAAATCAGCTACAAAACTCAATAATAAGGATTATATTATTTATCTTCTTTACAAACAGTCAATCCTGCCGGCGCTTGTGCAACAGGCATTATTTCAATTGAATTGACATTGAAATGAGTTGGTGTATTAACTAACCAAGAGACAGTATTGGCAATATCTTCAGGAGTAATAAATTCAACGCCTTGGTAAATCGCTGAAGCCTTTTCGTTATCGCCATGAAATCGAACATTTGAGAACTCTGTACCACCACATAATCCAGGCTCAATATTAGTGACCCTTACTTTTTTTCCTAATAAATCTGTCCGCAAATTAGCACTAAACTGTTTAACAAAGGCTTTAGATGCACCATAAACATTCCCACCTTTATAGGCATAAGTGCCAGCCACAGATCCAAGATTAATGATATAACCAAAATTGCGATCAACCATTTCTGGTAAAATTTGTCGAGTTAAATTTACTAGCCCAATAATATTGGTTTCAATCATTGTTTCCCAATCGTTATAATCTGCTTCATAAGCAGGCTCTAAGCCTAATGCTAAACCTGCATTATTAATCAAAACGTCTATGGGTTGGAATTCATTCGGTAATTGTAACAAAATGGTATTCACTGCATCTTTTTTAGTTATATCTAATGGCAATGACAAAAAATTAATACCTAATTCATCTGCAAGTTTTTGTAGTTTATCTATACGCCTAGCTACACCTATTACTTTATAACCGTCTGCAATTAGCTTACGGCAAATGGCTTGCCCAAAACCAGAGGATGCACCAGTAACTAAAGCTATATTCATATTAAATCCCCTTATAAACTAAAATGAAAATTTGAGTATATTTCGATAAACTACAATATGCATACACAACAAATAAACTAAAACACCTACTTCCCTGAAATTTTTTCACAAAAATATTTATCTAATACGTATAAAAAACCCGCTTAATGAGCGGGTTGATATTTAATACTTCATTTAGCAGATTCTTGCACAGGTTCTTCATCTTTTAATGGCACAATTAAAGTATCAATATGAGTACTATTGATAAGTTGACGAGCAGAAGACATTAACTTACTCCAAAAGTCCTGATGATGGCCACACACGACTAAATCAGCACCATATTCGTGAATTGCCTCAATTAATACTTGGTCAAATTCTCCATTTCCTGAAAGAGTGTGAGCAATAGGATAACCCGCATCATCTGCCAATTTATTTAATGCAATGTGTGCATCTTCAGTAATTCGATCTTTCATATCATTCATATTAATATCAACCAAACCAGTATAAAGATCAGAATAGTTAATACCAACATGAATCAATGATATTTGAGCATTATACGGCCTAGCCATAGAAACTGCTTTTTCGACAAGAACTTCACTTTCAGGCGATAAATCCACTGCAACTAATATGTGTTTATAAGCCATAATACGTTACTCCTTCCTATTTGATGCTCAGGTTAAATTACAAATTGATATTCTCTTTTTACTACTAAATTAATTTTTGAGCAAGCCAAAAAAGTGATCCAGATAGCAAAATCGAAATTGGAAGTGTTAAAATCCATGTTAACGCAATATTTTTAATGGTTTTACCCTGTACTCCACCACCATCAACGATCATTGTACCAGCAACAGATGATGAAAGAACTTGGGTTGTCGATACTGGCATACCGGTATAACTTGCAATCCCAATTGATAAAGCCGTTGTGATTTGTGCCGACACCCCCTGTGCGTAAGTCATACCTTTTTTACCAATTTTTTCACCTATAGTAATAGCTACACGCCGCCACCCTATCATTGTTCCAACTGCCAACGCCGAAGCTACCGCAATAATGATCCAAATAGGCGCATATTCAACAGTTTTGAGCAAATCATTATTTAAAGATTTTAAATATTGTTTGTCTTCTGGTGGCACATTAGGTTGTTTGGCAACATGCAAAACAGTATCAGATAAACATAATAATATACGTCTAGCCTGAGATCGTTGTTCTACATTTAACGATTGATAATCATTAATTTTATTAAAAAGTGAATTCGCTATTCCAATAGTGATGAAGGAACGAGAATAATCACAATGATATTGATTCAAATCTGTAATAGGAATGTTTGCATCAATCGCAGATTGTTTACCTATCACAGTTGTTAAATCTTCACTATGCGAAACAAAATACTCTTCAATATTATGGATTGCATTACGGGTATTAGTAATATCATAAGTAGGAGCATTCATATTAACGATAAAACCAGCAGGGGCAATTCCCATTAACACTAACATTAATAAACCAATTCCTTTTTGCCCATCATTAGCACCATGAGAAAAGCTCACGCCAGCAGCCGATATAATAAGCATGATACGGATCCAAAACGGTGGCTTTTTCTTGCCATAGAGTTTTTCACGCTGTTCAGGCGTCATAAAAATACGTTCTCTTTTTTTACTGCTCTTTTTACTTTGCCCTTTACGTGTCCAATATTTACGTAGAAAAAAGATCATTAACCCGGCAATAACAAGACCAACTATTGGTGAAATAATCAAGGATAAAAAGATTTGGAGCATCTTAGGGATATTAAGCGCATCAATGATTGATGTATCCATAATCAATGCATTTGCAAGTGCCACTCCAATAATAGAACCAATTAAAGTATGTGAACTTGATGCAGGAATACCAACATACCAAGTACCTAAATTCCAAATAATTGCTGCAAATAAAATAGAAAATACCATAGCAAGCCCATGAGCCGAACTGACATTAAGTAATAAATCAGTTGGTAACAAGTGCACAATTGCATAAGCAACACTAAGCCCACCAAGTAACACGCCAAAGAAATTAAATACTCCTGCCATAAAAACTGCGAGTTGTTCTTTAAGTGCCCTTGTATAAATAACAGTGGCAACAGCATTGGCGGTGTCATGAAATCCATTGATAGCCTCGTAAAAAAGTACAAAAAGTAAAGCAAAGGCTAATACTATAATGGTTGAAAATTCTAAATCAGCAAATAGATGAAACATAATATATCTTTCTGTTGTTAATTAGCACCACTATTATCCTTGAGAATAGGCTAATGAGCAAAACAATTTTTACATTTTTTGTTGGGCATAACGTGCCGCTAAAAAGGCACAAATCATTAATTGGATTTGATGGAAGATCATTAAAGGTAAAATCATAATGCCTATTATTGATATGGGAAAAAGAACACTTGCCATTGGAATACCACTCGCTAAGCTCTTTTTCGAGCCACAAAATACAATTGTGATTTCATCTTCTTTGCTAAAACCTAAAAATCTTGCACTATAAGTGGTAATAAATAACACTATAGTCAATAGAATAATCGAGAAAAATAGAATGTTTAATAATGATAAAAAACCAACTTGCAACCATATACCATTAACTACCGCATCACTAAAAGCAACATAAACTACTAATAAAATCGACAGGCGATCTATTTTAGAAATAACGCTTTTATATTTATTTATCCATTTGCCAATAAAACGTCTAGATAAATGCCCAACAATAAAAGGCAACATCAGTTTTAACATAATAGAGCTAATCGCATCAATTATGTTCATTGATGTCGAAGCTTGGGTATGCATTAATAATCCAACCAAAAGAGGGGTAATAAAAACACCTAATAAAGTTGATGCAGATGCACTACAAACAGCTGCTGCTACATTACCTTTTGCTATTGAAGTGAAAGCTATAGCTGATTGTACTGTTGCCGGTAAAACACAAAGATAAATAAAGCCTAAATAAATATCTTGTGATAAAAAATTTGGCACCAACAATTGCATCATCAAACCTAATATAGGAAAAATCACAAAGGTAGTAGCAAATATTAATAAATGCAATCGCCAATTCTTTATGCCAACAACAATTGCTTGAAAAGAGAGTTTGGCGCCATGCATAAAAAAGAGTAAGCCAATAGCGAAGGTTGTAAGGTATTCAAAAACAGTTTTGGTTTGTCCTTCACAAGGAAAAACACTAGCTGTAATCACAACACAAATTAAAATCCATAAAAATGAATCAATCTTAAATCGTTGCAGTATATTCATGGTTTTTAGTGTCTTTAATTAAAAACAATTAAAAAAATCGCCACAAAAGTGGCGTTATATGTAAATGATAAAATTTATTCTAAGAAACTACGAAGCACATCGGATCGACTTGGATGGCGCAACTTACGCAAGGCTTTAGCTTCAATTTGACGAATACGTTCTCGTGTAACATCAAATTGTTTACCGACTTCTTCTAGCGTATGATCCGTATTCATATCAATACCAAATCGCATACGTAACACTTTGGCTTCTCTTGGCGTTAATCCAGATAAAATATCACGTGTCGCACTGCGTAGGCTTTCAGACGTAGCTGCATCTAACGGTTGCTCAAGAGCAGTATCTTCAATAAAGTCACCTAAATGGGAATCTTCATCATCCCCAACAGGTGTTTCCATTGAAATGGGCTCTTTAGCAATCTTAAGCACTTTACGAATTTTGTCTTCAGGCATTTGCATGCGTTCTGACAACTCTTCAGGCGTTGGTTCACGACCAATCTCTTGTAACATTTGACGTGAAATACGGTTTAGTTTATTGATTGTTTCAATCATATGTACTGGAATACGAATTGTTCTTGCTTGGTCAGCAATGGATCGAGTAATGGCTTGCCTAATCCACCAAGTCGCATAGGTTGAAAATTTATAACCACGACGGTATTCAAACTTATCAACCGCTTTCATCAAACCAATATTACCTTCTTGGATAAGATCTAAGAATTGTAATCCGCGATTGGTATATTTCTTCGCAATAGAGATAACGAGACGCAAATTAGCCTCAACCATTTCTTTCTTAGCACGGCGTGCTTTAGCTTCACCAATAGACATGCGCCGATTAATATCTTTGATTTGCTCAATAGAAAGGTTAGTTTCTATTTCAATTTGCTGCAATAGATTGATCTGAACTTGAATAGGTTCTTCAAATTCTTTCAAACTTATAGCAAATGCGCCTTTAGCTGTTAATGCCTTTTGATACCAGCTCATATTATTTTCATTACCAGTAAAATGCGTCATAAACTGCTTTTTCGGCATTTTGCATTGTTCCACACAGATCTTCATAATTGCACGTTCATGTGTTCTAACGCGCTCCATCATGCTTCTCATGTTATTAACAAGAATATCAAACTGCTTAGCAACTAAACGAAATTGTTTGAATATTTCTGATAAGTTTTCAATCTCTTTTTGCGCTTTTTTATGAGCTCGACCATATTTTTTAATAGCATCCGATGTTTTATCATGTTGCTCTTTTAATTCAGCAAATTTAGCTCTGGCAACTTCAGGATCAATAGAAACATCATCATCAGTTGAAGAATCGCTTTCTTCATCCTCATTCTCATCGTCGCTATCATCAATGTCAATTTCGGTTTCACTAACTAACTCTTCAGGTAGTTCTTCAGAGACTTCCTCAGCATTTGGATCAACAAAACCGGTAATCAAATCAGATAAGCGAACCTGTCCGCTTTCGATCAAATTATATTGCTCTAAAAGATAGGTAATGGCTTCTGGATATTCGGATACTGACGTTTGAACCTGATTAATGCCATCTTCAATACGTTTAGCAATATCAATTTCACCTTCACGTGTTAACAACTCAACCGCGCCCATTTCGCGCATATACATACGAACAGGATCGGTTGTTCTACCAATTTCTGACTCAACATTAGATAATACTAATGCTGTTGCTGCTTCAACGGCTTCCTCATCAGGGACATTATCTGAAAGTAATAACTCATCAGAATCTGGGGCTTCTTCAAGCACTTGAATGCCCATATCATTAATCATTTGGATAATATCTTCAATCTGATCTGAATCAATAATCTCTTCAGGTAAATGATCGTTGACATCAGCATAGGTCAGGTATCCTAGCTCCTTACCTCGAATGATTAGGAGTTTTAGCTGTGATTGAGAATTTTGCTCCATAAAAGGTATCCACTTTAGTTATTTGGTCATCTATATTATATATGTAGAACTATATCTGAAAATCTACATATACCCTATATATTTAGTCTTTTTTTGATAAAACAAGTATTAAAGTCGCCAATTCTTTTTTCTCTGCGGTACTTAAACCAGAGACTCTCTCTTTTGCGATTAGTTCATCTTGCCTTTGGGCGAGTATATTATCATATAACTCTTTTAAAGTATGTGAAAAAGTTGAATCTATTTCATCATCTTGATAATGACACTCCCATGTTGATAAACGATTTAATTGTTTATAAAACGGTCTATCTATACACTCTGTTAGTATTTGTGCTGTCGTTATATTGGGATAACGTTGACATAATTCAAGTAATTCAATAAAGATCTCAATACCTGCCATTTTAACTTGGCGAATCACATTAATATCAGAAACTTGTTCAGCAAGATTAGGATATTGAAGTAATAAACCGATTAAAACACGCATAGTGGTTAATTTTATTTGTGATACAGGGGCTCTTTCTTTTGCCTTTTCATTACCTTTGTATCGATTGTCACTCATTAATTGCTCTAGTTGAGAGACATCAAGCAAACCTAAATAATTGCCAAGTTTTTGTAATAAATTTAATCTAAAAGCTTTTGCCTTAATTTGATCAAGTAGTGGTAAAGCTAGCGAGCTCAATTTAGCTTTTCCTTCAGCAGTTTTTAAATCAACCTGTTTCAAAAGTTCATCAAATAAAAACTTTGATAAATTTGAGGCCTCATTTAAATATTCTTCAAAATCCGCTTTACCAACTTTACGAATAAAGCTATCCGGATCTTCATCTTGAGGTAAAAAAGCAAAGGTAATTTTCTTACCATCGATTAAGCAAGGCAATAATACATTAAGAGCCCGCCAAGCGGCACTTCGCCCAGCATTATCGCCATCATAACAAAATATTACCGAATCTGTTGCTCTAAATAATAACTTAATATGTTCTTCTGACGTTGCCGTGCCTAAAGATGCAACAGCATAATCAATACCATATTGAGCAAGCGAAACCACATCCATATAACCTTCAACCACGATGAGTTGTTGAGGATTACGATTCACTTCTTGTGTTTCATAAAGTCCATAAAGTTGGAAACCTTTATGAAAAATTGGAGTTTCCGGAGAATTAATATATTTCGCAGGATCATTAATGATAGTTCTTCCACCAAATGCTATGACATTTCCTTGCCTATCACGGATAGGAAACATGACTCGTGCCCGAAAGCGGTCATATTGATTACCACTATCATTGGTTACTTGCATGCCTGCTTGTTTATAAAGCTCTGCTTCAGTCTTAGTTTTAACAATATTTTGTGAAGTTAATCGCCAATCATTAGGGGCATAACCAATTTTATATCTGGCTATAATTTCAGCGTTAAGACCTCGATTCTCAAGATATTTTTGAGCATCGATAGATGTTGGTAATGCTAATTGCTGCTGGTAGAAATCCGTGATTTTAGCCATCAAGGTATACAAATCACGACGTACATTTCGAGATTCAATATGTTTAGATTGATCAATTTCATTGTTATCACTATCAATATAAGGTACTCGAATTCCTTGCATACTAGCTAATTCTTCAATAGCTTCAGGAAAAGACAACCGTTCATATTGCATTAAAAAATTAACAACCGATCCCGATGCACCACATCCAAAACAGTAATAGATCTGTTTTTTCTCATTAAGCGAAAAAGAGGCTGTTTTTTCATCATGAAAAGGGCAACAACCAAAATAGTTATTCCCCCTTTTTTTCATTTTAACGCGTTTACTAATCACATCGAGAATGCTAGTTCGAGCAATGAGATCTAAGATGAAATCGCGGGGAATAAGACCTTTCATGATAAATTTTCAACCAATTCTGGTATTATAGAAAGACAACAAGCCGTATCAAAAATACGGCTTGTTAGAATTCTTTATATTAAAAAATAAAAAATTGATTTTAATATCAATTCAAGTTTTCAGTATAAATAATCTTAAAAACAATTAATATAGACGAGTGCGACGAGCGTTTTCTCTTTCCAATTTTTTAGCATGGCGTTTAACAGCAGCTGCTTTAGCTCGTTTACGAATAGTTGTCGGTTTTTCGTAAAATTCACGATTACGAACTTCAGCTAAAACTCCTGCTTTTTCACAAGAACGTTTGAAACGACGTAATGCTACATCGAAAGGTTCATTTTCACGTACTTTAATTACTGGCATGTGCCTCTCACCTCAAATTTGTTTAATATCACAAGGGACTAAATTTAGTGCGCAATTTTACCTCTAATCAATATATATTGTAAAGTAAAAAATCGAATTATTCTAAGAGAGCAAATTAATTTGCCAATCAACATATGGCATCAGATAATAATTCAAATCTTATAAAGAATACACAGGAGTTTTTCATGCTATCATTTACTGGTCAATACCCAACTCGTCGCTTACGCCGTAATCGCTCCCATGACTTTAGTCGTCGTATGGTTGCAGAACATAGCTTGACCGTCAATGACCTCATTTATCCAGCTTTCATTATTGAAGGAAATAATGTTACTGAACCCGTTACCTCAATGCCAAATGTAAACCGAATGAGTATTGATGTATTACTAAACGAAGCAGAACAAGTAGCTAAATTAGGGATTCCTGTTCTTGCATTATTTCCTGTTATTGAACCAGCAAAAAAATCACTACTTGCACAAGAAGCATATAATGAAACTGGATTAGTACCAAAAGCGATTCGAGCATTAAAAAAAGAATTCCCTGAACTAGGTATACTTACTGATGTCGCACTTGATCCTTATACCACACATGGGCAAGACGGCATTATTGATGAACAAGGGTACGTACAAAATGATCGCTCTATTGAAACGCTTGTTAAACAAGCGCTAATGCAAGCAGAAGCGGGGGTAGACATTATCGCACCAAGTGATATGATGGATGGTCGCATTGGCGAAATACGTAATGGACTAGAAAATCACGGTTTTGTTAACACCAAAATTATGGCTTATTCAGCCAAATATGCATCTTGTTTTTACGGTCCTTTTCGTGATGCTGTCGGCTCTGCCAAAAATATTAAAGGTGGCAATAAAAAAACTTATCAGCTCGATCCCGCTAACAGTGATGAAGCATTACAAGAAATTTATCAAGATTTAAGCGAAGGTGCAGATATGGTCATGGTTAAACCGGGTATGCCTTATCTTGATATAGTGCAAAGAGTCAAAGAAACTTTTGCTGTACCGACTTTTGCTTATCAAGTTTCTGGCGAATATGCCATGTTAACAGCGGCAATTGAAAATGGTTGGTTAGATAAAAAATCAGCCATTATGGAATCTTTGCTTTGCTTTAAACGCGCGGGAGCCGATGGAATATTAACCTATTTTGCTAAACAAGTCGCCGAATGGTTGCATCAACAAAAATAATATTTATTCATATAGACATTGCCGCTCTTTCCTAATTGGAAAGAGCATTATTCGCCGATTGATCATATTACAATCAGCAAATTGCATTAATAATCATACTATGTAGTAGCAATACATTTTTGTATCTTCTTAGTTCATCGAAGATACAAAAAATTAATAAATACAAACAGGTTAACACTCATACTAGGTCAAATGTTACTCTTCGCTAAAAAGCGTAAAAAAATTTCTGGATAGCTATATGTTTAAGTAAAAATTTGATAACATTTGCGGGGGATAAGCGATAATGGAATAAAAAATGATTTATGAACTCGTACCAACCGAATTATATGATGAATTGACAGCTTTTTATCATGATCTAGAGAAAATCACATCGCAACATACAGAATTTTGTCCATTTTGTAAAAAAACTAAATTTTACATAATTCGTTCAAAACCCACTAAAACATATCGTTGTAAAAATTGTCATAAATATTTTACCGTTTCAACTAATACACCCTTCAATCGTTTAATGCCCTATAATTGGTTAGAGATTATTTTTACTAACCGCATAAACAAGATGAGTTATCACGAAATTGCCAAAAAACTTGAAATTTCACACGAAAAGGTCATACGTCGAGATCGAGCTATTATTCATTATCTTCAAATCCATTACCCATCATTGCATAAGTGGTATACACATCAAAAGCAAGCCACATTAATTCCAACCTTGGCTCAACAATATAAAATTATTAAAGCTAAAGTGACAGACTTATTGAATGAACAAAGCCCAACTTGTATACACTGCGGATCCAACGAAACAACCAAAGTGGGTTCACGTACTTGTTACCGCTGTAAGCGTTGCCGGCATAGTTTTAATACTTTAAGCAACACCCATTTAAACCGTATACCAAAACCTGAATTATGGCTACAATTCATTGATCTACTTGTTTCTGGAGCTAATAATTTACAAATAGGAAAAACTCTTAACTTACACAATGATACTGTACGTAAATGGCGATCTGCTTGGTATTACATGATGAAAGATTGGCATTGCGATGCTCTTGCCATTTGGTGCAAAAATAAAAATCAATAAGGCAACAATGAACAACGATCAACAAATAATTTGTTAACTGAACATATTTCCAGATAACTGGATAAAAAAATTACTCTATAAATAACTTACTACAGTTACCAAGTGCAGTAATTAATAATTATTTTTTTATACTGAACCAAAGCTTTTACCGTTTAGTAAAATGATTAAACAGCAACATATTCAAGGGTCTTCAAATAAAATAATTTAATAAAATAAACAAATCTTTATTACTAATTACGATTTAGAAAGGTTATATCATGAAATTAGCTATGGCATGGACCTCACCAAAAATATTTATGATATTGCTTTTGTTTCATCCAAAAACTGTTTTGGCATAAAGAAAAATGGTAACGATTATAGACGCAAACTCAGAATTTTATGAGCAAGATCATATAGAACCCGTGTTATGTAATGCGAATAAGTAATTAGAAAAAACCATTATCAAAACCTTTAAATTAGCATCAAATGGTAACACCATCATTAATGATAAAAATTAATAAGAAATTGAACTACCTAATATGGGTACTTATTCGGATTATAATCAAAACTTCGATTAGACTAAAATGGTTTGTATTACAATAGGCAACGAGTAAAAAACCGCCAATCGAATAAGGACAGTTCAATATGATTAGTCATTTCCATATTCATCATATTCGCGACAAAGTATAATTGTATCTTCAATTAAACGTCTAGCAATAGTGCCATATTTAGGAATTTTAGGCAATTCTGTATAATGATACCAGTTTGCTTCGATGAGTTCGTTTTTGTCTACTACTATTTCACCGCTATCATAATCAGCTAAATAACCCATCATTAATGAATTTGGAAATGGCCAAGGTTGTGATCCTACATAACGAATATTCTTAATTTTTATTTTTGATTCTTCAAAAACTTCCCGTTCAACTGCTGTTTCCATTGTTTCACCAATTTCAGTGAAACCAGCTAAAATAGTATACAAGTTATCTTGATTATGCCTAACATGCTTTGCTAATAAAATTTTATTTTTGCGGCGAATAGCCACGATAATAGATGGTGAAATTTGTGGATAGTAACGCTCTTTACAATGGTCACACATACAACACCATTCTGTATTACTAATATACATCTCATGCCCACAATAACCACAATATTTATGGGAACGGTAAAACTCAGAAAGTTGAACTGCTCGACCAGCCATATTAAATAAGGATTGATCAGTCCTATCAAGTAATGGACGAATTGAACTCATCGAATTTTTCATTTCATAACAAATCAGCCAAGCCGTTAGCCCTTTCCATTCGCCTATTGGTTGAGCAAGTTTATTCGTAAAACCTAGCTCATCAGCACACCCGACAGGAACTTCACCATCAGGCAACCACAATCGACCATTAGCACTTACAAACCAGTAACCGATTTCATTACCAGTTAAATTAAATTGTTGCTGTATATTCATATAATTAACACCAAAATAAAAACGAAAAAGGAGGATTTTACTCCTCCTTTTAATCAATATTATTTCTTTTTCTTCTCGTGAAGTCCTTTTTTCTCAAGTTCCCAGTAGATAATACGTTGCTGAGCAATTGTGAATAAATTACTGACGATATAATATAGAACTAAACCCGATGGAAACCATAAGGAAAAAGCCGTAAAGATTAATGGCATATAAGTCATGAGTTTTTGTTGTAGTGGGTCGGTAACAGGTGTTGGTGACATTTTCTGAATTAAAAACATGCTAGCACCCATTAATAAAGGCAAAATATAATAAGGATCTTGCGATGATAAATCACAAATCCAGAGCGCAAATGGTGCATGACGTAGCTCAACAGAATTACCCAACATATAGAATAATGACAAAAAAATTGGCATTTGAATCATTAGTGGTAAGCATCCCCCTAATGGATGCACTTTTTCTTGCTTGTAAAGTGCCATTGTTTCCATACTCATTTTTTGTCTATCATCTCCATAACGTTCTTTCAGCGCTTGTAAACGTGGTTGCAATAGCTTCATTTTAGCCATTGAACGATACTGCGCGCGAGTTAATGGAAACAAAATACCACGAACAATAAACGTGATGACAATAATTGAGAAGCCCCAGTTACTAATAATATTTTGAATGAACTTCAACAAATAAAACAACGGTTGTGACAAAAACCATAACCAACCATAGTCGACAATTAAATCAAGATGGTTAGCCGTTTCCTTCAATTGGCTTTGAATTTCAGGACCTAACCACAGTTTTGCTCCAGTCGTGTATGTACTTCCAGCAGGAATAACAGCTGACTCGCCTTTAAAACCAATTGTTGCTTGAGAGTTATTAGCCGTTGTACGAGAATAAAATAGATTATTTTTATCCTGAGATGGTACCCATGCTGAAGCAAAATAGTGTTGTAACATCGCAACCCAGCCAGTGTGAGTTTCAACCGCCAAATCTTTATCTTTAATATCATCAAAACTATATTTACTATAATTGGTGCTAGAACTCGAGTAAGCAGCTCCACGGAATGCACTTTGCCCTAGTCCACTTCCCCCTTCGGTTGGTATATCATCAGGTAATTTAATGGTTTGTTTTAATTGACCATACATTGCAACATCAATAGCTGCACTACTTTGATTATTAATATCATACTGAACATCAATGGCATAATTACCACGGTGTAATATGTAATATTTAGTATAACTTACGCCATTAACTTGATAAGTGAGTGGAACACGCAATTCATCTTGCCCATCAGCTAAAACATATTCTAACTTTTCAGTTTGATATACTGGACGTTTTGAACCTTGAGTAGCATTATCTGGACCACCTTTACCTGTTAAACCACTTTCTGCAATATAAACATAATCAGGGCGTGAAGTTAATAATTGAAAAGGCGTACCTGAGTGAAGTGTTTGCTCATATTTTAACAATTTTGCGGCTTGCACATCACCACCATAAGTATTAATAGTGAGTGACAAAACATCTGATTTTACAGTAATTGTTTCACCCAATGCAGAGCCATCTGTTAAACTATCATCACCCATTTGTTGTGTCAACTGATTAGCTATTGGCGGTTTAGGTGCGTGATCTTCCTCCCACGCTTTCCAAATAAAAAAAGATACAAAAAGTAAAGCAATGACTAAAATATTACGTTGAGATCCCATTAGTGTTTTTCTCTATTGGTTTTAGTTTTTGGAGGAACAAAATCTTCTCCTCCTTCATGTAAAGGATGACATTTTAATACACGTTTAGCTGTTAGCCAACTACCTTTTATTAATCCAAAGCGCATTAATGCAATTGCTGCATATTGCGAACATGTCGGAGTAAATCGACATTTAGGACCAAACAAAGGGCTAATAAAACGTTGATAAACACGAATAAAAAAAACAAAAACATTAATTATCATATAGTTACATGCATAAACATGCTGTTTGATAATAAATATAAATTTATTTAAACCTCTTGCTTGGCTATGATTCGTTGGCATAATTTATTGAGTATTTCAACGATTTGTTGATTATCTAAGTCTATAACAGGCTGTTTAGCCATCAGAATAAAATCAATATTAGGAAGCTGATGTTGACGATGCCGAAAGTACTCTTTAGCCAGTCGCTTTATACGATTACGCTCATGGGCTCGTTTCACTTGTTTTTTAGCTACAGCAAAGCCCAACCGCATATGATTACAGTTATTTTTACGTGCAACTAACGTCAAAAATGGAGAGCCAGCCCGAATGGACTCTTGAAAGACCTGATTAAAATCAAAGGGAGTTAACAATCGCAACTCCCGAGGAAATGTGAACTTAATCACCCAACTTTAAATCAGCTAGCAACAGTTAAACGAACACGGCCTTTAGCACGACGGCGAGCAAGAACTTGACGACCGTTTTTAGTTGCCATACGAGCACGGAAGCCGTGAGTTCTATTGCGTTTTAATACTGATGGTTGAAATGTGCGTTTCATGACGATTTATATCCAAATCTAATTTATCAACAGGTTGCAGAGTTAAACTCCACAGCATTAATTAAAGAGGTCGGAATTATAGTGTCTATTTTATTTTCCGTCAATGAGATTTTAACAGATAAATTCTAATAAAAGTCGTTAACATCTAATTATGGCACAATTGAGTAAAACCGAATAAATAGCTTATAACATACGAATTTACACAACAAAAATAGATTAACTAATTAGCCAAAGCAAGTACACGCTTACTTTTTTCCCCCCCCACTTCACGCGCTAATTTAGGCACTAAATAACCCGATACTTGCTCAGCAAGTTGTTTCATTATTATTTTCGCAGAATCATCATCAACTAAAAAATGAGCAGCCCCTTGCACTTTGTCTAACAAATGGATGTAATAAGGTAAAATCCCAATATTAAAAAGCTTATCACTTAACTGAGCCAAAACATCGGCATTATCATTAATATTTTTCAACAATACGCTTTGATTTAATACTGTCACGCTATTTTGTTTTAAAAGCTGAATCGCACCAGCAACATCATTATCAATCTCATTGGGGTGATTGATGTGAGTAACCACTATAATTTGCAATCTACTTTCAATAAACAGGCGACAAAGTTCAGACGTTACTCGTGAAGGAATGACAACCGCCAAACGAGTATGAATTCGTAACCTCTTGATATGATGAATTTTCTCTAATGCATTAATCAAAAAAGCCATTTCATGATCTTTGGCCATTAACGGATCACCACCTGATAAAATAATTTCATTGAGTTCTGAATGATTAGCAATATATTCAAGCGCAATACCAAGATTCTTTTTATTACCTTGATTATCATGATAAGGAAAATGCCGCCTAAAACAGTAACGGCAGTTAATTGCACACGCCGTTTTAGTGATCAACAATGCACGATTGTAATATTTGTGCAATAACCCAGCAATAGCATTATCTTGCTCTTGTAATGGGTCATTACTGTACCCATCAACTTTTAATAATTCGTTATCATTACAAAGCACCTGTAGCAAAAGTGGGTCATTACTATCACCCTTTTTCATTCGGTTAATAAAAGCCCTAGGAACCCGAAGTGGAAACTGTTTTTTCGCCAGTTGCATAGGAGTTGAGATGGTGTCAGGATCTAGACCTAAATAGGAATATAAAACGTTGATATCTGTCACAACATTAGCAAGATCAACAATCCATCTATCTTTATTATTTGGTAGTTCAATTTTTTGCTGTATAATATGGCTCATTTTTTGTAATTCAGAATTTTAGTTGGAGCTTTTATGGCATCTTATAGTACTAATGAGTTTAAAGCTGGTCTTAAAATAATGCAAGATGGTGAACCGTGTGTAATTGTTGAAAATGAATTTTATAAACCGGGTAAAGGACAATCCATCAATCGTGTAAAAATTAAAAAATTACTTTCAGGTAAAACTATCGATAAAACATTCAAATCAGGCGAATCGGTCGAAGTAGCTGACGTTGTTGATATGAATTTAACTTACCTTTACACCGATGATGAGTCTTGGCACTTTATGAATAACAATACGTTTGAACAACTTTCGGCTGACTCTAAAACGGTTGGCGACAATGCAAAATGGTTGGTTGATCAAGCTGAATGTATTTTAACATTATGGAACGGACAACCGATTGCTGTAACGCCACCAAACTTTGTTGAACTTGAAGTTATCGAAACTGATCCAGGTTTAAAAGGCGACACAGCAGGAACTGGTGGCAAACCAGCAACTTTATCAACTGGCGCGGTAGTTCGTGTACCTTTATTCATACAAGTTGGTGAAATCCTTAAAATAGATACGCGCTCAGGCGAATACGTTTCGCGCGTTAAATAATTATATTCATTAAAATAACTGTTTGACTTTAAGCTTATAATATTAAGCACTGATAGAAAGAGGTTAACTTAACCTCTTCTTTATCTTTTACTAATTTTGTGTTTTTAAGCTACAAAAGCGTTTCTAGCAATTATAACGTACAGGTATATTTTATATTAAAAAGCGGTAATGTATAATTGCGCAATTATTATACAATTAAATTACTTTATTCCAAAATAATTTAATTGTCTCCATGATTCATAAACCACAACGGCTACAGCGTTAGATAAATTCATACTACGGCTTGTTGCTAGCATGGGAATGCGTATTTTTTTATCTTGAGGTAATGCATCAAGTATAGTTTTAGGTAATCCTCGAGTTTCTGGTCCAAACATTAAAAAGTCATTTTGCTGGTAATTGGCTTCACTATGTGGCTTTTGCCCTTTTGTGGTTAAGGCATAAACTTGTGTTGACAAGTCTATTTGATTGATATCTAAAAAATGGTTAAGATTTTTATAACGTTTTACATCAACAAATTCTTGATAATCAAGCCCTGCCCGTCTTAACTTTTTGTCATCCCAAAAGAAGCCCATTGGTTCAATGATATGCAAGTTAAAACCAGTGTTAGCACATAGACGAATAATATTACCGGTATTAGCAGGAATTTCGGGTTCAAATAAGACGATGTTTAAGGCAGAATTTGACACAAATTTTCTCTTTCATTATTTATTAATGTTTATGAATTGGCAATACTATCACAATTCTAAGTCCGCCAAGATGACTTTTTTCAGCTTTTACGGTTCCATGATCGCGTATGATGGCATTAGCCACAATAGCGAGTCCTAATCCTGTTCCTCCTGATTTGCGATCTCGAGCTTCACTTGTGCGATAAAATGGCCTAAAAATTTTCTCTAGTTCACTTTCTGCAACACCTGGGCCATCATCATCTATTGTAATTGTGATCTTTTGTTGTTGAGCAATAAAATTAACTACAATCTCTTTGTTACAATAACAAAACGCATTTCGTATAACGTTTTCAAGTGCACTACATAAAGCAATGGGATAGCATAAAATAATGTGATTAGTTGGAAGATTGGTAACGGTAAAATTTTTGCTGATTTGTTCTGCTTCAAAAGTGGCATTATCAAGCACTTGTTTAAACAACTTATTAATTTTATTAAATTCGCGAATTTCATTATTGTCATATTGCTGCCTTGCCAATGACAATAAATCACCAATCATAGAATCTAGCTTTATTGCTTCATTATGAATGCGCATAACTTCACTGCTTTCACCCTGTTTTCGTCGCAATAAAGATGTCGCTAACTGCAAACGTGTCAAAGGAGTACGTAATTCATGGGAAATATCGGAAAATAAACGCTGCTGTACCTCTTGCATTCGTTTTAGCTCCCTAAGCATATGGTTAAAGCTAGTACCTGTTGCTTTATATTCAGACGATCCTATTTGCTCAAGCTCTGGCCATTCTTGTAAATTGCCTTTGGCAACCTGATCCGCCGCTTGTTTTAAACCCCGCGCTGGTTTTGCAATACTCCAAGATAACCAAAGTAAAAAAGGAGAACTTATTAGCATGGTCAAAGTTAATAATAAAAAAGGATGATCAAATATAAAGTTAACAAATTGGGATTGTATGTCTGTAGCTTGTTGTAAGATATACAATTGATATTCGGCATTAGCATATTGGACTAAAAAAGGCCCTATAATCTCTTGAGAATCATAGATCTTTTTTGCAGGATCATCTACATTATGAGATTTTTCACTAAAGTTTTTTACTAAATCAATATTTTTAGTTTCAGCGGTGATAATTTGCTCATTCGGAGTAACAATAAATAATGATTGACCCGATTTTTGGTGGCTATCCATTATAACAATAAAACGCATCCACCATCGAAAACTATCTTTAGGTACATTAACAAGATCATTTTCGATCTGATGAGCAAGCACATTACCGGCTTCTTTGTCTTTATTTGCTAAATAGGTTAAGTTTCGAGAATCTAAACTTGGTAACACCATAATTAACATTAAGAAAAAACCTATGGTCAGTAAAAATATAGTGAAAATTCTGATGGTTAGTCTATCAATAAGCCACATTTTATGTTATCTGATCTTCATTTATATGTTATTCTAATCTTGTAGCAAATCATCATTGTGATCAATTACAAATAGATAACCTTTTGAACGTAATGTTTTAATCCAAGGTAAACCGTCGCTCCTAGGAGGAAGCTTTTTCCGTAAATTCGATACATGAACATCAATCGATCTCGCAAGAGGGATAAATTCTTTACCTAAAACAGTTTCACTTAAAGTATCGCGCGAAATTATTTTACCCGCATTATCAAGCAGTTTGAGCAATACTTGAAACTCAGTACCTGTTAATTCAATGTATTTATTATCAAAAGATACAGACTGCTGTTTTCGATTTACATTCAGCTTATCAATAGTATATTGAATCGGTTTATCAGCACCATCATTTACAGCATTATCCCAACGGGTTCTACGCAAAAGCGCATTAATTCGTGCGATAAGTTCTCTGTCATTAAAAGGTTTTAAAATGTAATCATCAGCGCCTAGTTCAAGCCCAATAACTTTATCGTATTCGTTATCTCTAGCCGTTAAAAAAATTACAGGGACAGTAAATTTACCTCTGAGTTGAGATAATACACTAAGCCCATTCATTTCAGGCATCATAATATCGAGCAGAATGAGATCTATAGTACTGTCAAACTTCTCTAACGCTTGAACACCATTATTAGCTATTTCAACTCGAAATCCTTCCAATTCTAGTAGTTCACGTAATAACGATGCAATCTCTGGATCATCATCAACTATAAGCAATTTACTACTCATTACAGTCCTCTTTATACCATTCCATTCATTTTTGATATTTTATCTTAATAACAAATATAGATTATATTTAAAAAGTCATTATATATGTAAAAAAGCTTAATATAGTAAATTATTATTAGTTTTATGTAGTAAATATTTTTACGTTATTAAATCCTTGGTCAATTAAATAAAGTGCTTGTAACTTACTCATAACACCATGCTCACAATATAGTAAATATTGCTTTGATTGATCCAAATCTCCAAACTGTGTAGCGAGTTTATAAAATGGAATATGCTTGATTTCCATATCGTTCAATTCCAATGGATTATCTTCCTGCTCATCTGGAGAACGAATATCAATCACTACGTAATCTGCACTCAGTGTTGTGACAGTTTCGACTTGAGTGATCTTTGTATCAGCTTGTTTGGCAATTTCACGAATATCAATATTTTCTGCTTCGTCAACGGCTTTATCTAAAATCGTGAAATCAAAATTTAATTCTTCTGCTTCAATTTTTTCTTTTACAGCTTTTACCGTTGGGCTTTTGGATATCACACCACAAAATTCTGGCATTGTTTTAGCAATATCTTCAGTCCCAATTTGGCGTGCAATATTGATAATTGTTTCTTTATCATGCGTGATAAGAGGACGTAAAATTAATGTATCACTGGCATTATCAATTAGCCGTAAGTTAGTCAGTGTTTGACTCGATACTTGACCTAATGCTTCTCCGGTTACAAGTGCTTCTACTTTATAACGTTGCGCAATTTTTGATGCAGCTCGAATCATCATCCGTTTTAGGATAACTCCCATTTGACCATCATCAATTTTTTCAAGAATCTCGCCAACAACCTGAGAAAAATCAATGGCAATAAAACGTACTTTATGTGAGCTACCAAATCGCTCCCATAAATAATGGGCCATCTGTTTAACGCCGATCTCGTGAGTTTTTCCACCAAGATTAAAGAAACAATAATGCACTCGGCTTCCTCGTCGTATTAACATATAACTTGACACGCCAGAATCAAAACCACCAGATATAAGCGAAAGAACATCTTCTTGCGTACCAGTTGGAAAACCGCCAATGCCTGTATGTCGACTCTTCACAAGTAGTAACTTATCTTTGTCGATCTCGAGATTAATCGTGATTTCTGGGTGATTTAATTTAACCTTAGCCGAAGACACATGTTGATTAAGCCCACCACCAACATAGCGTTCAACATCAATTGATGTAAATTCATGTTTACCACGACGTTTTACACGTACACAAAATGTTTTGTTTTCAATTAACGGAGCATAATAATCTAATGCTTTTTCAAAAATATCATGCATATCAACAAAAGTAATTTCATCAACAGCTAAAATATGATGAATACCAGGAATTCGTGTTAATAACTCAAGTATTTGAGCTTCACTATTTTCAGCTTTTGAGCGAACTTCAATAAAATCCCAATGACGGATAACCGCAACATTTTCAATATGGTACTTTAAAATATTACGAATATTACTCGTTAGTATTTTAATAAAACGTAAACGAACAGAATCACTTTTGATAGTTATTTCTGGAAAGAGCTTAACAATAAATTTCATAAAATCAATGTGAACTTTAATACAAATGCATCATTATACTTGTTTTCCCCAAAAACTGACAATTGATTATGAGAAATATATCTAATGACTATTTCAACTAACTTAATTAAATTTTACCAAATTAAAAATCATAATTAATTTATTGAAATAAAATTAGTGGTATACCAATAATATACTCCTTAACAAAGGTAAATCATCAACACATGAAATACGTGTTCTTGCTAATTAAAAAGTATAAATGCTCAAAATATACCAACTATATCTGAAATTTTACTTGCTTGTTGGGCTGTCTTTCGCTAATATTTCACATCAATAAATTCTGTTATATAACATAAAAAATTGACAGGTTGAAATGTACGAATTTTTAATTATAAGTTATTTAATTATTGCGGTTATAATAGTTGCATTAGTTTTAATACAACGAGGTAAAGGTGCTGACATGGGCTCGTCTTTTGGTGCAGGTGCATCCGCAACTTTGTTTGGTTCGTCAGGCAGTGGGAATTTTTTAACTCGTTCTACGACTTTATTAGGCGTTTTGTTTTTTGTAATAAGCATTTTACTGTCGAATTTAGGTAGTAAACCACATACAAATTTAACTAGCGAATTTGACAACATTGAAGATAGTGTACCAGCAACACAGCTAAATAAAGGCAATACAGAGTCTACAACGGCTCCTGCAAGTCAACCTATACAACAAAATTCAACATCAGATATTCCTGAATAAAAACGGCGCCGTGGTGGTGAAATTGGTAGACACGCTATCTTGAGGGGGTAGTGCTCTAAGAGCATGCGGGTTCAAGTCCCGCCCACGGCACCAAATCAATAAACAGTAACATTCTTTTAAAACCAACAAAGCACACCAAACCCAGTAATAACAAGCTTTAAAGTCTATTTTATTGCCCATTAAGTATCAGTAAGGTACATTTACAACCAAAAATAATGGGGGTATATTTGGGGGTATAATTAAATACCCTATTATTGCGTACCCCCAAAGGTGAAAAATGGCTGTAAAAACTACTCCCTTAACTGACACACAAATAAAAGCATTAAAAGCCACTAGTAAGGATAAAAAGTATTTTGATGGTGGAGGTCTTTTTTTGTTAGTTAAACCGACAGGGGTTAAATTATGGCGATTTAAATATAAAAAGCCAATATCACATAAAGAGACATTATTATCTTTCGGTAAATACCCAGAAACATCGCTACAACAAGCGCGAAAACAACGAGATGAAGCGCGAGAATTAATAAAGCAAGGGATAGATCCACAACATCACAAAGCGGAACAAGAACAACGTAAGCAAGAAGCTTGTAATAATACCTTTTACGCTATGGCTGAGAAATGGTTCAAATTCAAAACAGAACAAGGTTTAGAAGAACAAACACTCAAAAAGGCTTGGCGTTCATTAGAAAATCATGTTTTCCCTTATATAAAAGATATTCCAATAAACCAAGTAACAGCTATCAAAGCAATTAACGCATTACAGCCATTAAATAACAATAATAAATACGAAACAGTAAAAAGAGTTTGTCGGCGAATTAATGAAATAATGTATTATGCTGTCAATATGGGAATTATCGATAATAACCCTCTAGCTAAAATCACCGACGTATTTAATAGCCCGAAAGTAAAAAATCAGCCAACTATTCCCCCTACTGAGTTACCGCAGTTCATGCAAGCTTTAGCTATGGCAAAGATTAAATTACAAACCAGATGCGTGATTGAATGGCAGTTATTAACATTAACGCGACCAAGTGAAGCCGTTGGGGCTAAGTGGGAAGAAATTAATCTAGATAAAAAATTATGGAGTATTCCTGCCGAACGCATGAAAATGGATAGACCACACAATATACCTTTATCACCGCAGGCAATAAAAATACTTGAGATAATGAAATCTATTAATCATAAAAGTGAGTTTGTTTTCCCAACAGCAAGACCGCCTTATAACAAGCCAATGAGTAGCCAAACCGCTAACATGGCAATAAAGCGCATGGGATACAAAGATAAGTTAGTTGCGCATGGATTAAGAGCTTTAGCTAGTACCGCTTTAAACGAACAAGGCTTTAATTATGATGTCATTGAAAGCGCGTTATCGCATGTAGATAAAAACGCAGTAAGGCGAGCCTACAACAAAGCAGAATATGAACATCAAAAGCGTATTATGCTTGACTGGTGGGGTGACTTTGTCGAGCAAGCAAGCCAAGGAAATGTCTCACTATCAGGTAACCGCAATTTAAAGCTAGTTAATCATTAACCATATCGCGCTATTCATACCGTGCCCCGTATTTGGGTTACGATAAAACCGTAACTCAAATTTGAGTTACTCACTTCAATAACTTCATATTAAACCACTCCTCATATCTGAGGGGTGCTTTTTCAAATGTCATCCTTTACCTATGCCAATGATTAGGTTGTTTTTATACTTACCTCCCCATAATCTTAAACTTTTAATATAAAGTGTTCACTACTATTCACCAATCTAATATTAATTTATATATATCAATATATTATATACTTATTATATATTTTTTTTGGTGTTCACTAGTATTCACTACTGTTCACTACTATACACATTATTAAAATAATCTTGATCCTGTAATTAACCAATTGAAATATAAATATATTTATATAACGTTATTATTTTATTAAAATAAAATAATTATTAATCATAATGTTAAGTTAAAGTGATTTTAAGGTTGATCCAGGGCTATTATTGGAGGAAAAGACTAAATGTTCTATGGTGATTTTCACCATTCAGGTATTAAATTCGCAATCAGCTAAAAAGTCAGCAGGTTTATTACATTGGTTCGAGATAGCTATTCATGGTTACCCATTTAGTAATAGCAGTCAAAAAAATTATTTCAATTCGCGGTTTTGCATAAAAAGCAGGATGGGCGGTTTAGAACGTATAAGGTCGTAGGAATTTACTCCCCCCTCCTCTTGGTTGGTTTAGTGAATTTTTGGACACGTTAGAAAGCAATCTAATAATTCGCCTTATTGGATTATAATAGCCTTATTATTAGTAAGTTAGGTGGTAATATGGCAGGGCGAAAATCAAAGATAAAGGACATGTTAAAACTAGGGCAAGAGTATTTGCATAAACAGGGCTATATCAAAAATGGCGAAATCATTCCCTCTATGGCTGGACTGGCTTTATATGCTAACTGTTCAAGGTCAAGTTTATATAATTATGCGAGTTCAAGCGAAGAATTTAAGGACATGTTAGAACTTATCAAAGCACGCCAAGAAGTCGAGTTAATTAATAAAGGCTTAAAGGGTGAGTTTAACGCGAGTATTGCTAAATTGATGCTTGCTAATCATGGTTATTCTGAAAAGCAGACATTAGATCATCAATCTATGGGTAGTAGCATTATAGCCAAATCCAAACCAATGCGCATAGAACTAGTATCGCCACCACCAAAGGATTTAACCGCCTGACAAGCAAAGAGCATAAAAATGTTTTACGAGTAATTAGAGGCTTGTTATCCGCTCAAGTTTTAGACGCTCAAATTGAGCCGCTTCCTATAGAATTTAAATATCCGAAAATCCATTTAATATAGGTATCCAAACAAGTATCCAGTAAAAAGGTATTTAATAAATGGATACCAATTTAATCATAAAAGGCAGTTAACAAGTTAGCGCACTCCAAGAACGTACTTAATAGATACGTACTAACAATAGTTATATATCTTTGGTTTAGCTAATGTGAAACCTGATGAATTGGTACGCACTAAAGAGGTACGCACGGAAAATATACTTAACGAACAGCAACTAATAGCAGAAGATAAAGATGATCCAAATTTGGATGATAAAATAAGACAAGCAGTTATCTTCATAATAAAGACAGCTATAATTGTATCTTTAGCATTTTGATTTAAAACAAGCTAATTAATCTGTATTGAAAATATTTACTGGCATAATGCTAGTGATTATATTGATAGATTAATACCTAGATTGGTTAAGAAATGATTAGAATGAATGTTTTTTATGTGTGCGCAAAAAAATTTAATTAGTTGCGTTCATTTATGTTCAGTTATATATTGTTAATTCCATTGACATCTAAAACAAACTGAAATATTATCCGTCCCCATTTTTTATACTAATTAGGTATCGTAAATTATTCATTGTGAGAATGATCATGAATGAAAGAAACTATAAAAATTTACTTTTAGATAGAACTAATTTGCGGCAAAGTATTACTAATTATCTTCAGGATAATGGATTTAATTTGCATAAAGATGAAGAAGATAATTCTAAATGGCGCTTAGAGTTTTCTCGTCCAAACGAAAATACTTGTTTAATCAATATATTTTTTAATAATAACGGAACTTCAACGATTCAGTATAAACAAGGTCAGAATCAAATAGTTGGTAAGGATTTTGCGGATTATTTGTATGACACTATTAATCCTAATGAGTTAAGAAATGTTGATATGACATTGTGCAATATTATGCACAATGATTTTGATGTGATTTTAGAAACTTTAAAATCCGAGTTTGATGATATTGTTATTAATATCACGCCAAGAGGGCATGATCTTCTTATTCAAATTAAATCTGACTATTATAAGGATTATATAACGTTAATTCATTACAATAATAGAAAACTTCAAATTCAAGGAAAACCTCTAACTTGTTATAAAAGATTAATTTATTATATATCTGATTTGTTAGATCTTTCAGGAATCGAATCTGTATTAATGAAGTCTGACTCCTCGCGGGCGGAAGTGTTAAATTTAGGAATGGCTGAGTTTCATTTAAAAAATCAGTTAGGTGAGGATATTTTTGAGCAATTTAATCACAGTATAAAGTCGTTGTTATTATCTAGTTTTTGTGTCAAATTTTCATCACCCAAGCTTCCTGATTATTGTATGTTACTTTATCCCGAATTCAGAGCATTAGAAGGAATGTTAAAGCAGAAATTGCTTGAGTATGGGCTCATTGCAAGTCAGTGTGAGGGTATTGATTCTTTTGGGGGATTCTTTGTTAAAAAAACGCCAAAGGAGAGTTTCTCCATAAAACAAGAATATCAACAAAAAATACCATGTAAGGATATGCAAAAGAGACTATGTGATGCTTTTGAGTTTTTTAACAAACATAGAAATAGATTATTCCATATGAATGAACATGTTGATTCAAGTAGAATGATAAGTGATATAAACGAAATGAATAGAATTAGTAATATTATATACTCGCACTTAAAGAACTTAATATAAATGTTTGATATAAATTATTCATTATTAAATAGCAATGACATCATTGTTATTACAGCACTTAACCATGAATCACCTTTAGATAATTTAAAGGATGTGGTTGCTCGTCTAAAAGAATGTAAAATCAAAAATAAACCAGTTTTAGTTATTTTTGATTTGTTGTGTTCTAATGGTAATGAATGGAATAGATTCGTTTCTCTACGATTTGATGGCACAAAATTTATGCACCAATCTTTTAATGTGTTATCTAATGATGATGTGATGCCTAATATTATTGACACTCAGCAATCGTATTTCACTCAACACCCTGAAATTATTAAATCCTCAGTTTTGAATTAGTCGCTTCATATTGGTTTCAAATACCCCAAAACCCATTCCATGTATATAATTACAGTGCTATAATGTACCTAACTGTATATTACTGTATTATTTGCGTCTAGGCTGATCCCCGAACATTCGCAACCCTAGCGAACTGGCGCAAATATCTATTAGGGGCGTGAGGGGCGTATGGAAAGAAAACCTGAGTATTGTCCAAGTTGGTTTAATATAGAAAATTATAGTATTTGTGATTCTTTTAGCAGATATTCATGGGAATATTCTATATTTTTAAGACAATTGTTAATTAATGTAATAAGTCTTAAAGATAGAACAAAAAAAAATGGGAAAAAACAGCTCGCAAATCAACTTCTAATAAACCGACTTATTGAAATATCATCACCTGAAATATTATTAGAAGCTAGTACTATGAAAAGTGAAGAGTCTATTCCTTCTTTTTTGGAAAAAGAAAAATCAATTTCAGATCTATCTTATTGTGATTTGTTGACTATATATGAAAATCTACAATATCAGGAAAATAAATCATTCGATTATATGAAAGATATAATAAAACATAGAGATAAATGTCATGAAATGTTTAAGGAAGAAGATAAAAAGCTAGGCATATCTGATGCTCATGCCTATTGGATTAATTATTTTGATGAAGATTTTTATCCTAATGACTGGAGTGTTTTTGATAATATTCCACAATATGAAGAAGATGACGCACATATAAGAGTTAACTTAAGGAATAATGATGAGGACATAATAAACTCATTTAAAGAATGGTTGCAAAATACTCGACAAAAAACAGATATTATAAGATCTAACCGAATTAGTGATAAAGAATTAACTAAACTGTCACAATTTAAAACTCTGGCTTATATAGATCTATTTTTATGGATGAAAATAACAGATATAAAATTAACACAATATCAAATAGCAAATTTATTATATCCTAATGAGTTTGATATAGATATTAAGGAGCGTTTAAAAGCTTGTACCATTCCTAGAGCAACAATGGTACTTAATTCTAGCAGAAGAATATTTAGTTAAAAAGGGACAAAAATTTAAATATTCCATCCCTATGCATTATTATGGATAATTAATACTAATATGTTAATTATTCATAACCACCCAGTAGGAAAAATATCTAATTATCATCTCTCGAATAGTTATATTTACAGTTATATCCTATATCTATCTTTTAGATACAGGAGAATATAACGAATGGCCAATCAAATCCTATCCAAAAAAGAAGTAAAAGCTTTACTACATTTCAAATCCGACACTAGCCTTTATACGCTAGAACGGAAAGATGAAACCTTTCCCCAAAAAATCAGAATTGGCTTGCGCCGTGTTGGCTATCGAGCTGATGAGATTTACTCTTGGCTTGAATCTCGCAGAGTAGAACGTCGCGAGGTAGCATAATGGTGATAAAACAAAACCCTCTATATCGTGAAATAATCGAGGGCTTGCATTGGAATCTTGACGCTTCCAATCATAGCCAATCTGATTATAATGTAACTATCCCCTAAAATAGTACAGCAAAAAAGTAGAAAATTCTCTATGATACAAGTAAAGGGGATTTAATTATGAAAAAAATGACTGAACATCAAATCGTCGCTATTTTAAAAGAAGCTGAAGCAGGTATTCCTGTCAAGGAACTCTGCCGTAAATATGGCATGGGGAATTCAACTTTCTATAAATGGCGAGATAAATACGGTGGTATGGAAACCTCGGATATCAAACGTTTAAAGGAGCTGGAGGCCGAAAACCGTAAACTTAAACAGATGTTTGCTGAGCTCAGTTTAAAATCTCAGCTTCAGGAAGAAATCATAAAAAAGCTTTAGTGCCAACTGGGGCACGTAAAACGTGGGCACAGCAACTACAACAAAATCATTTGGTTACTATTGCTATGAGTTGTGCCATTGTTGGCTTAAGTCGTTGTGCTTACTATTATCAACCTAAGTTACAGGATGATTCGGTGATTGTTTCGGTATTGAATGCTATCACAGACCGGCATTTACGCTGGGGCTTTCCTAAATGCTTTAATCGTATCAGAAAGCTCGGCTATAAATGGAATCATAAACGGGTATATCGGGTGTATTGTGAATTAAAGCTTAATCTCAGGGTAAAGCGTAAAAAACGTATTCCTCCACGAAGCCCAGAAAGGCTATTGGTTCCTAATAAACAAGGTGAATGTTGGTCAATGGATTTTATGAGTGACAGTAGCTGTAATCAACGTCGCTTTAGGACATTCAATGTCATTGATGACTTTAATCGTGAGGCGTTAGGTATTGATATTGCAGTAAGCTTACCGGCAG
>NZ_LZGS01000036.1 GCF_001690495.1 Gilliamella sp. App4-10
ACCAAAAATTGCCAGTGCCATAAAAAAACAAACCGAGCATTACAACCCTGAAACCGGCAAATGGGAAACAGACCACATTGCCAACACGGTCAGTCATGCCATCTTGGGTGGGGTGGTTGCGCAGCTACAAGGCAACTCCGCCCTAGTGGGTGGCTTAGGCGCTGCCGCAAGTGAACGCAGTGCGGAAGTTATTGCAGGTATCCTTTACCCCGATAAAGACATCAAAGACCTAAGCCAAGAAGAAAGACAACAAATCAGCGCCCTATCCCAACTCGCGACTGGCCTAGCTACCGCCGCGGCGGGTGGTGATATCCAAGATATCAATACTGGCGTTGCTGCGGGGAAAAATGCGGTTGAGAATAATGGACTAAATATATTAGATCATTACAGAACTGAAACAGAAAAAGATTTGGATGAGATTGAGCGAGCTAAAAGATTATTTGGAGGAGATGAAGATAAAGCTTGGGAATATGTTCTAGGAAAAAAACGAGCTGAAGCTAGCGGTGCAGTAGATGGTATAATAGATACGGTAGATGGAACAGTCAATACGGTTTTACATCCAATAGATACTGTTACTAGTATTTATGATGCTATAACCAATCCAGATAAAGTTTATGAAGCAATTAAAATTTCTTTTACTGAGTGGCTAGAGCTTTATGATTATGCATTAAAGAATGATCCAGCACTAGCTGGTGAAATGATGGGGCATTTTGAGGGTAAACTTTCAGGAGAAGTTGGTTCCAGCTATGTCATAGGTGGTGCTTCTGCAGAAATTATTCAGCAGGTGGCGCGGTTAAAAGCATTATCTAAAGTTGGAAAGAGGAATGATAATGTAGGAAAATCCTTAAGTGTAAGTGAACAAAGGGCAGTTAGGTCACTTGAAGAACAAATAAGATTACATGAAAAAAAATTAGCAGAATATAAAAGAGATCCATATTCTTTTGATAATAAAGGGCATTTAAAAAATGCACCAAATGAAGAAGTTAGACAAAAAATTATAAATGCTAGAATTAAACATTTAGAACATGAAATTAATACTTTTAAAAATAATATTAATAAAATAAAAAATAAAGGATAAATTAGTTATGAATATTGAACTTGATAGAATAGAAAATTTTTTTAATTTAATTATAAAAGAATTAAAAGGTAACGGTATTCACAACATACCTATCGATTATGATTTTTATTGGAATATACCGTCTTATTTGCTATATGATCTTTATAATGAACCTAAAGAACTTGATATGGGGCAATTAAGCGAAGATTATCAATTTTTACTTTATTCTATAAGTCAAGATATACTTACTAGTGGTAATTTGAGAAAGTTGTCTAGTCTTTTAAGATATATAGCAGATAAGTTAGATATGTAAAATTAGGTGTAGTAGCTCAAACTCAACCTGACAATCCTAGTCTATATTAGTGTATTCGTTATTAAAAAGTGACAGTTAATTCTGTCACTAAATTCTATAATTAATTTTTTAATTGCCTATTTTTGCTTAGTATGCACTTTAGCCATTATTATTTTTATGCACCATTGTATTAAATAATGGCTACCTGTTGTATTGCTCATTGTGCCATATATCCCTCTATTCAAAACATAGGAAATGCATTAACTCACTATTTTTACTTACAAAAAACAATTCAGAAAGACCGTTGATTTTAATTAAATTTTTTGGTGTTTTTTAGCGTTAGCAAAGGGGCTTTGACATCAAGGTTGGCAACAACACCAAATTAAAAGCAACTGACAAAGGTACCTTCTTAAACGACGAGCAACAACAAAAAATCTACGAAGACGCCTACAAAAAGGCGATGAACGAAGGGATGTCAGCGATGGGCAGTGACACCCGTCAAGGCATTGACATGGCGGTTAGCCTCATCAACGGCTTAATCAGTGGCGACATGACAGGGGCAGCCGCAAGTGAAATTGGTGCAGCAGTTAGTATTAATGTGGTAGATGTTTTAATGGCTGAAGGTCTTACCGCAGCGGAATCAAAAGCGTTTTTAGAAAGTTTAAATTTGGAACAACGAAGACTAATTGAACTTGCGTTAGTCGATCCAATGGGAGATCAATTCCTTGAAGATGCAGTACTAAAAACTTATGAACGTTATTATAATGATTACCTAAAAGAGAAAGGTAGTAAGAAAGATAATGATAATCCGTTAACAGGAACTGGAAGTAGTTCAGCAGGTGGGGCTTCTGGATTACCACCAGATGATGATAACCGAGATAAAAATAACAATAATACTCAAGATAATGTTTCAAGAGATCCTAATGAAATTAAGCATACTTATAATTCAATTAAGGATTCGCCTAATTACCCAAAAGGGTTTAGAGATTTGCAAAATGGAACGGTCAATAATACAGTTAAAGAAAAACTGCTGTTGGAGCAATTGAGAAAAATTGAACCAGGGCGTTGGAGTAAAGTTTATAAAGATGGTTATGATGTCACTGGAAATAAAATATCAATCCACTATTTTCGTAGTCAAAGTGGTAGAGTTTTTAATGTAAAAGTCAAAAAAGATTGGAGTAATTTATAAAATGAAATTATGTTATAGTATTGATAAAGAACAAGCGGAAAAGTTTATTGATCTTTTTTTATTGGGTACCTTATTTGCATTAAAAAAGAAATTGATTTCAATTGATGAAGCTGAGGGTTTTATTTTTAAGCCCAAAATAGCAAATTTATTATCTCAAAATAAATTTACTAATGAGTTATCTAGTCTAATTATGGATGGTTGTGAGCTTGAAGACTATGAAAGTCTATTACCAGATAAGTTAGAAAATAGAATTGATGAATTACTTGTTAACTTAGTAAATATGATAAAAAATCAGTCTGAATTTGGTCGAACAGTCAATAAAAATATCACCATTGAATAAAGTGTTGTAGCTCAAATTTAACCTGACAATTCTATCCTATATTAGAATATTCATTATTAAAAAGCGACAGTTAATTCTGTCACTAAATTCTATAATTAATTTTTTAATTGCTAATTTTTGCTTAGCATGCATTTTAGTGATCATTATTTTTATGTACCATTGTATTAAATAATGGCTACCTGTTGTATTGCTTATTATGCCATATCTCCTTCTGTTTAAAACATAAAAAACACACTATTTATTTACAAAAAACTGGTCAGGAAACGTATTGATTTTATTTAATTTTTTATTGGTGTTTTTTTGGTTTTCCTGTGCCGGCAAAGGGGGCTTTGACATTACGGTGGGCACCACACCGACTTAAAAGGTGCGGTGATAGCCTCAGCAGCAAAAGACACGAGCAAAAACAAACTTGACACAGGCACAATCAGCTTTAGTGATATAAAAAAACAAGCGGACTACAAGGTAAGTAGCAGCAGTGCAGGCGTCAACACCCGTGGAATGCCATCAATACCAACGGGTCTTAACAAACAAGCAAGCAAAAACTCGACTACGCACTCAGCGGTATCGACAGGGACGATGGTTATCCGCCATGAAAGCGAGCAACAACAAGCGATTAACGAATTAAGTCGTGATACCGAGCATGCGAGTCATGCGCTCAAACATATCTTTAACAAAGACAAAGAGCAAAGCATCATCGACCAAACACGGCTCGTGAGTGAAATTGGTGGTGAAACATTAACCATGCTCAATCACATTGACCGAATCAGCGCCACCTCAAAAGCGAAAGAGGCGTTAAACAAAGAGCAAGAAAAGGCCAAAAACAATAAAACGGTCTTAACTGACGAACAGCAACAAAAAATCTACGAAGACGCCTACAAAGAAGCGATGAATCAAGGTATGTCGGCGATGGGCAGTGAAACCCGTCAAGGCATTGACATGGCGGTCAACCTGATTAACGGCATCATCAGCGGCGACATGACAGGGGCGGTTGCAGGGGCACTGGCACCAAAAATTGCCAGTGCCATAAAAAAACAAACCGAGCATTACAACCCTGAAACCGGCAAATGGGAAACAGACCACATTGCCAACACGGTCAGTCATGCCATCTTGGGTGGGGTGGTTGCGCAGCTGCAAGGCAACTCTGCCCTAGTGGGTGGCTTAGGCGCTGCCGCAAGTGAACGCAGTGCGGAAGTTATTGCAGGTATCCTTTACCCCGATAAAGACATCAAAGACCTAAGCCAAGAAGAAAGACAACAAATCAGCGCCCTAACTCAACTCGCGACTGGCCTAGCTACCGCCGCGGCCGGTGGTGATATCCAAGATATCAATACTGGCGTTGCGGCGGGGAAAAATGCGGTTGAGAATAATGGATTAAGTTGGGCTGATGGTGGATTTGGTGGCGATTTTATTGGTCTTTCACCTGAAACAGGGGCAAATTATGACAGCATACTTCATGCTTCAGCTAATGGTTATCTAACCCCAGAAGAGGCTTCGCAAATCATAGATGATATGAATTCAGGTAAATTTATGTATGATCCTTTAAGAGAGGATTTGATGCGATTGCCAGAAGATCTAGCTATATTGGTGACGCCATATGGTGATTATATCGCCTTTAGGGATGCAGATAGTTGGGGTGACTACGCAATAGCAGCAGCAGGAGTATTACCTTTTGCAAAATTTATCAAAGTAGCGGGAAAAGTAATTAAAGTTGAAACTAAAACTGCACAAGTTTTGGTAAAAGAAGCGGAAGTAGCATATAAAGCGGGGAATGTTGCTGAAGGTAACCGCTTGATGAATCAAGCGGCAAGCCAGTCAAAACAAATTGAAACAACAGTTGTAAAAAATAGTGCAGCTGGAAAGGGAACAGGTGCGAACAAACCATTAGATAAAACAGTCTTAGAAACGCAACATGGAAAAGGAAGTGTTGCACAAGATGGTGGAAATTATAAAGAGATTAAGTATAAAATACATAATAGCCAAGCAGCCAATCAAAAAGGAAATGAGAGTAGCAAATTTGGCGAGCATGTAAAAAATGAAAAAGAACTAAATGCTGGAAAGGGGACGACGGGGCAGATAACTCCGGATTTACCTAAAACAAGAGAGAGGCTCTATGAAGATCTAAAATCTAAAGGATTTACTAGTAATGGGCAATCACAGGGAGGCTACGAAACATGGAAAGGTTCAGATGGTGTCACTGTAACCATCAAGCCAACAGGTGAAGTTATTAGAACGCAAAGAGTATGGAAATCAGATAGATCAGGGAAATACTCTGAGCGACAAGATTACTTTGGTAATAGGCTTCCGGATCAATCACATTCAACTGGACATTTTGTGGAGTAAATTATGAAATTTGAAGATGTAAGTCTCGGAACTATAAATTTTAGTAATTTTGGGAGTGATCTTATTTTTGATATATGGAGTACTTATGATGGGCATTCTTTGGGAAAAATTCATTGTAAAAATGTGAAGGAATTTGAATGTAAAAATATGCTTGATGGTGAAGAGTTATTTGGTTCTTATATCGCACTCGTGAAAATAGAATCAAAAACTTTAATAATGGAGTCTGGAGAAGTGTGGATTAAGGTAATTAGCAATGAAATAACTTCCACTTTGTAGACTAATAATTTCCAGTGAACCAGTAGAAAGTTTGTTTTTAAGTTACAAGTATTGAATAGCAAGTACAATAATTAACCTATTTTATTCAACCTTAATAGTGAGTGTTGAGGGGGAGGATGGGGTAGGCTTCATACATTGTGGTACGTAACCCACGGTGTAAAATCGCTTGTTGGATTGTGGCGCCGGTGCTTTGTTTGTGGTTGATTTTAGCTTGGAATGTATCTTAACCTGACAATTCTAACGTATATTATTGTATTCGTTCTTAAAAAAAGTGACAGTTGATTCTGTCACTAAATCCTTTTTAAGTGGTAATTTTGATTTAGCATCACTTTAGTGATTATTATTTTTATGCACCATTGTAGTAAATAAAGCCTACTTAACTATATTGCTCATTGTGTCATATCTCCTTCTATTTAAAACATAAAAACACACTATTTATTTACAAAAAATCGGTCAGGTAAGGCGTTTATTTTATTTGATTTTTTTCTTGGTGTTTTTTTGCATTTTTCTGTGTCAGCAAAGATGGCTTTGACATAAAGGTCGAAAACAATACCGACTTAAAAGCAACAGACAAAGGTATCTTCTTAACTGACGAGCAACATTGCCAACACGGTCAGCCATGCCATCTTGGGCGGGGTGGTTGCGCAGCTGCAAGGCAACTTAGCCCTAGTGGGTGTGGCATAGGCGCTGCCGTAAGTGAACGCAGTGCAGAAGTTATTGCGGGTATCCTTTACCCCGATAAAGACATCAAAGACCTAAGCCAAGAAGAAAGACAACAAATCAGCGCCCTAACCCAACTCGCGACTGGCCTAGCTACCACCGCGGCCGGTGGTGATATCCAAGATATCAATACTGGCGTTGCTGC
>NZ_LZGS01000037.1 GCF_001690495.1 Gilliamella sp. App4-10
CAGCTCCCACTGATTGTACGTACACGGTTTCAGGGTCTATTTCACTCCCCTCCCGGGGTTCTTTTCGCCTTTCCCTCACGGTACTGGTTCACTATCGGTCAATCAGGAGTATTTAGCCTTGGAGGATGGTCCCCCCTTCTTCAGACAGGATATCACGTGTCCCGCCCTACTCTATAAGCTTCCACATATCGCACCTTCGTGTACGGGACTTTCACCCTCTATCGTGCGACTTTCCAGACGCTTCCACTAATACTATATGCTACCCGCTTGGGCTCCTCCCCTTTCGCTCGCCGCTACTTAGGGAATCTCGGTTGATTTCTTTTCCTCGGGGTACTTAGATGTTTCAGTTCTCCCGGTTCGCCTCATCTGACTATGTATTCATCAGATGATAGTGTAGTCACCTACACTGGGTTTCCCCATTCGGACATCGACGGCTATAGCGCCTTTTATCAGCTCACCGTCGCTTTTCGCAGATTAACACGTCCTTCTTCGCCTCTGATTGCCTAGGCATCCACCGTGTACGCTTAATTTCTTAACCTTACAACTCACAGTTGTCTCGGTTTTAATTACGCTTTTTTTCTCTCTCTTACGTTATCCACTTTATTTATTCGTCATTAATTAAAATTTATCGCTAACTTTTAATCATACGATTCTATAAAAGCTTTACATAAGAACGAAAACTCGTTTCTTTCAGCTTGTTCCTAATTGTTAAAGAGCTTTATCTTTCTATTTACTTAACTATAACTCTCAAGCAAATACAAACATAATTTTTTATATATCTAATGAAAGAGATATCTTTAATGGTGGAGCTAAGCGGGATCGAACCGCTGGCCTCCTGCGTGCAAGGCAGGCGCTCTCCCAGCTGAGCTATAGCCCCAATAATTCACTTCATCTGTGTATTTCCCAACTCGCTTAACGCAGACCGCTTCGTGCTAATTTATGCCTTCACTTCATCAACGTAAGCCAAAATCAGCAAAGTTAAGTAGAATTGGTGGGTCTGAGTGGACTTGAACCACCGACCTCACCCTTATCAGGGGTGCGCTCTAACCACCTGAGCTACAGACCCAATAAAGTGACTCTTTCTTCTAAACAAACAATCTGTGTGAACACTTACGAGCTCTTCGTAAGGAGGTGATCCAACCGCAGGTTCCCCTACGGTTACCTTGTTACGACTTCACCCCAGTCATGAACCACACCGTGGTAAACGCCCTCCCTAAGGTTAAGCTATCTACTTCTGGTGCAACCCACTCCCATGGTGTGACGGGCGGTGTGTACAAGGCCCGGGAACGTATTCACCGTAGCATTCTGATCTACGATTACTAGCGATTCCGACTTCATGGAGTCGAGTTGCAGACTCCAATCCGGACTTAGACGTACTTTATGAGGTCCGCTTACCCTCGCGAGCTCGCTTCTCTTTGTATACGCCATTGTAGCACGTGTGTAGCCCTGGTCGTAAGGGCCATGATGACTTGACGTCGTCCCCACCTTCCTCCGCTTTATCAACGGCAGTCTCCTTTGAGTTCCCGGCCTAACCGATGGCAACAAAGGATAAGGGTTGCGCTCGTTGCGGGACTTAACCCAACATTTCACAACACGAGCTGACGACAGCCATGCAGCACCTGTCTCACAGTTCCCGAAGGCACTCTCGTATCTCTACAAGATTCTGTGGATGTCAAGACCAGGTAAGGTTCTTCGCGTTGCATCGAATTAAACCACATGCTCCACCGCTTGTGCGGGCCCCCGTCAATTCATTTGAGTTTTAACCTTGCGGCCGTACTCCCCAGGCGGTCGATTTATCGCGTTAGCTTCGGAGCCCATCGCTCTAGGCAACAAACTCCAAATCGACATCGTTTACAGCGTGGACTACCAGGGTATCTAATCCTGTTTGCTCCCCACGCTTTCGCATCTCAGCGTCAGTATCTGTCCAGAAGGCCGCCTTCGCCACCGGTATTCCTCCACATCTCTACGCATTTCACCGCTACACGTGGAATTCTACCTTCCTCTACAATACTCCAGATAACCAGTTTTAAGTGCAATTCCTAGGTTGAGCCCAGGGCTTTCACACCTAACTTAATTATCCGCCTACATGCCCTTTACGCCCAGTCATTCCGATTAACGCTCGCACCCTCCGTATTACCGCGGCTGCTGGCACGGAGTTAGCCGGTGCTTCTTCTGTAATTAACGTCAATTAGTGCACCTATTAGATACACTACCTTCCTCATCACCGAAAGTACTTTACAACCCGAAGGCCTTCTTCATACACGCGGCATGGCTGCATCAGGGTTCCCCCCATTGTGCAATATTCCCCACTGCTGCCTCCCGTAGGAGTCTGGACCGTGTCTCAGTTCCAGTGTGGCTGGTCATCCTCTCAGACCAGCTAGAGATCGTCGCCTAGGTGAGCCATTACCTCACCTACTAGCTAATCCCATATGGGTTCATCAAATGGCGCATGGCCCGAAAGTCCCATGCTTTGGTCTCTCAACTTTATACGGTATTAGCAGTCGTTTCCAACTGTTGTCCCCTTCCATTCGGCAGATCCCCATACATTACTCACCCGTCCGCCACTCGTCATCAAGTGCAAGCACTCATGTTACCGTTCGACTTGCATGTGTTAAGCCTGCCGCCAGCGTTCAATCTGAGCCATGATCAAACTCTTCAATTTAAAGTTTGACGCTCAATAACTGTCTCTGACATATTCAAATGAATCTTCAGTGTCACTTATCAAGACTTAATTTTTAAGTCCGTAGACTTTTCATTCTTCGTCTCGCAAGTGCCCACACAGATTGTCTGTTTCTTCTTTTTAAAGAGCTGACAGCTTCAATTCCCAAACAACTTTTTGTTGATTTAGTTTGCTGTCTCAAGGGTTGCGTATGTTACTCACTTCACTTGCATACGTCAACCCCTATTTTATAAATTTTTCTTTTTTTGAATTAAGCGATTGCTTTTTAGACAATAAAATTCATTATAGGGTTATTTTTAGTTGTTTTACTACATTAATGGCTTTAGTAATCGCATCGTTAATCGTTAAAGCCTTCGCTAGCGCAACCCCCATTCTGCGAGTACCTTTCACTTCTGGTTTACCAAATAAACGTAAATCAGTTTGCGGTTCACTTAATGCTTTATCAAGATTAGTAAAAGTGACTTGTTTTGAATCACCTTCTATTAATAAAACAGCTGATGCACATGCCCCATATTGTTCTATAATAGGAATAGGCAGCCCTAATATTGCCCTAGCATGTAGTGCAAACTCAGACAAATTTTGTGAAATTAATGTCACCATGCCTGTATCATGTGGACGAGGTGATACCTCACTAAACCATACTTGATCACCTTTAACAAACAATTCAACACCAAATAACCCTCGCCCACCTAATGCATCTGTTATTTTAGTTGAAATATCTTTTGCCTGTTTTAAGGCCTTATCAGACATCTGCTGAGGTTGCCAAGATTCTCGATAATCACCTTTTTCTTGACGATGTCCTATCGGTTCACAATATGACACACCCTTAATATGTCTAACAGTGAGTAGGGTAATTTCGTAATCAAAATCAATAAAGCCTTCGATGATAACTTTTCCACCGCCAGCTCTACCACCTTCTTGTGCATATTTCCATGATAATTCAATATCTGCTTCGCTTCTTAATAACAATTGTCCTTTACCAGAAGAGCTCATAACAGGTTTGACTAAACAAGGAAGACCAATTTCTTTGACTGCTTTTCTAAATTCTGTTGCATTTGTAGCAAATCGATAAGGTGACGTTGGTAATTTTAATTCCTCCGCTGCAAGTCGACGAATCCCCTCACGATTCATCGTAAGTTGAGTTGCTTTTGCTGTTGGAATAACTGTAAAACCTTCATCTTCCAGCTCAATTAGTGTAGATGTTGCAATAGCTTCAATTTCAGGGACAATATAATCTGGATTTTCTACTTCTATGACTTTTCTTAAAGCATCTCCATCAAGCATATTAACGATATGGTGCCGATGAGCAACTTGCATCGCTGGCCCATTTGCATAACGATCAACGACAATAACCTCACAACCAAATCGTTGTAACTCAATGACAACTTCTTTTGCAAGCTCACCCGCCCCACAAAGTAAAACTTTAGTTGAACTGGGTGATAATGGGGTCCCCAATTTAGCCATAAATTCCTCTTACCCAATTAACTTTTTTAGAAAAAAATATCATAAAAACAAAAAATCGGGACATTTATCCCGATTTGATTGACGCTAAATTAGTTTTGGTACGGATCGCGTAAAATCATTGTTTCACTTCGATCAGGTCCTGTTGAAATAATATCAATTGGCGTTTCGGTTAACTCTTCAATCCGTTTAATATAAGCTTTAGCTGCTTGTGGAAGAGCATTATAACTTTTAACACCAAAGGTTGACTCATTCCATCCAGGCATTGATTCATAAACAGGTTTGACTAAGCTCCATTCTTCAGCAGCGGCTGGAGCATTTTTGATGACCTCACCATTTGGTAATTGATAACCAACACAGAGCCTCACTTCTTTAAGTCCATCTAGCACATCGAGTTTAGTTAAACAAAATCCAGAAATAGAATTAAGTTGTACTGCCTTGCGAACAGCAACCACATCAAGCCATCCAGTACGACGACGACGACCAGTTGTTGCGCCAAATTCATTACCTTGCTTACATAGGTATTCACCAGTCTCATCAAATAACTCTGTAGGAAATGGGCCAGCACCAACTCGTGTAGAGTAAGCTTTGACAATACCTAGTACATAACCAACATAACGCGGACCAAAACCAGAACCTGTTGCGACACCGCCAGCAGTAGTATTAGAAGAAGTAACAAAAGGATAAGTCCCATGGTCAATATCAAGTAATGTACCTTGCGCCCCTTCAAACATAATTCTCTCACCTTTTTTGCGTGCTTCTTCTAAAAGAGCAGGAATATCGGCAATCATAGCAACTAAAATATCAGCTATCGCTAATGTATCATCGAGAACTTTTTGATAGTCTACAGCTTCTGCTTTGTAATAATTAACTAATTGGAAATTGTGATATTCCATTACTTCTTTTAATTTTTCGGCAAAAGTTTGGCGATCACATAAATCACCAACTCGAAGCCCACGACGTGCCACTTTATCTTCATAAGCAGGACCAATACCACGCCCTGTTGTTCCAATAGCTTTACTGCCACGCGCTTTTTCTCGCGCTTGGTCTAATGCAATATGGTAGGGTAAAATTAAAGGGCATGATTCTGAAATAAGGAGTCTTTCTTTAACAGGAATGCCACTTTTTTCTAACTCATTCATTTCTTTTATTAAAGCATCAGGACATAACACAACACCATTGGCAATAATACTTATCACATCATTGCGTAAGATTCCTGATGGAATTAAATGTAATACGGTTTTTTCACCATTAATCACTAATGTATGACCAGCGTTATGTCCACCTTGATAACGAACAACATATTTTGCTTTTTCTGTGAGTAAATCAACAACTTTACCTTTGCCTTCATCACCCCATTGTGTACCTAGTACAACAATATTATTACTCATAGACTATTTACTCATTCAGTTATTTATTAGATTTTAATTTCATATATTTAAAAAATTCACTATCAGGACTAATGACCATAACATCATTACCTGTAAAGCTTTGTTCATAAGCTTTTAAACTACGAATAAAGCTAAAAAATTCTCTATCTTTACCAAAAGCATCAGCATAAAGCTTGGCTACATTCGCATCACCTTCACCACGAATAGATCGAGATTGACGTTCAGCTTCGGATAATATCTTTGTTACTTCTAGTGTAGTATCTGCTCGTATTTCATCGGCTTTCTTAACACCTTCAAAACGTTGATTTTGTGCAACAACTTTTCGAGCTGCTTTCATTTGCTCATAAATTGAATTGGAGATTTCCTGAGGAAAATTAACTTTCTTTATACGAACATCAATAACTTCAACACCAAAAGATCTCATACTTGTCTTATTACTTTCAGATTCTTTTTCAGCCGAACCAATAAAATTTTCGTTTGATTCACTTCTAACCAACTCTTGAACAGTGCCATTTAATGCATCTTTTACTCGTGTCATTATAGAATTACGAGAGTTATTATTTGTGTCATTAATAATATCAATGATATTCAATTTCCCAATTTCAGCTCTTAGACGTCCATTTAATCGAGCAAGCAACAAGTTCTCAATGTTATTACCACCAGCAATTGTTTCATAATATCGATTAAAATCAACAATCTTCCATTGTACAAAATAATCAACAACTAAATCTTTATTTTCACGTGTTATGAACTTTTGCTCCCGACCTATATTATCAGAACTATTTGTTGTTTGGATTTTAGCATCAACAATTTTTACATTATCCATTCCTGGAATTTTAAAATGTAATCCAGGCCCAGATAATCTAATAATTTTATTGAATCGTAAAACTATACCACAAGTCCCTTCTTCAATAACATAAACACTAGAAAAAAGCACACCAATTAAAATTAATGTTATAGGAATCAATAATTTTCGCATAATCATCTCCTTATCTTCCCATAAACCGCGGAGTCCGCGTGGTGTTGCTGGTTTTATTTATACTATTTGTGTTATTGTTAACCTCTTTTGGCAATTCCTGCGTTGTTTGAAACTGCTCTTTTATAATTTCAGATGAGTTTGGCATATTAGAATTATATTCACTATTTGGGTTTTCTAAAGTCATGGGTTCTGAATTTTTTTCATTTTTATTTTTTAATAATTGTTCTAATGGCAATACCATTAAATTCCCATTTTTATCATTAACTATAATTTTGTTGGTTTTGGTTAACACTCTTTCCATAGTTTCAATATACAAGCGTTCTTTAGTAATTTCTGGTGCTGCTTTATATTGTGGTAAGATTTTTTCAAAACGAGCCACATCACCTTCCGCTTCAAGTTCCACTCTAATTTTATAAGCATTTGCATCAGCTAAAATTCTTGCAGAGCGACCTTCTGCCTGTTGTACTTGTTGAACTTTTTCAGCAGCAGCTTTATTTATTTCACGTTTTTTGTCTTCTCGAGCATTCATTGCATCATTAAAGGCTTCTTGTACAGCCTCAGGCGGACGAGCTGATTGGAAATTAAGATCCACTATACTAATTCCCATATCGTAATTATTGATGACATTAACTAGCTCATCTTTTGTACGAGTTTCTAATGCTGAACGCCCATTAGTTAAAATATCATCCATACTTGAGCTACCTACTTCAGTACGCAAAGCACTATCAGCAGCTTGTTGTAAACTATCTTTAACATTAGTAACATTAAATAAATATTTTACAGGATCGCTAACACGATATTGTACATTCATTTCAACAAAGACTAAATCTTCACCGGTTGTTATCATAAAGCCATTCACATTAAAATTGTGTGTACCTTGTGTATCAACTTTATATACTTTATCAATTAACGGTGGATTCCAATTTAATCCAGGTTGAATAATTTCTGCCTGAACTTGACCAAATCGGGTAATTACACCTCGTTGGCTTTGGCTAATAGTATAAAAACCACTCCCCGCCCAAACTAGCACGAATAAAGCGATTATAGATATAATAATTTTAGCCGTATTCATCGGCAACTTAATTCCTGACGATCCCTTATTATTACCAAAATTGCTTTTTTTTAATAAATCTTTAATTTTACCCAATAAATCATTAGATGAATGATTAGTTGGTTTTTTGTTATGATTTCCCCATGGGTCGTTATCTTGTCCGTTATTGCCGGGCTGATTCCACGCCATATTTTATATGCTCCATTTAACAATTAGTTGTTATTTTGCTTATTGATTAAGTATAACAGATCTGGCTCTTGTTTACAGAGGCGATTCCATTCAATAGAGGGAATTCTCACATTTAGATGAAAACTACCATCCTCATTAATAAATTCATTTTCTACCGCATTTAACTGATATAAACGACTTCTTAGTCTTGCTAAATAGGCAGGTAAACTCAAATGGCAAACTTGAATTTGCTTAGCTAACCTTTCTTTTAAAGCAATAAATAATTGATCCAATCCTAAACCTTTTTGTGCTGAAATCCAAACTCGAATTGGTATGCCGTTTTCGTCCCGATCAATACTTGGCTGTTTCCCCTCAATTAAATCAATTTTATTCATAACGAGCAATGTTGGAATTTCATCTGCATCAATTTCAAGCAACACTTCATTAACGGCATGCATATTATCCAATATATTTGGATCGGCTGCATCAATAACATGTAATAATAAATTGGCTTCTTGCGTTTCAAGTAGTGTCGCTTTAAAAGCGGCAATTAAATCGTGGGGTAAATGACGAATAAATCCGACTGTATCAGCTAAAACAACTTCACCAACATCATCGACAATGATCCGCCGTAATGTTGGATCGAGTGTAGCAAATAACTGATTAGCAGCATATACATTTGCATTTGTTAATGCATTAAATAATGTTGATTTACCCGCATTAGTGTAGCCAACTAAAGAAACTGTTGATAGATCGGCTTTATTTCTTGATTGACGATTTTGATTTCGCTGTTTTTCAACTTTAGCAAGTCTTGATAAAATTAACTGAATACGATGACGAATCAATCGTCTATCTGTTTCTAATTGTGTTTCACCGGGCCCTCGTAAGCCAATTCCGCCTTTTTGCCTTTCTAAATGCGTCCAACCTCGAACTAATCGAGTCGAAAGATGTTGTAACTGTGCTAATTCAACTTGTAATTTACCTTCATGTGTTCTAGCCCGTTGAGCAAAAATATCAAGAATCAATCCTGTTCTATCAACAACCCGACATTTACACAACTGTTCTAGATTACGTTCTTGGGAGGGTGTTAAAGTATGATTTACTAAAATAACAGAAGCATCAAGCTGTTTAACTTTTTCAGCTATTTCTTGTGCTTTACCTTCACCAATAAAATATTTGCTTTGAGGTACTTTCCTTGAGGTTGTTACAATATCGAGAATATCTATTTGAGCTGAAGAAACTAAAACTTCAAACTCTTTAAGATCCTCGATATCGCTTTCTTGCGGGAAGAATACATGAACTAATAAGGCAGTTTCACCGCCTTTATATCGATCGAACAATCAAATTCTCCACTGAAATATCAGCTTTCAGCTTCCTCTTCAGGTTGAGTTACTAGTCCAGAAATAGGCCTAGATGGTACAACTGTTGAGATAGCGTGTTTATATACCATTTGACTTACAGTATTTTTTAGTAAAATTACAAACTGATCAAATGATTCAATTTGTCCTTGTAGCTTAATACCATTAACTAAATAGATTGATACAGGAATATGCTCTCGACGAAGCAAATTTAAATAAGGATCTTGTAATGACTGCCCTTTTGACATGAGTTTATCCTTTAAAAATAATTATATGAATATAAAATTAATGTATTTTTTACATACGATTTCAGATACATCTTTAGTATCTACCAAAATAACATAAAAAGCACTTCTCTTGAACTAATCAACAACAATTTATGCACAAATAACTAATTTTTTAATAATTTTAAACTAAAAAGATAAAAAAAAGACTAAATCTTGACAATAATGCGCATAATTTTATCAACAATACTATACAATAGTATACTATTAATCCTCTTTCTAAAAATTATAGATTAGAACATTTTTTGAAAAATTGAATCCATATTATCATTATTTAACCATGTAATAGGTTGCTTCCAACCACGCAGCCACGTGATTTGTCGTTTGGCTAATTGACGAGTAGCACAGATACCTTTAAAAACCATTTCATCATAACTTATATCGCCATTTAAATATTCCCACATTTGGCGATAGCCTACACAGCGAATAGAAGGCAAATTTAAATGCAAATCAGATCGCTGCATAAGCGTTTTAACTTCATTTTCAAATCCTTCATCTAACATCTTTAAAAAACGTTGTTCAATACGCTCATGTAATTGCGACCGATCTTGCGGCATAATAGCAAACTGCATAATATCATAGGGTAATGCTTCGCCGCTTTCTTGTGTAAGTTCAGTAAGACTTTTTCCTGAGATTAAATAGACTTCTAAAGCACGATTAAGACGCTGTGGATCGTTAGGATGAATTCTTTTAGCCGAAACGGGATCAACTTTTTTTAGTTCATCGTGAATCGCTTGCCAACCTAATTTATTGGCTTTTTCTTCTATTTGCTCACGAATTTCACTATTGGCCGCTGGAAGTGGTGAAAGCCCTTCAATTAAAGCTTTAAAATAGAGCATTGTTCCACCAACTAACAATGGAACTCGACCTTTTTTTAGTGATTTTTCAATTTCTACAATTGCATCACGCCTAAAATTAGCTGCAGAATAACTCTCTGCGGGATCACAAATATCAATCAATTTATGTGGATAATATTGTTGCTCTTTTTTAGTTGGCTTTGCGGTACCGATATCCATACCGCGATAAATCAGAGCGGAATCGACACTAATAATATCAATAGGATAACGTTCGTAAAGTGCCATAGCAAATGCCGTTTTACCAGATGCTGTTGGTCCCATTAACGAAATAATTTTTGGTTTATTCATGATAAAATGGATTGAGTTAAAGATTGTATATCAATCGGATATAAAAATGATTCTTGTTGTAATAGATTAATATCCACCTCTTCTAATTGAGCAAGCAACGGAATGACTTTAGCCACACTCCAGATCATAGTGCGATTATCATCATACTGATTAGCTAACCAAGCCGCTATTTGTGTAGGATCTAACACTTCATTTTTTGAATCTGATATAAAAGCAATTAAAGCAGGTAATAATTGCTGCCAATTCATAGTGCGCAACATTTTAGGAACATTTTGCAAATACAATTTTGCTTTATCAATATAAAAATCAAAGCCTAAAAAATTCAACTGAGGTTGATAACTGGAAAGCACTTGCTGCTCTTGATGATTGATTAAAATGGTTAATGGAATAAGCAATTTTTCAGAATCTTGTGATAATAATTTAATTGCAGTCACTTTTTGCTTAGCAATAGGTAATTTCATCAACATTAATTTTTGCTGAGTATCTTCATACTTTTCAAGCAATGCGATGTCGGGTTGAATAATAGTTAACACTCGACCAAATTGCACTATTGATGAGCTATCAAGTTGCTTTTGTAATGTTTGCAAAGGTATATTACGTTTAGGAAATAATGCTTCAATAACCGCTTTTTGTGGTTCAGTTATTTCATTTTTCTCTACAGATAAACCTGATTTTTTTAGCTCAGATTGTATAATTTCTTGAGATGGGGGAACAACATTGACTAATTGACCATATAATGCATTTTCTTTAGCATAATTACTGTTTTTTTTTGATAATTGACTATTCGTTTGATAAGACTTAGTGGATATTTTTTGATTAAAGATATTCTCACCAGCTGCTTGTCGATTGGGCGTTATTGTTGCTATTTCTTCTGTTACAGGTAAATTCGATTCAAGTGCCATTACTATAGCTTGATAAACAAAATCATGAACCAATCTTGCTTCATGAAAACGGACTTCATGCTTAGCAGGGTGAACATTGACATCAACTTGTTTTGGATCGATGTGTAAAAACACCACATAACTTTGTTGTTCATTCGTACGGCTTATATAGGCCTGACGCAATGCATGATTAAGTAATTTATCTTTGATGACTCGCCCATTAACATAAAAATACTGCAAATCACTACTTTCACTACTAGTGACCCAACCTTGAATGAGTAAATCATCATGTTGCCAATCTAATTTGACAGCTTTTTGCATAAATGCACGCCCGCACACCAATTCGACTCTTTTTTCAAGGGTGGATGAACGATACTGCTTAACCAATTTACCATTATGTTGCAAATTAAAGGTAACATCAGGTCGTGCAAGTGCAATACGCCGAACAAACTCTTCAATATGCATAAACTCAGTTTTTTCTGTTTTTAAAAAACGACGTCTTGCCGGTGTATTATAAAACAGATCAAGGACTTCGACAGTCGATCCCACAGGATGAGCTGCAGGTTTAATCATCGGCTTCATATCCCGTCCTTCAGCATAAACTTGCCATGCTTCGGATTGTTCAGCAGTACGTGAAGTTAATGTCAATCTAGCAACCGAACTTATACTCGCTAGCGCCTCACCACGAAACCCAAGGCTCACAATTGAATCTAAATCATCTAATGTACTGATTTTACTTGTCGCATGACGAGCAAGCGCCAGCGCTAATTCAGCTTTAGCAATACCACAACCATTATCACGAATACGAATTAACTTACAGCCGCCTTGTTCAAGATCAATATCAATTTGGTTACTACCCGCATCAAGGCTATTTTCAACTAACTCTTTGATGACAGATGCGGGGCGTTCTACCACCTCACCAGCAGCAATTTGATTGGCTAATTGGGGAGAAAGAATATGAATTGCCATTAATGTTGTTCCCCAAATTTTGGATTTTGTTTAACGTAATTTTTTATACCTTGATAAATAGCTTTTGCAATCTTATTTTGATGGGCATTACTGCCTAACAATTTTTCTTCTCCTTCGTTAGAGATAAAACCCACTTCAACTAAAATTGACGGGATATCTGGTGAACGTAATACACCTAAACTTGCATGCTCTGGAACAGATTTATGCAGCTTGATTATTCCTTCCATTTCTTTTAATACATGTTTTGCTAGCTTATAACCCACTTGTTGAGAATAAGAAAACTGTAGATCTAATACCGCTTGGCTTAAATGAGGATTATGATCATCACTAAGAGCATCACCTGCCCCACCGAGTAATTGTGACTGTTTTTCTTCTTGTTCAAGCCAACGACCAAGTTCCGTATCAGCACGCTTAGTTGATAACACCCATATCGACGCACCTGTTGCACTCCTATTTGGTGCAGCATCAGCATGAATTGAAACTAATAAATTGGCTTTATTTTTACGAGCAATTTCGGAGCGCTGCGAAACCGAGATAAAATTATCACTGCTACGGGTTAATACTCCTTTAAAATTGGGATCTTTATTTAGCAAACTGGTAAGTTTTTTTGCGATTGAAAGCGTCACTGTTTTTTCATATAACTTATTTTTTCCTATTGCACCGGAATCTTTACCTCCATGACCAGCATCAACGGCAATCATAACTCTAGCTGCATAAGTAGAGCTACAAAGCAGTAATAATATAAAAAAAGTGAGTAGTTTTTTCATTGTCTTTTTATTGTTTATTTCTATTGTGATAAATTAATAATCGCTTGGCCTTTTTCGTTTTTTGCTTGCACGCAAACTGTACGCTCATGCGCCAAATAAGCCAAATGAATTTCAAGATCAGCACTCGGCAAGATACCATTTGTTTGTTCTGGCCACTCAATTAAACAAATCGAGCGCAAAGCAAAATATTCACGTATTCCCATAAACTCCAGCTCTTCAGGGCTACAAAGCCGGTAAAAATCAAAATGATAAACAGAAAAACTATCAAACTGGTAGGGTTCTACTAACGTATAAGTAGGGCTTTTTACGTTACCAATGTGACCTAATTGTTGCAAAAAACCACGACTAAAAGTTGTTTTACCAGCACCAAGATCACCAATTAAATAGATAACAATTGTATCATCATGCTTAGACAAATAGTTTAAACACTGTTTGGCAATTTTACTACCAAACAAAATCGTTTCTTGCTCATTAGTTAAAATAATCGGTTTCATGATGAATTCTTTGCTCAATAAATAGTCCTTATTATATACTAATAACCATTAAAGATGTACCAAGCAAAATAACCTTAATTTTTAAAAAAAATTCAGGAAAAACTACGTTTCAGTATAAAAAGTGAAAAAAATAATGTTACATACTATATCGACAGCAAATCAATCAACCATAGATCTACAATTAATATCAGCTCAAGATACCGTATTATTCTGGCAAAATGGCGTTATTCTGGCTATACAAAATAATCCACTATTCAATGACATCATCAACAAAACCAAACATTGTTATATCATCGACAACGATATTGAGGCTCGCGGACTTAGCAAGATAATTGATTCAAGACTTAAAATTATTAATATGCAACAAGTCGTTGAACTTACAGCTAACCATTTTCCACAAATGAACTGGGAATGACTTCAGATCATGATGCTCATCATTGCCACCTGATGTGTTGCCTAAAAAGAACCTAGCTTTTATTAAAAAATGCTACGGTGAGGACTTTCAGCCGAGTAACATCAGATTATGGCACAAGAAAGCGAAAATAAAGAACAAAAATAACAAATAAAATCCTGAAAAAGGCGCATAACAAAACAGATCTTTAAACTCAGGTTAAGGTACCGACTAGTTAAACCCTACCATAATTAAAATAAACACTTTAATCCCAAAACCAAGCCTGAGTATTCAATTTTCCTTACCATAAATCCATCAAAAGTACATCATAAGTGACAATAGTACAGACAATGATTTCACGGGAAAGAGACCTTCGGTTAACGCTTATTTGGTTAATCTAGTTATATGATAGATAGTTAAAGTTGTGAATCCAAATATTGCATTAAATGTATATAATAATCCATTAATATCATTTAGCAAGACTGAACCTATATTATGCTTTTCTACTTACCTGCCCGAATAAAATTTTGACAAGAAGTAAACACATCTACAGCAGTGCCTAACCTTCTCGAGATTACATTTATGCGTCCGGCGGTTATCGATTTTGACTCTAATTTTGTTAAAATGCGTGATAGAATAACCATTTGTAAATTAAAACTTTTTAATTAAATATATTTATTTTCTGAAACTTCTTTACAAAAAAGTCATCTTTTTAAAATGAATTTCACTGCCAATTGGCAGTGAATAGACATTACGCATAAATAGAATTCAATTGCCAACTTTCCAATTTTGTCACTTTCGCTTTTCCATTTTCAGCAAAGAGGTTGATGACTCGCTCGGCGGGTAATTGTGGGTAAATACGGCTCGTAAGGCTATACAAATCATTATTAACAAAAACCTCGACAGATGAGGCATCAATAAAAATATGCAAAGTTAGCTTATCTGTTTTTGGTAGCGGTACGCTACGATAACCGCTTAATTCAAGACCGGATAAACTGCGATCAAGTATAATTCGATCGGATTGTAAATCAACATATAGTAACGTTGCTTGTTTACCATCTCCAGTGGCTGCAAGTTGCAAACCAAAACGTTCAGCATCGCTTTTATTTAAATCAAATTCAACATTAAGTTCGCAACTAATAGATTGAATATTGGTGTGTTTAAGTTCATTACTCAGCATTATTTCACCAAATGATTCCGTTTTTTCGCGCAATGCTTCAAGTTCTTTAATCGGGCGGTTTCGGACACTATTATCTTGATCTAAAGTGAGTTCACGTGGCAGCGTAAATGCACCAGCCCATTTATCGTTTTTGCTTGGCATCGCTGACTCCCACATATCCATCCAAGCAAACACAATGCGACGCCCATCAGCAGCAAGAAATGATTGCGGTGCATAAAAATCATGCCCAAAATCCATCTCTTGAAAAGGTTTAATAATTGTAAATTGTTGCCCTGGCTGCCAGTTACCTACAATATAGCCCGATTGAAATCGATTGCGGTACTGGTAGCCAGTTGCTTTCATACCTTGTGGAGAAAACATCAAAATCCATTTATCACCCAGTGGAAAAAAGTCTGGACATTCAAGCATATAAACATCAGGATCGATATCACTTACCACGACATGATCAAATATCCAATTTTTTAAGTCATCTGAACAATAAAGTAAAACTTGCCCCACATCATTTGGCGTTCGTTGACCAACCACCATCCACCATTTGCCATCTTGTTGCCACACTTTAGGATCGCGAAAGTGCATAATGCCATTTTTTGGCGCAAGTACTGTGCCTTGCTTTTCAAAATGAATGCCATCTTTGCTACTCGCCAAACATTGGACTTGCCGAATCTGCTCATCATTACCTTGACCTGCTAACCAAAGATGACCTGTATAAATTAAGCATAATTCACCATGGTTATCGACCGCTGAGCCAGAAAAACAACCGCTTTTATCAAATTCTTGATCAGGAGCAATCGCAATTGGCAATCTACGCCATGTAACCAAATCATCACTAACAGCATGCCCCCAATGCATTGGCCCCCAATTTTCATCGTAAGGATGATGCTGATAAAAAGCATGATATTGACCGTTAAAGTAAATCAAACCATTAGGATCATTCATCCAACCTGCTGAGGGAGCTAAATGAAAATGTGGGTAGTATTGTTTATTCATCACTTTTTCTAACGCTTTAACAGCTTGATTGGCTTTATCAATAGCAGTAGACATAAAAACCCCTTTTTTATCCAATATTAGATACCTTTATCTAATGGTATCTTAATTTAACTGTTAACGTTAACTGTTAATGAAATTAGAGATAAAATATGTGATGATAGTCACACATTTTTAACGTTAACAATGAATTTTTTGCCAAATGATTTAGTCTATGACAAACTTTTAAAATATAACCATCATTAATTCAATAATAAATTAAACATCAAAGACTTTATTAAAAGGCAAGAAGATGACGTATTTCACAAAATTAAAATAATCTGCCTCTACGCTAGATTAGATTACCTTAGTCACTAACTATAATCGAGTTAAAAAATGAATAATACTAAAGTTTGGTCCCTTGGGGATGCCGTTATTGATTTGTTACCATTTGGTGATATGAATTATAAAGCTTGTGCAGGTGGCGCGCCGGCCAATGTGGCGATTGGTATTGCTAAATTGGGGCTACCTTCTGCTTTTATTGGCCGTGTTGGTAATGATCCTTTTGGTCATTTTATGGAAAAAACGTTCCGTGACTATCATGTTGATTGTCAAAGCCTTGAAAAAGATGATCACTATAAAACAAGTACTGTTGTTGTTGATTTAGGTCAAAATGGGGAACGGAGTTTTACTTTTTTAGTTTCGCCATCAGCCGACCAATTTTTGTCTGAGCAAGCGATACCTGATTTTAACCAAGATATTTTACATTTTTGCTCTTTGGCGCTAGTCGGCCATACTTGTCGACAAACGCTTAAAACCGCTATTAAAAACCTTACCGCAAAAAATGGCTTGATCAGCTTTGATATTAACTTGCGCGAGCAGATGTGGGAAAATAAAGATGAAATGCGCACAACGATTACGCAATTTTGTCATGATGCCGATATACTCAAACTATCAGATGAAGAATTATTTTGGCTCACTCAAGACAATGACTGGCATGAAGCATTAAATAAATTACAACAACACTATGAAGCACCATTAAAATTAATTACTAAAGGTAAAGATGGCAGCATTGTATTATGGCAAGGCAAAATATTTTCTTTTGATTCATATCATGTAAATAGTATTGATACTACTGGTGCAGGCGATGCCTTTGTGGCAGGACTACTTAGCAGTATTGCGTCATCGGGAATGCCTGAAGATAAACTCATGTTAGAAAGCATGATGACGATCGCTAGTGCGTGCGGTGCCTTAGCAACCACTCAAAAAGGCGCGTTAACGGCATTACCCGATAGCACATTTTTACAAGCTTTTATTAGCGATAATCCAACATTAACGGCTAAACAACTCGCTTAGCCAATAAAGCATGAATAGGGCAGCAAAGTTGAACACAATATTTTCAAAATGTCATTGTGATTGACTGCCCTTACGACCTATTTAATCCATTGATTATAAAAATTAAATAGCATTTAACACAGACCACATTGTGATCTTGCCCATTGATCTATCATAAAAACATCGTCAATAGTCGATGGTTCAGGGAAAGCCAATTGATCTAATACTTTTGCTACATTTTTGGCAATATCCATAAAACCTATTTTATGTTGCAAAAATGCTTCTACCGCAATTTCATTCGCTGCGTTAAGTGCCGTTGTGGCAGCTTGCCCTTGATCGGACGCTTCTATTGCCAATTTTAAACAAGGATAACGATTAAAATCAGGTTGTTTAAACGTTAAAGCCGAAATTTGACAAAAATCCAAAGGTGGTACACTTGATGGAACCCGATCGGGGTAAGACATAGCATAAGCAATCGGCGTACACATATCAGGCACACCCAGTTCTGCCACCACACTACCATCTTGATAACGTACCATGGAGTGAATAATCGATTGCGGATGAATAATAATTTCCATTTCGTCAGCATTTGCATTAAATAACCAACGTGCTTCGATATACTCAAGTCCTTTATTCATCATGGTTGCCGAATCCACAGAAATCTTTTTACCCATCGACCAGTTAGGATGTGCAACCGCTTGTGCTGGCGTAACCGATGCAAGCTTATCGAATTCCCAATCGCGAAACGGCCCACCAGAACCTGTTAAAACTATTTTAGTAATACCCTGTTCAGCCAAATTCGCAAAACCTAAATTATGCTGTACTGCCATTGGCAAACTTTGAAAAATAGCGTTATGTTCACTATCCACCGGCAACAGTTCAGCGCCATACTCTTTAACCGCTTGCATAAACAGATGTCCACAGGTCACGAGTGATTCTTTATTAGCAAGCAAAATACGTTTACCTTTTTTAATTGCCGCAAGGGTTGGTTTTAGCCCAGCAGCACCCACAATAGCGGCCATCACTTGATCGACTTCGGGCAACTGCGATAAATCACAAATGGCTTGTTCACCGCTTAACACTTCAATATCCAATTTTAGATTGGCAAGATTTGCTCTTAGCTCCTTAGCCGCTTGCGCTGTTGCCATGGCAACGTATTTAGGCTTAAACATCAAACATTGCTCAGTCATTTTGGCAACATTATTACCACCCACTAAGGCATACGCCTTAAACAGATGTGGATTTTGAGCAATAACGGTTAGCGTACTGCAACCAATTGAACCTGTCGACCCTAAAATTGTGATATTTTTCATATTAATACATTAAATCTATATTATGGTTAGCTAAAAAATTAATAAATTCCTTGGTTGGCACTTTATCTGTAATAATTTGATTAAACAGCGTTAACTCACCAATAAAAGCCGGTTTAACTTGATTAAATTTAGTATGATCGGCAATCAAAATATTCTGACCTGATTTTTTTATAGCCTGCAATTTCATATCAAGTTCATCAAAATGATAACAAGTTGCACCTTGTTCAATATCGATCCCCGCGGCCGAAATAAACGCTTTATTTGGGCAAATCGAATTGAATTCACTATGCTGTCCAATAGTGCTAAAAATCGCATTATTAGCCTGATAATGACCACCACATAAAATTGTCTTACAATTAGATTTATTTTGTAATGCTAAAAATGCGTTTAATGAATAACAGATAGCAGTAAAAGTTATTTCATCATCAATAGCATCAATGATAAAAGGGATTGTGGTACCGCAATCAAAAAAGATGGTATCGTTTGCAAAAACAAGTTTGCTTGCTAATTTAGCAATATGTAACTTTTCGTTAACTTGTTTATCTTGTTGGTCTGATAAAAAATATTGCGTTGTTTGATAACGAGTTTCACTAACAATATAACCCCCTAAAACAGTTAATGATGTAGGAATGTTATTTAAATCTCGGCGAATGGTCATTTCGGAAACCGCTAACAACTTAGCGGCTTCTTTTAAATGAATCTTATCTGTTTTTTTTAAAAGTTGAATAAGATCATTCACTCTTTTTTGTGATTGTGTTTCCATGCTGATCCCATAAATCAACAGTAACAAGCTACATAAGTAGCTTATTAATTGATATCATTGATTAATAATCACTGGTCGAAATTGCATCACCAGAAACAATCGCAATACCAGCACTAGCCCCTAAACGCGAAGCCCCCGCTTGAACCATTTTTTCAGCCGTTTGACGATCACGAATACCACCCGATGCCTTAACACCCATCTCATTGCCAACGGTATCACGCATCAACTTAACATCCTCAACCGTTGCGCCAGATACACTAAACCCTGTTGAGGTTTTAACAAAAGCAACGCCGATTTGCTTACAGATTTCACAGACTTTAACAATTTCGTCTTTAGATAATAAGCAAGTTTCTAAAATCACTTTTAATGGCACAGCGCCACAAGCATTAAAGACCGCCTCAATATCTTGTTTAACCGCATCGAAATCATTGCTTTTTAACCAACCTACATTGATAACCATATCGATTTCTTGCGCGCCAGCTTTAACCGCCATTTCAGTTTCAAAGGCTTTAGCGCTAGTCAGCATGGCACCAAGTGGAAAGCCAACCACCGCACACACTTTTACATCGCTACCTTTTAGTAAACTAGCCACTAAAGGCACATAGCCTGAATTTACACAAACTGAATAAAAATGATATTGTTTAGCTTCTTCACAAAGTTTGGTTATTTGGTCTTTTGTTGCGTTCATTGCAAGTAAAGTATGATCGATATACTTTGCATAATTCATAGTGATGTCCTTAAAATTTTTAGTTTTGATGTCTAATTTAATGAATTTGTTAGGTGTAAAATGTTATTTTAATAACAGATATAGGGTGATAATGTTATTATAGTAACATTATGGGTAATTGTAAAAAATAGTACAGATAAAAATAAACAGGTTGTTGTTTTTTGTTTTTTTGGGAAAAAACAAAATAAAAAACCCAATAAAATCAATATCTTTCCTGACTGGTTTTGGCATACAATCAGGCCTTTTTGGGTTAGTGCATAGAATGAATTAGGTGTAGTGGTTTCGGACGTTTTGACCTTGCCGTACTATATACCCATTAACTCGCTCGGCAATACTGAGTGGTAACAAAGAGTAACCTATCCAACTTAAGTCATTTATGGTAAAACATTTGTTAATTTTTAAATGATTATGTTAATAATGAAATATAAACAACACGTTGTTTTCTGACATAGCATCTTTTAAACATAAAAATCGAAGAATTTTTAAACAAGGATGATGGAAAAGGACAATGATAGATATAAAAATTTTACGCTATTTTCTTGCTCTTGCTAAAGAAGAAAGTATTACCGCTGCCGCTAACCATTTGCATCTAACTCAACCTACTTTATCTCGTCAGTTGATGGAGCTTGAACAAACACTTGGCACCCCCCTATTTATTCGTGGCAGTAGGCGAATTACCTTGACCGATGAAGGAATACGATTACGTAAACGTGCCGAGGAGATACTGGAACTTGTGCATAAAACAGAAGAAGAGTTTCAAGCACCCACAGAAAATATTAGTGGTGATATTTATATTGGTTGTGGTGAAACCGATGCAATGAAGTTGGTGGTGAGTGTGATTAAATCAATGCAAGAGGTTTACCCACACATCCGCATCCATATTTATAGTGGTAATGCAAATGATGTCACCGAACGTATTGATAAGGGATTACTTGATTTTGGAGTGTTAATTGAACCAACTCATCTAACAAAATATGAATCATTGTGCCTTCCTCAACAAGATACATGGGGAGTTTTAATGAGAAAAGATTGTGCGTTGGCAAACCTTGAGGTCATTTCTCCATCTGATTTATGGTCATTACCACTGATTGTTTCCCAACAAAAATATGTTAGTGATAGCATTGAACAATGGTTTAAACGAAACGATGAAAAATTAAATATTATTGCAACATATAACTTAATATTTAATGCAGCTTTAATGGTTGAACAACATATCGGATATGCCTTGTGTTTAGATAAACTCATTAATACAGCGGGCGATAACCCGCTTTGTTTTAGACCTTTATATCCAAAATTAAAAGTAGATGTGAATATTGTCTGGAAAAAACATCATGTATTTTCTAAAGCTGCTGAACTGTTTTTAAAACAGCTAAAAGAACATTTTTGATATTCTTCTGCCATTTTATAATGATGAGTAAAAAAGGGAGCACCGTAATTCTGACTCCCTTTGCTGTGGAACAACATTTCATTAAAAATTAATCGCTATTTTAAATGCGTTTTAAAAAAGGTTGTTAATTTATCAAAAGGGATTAAATGGATGCGATCATAAAGATCAACATGCCCAGCTCCTTTTACATAATAGAGTTCTTTTGGTTCTATTGCACGGTTATAAGCATCTTCACTGAACTCTTTAGAATGAGCCTGATCACCTGTGATAAATAACATTGGTCGTGGTGAAATGGTTTCAATATCGTTAAATGGATAAAAGTTCATAAATTTTACATTACTGGTTAATGTTGGGTGAGTCGTTAGTTCTGGCGTTGAACTGGATGGAGTATATTCACCCCGAGGCGTACGATAAAAATCGTAAAATTCATGGGCAATTGGACCATCTTCGGGTTTGAGTTGCCCTTTATTGACCGTACCACTTGTATATAATGTCTGCCCCCCAGTAAATTCAACATAACGTTGTTCTGCCGCCTGTTTAATGATCTGTTTACGCTGTTCAAGTGTTAACGAATGGTGAAGAGCATTGCGATTGGCCGAACCCATATCGTACATACTTACCGTCGCAATGGCTTTTAAACGTGGATCAATTTTAGCGGCACTAATAACAAAACTGCCGCTACCACAAACACCAATTACGCCAATATTGTGACGATCTACAAAAGTTTGAGTACCTAAATAATCAACTGCTGCACTGAAATCTTCTGCATACATATCGGGCAATACAACATTACGTGGCTGTCCCTCACTTTCGCCCCAAAAGGATAAGTCAATAGCTAATGTAATAAAGCCTTGTTCAGCCATTTTTGTCGCATATAAATTGGCACTTTGTTCTTTAACCGCACCCATTGGATGTCCAACAATAATGGCTGGATATTTGTTTTTGGCATCAAGCGTTTTAGGTATAAATAGGTTTCCAACCACACTCATTTTATATTGATTTAGAAAACTAACTTTTTGCATAGTGACATTATCGCTTTGATAAAAATTATTCGCATTGTTAGACATATCGGCTCCCATTACTGATGGTGATAAAAATAACCCAAAAAGACTTAAAAAGACGATTAAAGCAGTACTATCTTTGAAATAAAATAACCCCTTTTTCATTAATGTGATCCTTTTAATAAGTGAATATTAATTTAATATTTTCAATCAATTGTAAAAAATCTTACTATGCAATAGAACGTCCTGTTACACGAATAAATAACCAAAAGCTGAATTTAATTAATATCAAGGCACATAAAAAAATTAGCGCAGAACTAAAAAATATACCTTGCATCCCCTTATGATCAAAAATGAAGCCTCCCATTGCCGCTGCCAATCCGATAGAAAACTGAATCGCCGCAACGGATAATCCGCCCATCATTTCGGCTTTATCAGCAAGTGTACGTACAATCCAAGTAGACCAACCTACCGGAATAAAACCAAACATTAACCCCCACGCAATAACCAGCAACATGTTAAATATTATGTTTTTATTGATAAACATTAAAATAATAGCAAGCATTAATAAAATAAAATGAACGACTATCATCGTTATTTTAAATTGTTTGCCCATCACAATACCGGCAATAAGGGTACCAATACAGTTAGCAATACCAAATAGAAGCAAAAGCGTAGAGAGGGTATTTGTTTGTAAGGCAAGATTATTTTCTAAAAATGGTCTTAAGTATGTAAAAAATATGTGATATCCCCCATAACTAAATATTGTGGCTACTATTCCTATCGTTATCCAGCTTTGTTTTAAGAGAAAAAACATATTTTTAAAACTATTACCTTGCTGTGCAGGTAAAGTAGGTAATGCAATAAATTGCCAAATAAAGGCGATAGCGCCCAGTAATGCCGATAGCAAAAAAATATTTCGCCAACCAATCAGATTGCCTAAATAGCTTGCTAATGGTAGTGAAATAATTGTTGCCACTGAGACACCGGCATAGATAATACTTAATGCACGAGATAGATCTTTTGTCGGTACAAGTTGTAGCGTTACCGCTGAGGCCATAGACCAAAAGCCACCAACACATATCCCCAATATGCTGCGCCCCATCAATAGCATGATATAATTAGGTGTAAATGCGACTAATATATTAGCGCTCACCAATAAAATAGAGAGCGTTAATAACACTAATCGTCTATTTATTTTGTTTGTTAGTGGCGCCAGTGTCAAACTTGCAATAACAGCAAAAATACCCACAGCGGTAACCGTTTGACCTGCCATTCCTTCAGTAATATGTAATGTTTGAGCAATAGGCGTTAACAAACTGATAGGAATAAACTCAGCCGAAATAAGACTGGTTACTCCCATAAATAATGAAAAAACAGCAGACCAATGAGATGCTTTTTCTGGTTCTGTTTGACTGGATAAGCGTGTTTTCATTACATAAAGTACCTTTTAGTTAACTAGCTCCATAGCGTCACTAACGTTGGATTCTTGGCTAGTAAGTGCCTCTAAACCAAAGCGCCAACTTATCTATATAGATAAGATCAGAGCGGATAACACAAGCAGAAATAGTTTAAATAGCTAACTTCAAAAAAGTATAGGCACTTTATCAATCCATGTAAAATACTTATATTTTATAGTTACATATGCCTTAAAAGCATGGAGTATATGCTAGTTTTGTTGAGGATAATTAGATTGTTTTTTTGTTGAATAATAGTAAAAAAGTAAATATCACATCTGTCTATCTTACATTTTTAAATGCTTTTTTACCGTTATCATTGGGGGAGGACTTTCTAGATTTTTTAAATGGGCTATTTTTAAAGGTAGTAATAGTTAAGAGTTTGGCGCTGAATCATTTGATAAAGGTATAAATTCTTCTATATCTTGTATAAATTTTCTAGCTTTAGCTATACTAAGTTCGACTTCTTTTTTGTCTAATGTTTCTTGTAAATGGTAATCACATTTAATTCTAAGTGCTTTTTGCTCTAACAATCTTGCCCTTAAAGAAATTAATTTCATTCTTGGAATGGCTTCATCTTTACCCGGAGCTGCTAAATAATCGCTCACACTTTTATGAGATGGTTCATCTTTAGGTAATCTAAAATTGATTGAAGATAAGATAGCATGGTAACAACTATAATACGCTCTAGCAATTGCATTACGATAACCGATTTCATCATTTCGTTTTAATGAATCTTCAGCAAAAGAGAGAAAGTCTTTGCAGTTTACTGACACTTACTTTCGCCTTCTAAGTAATAACTTGATATTCAGATTTTAGATAACGAATAGAGACACCGAAAGCCTTATCATGAAGGTGTTCATTTTCAGCAATTTTATCAGCCAACTCACCATCTATTTTAGCCAAACGTACAAAATCAGTGTCGTTGGTTGTTAGTATCATAATATTAATATCATCGTCTGGATAATACTCACAACAAATTTGAGAATGTGATAACCGATAAGTATCTGCTATATCAAGAAAAGTTTTAAGTAAAAATTGCATATTTTCATCACTCAATTTTAAATTACTTTGAAATTGACGCAATGAATTAAGGCGTTGAGATAACCCAGAAATAACATCTTTTTTATTTAATTTATCAATTTCTTGATATACTTTATTAATTCCCTCAAAATTACCATTCCATAAATATGCATCAAACAAATGTATTAAAAAATTAGAGTTATTTGAAATTTGATTATTTGCCCTAATGATTTCTGCAATATGTTTTTTAATGAATCCTATATCAAATAAATAGGTTATATAATTCATCATAAAATAAGGTTCATTATAAGAAAAAGATTTTTCAAATAGCGATAATGCAGCTGAAACATCTCCCTTACAAGCATAAAAAAATGCCCACAATTGATCCCCAATTAAGTCTCCTTGAGGAAAAGGCTTCAAATCTTTACGGAACTCAAATTCTTCACAACCTTCGAAATTTCGTTCAGAAAAAAGAATCTGTATTAGCTTATCTAATATCATTGTGCCTTTTGTTGCAGGTACATTAGATTTTGCCATCGTTGATAATCCTTATACAGAATTGAATTGAATAATACATAAAATCACTAAGCGATAGTAATATCGGACGTCCAGTAATTAATCATTATAAATTATTGCTTATGATTAACAAGAAAAAGATTTTTCCTATCAACCAATAAAAATTTAGATTACTTATATTGGTATTTTCCATCCTAAAATAGGTTTCAGCATAAAAATTAGTTTTTCAAGGGAAAAACGCTCTGCTTTATAAAACAGAGCATTTAGAAGAAAAGAAAAAAAGTAAAAGGATTAGAATTCCATTAACTCTTTTTCTTTATCGGCAAGCACTGCATCTAATTTTTTAATTGCGGCATCTGTCGCTTTTTGGATTAAATCTTGTGCTTTACGTTCATCATCTTCTGAAATTTCTTTATCTTTTAGTAACGCTTTGATTTGATCGTTAGCATCACGGCGGATATTACGGATAGATACACGACCTTGTTCCGCTTCGTTACGAACAATTTTAGTTAAATCACGACGGCGTTCTTCTGTTAGTGGTGGTAATGGTACGCGAATAACAGTACCTGCTGATGCTGGGTTTAACCCTAAATCAGACGTTAAAATTGCTTTTTCAATAGCTGGGGTTAATGATTTATCAAATACAGTGATAGCTAGCGTTCTTGCATCTTCAGCAACGATGTTGGCTAGTTGACGCAGTGGCGTTGGGCTGCCGTAATATTCAACCATAATGCCATCTAATAAGCTTGGTGACGCACGACCGGTTCTAACTTTAGAAATATGATTTTGAAACGCATCAATGCTTTTTTCCATGCGCGTTTGCGCTTCTTTTTGAATCTCGTTTAACATAATAAAAGCCTTATTTAAAATAAAGATAATTAACTGGTTACTGTTGCCTTGTTATTAATTAATGTCCCTTCTTGTTCACCTAAAATAACGCGACGCAAAGCACCAGGTTTATTCATATTAAAGACACAAATGGGTAGATTATGATCTCTTGCTAATGTGAATGCAGCTAAATCCATCACTTTAAGTTCATCATCAAGGACTTTGTCATAACTTAACGTTTTATAAAGTGTTGCTGTTGGATCTTTAACGGGATCGGCTGAATAAACACCATCGACTTTGGTGGCTTTTAAAACAACATCAGCTTCAATTTCAATACCACGTAAACATGCTGCTGAATCGGTGGTAAAAAATGGATTGCCTGTTCCAGCAGACAAAATAACCACTCTACCATGACGAAGCAAGCTAATTGCTTCGGTCCAGCGATAATCATCACATACACCATTTAATGGAATCGCTGACATTAAACGGGCATTAACTTCAATTCGGTGCAATGCATCTCGCATCGCAAGACCATTCATTACAGTTGCTAGCATCCCCATATGATCGCCAACAACGCGGTTCATTCCCGCTTTAGCAAGCCCTGCACCCCGAAATAGATTACCGCCCCCAATAACAACAGCAACTTGAACATTCATTTCAATTAGCTCTTTAATTTCTTGCGCCATGCGATCTAGAACGGTTGCATCAATACCAAAACCTTCGTCGCCTTGTAGTGCTTCGCCACTGAGTTTAAGAAGAATACGTTTATAGAAAGGGGTCACCATACTGAAGTCTCACTATTTCGTTATTTAATTACTCAAGAAGCTAAAAATTAGCCGGTAGTAATTTTAAAATATTTTGTAGATAAACAAAACCGCCATAACGGCGGTTTTTTGAAACGATTAAGATTGTTTCGATATTGCAGCAACTTCTGCAGCAAAGTCAACTTCAACTTTTTCAATACCTTCACCCACTTCAAAACGAATAAATGAAGCTACTGCAGCTTTTTTCTCTTTTAATAAATCGCCAACTGTTTTTGAAGGCTCCATAACAAATGGTTGACCAGTTAGTGATACTTCACCAGTGAATTTACGCATACGACCTTCAACCATTTTTTCAGCGATTTCACGTGGTTTACCTGATTGCATTGCGATATCAATTTGAATATTACGTTCATGTTCAACCACATCAGCTGGAACATCGCTTGGGTCAACATATTCTGGTTTGCTTGCCGCAATGTGCATTGCAATATGTTTAACTAATTCATCATCAGCACCATTAGCAGCAACTAATACACCAATACGCGCACCATGTTGGTAACTACCCACCACATCACCAGAAATCTCTGCAACACGACGGATACCGATGTTTTCACCAATTTTAGCAACTAACGCTGTACGCTCTTCTTCAAATTTAGCTTGCAGTGCCGCAATATCGCTAGTGCGTTCAGTTAATGCTGCTTCAGCAACTTTATCACTAAATGCTAAAAATCCAGCATCTTTCGCAACAAAGTCTGTTTCGCAGTTAACTTCTAAGATAACACCAAATTTTTTATCTGCAGAAATTTTAGAAATAATAACACCTTCAGCCGCAACACGACCCGCTTTTTTAGCGGCTTTTGCTTGACCTGATTTACGCATGTTGTCAATTGCAAGTTCGATATCACCATTAGCTTCAACTAATGCTTTTTTACATTCCATCATACCTGCGCCCGTTCTTTCACGCAGTTCTTTTACCATAGAAGCGGTAACTTCAGCCATTTTTTAATCCTCTATTTAACCATTGTGATAACTTTCATTAGAATGGGTCGATAGCATTAAGTATCGACCCTGAAAATATTTGAGTTTATTACTCTGCTGCTGGCGCTTCTTCTACGAAGCTTTCTTCAGATACTGGAGATTGGTTTTGCTCACGACCAGAACGTACTGCTTCAGCAACTGCATTAGCATATAATTGAATTGCACGAATTGCGTCATCATTACCTGGTACGATGTAATCAATTCCATCAGGATCTGAGTTAGTATCAACAATAGCAATGACTGGAATACCTAAATTGTTAGCTTCTTTGATAGCGATATGTTCGTGGTCTGCACCAATCACAAAGATCACATCGGGTAAGCCACCCATATTTTTAATTCCGCCCAAGCTATTTTCTAATTTAGCCATTTCACGAGCACGCATAAGTGCTTCTTTTTTGGTTAATTTATCAAATGTACCATCACTAGCTTGTGTTTCTAAATCTTTTAGACGTTTGATTGATTGACGTACTGTTTTCCAGTTAGTCAACATACCACCTAACCAACGGTGATTAACATAGTATTGCCCACAACTTTCAGCTGCTTGTTTAATTGCTTCGCTAGCTGCACGCTTTGTACCAACAAATAAAATTTTACCTTTACGAGCGGCAATCTTGTTTAATTCAGCTAAAGCTTCGTTGAACAATGGTACTGTTTTTTCAAGATTGATAATATGAACTTTATTGCGTGCACCAAAAATAAATGGTTTCATTTTTGGGTTCCAATAACGAGTTTGGTGTCCAAAGTGTACACCCGCTTGTAACATATCGCGCATTGATACTGTAGTCATGATTTCCTCATTTTGACGTTGGGGTTATGCCTCCACATATCCGCTTTAACCGACCTAATCACATAAAGTAAAAGGCACCCCGGAAAAGTGTAATGATATGTGTGTGTTATAACGTTAATTAATCATTAAATGTAATACTTTTATTCGCCATTACTTTTGCAAAAAATAATGCGAAAATGTAGCGCGCGTTTTATACCATAAATAGTATAAGATTGCCAGCTTTATTTGTATTTATAGGCTATTAGCGATTTTAATTAGTTTTATTAAACTTTTCAGTATTCATTTAACAAGCAAACACAAAACAAAAAAACAAATAAAATCAATGGATTTTCTGAAATTTTTTTGGATGACTATTTCTATATTAGTTTGTATTATTTTGAAGAAATATGTCCGTTCTGTAAGCTAACGCTTACAGAACGATAATAATAGAAACTAGCTGAATAATTTATGGCACTGTAAGCTTATCCAATCCCATAGACCACCAAAAAATCCTGTTTCTTCAACATTTTGTAAGGCAACAAGGGGTTGTTCATTAATCACTTGACCGTCTAATAGAAACTGCATTTTACCGACAGTTGTGCCTTTAGTGATTGGGGCATAAATATAATTATCAATTTTATATTCAACTTGCACATCTGCAGAGCGGCCTTTTGGTACAGTGATGTAAGATCCATTAATCGCACCTAATTGAATTTTATTTTCATCACCATACCAAATCGTTTCTGTCGTTAATGGCGTTCCTGCTTTAACAGGATTTGCAGTTTCAAAAAAGCGGAAACCCCAGACTAATAGTTTTTTACTTTCTTCTTCACGACCTTTAAAGGTGCGACCACCCAGTACCGCTGAAATTAAACGCGTATTACCATCAACCGCTGAAGCAACTAAATTGTAGCCTGCGGCATTGGTATGGCCTGTTTTGATGCCATCTACATTTAATGTGGTATCCCAAAGTAATCCATTTCGATTATGTTGTGGTTTTGATAGCGTATAGGTAAATTCTTTTTCTTTATAAATAGAATATTCTTTAGGTAAATCACGAATTAAGGCTTGCCCTAAAAATGCCATGTCTTTGGCTGTTGTGTATTGCCCTGGCGCATCAAGCCCATGAACAGTTTCAAAATGGGTATGATTTAGTCCAATTTTCTTGGCATAATCATTCATTAAATTAACAAAGGCTCCTTGGCTGCCGGCAACATGCTCAGCCATGGCAATACACGCATCGTTACCTGATTGGATAATAATACCTTTGTTAAGATCAGAAACCGATACCGTTTTACCGACCTCTAAAAACATTAATGATGACCCTTTTAACACAGGGTTACCCGTTGCCCAAGCGTCTTTGCTGACCACAACCATATCATCATTTTTTATACGACCTGACTGTAATGCTTGCCCTACCACATAACTGGTCATCATTTTAGTTAGGCTTGCCGGATCGCGCTGCTGCTCGGCATTATATTGTGCTAAAATTTCACCTGATTTGGCATCGATTAAAATATAAGACTCAGCATTTAGTTGTGGAATGGCTGGAATAGGAAAAGCCATTTCTGCTGATGCTGATGAACAAACTGCAAGCGCAAACAAAGCAAAAGATAATTTAAATTTCTTTTTCATTTATTACAATTCCGTTAAATATTTTTAGATAACATATATCGATGTGTGTGGATAGACATCATAATGCCAAAACTTGCCATTAATACGACTAAAGATGAACCACCATAGCTTATTAAAGGTAATGGTACACCAACTACTGGTAAGATTCCACTGACCATACCAATATTAATAAACACATAAACAAAAAATACTAAAATTAGTCCACCAGATAAGATTCGACCAAATGTGGTTTGTGCCTGTGCAGCAATAATAAGCCCTCTTACAATTAAGCATAAAAATAGAATCAGCAAAACAATCGAGCCAACAAAACCAAACTCTTCAGCGATAACTGAAAAAATAAAATCAGTATGTCGTTCAGGCAAAAATTCGAGTTGTGATTGTGTGCCTTCTAGCCAACCTTTACCCCATATACCACCGGATCCAATCGCTGTTTTCGATTGAATAATATGATAGCCGGCTCCGCTTGGATCGAGTTCAGGATTGATCAACATTAATACGCGTTTTTGTTGGTAATCATGCATTAAAAAGAACCACATAATTGGTAAAAAGACAGCAATTAAAATTACTGCAATAAGAATATAACGCCAGTTTATTCCTGCTAAAAAAATAATAAAAATTCCTGACATAACAATTAATATTGCCGTACCTAGATCCGGTTGCATAGCAACAAGTAACGTCGGTATACCAATTATGGCAAGGGTTTGTAACGTAGTTTTTAATGGCGGCGGACATCCATCACGATGAATGAATTTGGCAACCATTAATGGCACCGCTATTTTAGCTATTTCTGAAGGTTGAAATCGCAATATACCTAAATCTAACCAACGCTGTGCGCCTTTACTGGTATAACCAAAAATATCGACTAATAATAGAATGATAATACAAGCAATATACAGATACGGCGCCCACTTTTCATAGGTTCTAGGAGAAAACTGAGCCAGCACAATCATTACAACAAATCCAAGCAATATTTGAATTACTCGCTTTTGCATCATGTCGATACTTTGCCCGGTTGCGCTCCAAAGAATATAAAGACTATAACCAAGTAATAAAGTAATAAATGAAAAAAACAAAGGATCAATATGTATCTTTTGCCAAAAAGATTTTTTGTTATTATTCATCATTAGTCTTCATTTCCTGTATTAGGTGAAGGTTCATCTAGCTCGGTTGAATTATTACCAAGTAAGTAAAAATCTAATATTTTACGCGCAACCGCACCACCGTTAGAGCTTCCGCCCCCGCCATTTTCTAAAACAATAGCTAACGCTATTTTTGGCTTATCGTAAGGTGCATAAGCAACAAACAAAGCGTGATCTCGCAGATGTTCGGGGATTTTATTTGAATTATAAATTTCATCAGATTTCAAACCATAAACTTGTGCGGTCCCCGATTTACCTGCTGCTTGATATTTTGCATCAGCATAAATCTTACGTGCTGTTCCTCGTGTCCCAAACATAACACGGTGCATACCTTCTTTAGCTAATGCCCAATAAATTGGTTTAACATCCATTAGACTATTATTTTCTATATATTTTTCAGGGTTAACTATTGGTTGATGTTCATTTGAATTTAAAATATCGCTCTTTTTATATAATAAAAAGTGGGGAGTATAGGTCTTACCATTATTAATTAACGTGGTTAATGCTTTAGCCATTTGTATTGGGGTTGCCGTCCAATAACCTTGACCAATACCAACTGGTATCGTATCACCTTGTAGCCAAGACTTTTTATGACGCTTCATTTTCCATTCACGACTCGGCATAACCGCTCGAGTTTCTTCGTTTGGAGAAATATCAATACCTGTTCGTTCACCATAACCAAATTTAGTCATCCATAAATTTAGGCGATCGATGCCCATATCATAAGCAACTTGATAAAAGTAGGTATCAACTGATTCTTCAATTGCTCTTAATACATCAACGCGGCCATGCCCCCATTTAAGCCAGTCTCGGTAACGTCGTTCAGTGCCAGGTAATTGCCACCAACCGGGATCGTTAATCACGGTTTTTGGGGTGATCACGCCTTCACTTAAAGCCGCAATAGAAATAAAAGGTTTTACTGTCGAAGCAGGGGGGTAAGCGCCCAGTAAAGCACGATTAAAAAGTGGCTTGCTAGGATCATTGAGCAATTCACTATATTTAGCATTTGAAATCCCCCCAACAAAAGGATTAGAATCATAACTTGGGCTAGAAACCAAGGCCAAAATCTCCCCATTATTAGGATCAATAGCCACTACCGCCGCTTTACGTCCAGTCAATAATTGCTCAATATAAAGTTGCAATTTAAGATTAATAGATAAATAAATATCTTCGCCCGCTTGCGGTGGATGTTGATTTAGTTGGCGAACAATACGACCTCGGCTATTGACTTCAACCTTTTCATAACCCGGCGTTCCATGTAATACGTCTTCGTAATACCTTTCTATTCCCATTTTCCCAATATTAAATGTTGCTACATAATCGCTAGTTTTATTTTCATTTTCTAAACGCTGTTTATCTTGACTATTAATTTTAGAAATATAGCCAAGGATATGAGTTAGTGATGCGCCATATGGATAATAACGATGCTGTATGCCAAGAATAGAAACAAACGGAAAACGATGTTGATCCACGACAAAACGTGCTATTTGTTTTTCGGTCAAATTATCTTTCAATGGCACCGGACGGTGAGCTTTATAATTACGACGTTCTTTTTGAAATATTTCAATATCTTCATCTGTCAAATCAACAATTTTTTTTAGTTCATTAAGTTGTTCATTGAGATTTTTAGTTTTATCGGGAATGATATTTAATTGATAAGTAATATTGTTAATCGCTAATGGCGTACCATTACGATCATAAATCATTCCACGATTAGGTGGTGTAGGAATAATTTCAATACGATTATCATTCGATTTCGTACTGTAATAACTATAATTCAAAATCTGTAACCCAGCTAGGTTAATAATCAACACAATGATTAAAATAATAATTGCAACAAAAGCAATCAGTGCTCGACGCAAAAATAAATTCGCTTCTACTGAATGATCTCGAATATTTGTTTTCTTTTTTTTACTTGAGATAGGGATAATAATACTCCTTAAAATACTCTACTGCTTATGCTGATTTTCTTCCCACTGTTCATAGGCATTAACAATACTAGCGACTATTGGATGGCGTACCACATCTTCACTATTTAAAAAATTAAAACTAATTTCATTAATTTGACTCAAAACTTCAATGGCATGACGTAATCCTGATTTTTGATGATGTGGTAAATCAATTTGGGTAATATCGCCGGTTATAACCGCTTTTGAATTAAAGCCAATACGGGTTAAAAACATTTTCATTTGTTCAATAGTGGTATTTTGGCTTTCATCAAGAATAATAAACGCATCATTTAGCGTTCGTCCACGCATATAGGCGAGTGGTGCCACTTCAATCACGCTTTTTTCAATTAGTTTTTCGACCTTTTCAAAACCGAGCATTTCAAATAAGGCATCATAAAGTGGGCGTAAATAAGGATCGACTTTTTGGCTTAAATCACCAGGCAAAAAACCCAATTTTTCACCGGCTTCAACAGCAGGCCGAGTAAGCACAATGCGACGAATTTGTTGCTTCTCAAGCGCATCAACCGCAGCAGCTACCGCTAAATAAGTTTTACCTGTTCCTGCAGGGCCAATTCCAAACGAAAGATCATAATCTAAAACATGGGCAATATATTGAGCCTGATTAGGTGTACGTGGTTTTATCACACCACGCTTAGTTTTTATCATAACCAGTTTATCGTTTTGATAATCAATATGATTAGGTAAATTTTCACTTACTTTTTTTAGTATATTTGTATCTTTTACCGCTAAATGAATTTGCTCGGGTTCAATATTAATAATTTTATCTTTTATTTTAGTTTGGTTATAAAGTACCTGCAAAATATCAGCAGCAGCTTGAACACAAATATTATCTCCAGTTATTACAAATAAATTTTCTCGATTATTAATTTCAATGTTTAATAAACGCTCAAGTTGTTTAATATTTTCATTATAAGGACCACAAAGACTATTAAGTCTTTTATTATCAATTGGTTCAATCATAATTTGTGTAGTAATATCCAAAAATAAATCCTCTAATAATTAACCTTAACCATTTTAAGGTTGATAAATTCCAACACCTAAATCATTTTCCTTTCGCGTTCGTGATATTACTGACATTGGTGATTCGTTTACGCGTAAATCCATTTCATCTTCGGTTCTAACTACTTTGCCACGCAATGAATTTGGATAGACATCTATAATTTCAACATCAACAAACTTACCGATCATCTCAGGACGACCTTCAAAATTAACAATTCTATTGTTTTCAGTTCGACCGGTTAATTCCATAAGGTCTTTTTTGGATGGACCTTCAACTAAAATACGTTGTACAGTATTTAACATACGACGGCTAAATTGCATAGCTTGTTGGTTGATTCGTTCTTGAAGAATGTAAAGGCGTTGCTTCTTCTCTTCTTCTGAAACATTATCTTCCATTTCAGCAGCGGGTGTACCTGGACGTGCTGAATAAACAAAGCTATAACTTAAATCAAAATTGACATCAGCAATTAGTTGCATGGTTTGTTCAAAATCTTCTTGTGTTTCGCCTGGGAAACCGACAATAAAATCCGAACTAATTTGAATATCAGGGCGCACTTTACGTAATTTTCGAATAATGGATTTATATTCAAGCGCGGTATGTGTACGTTTCATTAAGTTTAATACACGATCTGAACCACTTTGTACTGGCAAATGTAAAAAATTAACTAGCTCTGGTGTATCACGATAAACGTCGATAATATCATCTGTAAATTCAATTGGATGACTGGTTGTAAAACGAATGCGATCGATACCATCAATGGCTGCAACTAAGCGTAATAACTCAGCAAAGGAACAAATATCACCATCAAACGTTGGCCCCCGATAAGCATTGACATTTTGACCTAATAGATTGACTTCACGCACACCTTGTTCAGCCAGTTGCGCAATTTCATAAATGACATCATCACAAGGTCTGCTAACTTCTTCCCCACGGGTATATGGAACCACGCAATAAGTACAATATTTATTACATCCTTCCATTATAGAGACAAAAGCTGTTGGTCCTTCGCTACGAGGCTCTGGTAGGCGATCAAATTTTTCAATTTCAGGGAAACTAACATCGACGACATGATTATCGTTACCGCTTCGAATCTGTTCAATCATTTCAGGTAAGCGATGAAAAGTTTGCGGTCCAAAAATAATATCTACAAATGGTGCACGTTTACGAATTTGAGCACCTTCTTGCGAAGCAACACAACCACCTACTCCAATAATAATATTAGAATTATTTTTTTTAAGGTTCTTCCAACGTCCTAGTTGATGAAAGACCTTTTCTTGGGCTTTTTCTCGAATAGAACAGGTATTTAATAATAAAATATCAGCTTCTTCGGCATTGTCTGTTAATGTTAAACCATGGGTGGATTCAAGGAGATCTGCCATTTTTGTTGAATCATACTCATTCATTTGGCAGCCCCAAGTTTTGATATGTAATTTTTTGCTCATCAATAACTCAGCTATATTATTTAATTGTTAAAATGAAAACGGGTTTAAATCCGCGATTTTAGCGCATTATATTGTAATCTTTTGTGATCGTAGGGTCTATAATAAAATAAAAATTAGCGGATAACTCAAAAAATTTTATTTATAAAAATAACAACCAATTATGATAATCATTCTTTTTAATATCCCTTAATTTTATGCTATTATCTGCGATTAATTTGACATCAAATAAAGTTTTAAGGTATGACAAAAGCATTTAGCCCAACAAAACGCCTATTAATTAAAGGTATTATTGCTACATGTTTACTATCTGTCACTCGTGTTGGCCTTGCAGCCACTCAAACCAAAGTTGTTGCAGTGCGTGTTTGGCCTTCTTCTACCTATACGAGAATTACATTAGAATCAAATATTAAACTCAATTATAAAACGGCTTCACTATTCAACCCAGATAGAATAGTCATTGATATTGATAATCTCAATTTAAATCCAACGCTAAAAACGATTTCATCAAAAGTATTAAGTCATGATCCTTATATTAAGTCGATACGCGTTTTGCAATTAGATCCTAAAACAGTAAGAATTATGATTGAATTAAAGCAAGGTGTTGAGCCTAATATTTTTACGCTATCACCCGTTGCAAAATTTAAGCATCGTTTAGTGATGGATCTTTATCCATCAAAAATTTCTTCAACAAAAGATGATGATCCTTTACTTGCACTATTAGAAGAATATAAAGCAGGTGATCTTAGTAAAAAACAAGCTGAAATTAAAACTCCAACCAATAAAAATAGAAATGCACCTCTTATTGTTATGCTCGATCCTGGTCATGGGGGTGAAGATCCAGGTGCGATTGGTTACAACAGAACTCGAGAAAAAGACATTGTTTTACAAATAGCGCGTCGAACTTATAATTTACTTAAGAGAGAGCCAAATATAAAAGTCTATATGACACGCAATGAAGATGTCTTTATACCATTAAAAGTCCGCGTAGCCAAGGCGCGATCTTTACATGCTGATATTTTTATTTCTATTCATGCTGATGCCTTTACTAACCGTTCTGTCGGTGGTTCCTCTGTTTTTGCATTATCAACACGTGGAGCGAGTAGTTCGGCCGCAAGTTATTTAGCTCAAACCCAAAATGAAGCAGATCAAATAGGGGGGGTAAGCCGTAGTGGTGACAAGTATTTAGATAATACGATTTTAGATTTGGTTCAAAAAACAACGTTAAATAATGGTGTATTACTTGGTAATGCTATTTTGAATCGAATGAAAAGAATAAATAAGTTACATAAACCATCACTTGAAAAAGCAGGATTTGCAGTGTTAAAAGCACCTGACATTCCATCTGTTTTAGTTGAAACAGCCTTTATTAGTAATATTAACGAAGAAAAAAAATTAAAGACTGCTTCATTCCAAAATCAAGTATCTAAATCAATTGTGGATGGTATTAAAGATTATCTGAAAAAACGCAAACATTAAATTTTTAAAAATTTTCAGAGAAGTTTGTGTTTAAGCAAACAACTATTGAATAATAATCAAACACCTTTCAGCATCTAATTCTGGTATAGTCAATTTAATATTTTGTTTAAGCGTAAAACCTTCAGGAATAGGATCGATATCACTTCCTTTTAAAGCGTAAAAAAATCCTTGTTGATCGGGAAGGTGCTTACACCAATTAAGCATATCTTGCAAAGAAGCAAAAGCTCGGCTAATAACTCCATCAAATTTTTTATCGTTATACTCTTCGATTCGGCTTTGTATTGGGTTAATATTTGTTAGCTTTAATTCAAACTGTACTTGTTTTAAAAAGCGAATACGCTTACCTAAACTATCAACTAAATCAAATTGTTTATCTGGGTTAACTATCGCTAAAGGAACGCCTGGTAAACCAGGACCAGTTCCTACATCAATAAAGGTTTTGCCAGTTAAATAAGGAGATACAACTAAGCTATCCATAATATGCTTAACTAACATCAGACTCGGATCGCGTACCGCTGTTAAATTGTAAGTTTTGTTCCATTTGCTTAGCATCTCAACATAATGGATCAGTTGATCTAGTTGTGATTCAGGGATCAAAAGATCCGTTTGATCAATTAGACTAATGAGTTTCTTTTTTAACATAATTTTTCTTTTTTAAATAAACTAATAACATTGAAATAGCGGCTGGTGTAATACCAGAAATACGCGAAGCTTGCCCTATAGAAACAGGTTTATGTTGCTTTAATTTCGCCACCACTTCATTCGATAATCCAGATATTTCGGCATAATCAATATGCTCAGGAATAAGCGTTTCTTCATTGCGCTTTTGACGTTCAATTTCTTCTATTTGCAGTTTAATATAACCATCATATTTTACTTGAATTTCAACCTGCTCGGCAGCTTGTGGGTCAGATAATCCAGGTGCAAATAATGAAAGTGATTTCAATGTGTTATAACTCATTTCAGGCCGTTTAAGTAACTCTTCACCATTGGCTTCTTTAGTCAAATTCGCACTTAAAACAGCATTGACTTCATCGATGGTTTCAATATGAGGGTGTACCCAGATATCGCGTAACCTCGCCCTTTCTTGCTCAATAGCATCAAATTTTTCATTAAAATGACGCCAACGGTAATCGTCGACCATGCCTAAATTACGACCAATTTCAGTTAAGCGAATGTCGGCATTATCTTCACGTAACATTAAACGATATTCAGCTCGCGAGGTAAACATGCGGTAAGGTTCGTTAGTGCCAAGTGTACAAAGATCATCGACTAACACACCTAAATAAGCCTGATCGCGACTTGGATACCATTGATCTTGATCATATGCAAAGCGAGCTGCATTTAAACCTGCAAGCATTCCTTGTGCTGCCGCTTCTTCATAGCCTGTTGTTCCATTAATTTGTCCAGCTAAAAAGAGACCTTTGATCACTTTACTTTCAAGTGTTGGTTTAAGATCCCTTGGATCAAAATAATCATATTCGATCGCATAACCTGGTCTTATAATATTGGCGTTTTCTAATCCTTTCATACTGCGCACAAATGCAAGTTGCGTATCAAATGGTAAGCTTGTTGAGATCCCATTTGGATAGATCTCATTACTCTCTAATCCTTCCGGCTCTAAATAGATCTGATGAGAATTACGATCGGCAAAACGCATGATCTTATCTTCAATTGATGGGCAATATCTTGGTCCGACACCTTCAATAATGCCGGTGTACATAGGACTGCGATCTAAATTAGATCTAATAATATCGTGTGTTGTTTCATTAGTGCTGGTGATATAGCAAGGGATCTGCTTAGGATGTTCATTTGCATTACCCAAAAATGAAAATACTGGAACAGGATCATCGCCATATTGCGTCCCCAATTTTGAAAAATCAATCGTTCTAGCATCTATTCGTGGTGGAGTACCGGTTTTTAGGCGCCCCATTCTAAATGAATATTGATGTAGAGATTTTGATAAACCAATCGAAGCTGGATCGCCGGTACGACCACCACTATAATTATCAAGCCCTATGTGGATCTTACCATCTAAAAAAGTACCCGTTGTTAACACAACCGCTTTGGCTTTAAAAGAAACACCCATTTGAGTTTTTACACCAATGATCTGATCGTTTTCAATGATCACATCTTCAACGGATTGTTGAAATAACATTAAATTTTCTTGGTTTTCAAGTGCTGTCCTTATCACTTTTCGATAGAGAGATCGATCCGCTTGTGCACGTGTAGCTCTAACAGCTGGGCCTTTGCTGCTATTTAAGATCCTAAATTGGATCCCTGATAGATCGATAGCATGAGCCATTAAGCCACCCATAGCATCGATTTCTTTAACTAGGTGACCTTTACCTATACCTCCAATAGCTGGATTACAGGACATTTGTCCTAATGTATTAATATTATGGGTTAAAAGTAGTGTTTTTCGTCCCATTCTTGCTGATGCCATAGCTGCTTCTGTTCCGGCATGGCCACCACCTACGATGATGACATCAAAAAGATCTGGATAAAACATAAAAAAGCCTCGTATTTATTTATGTACGGATGATCGCAAATTTAGATCGGGTGATTTGGTTTATTTAGGGTAGGGAATTTTACTCATCTTTTTGATTACGTCAAATGATCTATTTTGATCGCGATCTAAATAAAATAAGATCTTTTAGATGATCTTTTTATTTTTATTATTATTACCGTGGATCATTTCTGTTGATAACTATTTTTTATAATTATTTTATAGGATCTTATCGATCATTTAATTCTGTTAATTGATCGGATCTTTTTTTATTTAAACCTGTTTATAACTATTGCATTTATCCACAGTCTATTTATTTAATAAGGTTATTAATGCGTTTATAACAGCTTGTGATCCCAATTTATCACAGAGTTATCCACAAAAAACAAGTTTGTTTGCTTACTTTTTTATCTCTTATTGCTTTAATTTTATACTTGCATGATCGGTCTTTATTTAAGATCTAACATATTTATTAAAAAAAAACTAAATATGAAAAATAAATAAGTAATAAGTAATCTAGTAAGTAAAATATAATATGAGGATAGGAAATTTTTCTTTTCTATAAAAGTGATTGATTTTTATGAAAGCAAATTTATACTTAACATGATTATGTTTTTATTGTGAGGTTCTTTTATTACTCTTTCGCAGCTACCTTTACCTTTTTCATTACCCAATAATGAAACTTTTGATAGTTTTTATGTAGGTGATAATCGATTATTGTTTGATTCATTGCAAACCTTATTAGGTCTAGAAGGATTTAATATCTTTTATATATGGTCGGCTAATGTTGCGGGTCGAACTCATCTTTTACATGCATCAAATCAAAATAAATTAGCTAGTTATATTCCCTTAAAGCAGTATTATCATCTTGTACCTGAAATTCTGCAAGGATTAGATCATTATGATTTAGTCTGTTTAGATGATATTGACGCAATAGCAGGTCATAGAGATTGGGAAGAGGCTATTTTTGATTTATTTAATCGTTTAACTGAAAAAAACGTGAGTAAATTATTGATAACATCAAGCGCACCACCTAAACAAATTTCTTTTATATTACCTGATTTGGTTTCTAGATTATCTTGGGGACAGGTTTATCAATTAAAAGAGCTTAGTGATGATGATAAGCTTAAAGCCTTACAATTAAGAGCACAATTAAGCGGTTTTGAATTATCAACAGAAGTAGGGTTATTTTTATTAAAACGTGTTAACCGTGATATGCGTACGCTATTTTCTTTATTAGAAAAGTTTGAAGTAGCAACGCTTGCGCAACAACGTAAATTAACCATTCCTTTTATCAAACATATTTTGGATTTGTAATATGAGTCAAAAACCTGAAGCTATTGTTTTTTTTGATCTAGATGGGACATTATTTAATAGCCAAATCGATGTGTTACCCAGCTCTTTTGAAGCTATAAAAAAATTAAAACAAAATAATATTACACCAATGATTGCAACGGGTCGAACACCTTGTGAAGTGGTTGATTTAATGAAAAAGACTCAAATTGAGTCGATAATTGGCATGAATGGGCAAGTTGTTTTATATCAAGGCGAAAAGGTCTTTACTAATGATATTGATAAGGGCGTTATCGATCGTTTGTATCAATACTCTAAACAGCAAACCGGTATTCCGTTGTCTTTTTATAATCACGAAATTATGCGAGTGTCGCAAAATAGTCAACCCACTAAAAAATTTTATCATTTCCTAAAAGAACAAGTTCCGCCTGTCGATGATCAGATTTATTTAAAATCACCTATTCAGATGCTTTTATTACTTTGTGAATCAGGTGAGGCGCTTTATCGAGATATCTTCCCTGAGTTAACCTTTATTCGTAATACACCTTACTGTGTTGATGTTTTCAATCATGGTGGTTCTAAAGGTTATGGTATTACTCAATTATTAAAAAATAAAGGTTTCACTGATGTGCCAACCTATGCTTTTGGTGATGGCATGAATGATTTTGAAATGTTCTTAACCGTTGATCATCCTATTGCTATGGGTAATGCGGTTGATGAATTAAAAGCGCAAGCTGAGTTTGTTACAGAGACTAATGATAATGATGGAATAGCTAAAGGGTTACAACATTTTGGATTGATTTAATCAAAAATTGTCTGTATTTTTAGTTTATTGATAATAAACTCCTAAACAAACAGCTTGACTTGCGCCTGTTACCTCTGGAATGTTTGATGGAATATTATTGATTCGACAATAAGCAAGCCAAGCAAAGGCTATTGCCTCCATATCGTCTCCACTTATACCTTTTGTATCGGTCGTTAATACGGCCCATGAGGGTAATAAAGCCGATAATCTTTGCATAATTAGTGGATTTTTAGCACCTCCACCACAAACTAAAAGCTCACAAGGTAATGTGCTTACTATAGGTAATTTATTCATTTCATTGGCAATGGATAAAGCGGTAAATTCAACGAGTGTTGCTTGAATATCTTGTGCTTTTAAATGTGTTCCAGCTAATTTTTTATAGAGCCAGGATAAGTTAAATAGTTCTCGTCCTGTACTTTTGGGAGCGGGTATTTGAAAATAGTCTTCTTGATATAAAAGATTTAATAAGTCTTGGTTTATTTTACCGGTTTTTGCCCATAATCCGCCCTTATCATAGTTTTTACCTAAGTGCTCTTTTATCCAACCATCCAGTAATACATTACCTGGACCAGTATCATAACCTAGGATGGTTTGATTGGGTATTAATACCGAAATGTTACTCATACCGCCGATATTTAGTACCACGCGATTTATTTGTGGATCTTGTAGCACTGCTTTGTGAAAAGCAGGAACAAGAGGCGCACCTTGTCCACCATAAGCCATATCTTTACGACGAAAATCAGCAATAGTGGTTATACCTGTTTTTGCGGCAATGATATTGGCATCACCAATTTGTAAGGTAAAAGGATTATCACCATTTGGTGAATGGTAAATTGTTTGTCCGTGACAGCCAATAGCTTTAATTTTTTGTTTATCAATATGATTTTCTTTTAAAAAATTATTTATACTATCAGCAAACAGTTTGCCAATTAGGTGATCTATCTCACCTAAATTCTGTAATGTGGTTTGTTGGGTTTCACATAATTTTAGTAAATGCTGTTTTAAATCGGCGGGCATTGGATAGCAGTTGCTAGCTATTGATGATATGACATTTTTTGCGGTAATATTCACTAAAGCAATATCAACTCCATCCATGCTAGTACCTGACATCACACCAATATATAAATTTTGCATAAAGTTACCCTTGCCGAATTATTTGGCCCGTTTTGATGTCTTTTATTTTCGATGGTTGTGATCGATGACCTGTTACACCATCTAAAATAGGAAATTCTTGACCAAACTGTTTGGCGACTTCGATGGCTGTTTTGCAAGGATTATGAGCAGAAAGATTAGCACTGGTTGACACTATCGGTTTGCCATAAAGATCACAAAGCTTACAAACTAAAGGATGATTGGTGACGCGTACTGCAATGGAATCAAATTTTCCAGTCAAAAAATAAGGCGTATTTTTATTTTTAGGAAAAACCCAAGTAACAGGTCCAGGCCAGTTAGTAAGCGCTAACTGTTTTTGCTCGTTAGTGATGGCTGATTCATCTATATAGGGAATTAGTTGTAGGTAATGGCTGGCAATTAAAATCAAGCCTTTATCTATTGATCGTTGTTTTAGTTGTAACAACTTTAATACGGCTGATTCGCAATCTGGATCACACCCTAGACCGAAAACGGCTTCAGTTGGGTAAGCGATCACTTCACCATTTTTTAAGCAATTATTAATTTCGGAGAGTGTTAATAAATTAGCCATTAAATTTGAATACGAGCTGAGTACAATTGAGATGTATATTAAACCTAGGTTTTTGGTTTTGCAAATCCGCATGACTCACGCCTTTAAATGATGATAGTCAAAAAAGGGACAAAGCTTTCCTCTAATTAATGGCATAATACTTTTTATTAATTTTCACCACATTATTTACTTCAGTAAAGTGCTCATTTCCTCTCTAACTTGAGGTACGGTTAAACCCACAATGATTTGTAATGACTGTCCTTGGTATACAACATTTATTGCGCCATGGTTTTGGAAATAATCTACTTCCTGAACTAATTCGGGTTTATCTACTTGAATACGTAAACGGGTCGCACAATTAGTTAATTGTTTAATATTTCCTTTACCGCCTAATCCTTCAATAAAGGCAATGGCTTGTTGTGTTACACTATCAATAGTGACAGAGTCTGTCTTAGATTTATTGACTCTTTGGTTTTTATTTTTTTTATAATCCGATTTAGTAAATAGTTTAATATTTTTATCTGAGCGCCCAGGAGTCATAAGATTGAATCTAAGAATTAAAAACTTAAACACAAAGAAATAAATTACAGTAAAAGTTAAACCGATAGCTATTTGAATGGCATAAACCTCCCAATGATTTGCACCAAGTGGTAACCAATTTTGAAAGATAAAATCAATAATGCCTAAGTAGAAATTTCCCGATATACCAAACATATACATGATTGTGGACATTGATGCAGCCAAAAATGCGTGAACAACAAATAACATAGGAGCGATAAAGATAAAAGTAAATTCAATTGGTTCAGTAATCCCTGTCAAAATAGCGGTAATTGTTGCGCCAATTAACAATCCAGATACCATTTTTTTATTTTCTGGTTTTGCTGTTGCGTAAATAGCCATTGAAATACCAGCACAACCAAATACTTTCCCCATCCCGATTAACATAAATCCACCCTGAGGGAATAATTCATTTAATGTTTTTGTGCTAGTAGCAAATTCAGAAATATGAGAAATCCAATAATTAACTGTTCCGCCATCAGTGACAATGGGACCAAAATAAATTGGTCCATAAATAAAGTGATGTAATCCTGTAGGAATTAAAATGCGTTCTAAAAATGTAAATAGCCATACTCCAATCACACCTGAATTTAAAATGAAACTCTGTAAAGTTTGAATTCCGTTTTGAATTGGAGGCCAAATTAATACCGTCAATATAGCTAATATAAGCATTAAAGGAAAACAGATAATAACGATTAAGGGAGTACCCGTAAATACATTTACCCATTCTGGTAAACGTAAATCAAAATAGCGATTATGAATCCAAACGGTAAAAGCTGCAGTTATAATAGAGCCAACAATTGAAGTATCTAATGTTAATACACCCCCAATTTGAGTTAATCCTGTTTGCCCAACTTGGTAATTGATTTCAAGTTGTTCACTCCAAATATCAAGAATCCCTCCAATAAAATAGTTAAATGTTAAATAAGAGATAAAAGCAGCTAAGACGGCTCGACCAGATGCCCTTTTTGCTAATGCAATCGGTAAGCCAAGAGCAAACAGCATAGGCATATTTTGAAATAAAACCAGCGATGCTTTTTGGAATACATTAACAATTTTGACATAAATAGACCCTTCTATGGCAAAGGGGAATAAATGAGGATTCAGTAAAACAACAGTCAATCCCAATAAAATACCAGCAGCAGGAAAGAGTAAAACAGGAACAAACATTGCTGCCCCAAAACGTTGAATTGTGTTTCTCATATACATTAACCTTTTATTAATATATTGACTTCATTATTTTAAAATAGTCATACGCATATTTATGAATATCACTAAGCATTAATCGAAACTTTAGTATTATTCATTATTGATATAAAAGTATTATTTAAAAAACTGAGGCAAATAATCTTTATTTTCGTTCAATATTTCTTCAACGATTGCTTTTGCTTTAGGGACATTAACAACCGTTCTATTTAGTGTTAATGCATTGATTAATTTTTGTTTAGAGCCTTCGTACCAGGCATCAACAACTAATTTTTCATAACCTAATTGGATTTCAATCATCGCTTTTTGGAATGTTGGGATCTTACCAATAGCAAAAGCTTTAGGACCATCAGAGGTTAACATACATGGTACTTCAACCATTGCATCATCTTGTATGTTACTAATAACGCCTTTATTTGGGACAATCACAAGATAAATATCTCCTTTGTTATAGGCTAGCGATGCTGCAACTCGAATCATATAACGACCATGAATATCATCATGGATTTCTTCACCAGCAATGGAGCTTTTTTCAATAATACGTTTACACATTTCAAATACATTTTTTTCACGACCATTGATAACTTGACGCGCGCGAGTATTATTAATATCTTCTTTACTCACCATTTTTTCTGGATATAAATAGTATTGTAAATAAGTATTTGGTAAAAATTCAGGGTTATCTCTTAACATGGTTTCCATGTTTTTAAACGTTGCTTGCCACGAAGGATCATTAGCTATAATTGAGTCAACAGCTTTAATACCATCTTTTAAGATAATATTTTTAATTCGTTGGGTTAAATCTTCGCCTTGTTTATTTTTAACTTTTGTAAACCAACCATAATGATTTAACCCAAAGTATTCTGGTACAAAATCCCAAATCTCACAGTTAAGTAATTTTGCATAACTTACCATGATTGCTGCAGGCATATCACAAATGTTTAAGATTCGATTATCGTCAGGAAATTCTCGGTTTAAGGCTTCGGCAACAAGCGCTGCTGGATTGGTATAGTTTAAAATCCAAGCATTCTTTTGATATGAACGAATTTCACGTATAAGTTCAATCATATCCCCAATTGAACGCAATCCATAAGCCATGCCGCCTGCACCACAAGTTTCTTGACCTACACAGTGATAAGACAATGGGATTTGTTCATCACGTTCACGCATTTTTAAACCACCTGAACGAATTTGCATAAAAAAGAAATCAGAGTTTTCAAAAGCGACTTTTTTATCTGTTGTATAAGTAAACTCTTCAATTTCTGGATAGAGTTCTTTAAACATGATTTCAGTTGCTTTTGCATTTAACTCTTGGCGAGCTGCATCAATATCATAAAAAACAACTCTTCTTAATGGAAAGTTCTCTTTTTCTGTTACAAGACTTCTCATAATACCTAAGGTATAAGTACTACCAGCACCAACAACAGTTAAATTAATCTTTTTCATAGCATGTTCCCTAAATTGTACTTGTTAAATAAAAATTTAGTTAAAACATGTTATCAATAAGTTTTATTTATAATAATACTTATTTAATACAAATGTGAAAAGGATCACAAAAATTTTTTGTTGTTAGTAAAATGTATTAAATAATACGCTCTACTATTTTGATAATTGATTAATAATAAATTTTTCATTTGATGCTATTTTAATTATTCAATGTTAATATAATGAAAATTTGATATGTAGGATATTGCCGTGAGTAAACCACTATACCGACAAATTGCTGAAACTATTGAAAAAAAAATTCGTTCTGGCGAATTAAATGTTGAAGATGTACTACCAACAGAACATTCTTTACAAGATATATATAATGTGAGTCGTGTCACGGTTCGTAAAGCCCTTGAATTGCTTGAAAAACAGGGATTATTAGAGAGAATCAAAGGCAGCGGTACTTATGTAAAATGTAATTCTGACAAACATGATGCCTTTCAATTAAAAGGATTTGACGAAAATATTACCTCACAAGGACGAATTTCAGGTACAAAAGTAATACATTTTCAGTTAGAGCAAGCACAACCCGTTATTGCAGATAATCTAAAAATTGGAATTGGCACGCAGGTATATTCTATAGTACGTATTAGAACAATTGATGATGAACCTGAAATTTTAGAACAAAGTTATATGCCATTATCACTATTTACTGATCTTAGTGTTAAAGTAATGCAGACATCAAAATATCACTATATTGAAAAACAAAAAGGTTATCAGATATCCCATAGCAAGCAAGACTTAAAGCCCGTTTTAGCTACTAGCATTGTTGCTAAGCATTTAAATATCGAAACAAACTATCCTGTACTACGCCTACGTTCGACCAGTGAATTAGTTAGTGGGGAAATATTTGAATACAGTATTCAATATTTAAGGGGTTTCCAATATCGGTTTGAATATATTGCACGCAGAGGTTTGGAATGAACGTCAATTTTAACAATACACAATTTAATTTGTATTTATAATAAACGGATAAATACTACATTAGACTTCCAGTCTAAGTAAAAACATTTTTTATAAATACTGTTTTAACCGTTTTAAATGCACCAATCTAGCAGCATATTGTCATAAAAGTATTTTTTATGACTCAACAACACGAGCTAAAGGTTACATTCAACGTTTTGATGATTAAATGTTTTTAATTATGCTCATGACTAATATCTCTTTTTTGATAGAAATTAACATGACTATTTAACAGATACTACTTTTTTGTCCGTAACATTGCTTTCTATTCGCATTACACTCGGAATTATTGCATAATACAGGGCGTTTAAACTACCGAAATCAAGTTAGGAATAATTATGGAACTCCTTTGTCCAGCAGGATCTTTACCATCACTAAAAGTGGCCATTGATAATGGCGCTGATGCTGTTTATATTGGTTTAAAAGATGATACCAATGCCCGTCATTTTGCTGGTTTAAATTTTAATGAGAAGCGATTGATTGAAGCATCTGATTATGTACATAAACGTGGCAAAAAGTTACATATTGCCATTAATACTTTTGCCCACCCAGAAAATTTTCAGCGTTGGCAATATGCGGTTGATACTGCAGCCAATATTGGTGCTGATGCGTTAATTATTGCCGATCTGGCTATGCTTGATTATGCCGCTGAAAAATATACTAATCTTGAGCGTCATGTTTCTGTGCAAGCGTCATCGACCAATGAAGAGTCGATTAAGTTTTACTATAATAATTTTCAGGTACATCGCATAGTGTTACCGCGTGTACTTTCGATACATCAAGTCAAACAACTATCACAAGTTTCCCCTGTTCCACTTGAAGTGTTTGCTTTTGGTAGCCTGTGCATTATGGCGGAAGGTCGCTGCTATTTGTCATCTTATTTAACCGGTGAATCGCCTAATACTGTTGGGGCTTGTTCGCCAGCTAAATTTGTCCGTTGGGAAGAGACCGAAAAAGGCCTTGAGTCACGATTGAATAATGTGTTAATTGATTGCCATAAAAAAGGCGAAAATGCAGGTTATCCAACCCTATGTAAAGGGCGTTATTTTGTTGGTGACGCGCTTTATCATCCAATCGAGGAACCAACCAGCCTAAATACCATTGAGCTATTACCTGAACTGTTTGCTGCTAATATTGCCTCGGTTAAAATTGAAGGGCGTCAACGTAGCCCTGCTTATGTCGAGCAAGTGACTAAAGTATGGCGACAAGCTATCGATCGCTATAAAGCTAATCCGCAATCATACCAAGCAGAAAAAAGTTGGATGGATATGCTTGGTTCAGTATCAGAAGGAACACAAACAACATTAGGTGCTTATCACCGTAAATGGCAATAGGGTAACATTAATTATCGAAAGATAATTCTTAAAAGGACATGCTTTAGTCTTTTCTCAATTTTGCCTATGCAATGAACCAGTAGCGTCAGCTTTAATTAGTGAGTAAATCTAACATAAATATAGTGAGCAAAACTATGAAATACGCATTAGGACCAGTGCTTTATTATTGGCCTAAAACCACAACAGAAGCGTTTTATCACGCCGCAAAAAATAGCGAAGCCGATATTATTTATATGGGCGAAACGGTGTGTACTAAACGCCGTGAAATGAAAGTGCCAAACTGGCTTGAACTCGCAAAAGAGATTGCTAAATCGGGCAAACAAGTGGTACTTTCAACCTTAGCGTTACTTGAAGCGCCATCAGAATTAAACGACTTACGGCAGTTAGTGAATAATGGCGATTTTTTAGTAGAAGCAAATGATTTAGCCGCCATTAATATTGCGCAGGAGCATAAATTACCATTTGTTGCAGGCCCTGCTATTAACTGTTATAACGCATTAACATTAAGATTATTACAAAAACAAGGGATGGTACGTTGGTGTATGCCAGTTGAGCTTTCTCGTGACTGGTTAGCGAATGTACTTAATCAGCTTGAAAGTTTAAATGTTGAACGAAATTTTGACGTTGAAGTTTTCAGTTACGGCTATTTACCCTTAGCTTATTCGGCTCGCTGTTTTACCGCAAGATCGGAAGATAAACCAAAAGATAAGTGTGAAACTTGCTGCATTAAGTATCCGGTTGGTCGTGAAGTGTTCTCACAAGAACAGCAGAAAGTATTTGTGTTAAACGGTATTCAGACTCAAAGTGGTTATTGTTATAACTTAGGTAATAATCTCAAAGAGATGAAAGGTTTAGTCGATATCGTAAGAATTTCACCACTTGGTCTTGAAACACTCGATATTGTAAAGCAGTTTAAAGCTAACGAAGATGGATTAAATCCACTGCAAATTGAACATAAACGAGATTGTAATGGTTACTGGAATGGTATTGCCGGACTTGAACTTACCCAATAAATATTTTCTGCCTGAACAATTTAGGGCAAATTTCCCTGCACTTAATAGTGAAAGCGTCTATCTTGACTCGGCAGCAACCGCACTTAAACCACAACAGATGATTGATGCAACGCTTGCCTACTATTTAGAAAATACCGCAACAGCCCAGCGTAGTTTGCATAATACTGCCTTGCAAGTCACCGCAACAATTGATAAGGCAAGGCAAAATGTTGCCGATTTAATTCATGCTAATAACAGCACTGAAATTATCTGGACTCGCGGAGCAACTGAATCAATCAACCTCATTGCGCAAAGCTATGCTCGCCCATTGCTACAACCTGATGATGAAATTATTGTGAGTGAATTAGAGCATCATAGCAATTTATTACCTTGGCTAATTGTTGCTAAGCAAACGGGTGCTAAAGTCATAAAATGGTCATCGGATATTGATGAATTATTATCACTATTGTCAGTAAAAACTAAACTTGTTGCAATAACCCAAATGTCAAACGTAACTGGATTTTGTCCTGATTTAGCAACAATTAGCCACCTTGTGCATCAACATAATGCGATTTTAGTTGTTGATGGAGCTCAAGGCATAGTTCATCATGCGCTTGATGCTCAGCAATTAGATATCGATTTTTATGCTTTTTCAGCGCATAAATTGTATGGACCAACGGGTCTTGGTGTTTTATATGGTAAAAAAGCCTTATTTGAGCAAATGTCGGTTTGGCATGGTGGCGGTAAAATGCTAAAAAGCACCTCGTTTAATGATTTTATTCAAGAAGATCCTCCCTATAAATTTGAAGCAGGTACACCCAATATTGCTGGCATTCTTGGTTTTAATGCAACACTTGAATGGTTAAAAAGTTGGGATAATAAGCAAGCAGAGAACTACACAAAGCAGCTCGCTTTCTACGCAAAATCACAACTAAACCAATTTGCGGATATTCAATTTTATAGTGTGGATAGTAGCCCGATCATCACGTTTAATCTTAACAATATTCATCATAATGATATTGCTATCTTGTTAAGTGAACAAAATATTGCGATCCGCACAGGCGAGTTTTGTGCTCAGCCTTTGATGAGTAAATTAGGTTGCCATGGTGCAATTCGTCTATCATTAATGCCATATAATAATCAGCAAGATGTGGAGAAATTTATTTCAGTATTGCAAAGTGCGATTGAAATATTGGTATAATTCTATACTAAATGGTATAGATTCCTGAAAGTTTTTTACAAAATAGTCAACCATAAATAGGTCAATATTATGCTATCACAGCAAAGTTTAACTGAGTTATTTGCAAAGCAACATACTTGGCAAGATCGTTATCGGCAGTTGGTAATGTTAGCAAAGCAATTACCTGATTTTCATGAACAACTAAAGACAGCGCAAAATCAAGTTAATGGTTGCGAAAACCGAGTTTGGCTGATTTATCAAAAACAAGCAGATAATACCTATATTTTTAGTGGCGATAGTGAAGGGCGAATTGTGAAAGGGTTATTAGCCATTTTAATCATCATTGCCAATCACAAAACAGCACAAGAAATTGCAGCAATCGATTTTCAATCCCTATTAAGTCAGTTAAAAATTTCTGATCAGCTCAGCCAATCACGTTTGCACGGACTTGCCAAATTAATTGAACGTATAAAATCGGTGGCATAAAAAAGGGGGCTGGCTAATGCGCCCCCCTGTCGTTCATATAGTTACTGTTTAATTTTCAGGATAAGTAAATAGTGTTATAACTTTTTTTACGCCATTAACTTTACTTGCAATTTCAGCAGCAGTTTTACCTTCTTCTGGCGTAACAATACCAATTAAAAACACTTCACTATTTTCGGTTACGACTTTGATATTACGCGCTTTTGTTTTGGCATCTAAAATGAACTGAGATTTAACTTTAGTGGTTATCCATGTATCATTCGTAACAGTACCGGCACTAACTGGTTGACCAATACGAATTTGGTTATAGACTTTTTTTACCCCTTCAACTTGATAAGCAAGGTTTTCGGCTTTTTCAATTTGTTGACTATTTGCTTGTCCAGTTAAAAGAATATTTCCATTATAAACGCTTGATAAAATCCGTGATCCGATAAAAGTTGGTCCATGATTCTTTATTTTCATCCCCATACGTGAATTAAGGGTAGTATCATCAACTTGAGTTCCAGCAGTACGAGGATCTGTTGCAACTTTTGCTGTAGCTCCTGCACCTGCCCCAATCACTGCAGCAACACAACCTTGTAACGTTAATGCACAAAAGATTACCATTAAGGTAAGTTTTTTCATTATAACTCCTTATGATATATTACTTAGTAATAATCAAATTTCAATAAATTTGCCTTTATTATGCCTTGTAGATATTGATTTGCAAAACAATTTTATTATTAAAATTAAGATAAATATCAATAATTTTTTCAGTAAATAGCTTGCAATTTGTTCTAGTCTTTACCTATTTTTTTATTTCAGTAATTTGGCTAACCAGCTTGCCTTTTTTTAGCCTTGTTATTATAAAATCACCGACAGTAACTTGCTCAAAGCCACGCACCACTGAGTTGTTTTGGCTGGTAGTGACTGAATAGCCCCGCTCAAGTGTAGCAAGTGGGCTGACACTATTGAGTTGGGAAGTTTGCAAAACAAATTGATGTTGTGATTCTGTTAACTTTTGCTTAATTAAATTAATGAGTTGCTGCTGTTTTTGCCATACCACTTGCCCTAAATAAGTCATGTTATTTTGTGGCGATACTCGTAATAATCGTCTATCTAGTGAATTATGACGATTTGATAGTTTAAGTAAATATTGCTGAATATTGTCATAGAGTGAATGACGGCAGCTTAATAGTTGATTCAATTGTTTTTCTAGTTTTGCTTGTGGATGCTGAGTTTGTAATTGATGACGCCATTTATTGAGTTTTTCTCGGCATTGCATTAAATAATAATCCATTGCCATGGATAAATGCTGTTCTTGAACTTGTAAGCGTTTTACTTGTTCTAAACTATCTCGGCTCACAAGCTCTGCTGCCGCTGATGGCGTTGCTGCTCTCATATCAGCCACAAAATCGGCAATCGTAAAATCAATTTCATGCCCAACTGCGCTCACAATGGGTAATTGACTAGAATAAATAGCCCTTGCCACCACTTCTTCATTAAATGACCATAAATCTTCAAGCGAGCCACCACCTCGTCCAACGATTAAAACATCACATTCTTGACGAATATTGGCAATGTGAATCATCTTTGCAATTTGCCCTGCCGCTTCGCTGCCTTGCACTTGCGTTGGGTAAATAATCAAATCCAAACTGGGATCACGGCGTTTTAATATCTGACAAATGTCATGTAGTGCAGCCCCCGTTGACGAAGTAATAATACCAACGGTACGAATATTTTCAGGTAATGGTTGTTTATAAATAGGATCAAATAAGCCCTCATCAGACAGTTTTTGTTTTAGCTGTTCAAACTTTTGCTGCAATAATCCCACACCTGCCGGTTGAATTTTATCAATAACCAGCTGATATTCACCGCGCGCTTCATATAGTGTCACTGTTGCCCTGACTAAAACCTGCTGCCCATTTTGTGGTGAAAAACCGGCACGAAAATTACTATTGCGAAACATGGCACAGCGCACTTGTGCGCTATCGTCTTTTAATGAAAAATACCAATGTCCTGATGATGGACGTGAAAAGTTTGAAATTTCTCCCATTAACCAAATTTGACCAATAGCATCACAAAGCAGCTCTTTAACCATTTGATTAAGATCTTTGACCGATAAAATAGAACTGTTTTGCATGCGGTTATCCTTTTATAACTAGATAAGTTTAAACTAAATCAAACTGAGCCCAAATTGGCGCATGATCAGATGGCTTTTCCATTGCACGAATATCATAATCAATCCCAGTTTGCTTGCAATGCGCCATCATTTTTTGGCTTGCTAATATTAAATCGATTCTTAGCCCAGTATGGGTCTCAAAACCTTTAGAACGATAATCAAACCAAGAATATTCAAGCTCAGTTGGGTGAGTATTGCGGTAAGTATCAATAAAACCGAGCGACATTATACTATTCATCCATTCACGTTCTTCCGGCAAAAATGAACATTTACCTGTGCGTAGCCAACGTTTACGGCTCTCTTCTAAAATTCCAATATCTAAATCGGTTGGGCAAATATTCATATCACCCATAATTAAAGATAACTGACAGCTTAATTGTTGCTGATTTATATAGGTTATTAAATCCTGATAAAATTTACGTTTAGCAGGATATTTAATTTCATGATGTAAACTTTCACCTTGAGGAAAATAACCATTAATTACCGTCAAATTGCCTTGACTAGTTGGTAGCTCAGCCATAATCAAACGACATTGCGCATCATCACTATCGGTTGGAAAGCCATACTGTACGGACAATGGTTTTTGCTTAGTTAATAACGCCACTCCATAGTGACTTTTTTGTCCGTGATAATATAAGTGATAACCAAACTGTGCTAATTCGTCAATAGGAAACTGATCGTTATGAACCTTCGTTTCTTGTAAACCAATAATATCTGGTTGGTGAGTATCAATAATTGCTGCTAATTGATGAATTCGCGCGCGAAGGCTATTAATATTAAACGAGATAACTTTCATAATAAATTTATTGTATTTGTTTCCATGTTCTAAATACGCATCGTAACAAAAATACGATATACTGTTAAGCTATTACAATAAAAGCCACCATTTGTGATAAAAGGAATCACCGAATATGTCTACGGAATTACTTGCCTTGCGCAATAAAATCGATGAAGTTGATAAATCTATTTTATCTTTAATTACCAAGCGATTAGCATTAGTTGCCGAAGTTGGCGAAGTAAAAAGCAAACACGGTATTCCTATTTACGATCCTAAGCGTGAAGCAGAAATGCTAGCTAAAAGGCGTCAAGAAGCTGAAAAAGCAGGTATATCACCCGCATTGATTGAAGATATTTTACGTCGTTTAATGCGTGAGTCTTATATTAGCGAAAATGATAAAGGCTTTAAAAAAGTCTATAGAGGTCAAGGATCGATAGTTATTGTTGGCGGCAATGGGCAAATGGGGCGATTATTTGCTCACTTATTTGCTTTATCTGGCTATCAGGTTAAAACATTAGGATCAAAAACGATGCATCAAGCTGCCGAAGTGGTCGCCGATGCAGCGGCAGTGATTGTGACTGTGCCTATTAACAAAACTTGTGAAATCATTAAACAACTACCACAATTACCGAAAGATTGTATTTTAACGGATTTTACATCTATAAAAGCCAAACCACTCCAAGCTATGCTTGATAAACATCATGGTCCTGTTGTCGGTTTACACCCGATGTTTGGTCCAGATGTATCCAATTTAGCCAAACAAATTATTGTTTACTGTGAAGGTCGATACCCAGATAAATGCCAATGGCTAATTGAACAAATGCGTATTTGGGGGGCTAATTTATGTGCTATTGATGCCAAAGAGCATGACAAATGCATGTCGTTCATCCAAGCATTACGACACTTTACTTCTTTTTCGTATGGCGTTAATTTGCAACGTGAACAGGCTGATTTAGAACAATTGATCGCACTTTCCTCACCGATTTATCGGCTTGAACTGATGATGGTAGGGCGCTTATTTGCTCAAGATCCTGAGCTTTATGCCGATATCATTATGGCTTCGGATGATAATATCGAATTAATCAAACGCTATTACGAACGATTTGGGCAAATGGTTAAAATAATTGAACACCGCGATAAAACAAAATTTATCCAGAATTTTAATGAAGTTACCGCTTGGTTTGGCTCTTACGCAGAGCGTTTTATTAAAGAGAGCCAAGTATTATTAAAATTTGCTAATGATAATCGAGAGTAAGTTTATACTAAACGGTATACTTTCCTGAAAGTTTTTACAACTTAAAATATGTGTTTATCAAAAGATAGTGGTTATATTTGCAATAAAATAAAGTGTTGCAGATAAAACGTTATCAAAAACAATACTATTAGTGTGAGGGAATTAGATGTCTAAACGAAAATATTTTGGTACCGATGGGATTCGCGGTAAAGTTGGAGAGTATCCTATCACACCAGATTTTGCGCTCAAATTAGGCTGGGCAGCGGGTCGTGTGCTTGCCAAAGATGGCGTTAAAAAAGTATTAATCGGTAAAGATACCCGCATTTCAGGCTATATGCTTGAATCAGCACTAGAAGCAGGATTTGCTTCCGCAGGCGTTGCCGCTGCTTTTACAGGACCCATGCCAACTCCAGCCATTGCATATTTAACTCGCACTTTCCGTGCTGATGCTGGTGTAGTCATTTCAGCCTCACACAATCCTTTTTATGATAATGGTATTAAGTTCTTTTCAACCGAAGGAAAAAAGCTTGATGATACCATCGAATTAGAGATCGAAGCCGAACTTGAAAAAAAGATCGATTGCGTAGAATCCAAACAACTCGGCCGAGCAAGCCGTATCACCGATGCAGCAGGTCGTTATATCGAATTTTGTAAAAGTACATTCGATCATGATTTAAGTTTGGCAGGATTAAAAATTGTTGTTGATTGTGCAAATGGCGCTACCTATCACATCGCGCCTAAAGTATTACGAGAGCTTGGTGCACAAGTGATTAAAATTGGCTGTGAGCCTAATGGGGTTAATATCAACGAAAACTGTGGTGCAACTGACGTAAAAGCATTAGCTAAAAGTGTGATTGATGAAAAGGCCGATTTAGGTTTTGCATTAGACGGCGATGGCGATCGCATCATTATGGTTGATCATAAAGGTTGCAAAATTGATGGTGATTTAATTATCTACATCATTGCACGCGAAGCATTAAGACAAGGTCAACTAAAAGGCGGCGTTGTCGGCACTTTAATGAGCAATATGGGGCTTGAGATAGCGCTTAAAAAGCTTGGTATTCCTTTTGTGCGAGCCAAAGTAGGCGATCGTTATGTACTTGAAAAATTAGTCGAGAAAAATTGGCGCTTAGGTGCTGAAAATTCGGGGCACGTTTTACTATTAGATAAAACCACCACGGGTGATGGTATTGTTGCTGGTTTACAAGTACTAGCGGCAATGGTACGTAATGACATGTCGTTGGCAGATTTGTGCAGTGGCATGACAATGTTGCCACAAATATTAATTAATGTTCAATTTTCAGGCGAACATGATCCGCTCAATAGTGATACGGTAAAATCGGCAATTGAGCAAGCAGAAAAACAACTTGGTCATCATGGTCGGGTATTGATCCGTAAATCAGGAACAGAACCACTAATTCGCGTCATGGTTGAAGGCATCAATAAAGTTGAAGTACAAAAATTGGCCGAAACTATCGCCACCACGGTTAAAGCTTAAAAATAGCATTAATAATGCTCATTAATCAAACTGTGGTTTAGTAATATTGGATTTGAAATAATACGCAAAGTTACGCATATTTACACAAAATTAGTAAAAAGTGTCTAAATTCTTAGTTTTTTTAATCAAAGGTTGACTTAATATAGGCAATTAGGTTTAAAATAGCAACTTCGGATTATTACAGCAATTGCTTATATCTTTCAAACGAAAGCATGAGCAATATTTTTATTTTTAGAAATAGGTTAAGAGGGTTATATGTCAGTTTCCTCTCCAGCTTCACCACAAGCTTATATCAAGCATCATCTTGAGAACTTGCAAGTCGGTTCTGGTTTTTGGACCTTTAATCTTGACTCATTGTTCTTTTCGATCCTACTGGGTGTTATTTTTTTATGGATATTCCATCGCGTAGCAAAAAAAGCAACCAGTGGCGTACCAAGTAAACTACAATGTGCAGTAGAAATGATCTTTGAATTTGTCAACAATACAGTAAAGGACATGTTTACCGGTCAAAATAAGCTCATTGCGCCGTTAGCATTAACAGTGTTTATTTGGGTTTTCTTAATGAATTTAATGGATCTTATCCCGGTTGATTTTTTACCTTATGCAGGTCAATATTTAGGTCTATCACATTTAAGAGTGGTACCAACCGCAGATGTTAGCATTACCATGTCAATGTCTTTAGGCGTGTTTGCACTTATCATCATTTATTCAATCAAGTACAAAGGTATTTCAGGCTTTATCAAAGAATATACCTTGCACCCATTTAATCACTGGGTATTTGCGCCTATCAATTTAGTACTTGAATTAGTTAGCCTATTAGCTAAACCTGTTTCTTTAGGACTTCGACTTTTCGGGAATATGTATGCTGGTGAACTTATCTTCATCTTAATAGCTGCGTTATTACCTTGGTGGTCACAGTGGGTATTATCGTTACCATGGGCCATTTTCCATATTTTAATAATTACGTTACAAGCTTTTATTTTTATGGTGTTGACGATCGTCTATTTAGCTATGGCATCGGCAACGGAAGATCATTAATTTTAATATTTTTTTGATAATAAACTGGAGTATATAATGGATAGTATGTTATTTGTAGCCGCAGGCATTATGATGGGATTAGCTGCAATTGGTGGTGCAGTTGGTATTGGTTTATTAGGTGGCAAATTTTTAGAGGGCGCTGCTCGCCAACCAGAATTAATGCCTATGTTACGTGCTCAATTCTTTATTGTTATGGGCCTAGTTGATGCTATCCCAATGATCTGTGTGGGTATTGCACTTTATGTTATTTTTGCTGTCGCAGGCTAATAAAAATTTAAGAGGAATCGTGTCATGAATATGAACGCAACGCTCCTCGGCCAAGCAATTACATTTGTATTGTTTGTTTGGTTCTGTATGAAGTTTGTTTGGCCTCCTGTTATTAGCGCAATTGAAAAACGCCAAAAAGAGATAGCCGAAGGACTTGCTTCAGCAGAAACAGCAAAAAAAGATTTGGAATTAGCCAAAGCAAATACATCTGACATAATGCAACAGGCTAAGGTTGAGGCTAATGCAATTATTGAGCAAGCCAACAAACGTAAAGCAGCCATTCTTGAAGAAGCAAAACAAGAAGCTTCTCGTGAAAAAGAACGAATTGTTGCTCAAGGACTTGCTGAAGTAGAAGCCGAACGTAAACGAGCTAAAGAAGAGCTCAAACAACAAGTTGCTACACTTGCTATTGCTGGTGCAGAAAAAATTATTCAACGTTCTGTTAATGAAGCCGCAAATAGCGACATCATTGATAAACTCGTAGCTGAACTATAAGGAGAATAGAGCAATGGCTGACTTAATTACGATTGCTCGCCCTTATGCTAAAGCCGCTTTTGATTTTGCGGTAGAAAAAAACAGCATCGAATCATGGCATAAAATGTTAGTGTTGACATCTGAAGTGAGTAAAGATACTCAAATAAGAAGTATTTTAACATCTGACATGAAAACCGATTCGGTGGCTAATTTACTCATCAACATCTGTCAAGATGTGTTAGATGAGTTTAGCACTAACTTTATTAAGATTATGGCTGAAAACAAACGGTTATCACTCCTACCTGAAGTATTAACCTTGTTTGAGCAATATTGTTTAGATAAAGAATCACAAGCAGATGTGGAAGTCATTTCTGCCAGTGAGCTAACAAATGAACAACTTAATAAGATTTCTGTCGCTGTCGAAAAACGTTTATCACGAAAAGTAAAACTAAAATGTCATATAGATAAAACGCTCATTTCTGGTTTTATTATTCGTACGGGCGACATGGTTATTGATAGTAGTATCAGAGGGCGTTTAAATCGTTTAAATGACGCTCTACAGTCTTAAGGGGACTGATAATGCAGCTAAATTCAACTGAAATAAGTGAACTAATTAAAGAGCGAATAGCTCAGTTCAATATTGTGAGTGATGCTCACAATGAAGGAACTATCATATCGGTAAGTGATGGTATTCTTCGAATCCACGGATTAACAGATGTAATGCAAGGTGAAATGATTGCATTACCAGGTAACCGATATGCAATGGCATTAAACCTTGAAAGAGACTCTGTCGGTGCGGTGGTCATGGGACCATACGAAGACTTGTCCGAAGGTATGAAAGTACAATGTACAGGTCGTATTTTACAAGTACCCGTTGGTGAGGGTTTATTAGGTCGCGTTATTAATACGCTAGGCGAGCCAATTGATGGTAAAGGCTCACTTCAAAATGATGGTTATTCACCAGTCGAAGTTGTTGCGCCAGGTGTTATCGATCGTAAATCGGTTGACCAAGCATTACAAACTGGTTATAAAGCTGTTGACTCAATGATTCCAATTGGTCGAGGGCAACGTGAGCTTATCATTGGTGACCGTCAAACCGGTAAAACAGCGCTTGCTGTTGATGCAATCATCAACCAACGTGACTCTGGTGTAAAATGTATTTATGTTGCCATTGGTCAAAAACAATCAACAATTGCCAATGTTGTGCGTAAACTTGAAGATTATGGTGCACTTAAAAACACAATTGTGGTTGTGGCATCGGCGTCTGAATCAGCTGCGTTACAATACTTAGCACCCTATGCGGGTTGTGCAATGGGTGAATACTTCCGTGATCGTGGTCAAGATGCATTAATTGTTTATGATGATTTATCTAAACAAGCGGTTGCTTATCGTCAAATTTCGTTATTACTTCGTCGTCCACCAGGACGTGAGGCTTACCCGGGTGATGTATTTTATCTTCACTCTCGTTTACTTGAACGTGCAGCGCGTGTGAACGAAACTTATGTTGAAGAGTACACAAAAGGCGAAGTTAAGGGCAAAACCGGTTCATTAACAGCATTACCAATTATTGAAACTCAAGCAGGTGACGTTTCGGCATTCGTACCAACTAACGTAATTTCGATTACTGATGGTCAGATTTTCCTTGAAACTAGCCTATTTAACTCAGGTATCCGTCCTGCGGTTAACCCAGGTATTTCGGTTTCACGTGTGGGTGGTGCTGCACAAACGAAGATAATGAAAAAACTATCAGGTGGTATTCGTACTGCGCTTGCACAGTATCGTGAATTAGCTGCATTCTCTCAATTTGCATCTGACTTAGATGAAGCAACAAGAAACCAATTAAGCCACGGTGAAAAAGTAACCGAATTGTTAAAACAAAAGCAATACTCACCAATGACTGTTGCTGAACAAGCAATTGTACTTTACGCCGCTGAACGTGGTTATCTTGAAGATGTAGAATTGGCTAAAGTATTACCATTTGAAACAGCATTACTTGCTTATGCCCATAGTCAATATGCCGATTTTGTCAAATTAATCGACGAGACCGGTAATTACAATGATGAGATTGAAAGTAAGCTAAAAGCATTACTTGAAAGCTTTAAATCGACTCAAACTTGGTAAGGGTGAGGTAACAAATGGCTAATGCAAAAGAGATTAGAACAAAGATTGCCAGTATCCAAAGTACGCAAAAGATCACTAAAGCAATGGAAATGGTTGCCAATTCTAAAATGCGCAAAACACAAGATAGAATGGCCGCTAGTCGACCCTATGCCGAAATGATCCGCGAAGTAATTGGACATTTAGCGTTAGCTCAGATAGGCGCCAAACATCCTTATTTAGAAGAAAGAGATGTAAAGCGAGTTGGCTACCTTATTATTTCAACCGATCGTGGTTTATGTGGTGGTTTAAATATCAATCTATTTAAAACTGTCATTGCTGACATGTCAGCATGGCAGGAAAAAGGTGTTGAAGCTGATGTTGCTTTAGTTGGTTCGCGTGGTGTTTCGTTTTTCTCATCAGTAAAAGCAAACATCTTAACCCAAGTGACTAACTTGGGGGATGAACCCAATTTATCCGATTTAATTGGTCCGGTAAAAACAATGCTTGAGGCATATGACAACGGTAAAATTGATAAATTATATATCGTTACTAACAAATTTATTAATACTATGTCACAAAAGCCAACAATCCAGCAATTATTACCATTACCACCATCAGAAGATAAAGAACTTAAAGCTTCATCATGGGATTATATTTATGAGCCTGATGCTAAATCACTATTAGATGTGATTTTACGTCGCTATATTGAATCACAAGTCTACCAAGCAGTGGTTGATAATTTAGCGAGTGAACAAGCAGCAAGAATGGTAGCCATGAAAGCGGCAACAGATAACGGTGCAAACCTAATTAATGAATTACAAATTGTGTACAACAAAGCACGTCAAGGTGCTATCACGAATGAATTGATTGATATTGTATCCGGTGCAGCCGCTGTTTCAGGTTAGTGCTAAATATTGGCTTATAGTTAAGAAAAAGACGTAGAGGATTAAAAATGGCTACTGGAAAGATTGTCCAGATCATCGGTGCGGTGGTTGATGTCGAATTCCCAGAAGATGCAGTACCAAAGGTATATGATGCATTAGAAGTGGAAACAGGCACTGAAAAATTAGTTCTGGAAGTTCAGCAACAATTAGGTGGTGGCGTTGTTTGTTGCATCGCAATGGGGTCATCTGATGGCTTAAGACGTGGACTTAAAGTTAGAAACACAGGCCACGGCATTGAAGTACCAGTGGGGACAAAAACACTGGGTCGTATTATGAATGTACTTGGTGATCCTGTCGATAAAGCGGGTCCAATTGGTGAAGAAGAACGTTGGGCGATTCATCGCGCAGCACCAACCTATGAAGAACTTGCAAACTCAACAGAGTTACTTGAAACTGGTATAAAAGTTATCGACTTAATTTGTCCATTTGCTAAAGGGGGTAAAGTAGGTCTATTCGGTGGGGCGGGTGTAGGTAAAACCGTTAATATGATGGAATTAATCCGTAATATCGCTATCGAACACTCTGGTTACTCAGTATTTACTGGTGTGGGTGAACGTACCCGTGAAGGTAATGACTTTTACCACGAAATGAAAGAATCAAACGTACTTGATAAAGTATCGTTAGTTTATGGTCAGATGAATGAGCCACCAGGAAACCGTTTACGTGTTGCATTAACGGGTTTAACTATGGCTGAAAAATTCCGTGACGAAGGTAAAGACGTTTTATTATTCATCGATAATATTTACCGTTATACCTTAGCCGGTACTGAAGTATCAGCATTATTAGGTCGTATGCCATCGGCGGTGGGTTATCAACCAACATTAGCCGAAGAAATGGGCTTACTACAAGAGCGTATTACATCAACTAAAACAGGTTCGATCACTTCAATCCAAGCCGTTTATGTACCAGCAGATGACTTGACTGACCCATCACCAGCAACAACCTTTGCTCATTTAGATGCAACGATCGTATTGAGCCGACAAATTGCTTCTTTAGGTATCTATCCGGCAGTGGATCCCTTAGATTCAACTAGTCGTCAATTAGATCCTTTAGTGGTTGGTCAAGAGCACTATGATTGTGCCCGTGGTGTTCAGTCAATTCTACAACGTTATCAAGAATTAAAAGATATTATTGCGATTCTTGGTATGGATGAGTTATCAGAAGATGATAAATTGATCGTTGCTCGTGCTCGTAAAATTCAGCGTTTCTTATCTCAACCATTCTTTGTTGCAGAAGTATTCACTGGTTCACCAGGAAAATATGTACCTTTGAAAGACACGATTAGTGCATTTAAAGGAATCATGAACGGTGATTATGACCACATCCCTGAACAAGCATTCTATATGGTTGGTTCAATTGATGAAGCGATTGAGAAAGCAAAATCTCTCTAAGAGATTCATAGAGCACATCATATTAATGGAGATCGTATTATGGCACTAACTTCCTATCAATTAGAAGTTGTTAGTGCTGAATCTCACCTGTTTTCGGGTGATGTTCAGCGAATCAGAGTGACAGGTAAAGAAGGTGAACTTGGGATTTATCCTGGTCATACCCCCCTACTCACAACCATAAAACCAGGCATGGTAGGCATTGTGAAAGCGGATGGTGAAGAAGAGTTTATCTATCTGTCTGGAGGCATCTTAGAGGTTCAACCTAATATCGTCACTATCTTAGCTGATACCGCTATCCGTGGTGAAGATTTAGATGAAGCAAGAGCACAAGAAGCAGTAAGACAAGCGCAAGAACATATAAATCACCCAAGCGATGATATGTCATTTGCACAAGCATCTGCAGAACTATCAAAAGCGTTGGCAAAAATCCGTGTTATTGAATTAACACGCCGTATCGGTCAATAATTGGCTTTTGATGGTTTGTCATAAATAGAAGGTTACAACTCAATAGTGTTGCAACCTTTTAAAAATGCTTAAGTTATAAAAAGTTAATTTGCCTATTTCTTTTCAACAAAGCTTTTAACAGCAAAATCATACTTATTCAATCAACACAATTATTCATATTAAATAACACATTAATTAAAAACCATTAAATTTTACCTCATAATGGTTTATACTCTGTTTCCATTATCGTTTATGCTTAAAACAATACTATAAATAACGATAAGCCAATCACCTCATTAACAATAAAATATAGAGATTTTAGGGAAAATAGGAAAACAATATGGACAACACGCTTAATCACTTAATCGGTGAATTTGGGGACGGATTAGTGACGGGTTTAGGGGGCGTTAGCCATAATCGCTATAGCTTAACTGTTGAGGGGCTGCGCTCGCCGATTTCGGTTTGGCATGTTGACGGTAATGAGTCGTTAAACCAGCCTTGGCGTTATGTGATTACTTTTACCAGCGCTGACAAAGCGTTATCCATTGATTCAGTGCTTAATCAAAAAGCCACATTCTCTTTTAATCCTGTTATCCATCAACCGTATCAAAGCGTAATGTCAACAATCTCATCATTAAGTGACTTACCGTCGGTGAATGATAAACGCACCTTGCATGGGGTGATTACTGAGTTTAGTCTGTTATCGGTCAATAAAGAGGAAGCCCATTATCAGGTGGTATTATCTTCGTGTTTAGCACGGCTGGCTATTGGGCAACATAGTGCCATATTTCAACAGCAAAGCGTGGTGAGTGTAGTTGAAGAAGTGCTGCGCAGTCATGGTTTGACGGGCATTGATTACCGTCTAGAGTTAAAAGAGAGCTATCCTGAGCGGGAGTTTATCACGCAGTGGCAAGAGAGTGACCTTGAATTTATTCAACGCTTATTGGCCGATGTGGGTATCTGGTTTCGCTTTGAAACCCACGCCGAGCGCCACTGTGATGTAATGGTGTTAAGTGATTATGAGCAAGGCTATGCGCAGGTGGCTAATATTGACGATAAACCACCCAGTGGCACGCTCGATAGGGGCGTTGAAAGTGTGTGGGATATCAGCCTGCATAGCGAAGTGGTGGTCTCCTCAGTCAAGGTACAAGACTATAACTACCGTGATGCCCTCGCCAATTTACAGGGAGAAGTTAACACTCAACCCAAAGACCTGACCACCTATGGCAGCGACTATCGTTATGCTGAGCACTATCAAGGCTTAGCGAGCAACGGACAGGGAAATCCACACACTCATGGTGAGGATAATAGTGATAATGACCATAAC
>NZ_LZGS01000038.1 GCF_001690495.1 Gilliamella sp. App4-10
GACAGTTCGGTCCCTATCTGCCATGGGCGTAGGAAAATTGAGAGGGTTTGCTTCTAGTACGAGAGGACCGAAGTGAACGCACCGCTGGTGTTCGGGTTGTGATGCCAATTGCATTGCCCGGTAGCTACGTGCGGAATAGATAAGTGCTGAAAGCATCTAAGTACGAAACTAGCCTCGAGATGAGTTTTCCCTGAAGAGATTCAGTAAGGTCCGTTTGAGACTAAGACGTAGATAGGTCAGGTGTGTAAGTGTAGTGATACATTGAGCTAACTGATACTAATGAACCGAGAGTCTTAACCTTACAACTCGGAGTTGTTTTGGGGTTACGCGAGAGTTTTTAATATTCTAGGTTGACTGAGGTTGATTAAAGAATGATAAAGCAGTTTGTTCTGGATTGAGATATTGATGGTGAAGAGGTATAATATTTTATTATAGCATCATTGATGTAGAAGAAGAGAAGACAGGATATGTCTGGCGGTAATAGCGCGGTGGTCCCACCTGACCCCATGCCGAACTCAGAAGTGAAACGCCGTAGTGCCGATGGTAGTGTGGGTATTACCCATGTGAGAGTAGGGTGCCGCCAGACTTTTAAATTTAGAGAGAGCCCAGCAGTGATGCTGGGCTTTTTTGCTTTTTATAAAAAAACATCAAATAGTATAGCAGAATTGTTTATATTAAGTAATATTACTACAATAAATTATTTAATAGTATGAAAAAATTAAATTAAATCGTATGGTTATTGTATTATTATTTTTTTATTTATTTATTGTTGTATGTATGAAACAATTTAGCTATATAAGAATTAATTTTTGAGGTAGTCAGTGATCGATAATGATGGCTACCGTCCAAATGTAGGAATAGTTATTTGTAACAGGTATGGTCAAGTGCTTTGGGCTCGCCGTTACGGGCAAAATTCTTGGCAATTTCCTCAGGGCGGAATAAAACAAAACGAAACGCCTGAACAGGCAATGTTTCGTGAATTAAACGAAGAAGTTGGTTTATTATCAAAAGATGTGAAGATTTTATCCGTTACTAATGGTTGGTTACGATATAAATTACCTAAAAGGATGATTCGTTGGGAAAATCAACCAGTTTGTATTGGACAAAAGCAAAAGTGGTTTTTATTAGAATTAATTTCAGATGCGTCGGTAATTAATCTAAATATGTCTTCAACTCCTGAATTTGATGACTGGAAATGGGTCAGTTATTGGTATCCGATTCGACAGGTCATTGCTTTTAAACGAGATGTTTATAGAAAGGCAATGAAGGAATTTTCTTTACCTGTGTTTGCTATACAGTCTGAAATAGATGCATCAACAAGTATTTCTAAGAAGAAACGATTTAATTTCTTTTCTCATAAACGAAAAAATAAAAAGCGTATAAAAAAATGAATAAATATTTACAATTTCCCAATTTCGATCCAATAGTTTTCTCTATTGGTCCTATTTCACTCCATTGGTATGGTGCTATGTATTTATTTGGTGTGCTGGGTGCGCTTTACTTAGCTAAACGTCGAGCAATTAAACCAAATAGTCAATGGACGTCACAACAGGTTGAGAATTTATTATTCTGGGGATTTTTAGGACTCTTTATTGGAGGGCGATTAGGATATGTCTTCTTCTATAATTTTGATGTTTTTATTAAAGATCCTGTGATTTTGTTTAAAGTGTGGGAAGGAGGGATGTCTTTCCATGGTGGTTTAATTGGCGCTATTTGTGTTATTGCCATTTTTGCTAAAAAGGCAAAAAAAACTTTTATGCAAGTAAGTGATTTTGTTGCTCCTCTTGTACCTATTGGTTTGATGTTTGGTCGATTTGGCAATTTTATTAATGGAGAACTTTGGGGAAGAGTAACTAATTCCTCTATTGGTATGTTATTTCCGACATCATCACATGCTGATTTTATGTTTGTTCAGTCTCACCCAGAATGGTTTTCACTTTATTCTCAATTAAAAGGTATTTTACCAAGGCATCCTTCACAGCTTTATGAAATGATGTTTGAAGGAATTGTGCTGTTTATTATTTTAAATGTTTTTATTCGAAAACCAAGACCAACTGGTGCTGTATCCGGGCTATTTTTACTTTGCTATGGTTTATTTAGATTTGTTATAGAATTTTTTAGACAACCAGACGAACAATTAGGTTTATTTTTAAATATTATCAGTATGGGGCAAATTTTATGCTTACCAATGATTATGGGAGGTATTTTTATTCTTTTATTGGCGTATAGATTTAACCAGAAGGATAAAACACGATGAAACAATATTTAGCGTTAATGCAGAAAATTTTAGAAGAAGGTACACCTAAGCCAGATCGAACTGGCACCGGTACGCTATCTATTTTTGGGCATCAAATGCGATTTCATTTGCAAGAAGGCTTTCCTCTTGTTACGACTAAAAGATGTCATTTACGTTCAATTATTCATGAGCTGCTCTGGTTTTTGAAGGGAGATACAAATGTTAAGCATCTACAAGATAATAAGGTAACTATTTGGAATGAATGGGCCGATGGAAATGGTGATTTAGGTCCCGTTTATGGTAAACAATGGCGCGCATGGGGAGCAGCTGATGGACGTCAAATAGATCAAATATCCCAATTAATTGGACAAATTAAAAATGATCCTGATTCTAGGCGTATGATTGTTTCTGCTTGGAATGTTGGAGAATTAGATCAAATGGCATTAGCTCCATGTCATGCTTTTTTCCAATTTTATGTTGCAAATGGTAAACTTTCTTGTCAACTTTATCAGCGTTCTTGTGATGTATTTTTAGGATTGCCATTTAATATCGCCAGCTATTCATTGTTAGTTCACATGATTGCACAACAATGTGAATTACAAGTAGGTGACTTCGTGTGGACTGGCGGCGACACGCATCTTTATTCTAATCATATGGAACAAGCCCATTTACAATTAAGCCGTGAGCCAAAGGCTCTGCCAAAACTAGCGATCAAACGTAAACCTCCAACAATTTTTGATTATGAGTTTGATGATTTTGAAATTGTTGGTTATGATCCACATCCTGCAATCAAAGCGCCTGTTGCTATTTAATTTTCTGTAAAAAAGTTTCAGGTAATTTTGTGTTTCAGTATAAAAGCTGCCAATTTTAAGAACTGATTATAGCTAATTTCTAATTATTAGCTATAATCTACCTTAAATATAAATTTTGTTACAAAATGATGATATAACGCCGCTAGATCTGTTTATTTTTCTGCCCCTAAAATCAATATATGGTATATAATATTCGACTTTATTATTAATAAATAACTTGATCTTAATATGAGTCAAAATCAAGAAATTCGCCCTATTTTTACTAAACGTTTACTTCTCCCTCATTATTGGTTAACGTGGTTTGGTATTGGCATTTTATATTTAATCGTATTGTTACCTTATCCAATTATTTTCCGAATAGGAAAGGGCTTAGGATTACTTTCAATGAAATTAATCGGCAAACGTAAAGAAACGGCGAGGCAAAATCTTAAACTTTGTTTTCCTGAAAAAACACAACAAGAACGTAATCAGATGTTACGTGATAATTTCATTTCGACTGGTTTGGCTATTTTTGAGACTGGCATGGCATGGTTTTGGTCAGATAAACGGCTTGCCAAGCGCATTTCTATTGTTGGCGACTTTCATATTAAAAAGGTACAACAATCGGGTCAAGGTGTTCTGCTCATAGGTATTCATTTTTTAACATTAGAATTAGGTGCACGTATTTTAGGAATGAGCCATCCAGGTGTGGGTGTTTATCGACCAAATGATAATCCTGTAATGGATTATGTTCAGCTTAAAGGGAGACTTAAGTCAAACAAATACATGCTAGACCGCCATAATACAAAGGGTATGATCCGCGCACTAAAGAATGGTGAGTTACTTTGGTACGCGCCGGATCATGATTATGGTCCTAAAAATAGCGTATTTGCACCTCTATTTTCAGTCGAAAAAGCTGCAACTACCGTTGGTACGCGCATATTAGTTAAGTTAGGAGAGCCTGCCATTATCCCTTTTACGCCTAAGCGTGAGAAAAATGGTCACTATACAGTTTATGTTAGTTCAGAGCTTGAAGGCTATCCAATAGATGATGATGTGCTTGCTGCCACTTTTATGAATAAAGTTATTGAACAAGAAATTTTAAAAGCACCTGAACAATATATGTGGTTACATCGACGATTTAAGACTCGCCCAAAAGGGGAAGCACCTTTATATACTGATAATGTTCAATCTGATTGATGTGACTGTTGCTTGTTATGGCGGTTTAATAAATTTAATATACAATTATGCAAAAACTAAATAAGATCATTTTATATTGTCGTTGTGGATTTGAAAAAGAATGCGCTGCAGAAATTACAGATAGAGCTGGACAGAAAGAAGTATATGGCTTTGCTAAAGTTAAAGAAAACAGTGGTTATGTTGTTTTTGAATGCTATCAAGATGGTGATGCACAATTGTTAATAAAAGATTTGGCTTTTCGAACATTAATTTTCGTTAGACAAATGTTTGTTTCGGGCGATTTATTAATAGATTTGCCGAATAATGATCGTATCTCTCCTATCATGGATGCATTATCTGGCCTTATAGATAATGCTGGGGATCTACGTGTAGAAGTTGCTGATACTAATGATGGCAAGGCTCTTTCCGGTTTTTGTCGTAAATTTACGGTTCCCCTTCGTCAGGCATTACGAAGTAAACGTATTTTATTAAAAGTTGAAAACCCATCAAGACCCGTTATTCACTTATTTTTTATTAATAGTAATAGTTGTTATGTTGGTTATTCACTGAGTCAAAATAATTCACCTTTTTATATGGGGATTCCGAGGCTAAAATTTCCAACCGCTGCACCAAGTCGATCTACGTTAAAATTAGAAGAAGCATTTCATATCTTTATTCCTTATGAAGAATGGGATGAACGATTAAAAGGTGGTTTGAATGCGGTTGACTTGGGGGCTTGTCCTGGAGGTTGGACTTACCAGCTAGTAAAAAGAAGCATGATGGTTTATGCCATTGATAATGGACTGATGAATGAGAAGCTGATGGAAACAGGACAAGTTAAACATTATCGTGAAGATGGCTTCAAATTTGTACCTAAAAAGCTTAATATTTACTGGTTGGTTTGTGATATGGTTGAAAAACCAGCTAAGGTCACGGAGTTAATAGCCAAATGGCTAATTAATGGTTGGTGTAGAGAGACTATTTTTAATCTTAAATTACCAATGAAAAAACGCTATGAAGAAGTAAAACAAAATTTACAATGGCTAAACGACGAATTAAATAATGAAAAAATTAATGTGCAAATTCAGGCAAAACAGCTTTATCATGATAGAGAAGAAATAACCGTTCATGTACAACGAATTTGGGGATAATAAAATTACAAGAGAATGGGTATGAATTTAAAACGCTACTTTTATGCTATGTTAATAATGCCATTATTTACATTTTTGGTAGGGTGTACTTTAGAAATGTCAAAGAAATCTCTTAACTTTGATGATACTCAAAATTCTAATTATTATTTGTCACAAGCAGATAATAGTTCTGGTTCTGTTAAAGCTAATTGGCAATTATTAGCTATTCGCGCTCTGATAAAAGAAAATAAATTTTCGCAAGCAAGTGTATTATTATCAAATTTACCTCTTAATCTTAATACTGAACAGCAAAAAGAAAAATTATTATCAGAAGGTGAAATTGCCGTAAAGAAGGGAAAGGGATTTGATATTAATCAATTTAATATAGAAAATTTGACTCCCTCACAGCTATATCGTTATTATACTATTAAATTAGGCTTGGACATGAACAGTAAAGATATTAATGCCCAAGCTCATGATTATCTTCAATTAGAAAAATATGTACTAGAGACCGAGAAAAAGCAATTATTAAATGATACATGGAATTTTTTTAGTAAGTTAACATCTAATAAAATTCGTAAAGTTTTAGTGTATGAAAATGAAATTACACTACAAGGCTGGGTTGATTTGGCTTATGCTTATCAAAATGCTAGTAAAGTAATTGCTTCGCAAGATGATGATACGCAAGAAGTAATTGAAGAAAAATCTCAAAAAAAAATACAGTTATTAAAACAAGCTGTCAACAATTGGGCTACACAATATCCAGATCACCCAGCTAAACAGATTATTTCGGTATTAACTGGTGAACAGGCACTTGTTGTTGATGCTAATGTAAAAAAAATTGCTTTATTATTGCCATTAAATGGCTCTTCACGCATATTTGGTGAAACTATTCGTCAAGGTTACATGGATGCCAATAAGTTTTTTCCACAAGAACCACAACAAAATGTGATCGTGCTCGATACAACTAGTAAACCAATAGATACCTTAATCCAGCAAGCAAGGGAACAGAATATTGAATTAATTGTAGGCCCTTTATTAAAAGAAGATGTTATTAAAATACAAGAGTTAGCACCAACTGTTCCTGTTCTAACCTTGAACAAAGTTGATAACACAACCACGACTGCTAATAAGATGTGTTACTTTGCTTTATCTCCTGACGATGAAGCAAAAGATGCTGCAGATCATCTTTATTCTCAGAATAAAATAAAACCGTTGCTATTAGTACCTAATACTAATTTAGGGCAACGTGTTGCGAAAAGTTTTGCGGCACAGTGGTCTCAACTGTCGACAAATAGTTCACAAGCTTACGTGCAATATTTTGGCAATACTAAAACATTAAGTGCCAATATGAATCGTAATTTAGGGATTATCCTTGAAGGAGATCCTATTTTAATTAATGACACACCACAATCAGGAGAGATATTATCTGCTGAATTTGATGCTATTTATGTTTATTCTTCATACGATGAATTAACGTTGATAAAACCAATGCTTGATATGGGTGCAAATAAGAATATTGGTAATTCATCATCTGTCACGCTTTATTCAAGTTCTAAAAGTCATGTAGCCAATGCTTCTGATGATTTTAATTATGATATGAATAAAACTGAATATGCAGAAATTCCTATGATTGTAAATCAAAAAGATAATATAAATATACCTAGCAACGTTCAGAAAGATTATTCATTAATGCGTCTATATGCAATGGGGATTGATGCCTGGCGACTAGCTAATCGTTTTAATCAACTCAATTCGAATCAACCGAATTTTTTAGATGGTATGACAGGTAAACTATCAACTAGTAATCAATGTGAAGTGACTCGCTCACTTTCTTGGCAGCAATATATTTATGGTGAAGCTAAACCTGATTCAAAGACCGAATAAAAAACAAATTGGCGAGCATTATGAAAATATTGCTCGCCAATATCTACTTAAGCAGGGGCTTATATTTCTTGCTCATAATATCCAATTTCGCTTCGGCGAACTCGATTTAATTATGCTGGATAATGAATGTCTTGTTTTTATTGAAGTACGTTATCGAAAAAATGCAAATTTTGGCGATGCTGAAATGACCGTGACATTAAATAAACAAAATAAAATCAAGCAGGCGGCTCAACTATGGATGATAGAGCAAAATTTAAATATTGAAGGTACAGAGTTTAGATTTGATGTTTTTGCTATTACAGGTAAAAGCCAAAAGTGGATTATTAATGCATTTTAATTTTTAGGTGAAAAAGTGTGCAAGATTTAATTAAAAATTATTTTACTGAAAGTATTCAAACTCAAATTGTGATGGCTGAATCGCTTGGTTATTCAATTGAAAAGGCTGCAAATATTATTGTTGAGAGTTTACTTAACGGCAATAAAATTATGAGCTGTGGGAATGGTTCTTCCGCTGCTAATGTACAAAGCTTTACTTCCCGTTTAATTACCAGTATTAATATCGAAAGACCAAGCATTCCAGCAATAGCTTTAGTCTCGGACAATGTTTTATTAAGTGCTATAGCTAATCATGAAGAAATTTATGCTCGCCAAATTCAAGCTTTAGGTCAACAAAGTGATGTTTTAATTGTGGCAACTAGCCAAGGGAATAGCCGAGCTATCATTCGTGCGGTTCAAGAAGCGGTAATTAAAGATATGAAAATCGTTGCATTAACCGCTTTTGATGGTGGTGAAGTTATTGGTTTACTTGGGCAAAATGATATTGAAATAAGAGTTCCATCTTATAAAAAAGTGATGGCTTACGAAATGCATGCTATGATTTTAAATTGCTTATGTCAATTAATTGAAAATACGTTATTTATTCATAACGAATAAGTTAAAATAAAAATAGTTTAGTTCTGCATTAATATTGATTTTATGGTACAATTATGAACTATTTTGATGACTTAAATTAATAAGAGAACATGGTGTTATGACCGAATTAGCCAAAGAAATAACTCCCGTTAATATTGAAGATGAATTAAAATCCTCTTATCTTGATTATGCAATGTCAGTCATTGTTGGGCGTGCTTTACCTGATGTGCGAGATGGGTTAAAACCTGTTCACAGACGTGTTTTATTTGCTATGCATGAAGCGGGATATGATTGGAACAAACCTTATCGAAAATCTGCTCGTGTTGTTGGGGATGTTATTGGTAAATACCACCCACATGGTGATTCTGCTGTTTATGACACAATTGTGCGTATGGCTCAGCCGTTTTCATTGCGTTATATGTTGGTTGATGGTCAAGGAAATTTTGGTTCTGTTGATGGCGATTCAGCTGCTGCAATGCGTTATACCGAAATTCGGATGCAGAAATTTGCAGGGGCATTATTGACTGATCTTGATAAAGAAACAGTTGATTTTTCACCAAACTATGATGGATCAGAAATGATTCCCGATGTATTACCGACTCGTATTCCAAATTTATTAATTAACGGCTCTTCAGGGATTGCAGTTGGTATGGCAACGAATATCCCACCTCATAATCTTCCTGAAGTTATTAATGGCTGTCTTGCTTTTATTGAAGATGAAAATATTTCAATTGATGGGTTAATGGAACATATCCATGGTCCAGACTTCCCGACTGCAGCTCTCATTAATGGGCGTAAAGGTATTGAAAATGCTTATCGCACTGGCCGTGGTATTATCTATATTCGTTCTAAAGCTACAATTGAAGTGGATGACCATTCTGGACGAGAAACTATTATTGTTAACGAAATTCCATATCAAGTTAATAAGAAAAAATTGATTGAGAAGATTGCAGAATTAGTCAAAGATAAGAAAGTAGAAGGGATTTCGGCATTACGCGATGAGTCAGATAAAGATGGTATGCGTATTGTGATTGAAATCAAACGAGATGCTGTGGGTGAAGTTGTATTAAATAACCTTTTCTCATTGACTCAATTACAAGTTTCCTTTGGCATCAATATGGTGGCGTTACACAAAGGCCAACCGAAACTATTAAACTTACGTGAAATGATTGAAGCCTTTGTACTTCATCGCCGTGAAGTAGTCACTCGTCGAACCATATATGAATTGCGCAAAGCACGTGAACGTGCTCATGTATTAGAAGGTTTGGCGATAGCGCTTGCTAATATCGATCCGGTTATAGAATTAATTCGTTCTGCATCAACGCCTACCGAAGCTAAAACCAAATTATTAACGCAAGCTTGGCAGCTTGGTCATGTTGCAGCTATGCTAGAAAAGGCAGGTAATGATACGGCTCGTCCTGAAGACTTAGCGCCAGAATTTGGCATTCGTGAAAGGCACTATTACTTATCTGAAGCGCAAGCTCAAGCCATTTTAGATCTTCGCTTGCATCGACTGACAGGACTTGAACACGAAAAAATTCTTGATGAATATAAAGAATTACTTGTGCAAATTGGTGAATTATTACATATCTTGGCTAGTTCAGAGAGATTAATGGAGGTAATTCGTGAAGAGCTTGAAGCTGTTCGAGATCAGTTCCAAGATGCGAGAAAAACTGAAATTACTGCAAGTAGTGCAGATATTAATATTGAAGACCTTATTGCGCAAGAAGATGTCGTTGTCACACTTTCTCATCAAGGTTATGTAAAATATCAACCGCTTTCCGATTATGAAGCTCAACGTCGTGGTGGTAAAGGTAAATCTGCAACTAAAATTAAAGAAGAAGACTTTGTCGAAAAATTATTGGTAGCAAATACCCATGATACGATTCTTTGCTTCTCAAGCCGTGGTCGTTTATATTGGATGAAAGTCTATCAGTTACCTGAAGCCAGCCGTGGATCACGTGGGCGTCCAATTATCAATTTATTACCGCTTGAGACGGGTGAGCGTATTACTGCGATCCTACCTGTGCGAGAATTTGATGACGAGCATTGCGTATTTATGGCAACAGCGCAAGGTACCGTTAAGAAAACGTCTTTAATTGAATTCAGTCGACCTCGTAGTGGCGGTATTATTGCGATTAATCTACGTGATGATGATGAATTAATCGGTGTGGATTTAACTAACAACGACCATTTAGCTGCTACTGATGATGAAGATTTGAATGATGATGCGACTATTGATGAAGGTGAAGGTGAAGATGAGGATAATGAAGTCGCCGAGAGCTCTAATACAGAGGATATTATGCTGTTTTCTGCCAATGGTAAAGTTGTTCGATTCCCAACGAATAAAGTTCGTTGTATGGGGCGAACAGCCGCAGGTGTCCGAGGTATAAAACTTGATAGTGATGATAAAGTGGTTTCATTAATTGTACCACGAGGTAATGGTGCAATTCTAACCGCAACTCAAAATGGTTATGGTAAACGTACACAACAAGAGCTATATCCGACTAAATCAAGAGCAACGAAGGGCGTTATCTCTATTAAGGTTAGTGAACGAAATGGCTCAGTTGTTGGCGCTGTACAAGTTGATGAGACCGATCAAATTATGCTAATTACGGATGCAGGTACATTAGTTCGTACTCGTGTTTCAGAAGTGAGTGTTGTTGGTCGAAATACTCAAGGTGTTATGCTTATTCGAACTGCCGAAAGCGAAAAAGTGGTGGGATTACAGCGAATCGCCGAAACAGAAGATGAAGATGGTGAATCTGAATTATCGTCACTAAGTGAAGAGCGGAGTGATTCAGAACATGAATCTGAAGAATAATTTTTAATTATTAAAAAGGATTAGTTAAATATAGCTAATCCTTTTTTATTTAGAATAATCTCGAAAAGGAACAGTATTTGATGTCATTTTCTATAAAAAAAATCTTAACAAATCTTGCATGGCAAATTTTGATAGCTTTGATCTTAGGGATAGCAGTAGGCGCTTATTTATTTGAACTTTCAGTTCCAAGCCATCCATTACATTCATATTACCAATTTTCAATAGTGAATATTTTTCAACCTGCAGGCGATATCTTTATTCGATTAATTAAAATGATTGTGCTGCCAATTATACTGAGCACATTAACGCTAGGTATTGCAGGTATTGGTGGTTCTAAACGATTAGGGACATTAGGTTTTAAAACAATTCTCTATTTTGAAATTATTACAACGATTGCTATTTTATTAGGTCTTTTTTGGGGTAATATTTTTGCACCAGGCGCAGGAATTGATTCCTCAACACTAGCAACGGTTGATATTAGTAAGTATACCCAAGCTGCTGAAGAATTAAGTGGAAAGCCTCATGGTTTAATTGTCATGATTCTTGATATGATTCCTGCCAATATCTTTAAAGCTATGACTGATGGTGCTGTTTTACCTGTCATTTTCTTCTGTGTCTTTTTTGGTTTAGGCTTAATGTCTTTGCCAGATAAACAACGCGAACCATTTGTATTCTTCTTAAAAATAGTGTCTGACACTATGTTCAAAGTCACTAATATGATCATGCGTTATGCGCCTGTGGGAGTATTTGCACTCATTACTGTAACTGTGGCGAAATATGGTTTTGAATCTTTACTTCCTCTACTTAAATTAATTTTAACTGTCTATTCGGCAATGATTATTTTTACATTAGTGGTACTGGGGCTTGTTTGTAAAATTTGCCAATTTAATATTTTTACGTTATTGAAAATATTAAAAGAAGAATTAGTTATCGCATTTTCGACCGCAAGTTCAGAGACAGCATTACCTAAAATTATTGAAAAAATGGAAGCTTATGGCGCACCTAAATCAATAACAAGTTTTGTTATTCCTACAGGTTATTCATTTAATCTCGATGGTTCAACACTTTATCAAAGTATTACGGTTATCTTTTTAGCACAGTTATTCCAGATAGATTTAACTATTTTAGATCAGATTATTATTGTCATCACCTTGATGATAGCATCAAAAGGGATTGCTGGTGTACCAGGCGCATCAATTCTTGTTTTATCTGCAACGCTTGGTAGTGTAGGTATTCCTCTTGAAGGGATTGGTTATATTATGGGGGTTGAACGTATTTTAGATATGGGCAGAACAGTCGTTAATGTGGTAGGTAATGCATTAGCAGCGATTGTTATTGCGCGTTGGGAACATGCTTTTGACGATAAAAAAGCAAGAGCTTATGAACAGCAATATTTGAAATAAAACTACTGCTGTTTTAGCAAGCTTCAGGTTAAAAACTGGAGCTTGTTTTATTTTAATGATTTTATAAATGATTGCTGAGTTAAACAGATATAAAATTATCAATAATAATTATATTTTTTTCATTAAATTGTTAGCTTTTTTATTGCTTAGTTGCTACTCACTAGAGCAATATCAATGAACAAAATATGCAGGTATGTTGTGCGCTAAAAAGGTATAAAAAAACCCAGCATAGGCTGGGTTTTTTATTAATTTGTCTAAAACTATTTAATTTTCGCTTCTTTATAAATAACATGCTGACGAACAACAGGATCGTATTTTTTGATCTCCATTTTTTCAGGCATAGTTCTTTTATTTTTGCTAGTGGTATAAAAATGACCTGTACCAGCAGAAGAAACTAATCTGATTTTTTCGCGTACACCTTTTGCCATGATATTGTTTCCTTATTAGTACTTTTCACCACGGGCACGAAGTTCAGCTAAAACCGCATCAATACCCTTTTTATCGATAATACGCATACCTTTAGCAGATACACGCAATTTTACAAAACGTTTTTCACTCTCAATCCAGAAACGGTGAGTTTGAAGATTTGGTAGAAAACGACGTTTAGTAGCATTCATCGCATGAGAACGATTATTTCCTACTAAAGGACCTTTTCCTGTTACTTGGCATACTCGTGACATGTCAATAATTCTCCGAAATTTCAATGCTTAAGCCTTGGGCGTAATATGTTAATGGAATTAACCTCGTCAGGCTTTTAGTTTGCTGCAGTTCTATCTGAGAAGCAGTCTAACCTCTCACACTACACCCATAATAATGAGGTAGCGAAGTATACGCTGTTATACGCAATTTCTCAAGCATTATCTTATTTGTACGTAAAAATAAGTGTATTACCTACATGAATATTAACCAATAGATAACCATTATTACCATAAAACTATCATTCTATAGTTAGGGTTATCTTAGTTAAATACAAAAACCGTTTAATTTTATAATAAATATGTTTTAATACTATTGCTTATAGATTTTATCTATTAGGTCTAATTTTCTAACATTCAAGGAGATTGTATGAACCCGTTCACGCCATATAGTATATACGGTATTATCGGTTATCCTTTAGGACATAGTATGAGCCCCCTTATTCATACTACATCATTTCAGGATTATGGTATTCCCTCAGTTTTAGTTCCTTTTGCTACGCCACCCGAAGATATTTCAACCTTATTCAAATCTGTAAGATTATTAAACATACGGGGATTGTGTGTCACTATTCCGCATAAGCAAACGATTATCCCCTATTTAGATAAAGTGACTGAGCATGTAAAAAAAGCAGGTGCTGCTAATTTAGTCTATTGGGAGGGTGATAAGCTTTGTGGTGAGAATACTGATATTGTTGGTTTTATGCAACCTCTTGAACAGAAGAAATTACCGGCTGAATATAAAAAAGTTTTATTACTAGGAGCTGGTGGTGCAGCACGCGCTGCGGTTGTCGGATTACAGGATCTTGGTTATACCGATATTACCGTGACTGACATAGCGAGTGACTTACCCAAAGCGTTAGCCAAAGAATTCAATCTTAAAATAGTTGCTTGGGAAGAACGCAGCCACGTTGAAGCGCAAATTATTATTAATTCTACTCCCTTGGGTATGCAAGGCAAATTTGAAGATCAGACCCCTTATGAACAAGCTTGGTTTAAAGGAAAAGGTTTAGCTTATGATATTGTTTATACACCATATAATACACGATTTAGACAAGAGGCAGAAAAAGCTGGCTGGGAATCTATTTCAGGGCGTGAAATGTTTATAGAGCAAGCAAATGCACAATTTAAAATTTGGACAGGAAAAAATCTTTCCGATAGGGCAAAACAAGCTGTAATAGATGCTTTAGCTGGAAAATAAATATTGCAAATAGAACATACATTTCATTAAAGTGAATGAGATGTATGTTAAATAAAATTAAATGTTTATTGTTTAAATTAGTTATATTATTAAAAGGAGTATTTATGACAAACCTTGAATTGCAAGCTTATCGTCGTTTTCTGATGCTAAAAGTATCAGAAGCTAGCCAATATATTGGTAAAACGGATGCTAAAACATGGTATGATTGGGAGAATGGTACTATACCCGTGCCTGAGTTTGTTGCAAACACAATGCAAGAGCTGAAAAAGCTTCGCAATGATAAAATTAATATTATTATCAATAGTATCAATGATCGTGTTGGCAGTAATATAATACGTTACTTTATGACATATGAAGAATTTAAAAAAATTAATCCTAATCTAGACGTGGTGCAATGGCGATTACATCAATCAATTGCCACAGAGCTCTATTTTCGTGGTTTAGAAAAACTATGTTAATTAGCTTTATCAAGATGACTTTTGGAGTCTAAAAGGCTTTTTTATAACTTTTTTAAATAATTATTTACAATCAATCTTATGGAAATTTAATTTAATTATCTAAAAAAATATATTGCAAAAATAAGGGCGAATCACTAGCATGGTCAATATATTCTGTAAATCTGGAAAGATAGAACCCGATATGAATAAAACAATTTTTTTAGTTGGTGCAAGAGCGGCAGGTAAAACAACAATGGGAAAGATGTTAGCAAATAAACTATCGTTTTCTTTTATTGATACCGATCGCCATTTACATGAAACTACTCAAAAAACAGTGGCTGAAATTGTTGAAAAAGAAGGTTGGGAAGGATTTAGAGCAAGGGAAAGCCAAGTGCTTGTTGATACAACTAAACCCAATAGTGTCATTGCAACTGGTGGAGGCATGGTATTAGCTGAGCATAACCGTCATTTTATGAAACAAAATGGTACAGTTATCTTTTTATCTGCGCCCGCATCAACACTAGCTGCTCGTTTAATGAAAGATCCGAATGTTGCTCAAAGACCATCGTTAACGGGCTTATCTATTGCAGATGAAATAGATAAGGTATTAGCTGAAAGACTGCCTTTATATCATGATGCTGCTCATTATGTGGTGAATGTTGATCAAGATGAAAACTTGATCTTAGCTCAAATGCTCGAAATGCTCGAAGACTGAATTTAAGTTTTTTATCAGATACCACTTAAAAAGTGGTATTTTTATTAGTAATAGACAACAATAAAATTTAATAAAAATTCTATATAATTTTAATTTTCTGTCAGATTTTTACTATTTTTTAGGAATAAAGAAGATAAAAGCCAAGTAACAAATCTAGACTTACTCTTTCCGCTTAATATTGATACATATATATTGAATAGAGCTAAAGTTTTATGTTTTACATATGGAGTATGACAAATGGAAAATCGAAAGGTCAATTCTTATGGAATTGTTGGATCTATTTATGCAAACTACATTATTCAAAGTATTGCGCTAATTGTGATTATGCAATTTTCTCAAGCGCTTTCAAAGCAACTAAATACTGATATAGTTGGGCTTGGTTATGTTGCATCAGGTATAGGAATTGGCAAAATATTTTTAATGTTCGTTGGTGGGGTGCTATCAGATAAATTTGGTAGAAAGTTATTTATTTATCTAGGTATGATCTGTTACTCTATCTTTTTTGTAGGAATGACCTTTTGTACTAATATTCACGTGGCTTTTTGTTTAGCGATTGCTGTGGGTGCTGGGAACTCTTTTTTAGATACAGGCTCAATGCCCGCATTAACTGAATGTTTTCCGCGTTCAGCGGGATCTGCTAGTGTACTTATTAAAGCATTCATTTCTATCGGAACACTCATTCTTCCATTTATTGTTACCTTCTTTGACACCAATCAAATATGGTATGGTTGGGCGTTGCTCGGATTCACCGCTTACTTAGCGATTAATAGCTTATTGCTATTAACTAAACAATTCCCCCATAAAGATACTGCAATAAAAGGATGTCGAGGGGAAGAAAATTATTTTAAAGCAAAACCTAAATTTGAAGTTGAAGGCATTTTATTGATTCTTATGGGGTTTACAACGACAGCAACATTCGTCATTATTTTGCAATGGTTACCGACTATTGCTATTAATGGTGTTAATATGAATGATCTTGATGGCAAACAACTGATTAGCTATTATAGTACTGCATCAATTATCTCTGTATTTGTTACGGCCTTTGTTGTTAAACATGTATTAAAACCTATCTTTTGTATCATTATTTTGCCTACCTTATCAGCGTTGGTACTAATCGTTTTTTATTTTAATATTTCACCTGCAATGTGTGTTATTGCTGCAATAGGAATGGGGTTTACTGCAGCAGGAGGCGTACTTCAATTAACTTTGGTTGTGATGCAACAACTGTTCCCAACACGTAAAGGGCTTGCTGTAGGTTGTATGTACACTTTTAGTGGACTATCGTTTGTTGTCATTCCGCTTATAGTGCCAAAATTAGCAATTCTCAATGTAAGTTATGCTATTTTAATAGACTTTTTTATTGCAGTCTCAAGTGTGGTATTTGGGTCAATTGTTTTTTATCGTTTTAAAAAGGTGATTGATTTAACAAAAATATAATTTTACCTATATGGTTATATTGTTGATGTTTTGATTTATTATAGGAAGTAATATTAGCTATAGGTGCATTAAAGTGCTATCAAAAATTTTAATTTATAAAAAATATAAAAAAACTTAACATTAAAATAAATTTATAAAATGATTTATTGACCAGTTATATTTACTAATATTGAGAAAACCCACATCATGAATACCATAAAAAACAGAAAAAATTTCGTTTGAAGCACGCGTTTTTCTAATTCATTGGTTTTGAATTTATTTGCAAGCAAGTGGCTCTACTTTATTGTTATAAATAATAGTCACTCAGCAGAAGAATCTTTAAGACTCTCCAAAATTATGTTGTTAGGTTATCTTTTTGGTATTTTCACTTGAATAACAACTGTTATAAAAATATTCAGGTTAATCCGGTTGAACGCTGGTTTCTTGTTATAGGATTAACAAAAAGTAATGGATGACTCCACGTTAAGTTAAAATCGCTGCCGTTAGTTTAATGACAACCAAATTTATGAACAGACTGATGTTAATATTATAGAGCAATCGATTGCCTAACAGCTGATATTGGTTGAGTACTATGTACTGACTGCATCCATTTCAAAGTAAACCCTAATAAGGGAAAAGCCTTAATGAGCAATGTATTGTTGAACCCAATCAATAGATAAAAGTCTTAAATAGAGCCATTAAGGCAAAAAACTGGACAGAAGGAAAAAGCAACATTAATACCAAGGACGGAAGTTAAAGATAAAAACATCAAAGTGAATGTAACCGGCCCAGTGGCTTTGAGGACAGCTATCGTCATATTTGGGAATGGATGATAAAGAAAAGAGCGAGGATATTTGCTGAGTAAGCATATTTGCGGTGGAGTACAGAGGTCATGCCAGAGAAAGGAAACGATAAAGTTATTTTTATTACCTTTTTAGATTATTACTTAGTTACGCTCTATGGCATCCAAATTAAAAACTTATTCTTTTGCTAAAGATAAAACTCGAATTATATCTAGTTTTGTCAATAATTTGAAGGGCCATTAATGGCCTTTCAAATTTATAACAATTACAGCATTTATTTTTTCATTTCTGCAATTTTTTTACGAATATTAGCAGCACGATCTGATGAGGAAGGATGGCTACTTAAGATTGAAGCATCACCACCACCTAATTTATCAAACGCTGAAGCAAGACCTGATGGATCGATATTTCTTTTTACTAGAAAATCAAAAGAGTAGTTATCTGCTTCTTTTTCTTGACTTTGGGAAAATTGAGCATTAATAACCGAGGTAGCTAAAGCGCCTAGTGAAGATTTAGATAATTTAGCTACAGCCGCATTACCTGATATAGCAACAGTATCATGTGCTACTTCGGTTGCATAAGCAACTTGCATAGCTTTCTTACTATGGCCTAAAGCAACGTGACCTAATTCGTGACCTAAAACACCTGCAATTTCATTGTCAGTCATCATGTCCATTAAACCACTATAAACACGAACACAACCATTAGCCATAGCCCAAGCATTAACTTCTTTTGTAATGTATACTTTATAGTTAATTGGCGTACCGTTTAAATTGTTACCAAGTGATTTAGCGACTTTATTTAATCGTTTAGTATAAGGGCTTTTTTCTGAAGCTATTTTTGATTCAGCATCCATTTCCGCACAAGCTTGTTTAGCTACTTCCTTTACATCATTATCACTGAGAGTAGCAGCTTTCAAACCTTTCATGCCAAGACTAGTTAGATCATCTACACTCAGATTTTTACAACCAACTAGTGACATTGCAGCAACTAAAGGTAGTGCAACTAACAATGTTTTTTGATGTGTTTTCATACTTTTTTCCTTATATTAACATAATTCATTTTTCTCACTTTCGTTAGTTCGAAGAATTTTAACGTAACTTTAATAATAATCAATGAATAATTACTTGATTAGGCATTATGGGGGCTTTAGACTAATGCCTCATTTTTTGAGGACCCTAATTATGCAACTATCCGATTTTGATTTTTATCTTCCAAAAGAACTGATTGCCAAACATCCTTCAAAAACCAGAAGTGAATGTCGACTTTTATCACTTGATAGTCATACAGGTAAAGTTGAAGATAATATATTTACTGATATTATCGATAAAATAAATCCGGGTGATTTACTTATTTTTAACAATACAAAGGTTATTCCTGCTCGCGTGTATGGAAAAAAAGCTTCAGGAGGAAAAATCGAAATATTAATTGAAAGGATATTAGATAGTAACCGAGCGCTTGCGCATATTAAGGCATCGAAATCACCCAAAGTAGGCGCTGAACTGATATTAGGAGAAGATGCGTCAACTCATGTTACGATGCTAGCACGCCACGATACTCTATTTGAATTGCAGTTTCCCGATGATGTACTGAGCATTTTAAATAAAATTGGCCATATTCCATTACCGCCTTATATCGATCGTCCAGATGATGAACAAGATCGTGAAGTTTATCAAACTGTCTATAGTAAAGTGCCCGGAGCAGTCGCAGCCCCCACTGCCGGTCTTCATTTCGATAAACCTTTATTAGAAAGACTAAAACAAAAAGGAGTTGAAATGGCATTTGTGACTTTACACGTTGGAGCAGGAACTTTTCAGCCAGTTAGAGTCGAAAATATCCAAGCGCATATTATGCATTCAGAATATGCAGAAGTACCTGAGTCCGTTGTGAATGCTATATTAGCATGTAAAGCAAGAAACAATAAAGTTATCGCTGTGGGGACAACATCTGTTCGTGCTTTAGAAAGCGCCGCACAAAGAACAGGTAAAATCACACCTTTTTTTGCCGATACCCAAATTTTTATTTATCCAGGCTACCAGTTTAAGGTCATCGACTCCCTCATCACCAATTTTCATCTGCCTGAATCAACGTTGATTATGCTTGTTTCTGCATTTGCTGGTTACGAAAATACCATGAATGCTTATCAACATGCAGTTAAAGAAAACTATCGATTTTTTAGTTACGGTGATGCTATGTTTATCACTGATCTGAATAATCAATCTTAATAAAATATTAAATAGATAGCCAATCTGATTTGAACTAACCTCAAATCAGATTGGCTATTTTCAATTAACTATCCAGATATTTATTTACCGTTTATCCTATTAATAATATTCGTTATGCGTTTTTTGCTTGAAGGGTGAGATGTTGGATTATTTGTTGAATGAATAGGCACTTTTACTAGCATTTCAACTAAACTCATCGGATCAATATTTTTACTCTCTAATAAATCAAATGCATAATTATCAGCTTCGATTTCATATTGTTGAGCAACTTCTTCTTTAGCAATAATAACAAGTTCTTCAATGTTATCAGTAAATTCAATATAAGGGGCTTGTAGAAATAAACTAACTGCATGTTTGAGTGCTATATGCGCCTGTTCGTGAGCAAGCACTGCTTGTAACTCATTATCATTTAACAATTTTATTAAGCCACTGTTGACACGTATGCAACCATTAGCGGTAGACCATGCATTAGGCTCGGTATTAATATAGACTTTATAATTTATCTCAATATTATTCGCTTTTGTGGGTAAGGTGTTAGCAATTTTATTTAGCCTTTGGTTTAATGCATGATCGTCAGCAGGAATCACTGCTCGCTTATCTATTTCAATGCAAGCAAGTTCACTAATGGCGAATATATCATTTTCAGATAGCGATTTAAGCCGTTCGGAGGTAATGACTTTTGGATAAGTCTTATCTTGGATCTGACAGCCAGTGATTAAAAACATCAACAAACACAACAAGAATAAAATAATACGTTTCAAACTATTCAAAGCCTCTTCAAATATTGTTTATTCCAGTCAGGCGCGATAAACTAGGCCCTGCAAATTAATGATACGGCTACGTATTATAACAATAATTCGCTCCAAACTGTTTATTTGGTCGCAAGAGGTTAATAAGAAATGAAGTTTGAATTAGATAATACCGACGGATTAGCTCGTCGAGGACGTATGAAGTTCGATCGTCGCGGGGTCGAATATACTGTTGAAACACCTGCATTTATGCCTGTCGGTACTTATGGCACTGTAAAAGGTATGACACCTGAGGAGGTTGCCGCAACCGGCGCTCAAATCTTACTTGGTAATACATTCCATTTATGGTTAAGACCAGGCCAAGAAATTATGAGGAAACATGGTGATTTACATGATTTCATGCAGTGGCATGGCCCAATTCTAACCGATTCGGGTGGGTTTCAAGTTTTCAGCCTTGGAGATATTCGTAAGATTAAAGAAGAAGGCGTCTATTTTCGTAATCCGATTAATGGCGATTCGATTTTCTTATCACCTGAAATATCAATGGAAATTCAATACGACTTAGGTTCAGATATTGTCATGATTTTTGATGAATGTGCGCCCTTTCCTGCTGAGTGGGATTATGTCAAAAAATCAATGGAGATGTCATTGCGCTGGGCAAAACGAAGTCGCCAGCGATTTGATGAATTAGGCAACAAAAATGCGCTATTTGGTATTGTGCAAGGTGGTATACATCAGGAGTTACGTGATATCTCGATTAAAGGGTTAACCGAAATTGGCTTTGATGGCTATGCTGTTGGGGGATTAGCGGTTGGCGAGCCTAAAGCAGATATGCACCGAATTTTAGAAGGTACTTGTCCACAATTACCTGCCGATAAGCCTCGTTACCTAATGGGAGTGGGTAAGCCTGAAGATTTAGTTGAAGGTGTACGCCGAGGGATTGATATGTTTGATTGTGTGATGCCGACGCGAAATGCGCGTAATGGGCACTTATTTGTCACAGAGGGGGTGATTAAAATCCGTAATGCGAAATATAAAGACGACACCACACCGCTTGATCCGCATTGTGATTGTTATACCTGTAAACATTACACAAAGTCTTATCTTCATCACTTAGATAAATGTGGGGAGATTTTAGGTGCACGTTTAAATACCATCCACAATTTACGTTATTATCAACGCTTAATGGCAGAAATTCGTGAAGCGGTTGCCAACAAACGTTACGAAGATTTTGTTGTCGAATTTTATCAACGCATTGGCAAAACGCCTGCACCTTTATCAAAATAAATACATAACAAGCATAATTTTTTGTAGTAAGTATTGACACTTTTTAGTTAGCGCAGTATTATGCGCTTCCTAACGGCGAGTAGCGCAGCTTGGTAGCGCAACTGGTTTGGGACCAGTGGGTCGGAGGTTCGAATCCTCTCTCGCCGACCAATTTCATAAAAAAGCCTACTCATTTGAGTAGGCTTTTTTATTTACCCCTGTTTTGGCTGAATTTAAATGGATGATGCTTTGTACAAAGCTAGCTAATACTGTTTTTGCAATACAATCAAAGCAGCGATACTTATCAAGTCAGCACACTTCATTTTATTATTTCAGACTAACAAAAACTATAAACTAGCTCTTGATTGAATCATTGGCACTAATACTGATAAGTCTGATTGGTAATTAGTTTCATTTCTTAACTGATTTAACAATAAATTAGCTATATATTTGCCAATTTGCTTAGACGGCTGCGCAACGGTTGTTAATGGTGGAAAACTGACTTTGCTAAACTCGCTATCGCCAAACCCACTTACCGCTAATTGATATGGAACACCAATATGCCGCCGTTGACACTCATAAAGCACACCACATGCTAATTCATCAGTCGTACAAATTAAGGCATCGATCTCAGGCCAGTTCAAAAGTACATCCGGTAGTAATTTACTTCCTGTGCTAAAATTAGCAGGCTTTGCAGCATGCATAATCCTATGCGTAGATAAATGGTGATTTAGCATTGCTTTATGCCAGCCATGTAACCGTTGTTGAAAAAGGTAGTATTGCTGGTTAGCACAAAGCAAACCAATAGATCGATAACCTTTTTTGATCACATGTTCAGTCAACATATACATTGCTAAACTATCATCCAATCCCACATTCAGATTGGTTAATTCATCATATTGCTTGCCAATACTCATAACTTGAACGGTTTTATTTCGAGCTACTTGTCGAATAAAATCATCACTTTCAACATAAAAAAGGAGTATTGCTTCAAGATTATGGCTATATAGTGTATTTAATAATTGTGATTCACATTTAAGGTAGTGGTAAGATTCAATGATTAATATGGTATATCCTTCTTGTGCCAAGCTTGCTTGTAACACATTAAGTAATATTTGAGTGGCGTGATCATAGATCTTTGTCGTTATAATTGCGATGACCTGATTAGCCGATGCGGATGCTAATAAGCTAGCTGCAACATTTGGTTTATAGCCTAACGTATCAATGGCAATTTGAATCTTTTTACGAAGTTTATCAGAGACAAGCTCTGGGCTACGCAAAGCACGAGATACCGTCATAGAGCCAACACCCGCAAATTTAGCCACATCAAATAAAGTAACCTGTCCTGTACTTCTGCGTTTTTTTATATCCTGCATCTTTCACTCCAATTGCATGTCAATGATAGCCAATTAACAGTGGATGTATCATAACCTCATAAAAGGTTATGGATCTGTCTTTTAAATCACAATCTTTTAAATCATATTATTCGGCAAAAGTAGACGTTTCTGATTAATTTATTGAAAATGATAACTACATCACATAATGGCTGAAAATTTCATCAACTTTGATAGCGCTATCACATTTCTTATTTTTTTTTATTTCTATTATTACGCGGTGTGTTAATTTCCTAATAAGCTCTCAATGAGATCAAATTTAGCGGAGGAAAAATGTTAGCAAAATGGTTAACTAGCCAAACGGTCAATATTGTTGATTCAATCGAGGATTGGCAAACAGCGATACAACTTTGTGCAAAACCGTTATTACAAAATAACGCTATTTCACCCGATTATATTCAAGCCATTTTCAAATTACATGAATCAATTGGCCCTTATTATGTCTTGGCTCCTGGCATTGCGATGCCACATGCAAGACCAGAACAGGGCGTAAACCAATTGGGTCTATCAATGCTATTGGTCAAAGACGGCGTCAAATTTAATTCAGAAGAAAATGATCCTGTTTATTTAATTACTTTATTAGCAGCAAGTGATAGTACTAGCCATATTGAAATATTAACTCAATTGGCAACACTATTTGGTACACAAAATGATATCCAGACAATTTTTAATGCGCAAACCCCTGCTCAAATATTGTCTGTTATCAACCATTATTAAATTTAATTAAACTCAATAAAAGGATAAACAAAATGAAAATTATGGCTGTTTGTGGTTCGGGTCTTGGTAGTAGCTTTATGGTTGAAATGAACATCAAAAAAGTTCTTAAAAAATTAAACATTGATGCAGAGGTCACACATGCCGATCTTGCTTCAGCAACACCAGATCAAGCTGATGTATTTGTCATGACAAAAGATTTAGCTGCCAGTTCAGGTATTCCTGACAATAAATTAGTTGTACTAAACAATATTATTGATATCAATGATTTAGAATCAAAACTTGTTGAACATTTTGCTAAGTACTAATCAACCTATGAGGTGTTGCCATGATTCAAGAAATCGTAAAATTTATTGTAGATATTTTAAAAGTACCTGCGATATTAGTCGGTTTAATTGCGTTGGTTGGACTCATTGCCCAACATAAATCATTTGCTGATACCGTAAAAGGCACAGTTAAAACAATTTTAGGTTTTTTGGTATTAAGTGGTGGTGCAAGTGTACTGATTAGTGCAATTACCCCACTCGGCATAATGTTTGAACAAGCTTTTAAATTACAAGGTATCATTCCTAATAATGAAGCCATTGTTTCTATGGCATTAAATGAATTCGGTGCAGCAACAGCATTAATTATGGCATTGGGTATGATCGCCAATATTGTGGTCGCACGGTTTACACGCTTAAAATTTATTTTTTTGACAGGGCATCATACGTTTTATATGGCTTGTATGATTAGTATTATTTTAACCGTAGCAGGTTTTCAAGGCTGGCAACTCGTGTTCACAGGTTCATTAGTTCTGGGATTAATTATGGCATTTTTCCCTGCGTTAGCACAACCACATATGCGTAAGATTACCGGTAATGATGATGTTGCATTTGGACATTTTGGTACTTTAGGTTATGTGTTAGCAGGGTGGCTTGGACAAGCTGTGGGTAAAAACTCTCGTTCAACCGAAGAGATGAATTTACCTAAAAACTTAAGCTTTTTGCGAGATAGCTCAATTTCAATCTCATTAACAATGATGATTATCTATCTCATTTTAGCAATATCTGCTGGTGCAAGCTATGTCGAAACCAATCTCAGTAAAGGTGATAATTATTTAGTTTATGCAATTATAGAAGCAATAACTTTTGCTGCTGGGGTATTTATTATTCTTCAAGGTGTACGATTAATTCTAGCTGAAATTGTACCTGCCTTTACAGGTTTTTCGGAAAAATTAGTCCCTAATGCCAAACCGGCTCTTGATTGCCCTGTAGTATTCCCATATGCACCTAATGCAGTACTCATTGGTTTTTTATTTAGCTTCCTTGGTGGTTTAGTCGGATTATTTGTTCTAGGGCAATTAGACTTAGTCCTCATATTGCCGGGTGTTGTTCCCCATTTCTTTTGTGGCGCTACTGCTGGTGTATTTGGCAATGCAACGGGAGGACGTTGTGGGGCAATGCTAGGGGCGTTTGCGAATGGTTTATTAGTCACATTTTTGCCTGTTATGCTATTACCAGTATTAGGATCACTAGGTTTTGCTAATACGACTTTCTCGGATGTCGATTTTTGTGGTATTGGAATTATTCTTGGTAATATGGCTAAATGGTTTAACAAAGATATGATAATGGGTATTTTTATGGCTATTTTTGCCATATTAGTTATTTATAATTATGTAGCTAAACCTAAAGTGGATGCAAAAAATTAAGCATACTTACTATAGCCTCTAATCATATTAGGGGCTTTATCCAAGCGATTAATATCGAAAAATTAAAAATTGTGGCAACGAAAATAACCCGATCATAAGCAAAATGCCATTCTTGTTTTATATTTACCAACAAAAATTTTACATTTACAACCACTATATCCAACCATAAGATTAAACATTTAGGCATAAAAAAGAAAGAAATAAACATGAACAATACCAAACAAGCGAGTATTTATGTTAATAAACATATTTCTCTACAACCACCAGCAAAAGAGCTCGCTGCTGAGTTGTATCGTGTTATAGATTTTAACCGAGATTATTTTAGCCAATTTATGGCATGGCCTAAGTTTGTGATTCACCCAAAAGATACCGCTGATTTCTTAGATTCTTGTTTAGCAAAACATCAGAATAATCAGTCAAAAAATTATGTCATTATGTTGAATAATCATGCTGTAGGGATGCTTTCTTTTAATCAAATCGATCAAAATAATAAAACAGCCTACCTTGGTTATTGGTTAGATAGCCGAGTTCAAGGACAAGGGGTCATGTCACAAGCCATTAATGCTCTAACAAAATATTATGCGACAAAGCGAATCATTAAACGCTTCGTTATTAAATGCTCTGTTGAAAATAGGCAAAGCAATGAAGTGGCCAAGCGATGTGGTTTTAGCTATGAAGGTACACTTAAGCAAGCTGAGTATTTAAATGATACTTTTTACGATCAACACATTTATAGTTTAATTTCGACTTATCTTTAAAAACATTATCTTTGCAAATAACAACAACCGTATTAATACGGTTGTTGTTATTTCGATTTTAATAATCGAGTTTATTATGCCTTATGACAACAATTTTTGATAAATTCAATAATATTATCTGTTTTTACCATTTCTTTGTCACCGCCAGCACGGGATTTATATTCAACTTCGCCATTTTCAAGATTGCGCTCACCAATGACAATCGTATGAGGAATACCAATAAGTTCAGCATCAGCAAACATCACACCCGGTCGCTCTTTACGGTCGTCAAAGAGTACCTCAATGCCAGCAGCTTGTAGATCAGCGTAAAGTTTTTCAGCTGTTTCTTGGACTTTTTCTGATTTGTGCATATTCATTGGAATAATCACGACACTAAACGGCGCAATGGCTTCTGGCCAAACAATACCACGTTCATCATGGCATTGTTCAATAGCCGCTGCTACAATTCGACTAACACCAATCCCATAACACCCCATGATCATGACATGATTTTGCCCATCTTCACCTTGCACTGTGGCTTTCATTGCTTGTGAATATTTTGTACCAAGTTGGAAGATATGCCCAACTTCAATCCCTCGTTTGATTTGTAATGTCCCTTTGCCATCAGGGCTAATATCACCCTCAACCACATTGCGAATATCTTCAATGCGAGGTAAAGCAGTGTCACGTTCCCAATTGATATTAAAATAGTGTTTATGATCGATATTGGCACCAGCACTAAAATCGCTCATCACAGCCACGTCACGGTCAATAATAATTGGCATATTTAAGTTAATTGGACCTAATGATCCCGGTCCTGCCTCAACTAACGCGCGAATTTCTTCTTCAGTTGCAAACTCCAGTGGCGAGGCAACAATATCAATTTTTTCAGCTTTTATCTCATTTAAAGTATGATCGCCTCGAACTAATAAAGCGACTAATTGGTGACCGCTTTCTTTGGTGGCTTTAACCATTAAAGTTTTTACAGTTTTTTCGATCGGCAAATTGAACTGTTCGACTAATTCGTCAATGGTTTTGGCATTTGGGGTATCGACCAGTTCCATGGCTTTAGTTGGCTCTGCTCGTTTTTGCATTGGTGCTTGTGCTTGTGCCATTTCGATATTAGCCGCATAGTCCGATTCTGTTGAAAAGACAATGTCGTCTTCACCACTGTCAGCTAATACTTGGAACTCATGTGACCAGTTACCACCAATCGATCCTGTGTCAGCGCGCACTGCTCTAAAGTTTAAACCTGCGCGTGTAAACACAGCGCTATAGGCTTTATACATATCATCATAAGTTTCTTGCAATGATTCTTGTGTGGTATGGAAAGAATAGGCATCTTTCATTATAAATTCACGCGAACGCATCACACCAAAGCGAGGGCGCACTTCATCACGAAATTTAGTTTGAATTTGATAAACATTAAGTGGTAATTGTTTGTACGAACTTACTTCATTACGGAGTAAGTCAGTAATCACTTCTTCATGGGTTGGGCCCAACACAAAATCACGATCACCACGGTCTTTAATCCGTAATAGTTCTGGACCATATTGTTCCCAACGCCCACTTTCTTGCCAAATATCAGCAGGTTGTACGACCGGCATTAATACTTCTATTGCTCCTGCTTTGTTCATCTCTTCACGAACAATATTTTCTACTTTTTTAAGGACTCGGTAACCAGTGGGAAGCCAAGTATATAAACCCGCAGCCACTTTACGGATCATGCCGGCACGTAACATTAATTGATGGCTAATGACTTCTGCATCAGCGGGGGTTTCTTTTAACGTTGAAAGAAGATATTTACTGGTTCGCATAAATTTATCCCGAAAATAATTTATTTATAAATATAATAAAAATGTGAGCTAGTTTAGCAGTACCAAGCACAACACTAAAGTAATTTTATCGCTATTTTAAATATAAAATTAAAGTTAAAACACTAAGGCAACATTAAGAAAAAGTTTTTTAGGTTATGGGGCAACCGTAAATCATTTTTGGAATATAAATGTCGATTTTTTTGTATTAATCCCTAATTACTTTTATTTAACCCTAAGTTAATTGGCGTTAGAACGGTAACTTATTTTATCTATTTTTGAATCAAAATTGATACTTTAGTTATTTTGAATTCGTTAAGTATCAAAGTGGATATTTTTTATCATGTTGATTATATTTATTTTGTTTGTTGTTTGTGTGATAAGGATCACTTTGTAATAGTCGTTAAATTGATATTATAGATACAGTATTTTAGATTAAGGAGTAGTACAAGATGAATAAGTTAATGACTAACGAAAATGTAACGAATTCAATGAGTGAATCAAAATTACCTAAATGGTGTAAAAGTGATACATTATGGATGCTTAGCCTTTATGGTACTGCGATTGGCGCTGGAGTGCTTTTTCTACCGATTAATGCGGGCATTGGTGGATTAATTCCATTATTGGTAATGTTGGTTCTTGCTTTTCCAATGACATTTTTTGCCCACCAAGCTTTGTGCCGTTTTGTATTATCAGGCAAAAGTCGTGAAGGAGATATTACCGTTGTGGTTGAAGAAGCTTTTGGACGCACTGCAGGAAACTGGATAACGGGACTTTATTTTTTTGCAATTTACCCAATATTATTAGTCTATAGTGTTGGCATTACCAACACGGTAGATAGCTTTATGGTTCATCAACTGGGAATGGAATCACTACCACGAGCTTTACTTTCATTTTTTTTAGTTGCATTTTTAATGTTAATTGTTCACTTTGGAGAGGAACTTATTGTTAAAGTCATGTCAATATTGGTCTTCCCATTCATCGTCATCTTAATGATTTTAGCTTTATTTTTAATACCTGAATGGAATGGAGAAATTTTTGCTAATTTATCTTTTAACAGTAGTGGTAGCGAGGGTGGACAAAGTATTTTAATGACTCTTTGGTTAGTTATTCCTGTTATGGTGTTTGCCTTTAACCATTCACCAATTATTTCATCTTTAGCGGTAGCTAAACGTAAAGAATATAGTGAAGTTTATGTAGAACCAAAGTGTACTAAAATTATTGCTGCAAGTAATATAATGATGGTTGTGACTGTCATGTTTTTTGTTTTTAGTTGTGCTCTTTGTTTATCGCCAGCAGAACTTTTAGAAGCAAAAGCTCAAAATATTTCGACGTTATCATATTTGGCTAATCGATTTAATTCACCCGTCATTGAGTACATTGGTCCGCCAATTGCTTTTATTGCAATGGCTAAATCGTTTTTAGGGCACTATCTAGGCGGTAAAGAAGGTTTTAATGGTATCGTTAGTAAAGTATTACGCAGTCGTAATAGAACCATTTCAGAAAAGAAGCTTGATAAACTTGCTATTGTATTTATGTTTGTAACGGCATGGGGAGTTGCAACTCTGAACCCAAGTATTTTAGGGCTGATTGAATCACTTGGTGGTCCAATTTTAGCTATACTGTTGTTCTTGATGCCAATTTATGCAATTCATAAGTTACCAGTATTGGCAAAATATCGAGGAAAACCAAGTAATGTGTTTATTGTTATTATGGGATTTGTTGCAATTTCAGCTGCTATCTATAATTTATTATAAACTTTAGCTAATTGATAATTACTGTATTGTTTATTTTATAGATACAATCCGTCGAAATCTGTTGAGGGATAAAATAGTCTATCGGATAAGATAACTTACCTGTAAAATAAACTATAAATAAAGCAAGTGCTAACAATTAATGGGTATTAATAACTTAATTTTATAATCTAAAAAGTGAAGTTTAAATATCACTATGATAAGTGATGAGTTGTATTGTTACGCTGTTTGCCAATTAACTAGCACAATTAAGTTTAAAAAGATATAACTAGGCCAGCACGATTAATTTATGTTTGGCATCAACAAGGAAAAAATATGAGTTCGGTATTTGAAATATTTAAAATCGGTATTGGCCCTTCAAGTTCACATACAGTAGGGCCAATGAGAGCAGGGAAGGCATTCATAGATCAACTAATTAATAATGATATGATGTCATCAGTAACAAAAATTGTAGCTGATGTTTATGGTTCTTTGTCATTAACAGGTAAAGGTCATCAAACAGATATTGCTATTATCATGGGCTTAGCGGGTGAAAAACCTGATACTGTTAATATTGATAATATTCCTATTTTTATCGAAAAATTAAGCCAAACTCAACGTTTACCTATTTATAATAAACGTTATGAAATCGACTTTCCTATGGATAGTTGTATGGTGTTTCATTCTAAATTTTTGCCATTACATGAAAACGGCATGACGTTGAGTGCCTATAAAGGTGATACATTACACTTTCAAAAAACTTATTATTCCGTTGGAGGTGGTCAGATTGTTGAAGAGGAGCAATTTGGTCTGCAAAAACAAGATACTATAACACTTCCTTATCCATTTTCTTCTGCTGCACAACTATTAAAACATTGTGAAGATAATTCATTGTCTATTTCTAGTATTATGATGAAAAACGAGTTGCAATTACACTCTTATGAAGAAATTGAAGAGTATTTTTCTCGCGTTGGACAGATTGTTTTGGAATGTATCAAACGTGGAATGAATACTGAAGGATTATTACCGGGGCCACTTAAAGTTCCTCGTCGTGCATTTTCATTATATCGTCAATTATCTAACGCCAAAGATAAGATTATTAGTGATCCAATGGTAATTATTGATTGGGTAAATATGTTTGCGCTTGCAGTTAGTGAAGAAAATGCAGCAGGTGGAAGAGTGGTTACTGCGCCAACAAATGGTGCATGTGGAATTATACCTGCGGTGCTGGCTTATTATGATAAATTTATTAATCCGGTTACGCCTGATATTTATATCCGATTTTTCCTAACTTGTGGCGCAATAGGGCAACTTTATCAAATAAATGCTTCTATTTCTGGTGCCGAGGTCGGATGTCAAGGGGAAGTTGGTGTTGCTTGTTCTATGGCAGCTGCAGGACTTACTGAACTTTTAGGTGGTAATCCTGAGCAAGTTTGTATGGCAGCAGAAATAGCAATGGAGCATAATTTAGGATTGACTTGCGATCCGGTTGCAGGTCAAGTGCAAGTACCTTGTATTGAGCGCAATGCCATTGCTGCAGTAAAATCGATAAATGCGACGAGAATGGCTTTAAGACGAATTACTGCGGCAAAAGTATCTTTAGATAAAGTTATTAAAACTATGTATGAAACGGGAAAAGATATGAATGCAAAATATCGAGAAACATCACGTGGTGGGCTGGCAATTACGGTTCATTGTAATTAAGTTGGCATTAATTGCAGTAACAAATTTGCCGATTGAAAAAACGGCGAAACATTAAATACAATTTAATGTTTCCAGCACATGGTGTTAACTTTAGAACGCAAGAAATCATTCTCTGTTAGCACATTTATTTGTTCATTTTTTGCAGCCCGTTGTTTTCTTTTTCGTTTGGGCTGTTCTGCTGAGGTAATATGGATAACTTCATTATAGGCAAGTAAATTATTAAGCTGATCAAGTTCACCTAGTCCACGAAGAACAGAAATTAATGTTTGTAATGTAATAGATTCGCCGTGCTCAATACGTTTTATTGTTGCAATACCAATTTTGGATTTTTTAGCAAGCTCTTGCTGAGATAAGTTTTTCGCAATTCTTGCTATTTTTATTCTACGGCATAACATAGCAATCATTTCGGTAGATTCATTCATGAAATATCCTTCTTGTATGATATGCCACACCACACGATGTGGCATGTTGCATATTGCTATTAAGCTGTTATTAGATTAGTGGTTATTTTCTTGATTTTTGATTTGTTGTTTTTTTAAGCTTTCTAAAATCTTTTTATGGATTCCATTAAAATCACCATTACTCATAATTAAAATTGCATCTGTTGGTCGAGTTGATTTTGTGATCATTTCAACAAGTAAATCAATATCGCCGGTCCAGTAAGCTGGCTGAATACAAGCTTCAACCACATCGGCTACTAACCAAGACAGATGTTCAGGTTGGAAGATGAAGATCTCGTCAGCACGCCCAAGTACTGGTGCTAGCTCATCTTTAGAAATCCCTAATTTCATCGTGTTTGAGCGGGGTTCAAGTACCGCCAAAATGCGACGATTAGCTCCGATTTTACTACGTAATGCTTCTAATGTTGCTAAAATTGCAGTTGGGTGATGGGCAAAGTCGTCATAGATTTCGATATTATTAATTTCACCGTAAAGTTCTAACCGTCTTTTGGCATTAACAAACGAACCTAATGCTAAACAAGCATCCACAGGATCAATCCCCACATTGTGGGCTGCTGCGATTGCCATTAATGCATTATGCATATTATGTTCTCCCACTAATGAATATTTTACTTCGCCTATTTTTTTATTGTTATAGTACACAGCAAAATGGCTTGCATCGTTATTTATACGTTGTGCTAACCAACCAACTTTTGATTCAGTAAATGTTTGTTTGCTCCAGCAGCCTTTAGCTAATACTTGTTTTAAATTTACATCTTCTTGTGGTGCAATAATCAGCCCTTTGCCGGGCACTAAACGAACTAGATGGTGGAACTGTTTTTGAATTGAATTAAGATCATCAAAAATATCTGCATGGTCAAATTCTAAATTGTTCATGATAAGTGTTTTAGGGCAGTAGTGCATGAATTTTGAACGTTTATCAAAGAACGAGCAATCATATTCATCCGCTTCAATAACAAAATAGTGACCTTCCCCTAATCTTGCTGATACATCAAAATTACCTGGTACGCCACCAATAACAAAACCTTGTTTATAATCTTGTTTTTCTAAAATCCAATTGACCATACCTGCGGTTGTTGTTTTACCATGAGTTCCTGCAACAGCAATGACCCAACGATCGCATAATACATTATCATGTAACCATTGAGGGGCTGAAATATAAGGAATGTCATTGTCTAATATATATTCAACGCAAGGGTTACCTCTTGATAGAGCATTGCCTATGATGACTAAATCAGGTGAAGATGATAATTGTGATGGATCATATCCTTCAATGATATCAATATGTTCTTTTTGTAAAAGTGTACTCATTGGTGGATAAATGTTTTTATCTGAACCTGTTACTTTATGTCCTAGAGAACGGGCTATTAATGCAATTCCAGCCATAAATGTGCCACAAATTCCAAGAATATGAATATTCATTTTGAATCCTCAACGTTGTATAAATTCTATATCGATGATGTAGGGTAATCATTGTTGATTTGACCGGCAATCAGATGTAAATTCAGCGTGATTTTGCAATTATAATCGATTCTAGTTGCTTATGCGATAGGCCATAGATGTCTAATCAGTAATTGTGGTGCTTGGTTGCCGCGAAATTCATCTACATCTAAATGATAAACGATTTTTACTTTTTTTATCGTTTTATCAGGCCATTCTTGTCTATTGACATTAAAAAATACCCCTTCAATAAGTGGACCGCCATTTTGAGGTTCTAATACTAATTTAAGGTGTTTTTCTGCCAATAATCGTTGTTGATGAATAATAAATTCACCATCAAAAGTTGGTGTACAAAACCCTTCTCCCCATGGACCTGATTCTTTTAACTGTTTAGCGATTTCGTAAGTAAAATATTGACTATCTATTTCACCATCGGTTTCAATGATAGGTTCTAGTAGCTCCGGTTTTAATCGCATATCTAAAAGTGTTATAAAGCTACTTTTAAAACGTTCTAAATCTTCTTCGCGTATGGTTAATCCAACAGCCATTGCGTGTCCACCAAAACTGACAATTAAATTAGGTTGTTGCTGACTTAATTCATCAATAAGATCACGCAGATGAACGCCCTGAATTGAGCGCCCAGAACCTTTTAAAAAACCATCTTGTGTTGAGGCAAATGATATAACTGGTCGATAATATTTATCTTTTAAACGAGTAGATAGTATTCCAATAATGCCTTGATGCCACTCAGGATGATAAAACACGAGCGAGTTAGGAATTGATGTGTTTTGTTTTTCAATTTTTTGAATAAACGATAAAGCCTCTTTATGCATTGTTTGTTCAATTATCTTTCGATCGTTATTGAGATTATCAAGATCAGTAGCTTTGCTGATTGCTGAATCATAATTATCACAAAGTAATAATTGAACACCTAATGCCATATTATCCATTCTGCCCGCTGCGTTTAATCGCGGGGCGATATAAAAAGCTAAATCGGTTGAAGTAAAAGAAGTTGGATCCTTTTTAGCTATATGCAATAAGGCTTTGATTCCTTCACAACTATAACCAGCTCGGATTCTATTTACACCCTGATGAACTAAAATACGATTATTATGATCAAGTTTAACTACGTCAGCAATAGTACCTAACGCAACTAAATCTAATAAATTTGCCAGATTATATTCGATCAAATTATTATCAACGAACCAATTCTCTTGTCGTAATTTTGCGCGTAAAGCCATTATAAAGTAAAAAGCCACACCAACTCCAGCTAAATGCTTAGATGGAAAAACACAATTAGGTAAATTAGGATTTATTATGGCATCAGCATTAGGTAACCGTTCTGGGCATAAATGGTGATCAGTAATAATGACCGACAAGTTTGATTGCTTCGCAAATTCAACAGCGTCAACAGCGGAAATTCCGTTGTCAACAGTAATAATAAGCCTGGCTTTTTGTGAAATAGCTTTTTTAACAACTGAAACACTTAACCCATATCCATCGTCAAAGCGATCTGGAATGATATAATCAACAAATCGGCAACCCATATTTTTAAGTGCTTTGACAGTTAATGCGGTGCTTGTGGCACCATCAGTATCAAAATCGCCAACAATCATAATCTGTTCATTATTCTTCATTGCTAAATAAAGAATTTCAACGGCTTTTTCAATACCTTCTAATTTATCGTAATGGCACAGATTGCGTGTGGTATAGTCCAGTTCTTGCATGCTAGTAACCCCACGCAAAGCATAGATCCGCTGTAATAATAACGGAATATCTTCAGGAAATTCTGGATATACTTCATCTAATTTGCGACGAATTATTCTATTTCTTTTCATATTTTATATGTTAGTGCATTTGTACTAACATGTATTTTTACCTTATATTTAAATTTCAATAGCGATAAAAGTCTAATTATTATTTGGTTTTTTATCTAAAACTTTAATTAATTTATCTGCTGGCACATAACCTGAAACAAGCTGTCCATTAGGTAAAACAATTGCTGGTGTTCCACTAATTCCAAGTTTCTTACCAACATTAAATTGTTGTGTTACATAAGGTATCATGCTACTTGCTGGTGAAATTGTATTACCTTTATATGCATTTTCAAATGCTGCTTTGCGGTTAGCCATGCTCCAAATAGATTGCATATTTTTACCAACTTCACTATCGGCTCCGGCTCGAGGAAATGCGAAATAGTGTACTGAAATACCCGCTTCTAAATATTTATCGATATTCTCGTGTAGTAGTTTACAGTAATGGCAAGTGTAATCAGTAAAGACAGAAATGATATATTTTTCATTATTAGCTTTATAAACAATAGCATCTTTTTCAATTGATTTCATTAGATTAAGATTGATACTATTGGCAATGTTTTCAGGTTCATCACCTTGTACGTCATAAATAGAGCCTTGAATTAAATATTTACCATTTTCTGTAACATATAAAATACCTTCAGGCGTAATAACACTTTTAAATCCTTGAATTGGACTATCATTAATTTTTAATTCTTTGCTATCGTAACCCAGTTTATTTAAAGAATTTATAATATCAGTATTATTTGCTAATACTGAAGTTGAAATTAAAGCTAACCCTAAACATAAAACTAATCTTTTCATTCAATTATCCTTATTTTTTCGAGCATTATGCTCGTGGATGATGTTTACTGTGTAACTGTTTTAATCGTTCTGTCGCCACATGTGTATAAATTTGTGTAGTTGATAAACTACTGTGCCCAAGCAACATTTGTACAACACGCAAATCTGCGCCGTGATTAAGTAGATGCGTTGCGAAAGCATGTCGAAGCACATGAGGTGAAAGCGCTTCAATATTGATACCGGTTAGTATGGCATAATATTTAATTCTATGCCAGAATGTCTGTCGTGTCATTTTTTTGCCTAATCGGCTTGGGAAAATTACATCTATAGGGCCTGTTTTTAGAAGATTGTTTCTAGCATATTTAAAATAATATTCAAGCCAGTAAACTGCTTCTTCACCAAGTGGTACTAAACGTTCTTTATTACCTTTACCTATCACTCTTACAACCCCTTGGCGTATACTAACATCACTAAGTTCTAAATTCACTAACTCAGAGACACGTAAACCTGTGGCATAAAGCACTTCTAACATTGCTTTATCTCGAAGTTCAATGGGATCTTCTATACTTGGTGCTTCAAGTAGTGCATCAACCTGTGATTCAGTTAAATCTTTAGGTAATTTTTTTGGAAGCTTGGGGGATGACAACATCGCAGAGGGATTATCTGTTCGATAATTTTCTTGATATAAATATTGGAAAAAACGTTTAGTTGCGCTAAGTAAACGTGCTGAACTACTTGCTTTATACCCATCTTTTACTCGCTGCATTAAAAAGTGTTGTAAATTAAACGTTTGGGCATTCAAAAGTGTGGCATTTTGCTGTTGCAAAGATTGACTTAATACCAACAAATCAAGTCTATAAGATTCAATCGTATTTTCAGCTAAGTTTCTTTCTAACCATAATGAATCTAAAAACCTTTCTATTAGCATTTTATTTTGTTCTAGTGTGTCTTGGTTAGACATTAAAATCATCTCTACATTCTATTTATTTCTAACATTATATACTAACTGTCAATAAGTTGCAGTTTTGGGCAATAAGTTATTTTTTATAACAGCTGTAGTACTTTATGTATAGTCCTTATATTCATATAAATCTTTATTAAAAAGTAGTATTTTATACGGAAACGCCATATTTTTGAAATTTTTCGACAATCATTATTAGATAGATTAATTTAATGCATTATTGTAAATTTTTATTTTATTTATTAAATAATTACTATATACTGCACTTTTTTGGTTATTTTTTACAATTTTCACTATTTATGGTTGAAGAGAATTATGTTAAAGCGAATTGTTAATCTTTTTATTGCTCTGTTTGCTATCTCTATTATTGCCATGGAAACTTGTATTTATTGGCACACTAAGTTTCATCTTTGGCACCCAGATTCTTCAATACAACGATTAATTTATTATTATAGTTTCTTTACAGTTTTATCAAATTTAATGCTGGCATTGAGTTGTTTTTGTTTAGCTATCAATCCTAATTGCAATCAATATAGTTTTAAAGTACTTCGTTTGAATAGTTTGATTGGCGTTACTATAACTGCTGTTGTATATAACTTAGCGGCAAGAGATATTCATGTACCACCTAATATGTTACTGAAAATTGCTAATGAGAGTTTACATGTTGTCATTCCCGCTTTGGGTTTATTAAGTTGGTTTATTTGGGGACCATTTCGAAGAATTGATTTAAAAGTCTTTATGGGGTCGTTATTGTCGATGATTGGATATGGCATTTATATTTTTATTCGAGGTCATTATACCAATCAATATCCTTATCGATTTATTAACGTTGTGCAAATAGGATATCCTCAAGCACTGTTAGGTGTGAGTCAGGTTTTTTTGTTGTTTTTTCTATTAGCCTTTTTATATTGGATGATTGAATGCTTAAGAAGTCGAAAATAAAACTGTACATTATTACAAGAGAGAACAGGGAAAATAGGAATAAAACCCCTGTTCTTTTTGTTATTAATTATTTTAGATAGTTATGCTAATTAATTACCTAATTTAAGATCAATCACTTCAATATTATCTTTACCACCATAGATATCATACCAAGGCTTCGCATATTGCTTTAATATCTTGTTAAGCTGTTCAACATTTTCACGACCAGTTTGATCTAACCAACGTTTTAAACCTTCTTTGCCTCCATTTGCATAGCTTGCAACACCTTCAAACCATGTTGCTCGTCCACCAAGAATACCACTATATTTTGCGCCATTCTCACCAGCAAAAATGAGTTCTTGGTGGAAGGTTTTTGTTGGTACGCCCGCACTTAAATAAATGAAAGGACGTGTTGCCGTATCACTTGCTTGTTTAAAGTATTCAGCTGCTTGTTTTTGCGTGTAAACAACTATGTTGTTATCGTTAAAGCCTTCTACATGTTTAAATAACACCGGAACTTCGACTTTTAATATATCAATGTAATACTGTTCTTTAGTAAACTCTTTAATGGTATTAATGACTTTTTGGGGTTTTATTTTTGCAAATTCAGGGCTTTTATCGTCAATTATTACATTATCATATACAATAGGCTCAACAAAAACTGGAATATCTGCGGCTCTAGCTTCATTGCCTAAACGCTCTAAAAAAGCGTGTTTTTTATCTAAAATATCTTGAGGATCATCAGGATTATAATAAACCAATACTTTTGCGGCATCCGCGCCTTTTTTTATTAAACGTTGTAATGAATCTTCTGGCAAAATATCGGGCAATCGTCCTGGCGTATTGGCGTCATAGCCCGTCTTTTCGTATGACATGATTAATCCAGCATTGCTATTTTTGGCAGCCATGCCTTTAAAGCCATATTCTTCATCTAACAAAATTGCACTGACATATTTTGTCAATTCTTGAGAGACAAGTTCCTTAAATTCATACACCATATCAATATTATAACGATCTTTGCCAACCGCAGATTCCATCATCTTCACCATTGAACCTCGTTGATCGATTGCTAATGCAGCGATAACGCCATCTTGGTTTGATAATTGCTGCATACGTGTGAATTTACCGCGAGATATACATTTTCTAGCCATTTTATAGCTCTCCATTTAATAAGATATTTCATTGTAGTTTTTTTGTTTGGCTATTTATTCATCATTTGTGCTGGTTTTAACGATATACTCAAATTAAGCGAATTTAATTGTTGTGTAATGCCATGATAATTTAAGTTAAGTGCTCGTGAGCGATCCGTACCGTATCATTATTGCTTCTTCGTTAGCTGGTTTTGATGTTGAGTTATTTGCTTATTTTATGGTGAAAGTATTTTTTGACTCAAATCTGTTATAGTGGCGCGCCTTCTTGTTCAATATAGTCTACGCTATTGCGAGCAGATCAACGCTTTTACTTATTTAGTTTTATGTTTATTTGGTTGGATTGTTTGGAATCAGTGCATTAGTTGAGTTATTTTTATTAATTAATGATAACAGCCAAAAATATATTACAGAATGAAGTTTAACCATAGAATTTTCATTATTAGTTAGAATATAGTATATTGAAATTGGAAGGTGGAAAATTTATTATTATCTTGACTTATCATAAATTCTGACCGGTATACTTCATTCGTTTATAACGGTTATTCGAATTTATGTTGTCGAAAAATTTCAGAAAATACTAGTTTTTAATATAAATTATTACATAATCAGTGCTATTTAATAAAATTGTGAAATTACTCATATTTTTCCAAAATAATTAGTTTAGAATAATAATTAATCATATTTTAACTTTAAAAATTATTTAGGAGAACAAAATGAAGGCAGCGGTGATTAGGCAAGAGTGTGATGGTCAAGTCGAAATTAAAGATATCCCTATTCGTCCTTTATTAGCCGGTGAGGCTCTAGTTGATGTTGAGTATTGTGGTCTTTGCCATACTGATCTTCATGTTGCGGCTGGAGATTTTGGTAAAAAACCAGGTCGTGTTATCGGTCACGAAGGCGTGGGGATTGTGACTAAAATTGCTCCTGATGTAAAGAGCCTAAAAATTGGTGATCGTGTTAGTATTGCTTGGTTTCATGCAGGTTGTGGTACTTGTGAATATTGTATATCAGGCCATGAAACATTTTGTCGTAATGCATTAAATTCTGGATATAGTGTTGATGGCGGTATGGCAGAACAGTGCATAGTTAAAGCCGATTATGCAGTAAAAGTGCCAGAAGGATTAGATCCGGCACAAGCAACAAGTGTAACTTGCGCAGGCGTGACTACCTACAAAGGCATTAAAGTCGCCGGTACTAAACCGGGTCAATGGCTTGCTGTATTTGGTATCGGTGGTTTAGGAACACTCGCTATCGAATATGGTAAAAAAGTGTTTAACAATAAAGTTGTTGCTATTAGTAATAGCGATAGTCAATTAGACTTGTGTAAAAAGTTAGGAGCTGATTTAGTTGTTAACCCTAAAAAAGTGACTGATGTAGGGACATATATTAAAGAACATACTGAAGGTGGTGTACATGGTGCTGTTGTGACCTCTGTAACTAAAACTGCATTCAATCAGGCTATTAATTCAGTACGACCTTTAGGACGTGTTGTTGCGTTAGGCTTACCTTCTGAAAATATGGAGTTAAGTATTCCTAAAACAGTGTTAGATGGCATTCAAGTTTTAGGCTCACTGGTTGGTACTCGTGAAGATTTGGCTGAAGCATTTCAATTTAGTGCTGAAGGTAAGGTTGTACCGATAGTTGAAAAAAGACCATTGGAAGATATTAATGATATGATCGACGAAATGAAAGCAGGTAAAATTCGAGGTCGTATGGTTGTTGATATGAAAATGAAGAAAACTAAATAATTTAACCTCATTTTTAACTCAAAAGCTGGCTTTATGCTGGCTTTTTTTATAAATAAAAAAATTATTTATTTGATTTATTATGGTTATTATATGAAAAACTTTAATCTTTCTTGTGTTTTATGAATAAATCCCTATTATAACTAAATTTGGCTCATTAATTTTATATGTTTTAAGAGGAACTTCATGGCAGATCACAATTTAGAGAATAATTTGCGAAAAGATCTTGGTTTAGTTTCTGCATTATCACTGGTTGTTGGAATGGTTTTAGGTGCAGGCGCTTTTATGAAACCACCAGCTGTATTAGAAGCTACTGGTGATTATAATTATGCACTATTAGCATGGATAATAGGAGGTGTTTTTTCTATTTGTGGCGGCTTAACACTTTGTGAACTAGGCGTCATGTTTCCGCGTACTGGGGGCATGCTGGTTTATCTTGAAAAAATTTATGGTCCAAAAGTTTCTCATCTTTATGGATGGATGATTACTGTTATTTTTGCTCCGTCATTAGTTGGTGCGTTGGTTGGATATTTCAGTTCAGTATTTTGTTTATTATTTAGCATTAATGATACTTATCGAATGGCAGTGAGCGCTGGTGTTTTGGGTTTTATCGCCTTTATTAATGCTATTGGCGTTAGAGAAGCCGGTTATTTACAAACGATTGCTACAGTTTGTAAACTAATTCCTATATTGCTGTTGGCCATATTTGGTTTGTGGAAAGGTAATGGTCAAGTAGTATTATTTACGGCGAGTGGTCAAGGTATTGAATCATACGCCCCTTTTGCTGTGGCTATTCTTGCAACTCTTTTTGCGTACGATGGTTGGGCACAGGTAGCGTCAGTTGCTGGCGAAATTCATAATCCCTCAAAAGTATTACCTAAGGCTATTATTTTGGGGATTGTTTTTCTTGTGATAGTTTATGCCTGTATTAATATTGCATTATTCAAAATTTTTCCTGTGCAAGAAATGGTTTCGCTTGGTCATGATGCTTCTGCCGTAGCATCACAACGTATGTTTGGGCATTTTGGTGGTAATTTAGTTGCTGTTGGCATTATGGTCTCAATTTTGGGAGGTATTAATGGGTATGTTATGACTCTATCTCGTACTATATTTAGTATGGGGGAACGAGGAACTATTATCGGTGCTCGTTATTTAAGTTCCATTGATGATGATAGTCGTTCGCCGGTTAATGCCATTATTGTATTGATTGTTTTTTCTTTCTTGTATTCAACGCTTCTTGATGCAGATCGTTTATCCGAAATTTCAATGTTTGCAATTTGGGTATTTTATCTATTAACGTTTATTGGTGTAATGATTGCACGTAAAAAATATCCGAATGAGCCTAGATCTTATAAAGTTATTGGTTATCCAATAATTCCTATTATTGCAATGTTAGGGGCGATTTATGTTATTTATGGTATGTTAGTTTACCAAACCATAAATGGAATTGCTTCAATAGTAATGACTTTGATTGGTCTACCTCTGTATTATTATTACCATGGCAAAAATAAAAACAAAAATCTTTCGCTTGGTGAAATGAAAAAGTATAAAGTAAAAATAAGATATACCATTGCTGTTTCAGCAATTATTATTGTGGCTCTGTTAATTATTTATGGTTATATGACGATAAATTAATAGATAATAAACTTATTTTTCGTTAAATGGCTTGTTTGATGTTATTTTTGAAATGGCAGTAAAAGAAATCAACAAGCTGTAGGTATGCTAATATGGCATGCCTTTTTTAGGCTAACATTTTTTAAATTTTAATTTAATCTTCGTGACTAACAGATCAATGTTTTGTTAATCAGTTATTTTTCAATCAAATAATCATCGATTTTAAGCTTTTATTTTTATTAATAGTGAATTTTAAGATTATTTATAAATACTTAAAATATTACTTGCCTTTAGAATGAAAACAAATAAAATCACATAAAATATGAATAAATATTCACTTAAGGTGATTGTAAAAATGAAAGAACGTACAACCGAGTTAGTTAATGGGTTAAGACATTCTGTACCTTATATTAATGCACATCATGGTAAAACATTTGTAATCTTACTCACGGGTGCACTGTTAAAAAGTAATAATTATTCAAGTATTATCAGCGATATTGGTTTACTCTATAGTCTTGGTATTAAACTTGTTATTGTCAATGGCGCTCGTAATCAGATCGATGAAGCTTTAAAAAATCATAATATTGAACCTAAATATCATAAAAATACGCGCATTACGGATGCAACAACACTAGACATCATTAAACAAATTACAGGATCATTACAACTTAATATTACTGCAAGTTTATCAATGAGCTTAAATAATACCCCATTACAAGGTGCTCATATCAGTGTTATCAGTGGTAATTTTGTGATTGCACAACCTTTGGGTGTAGATGATGGTGTTGATTACTGCCATACAGGTAAAATCCGCCGTATAAACAACGAGGCTATAGCGGAACAGCTAGATCGTGGCTCTATTGTATTATTAAGTCCAGTTGGTGTTTCGGTTACTGGTGAAAGTTTTAATTTAGCATCTGAGGATGTTGCCGCTGAAGTTGCCATTCGCTTAAAAGCGGATAAATTAATCAGCTTTTGTGCTGAACAAGGTGTTTTAGATGAACAAGGCTGGGTTATTACTGACCTTTATCCTGTTGATGCGGATAATTATGTCAAACAAAAAGAACAACAAGGCAAATATTTATCTAGTGAAGCACGTTTTTTACGTGCAGCATCCAAAGCATGCCGTAGTGGAGTTAGGCGAAGTCACTTAGTAAGTTATTTGATTGATGGCTCCATTTTACAAGAATTATTTTCGCGCGATGGTATTGGAACACAAGTTTCGATGGAACATTCTGAACAGGTTCGTTCGGCAACCATTAACGATATCGGTGGAATTTTAGAGCTCATTCGTCCGCTTGAAGAGCAAGGTATTTTGGTCAAACGCTCACGAGAACAATTAGAAATGGAAATTGATAAATTTACCATTATTGAACGAGATAACATGACAATTGGTTGTGCTGCGCTTTACCCTTATTTTGAAGAAAAAATGGGCGAAATAGCCTGTGTGGCTATTCATCCAGAATATCGTAATTCGTCTCGAGGAGATATTCTCATTGAAAAATTAATGGAGAAATCAATCCAGTTAGGGCTTGAAAAAGTTTTTGTTTTAACGACATGTAGCATCCACTGGTTTAGAGAAAAAGGCTTTAATCCAGCAGAAGTGGAAGACTTGCCCATTAAAAAGAAACAACTTTATAATTATCAAAGAAATTCGAAAATTCTAATATTTGATATCTTTTAGCTTTTTATAGTATTAAGCCTTATAGACAATATTATTGTGTAGTAACCAAGGCTATTTGCTAATCGTTTTAGTTGAAAAAATTAGTTAATTAATTGGGCGGACATTTCATCACTAATTACTAATATATCAATATAATTCGCATTTAGTGCCGCTTTTAAACTATTAATTTTTTCGCAATCACCACTTGCACATATTTTTAAAGGAATTTTTTTCAGATTGTCTAATGTCACTCCGATAATTTGATTGCAAAATGGCGTCGTTAATTCATGCCCATTTTGATCGAAAAAGCGGGATAGTATATCACCTACAATATTTTTATTGGCAATCGTTTGGAACAACTCTCCATAAAACCCATACCAAATTGAACTTTTTGAGATAGCAGGACAACCGATACTAAATAGCGCGACTGTTATCTTACTCCACCAATCTTTCAACTCTTTCATATGTTGAGTTTTTTCAATTTCTATTTTTAAAGGCTCGGTATCAACAATGGCAGGGTAATCAATCAGTATAGCTTGACTATTTAATTTATTCGAAAGTTTATAAGCAATATTATTGACGTGATATTTTGTTTCAATTTTTCCTGATGGTCCCCCAATCATTGGTACAATAGTCGTATTATTGAATTGAGTGTTGTCATTTTTTAAACTGCTAACAATATAATTAATTGTGCGTCCCCATGAAATGCCAATAACATCGTTATCATGAATATTTTTGACTAATACATTTGCAGCAACACTACAAACAATTTGATTTTTGCTGTCATTATCAACATTTTGATTGACAGGTACAACAATAACTTGTTTCAAATTATATTTATTAAGAATTTTTTCTTCTAATGCAATATTGGGAAGTAGATCGTAATTTATTGAGATAGAAACAATACCTAATTCTCGTATTACTTTTAGCATTCGACTAATACTTGATCTATGTATATTAACGATTTTGGCTATTTCGGATTGAGTTTTATTTTCTTCATAATAGAGTTGAGCTATTTTTATTAATAATTTGTGTTGCTCAAAATCGTAGTTACCAAAGTTATTATTGATCATGGTCGTATTATCTTATTAGTCATGTTTTTTTTAATCACTATTTATTTAAAGAATATCAAGATGTCATGAATGATAATTCATATTATGGCATCTTGATGCTATTAAAGTATAACAAAAAAATTAAGACTCAATATCAGGAAAATTGTTTAATACAAAATCTTCGGCTTCTTTTGACCAAATATTATGGTTTTTATGTAATATTTTCTTTAATGCTACATCATCACTACTATCTGTTAACGATTCTAAACTTTTAAGCTCAAATTGCTTATGAGTGTAAACTAATTTTTTTCCACCTCTAATTTTATCTTGTCGTTGAGTTATTTCACAGGCTTGAGCGATTCCCATTATATGCGAAACAATTTTAGCAACTTCAATCTTGCCTGACTCAATTAACTTAACAGCTAAGCGCATATCATCAGTATTTCCTCCTGATGTTCCAACAATATGAGTAAAATTATAATGGACATCATAAAAATTAATTTCTGCTTCGAAATTTTTATCTTGAGGGCCAGCAAAAAAATTCAGACAACCGTCAAATGCTAATAATTGCGATGCTAAATGAATTAACTCTTTTGATGGTAAAAAGATAAAGATATCATCAAAACAATTTTTGGAAGATTGATTTTGCAATAGAGACAATTGATCTTCGCATTCAGATATATTGACGAATTCAAGTTCAACCCCATTGCGTGATTGATATAGTGTTTTTAGATGTGCTATTTTTTCTTTGTTTCGCCCAGTGACAACCACTTTTTTGGGTTTTATCGCCCCCCCTAAAGCATAGTCTATTGCAAGCATCCCCATAGGGCCTGTTCCCCCTAATATAAGCAATTCACCATTAGGCTTTATTCCCATAATATGATCGTAACTATTTGGTTTCAAATGATAGCTAGCATTAAAAGCACCAATAACACAGGATAAGGGTTCAATTAACGCACCTTCAAAATAAGTTTTTCCATTATAAGGTATTAAACAATCTTGTTGTAATACGTCGCGATTGACTATCATATAGGTTGCACATCCCCCCATATTAGGATAAGAGTAACCCACACAATAAGGGCTATTAGTGAGCTGTAAGTTGGCTTGTATGACATATTTTTGCCCTTGTTTAAATTTATGTTGCCAATTTTTACCTACTTGCAAAATATCACCACAGCATTCATGTCCAATAATGATTGGATTGTTTTCTAGATCTGGTGGGGTTTTTTTATGGTTTTCACCTTGATTTACTAGCTTTAATGAAGACATGCACATACTGTCAACAATGACAGATACTAACACTTCATCATCTGTGATAGGTGGAAGTTCAAAAGATTCTAATCGAAGATCATTTTTCCCATATAATCGAACAGCTTGCGTTTTCATATATTCCTCTTTAATAAAATAAATTTGATACAAATTTATACTCAATAATGCATAAACACCTTGTTATACCTGCAGTTGTAAGGAAAAATGTATTGATAACAATTTGTTTTATTTCCTTTAGTTAAAAATATTACATATCTTTTTAAGACTTTTTAGTTGTATTTTAAGCTAAAATACCTAACCCATAGCCAATAATACCCACGGTAAATAATGCAAAAATTAAGATAATTGGGCTGACTTTTTTTCGGAGCAATTTCATCATTAAAAGTGTTAGACCCAACGGTAGTAAACCTGGTACAAGGTCATTGAGTATACCTTGTACTGTCATAACGATTTCATTACCATTTGTGTCGGCAGTTTTAGATACAACTAAAGGGACATTTATTGAAGTCCATTGGGTCACTAATACGCCCATAATAAATAAACCAAGAATAGAAGCACCTTCTGTCAGTTTAGGCAAGATATTACCTGAAAGATCTTTAACAATACCGATTCCTTTCGATAATCCATAGGTTAAACCATACCATTTCATGGCAAGTCTGACGAAATTAAACAAAATAAAAAATAATAATGGACCTGCCATATTTCCATTGAGTGCTAAAGATGCGCCAAGTGCTGCAGTAATAGGTCGTAATGTACCCCATACAAGGGGATCTCCGACCCCTGCTAAAGGTCCCATTAATCCAATTTTGAGGCTATTGATTGTTCCATCATTAATTGGTGCGCCATTTGCTCTTGCTTCTTCCATCGCTATAGTGACACCAAGCACGGGCCCACACATTGTAGGGGTCGTGTTGAAAAACGCTAAATGCCTTTTTAATGCTTGGCGTTGTTCCTCTTGGGTTTGATAAACTCGTTTGATTGTCGGAATCATATCCACACAAAAAGCAAGCGCATGAATACGCTCATAATTAAAAGAAGCTTGTTGGAAATTAGAACGAATAAAAGTACTAATCACATCTTTTTTTTGAATGGTTTTTGACATTTCTTTCATAATATACTTCCTATAAATTATTCTTCTAATTCATCATCAGTGATTATTTGGTTGGTATTTGTCATTGAATTTCCAATTTCGTTATTAGTTTTTATTACATTGAACTTTGGGTTTAATTGAACATAAATAATGGCAAAAATAACCCCCAAAATACCAAATGAAAGTAAACTAAAATTTAGATATCCACCTAAAACAAAACCTAAATAGAAAAAAGGGGCTAAATATTTAACAATCATCATGTTTAACACCATTGCATAACCGACAACAACGATAAATCCACCAGCAACAGCAAGCCCACCAGTGACAATATCGGGTAACATGTTTAATAGGGATTGCACAGTATTTGCATTAACATAAATGGCAACAAGAGTGGCAGGGATAGAAACTCTTAATGCTTGTACAAAAAGAGCACTAAAATGGAGTAATTCAATCTTTCGGAATTGAACTTTGTCTGCTGCTTTATCTGCTTCATGCTGAAAAATTACCGTGATAGTTCTTGCAAAAACGGTTAATATTTGCCCTGCCGCGGCAACAGGAAGTGCTATGGCTATCCCTGTTTGGATATCTTGCTGTCCTATAACAACTAAGATTGTTGATATCACACTTGCCAACGCAGAATCGGGAGATTGTGCGGACCCAATATTCATCCAACCCAATGCGATTAGCTCAAGCGTACCACCTAAAATGATACCTGTTTTTATATCTCCTAATATTAGGCCAATTACGGTACATGCAATCAATGGACGATGTGTTTGAAACTCATCAAGTACGCTTCCCATTCCTGCGATACACGAGAAAATAAATATGAACATGATTTGCAGTATTGAAATGTCCATGTTTTCCTCCTACCATTTATTATGTTAGTTAATTTGAATAACCTGGTTAAAGAAATTTAATAAAATCAACATTCGGATCGGTAATAACGGCTTTTAAACATAGATTGATACCCATCTCATGCATTTTTTTGAATGCAGATATGTCATTTTCGTCGACGGAAACCGCTTTGGTAATTTGTTTTTTTCCCTCTTTAAACGACATTCCTCCAATATTAACCTCTTTAATAGGAACGTCTGCATTGACTAATCGCAAGACATCGGTTGGATTGGTGAAAAGATAAAAAACAGTATCATTTTCATATTTAGGATTTTTATAGACCGCAGCGGCTTTATCAATACTAACCACAGACACTTTAATTCCAGGAGGAGCTGCCTGTTTAACTAGTGCTGAACGAATTTGATCATTAGCAACCTCATCACTCACAATGATAATTCTTTCTGCTTTGGCTTCTTTTGTCCAAACGGTGGTAACTTGACCATGAATCAATCGGTCATCGATACGAACTAAATTTATGATCATTTATAACTCCTCATCTGTAGATATATTTTTAGATAGTGATTTGAAAGATTTAATAAAATCCAATTTAACTTCGTTAAGTTGTTCATAGGCGTTTTCAATATTAATTAAAGACAAATCAAGATTTAATAACTCTAAGCAAAGTGGTAGAGATAAGCCGCTAATTATTTCGATATTACCTAACTGCATGGCTAGAATGGAGGCTGCGTTATAAGGACTACCAGAAAATATATCAGTGATAATAATGAACTGTTTGGATTCTGATTGGTTAATAATTTTTAGATATTTATCTTTTAGGTTATCAATGCTATCCCCTGGTTCAAAAGTTATCGCATATAAATTAGAGTATTGTCCCGCAATCATCTCAATACTATTTTTCATTTCATAGGCAATTTTTCCGTGCCCAGCCAAAATAATATTCATTTAATACCTCTCACAAATTCTCTGTTTAAATCACAAATGTTAATTTAACTTTATATTCACACTTTCTCAAAGTAAATCACTAATGTGAAGAAATGTGATGTAGATTGGATTTTTTGTAAAATGAGCAGAAAGAAGTTCTTTATTTTTAGAAAGGTATCGTGATTTATTGCCAAAAATTTTACTATTTCTCAATGATAAAATATTTTGTTGGCATTAAAGTAATTAACTTATTGAAGCTTGTAAAATTTGCATCGTAAATGTTTTTTTTAAATAAAAACCACGTGGGCGCGTTAAAATAATTTGACCATTTTCACCAATTGCTTCGGTGAGTGCTTTTCCATTGGCTGCTTTCGGCCTAATTTGTAGATAAGTGCCATATCGAGCTGTAATTTTTTCAACTTGCCCTAGAGCTATCATATCCATCAATTCTTGCCAATCTTGTTTAAGCTGCTGTTCTTGTTCAGGAGTTGGCGTCCATAAAATAGGGAGCCCAACTTTTCGCTCGACTAACGGAATGGTTCTTTGCCCTTCGATTGGGATCCACAGTACTTTGGAAAGTTTATATTTAACATGGCTTGTTTCCCAAATAACGCCATGATTAGCCATTAAGGGTGTAACACTGACAAAGGTGGTTTCTAATGGTTTACCTTGTTTATCAACAGGAATGGTTTTTAGTTCTATACCAAGGTTAGCAAAATCTTGCTCAGCTTTACTTCCAGCATTTGCACCTAAAAAATTTTCAATAAGATTACCCACCCAACCTTTTTGTTTGTTTAAGTTAGCTGGTATAGGAATGTTTAAATACTCAGCTATCTCACCAAAAGAATAGCCTGCAACTAACTGAGCACGATACAATAATTCTTGTTCACTTGTTGGTATTAATATTTTCATCACAGAGGAATATAAAAGACTAATTTAATCAGATGCACAGCCAATTATTTTTGGCTGTGAATGTGGAAATTTATATCAATTAACTTAATTTTTCAACCCAAGTAGCATAAGTATTAATAAATAATGACAAAAACTCTTTACTCTTTTCAGTAATATTGTTTTGCTTATCAAAAGCAGCGCTAACACCACCAAAATAAGCTTCTGGTTGTTGTAATGTTGGCATATCAAGAAATACTAAAGATTGGCGTAATTGATGATTTGCACCAAACCCACCAATTGCACCTTGCGAAACAGAAATAATTGCAGCCGGTTTTTCTGACCATATGCTCTTACCATAAGGGCGCGAACCAACATCTGTCGCATTTTTGATAACCGCAGGAACGCCACGATTATATTCTGGCGTCACAAAAATAACACCCTGACAATCGGCTATTTCTTTGCGGAAACGAGTATAACAGGCAGGTGGGGTATCATTATCAATATCTTCATTATATAAAGGTAAATCCCCAATTTGGATGATTTGTAATGAAAGTGATGGTGGTGCAATTTTCTGAAAAACTTTTGCCACTTTTAAGTTATAAGAGTCTTTACGTAAACTCCCGACCAGTACAGCAATTCTTTTACTCATCTTAAATCTCCACTTATGTTAAATAAAAGGCATTGTTTATGCCTCTTATTTTATTGTCATTAATAATGATTTATTAATGTCCTGATGAGTCAACTTTTCGACCGGCTTCAAATAAGAACCATGCCCGTTTTTCAGTTTGATCTATCCATTCTTCAATTAAACTTGCAGTTGCGGTGTCATTGTATTTACCACAAATATCATGGGCTACACGCATACGCTCTGTTAGTCTTACATTATCTTGGCAAAGCTCGGCTAGCATATCAGAAGGTTCAACAAAATCAGCATCATTATCCGAAATGCTTTGTAATTTAGCAATGTGTCCAATTGAACGTAGTGTTGTACCACCTAATTTGCGGACACGTTCAGCAATTGGATCTGTCATTGCAAATAGCTCTTCACCATGATCATCTAGCATTAAGTGGTAATCACGAAAATGGGGACCACTAACGTGCCAATGAAAGTTTTTGGTTTTTAAATATAAAGCAAATACATCTGCTAAAACAGAATTCATTGCTCCAGAAATATCTTTTGATGCCTTTTGACCTAAATCAGTAGGAAACAAAATTGCTGCTTGTTGTAGTTTTTTAGCAGAAGTCGTACTTTTAGCCATGATATATTCTCCTTAAATTGAATAATAAATAACCGTATTGACAAAATTACGCCAACTTAATGTTAATGTCCAATAAAAAACATTAATTTTTTACTATCATTGTTATTTTAGAAACCTATGGTTCTTTGTTTCATTTCTTTCTTTTTCCTATTCATTTGAAATTTTATCTTTCAAAATAAAACAAAATATTTCAAACTGTGATCATCTTAAAAGATTTTAGTTTTTAGACTTGATACTATTTTTCATGAAATTTAACTCAATAGGAGACAATATGATTGATTCTATTTCATTTGGTGCCGAGTGGTTTATTGGTTTATTCCAAGAGGGAGGCAAAGTATTTGTGGGTATGGTAACTAGCATTTTGCCGTTATTAATTTCATTACTTGTAGTGATGAATGCAGTAATTAAATTTATAGGGCAAGAAAGGATTGAGCATTTAGCGCAAGCTTGTGCGGGTAATCCAATTTCTAGATACATGCTATTACCGCTCATTGGGACTTTTGTTTTTTGTAATCCAATGACATTAAGTTTAGGTCGATTTATGCCGGAGTTTTACAAACCAAGTTATTATGCGGCGGCTTCTTATAGTTGTCATTCAATGAATGGATTATTTCCACACGTTAATCCTGGAGAGCTTTTTGTTTATTTGGGGATAGCTGCTGGTTTAACTACATTAAATTTACCTTTAGGTCCTCTTGCTGTGAGCTATTTTCTTGTCGGTTTAGGTACTAACTTCTTTAGAGGTTGGATTACTGACTTTTGTACCGCTATTTTTGAAAGAAAAATGGATATTAAATTAGAAAAAAAAGTTCATTTATAACCATGTTAAGGAATATAAAAAATGCCTAAATTTATTCATATTGAAAAAGGTGAATCTGGTTGGGGTGGACCTTTGGAACTTCCCGTCATTGCAGGAAAAAAAATTGTTTATATTGCTGCAGGTACTCGTCCAGCGATAGTTGATACACTGTTGGAATTAACTGGATGGCAAGCCATTGATGGTTTCAAAGAGGGTGAGCCGCCTAAAGAAGAAATAGGTGTAGCTGTTATTGACTGTGGTGGAACATTACGTTGTGGTATTTACCCAAAAAAACGCGTTCCAACAGTTAATATTCATGCAACAGGTAAATCTGGGCCACTTGCTCAATATATCATCGAGGACATCTATGTTTCAGGGGTAAAACCTCACAATATTAAGTTGATAGAAAAATGCGGTGAAGTTTTAAGCGAAACGCCACCAGTAGTCAAAGAGCCACAAATAGATAATAAAACATCTGAATTTAAGAAATATGATAGCAGTAAGAAAATCACTGAACAGAGCGATGGATTATTAGCAAAAATTGGTATTGGTATGGGATCTGGTGTTGCAATTTTCTTTCAGGCTGGTCGTGATACTATTGATACAGTATTTAAAACAATACTTCCTTTTATGGCGTTTGTATCGGCATTAATAGGGATCATTATTGCTTCTGGATTAGGTAACTTTATTGCGCATGGACTTGTTCCGCTAGCAAACAATCCAGTTGGTCTTATTATATTAGCCTTGATCTGCTCCTTCCCATTGTTGTCTCCGTTTTTAGGTCCTGGAGCGGTTATTGCTCAAGTTATTGGTACTTTAGTTGGTGTGCAAATTGGACTTGGAAATATTCCTCCTCATTTAGCATTGCCAGCATTGTTTGCAATTAATGCACAAGCTGCATGTGATTTTATTCCTGTTGGTTTATCACTTGCTGAAGCTAAACAAGAGACGGTGAGAATAGGGGTGCCATCAGTGTTGGTTAGTCGCTTTTTAACTGGCGCACCAACAGTATTAATTGCCTGGGCCGTTTCGTTATTTATATATCAGTAAATGATTTTAAAGATGGGGGGGGGGAGATACATCCATCCCATCTTAAGCAACCGGTAGAAATGAAAAGACTTATATCAAATGTAAAAAAATAAGAAGGTTAATCATGTCAAATGTTATCTATAGTTCAAAAATAAAACAAATTGGTGAGTTTGCCCAAGAAGCATTAGCTGACGGTATGTTGATCCTATTTAAAAACGGCGCACCTGTAGATTTAGCTGATTACTGTTTTATTCACAGTCATGATGATTTGAAGCAAGATTTGCAAGCCGGACAGATCATTCAATTAGGTAAACATATTTATAAAATTACTGCGGTAGGTGATGTAGGTAGTGTTAATTTTCGAGAATTGGGACATATCACATTAAAGTTTGATGGTAATAGCCAAGCTGAATTACCAGGAGCTGTTCACGTAGAAGGTGAAATTCCGACTCAGCTTTTTGTAGGTGATGAAATTAGAATTGTAAACGATTAAGGAACATAAAAATGAAACAAGTAACAGTTGTTATTGGTGGTGGTCAAACGTTAGGTGAATTTTTATGCAAAGGTATAGCGGATGCTGGTTATAAAGTTGTTGTTGCTGATTTAAATATTGCTAATGCGAATAAAGTCGCAGAGGAAATTAACCAAAAACATGGCGAAGGTACAGCAAAAGGCTTTGGTGTTGATGCAATAAATGAAAACAGTGTAATTAAACTTGCCCAAGATGTCGATGATGCTTTCAAACGCGTTGATTTAATGGTCTATAGCGCAGGTATTGCGCGAGCAGCACCTATTACTAATTTTGCATTAAACGATTTTCAATTATCGGTCAATGTAAACCTTACCGGCTATTTTTTATGTGCGCGTGAGTTTGCTAAATTAATGGTAAAATACAAAATTCATGGGCGAATTATTCAAATTAACTCCAAATCAGGTAAAGTGGGTAGTAAACATAATTCTGGTTACAGCGCAGCTAAATTTGGTGGTATTGGACTAACCCAATCGCTTGCACTTGATCTTGCCGAGTACGGTATTACCGTAAATTCATTAATGTTGGGTAATTTATTGAAATCACCAATGTTTCAATCCCTAATACCACAATACGCTAAAAAATTAGGTATTCCAGAAAATCAAGTTGAGCAAGTTTATATTGATAAAGTACCACTCAAACGCGGTTGTGATTATCAAGATGTGCTTAATGTATTGTTATTTTATGCAAGCGATAAAGCATCTTATTGTACAGGGCAATCAATCAATATTACTGGCGGACAAGTGATGTTCTAGCTAAAATAAAGTGCAAAAGTTGATTGAAAACTTATTGCACTTTTGATTTTATTCTAACTTAAACTAAATGGGGAAACCACAAATATGACCACCACTTTAATTGCTATTGCTCTAATTGCATGGTGTACCCAAATTATTTTTAGTTGGTTTCAAATTCGTCGTTTTAATCAAGCTTTCTTAACCATGAAAAAAGGTACTTACTTAGGTGTTGGTCGTAGTAAAAGTAAACGATTTAAACCAAGAGTATTAATTGCGATTTCATTAGATAAAAATAAGGTCGTAATTGATTCAATATTAATGAAAGGAATCACCGTTTTTGCTTTACCTAAGCCGATTATTCAATTACATGGTTTACCTGCTTGTGAAATTATTCCTGAAAATATTTTCCCAAATGATCCGACTTGCCAAAGTGCACTGGCAGTAGCATTAACCACAAATAACAAATAATTCACTTTTATTTTGAAAAATATTCCCTTTCATTCTGAAATAATATATTTTAAAGTGAGTTAGTTTATTATGTATGCCAATCATGGTAATGGGATTTAATCATGAAAGTAAAACAACGACAAACAGCTATTTTAGAATATTTGCAAAGCAATGGGCAAGTTAGTGTAGATGAATTAGCTGAGCATTTTAAAACAACAGGAACGACTATTCGTAAAGATCTCACTCAACTTTATGAGAGTGGTTTAGTTTTGCGCACTTATGGTGGAGCTATGCTGAATCGAGAAATTGGCGATAGAGCCATTGATCATAAAACCTATATCAATACGGCACAAAAAAAAGCCATAGCTGAAGAAGCAGCTAAGTTAATTCATGAGGGTGACTCAATTATTTTTGATGCAGGAAGTACGGTTGCTCAAATGATTCCTACGCTTGCTAAATTTAACAATCTAACGATTATGACAAACAGCTTGCATATGGTTAATGAGTTAGTTGCTAATGATAATGATCAAACCATTATTTTAACGGGAGGAACGTTTCGTAGAAAATCAGCTTCTTTCCATAGTAATAATGAGTTAGCTATTGCGGCGTTTGAGTCTTATACATTTGATATGTTATTTATGGGCGCTGATGGTGTTGATTTAGTTGGTGGTGTTACGACTTTTAATGAAAGTTACCATGGTAGCGTCGCTATGAGTAAAGCAGCTGCAAAATTAATACTATTAGCTGACGCAACCAAATTTGGAAGACGTAGCCCCAATGTAGTATGTGATTTAATCGCTGTCGATACAATTATCACTGATGATAATTTAGATGATAGATATTATGATGCGCTAACTCAAAGTGGTATTAAAGTGATTAAAGTAAAGAGCCGCGGAAAGTAGATCAAAGTCAATTTTGTTAAAATTTCCAGAAAAATAGATTTCTTATATATTGAAAATTTAATTATTTTTTCAGTTAATCGTTTAATCTACGTAATAACTACAAAGAGATGACGTACATTTCATCCTTTTAGTAATAATAAATTTACTTTACTTTCTAAAAAACTTGTATAAGTTAGTATGGCTCATTAAGAGCATTAGATAGCAATATTTTTGCTATCTATATAGTAGTAATATAGTGACTGACTTAGTGTTATATTTATTATGCCACTGATCAAATGATAAGTGACATATTTGTTTATTTTGTCAAAACTAAAACAACAGCCTTGCTCGGATCGTTCCTGGTACGTTTTTGAGTTTAATTAACAACTCTTCAGCTTTACCTTGTTCAACTCTCTCAATATCAATTACAACATAACCAATTTTAGGATCGGTTTGTAAATATTGTGCTGAAATATTAAGCCCTTGTTCCGCAAATAAAGTATTGATAGCAGTTAGTACACCAGGCTGATTATGATGTATATTAATAAAGCGACTTGAACCTTTAGCTGGAATAGGTAAAGAGGCTTCAGGAAAGTTAACCGCCGAAAGTGTTGCACCAGTATCCGAATATTTTGCGAGTTTTGTGGCAACTTCAATCCCAATGTTTTCTTGCGCTTCGCTAGTTGAGCCACCAATATGCGGTGTAATAATCACGTTATCAAATTGACATAATGGTGATTCAAAGGGCTCGCTGTTACTTGCAGGTTCTGTTGGGAAGACATCAATAGCTGCTCCGCTGAGTTTATTAGCTTTTAGTGCTTGAGTTAATGCATCAAGGTCAATAACTTTACCGCGTGAAGCATTAATTAAAATTGCGCCTGGTTTCATTGCATCAATTTCGTTGTTGCTGATCATTTTGATTGTTGTTGCGTTTTCTGGGACATGCATGGAAACAATATCGCTTAACGCCAGTAATTCATTCATTGATGACATTTGCTTAGCGTTACCCAACGGTAATTTGGTTTCAATATCATAAAAGTAGACATTCATGCCCAGTGATTCTGCTAAAATGCTTAATTGACTACCAATATGTCCATAACCAATAATACCTAAATTTTTACCTCGTGCTTCGTGCGAACCCGTGGCAATTTTGTTCCATTTGCCTTGGTGCGCTTTAGCATTCGCTTCAGGCACGCGGCGCAATAATAAAATTGCTTCAGCTAGCACCAGTTCTGCAACAGATCGTGTATTAGAAAATGGCGCATTAAACACTGGGATGCCTTTCACTGTTGCAGCATCTAAATCAACTTGATTAGTACCAATACAAAAGCAGCCAATCCCTGCAAGCTTGGGGGCTGCATCAATTATATCTTTGGTTAAATGTGTTCTTGAACGAATACCAATAAAACGAACATCTTGCAGGGCTTGTTTCAGCTCTGCTGGTGATAATGCGCTTTTATGATATTCAATATTGGTAAAACCAGCTGATTTTAATATTTCAATGGCACTAGGATGAACGCCTTCAAGTAATAAAAACTTGTTTCCATCTTTGGTTAAAGCCTGAACAACCATTTTCCCCTCTCTTCCTTTCTGTATACAAAATTGGTATTTATTGTGATATACCGTTATAAAATTGTTTTAGTAAATGATTTTACCTTAGTTCTTTTACTCCCGTGCTACATCCGACAAGCGCAACATCAGCGCCTTTATTGGCAAATAATCCCACCGTTACCACACCTGCAATGCTATTGATTCGATTTTCTAATTCCATTGGTTTGGCAATGATAAGATCATGGACATCTAAAATCACATTACCATTATCCGTAACTACACCTTGACGATAGATGGGTTTACCACCTAGTTTAAATAGTTCGCGAGCAACATAAGAACGCGCCATCGGAATCACTTCAACAGGTAATGGAAATTGACCTAATACATCAACCACTTTTGATTCATCAACAATACAAATAAATTGTTTGGCAATGGCTGAAACAATTTTTTCACGTGTTAAAGCTGCACCGCCGCCTTTAATCATTTGCAAATGATGATTTATTTCATCAGCACCATCGACATAAACATCTAAACTATCGACTTCATTACAATCAAGTACTGGAATGCCATAGCTTTTTAATTTTTGAGTGGATGCTTCTGAACTTGAAACAGTGCCTTTGATCTGATCTTTTATTGTGGCTAACGCATCAATAAAATGCGCTGCCGTCGAGCCTGTTCCTACACCGACATAAGAATCAGGTTTGATAAATTTTAATGCTGCCCAGCCTACGGCCTTTTTTAATTCGTCTTGTGTCATGATATCACCCTATTTTGAGGATAATTTTTCTTAAAAAAATAAAATTTTGAAAGCAAAATGATTGAATATATGGCATAGTACCCAATTGGAAAGCAAAAATCATTAGGATTTTAAGAAAATATATCAACTCAAAGTTTGATATGTTTAAAATTTATTGCGATATTAAAGTAACTTGAATATTCAAGCAATGAGCAAAGATCAAATCATTAGTAAAGAGATTATGAAGCGTCCAGATTATAGAGCATTACAAGCATTAGATGCAGTGATAAAAGAACGAGGATTTGAACGGGCAGCAGATAAACTATGTATTACACAGCCTGCAGTATCGCAACGTATTAAGCAACTAGAGAGTTTTTTTGGTCAACAATTGTTGGTTAGAACAATTCCACCAAAAGCCACTAAGCAAGGCGAACATCTATTAGGGTTATTGCACCAAGTTGAGTTATTAGAACAACAATGGTTGGGTGATAATGAACAAAGTACAACGCCATTGTCATTATCGATTGCAATCAATGCTGATTCTTTAGCGACATGGCTGTTACCTGCATTAAAACCCGTCTTAGATAAAAATATTTTACGTTTTGATATACAAGTCAAAGATGAAGAACATACGTTAGAACTTCTCCGTTTAGGTACGGTGGTTGCAGCAATTAGTATTCAACCCAATCCTTTACCTGGTTGTTTATCTGATTTGCTAGGTGCATTAGATTATATTTTTGTGGCTTCGCCTGATTTTGCTAAAAAGTACTTCCCACATGGCGTGACTCGGTCATCTTTACTAAAAGCACCTGCAGTTGCGTTTGACCATTTAGATGATATGCATCAGGCCTTTTTGCAAGAAAACTTTAACCTTACCCCTGGTAGTGTAGTTTGCCATATTACCAGTTCATCCGAGGCTTTTGTGCAATTGGCTAAACAAGGCTCAGCTTGTTGCATGCTACCAAAGTTACAAGTTGAACAAGAATTAAAAAATGGTGAATTGATTAATTTAACGGAAGGATTATATCAAAGACGTATGCTATATTGGCATCGTTTTGCGCCTGAAAGCAGTGTAATGCAAACTATTTCTGAGACTTTAATTCGCTATGCTCAAAACACATTATCATAACCTCAGGCTTTAGATCACAATTAATAGATTAATTAGGTGATTTTTATACTGAAACGCATACTTTCCTGAAATTTTTTGACAAAATATAGTCTTTACTTAAAGAGCTGAAGATATGAGCCAATTAAAAAATGACCGTTATTTACGTGCCTTACAATGTTTACCTATAGACTACACTCCGATCTGGATGATGCGTCAGGCTGGACGCTATTTGCCTGAGTATCGTCAGTTGAGGGCAAAAGTGGGTGATTTTATAACTATGTGCCAAACACCAGAATTAGCGTGCGAAATCACTTTACAGCCATTACAACGATTCGATCTTGATGCTGCTATTATCTTTTCTGATATTTTAACTATTCCTGATGCTATGGGGCTTGGCTTATATTTTGAGTCGGGCGAAGGCCCAAAATTTGCAAAATCGATATCTTGTCTGTCCGATATTGAGCAATTACCCATCCCCGATCCTGAGCAATCACTTAAATATGTGATGGATGCGATTCGATTAACGAAAAAAGAACTCAATAGTAAAGTGCCATTAATAGGTTTTTCGGGGAGTCCATGGACATTAGCGACCTACATGATTGAAGGGGGCAGTAGTAAAGCATTTACTAAAATCAAAAAGATGCTCTATAGTGAACCAAAAGCACTGCATCTGCTGCTTGAAAAGCTCGCCAATAGTATTGCGTTATATTTAAATGCGCAAATCCAAGCTGGAGCGCAATCGATTATGATTTTCGATACTTGGGGCGGTGTATTGAGTCATCAAAATTATCAAACATTTTCACTTGACTATATGCAATTAATCTTGTCGCAATTAAAGCAAGGTAAAAAAAGTGAAACGATAACCTCGTATATTCCTGTTACTTTATTTACTAAAGGGGGAGGATTATGGCTGGATAGTATAATCAACACAGGCTGTGATGCAGTGGGGGTGGATTGGACGGTGAATTTAAGCCAGATCACTCAAAAAGGGCAAGTTGCGGTGCAAGGGAATTTAGATCCTTCCGTTTTGTATGCAGAAAAACAAACAATTGAATCCAATGTAGAAGCCGTTCTTAGTGAATTTGGTCATTACAATGGACATATTTTTAATTTAGGGCATGGTATTCACCAAGATATACCCATAGAACATGTACAGCATCTAATTGAAGCAGTACATCGGCAGTCAAAAAGGTTTCATCATGATTAAAAATCCTGTTCAATTAAGAGTAGAAAAGTTACCACAATGGCAACAACGTTTATTTATGGTTTGCCTGTGCGAACGGATGTATCCTAATTTTGTTTTTTATTGTCAACAACAGCAAAATGACGACGATGCAAAAAGTTACAAAAAAATACTAGATTTAGTTTGGGAATCATTATTAGTTGAAGATGTAAAAATCAATTTTGATTTACAGCTTGAAAAATTAGAAGCAATAATTCCGATTGTCACTGAAGATAGTCCATATATGGTTTACCCAGCTATTGATGCTTGCCAGGCGCTAGGTGAAGTTTTACACTCTTATTTGAGTGGTGAAATAGCCGAACATACCGCTAAAGTTAGTAGTATATCAGCAACGACTGTTGCTGAATTTGAAATGACCAAAACAAATGTTACCCTTTCAGAAGATGAACAGCAAAATTTACCCAGTGTCATTGATGAATTTGATTTACAGTGGGAATTATTCCGATTATTACGTGATCAAAATAATGAAATGATTGAATTGATAAAAGGATTAAAAGCTGAAATTCGAGCAGAGGGAATAAGTAATATTGGTGTTTTTTTGAGCAGTTAGGGCTTTTGAAGTGTAATTTTTTTATTTTTTATTAAATTTTTCTTTAATATTAGACAAATATAGACTACATTTATTAACATGTAATATAAACTTTTCACAGTAGCGAAGCTGAAATTTTGAGTTTTAGCTTCATTTATGATGTTAACATTAACAATAAAATAATATGTAAGGATATACCCATGAATAAAACAGAACTTATTGACGCTATTGCTAGCAAAGCTGATATTACTAAGGTCGCTGCTAAAACAGCATTGGAAGCTACATTAGCTGCTATTACTGAATCATTAAAAGCGGGTGAACCAGTCCAATTAGTTGGCTTTGGTACATTTAAGGTTAATGCTCGTAAGGAACGTACTGGCCGTAACCCTAAAACGGGTAAAGAAATTAAAATTGCTGCAAGCAAAGTACCTGCATTCGTATCAGGTAAAAGTTTAAAAGAAGCAATCAAATAGTTGCTTTTTTCTTTCTGTCGATTTTATTGATGGACATTATTTTAAGGCCATGGCTGTAGGTTACATAGGGCATAGGGAAAAGGGCATAAGGCATAGTCTTGTGACCTTATCATTGCCCTAAAGAATAAAGTACTTTAGAAAAACAGTACTTCTTTTTTCTATCCTATTTATAACATTGCATCTCAATTAAGAATCATGCTACTAATAATTTTAAGCGATTATTTCAGTCAATTTGGCTTGTAATATATTAGCTAAATCTTGAGGCGTGATTTCGATTTCTACTCCTCTCCTGCCGCCTGATATAAATATTGTTGAGTGCTGATTTGCACTTAGATCAATAATTGTAGATAGTTGTTGCTTTTGACCTAGTGGACTAATTCCCCCCACTAAATAACCAGTTACTCTTTGGGCTAAATTAGGATCAGCTAAATCTATTTTTTTGCAGTTTAATGCTTTTGCTACTTTTTTAAGATCCAAATGACTATCGACAGGCAATACGCAAACCGCTAACGTTTTATTATTACCATTTAAACTCACAACTAGAGTTTTAAATACCTGTGCTGCGGTGACATTTAAACTGGGATCAAGTTTATCAACCGCTTCTTGCCCATAGTTAGTTTGGTTTGGATCGTGTTTATATTGGTGGATGTTAAATTTGGTTTTTAACTTCTTAAGTAAATTAATAGCTGGTGTCATAGCCGTTATCCAATAGATAGAAATAATATTAAGTGATTTTTGAATTTTAGAGCCCCTATTAACTTAAGTTAATAGGGTAATGATGAAATTGTGCTTTTTTAAATAATTAAATTATAATTTTTATCTTATTCATGCGTATTAAATACTGTCTCATTATTTTTCGATAGGATATTAAGACGATAAAAGAAGCACATAGTAAAAATATCAAAGAACAATGATAACGTTGTGCTAACAATCGTTGATAAAATATTATCACCACAAATAGCATTTAAAGTTGGCGGTATCACAATTAAGATAAGATAATAGATTAAAACCATTGGGACTGCTAATTTCCAATAAGATAGTGCATATTTATGGCTTTCAGCAAATTTCTGAAAAAAAGGTTTCACTGTCGGTTGAATAATGGAACCAACAAAATAATAATAAATTGTTGTTAAAACAATTGAATAGATAAGTGCTATTGCAATAAATAAAAAAACCACCAGATTTTTGGGAAAAATGAAACCTAAAACGATAAATATCAATGCTGCAAATATAAAGCCCACAATAGATATGGCTATATAAACAACATTAAAAGCAACTATATTTAAGACATTCGGTAACATTCTAAATAATATTAAATTTATATTGAATTTATCATTGATAGAAAAGTTATATATAACTGCAAGCACTATAGATTTTATTATGAGAGATAGTAAACTAAAAATCATGAAAGGTTTTAGTAAATATGATAGTGTTGCTTTTGGATTTGCTGTTTGAGTTAATTGGATAAGCGCTTGTTTATCATATAAATTGTTATAAATCATTGTAGTAATTAAACTCAGCACCAAACTGACTATAGCTATTTGCCAGAACCGATTTCGAATAAAATTAATGGATTGATTAAAAATCAAAGAAAAAGATAATGTTGTTTGCATATTTGTATCGTTGCCTTATTAGCGGTAACGGACAAGTTACCGCTAATTGTTATGATTAAATATAAATTATGATTGTAGTAGCGAAATATCAGCCACTTTCAAAAATAAGTTTTGCAGTTTTTTCAAAAGTGCTAATCGATTAAGTTTAATCTGTTCGTTGTCAACCATAACCATGACAGAATCAAAAAACGCATTCACCGTTTCTTTTAGTGACGATAATTCAACTAACGCATCTTGATAACGACCTTCATTAAAATAAGGTGAAAGTTTATCGGTTAAAATTGCCAAATTTTTAGCTAATTCGCCTTCAGCGCCTGCTTCTAGCAAGGCTGCATTGATCTGCTCTGGAATAGCAATCTCGGCTTTAGATAAGATATTTGATACTCGTTTATTCGCTTCTGCTAATGATGAGGATTCTGGCAAGGTTCTAAAGTGAGTGACTGCTTTAATGCGCGCATCAAAATCAGCCGGTTTTGTTGGATTAAGCGCTAAAACTGCTTGAATAGTATCAATGGCAAAGCCTTGTTCTTGATACCAAGCGCGGAAACGACCTTGCATAAAATTAACAATATCTTCAACTACATTTTTATTATTCAGTTTTTCGCCATATAACGATGCGGCATAATTGGCTAATTCAACAAGATCTAAAGGTAATACCTTTTCGACAATAATTCGTAAAATACCAATCGCAGCACGTCGCAATGCAAAAGGATCTTTATCACCTTTAGGATGCTGACCAATGCCAAAAATACCAGCTAGAGTATCCATTTTTTCAGCGATAGAAACCGCACAAGACACAGCCGTACTCGGTAATTCATCACCGGCAAAACGCGGTTTATATTGTTCTTCAATAGCGGTTGCAACTTCACTGCTTTCGCCATCTTTAAGTGCCAAATAACGCCCCATAATGCCTTGCGTTTCAGGAAACTCAAAAACAGTATTAGTCACTAAATCACATTTAGTCAACTTACCCGCTCGTTTAGCTTGCTCAATATTGGTACCTATATGTTCAGCAATAAAACCAGATAAGGCTTCAATACGAAGTGATTTATCTTTAACTGTACCCAATTGTTGTTGGAATAATACCGTATCAAGGCGAGGCAAACGATCTTCTAAACGTTGTTTTAAATCAGTTTGATAAAAGAATTCAGCATCAGCAAGGCGTGGGCGAACCACTTTTTCATTACCCGAAATCACGACTTGTGGATCTTTTGACTCAATATTCGCTACAAAAATAAAGTTTGGTAATAATTTGCCTTGTTTATCATAAACAGGAAAGTATTTTTGATCGCCTTTCATGGTATAAACCAATGATTCAGCAGGAACCTCTAAAAATCGTTCTTCAAATTTAGCCGTTAACACAACAGGCCACTCAACGAGAGAACAAACTTCTTCAAGTAGGGTATCAGTTAAATCAGCTTTGCCATTCAGTTTAGCCGCTTCGCTTTCGGCTTGTTGCTTAATCATGGCTTTTCGCTTGTCATAATCAGCAATCACTTTACCACGCTGTTCCAAAGTTTCAGGATACTGATCGGCATTATCGATAGTGAACTCTTGTTCTCCCATAAAACGGTGACCACGAATAACGCGGTTTGACTCAATATCTAAAATGGTACCAGGCACCAGCTCATCACCATACAACATGGTGACCGTATGGCATGGACGAATAAATTCGACTTGACGAGCTGCCCAACGCATTGGTTTAGGGATAGGTAATTTGCTTAATGCCGTTTTAACCATATCACATAAAAGATTAACTACTGGTTGACCTTTTTGATTGTGAGTATAAGAAAGCCATTCGCCTTTATCTGTTTTTATACGCTCAGCTTGATCAACGGTAATACCACATCCTCGCGCCCAACCTTCGGCAGCTTTAGTTGCATTACCATTGGCATCAAATGCCGCACTGACCGCAGGACCACGTTTAACTATTTGGCTATCGGGTTGTGTATCATTCAAATTTAAGACTTTTAACGCTAAACGGCGGGGAGATGCATACCAAAGCACTTCACCATGTTCTAAACTGGCATTATCAAGTTGCTGTATAAAATTAGCCGCAAAGCTTTCTGCTAAAGTGCGGAGTGATTTTGGGGGTAACTCTTCAGTACCGATTTCCACTAAAAATGTTTTTTGCATAATCTGTTAATTCCTACTTTGATGCACTTTTGTTAGATCGTGAATTTTGGCACATAGGAAATCCGAGTGCTTCACGTGATGCGTAATAGGCTTCCGCCACCATTTTGGTTAAGGTTCTGATGCGTAAAATATAACGTTGTCGCTCTGTCACTGAAATCGCTTTTCGTGCATCAAGTAAATTAAAACAGTGGGCGGCTTTTAAAATACGTTCATAAGCTGGTAGTGGAAGTGGTTTTTCTAACTCAAGCAAAAATTTTGCTTCTTTTTCGTGTTGCTCAAAACAATAAAATAAAAATTCAACATTCGCATATTCAAAATTATAAGTGGATTGCTCAACTTCGTTTTGATGAAACACATCGCCATAAGTCGTTTTACCAAATGCACCATCACTCCAAACTAAATCATAAACGCTATCGACGCCTTGAATATACATCGCTAAACGTTCAAGTCCATAAGTAATTTCACCGGTAACAGGATTACATTCAAGCCCCCCGACTTGTTGAAAGTAAGTAAATTGGGTCACTTCCATCCCATTTAACCAAACTTCCCAACCTAGCCCCCATGCACCAAGTGTAGGGTTTTCCCAATTGTCTTCAACAAAACGAATATCATTAACAGTGGGATCAAGTCCTAACTGTTTTAACGAGCCTAAATACAGCTCTTGGATATTATCAGGAGAAGGTTTTAAGATAACTTGAAATTGGTAATAATGTTGTAACCTATTTGGATTTTCGCCATAGCGACCATCCGTTGGGCGGCGTGAGGGTTGAACATAAGCAGCATTAATTGGTTCTGGCCCCAGTGCGCGTAAACAGGTCATAGGATGAGAAGTGCCCGCGCCAACTTCCATATCTAAAGGCTGAATCACACTGCAACCCTGATTAGCCCAGTAATCTTGTAACGTAAGAATTAACCCCTGAAAGGTTTTGACATTAAACTTTTGCATGATGTTATCTTTATGGTTGAATTGATATTTCGATAATTTAAACAGTGCTATATATTATACTTTTTATCAATACTTGTGAAATGTCTAATTATACTCTGTTTAATATATTGCCTAATTTAGTTTATATGTTTAGAACTATATAATTACAATGCTCTTAATTAATCTGTCTAATATGGAATAACTACTTGATTTCGCTTAAAAACAAAAAATAAAAACTTAAATAAAATCAATTTGATATCTGAATGATTTTTACGGAGAAAATAAAGCAATTTTTTATAATTCCGAAAGATTAATATGACTGTTTTTTTACTGCGTCGGAATGTGCCGACAAAATACAAAATTACACCCACTGGGTTGCGGTTTTCATTTTGCATCTTTACCTATTTATCGGTATAGTGACAACAATTATTATTGCTTGGTTACAAATTATAAATACAACGCCATGTCTATTTGTCAAAAAATTGTTGTTATTGTTATTGTTGGATTAATGAAGGTTAATTTTGTGTATGCTGATGATAATCAGCAGCTTCAATCCTTACGTCGTTCTATTGCAGCACAAGAAAAGCGTTTAGCGCAGCAAAAAAAAGAACGTACCGAACTAGTTAATGACCTTAAACAGCAAGAAACAGAAATTGCTAAGCTTTTAACCTCGATTGAAAAAAATAATTTATCACTTAGAAAACTCAAGCAAGAAATCAATAATTTAGTTAAACAAATTGATATATTAACTATAAAACAAAAACAGCAACGAGCCGTGTTGTCAAAACAACTCGAAAGTGCATTTAAACTAGGCAATACAACAGGGTTTGATCTAATTTTTTCGGGAGAGAAAAGTGAACGTAATGATCGAATAATCACTTATTACGGTTACATTAACCAAGCGCGCCAACAACAAATTCACGATCTTGAAGATACACAAATACAATTGAATGAAAAGAGAGTTGAGCTACAAAAAAAGCAAGATTCGCATACAACATTACAAAAAAAACAAAAAGAACAGCAAACTGAGCTTGAAAAAAATCGCCAAAATCGCCAAAAAACGATAACCGCTCTTGAATCATCAATGCAAGCAAATCAACAAAAATTAGCTGATTTGCGTAACAATGAAGCCAAATTACAAGCCAAAATTGCCCAAGCAGAAAGGGAAAGTCGACGCATAGCAGAAGAAGAAGCAAGGCAAGCAAAACATATTAAAGAAAAGCAAAAAAATACAAGTTATGCCCTTAATACTCATGAACGGGCTTTAATGGCTCGTGTAAGTGGTATTGGCAAACCGCATCATCAGTTTAGTTGGCCTGTGAATGGTAGTGTTGCACATCGATTTGGCGAATTGCTTCAAGGTGAACTTTATTGGAAAGGAATGGTGATTAATGCTAAAGATGGCACTCAAGTTAAGGCCATTGCTGATGGTCGAGTTATATTGGCAAGTTGGTTACAAGGCTATGGTTTTGTTGTTGCGCTTGAGCATGGTAAAGGGGATATGAGTTTATATGGCTATAATCAACGCATGTTGGTTGAGGTGGGCGATAAAATTCACAGTGGGCAACCTATTGCTCTGGTTGGTTCAAGTGGAGGGCAAACCATACCCGCTTTATATTTTGAAATTCGCCGTGATGGTAAGGCGCTTGATCCTAGAGGGTGGTTGAAATAATGCATTTTATAAACATGCTTGTTATAAGTCTATTAGCACTAAATACCCACTATGCATGGGCAGCGAAACTTGCACTAGTCATTGATGATTTTGGGTATCGCCAACATAATGAAGAGCAAATTATTGCTATTTCACCCAATATTACTATTGCGGTTTTACCCCATTCGCCGAATGCCAAGCGCATTGCTACTATGGCATATGAACATGGTAATGATGTCATCATTCACCTGCCGATGGCGCCTATTAACAAACAACCGTTAGAAAAAGATACATTATTCCCTTATATGAGTGGGAGTGAGATAAAAACGATTATAGATAATGCGGTTGAGCGTGTGCCTCATGCCATCGGCGTTAATAATCATATGGGTAGTTTGATGACATCAAATCTTACTGGTATGACACATGTTATGAAAGCATTAAGCCATTATTCGATGTTTTTCTTAGATAGCGTAACTATTGGTAAGACTCAAGTAAAAAAAGCCGCTAGTGATTATAATATCCCAGTATTAACGCGTGATGTATTTTTAGATGATCTGCAAAAAGAAAGTGCGATTAGCAAGCAATTTGATTTGGCTATAAAACTGGCACGCAAGAATGGCGTGGCCATTGCTATTGGTCATCCGCATCCTCAAACGGTTAGTGTGTTAAAAACAAAGCTGGCCAATTTACCTGTGGATATTGAATTAACCAAAATTAGTCAATTGATTACGCCAATACCAGCACCGGTTAAACATAAAATGACATTAAAAGATATTTTTGAAAGATGTAAAAAACGAATTGAAGAAATATCAAACTTTAATGTTATTGAGGAATAGCCGTTATTTTTTTTCTAAAGTTCGATGGCGAATTTGTACTTGTTTATTCTGTGCTTTAAAAAATGTAGCTAACTGTTCAGCAATAAAGACAGAACGGTGCTGACCACCTGTACATCCAATGGCAATGGTTAAATAACTACGGTTGTTCTTTTCTAATAAAGGTAGCCATTGATTTAAGTAATTGGCGGTTTGGTAGATAAAATTGGATACTTCATTGTGTTTTAATAAATATGCTTTTACTGGTTCGTCTAAACCTGTTAGCGGACGCAAACTGACATCCCAATGTGGATTAGGTAAAAACCTGACATCAAACACAAAATCAGCATCAACTGGTAGACCATGTTTAAAACCAAATGATTCAAAAATAATGGTTAATTCGCGTTCTTTTTTACCTAAAATACGCGATCTTAATATGTCAGATAGTTCATGAACAGAAAGATCATCGGTGTTTATAACTAGGCTTGCGTGCGACTTTAACGGCTCTAGATATTTTTCTTCAAGGTCGATTGCTTCTTCAAGAGAATATCGTTGATTGGTTAATGGGTGAATTCGCCTTGTTTCACTATAGCGTCGAATTAAAGTATTACGGCTGCAATCAAAGAAAATAATCTCTGGTGTAACAGATTGGGGTAAGTGTTGAAAGATATCGTTATTGAAATCAAATTGCTCTGGTAAATTTCGAATATCGATGCTAATGGCAACCGGGGGATTATTGTCTTTTAATGAGTTGGCTAATTGAGGTAATAAAACAACGGGAATATTATCAACACAATAAAATCCCATATCTTCTAGTGCTCGTAGAGCAATTGATTTGCCAGATCCGGAGCGACCACTTACTATCATTAGAATCACAATATTAACTCCAATATTATTGATGCATTAATTATATACTGTTTATTTCTTTATATACAATTTCGAGTATAAATAATATTGTTAACAATTAATAATCAATTTTAATTTTTGCAATTAATTGTTTAAGAGCTTGACCCCGATGTGATATTTGGCTTTTCTGTTCTTTAGTCAGCTGCGCTGCGGTGCAACCTAATTCTGGTACATAAAAAAGTGGATCGTAACCAAATCCTCCATCTCCTTGCTCTTCATTTAAGATTAAACCATTCCATTTACCTAAACAGATGATTGGTGTTGGGTCGTTTTCGTGTCGCATAAAAACCAGCGCACAATAAAAGTAAGCGGTGCGCTTTTCTTTTGGGAAGTTTTGTAATGCCTTGAGTAACTTTTGATTATTGCTTTTGTCATTACCATGTTCACCCGCATAACGAGCAGAATAGATACCAGGCGCACCACCAAGTGAATTTACCGCTAAGCCTGAGTCATCGGCAATGGCAGGTAGCCCAGTTAATTTTGCGGTATGTCTCGCTTTTAAAATTGCATTTTCAATAAAGGTTAAACCTGTTTCATCGGCATCTGGTACATTAAATTGGCTTTGTGCAATAATATCAAAACCTGCATCAGCGAGTAATTTTTGCAATTCATTAACTTTGCCTTGATTATTTGTAGCTAAAACAATTTTTTTCATTTTAATTTCCTTAATAGCAATTGCTTATCTGTTATTGGCATGAGCAGATTATTCTATAATGATTGCTAATTTTGTATTTACTCTTTAAAAATCAGGCTCACAACTAAATGTCATACTTTCGCCGGTTTTGGGATGATTAATCGTGAGTAATTGCGCATGTAATAGCAGTCTTTTAGACATGGCAAACGCTTCGGGATGCGCATAAAATTTATCGCCTAAAATCGGATGGCCAATGGCTTGCATATGAACACGTAATTGATGCGATCGCCCTGTAAAAGGCAATAATTTGATTCGTGTTGTATTATCAGAATTACGTGAAATCACCTGATATTCAGTTAGCGCATGTTTGCCATTTTCTAAATCGACCATTTGCCTTGGGCGATTAGGCCAATCACAAATTAAAGGTAATTCGACACAACCAGTGTCATTTTGAATATGTCCATGTACAACAGCAATATAGATTTTTTTAGGGATCCGTTCTCGAAACTGTTTTTTTATTTCTCGATCGGCTAATTTAGACAGTGCGGCAACCATAATACCACTGGTTGCCATATCTAACCGATGAACGGATTCGACGTAGCTATATTTTTGCTGTAATCGATGAATAATACTATCTATAAATTGGGGTTTATTGCCTGAAACCGATAAAATACCAGGTTGTTTATTTACAACCACAATATGGTCGTCTTGATACAAAATAGATAGCCAAGGTTCAATAGGCGGGTGATATTCCAAAAGCATTTATGTGACAATTTGTAAAATAAAATTGCCACACATTCTAACAAACTCAACAAAAAGTGCCAGTGTTATAAATAAAGTTACTTCTTACTCCAGATTGAACCTCTGGGCGATGGGAAGACCTGTGAGATTAACACGCCTAAACCAACAAAAAGATAGCACGCAAAAATAATAATCATCCATTGTGACATTTCGATGGTTAAAAATGTCCAAATTTTATCGGCACAAGAACCATAAGCATTAAACATGTTAGGGATCAATACATCTAAAGGTAACCAAGCTGGGAACTGGACTTTAATTGCACAAGTATCACTTAAATTAGGTTCGAATTGTAAATGAGCATGGAATGCTGCTACACAAAAGCCTTTATAGGCACTAAAAAGCCAAATAAAAATACTTATTAATCGAACAATAATCTGACGAGGAGCAATGAGTCCTACTATACTAGCTAGCATGATGCCTAATATGGCGCAACGCTGATAAATACAGAGTGTACAAGGTGCCAACCCTAAACCATGTTGAAAATAAAGCGCAGTTATTTCAAAAGCAAGAGTGGAAAAGAGCAATAAGAACCAAGCGAATCGGCTTTGTGAGTATTGGTTCAGTAGGGATAACATACTATTTTATTCCTCCATATTCCGCTATAATCTTTCTTCAATTATATTGAATATAATCTATCTTATTATTTTAATACGATAGTGTAGTTTATTTTTTTATAATGTAAACGACTTTATTTATTGATGGTGGATTAATCATTTCTTATGGACGCAACTGTTTCAGAAATAAAATTGCAAGTCTCATTTGTTACCATTTCAGAGGAAAATGCGACGCAGCGTATTGATAACTTTTTAATCACCTATTTAAAGGGTGTACCAAAAAGTATGATTTACCGCATTTTAAGAAAGGGCGAAGTTCGTGTTAACAAAAAGCGGATTAAGCCTGAATATAAATTGAATATTGGCGATGAAATCCGTATTCCTCCTATTCGCATGACTGAAAAATCTACGCCCGAAATTTCGACCAAGCTTAATAAAGTCGCTGATTTAGAAAAAACAGTTATCTATGAAGATGATGTTATATTGGCGATTAATAAACCATCAGGTATTGCTGTTCATGGTGGCAGTGGTTTAAGTTTTGGTGTGATCGAAGCTTTACGCGCTTTAAGACCTGAAGCAAAGTTTTTGGAGTTGGTACATCGCATTGATCGCGAAACATCTGGCGTATTGTTGATTGCTAAAAAACGCTCGGCACTAAAATCGTTACACGAGCAATTACGCCTTAAACAAATGCAGAAAAATTATTTGGCGCTTGTTAAGGGGAACTGGACTTCTGAATGTAAAGTGATACAAGCCCCTCTCCTTAAAAATGTATTAAAAAGCGGTGAGCGAGTGGTGAAAGTAGATAAAGAAGGTAAACCATCAGAAACTCGTTTTAAAGTTGAAGAACGATTTGATTTTGCAACCTTGATTAAAGCAAGCCCTGTTACTGGGCGGACTCATCAAATTCGCATACATACTCAATATGCTAATCATCCAATTGCTTTTGATGATCGCTATGGGGATAGGCAATTTGATGCATTATTGGCTGATACAAAGCTTAATCGATTATTTTTACATGCCGCCAGTGTTAAATTTATTCATCCTAAAAGTTTACAAGAGATGCAATTACATGCGCCAATGGATGCTACTTTACAGGCTTGTTTAACCTATCTTAGAAAAGCTAAATATGAGCAAACAGAATCTTAAAATAAAAAAGGTAGTGAGTACGAATGAAAGATATTAATTTATACTTAATTAGGCATGGACAAACGCAGTGGAATATTAAAGATCAGATGCAAGGATCTCAAAATTCACCGTTAACTGAGCAGGGTATTTTAGGTGCTAAAGTGACTGGACAACATTTAAAAAATGTTCCTTTTATGCAAGCATACTCAAGTACGCAACAACGCGCTATGGAAACCCGCGATTATATTGTTAACGAAAATAATATGGTTATTCCTACTTTTGAACTTGCTGATCTGCGAGAGATGGATTTTGGTATTTGGGAAGGTAGGCATGTTCCTCAATTGAAAAAAGAGTTTCCTGAGTTTACGACTTATTTAACTGATCCTGCTAATTTTGATGCTTCCGTCAATCAAGGTGAAAATTACCTTGATATACTTGTGCGTATGAAGCAGGGGCTAAACACTATTGTACAAAACGCACCCCAAGATACCGGTAATATTTTGGTTGTGTCGCACGGTACAGTATTACGCATATTACTTTGTGTTTTAAATGGTGGCGATTGGCGTTTACATCGCGATGAAGCTTATTTTCCTCGGATGTTAAATACCAGCATTAGTGTGGTTAACTACAAGCAAAGTAATGACCAATCCGAAGGAACATTTACTGTTAAATTCTTCAACAATGTGGAACATTTGACCGAAAAATAAGCATTTGTTATCTTCTCGACTAACGGTTATTGAAATGATTAGTCGAGATGTTATCGTTAAAATTAATTAATAATTATCGCTTATAAGCCGCATAACGCTTTTCTAGTTGCTTTAGTTGATTGATTCTTGCATCAATTTTGGCAATCATTGTTTGATTACCTTTGGTTTGATTTTTAGCATTTTGTAGTAATTGAACAGCTTGTTGAAATTGACCTTCTAATGCAATTGCTTCGGCTTGAGCACTCATTTCTTGAGCCCTTGAATGTAACCCGCCATAAGCTGTAATGAGTAAATCCCAGCCATTGGTATCGTCATTGTGGTCAAAAGTGTAGCGGTGCAATAAGCTTACTGCTTGTTGATAGTTTCTATTTTTTATATACGCATTAGCTAGATTTAATTGAAATGCAGAGCTATTTGGTGCTTTTTTTAAGGCCACTTGTAGGCGAGTAATTGCGGCACTGTTATTGTTGAGCGCTAAATCAATATCAGTCATTAAATCAATATACCAAATATTATTAGGATCACTATCTAATAATGGTTGCAGTTGTTGTTTCGCTTTTTGATTATTACCACTTAAATTGTCAGCTAAAGCACTACTATAGATAATGGCTATATTACTTTGTTCATTATTCAATTTTTTATAATCTTCAATTAATAATTTTGCGGTATTTTTATTTTTAGCCATTAATATTGCTAATCGGGCTTTTGCTAGATAATAATTTAATGATGGCGATATATGCTTTTTGCTATATTGCATTGAACGATTACGAATATCGGTCAAACGGCTATTGGGTAATGGGTGAGTAAGTAAAATTTCAGGTGGTTTACTGCTAAAACGGCTTTGATCGGCGAGTTTTTGTAAAAAATCAGATGAAGCATAAGGATCGAAATCTGCTTTAGCAAGCGTTCTTAGACCGACACGATCGGCCTCTTGTTCATTACTTTGCGTAAAACTAATCATACTTTGAGCAGAGCCCGCCATGGTACTGGTTATTGCTGCCATGCCGGCTTCGGGATTGGCTAATGTTAGTAATAAAGAGCCTAATGTTGCCCCCCAAACATAAGGGCTATTACGGTTTTGATTTTCCATTGCTCTGGCCAAATGGCGCTGGGTGACATGGCCAATTTCGTGAGCCATAACGGAGGCTAATTGGCTTTCATTGTCAGTATCTAAAATGAGTCGAGAATGAATGACTACATTACCACCAAAAAAAGCAAATGCGTTTAATACATCGCTTTTCATAATATAAAAATGGAAAGGTGTTTTTACTGATTCTGATTTAGCGACTAATTTATTACCTAATTCATTAATATATTGGTTTAAAACAGGGTCGTTTATTATGGGAGCGCTGGCTCGCAACAGTCGCATATAATAATCGCCCATCTCCATTTCTTGGCCGATACTTAACGTTGTGGCTGCGGCGGTGCCAATATCGGGAAGATTGATATTATCAGCATAAACGATAGATGTGCTTTGTAATAATAGTGAGGCGGATAGTGTAAATGCGATGGCTTTTTTTAACATTATTTTAACCAATTGAGTTAAGATTTATGGTGATTTATTTTAGCTGAAAGAAAGAACAATATCACTTTGAATTTATACTTAACGTGTTTAGTTTGTTTGAGGTAATAAGAGTAAAAAGCCACTATCTTATTCTTGAAATAATAAAATACAACAACGCTATTCATGACTCTGTTCTATATGGCATTATTGTATTTGATAGCACATATTTATTGATGGATTTATTGAGTAATACATCAATAAATAAACTCGGGGGGATTAACAAAAGGTATTCTCTTTTTATTGTTTATAAGAAGATAAGAATTTGGCAAACCGCCCAATAGCGTCTTCAAGATCACCTAAATAAGGTAAAGCAACAATTCTAACATGATCGGGCTTATGCCAATTAAAACCGGTTCCTTGTACAAGTAGCACTTTTTCTTGTAACAAAAAATCTAATACCAATTTTTGATCGTTATGGATATTAAATTTTTTCTGATCTAATTTGGGAAATAGATACAAAGCACCTTGAGGTTTAGTACATGAAACACCGGGGATATCATTAAGTAAACGCCATGCCAACATACACTGATCGTATAGTCGTCCTCCCGGTACAATAAATTCGTTGATGCTTTGATACCCACCTAATGCACCTTGAATAGCATGTTGTAATGGTACATTGGCACATAAACGCATTGAAGCCAGCATATTTAAGCCTTCGATATAGCCTTTTACATGGTGTTTAGGACCACAGAGTGCCATCCAACCTTGCCTAAACCCAGCAACTCGGTAAGTTTTTGATAGGCCACTCATGGTAATAACAAATAAATCGGGTGCTAATGTAGCAATAGAATAATGCACTGAATTATCGTATAAAATTTTGTCATAAATCTCATCAGCAAAAATGATCAGGCTATTTTGACGAGCAATTTCAGCGATCTCAAGTAATACTTCCTTGCTATAAACCGCGCCAGTTGGGTTGTTTGGGTTAATGATTACTATCCCTTTTGTTTTTGGTGTTATTTTTCTTCTAATATCTTCGATATCTGGTGACCAATTTGCTTCTTCATCGCAAAGATAGTGCACTGCATTACCTCCAGATAAGCTAACAGCTGCTGTCCATAATGGATAGTCAGGCATAGGTACAAGTATTTCATCATTGCTATTAAGTAATGCTTGCATGGATTGCACTATTAATTCTGATACACCGTTGCCAATGTAAATATCTTCAACATCTAAATTACTAACTCCTCGAGCTTGATAATATTGCATGATTGCTTTACGGGCAGAATAAAGACCTTTGGAATCACAATATCCTTGTGAAGAAGGTAAATTTCTAATTACATCAACTAATAATTCGTCAGGGGCAGCAAAACCAAAAGGTGCGGGATTTCCAATGTTAAGTTTAAGGATAGTTTGACCTTCTTCTTCAAGTCGCTTTGCATGCTCAAGAATGGGACCACGGATGTCGTAACAAACATGATCCAATTTATTGGATTTTTGGAAATTTACCATAATGTCACTCTTTGTAGTTTTTTATAATGATATTTTTATTTTTACTGAAAAAAACAATCTACTCCTATTTCGATAATTTTTGAAGATGCTATCATGTTTAGCTCAATAAATATTATTTAACTGTCTAAATTTTGTGCGGAGAGTGTTATGAAAACCATTTTAACAGTAATAGGTAAAGATCAAACAGGTATCATTGCTGGTATTAGCCAAAAATTATATGAATTAGATATTAATATTTTAGATGTCAGCCAAACTATTATGGATGAGTATTTTACGATGGTTATGTTACTTGACTTGTCTAACATCAATGTGAAATTTGATGAGGTAAAAACAGCATTGACACAAACGGGTGAAAAGCTAAAAGTTAAAGTAAATATTCAAAGAGAAGAAATTTTTGATGCTATGCATCGTTTGTAATATCAATTTTATATTTTTATAAAAGGATGGTACTAATGGAAACAAAACAGATTCTCGAAACCATTAAAATGATTGAGGAAGAAAAGCTTGATATCCGCACAATAACTATGGGTATTTCTCTCCTTGATTGTATAGATAGTGATGGTGAGAAAGCACGTCAGAAGATCTATAACAAAATTACACGACTGGCCAAAGATCTTGTTAAAGTAGGTGATGATATTACCTCAGAATTTGGTATTCCAATTATCAATAAACGTATTTCTGTTACACCGATATCGTTAATTGCTGGCGCAAGTAACGATAATAATTATGTCGCATTTGCCAAAACATTGGACAAAGCTGCCAAAGCGGTCGGTGTTAACTTTATTGGTGGATTTTCGGCTCTGGTACAAAAAGGCTACCATAAAGGTGATGCGATTTTGATTAAATCAATTCCACAAGCACTTGCACAAACTGAACGAGTTTGCTCATCGGTGAATGTTGGTTCTACACAAACCGGTATCAACATGGATGCAGTAAAGCAGATGGGACAAATTATTAAAGAATCTGCAGAATTAACAGCAGCTAATAGCAGTATGGCGTGTGCAAAATTAGTGGTATTTGCTAATGCAGTTGAAGATAATCCATTTATGGCCGGTGCCTTTCATGGTGTAGGTGAGGCTGATTGTGTCATTAACATTGGGGTTAGTGGACCTGGCGTGGTTAAACGAGCACTTGAAAAAGTGAAAGGTCATCCATTTGATATTGTTGCGGAAACCATTAAAAAGACTGCTTTTAAAATTACTCGTATGGGACAGTTGGTGGGGAAAGAGGCTTCCGAACGTTTAGGGATTAAATTTGGTATTGTTGATTTATCGTTAGCACCAACGCCAGCAATGGGGGATTCAGTGGCACATATTTTAGAAGAAATGGGATTAGAATCCGTTGGTACTCATGGTACTACAGCGGCACTAGCAATGCTTAATGATGCAGTTAAAAAAGGCGGCGTGATGGCGTGTGGTCATGTTGGTGGTTTAAGCGGAGCATTTATCCCTGTTTCTGAAGATGCAGGTATGATTGATGCTGTCAATAACGGCGCGCTTAATCTTGAAAAACTTGAAGCGATGACCTGTGTGTGTTCAGTTGGACTCGATATGATTGCAATTCCTGGCGATACCTCAGCGGAAACTATTTCAGCAATTATTGCTGATGAGGCTGCAATAGGGGTGATTAATCATAAAACAACAGCGGTACGAATTATTCCTGCGATGGGTTTAAAAGTCGGCGATAATATCGAATTTGGTGGCTTACTAGGTCATGCCCCAGTCATGCCGGTAAGCAAATTTGGCTCATGTAATTTCATCAACCGTGGGGGGCGCATTCCCGCGCCAATTCATTCATTTAAAAATTGATGTATCAATTTCTAATGATCTAGTTATTTCCTTATTCCGTTTGCACTAAAGCAGGCGGAATATCAGCTCATTTATTATGTTCAGAATCACACATTTTTAAATCCTGCCCAATAAATAGATCTTATTTTTATAGCATAGTTATTCCTATGATGAGCAATGTCATGGATATTATTTGGTATCAAATCCATTCGTCACTTTTATCTTAATTTCCTAAAATTAATCATATCAAATTAATGCTGATTTAATTCTAACAATTGCAAATTCGCAATATTTTTATAAATTTGCACATCACATCATGATGGAGGATAAAATGGGAAATGAATCTAACGACCAAATATTATTTGAAGATTTGATTCTTTTAGATAAAAACTTTCAAAATACTAATCAATTTTTCGATTTTACGTTTCCTATTTTAAAAAATGGTGGTTATGTGAACCATTCCTTTTTAGACGCAATCAAACAAAGAGAGTCTTCATTTCCTACCGCGTTACCAACGAAACCTTATGTGGTTGCTATGCCCCATACTGATGTCGAACATGTTATTAGACCATTTATCTTCTTCACTCGAGCAAAAGGAACTATTCCATGGTGTGAAATGGCAAATAATGACAATGTATTAAAGGCTACCTTTGTGTTTTTACTCGGGTTTAACCAAAAGAATGGGCATATTGATTTATTGCAAAAATTGATGTCTTGCTTTGTGAATTCGCATTTTTTAGAAGCGCTTTATCATGCAAAAACTGAATATGAAATTTTTACACTATTGAGGTCGAATATCAATTTATAAGGAGGCATTATGAAAAAAGTTATTGTTGCATGTGGCAGTGGAGTGGCTACATCACAAACTGTCGCCAGTAAGGTTACACGTTTATTAAAAGAACGTAATTTTAATGATATAAAAGTAGAAGTTGTGGATCTTAAATCTGTCGATACTCACATTAAAAATAGTGCTGCTTATATAGCGATAACTAAAATTGAAAAACAGTACTCTATTCCCGTTATCAATGGTATTGCATTTTTAACAGGGATAAATATGGAAGCGGAATTACAAAAAATTATTGATGCCTGTAGATAGGAGTGTGAATATGGACTTTCTCGGAACAACTATAAATTATATTTTAAATTTAGGTGCGCCAGTTTTTGTACCATTCATTATGCTCATTGCGGGTTTAATTGTGCGCATGAAATTTAGAGATGGCGCTTCGGCCGCCATTACACTAGGTGTTGCATTTGTTGGTATGAGTATGTTGATTGGTTTTATGGTTGGCGCTATTGGTTCAGCTGCGCAAACTATGATGGAACGGACAGGGATTGAACTGAGTATTATTGATGGCGGTTGGACGACTATGGCGAACGTATCTTGGGCTTGGCCATATGCTTTTCTTATGTTTCCTTTGCAAGTGGGTGTCAATATTTTAATGTTGGTATTGAAAAAGACTCATACTTTTAACGCAGACTTATGGAATGTGTGGGGGAAAATTTTTACCGCATTTATTGTTGTTGCCATCGCTACCCCAATTTTAGGCTCTGTTGTGGCTTTGGTTCTTGCCTTTATTATTGCAACTTTGCAGATAATATTAGAGCTTAATTCGGGGGATATTAACCAACATCGAATTGAAAAACTAACGGGTATTCCGGGGATAACTTGTACTCATAGAATGTTATTTTTCAGTGCAATTTATTATCCTTTTGATCTACTGCTTCGCAAAATACCTATTTTAAATAAACCAATGGACGCAGCGACATTACGTTCTAAAATTGGTGTATTTGCTGAAAATCATGTGATTGGTTTTTTATTAGGTGTGATTTTCGGGATGATTGCTGGTTATGAAGTTGCAGCTATCTTAATGCTGGGTATGCAGGCCGCTACTGCGCTTATGTTATTTCCAATGATCTCTAAGTTATTTATGCAAGCATTATCGCCCATTTCTGAAGCAATTAGTGAATATATGAATAAACGCTTTGCTGGACGTAAATTATTTGTTGGCTTGGATTGGCCATTTATGGGTGGTTCAAGCGAAATTTGGTTTACAGTAATCATTGCTATTCCTTTTACTTTAATTTGGGCAGTTATTTTACCTGGCAACAAAATTCTCCCGTTTGCAGGCATTATCAATGTCGCCCTTATTGTCCCAGCTTATATCTTAACTAAAGGTAACACATTAAGAATGGTGATTTTAGCGATTATTGGTGTGCCATTCTTCTTGTTTGTTGGAACTCAATTTGCACCAATTATTACCGATTTAGGATTAACAACTAAAGCTATTGATATTCCAGCTAATCAATTAATTTCAAATAGTTCTATTGATGCTCCTGTTTTTACTTATGCATGTTCATTTATTTGGCAATGCTTAAAAGGCTATTTTGTTCCATTATTTTTTGCTGTTTATTGGTGTGTGGGGTATTGCTTTTATGCCCGTGAACTGCGCAAAGAGATTATGCAGAATATAGCGGAAAAAAGAAATGAATAAATAAAAGATAAAGTATTCGTTGAATATGTTTTGCAGTGAATCTGATGGTAAGGTTAGTCACCATCAGACAACGAACAATAAGGTAATTATCATATGGTTGTCGATAAGCGAATTCATGCTGTTTTAAAAGCATTAATTCATAATCCCAATATTAGTGGTGTTGAGCTTCAATCTGAATTTGGGTTAACGCGTAAACAGCTTAGTTACACCATTAAGAAAATTAATGATTTTCTTCAGTCATCTAATCTTGAATTAATTAAAAGATTTAAGACTGGTAAATTTAGTATACCAAAATTAGTGATCGAAACATTTAGGGATGAGCCAGTATCTCATGCTATTGGACGTTATATTTATTCTGAAGATGAGCGTATTCATTTGCTTCTATTTTTTTTGTTAATTAGAACAGAAAGGCTGTCATTAATACATCTTTCAGCGTCCCTCACTGTCAGCCAAAACACTGTTATTAATGATATTAAAAAAGTACAAGCAATGATTATTCAATATCATTTACAAATCAACTATGACCGTGAGAATGGTTATCGTATTATTGGTGATGAAATCGATAAACGTTATTTGTTATTAAAATTAATTCGCCGAATTATCAGTATGCCAATTGCTGATAAGATTTTTAGAGAAAATGAGATTATTAGCCAAGGTCGTTTAGAACAAGTAGGGCAGGTTTTTAGTGAAATAGAAAAAAAATTAAAAATTGTGTTTACTGATGAGCAGTTGCAAGAGTTGACTTACTTTATTTGTTTTATGTTGCAACGGATAGAAACCGATAAAAAAATTAAGCTTTTACCTGAAAATTATGCCGAAGCTGCAAATAGCCGTGATTTTCAATTATTGAAAAAGCTCATTGAAAAATTCGGTATAACTGATCTTAATGAGCAAATTTTTTTAATGGTATTAGTACAAAGTTCTAATATACAAACACTATCCGATAAATATTTTCATTTAGATGCGGTGTTGTTAGAAAGTGTTGTTGAAGTTATTGATAATTTTGAACAAATTAGTTGTGTCACTTTTAAAGATAAGAGCGAACTGATTGAACGTATTTATCAGCATTGGAAACCTGCTTATTATCGTATTCGATATCATATTTCCAATATTAACAGTGTATATGACATCGTATTGCAAGAATTTAGTCATTTACATGAAATGGTACGAAAAGCGATTTCTCCTTTTGAAAAAATATTGCATTGTAATATGCCAGATGAAGAAGTTGCTTTTATTACTGTACTATTAGGCGGTTGGTTAACTCGAGAAGGTTTGATTAATCGAATTAAAACAAAGAAGATCGCAATTTTTGTTTGTGAAAATAGTGCAACAGTTTCAACTTATCTTTATCTGACTTTACAAGTATTGCTTCCCGAATTACATTTTTCTGATGTCATGTCTAAACGTGAGTTTGAAAAATATCATCATTATTACGATATTGTTTTTTCTACCTCACATTTATCTACCGATAAATTGTTATTTGTTGTTAACCCTTCATTGAATAATTTTCATAAAAATGCTTTTCGTCATCAAGTGATTGGTACTTTACAGGGTATTGATCCTAGCATTATTCAAATTGATGAACTGATGTTACTTATTGAAAAATATAGCAGTATCAAAGATCAAAAAGCACTCCAAAAGGAGTTAACAGCATATCTTTATCATGATGAAATGAATGATAACCCCGTACTAATAACACAACAGGAAATTCCCTCATTAGCTGACTTAATGCAAAAAGAACATATCAATATTACAGAAAATGTTGATATAACATGGCAAGATGCGTTGATATTAGCCGCACAACCACTGTTAAATAATCAATCCATAGAAAGTAATTATCTTGAAAAAATGGTTAACAAAATTCAATTTGAACAACCTTATATTATGTTGGTTAATGGATTAATTATTGCTCACGCAGGTATTGATGATGGCGTGAATAAAGTTGCTATGTCCTTACTTAAATTATCTGAAAGAATCTCTATTTGTGGTTATATGCAAGCGGATTTAATTGTTGTTTTAGCAACAAATAATTCACAAAAACACCTTAAAGCACTTGCCCAATTAAATGAGTTATTAGAATTCCACGAAGGCGCAACTCGCATACGAAATGCCAAAAATAATAATGAAATTTGGGAATTGTTTGCCAATTATCAATGAATATCTTGTCAAAATAGGAGCTATAAAATGTTAGAGATACAAAAACAATATGTGGTCGACATGGCTAAAAAATCGAGTGAGTGGGGACTTTGTAAACATAAAGCTGGTAATTCTAGCGTTCGCGATAAAGAGTCGGGATATGTTCTTGTCACGCCAACAACAATTGATAAAAAGTTGTTAACAATTCGGGATATTGTTGTGATGGATCTTGATGCTAATGTAATTGAAGCTGATTCCGGGTTGAGGCCAACCAGTGAGTGTTTAATGCATCTTGCGATTTATAAAGCTCGTCCAGATGTTTTTGCTATTTCGCATACGCATTCTATTTTTGCAACTTCATTTGCCGTATTAGCAAAACCTATCCCTGCCGTTGTTTATGAGTGTGCAATTCTGAATTTAAAAGATGGTGTGATTCCTGTTGCGCCCTATGGGCGTCCGGGTACTCAAGACCTTTCAAACAGTGTTATAGAGCCCATAAAACGAGCTGATGCGATTTTAATGGAAAAGCATGGTGCTATTGCCGTAGACAAAGATCCTTATGATGCTGTATTAAAGGCCGCTTATATTGAAGAAATGGCTGAAATATACTATCACGCTTTATTGATTAATGAAGGTAAAGATCCAGGTGGATTTCCACCAGAGGAGTTACAACGTTGGGCATATCCTTCACAAATTAAGTTTAAAAAATAATTTTTAGTCTATTTATTTTAGTCAATTAATAGAAAAGACTCAGCAAAAAATTTTATTTTAAAAAATTAGATGTTGTTTGAATACTTAGATATTTTATCAATGATACTTAGAATATTATTTTATCGATATTGCGATGATGATGTCCGCCGTTGATGTCGGCGGATTTATTGTTTTATTGGGTTTGGATATATTCATTCATATACTTCAAAATATACGCCATTGAGGCCGCTCCAGGGTCCATGTGACCAATTGCGCGTTCACCTAAATTTTTAGTTCGTCCAAATACAGCGATCATCTGTTTCGTTTTTTCTGCGCCTTCCATAGCAGATTGTGCTATTTTAGGGAGCGCATCGATTAACGTCGAAGATGTTAATTGACTTGCGGTTGTTGCACTAGCGGCTAAGGCATCAACCATCGTTTTATCCCCTGGTTTGGCTTTTCCGCGTTGATAGACTGCCTGCCAACCTTCGTTAAGGAGTTTTGATAATGTATCGGAATCAAATTCTGTTACGCCTGTAATACTTTTTCCGCCCGCTCTAAATAAAGTACCAAAAATAGCACCAGAAGCTCCGCCCATACTTATCATTAATTTTGTACCAATTTGCGTAAAAAAATCACCTATATTCGTTGGTTGAAATTTTTCGTCTTGTAGTAGCACTATAATAGCTGCAAATCCACGCTTTATGCCGATGCCGTGATCACCATCGCCGACTAATTGATCTAAAGCGGTTAATGTTGGTTCACTTTCGATCATTTTTTGGGCGGTAAATAACATCATTTTACGAACTTGTAATAAATTCATTCTATTTCCTCCATCCTAGTGTTTGGCAAGGTAAATCATAAAGATGTTGTAATTCTTCATCTAATTTCATTAAGCTAATTGAAAAACCAGACATTTCAAGGGATGTACAAAAATGGCCAACAACGACATCGTGGCTGATTATGCCGCGTGTATTCAGCTCAATACCGACTTTACGTGTTACAATGAACAGTTCGGCGTTACTCAGTGCGCCTAAATTATTAATTAATACACACACGCGGTCGCCTTTTTTAAACGGTAAATCATTACACAGGCTGTCTATCATCTCTTTAACAACTTCATCAGATGATGTTATAGCTTGTCGACGCAACCCTGCTTCACCATGAATACCAATACCAATTTCAATTTCGTTATCATCTAATTCAAAATTGAAATGATTTGATTGAGGTAATGCGCATCCATCTAGGGCGACACCGATGGTACGAACATTGTTGTTTGCTTTCGATACAACTTGGTAGAGATTTTCAAGGTCGTATTTTTCAAATTGTGCGGCAGCGCCAGCAATTTTGTATAAAAACATAATACCAGCAACGCCACGGCGATCAGAAATCTTAGATAATGGTGCCGAAGCAATATCATCAGTTGCTCGAATCGTTTTGATGACAATATTTTCTTCTCCTAATATTTCGGCTGCAATATCAAAATTCATTCCATCTCCAGAATAGTTGCCAAACAAAAATAGTACACCTTTTCCTTTTTCTATGGTTTTGGTGACTTCTATAATTTGATCTGGAGATGGCGAGGTGAAAACTTCGCCAAGTGCACAGCCATCAATACCGCCTTTGCCGATAAATCCTGCAAAGGTTGGTTCGTGTCCACTGCCACCACCTGAGACAATAACAACTTGATCGCTAGCAATATGGTTACCATAAACGGCACAATGTTCTGAAATTGCAGTTAATCTTCCCTGATAGGCATAGATCAACCCCTGCATGACTTCTTGTCGCACATTATTGGGATCATTAAGTAGTTTTTTGGGTTTGCGCATTCTTTATTTCCTCTTTAATTATTGTTAACAATGTTTATTGTAGGGAAAATTAATAACTCAAACGAATACAATTAATGACAAATAATATCCTACTTATTGCGCATCATCGGGATGATTTAGTTGATTTTTATGAGAGCTAGAAATTTAGTTTTTTATTCTTGAAAGGTATAATATCACTAATACTTATTGATAAGTTGTTTATATAAAGAATATTACCGTTATAATTTATAAAAATGTTTCAGGAGAAAATAAGTGTTTAAGTATAAACACTATTATTAATTATCTATGAATAAAGAATCTTACTTCCAACGTTTTAGTGGTATTGCAAGGCTTTATGGTGAATCGGCTTTGCAATGTTTTTCGCAAGCGCATATTTGTGTAATTGGTATTGGCGGTGTGGGATCTTGGGTTGCTGAATCGCTAGCGCGTAGCGGTATTGGTCAAATTACCTTAATTGATATGGACGATATTTGTGTGACAAATACCAACCGTCAAATTCATGCTTTAAAATCTAATATAGGTAAAGCTAAAACCTCAGTGATGGCAGAACGTATTTTACAAATTAATCCTGAATGTACTGTGAATGAAGTGGATGATTTTATTAATGCTAATAATGTCAGCCAATATTTAGGTTCTAAGCAAGATCCCCGTTATGATTATATTATTGATGCAATAGACAGTGTAAGAGATAAAGCTGCCGTATTAGCCTATTGTAAGCGTCAGAAATTGAAAATCATAACGATTGGTGGTGCAGGGGGGCAGAAAGATCCCACGCAAATAAAGATTGCTGATTTAGCCAAGACAATTCAGGATCCATTAGCAGCCAAATTACGCGAAAGACTGAAAAATGATTATAATCTTCATAAAGACAGTAAAGGTAAATTTGCTATTCCTTGTGTCTATTCTACCGAACAACTGATTTACCCTGCTAAGAATGGCCAGACTTGTTTTACCAAAAGTGAAGCTGATAGTAACAAAAAAATGGACTGTGAATCAGGGTTTGGTGCAATTACAATGGTTACCGCCACCTTTGGATTTGTTGCTGTTAGCTATGTATTGAATAAATTATGTAATGCATAATTTTTATTTTTTCATTTAGGCAAATCTCTTATTTTCTGTTTTGATAAATAATATTAAAAACAGCTATTTTTTATTGGAAATAGTTGTTTATTTGTTTGTATTTTAATTGTTCAATCTATTTACTTTCTAAAAACACTTATTACTTTTGACAGCCCACTTTTTTGTTGAATATCTTATTGTATAAATTAAAAATTTGATTTAGGATAATGCATAATTTCGTTTTGTTAATATGCTTAAGCATTAAATAGTTTCAAGGAAGACGCCAAACGGATCCCGATTTATTTTTTTATTTCAAGGAGAAATCTATGGCAGTAACTAACATGAATGAGTTAAATGAGTTAATGGCGCGTGTCAAGAAGGCACAAGAAACTTATTCAACTTATACTCAAGAGCAAGTCGACAAAATCTTTGTGGCAGCCGCGACAGCCGCAGCTGCAGCACGTATCCCACTCGCACAGCAAGCTGTTGCGGAGTCTGGAATGGGGATAGTTGAAGATAAAGTCATAAAGAACCTTTTTGCCGCTGAATACATTTTAAACAAATATCGTCATGATAAGACTTGTGGTATAGTGGCTGAAAATGAACCATTTGGTACTATTACAATAGCGGAACCACTTGGTATTATTTGTGGAATTGTTCCAACTACCAATCCAACTTCAACGGCGATTTTTAAATCATTAATTAGTTTAAAAACCCGCAATGCAATTGTCTTTTCTCCTCATCCTCGTGCTAAAAAATCAACTATTGAAGCTGCTCGAATTGTGTTAGATGCTGCCGTTAAAGCGGGTGCACCAAAAGATATTATTGGCTGGATTGATGAACCATCTATTGAGTTATCTAATGCGCTAATGCACCATGATGATGTGGCTGCTATTTTAGCAACCGGTGGACCAGGTATGGTGAAAGCCGCTTATAGCTCTGGTAAACCAGCATTAGGTGTCGGAGCAGGTAATACACCTGTTATTATTGACGAAACAGCAGATTTAAAACGAGCAGTAGCTTCAGTACTTATGTCCAAAACATTTGATAATGGTATGATTTGTGCCTCAGAACAAGCAATTGTCGTGGTTGATTCTGTTTATGACGAAGTGCGTCGTTTATTAACCCAATATGGTGCATATGTTTTAAATGCTAAAGAAACACAAGCAGTGCAAGGCATCATTTTAAACGATAAAGGTGCATTAAATGCCAATATTGTTGGTCAACCAGCAACAAAAATTGCTGAAATGGCTGGTCTTAAAGTGCCTGCTGGTTCAAAAGTCCTTGTTGGTGAAGTGAGTAAAGTCGATTTATCTGAGCCATTTGCTCATGAAAAACTTTCACCAACGCTTGCTATGTTTAAAGCGAAAGATTTTTATGAGGCTGTTGATAAAGCAGAAAGGTTGGTTGAAATGGGGGGGCTGGGACATACTTCTGTTCTTTATACTGATCAAGATAGCAACCGTGAACGTATTGCTTACTTTGGTAGTAAAATGAAAACTTGCCGTATTTTAATTAATCAACCAGCGGCCCATGGTGGTATTGGTGATTTGTATAATTTTGATTTAGCGCCATCTTTAACTTTAGGATGTGGCTCTTGGGGTGGAAACTCAGTTTCTGAAAATGTTGGACCGAAACACTTAATTAATAAGAAAACAATCGCTAAGAGAGCAGAAAATATGTTATGGCATAAACTACCAAGTTCTATCTATTTTAAACGTGGCTCATTACCTGTTGCTTTAAGTGAAGTGGTTGAGCAAGGCGCAAAACGCGTATTTTTAGTAACGGATAAATTCCTATTTAACAACGGTTATTCACAACAAATCACTGATCAATTAGAAGCACAAGGTGTGATTTGCGAAACTTTCTTTGATGTTGAAGCAGATCCAACATTAAGTGTTGTCCGTAAAGGTACCGACTCAATGCAAGCATTCCAACCGGATACCATTATCGCTTTAGGCGGTGGTTCACCAATGGATGCAGCTAAAATCATGTGGGTTTTATATGAGCATCCTGAAACCAAATTCGAAGAATTAGCATTGCGCTTTATGGATATCCGTAAACGTGCTTGCCATTTCCCAAATATGGGTCAAAAAGCAAAATTAATTTGTGTAACAACGACATCAGGTACGGGTTCTGAAGTGACGCCATTTGCTGTGGTTACTGATGATGCAACGGGGCAAAAATATCCATTAGCCGATTATGCAATTACGCCACACATGGCTATTGTTGATGCTAATTTAGTGATGAATATGCCTCGCTCGCTCTGTGCTGCTGGTGGTTATGATGCCGTGACCCATGCATTAGAGGCCTATGTATCAGTTATGGCTAGTGAGTTTTCTGATGGACAAGCATTACAAGCTCTAAGCATACTTAAAACTTATCTACCTACAAGTTATCGGGAAGGTGCTAAAAATCCTGTTGCCCGAGAAAAAGTGCATAGTGCAGCAACATTAGCCGGTGTTGCTTTTGCTCAGGCATTCCTTGGCGTTTGTCACTCCATGGCGCATAAAATTGGTGCAGCTTTTCATATTCCACATGGTGTGGCAAATGCGATGTTAATTAGTAATGTGGTGCGTTTTAATGCAACTGACAAACCAACTAAGCAAGGCACATTTAGCCAATATGGTTATCCTAAAGCAATTATCCGTTATGCAGAAGTTGCTGATCATTTAGGTTTAACCGCAGCTACTGATAAAGATGAGATGAAAGTCGAGAAATTAATTGCTTGGTTAGATCAACTTAGAAAAGATCTTGATATCCCATTTTCAATTAAGGAATTTGGAGTCGATGAAAACACTTTCTTAGCACAGGTTGATCAATTGGCAGTTGATGCTTTTGATGACCAATGTACAGGGGCAAATCCTCGTTATCCTTTAATTGCAGAGTTAAAACAAATTCTGCTTGATACTTATTATGGTCGTGCATATCAGGATAAAGGAGATATTAGTGAGGACGTTGCTGTACATACCGCAGCAAAAGGTGTGGAGACATCTAAAAAAACTAACTAAAAAGAAATAATATAAATTTACGCTTTGGTTAAAAAAAGACCTGAAATAGTTTGAATTTCAGGTCTTTTTTATGTTTTTGATTTTTTTTTAATCAAACAAAATAAAATTTGTTTTTTTTGCTTGCAAGGTTAAATGTTCTAGTTCATAATGCGCAGCACTTAGGCCGGCTTAGCTCAGTAGGTAGAGCAACTGACTTGTAATCAGTAGGTCGCCAGTTCGATTCCGGCAGCCGGCACCATTTTCCTAAGTAGACAAATTTATAAAGATTCGGGGTGGGGTTCCCGAGCGGCCAAAGGGAGCAGACTGTAAATCTGCCGTGTCACACTTCGAAGGTTCGAATCCTTCCCCCACCACCATCATCTAATATTAGCAATAGCTAATTGAAGCATTTAGGTAGCCGAGTTTGAACATGCGGGCATCGTATAATGGCTATTACCTCAGCCTTCCAAGCTGATGATGCGGGTTCGATTCCCGCTGCCCGCTCCAATTGCTGATATAGCTCAGTTGGTAGAGCGCACCCTTGGTAAGGGTGAGGTCGGCAGTTCAAATCTGCCTATCAGCACCATTCTTGTATTTTCCTAAACTTCTAAGAATATCGAATTTGCCTGCTTTAATGCTTGTCACTAGATAGCTTTATCTGTTATTATTCAGAGCTAATTTTAAGTTAGTATTGTATTGATATTAAATATAATACTTGGTTAATGTGGTGAATTACCACCGATTTGTATTACATTTGAGGGACAATCGATGTCTAAAGAAAAATTTGAACGTACAAAACCCCACGTTAACGTTGGTACAATCGGCCACGTTGACCATGGTAAAACAACTTTGACTGCAGCAATTACTTCAGTACTTGCTAAAAAATACGGCGGTCAAGCACGTGCATTCGATCAAATCGATAACGCACCAGAAGAAAAAGCACGTGGTATCACCATCAACACTTCACACGTTGAATACGATACACCAACTCGCCACTACGCACACGTAGACTGTCCGGGCCATGCTGACTATGTTAAAAACATGATCACTGGTGCGGCACAAATGGACGGTGCTATCTTAGTCGTAGCAGCAACTGATGGTCCTATGCCACAAACTCGTGAGCACATTCTTTTAGGTCGTCAAGTAGGTGTTCCTTACATCATCGTATTCTTAAACAAATGCGATATGGTTGATGACGAAGAGTTATTAGAATTAGTTGAAATGGAAGTACGTGAGCTTCTATCTCAATATGATTTCCCAGGTGATGACACACCAGTTATTCGTGGTTCTGCACTTAAAGCGTTAGAAGGCGAAGCAGCATGGGAAGACAAAATTGTTGAATTAGCTGAAGCATTAGATAGCTATATTCCAGAACCAGAGCGTGATATCGACAAACCATTCTTATTACCAATTGAAGACGTATTCTCAATTTCAGGTCGTGGTACAGTAGTAACTGGTCGTGTTGAGCGCGGTGTAATTAAAGTCGGTGAAGAAGTTGAAATTGTTGGTATCAAACCAACTGCTAAAACAACTTGTACTGGTGTTGAAATGTTCCGTAAATTACTTGACGAAGGTCGTGCGGGTGAAAACGTTGGTGTATTACTACGTGGTACAAAACGTGAAGAAATCGAACGTGGTCAAGTACTTGCAAAACCAGGTTCAATCACTCCACATACTGATTTTGAATCAGAAGTGTATATCTTAAGCAAAGATGAAGGTGGTCGTCATA
>NZ_LZGS01000039.1 GCF_001690495.1 Gilliamella sp. App4-10
GTTCATATCGACGGCGGTGTTTGGCACCTCGATGTCGGCTCATCACATCCTGGGGCTGAAGTAGGTCCCAAGGGTACGGCTGTTCGCCGTTTAAAGTGGTACGCGAGCTGGGTTTAGAACGTCGTGAGACAGTTCGGTCCCTATCTGCCATGGGCGTAGGAAAATTGAGAGGGTTTGCTTCTAGTACGAGAGGACCGAAGTGAACGCACCGCTGGTGTTCGGGTTGTGATGCCAATTGCATTGCCCGGTAGCTACGTGCGGAATAGATAAGTGCTGAAAGCATCTAAGTACGAAACTAGCCTCGAGATGAGTTTTCCCTGAAGAGATTCAGTAAGGTCCGTTTGAGACTAAGACGTAGATAGGTCAGGTGTGTAAGTGTAGTGATACATTGAGCTAACTGATACTAATGAACCGAGAGTCTTAACCTTACAACTCGGAGTTGTTTTGGGGTTACGCGAGAGTTTTTAATATTCTAGGTTGACTGAGGTTGATTAAAGAATGATAAAGCAGTTTGTTCTGGATTGAGATATTGATGGTGAAGAGGTATAATATTTTATTATAGCATCATTGATGTAGAAGAAGAGAAGACAGGATATGTCTGGCGGTAATAGCGCGGTGGTCCCACCTGACCCCATGCCGAACTCAGAAGTGAAACGCCGTAGTGCCGATGGTAGTGTGGGTATTACCCATGTGAGAGTAGGGTGCCGCCAGACTTTTAAATTTAGAGAGAGCCCAGCAGTGATGCTGGGCTTTTTTGCTTTTGGCATTTTTTTATTGACAAGATCCTTATCTTGCATCATTTTAGGCATAGCCATATTATGGCTGCAATGCTATTATGGCTGCAATGCGATATTATTTAAGGAATAAATTATGCTAAAGTCAATAGATCCAACTACTACCCATTCTTGGAAATCCCTTCAAGCTAGTTATCAAAAAAATAAAGATAAAACCATTGCTCAACTTTTAAAAGAGGAGCCTAACCGAGTTGAAAAACTGAGTATTCCTTTTGAAGATGAGTTTTTGGTTGATTTATCAAAAAATAGAGTAACACAAGAAACGCTAGAATTACTGTATAAACTTGCTGATGAATGTGATTTAACTGGTGCGATTAATGCTATGTATAGTGGTGAAAAAATCAATCGTACAGAAAATCGGGCAGTATTACATGTTGCGTTACGTAATTTATCAAATACCCCAATTTATGTTGAAGGTAAGAATGTGATGGATGATGTTAATGCTGTCTTAGCTAAGATGGAATCATTCAGTAAAAAAATCATTAGTGGCGAATGGAAAGGTTACACAGGTAAAGCAATTACTGATGTTGTTAATATTGGGATTGGCGGTTCAGATCTGGGTCCTCATATGATTACCGAAGCGCTACGTCCTTACAAAAATCATTTAAATATGCATTTTGTTTCAAATGTTGACGGTACACATATTGTTGAAGCTGTTAAAGGTTTAAATCCTGAAACCACTTTATTTTTAGTGGCGTCTAAAACCTTTACTACACAAGAAACCATGACTAATGCACAAACGGCACGATCATGGTTACTTGATGCGGCAAAAGACGATAAAGCGGTTGCTTTGCACTTTGTTGCACTATCAACTAATGCAAAGGAAGTTGAAAAGTTTGGTATTGATACCGCCAATATGTTTGAATTTTGGGATTGGGTTGGTGGACGTTATTCATCTTGGTCTGCCATTGGTTTATCGATTGTGTTATCAATCGGTTTTGATAATTTCAAACAATTTCTAGCTGGTGGGCATGCTATGGATAAACACTTCCAAAGTGCGCCAATTGATAAAAATATCCCAACTTTACTGGCGTTAATTGGTATTTGGTACAACAATTTTTGTGGTGCAGAAACCGAGGCGATTTTACCTTATGATCAATATATGCACCGTTTTGCGGCTTATTTCCAACAAGGTAATATGGAGTCAAATGGTAAGAGTGTCGATCGAAGTGGCAATAAAACACCTTATACTACCGGCCCAATTATTTGGGGCGAACCGGGAACTAATGGTCAACATGCGTTTTATCAATTAATTCATCAAGGAACTAAACTTATTCCTTGTGATTTTATTGCTCCAGCAATTAGCCATAATCCAGTTGGTGATCATCATCCGAAATTGTTATCTAACTTTTTTGCACAAACCGAAGCTTTAGCTTTTGGTAAAACAAAAGAGCAAGTTAAACAAGAATTTATTGCTGCTGGTAAAAAACTTGACGAAGTAAACTCTGTGGTACCATTTAAAGTCTTTGATGGCAATAAGCCAACTAATTCAATATTAGTGAAAAAAATCACCCCTTATACCCTTGGTGCGTTAGTTGCCATGTATGAGCATAAGATTTTTACCCAAGGGATTATTTTAAATATCTTTAGTTTTGATCAATGGGGTGTTGAGCTTGGTAAGCAATTAGCTGGACGTATTTTATCTGAATTATCAGATAATAAACCAGTAAGTTCTCATGATGATTCAACTAATAACTTAATTAACCAATACAAAAAGTGGCGTTAAGTAGTCTTAAAAAATAGATATGTTTTAACCTAAAAAACCTTCAGCCAAAACTGAAGGTTTTTTTATAATAATGAAATAATTATTTTTTTACACGCATTATTGCAGTTTTACCTGCTTCGACAGAGCCAGATAATTTAGTTAACTCTATTACGGTTTCCATATTAGAAATAACTACAGGTGTTAATACAGATTTGGCTTTGCTTTCAAGTAGCGGTAGATCGATTTCAATAATGGTATCGCCTACTTTTACTTGTTGACCTTCTTCAGCAATTCGAGTGAAACCTTCACCTTTTAATTCTACAGTATCAATTCCGAAATGAACAAAAAGTTCAATACCTTCATCTGATTCTATAGCAAAAGCGTGGTTGGTTTCGAAGATTTTGCCAATTTTACCACTTAATGGTGCAACAATTTTATTGCCAGAAGGTTTAATTGCTACTCCATCACCAACGATTTTTTCAGCAAAAACCACATCTGGTACATCTTCGATTTTGACAATTTCGCCACTTAAGGGTGCAATAATTTCGATGCTGTTTTTATTATCATCAGATACTAATTGCTTAATTTTATCGAATAGACCCATCATTGTCTCCTAACAAATTTGCTTTTCAGCAGTATAATTTTCAATTAAATCCATAATTTCTTTTGATGTTGCTTTTTCTAGCGCAGTATTAGCAAATTTTTTCGCTTCTTCATAATTAGTGTTGCGAATTAATTTTTTAATTTTAGGAATGGATACTGCACTCATGCTAAATTCATCAAGTCCCATGCCAAGCAATAAGATTGTGGCTCTTTCATCACCTGCAAGTTCACCACACATACCTGTCCATTTTCCTTCTTTATGAGAAGCATCTATAACATTCTTAATCAACGTTAACACTGAAGGTGAAAATGGATTATAAAGGTGTGAAATAAGTTCATTACCACGATCAACAGCAAGCGTATATTGTGTTAAGTCATTGGTTCCGATACTAAAGAAATCTACTTCTTTGGCTAAGTGATGTGCAATGACGGCTGCTGCAGGTGTTTCAATCATTACACCGATTTCAATATTTTTATCAAACGCTTTACCTTCGGCATTTAATTGTTCTTTAAGAATATTGATTTCAGATTTTAATGTACGAATTTCTTCCACAGAAATAATCATTGGGAACATAATGCGTAATTTACCAAATGCTGACGCTCGTAGAATTGCGCGTAATTGTGCATGAAGAACTTCTTTACGATCTAAACAGATACGGATTGCACGCCAGCCTAAAAATGGGTTTTCTTCTTTTGGTAAATGCATATAAGGCACATCTTTATCACCACCGATATCCATAGTACGGACAATTACGGATAAACCATTGGTTGATTCGGCCACTTCTTTATAAGCTTTAAATTGTTCTTCTTCATCAGGATAAGCTTCACGATCCATAAATAAGAACTCCGTACGGTATAGACCAACACCTTCATAACCGTTACGTTCAGCACCTGCAATATCTCGCACTGTACCAATATTGCCACAAATTTCTACTTGGTGACCATCAAGCGTTACAGCCGGTAGATCTTTCAATTTAGCTAGTTCTTCTTTGTCGCTAATATATTTAGCTTGAACTTGTTTTAACTTTTCTTGAGTGGTGTGATCTGGATTGATATAAATAGCATTATTTATAGCATCTAAAATAACAAAATCACCTTGCTTGATCTCTTGGGTGGCATTAGATGTTCCTACAATAGCTGGAATTTCTAAAGAACGAGCCATAATGGAAGTATGCGATGTACGCCCACCAGCATCAGTAATAAAACCTAATACCATCTCTAAGTTTAGCTGAGCTGTTTCAGAAGGTGTTAAGTCAGTTGCAACTAAGATACATGGTTGAGTAATAGCGCTCAAGTCAACAATTTCAATACCTAAAATATTCTTGAGTAAACGTTTACCGATATCACGAATATCTGCTGCACGTTCTTTTAGATATTCATCATCTAGATTTTCTAGTTCTTTAGCTTGAGTTTCAAAGACAGATTGAACAGCGGCATCAGCGGTTGAATGTTTACTTTGAATACGAGAAATAACTTCTTGTTCAAGATCCTCATCTTCAAGAAGCATAATATGACCTTCAAAAATAGCCGCTTTATCTTCACCTAATGTGGTTTTTGCTCGTTCCATAATAGCATGTAGTTGTTTGCTTGATTTTTCTCGAGCTTCCTTAAAGCGCTCTATTTCAGCGTCAATCTTGTTATCAAGAATTTGCCTATTACTAATAACAATAGGCTCTTCTTTTAATAATAGCGCTTTAGCAAAAGCGATACCTGGGGAAACAAGTGTACCTGATACCATAACATTTAATCCTTATTCAATTTTAAAACCGTTCATAGCTAATTGGGAGTTATTATTCCAACTCAGGAATTAATTTTACTAAATGGGCAACTGCTTCTTTTTCGTCTTCACCTTCGGCAGAAATAGTAATAGTTGTGCCTTGTGATAAGCCTAATGTTTGTAATTTAAATAGACTTTTAGCACTAGCACTTTTGCCATTAGATGTGACAGTGATTTCTGCATTAAAGTTTTTTGCTTCTTTCACAAATTGCGCAGCAGGGCGGGTATGAAGACCGTTAGATGCAGTAATAGTTACATCTTGTTTGTACATATTATTTTACTCCCAAAAATATTGTTATTTCAGTGACCAATATAAATAAAAACCGCCTGAAAGGCTAGTAAGATTTCATAGATCTTTTATATTAAGTCAATCGTATTAGTTATAATTTATAAAGATAGCTATATTTTATTAGTATCGGTAGATACGAGTGACTTTATCACTGCATTTTTTAAATTCTACCTGTCCATGGATTCCATGTTTTATATTTTCAAAAACGATTTCTTCACTACCTTCAAGTTGTGATGCGCGGATCTCTTCTCTGCAGAAAGTTTCAAATCGTTGTAGTTCTTGTGCACTAGTACCTAATGTATAATTTTTAGGTAAATCTTTGCTGGTTACATTGGTATGTATTTTATCTTGCACATCAAGGATAATTACGCCTTTATTCGATAAAAACGAGCTACAGGAGGTTAATGAGAATGTTAATCCTGCAAGAAATAATAGTTGCAGAGACAATTGCATAATAAATCCAACAATATTCAAAATAATTCCTTTATAAAGCACAGTAACCTGTTTATTATTTATAATTATATACAAATTATATACTAATAATTGAAGAAAGTGCAGAGTACATTTTTTCGTGATGTAACAAGATTAGGGGAATTTTATGTCAGATACTATTAATTACGACGAATTTAATCGTTTACTAATCCAGAATAAAATAGGTATTACCGCAGCCGAATTGCATGGTTTTCTTTCAGGTATATTAGCTGGAGGTAATTATGATGAAAGCTGGCGGCCATTGGTTGAAGATATGTTAAATAATGGTGAAAAAATGCCAGCATCATTAGATGAGAAAATTAGTCAACTTTATACGATTATTAAGCAACAGTTCTTTGATGAAGATTTTAGCTTTCAATTATTAATCAGTGACAAAGATTTATATTCACAGCTTGATGATTTAGTCGGCTGGATAAATCATTTCTTACTTGGTATTGGTCTTGTACAACCTAAAATTAATTATATCAAAGGCGATGTGGGCGAAGCGATTTATGACCTACGGCAAATTGTTAAACTGGGTTATGATGAAACTGAAGATCAACAAGAGCTTGGTTTTGCTTTTGAAGAGATTAAAGAGTATGTTCGCATCACTTCTATGCTATGTTTTGATGAATTTAATGAGTCAGATATCATCCCAACAATCCATTAATAATTATACATTTTCAAGGTCATTACAATGATAAACACTGATATCAAAACAGAACTTTTTGCACGTCGAGAAAGATTATTAGCGCAAATGGTGCCAAATAGTATTGCGCTTTTTTTTGCAGCTCCTGAAGCCGCGCGTAGTAATGACACCCATTATCCATATCGGCAAAATAGCGATTTTTGGTATTTTACGCTTTTTGCCGAGCCAGAAGCCGTTTTTGCTGTGGTGAAACAAAATGATAATACGCCTAGATATGTATTATTTAATCGTAAAAAAGATGCACTTGCAGAAACATGGACTGGTTACCGTTTAGGTCAACAAGCCGCATTAGGCGCAATTTGGGTTGATAAGGCGCATCCCTTTGATGAGATAGAAACAATATTACCCGATTTATTAAATGGCAAAACGGCGATTTATCATGCCGATCAACAGTATGCCTATGCCGATAAAATTGTTGATAGTGCCATGCGTATTTTACGACAAGGTAGCCGAATGAATCTTTCTGCCCCCAACAGCATGATTGATTGGCGACCGATAGTCCATGAAATGCGTATGTTTAAATCAGATTTTGAAATCAAAATTTTACGCCAAGCTTGTGAAATTAGTGCGCAAGCCCATGTTAGAGCGATGCAAAAGTGTAAACCATTAATGTTTGAATACCAACTAGAAGCTGAAATCTTACACGAATTTGCTTGGCATGGAGCACGCTTTCCATCTTATAACACTATTGTTGGCGGCGGTAATAATGGTTGTATTTTACATTATGAAAATAATAGTGAGCAGCTAAAGGATGGAGATTTAGTTTTGATTGATGCTGGGTGTGAATACCAATACTATGCAGGTGATATTACTCGCACTTTTCCTGTTAATGGTCAATTTAGCCAAGCTCAACGTGAGATTTATGACATAGTGTTAGCAGCGCAATATCAAGCGATTCAATTATTTAAGCCCGGTACATCAATCATGGAAGTGAATAATCATGTGGTCAGAACGATGGTAGCAGGTTTAATTAAATTAGGCATTATGCATGGTGATGTGGAAACGTTAATTGCCAATAAAGATTACACTGCATTTTATATGCATGGTTTAGGACATTGGCTAGGCATAGATGTGCATGATGTTGGTAGTGGTCGAGATCGTATTTTAGCGCCAGGGATGGTATTAACCGTTGAACCCGGACTCTATATTAATCAAGACGCAGATGTACCTGCACAATATAAAGGCATTGGTATTCGGATTGAAGATAATATCTTAATTACTGAGACAGGAAATGACGTGTTGACGAGTAATGTACCTAAAGATCCGTATCAAATTGAACAATTGATGGCAAACACACTTACTCATTAGTTACGCTATTGCTGTAATTTCTTAAACAGAAGTTATGGCTCTTTTGTTGTTGTCTATATCTCTCGTTATTAATTCAAACTAATTGATTTATTGCGGTTAAAAATAATTTTTATTTTCAGGTCTTTGGCCGCAATTGGCTTATATTTCCATGTTTTCATGGCATTAATCACGGAACGATTAAAAATATTATTAGGTTTTGCTTCTATAATTCGAATATTTTCAACTCGTCCATCACTGTTTACATCAAATAGCGCGACTACATAACCCTCCAAGCGCATATCTAGCGCTCGGCGTGGGTATTCAGGTTGGTTGCGCCGAATTGGCAAAGGATTACCAGAATATTGACGATTATCTGAAATCTGCGGTGCTACAGCAGTGTTAGCAACCTTGTCGCTAATCACTTCTTGTCTAACTTGTTGACGTGATGCTTTTTGAGCAGGAGGACGCTTTTTCTTTTGTTTTGGTTCTTCTTTAACAACTTTAGGCTCAATAACAGGTTTAATGGGAAGTTCTTCGATTAGTTTGTTATCAATCTGTTCGCTATTTTCCACGCCTGGAATTTCGGGGGTATTTTCTACTAATGATTGTTTTGGTGCAGCTAATTGTGAGATATCGACCATAATAGCTTTAATCGAATTATCACCTGCATCAACAACAATGTTTTTAGCAAACAAGGCGGAACTAAAGAGCAGTGCAAATAAGACAAGATGCGACAGTACAGATACCGATGTACATGCATAGGCATTTATAGGTTGTTTTTTCGTCGGACACAAAGGGACCTTGGTATCATCTATGTCTATATCAAAGTTAATCTTCATAATAATAATCATTTTTAACTTAAGGTCAGCATTCTAAATGAAAATGCTTATCATTTGTAGTGTTTTTTGAAATATGATAGATGACACCTTGTTGCTTCATGATATTTATCAGATAATAGAAAGTAAATATCTGTTATTTATAATGGTTAGGCTGATGAATACTGCGTCAATGAATCAAATACTCGATCTTGTTAAAGAAGATTTAATCAAAGTGAATCAAGCAATACAAGCAGAACTGAGTTCTGATGTGGCTTTGATCAATCAGTTAGGCAATTACATCATTAGTAGTGGTGGAAAGCGCATACGCCCAGTAATCGCGTTGTTAATTGCCAAAGCACTTAACTATCAAGGCGATAAACATATTATTACCGCGGCTTTTATTGAATTTATTCATACAGCAACCTTATTGCATGATGATGTTGTTGATGAGTCAGATTTACGCCGTGGCAAATCAACCGCCAATGCACTTTTTGGCAATGCCGCTAGTGTACTGGTTGGCGATTATATCTATACTCGCTCTTTTCAAATGATGGTGCGTACTGAATCTTTTAAAGTATTGACGATTATGTCGGCGGCAACCAATGTGATTGCTGAAGGTGAGGTACAACAGTTAATTAATTGTAACGATCCCGATATCACTAAAGAACAATATTTAGAAGTGATTTATCGCAAAACAGCTCGTTTATTCGAGGCAACTTCGCATTCGGCTGCGGTGCTAGCTGGTGCAAATAAAGAGCAAGAGTTGGCTTTACAGGAATATGGCAAATATCTAGGCACAGCCTTTCAAATCATTGATGATTTACTGGATTATAGCGCCGATAGTAATGAAAAATTAGGTAAAAATTTAGGGGACGATCTGAATGAAGGTAAACCCACTTTACCGCTTTTACATGCTATGCACCACACTAAAAATGCCCAAGATGCGGCATTAATTCGTCAAGCAATAGAGCAAGGTAATGGTCGACCATTGTTAGACCGCATTTTAAACATTATGGACGAATGTGGTTCGCTAGATTTTACGTTACAAACCGCTCAAAAAGAAGCGCAAAAAGCATTTGACGTTATTGCCATTTTACCTGATTCGCCTTATAAACAAGCGTTACAAGATCTTGCCTTATTGTCAGTAAAAAGAGAAAACTAACTTACCAATGTGCCAATAAATCAATAAAACCATGCGTTTTTTATACTAAAACGCATGGTTTCCTGAAACTTCTTGTCATGAGTTTTATATACAATAACTTCAAACTTCAATTAAGGTAATTATTTATGCTAAAAAGGTCTTGGCCTGTTTTGTTAATTTTTATTTCGATGATTTCGGTTCAAGGCAGTGCGTCTATAGCCAAATATCTATTTCCTGTGTTAGGGCCAGAGGGGATGACAGCTTGGCGATTATTTTTTTCGGCAATTATGTTAGTGTTAATCTTCAAACCGTGGCGCAAAGCAATGACAAAACAAGCACTGAAATACATATCTTTATATGGTATTTCAATTGGTTGCATGAATTTAGCGTTTTATAACGCAATCGCCAGAATTCCGCTTGGTATTGCTGTTGCCATTGAACTGACCGGGCCTATTATGGTGGCGATGTGCGCTTCACGGAAAGTGCTTGATTTTATTTGGTTAGGTGTTGCAATTATGGGGCTGGCTATGCTTTTACCACTAACTCAAGCGTCAAGTAATTTAGATCCAATGGGTATTTTATTTGCGCTATTAGCGGGAAGTGGCTGGGCATGTTATATTTTATTTGGACGCAAAGCGAGTGCTATTTATGGCTCAGCAAGTGTAGCGATTGGGTCGGGCATTGCTTCGTGCTTTTTATTTCCTATCGGCATCTGGCAAACTGGCAGTACCCTGTTTTCGTTGGAATTGCTACCACTGATTTTTGTGGTTTCGTTATTAGCATCGGCCATTCCTTATGGTTTGGATATGATTGCACTTCCCAAATTACCCGCGCAAACATTTAGTACATTAATGAGTTTGTCACCTGTTTTTGCCGCACTTTCTGGATTTATTGTTTTGCATGAACAATTAACCCACTATCAGTGGATAGCCATTGTGTTTATTATTATATCATCGATAGGTACAGTACTTACAATGAGCAGGCCAACAAAGGTTAAATCGATTAAACCAAGCAATTAAATTTGTCAATGGCAAGTATTATCGCGCTGTTTATAAGCGCGATATTTTTGCGGAAAAGTGATAGTGGTAGTTTGCTATCACTCATTTTCGTTGAAACAAGCGTTTGTAATGACTTAACGAGGCGGGAATCCCATACCGCCACCCATTAACCCTTTCATTTGGCGCATCATCTTCATCATGCCACCGCCTTTCATTTTCTTCATCATCTTTTGCATATCTTCAAACTGTTTTAAGAGTTTGTTAACATCTTGCACTTGGGTACCAGAACCGTTTGCAATACGGCGTTTGCGTGAACCTTTAATGATTTCAGGATTAGCGCGTTCTTTTAATGTCATTGAGCCAATGATAGCTTCCATTTTGATGGTGATTTTATCATCCATCTGCGCTTTGATATGATCAGGAAGTTGACCCACACCGGGTAATTTAGCTAGCAGAGTGCCCATTCCGCCCATATTACGCATCTGCTTGAGTTGATCTTGAAAGTCATTAAAATCAAACTTATCGCCTTTTTTCAGTTTTTTGGCGATTTTCTCTGCTTTTTCGCGATCGACATTATGTTGTAATTCTTCAATCAAAGATAGCACATCACCCATACCTAAGATGCGCGAAGCAATACGATCTGGATAAAACGGCTCTAAAGCGTCAGTTTTTTCACCCATCCCTAAGAATTTTATCGGCTTACCGGTAATATGACGAATGGATAGCGCCGCACCACCACGCGCATCACCATCAACTTTAGTTAAAATTACACCGGTAAGTGGCAAAGCATCGTTGAAAGCTTTAGCCGTATTGGCTGCATCTTGCCCAGTCATGGCGTCAACCACAAATAATGTCTCAATTGGATTAATGGCTTGATGCAGTGCTTTGATTTCATCCATCATGGCGTTATCAACATGCAAACGACCCGCAGTATCGACAATAAGTACATCAAAGAATTGCAATTTTGCATGAGAAATAGCTTTATTTACAATACTGACCGGTTTTTCAGTAATATCAGATGGAAAGAACTCAACATCAATCGCTTTAGCCAGTGTTTCCAACTGTTTAATTGCAGCGGGTCGATAAACGTCGGCAGACACCACGAGTACTTTCTTTTTCTGTTTTTCTTTTAGGAATTTAGCCAGTTTAGCAACGCTAGTTGTTTTACCGGCACCTTGTAACCCTGCCATTAACATAACAGCAGGTGGTTGGGTTGCCAAATTGAGCGAACTATTGACTTCACCCATTGCGCTTGTAAGTTCATCTTGAACTATTTTGATAAATTCTTGTCCCGGTGTTAGGCTCTTGCTGACGTCTAATCCAACGGCTTTTTCTTTAACTTGATTAATAAATTCACGAACCACTGGCAGGGCAACATCAGCTTCGAGTAATGCCATACGCACATCGCGCAACGCATCTTTAATATTGTCTTCAGATAGTCGCCCACGACCACTGATATTGCGGAATGTCTGTGATAAACGGTCGGTTAAATTTTCGAACATATTAACTCTCGTAATAAATAAAAAATTGTCATTATCATATCAGAAAATTTCAATAAGTCCCACGATCATAATTTTGCGCCAACTTGACAGCAAATTGCGATCCTGTTGAAATGAGGACAAACAAGAAGCGAATACCTTAACCATTTTAGTTATTAAAAAGCAGGGTAGATTATAAATAAGGAGAACATCGAGTATGGCAAAAGTAATTAGTACTGACAAAGCACCAGCCGCTATTGGGCCTTATGTTCAGGCGGTCGATTTAGGTAATATGTTATTTGCCTCAGGGCAAATCCCACTAGATGCCGCTACAGGTGAAATGCCTAGTTGTGTGAAAGAACAAGCCAAACAAAGTTTAGCCAATGTTAAAGCGATTGTCACTGCGGCAGGTTATCAAGTCAGTAATATCGTAAAAACAACTATTTTTTTAGCTGATATGAATGATTTTGCTGCGGTAAATGCGGTATACGAAGCATTTTTCACTGAAAATAATGCCTCTTTCCCTGCTCGCTCTTGCGTGCAAGTTGCCCGAATTCCTAAAGATGCTAAAGTCGAAATTGAAGTTATTGCGGCTAAATAAATTTGCTTACCTGATTAGCACCAAAAGGTGCTAATTTTTGTCAAAAAGTTTCAGGAAACCCTATGTTTTAGTATAAAAATCGGGTTAAAACACGTTATATTTTTAGTTATCTCATCTATTACTTTTTACTATCAAAAATACAGCCATTTTCTAACCAAAGATCAAATTAATTATTTATTGTTAAACTGCTATTTAATGATTGATTGCCAATAAAGTTGGTGCAATAATCTACAAATATTTATTGTTGTTTTTTGTGCCAATTGGATTGTGAACATGTTTGAAAAAGTAGAATCGTATGCAGGGGATCCCATTTTATCGTTAGTCGCTGAGTTTATGAATGATAGCCGAGATAATAAAACGAATTTAAGTATTGGTTATTATTATGATGAAAACAGCGTCGTTCCCCAATTGCAATGTATAAAAACTGCTCGTGATGATATTTATCATCTCAATCAAGGTGCACAGCTGTATTTGCCAATGAGTGGTTTGCCAGCGTATTGCCAATCAATTCAGTCTCTATTATTTGGTGAAGATCATTCGGCTTATAAAGATAAACGTATCGCAACGATACAAACATTAGGTGGTTCAGGTGCTCTTAAAATAGGGGCTGATTTTTTATTTCGCTATTTCCCAAAATCTGAAGTATGGGTCAGCGATCCAACATGGGAAAATCATATCGCTATTTTTAGCGGTGCCGGGTTTAAGGTAAACAAATATCCCTATTTTGATGAGCAAACTTGTGGCGTAAAATTTGAAGCAATGCTTGAAACATTAAATCAGTTACCTGCTAAAAGCATTGTGTTACTTCATCCTTGCTGCCATAACCCAACCGGTGCTGATTTAACACATACGCAGTGGGATAAAGTGATCGAGGTATTAAAGGCTCGTGATCTTATTCCATTTATGGATATTGCTTATCAAGGTTTTGGCGAAAGTATTGATGATGATGCCTATGCGATTCGAAAAATGGCAGAGACAGGATTGTGTGGATTTGTCAGTAACTCATTTTCCAAAACATTTTCACTCTATGGTGAACGTATTGGCGGATTATCTGTTTTATGCGATAACAGTCATGTCGCTGGGTGCGTATTAGGGCAGTTACAAGCTACCGTTCGCCAGAATTATTCAAGTCCATCAGCTTATGGTGCGCAGTTAGTTAGTTATGTATTAAATCATCCAGAGCTTAAAGCGCAATGGTTTAAAGAAGTCGAATCAATGAGAAATCGCATTGTAACCATGCGATCAACTCTGGTTGAATTATTAAAAAAAGCTGTACCTGATCGTAATTTTGATTATTTGGTTAAACAGCGAGGCATGTTCAGTTATACCGGTTTTAATAAAGAGCAAGTTACACAATTGAAAGATAATTTTGCTGTTTATTTGGTGGGCAGCGGAAGGATGTGTGTAGCGGGTTTAAATCACCATAATATCGATCGTGTGGCAGAAGCATTTGCTACATTAAAATAAACATGTTACTAAAAGGAGTATATTTTATGTTCCATAAAGTGTTAATGTTAATATTAGGTATAGTAATGGCAACTTTAGTTGTTGGATGTAACACCGTTAAAGGTGTTGGTCAAGATGTTGAATCTGGCGGAAAGGCCATTTCACATACTGCCGAAAAAGTGAGTGATAAATTGTAACTAAGGATATATATGTCTAGCAATATTTTCGCTTTTTAACTATTTTTAGAGTAAAAATGTTACGTATTTTGTCTATAGTTACATTGTTCTTACTTACTGGGTGCGGTTCGTTAAACTTTCGAACGGCACCTTTAACGCTGGAAAATTGCCAGTATTCCAACTTATCAGGTCTTGAATTTTTATTAAATAAACTCCCCTCAAATACACAAAGTTATCAGCGTGTTTATATTGCCCAAAGCCGAGAAAGCAAACATTTACCAAGTTATTATGCTGGAATAAAAGGTAAATTAACTGATCAAATTTTGGTACGAGATTATCCCAAAGAAACATTTTGGCGAGCTCCAAATTTGTTCGAAAGGGCTTCTTTATATGATGATGGATACGATGACCTTTATATCAGTAAAGCTCAAAAAGAAGCGCGTGACCGTAAAGCCAAATTCGTAGTAAGACAAGCCGTGTTACAGAATTGCCAAATCGTTTATATCGCTATTGATTCTTTAGCCAAAGATAGGGATAATTCCTTACTAATTCAATCTAGTGATTTATCAATTATTAAACAGGCACAAAAATCACCAAGGCAAAAGAACTTAAAGGATTAAGCGATTGGTTAATTTTTTTCGGTATTGATTTAATTATAAATATTATTGGCGTTATTTTTCTTATTTTTTATGCATTAAATATGATTGTATTTAGTGGCATATGGTCACAATTACCTGATCCTCATTAGAACTTTACCTAGCTAATTTTAGTTGTTTTTTTAATGAAATCGGACTAACGAATTTAATTTTGCTTTTAAACGTCTATATCATATATCTATATTTTACTAAAAATTATAAATTTGCTATTTTTTTTATTACATTTAAAATCAGTGATATTGTTTTCATGCTATTAAATATATATTTAAACCTTTTAATATTGCAATTTGAATTTAATTTTTCTGATATCAGATGTATTGGTAGAGTAATCATTTCTAACTGTATTTGGATCCCTTATGTGTTAAAGTCAGTGCGAGTCAAAAATACATTTGTTAATGGTTGCTGTAGTGAAGGTAGTTGTAGCGCTATTATTAATTAATTTGTTTTAAGGAAATAAAATGACATCAAATTTAGAAAGTTCAGCTAGTGGGAAAGTCAAAAAAGCGGTTATCCCTGTTGCCGGTTTAGGGACGCGCATGTTACCAGCAACTAAAGCTATTCCAAAAGAAATGCTTCCAGTTGTTGACATGCCACTTATTCAATATGTGGTTAAAGAGTGTATTGCCGCAGGAATAACTGAAATTATTTTTGTTACACACTCATCAAAAAATTCAATTGAAAACCATTTTGATACCAGTTTTGAATTAGAAGCCATGTTAGAAGCCAGAGTTAAGCGCCAGTTATTGCAAGAAGTAAAATGCATTTTACCTAAGCATGTAACAATAACCAGCATCCGTCAAGGTTTAGCTCAAGGACTTGGTCATGCGGTATTATGTGCTTATCCATTGGTGGGTGATGAACCATTTGCTGTCGTTTTGCCCGATGTGATTATTGATGAATATGAAAGTGATCTTACCAAAGATAATCTAGCCGCTATGATCAACAATTATCATGAAACCAAACATAGCCAAATCATGGTAGAGCCAGTGCAAAAAGAATTAGTGTCTTCTTATGGTATTGTTGATTGTCGTGGTGAAGCTCTATCTGCAGGTAATATTGCACAAATGTATAGTGTTGTTGAAAAGCCATCAATTGAAGAAGCGCCATCAAACCAATCGGTAGTTGGACGCTATGTATTATCTGAAAAGATTTGGCCTTTACTTGCCAAAACACCATTAGGTGCTGGTGGTGAAATTCAATTGACCGATGCAATTGCCATGCTACTTGAAGAAGATAGTGTTGATGCTTATTGCATAAAAGGCCGTAGCCACGACTGTGGTAATAAACTCGGTTATGTGCAAACCTTTGTTCAATACGCAATACGTCACAAAAGTTTAGGTAAAGATGTTAAAGCGTGGTTAAAGACGCTTTAGTTTTATATAACATCAAACAATATTAAAAAGACGCAGTTTGCGTCTTTTTTCATTCTTAAATTTGAATATTTTATTAATATCAATTTTACCTTTAAAAAGGTATGCAATTTTCGCGTATATTTTGTAGCTCCTTGGGACTATCTTCATAATAGTCTATTTTGGATATTTCAATGCGCTTTCCATCGTATTCAATAGAATCAATACAATTGAATACGAGGGGATGCCGATAATAACCAAAAAATCGAGGTGTAACTTCAGTAATTTTGATGTTTTTTGGCTGTTGAGGTACTGGTTGACTAGCAAAAAAAGCATTATTTTTAAAAAAATAATAGCCACCACTAATAACCAATGTTAGAAAAACAGCTCCTAATGCCCAAAGTACTTTGTGGCTAATTGATTTACTTTTTTTTTCAATAACAATATTACTCATATCTTATTACCTATATTAACTTACTATCACAACACCAGCCTGCATTGAATGCGGCGGTTTGATTTATTTGTTTTAGTTAAGCATTATCATACTTAGCTAGTTATTCATTTATATCTAAATGTGTTAACGGAAGAAAACGATATAAATTACGATAGTTACTTAATATATTATTCACTTCTGCTTGTTGTTCTTCGGTTAATTGAGCACTAATTTGCGCTACTTTTGTTGTTGCTTGGGTTTGATTATATTCAACTAATAAACGATACCAAACTAAAGCTAACACATTATTTTTCGGAATTTCTATTCCTTGTTCATGCATTTGTGCAAGTTCAAACCATATTTTATAAATATCAGTCGAGGATAATTTTAAATTTGCATAAAAGTATTTTGAGAAGCGATTTTTTTGATAGTATTCGCTAATTTCAGGATCTAAATAGTACTGACTTAAATCATTTTGTAATAAAACTAATTTAGTATATTCAAACGTATTAATATTTGTATTTTCATAATAAAAAGCTAAAAGCCTTGCAGCAGCTGGGCTGCCTGATTTTAGTAATGTTTTTATATAAGGTAGCACGGTATTATTTGGCAAATTAACCTGTTTTTGTGCCAGTTCAAATATTGCATAAGGATTATTACCTGCAACTTGAACTTTAAGCATAGCTTGGAATTCTTTATATTGTTTTGATAATTTATAATATTGTAATTTTAAAAATGCTTTCTTGTGATCATTTTTATTACTGCTATCAATCCAACTAAAGAGCAACTCTTTCTTAGGTGTACAAATAAAAGAATCTGCACCGTTACTCATTTGACTTAACAACTCACCTTGTGCAAAAGTATCACCATTAGCTGCAAGTGACAATGCGGCTTTACAACCTTGATACGTTTTTAGCCCATTCCCATTTGAATCATGTCTTATTTGGTGATATGTGGCTTTATCGTTTTGGTTCTCTTCGCTTTGAGTTTGTAACCAATCCATTCCATCAACCATAACCGTTGGAGAACGGTACACTTGTTGATGATTAAGATATTGGGTTGTTAACCAATCAAATTCAGGATGAGATTTATCAATTGTGATCAAAAAATCCTGTGCGGGTTGATAACCTTGCTTAGCTGCCAAATCAAGATATTGCCAAGCCTCACGATAACTTTGCTCAACGCCTTTGCCTAAATAATAAATGACACCTAACCGATAATTTGCCTTTGAATTGCCTAATTCAGCCGCTTGTTGGTAATAGGTTATTGCTGTCTTTTCATCCTCAAGAATAAAGTCATATAACGTACCAAATTGATAAAGCGCTGTCGGATTGTTGGGTTTAATTTTTAATGCTGATTGATAAAGATCTATCAATTCATTAGTTGTTTTACCTTCAATATTTCTAGCATCACGATAAAAACCATAAGCCATTTCCTGTTGTTGGGCAAGTTTCAGCAAAAGAGGAATAGATTCAAATTTACGTAATAAAACATAACTTTCAACTTGAAGTGTTTCGACTAGATCTTCTATCAGTTTTTCATAAAAAACTTCTTTATCTTTAGGGTTATCTGCAAAAACAACGTCGATAACCTTTTGGGCTTCAGCAATATCAAAGTTGTTTATATAAAATGGCGTAATAACTTGATGTAAAAATTGATTTTGCAATGACATATCAGTTGAAGATGTAACGTATTTATATTTTTTTAAGTTCATCTGATAGTCTGTTAGGTCATCTTGGTACATGCCTAAATGATAATATTTTATTGCTTCTCCAATATCTTTTTCTACACCTAAACCATTTAAATAAAGCCACCCTAATTGGAAAGCTGCTATTTGTTTAGACTCTTTTGATATGTTAGATTGTTCGGCTACTTTTAATAACCATTTTGCTGCCCAAAGGTAATTAGGAGTATCTAATTTAGAACCGTCGGGTTGCCCACCATCCAAAAAGTAATTAGCCATTTGCATTGACGTTTCTAACATTTGTTCATCAACAAATTTTCCGGTATTATTTGCTGTATTTTCAAGCCAGTAGAGTGACTTTTTGGGATCATTGAGCTTATCTTGATAGAGTTTATAAAGTTGATATTGTGCAAGATTATAAACTCCCCAATCGGTACTTGTACTAGCTATTTTATAATGCTTGATTGCTTTAGTATAATCGGCTTTAACCTCCGTCCCTTCGTGATAAAGCAATCCTAACCAATAATGGGCTTCGCCGACGCCAATTTTTTTACCATTTGGCTGTGCTAACCAAAATGTGCCTTCAATGATTCGAAATTTTGCTTTGTCTGAAATCGGTGAGGCAGCCCTTTCTAACCAATAAAGCCCTTTTTTAATATCTTTAGGCACCAATTCTCCTTTAATATAAGCAATACCTAAATCTTTTTGGGCGATAGGGTATAAGTTTTCGGCCGATTTTGTTAAAAACTCGATATATTTATCGGCAGATTTATCGCGGCAACCTGACAATTTTTTATTATGATGACTAAAATATAACTGATTAGGGTGACAATAATAACTATCGTTTTTTGTTAAAGGGCTATAAGCCTGAGCGATTTTATATTGGGCAACGCTGTCTTTCTTTTCGATAGCTAAATACCAATCTTCTTGATAGATGACGCTTGCAAATGTGCAACATGGGAAAGCCAAAAACATGGACAATAAAAACAAAATTCTTATATTATTCATTTTATTACATCTTATTTTTTAGTACATTACAAAATAGATAACGATCTTCCTTCAATTTAGCGAAGTTGGATTAATGGAGTTTTATCAACTTCAAATGAAGAAAAATATAAACTAGGTTGATAATGAATTGCCTTTGCATCATAAAGCCGTTCGGTGTTTAGCAAAGGAGTTATATAATATTGTGTTAGGCGTTTATCTTTTGCCCAATCAGGAATATCGTTAAAGAAATAATGATAATAGACCCATTTTGACGTTTTACTGCGTTTATTATATCCTATTAAAACCGACTCAGTGTTATACACATCATTAATTTCAACTTTGCCAAAACAAAAACCCCCTTTTTCTGGATTAAAATACGTTTTACCTTCTTGGGATAATCGATATCTTGTGGCATAAGTTAATGACCCATCCAACTTGGTTATGGATAATTTACGTTTAGTTAATAAGTTTAAATCGACAAAGATATCTAATAGTTCATCATTCAGATTATCTTCACCGATATTGTCATCAAAAATATCTTTAGGAAATGATCTTACTTCTTTAGGTAAAGAATAACACAATGGTTGATTATTATTGATTGTCGATTGTAATTTATCTTTATTAATGTTGTTATCACAAGCCACAAGCGACAAACCACAAAGCAACATAAGTAGTGTTTTTAATTTCATTATTGATGCCATCCTTCGTAGATGTGGGTAATTAAACCAATTCCTGACACGCTATAAAGCTGATTGTTTTGATCTAAACTAAATGTAGCGATTGCGATTCTTGATGGATTATTAATATACGAATTTTGTTTTGATAAAATAGGCTCAATATTGGCAGGAAAATCTTCCACTTTATATTGGTACTCAACAGTAACATAATTACCAATCTTATCGGTTTTGCTTATTTTTTCAACCGTGACTTTACCAAAACAAAAACCAGAATGCCGTAATTTAGGCCAAGCCTTATAGTAGCGTTTCCCTTTTTCGGTGAGGTGATAAGTGTATCGATAATTTTGCTCAGAGTGACTTCTCACTTTGATCGACTCATCAACTAATTCGGCATCGACCGCCATCAATAGAGGCTCTGATACTAATCTAGAATAATCAAAGTGATAAGGGAATTTATCAATGTTTACAAATACAACGCATTCAACGGGTTCACCATTCTCATTAATTGCATCAAAACGTTGTTGAATTTCTTTTTGCCACTGTTCAGATGTTAAATTAAGTGTCGCATCCGCATGTGACTGATTACTAACGATGGTTAACATCAATGCCATACATAACTGACAAGATGATATATATTTCTTAAATTTCATAAAGTTTTAACGCCCTATACCTGTATCAGAATGATAATAAAATGGTTCAAAAAACAATGCATTTTGCAAGTTAGTTAATTCTTTTGAATCATTTTGTTGTTCCGTTGCATCAATAAGTTCAGTTAATGATATTGGAAAGCAACGTCCCTTATTCAGATAATCAAAATTTGCTATAGAAAGTGCCGAATCTGTTAACGCAAATTGACTACAGCGATAAACAGGTTGCTTATCAAATTGATATTCTGGTCGTGCTTTAATTTGCTTAGCCCAATCAAATTCGATTAGCGCAGAATTAGCTAACATATTGTTAGGGGTGTTGGTTAAAACAATCATATGATCTTTAACAAAAATGACTTGAGCAATAATCTGACCGGTAATAACTCCTTGTCTGTTATTTTCGCGGATACGTTCAAAGATATAACGATAACCAAATTTCATTGTGTGGTTTTCAACATCTAATTGTGGCTCTATTAACCATTCAAAATGTTGATAGCGAGTGTGGTAATTTATCACTTTGCGTTGTAAATGATTTTTTATTTCTTGCAGACGCAGAGGATCATCAAATTGCTTTTTTTCTGCCTTTAAATCAATATAGCCAACATTATGTACAGAAATACACAATTGATTATTATTGCTGTATGCAGGCATCAAAAAACGATTACAATTCTTTTCAAGAAAAGGGTTCTCATAATAAATATAACCTTTTGGTATAGTTAAATCAGCAATACCCTCAATATTAACCGTTTCAGGGCCTGTTAAATAGGTTTCATTATCGGTGTGATTTATTATATCGGTGTTTTCATTATGTTTTTTAGCAGCAAAATAGCTGACAATTTCACCTATTTTATCTTTAGGGATGTCAACGACCTTATTTTTTTTATCCATCCAAGTATCTCTTTCGACCGATTCATTCACATATCGGTTTAATAAGCACTCTTTTTCAATGTCTAAAGGCCATACAATGTTATTTTGGGGATCTTTTAAAACGATCAAATCTTGTTTACAAGCACTGTTTTGAGTTTCATCGATTTTATCTTCATAGAATAAAACATGACCATCTTGATCCAAAATTTTGGTTAAAAATCCCCCATCTTTATAGTCTTTTTCTGGTAATTTGGTTTTAGCGTAAAACAGCACATGATCACCGACTTGAACGGTACTATAGTTATCGTATTTGTCGAGAGTTTCGCCTGTAGCATTAATTAAACGGTACTTATCTTCATTACTATCCTTTTTAACCCAACTTACCGAACCATAAAAAGGGGCGACTTGATAAAAGCTATTTTCATAGAGCATTGTCCCTTCGTAATCGTAAAGTTGATATACCATATAATTATCTTGATAATTTTTCACCCAAAAATATTGACCAGAAAGGTCTACATTATCATTAAAATAATAGCTACTCATCTCCCATGCTCGTGTACCGATATCCACTTCTTTACCGGTTTTTTTATTAATAAGGTATTTGCTGTTCTTTTTGTTACAAAGCTGCATGATTTTATCGAGGGTGGCGTCTTGGCAATGTGGATTGTATTTGGTGTTTAGCTCATTGGGATTCTTGCTGACAAATTGCCCCTGCAAGTCAATATACCCCTGTTTATTATCTTGTGTTTTTACTTCGGCGTAACCATTATTAAATGGATTGATTTTTTTATAATAAACGCCTTTGGGGGTAATTAAATGACCATCGGTATCAATTAAAACCGATACCTCGGTATCTTGATAGTCATAAGCCATTCTTTCATTACCTAAATACGTTAACGACCCACCGGGTTTGAAAGTTAAAATATCACCCTGTTTATCAAAAGAATATTCAAAGTTATTAACTTGCTTAAAATTATTAAGAAAAACATCATTACTTTTTTGTATAATCCAATAATGATCCCTATAAGTTATTGAGTTTCCATTCCCCTCATTATCGACAATTACCTTACCGCTACGATCAAGTAACAAATTCTTATAAGGCACATAAAGTCTTGCATCATCAGCATACGACGACATTGAAAAGCAAGCCAAACTTATTAGATATAAAGCGCTCTTTAATCTTTTTTTTATCACTTATTTATTTCCTTTCCTCAGTAATAACAATATTCCATTTATTCATTATTTACGGTTAGCGTTTATTGAATAATGGTAAAGCAAAGTTAATGATTATTAATATTTAATTCTAAAATAAACTGAGATTGATTTCTTGTTATTTTTTAAATAGAAATTTTGAAATGGGTATGTTAGTTTCGGTGGGAGGATGTTTTGGGATAAAAAATACAAAAAAAACATGGATAAAATCAATATTTTTATTTACTTTTTATAGGGAGTAAGAAGTTTTTGTTGTGGGGGAGAAAGGGTTGTGTCGGACGTTTGAATTTTGGATGAATAAGTGATTATGTTAGGGTTAACAGATAGTTATGTAAATAAATTGCCCCTTGCGTTACTCGTATCATCGATGATACGAGTAAAAAAAGCTTTATTGATTTTCCTTTGGATAAAAAGCTTTTAGAAATTTCTGTTTTACCCAAAAAATTTTAATCGCTCATTAAAAAATAGTCAGAAAAGCAATTGATTTTATTTAAGTTTTTTTGTTGTTTTTTGAAATTAATACCTACATCAGGTTAGAACAACTTTCTCATTGCCGTCAAACTTCTGACGGCTCATTTTCAAGGGTGATATTGGGATCGTTATACACAGCCATATCCATAAGGCCAATTTCACGATCGGTTGCCACAGCCGCTGTCATGGCGCCAGATACATTGGCTAAGGTTCGTGCCATGTCAATAATTGGATCCACGGCTAAAACCATCCCAATTAATGGGAAGTATTCAGCCATTCCCATACCAGATAAAACAACGGTTGCCGCAACCGTTGCTGTGCCGGGAATGCCGGCGATGCCGATTGAACCAATAACCACCACAATGACAAGCATAATATAAAACTGGATATTCGTTTCAATGCCAACCATATGGGCTACCATCACGGCAAGTAAAGCAGGGAAAAAACCAGCACAACCGTTCATTCCCATAGTGCTGCCAAGTGAGCCGACTAAATTTGCAGTGCCGGTATTCACTCCCATTCGAACGGTTAACGTTGAGATAGTCATAGGTAATGAGCCCACTGATGAGCGACTAGTAAAGGCTAATAACCATGTTCCTAGTGCTTTTTTTATAAACATGGTTGGTGAAATACCATGAATCGTGACAATGGCGACATGCACAATTAGCATAATCAATGTGGCAATATAGATAGCGGCAACAAAGCTTGAAACTTGAATAATGGCCGGTATTCCATTAGAAATAATGGTGCGAGCCAGTAACGCAATGACTGCGTAAGGCATATATTTAATGATTGTCATCGCAATTGACATGACGATTTTGTAAAGCGCTTCGATAAATGTTTTAAATAGCGCAATAGGTTGTGGATTCTTCTTTTCCATTCGATTGGCGGCAAGCCCCATTAACGCCGAGAAGATGACTAATCCAACAATGTTTTCATTTACCATTGATGCAATAATATTACTTGGAATTAGATTCACAAAGGTATCAATAATATTAGTGTATTGTTTTGCTTGGGCTTGATGTACAGGGCTTGAGCTTATTTCCCCTAATGCAAATAGATTTGCTAGCAAAATACCAACGATACAGGCAATGGCTGTTGTAAACAGTAACCAAAAAATCCCTCTAAATGCAATTTGGGGTAGATTTTTTTTGCCCGAAAAGTCGAGAATCACTTTAACAATCGATACAAAAATAAGTGGTATCACTAGCATTCGGATAAAGGCAATAAATGCTCGACCAAATAGCCCATACCATGTTGCGGTTTCTTGCATCCAGAGGGTTGATGTATCAGGAAAGCCTGCTACAGCTTGTATGCCTAAGCCAAGCACAGCACCAAGGATTAAGCCAACTAACATACGAATTGAAAAATTGACTTTTTTATCTTGTAACGGTTTCATCACCGAAAAAAAACAGATAAGAATTAGCCCAATACCAATGAGAGTTTGATAATGAGTAATTGATAGGAACTTTTCAAAAAAAGTTCCCTGAAAAATGGCATCTGACATAATTAGCCTCTCTTTTGATAATTCAATTATCTGGTTAACAATCTATGTTTAATCACATGACTTGATGTTTAACTATAAATACATTAATGCTACTTATTTGGCTATAGAGCCAGCAATATTTAAAATATCCCAAGGTCTGGAAAAGGGTGGCGCATACAGAAAATCCATCATGGCTAATTCATCAATTTTCACATTCGCCCATACAGCGGTTGCTAACGTGTTCACTCTTAATACCGCGCCAGGCCCCCCCGCTATTTGTCCACCTAAAATCACGCGTGTATCGGCATGATAAATAAGTTTGGCTGTTATACTTGTTTGTCCAGCAACATAATTACTGTGATTTTTATCTTTAACTATAACAGTTTTATAGGGGATTGCAGCTTTTTTGGCTTCGTTTTCAGTTAAACCAGTGCGCCCTGCTTCGATATCAAAAACTTTTAATGCTGACGAGCCAATAGTGCCAGGATATTCACAATGTCCGCCACCTAAATTTTCGCCTACAATTTTACCAAGCTTGTTTGCTCCTGTGGCGAGCGGGATATATACCATTGAATGGCTCACTTTATGGTAAAGCGCGGCGCAATCGCCAGCAGCATAAATATCGGCAATATTGGTTTGCCCTAAGCTGTTAGTCATTATGGCACCATTTTCAAGTGTGTTGATGCCAAGATCTTTATAGATATCACTGTTTGGTTTTACGCCTGTTGCAATAATAACTATATCAGCGGGATATCGTCCTTTATCGGTAATCACATGCGTGACATTGTGTGTGCCTTCAAAACCAAGTACTCGTTCTTGCAAGTGTAGGTCGCAATGTTGTTTAATATTTTCTTCAATTAGGTCGGTAATTTGTTCATCAAACGCATCGACAAGGATTCTGTCATCCAATTGAATCAATTTAACCTTTTTTTGTAAAGCGACCAGCGATTCAGCGATTTCAAGCCCAATATAGCCAGCACCGACAACAATAACATTTTGGGTGTTTTGGTCTGATAATACGTGTTTGATTGCTAATCCATCGTGCAGATCGCGTAATGTAAACATGTTTTTTAGCTGACCATTTTTAAAAGCAGGCATGATAGGACTTGCACCAACCGCCAATAACAATTTATCGTAGTTGTCATCAAAGTAATGTCCAGTATTGTGATCTTTAATGGTTAATTTTTTTTGATTAACATCAATTGCCATGACTTCATGTAACGTTTTAATTTCAATACTATCTTTTTGAAATTGTTCTGGTGTTCGAGATATCATTTCATTGGCATCAGTAAAGTGGTTACCAATGAAATAGGGTAAACCACAAGCGCCAAACGAGACAATATTCGATTTTTCATAAATACGGATGGTGGCCTCTGGATTCATTCTTTTAGCTTTTGCGGCAGCACTTGCACCTGCGGCTTGAGCGCCAATGATGATGATTTTCACTTAATTTTCTCCTCAGTGCTCAGATATTCAATGATTAATAATATCCTATCATACGTCATAAATTATTGGGGAGATAGATAGCTATTTAGCCTTAATATTTGTTAATTTAAAAGTTAAATCATTTGAACGTTAACAATTACCAACTTTGTATAATCTTTTTAAGTCAAATGGCTTTTGTCAAAATTTTTCAGGAAACTATGTGTTTGCGTATAAGTTTTTAAATATAATTGGTTGAGTATGATTGATTAACGCTATGATTAAATTAATTTGTAAGTCGCTCTCATTTAATGCGGGAATATAATAAAACGTTTTTCCGCCTGCATTAAAAAACAGTTCTCGATTTTCTTCATCAATTTCATAAAGTGTTTCAATACAGTCTACCGAGAAACCTGGGCAGATGACGTGCACGTTTTTAACGCCACTTTGTGCCAATGCTCGTAGTGTGTCGCTGGTACTTGGTGTAACCCATTTACCTTTACCAAATTTTGATTGATACGCCATTTGGATTGGTCGATTTAGGCCATTTGCTCGACATTTTTCGATTAATAACTGCGTGGTCATTTCACAACGTTCAATGTAATCCTCTTTTCGTTTGTGAATATAACGTTCTGGGATACCATGATAAGAAAGCACGAGCACTTCAGGCTCTCCTTGATCTTGAAAAGCCTGTTTAATTTGTAAATAAAGTGCATTGATATAGCTTGGATGATCAGCATAATCACGAATATAACAGATATTATCAATGATTTGATCAGAGGCAATAATCTGTTTGAGTTTATCAAGTACTGCAAGAGTTGTGGTTGTGGAATACTGCGGAAAGAGTGGTAATACGGTAATTTTTGAACATGATCGAAGGTTATTCAATGCCGATTGAATATCCGGTTCACCATAAGTCATGGCTAATTCACATTGTATATTCGGTAAATGACGTTGTAATTTATCACATAATAATCGGCTATAATGCAATAAAGGTGATGCGCCATTTATCCAAATTTTTTGGTAATGGTGAATAATATAAGGTACTCGTTTGGGTATCACAAGAGACTTTAAAATGGGAGACCAAAACAGCTTTGGCAAATCAACGACATGCCGATCGAGCAAAAACTCGGTTAAATACTGCTTTATTGCATCTGGCGTTGTCGCACTTGGCGTGCCTAGATTAACCAATAATAGTCCTTGTTTTTTTTCCACAAGCAATCCTTATTTTGAGCAAAGATAATGGTTGATAATGTTAAGCAGCCGATCTAGTGCCCCTTGATTTTGTTTTAATACTTGATATGCCTGTTCGCCAATTTGCTGACTATTACTTTTATTTTCCAAAAGCGTATTAACCGCTGAATAAAGAGCGTCTGCTGAGCTAGCACAAATGATCATCCCGTTAGCTGAAATGAGCTGTTCACATATAACTTTAAAATTGAAAAAGTGCTCGCCACTAATGATTGGGATGTGGTGGAGTGCTGGCTCTAATGGGTTATGCCCACCATGCTTCACTAAACTACCTCCAACAAAGGCAATATCGGCAATGCCATAAAGTTCTATTAACTCTCCCATTGTATCGCCCAAAATGACTTGTGTTTGTTTAGTCGGAACTTGGTTGCTACTGCGGTTGATATAATTTAACCCGCGGTCATTAATTAATTTTTCGACGGTTTTAAAGCGTTCTGGGTGGCGGGGAACAACGATTAATAACAAATCAGGGTATGTTTGTAATAATCGTTCAAAGGCAGACAAGATGATTTCATCTTCGCCACTATGTGTACTTGCAGCAATAAAGACAGGGCGATTTAATTGCCATTGTTGTTTTAGCATTGCAATTTTTTGCTGCTGTTGAGCCGTTAAATCAATATCAAATTTAATACTGCCGGTTATGGCTAAATGATCACTCGGCAAACCCAGTGATACAAAACGCTCTCCGTCTTGCTTATTTTGTGCGGCAATGGTGCTGATTTTTGATAGTAAATGGCTAATCGCCCGTCCTAGTTTGCGATATCGGTTAGCTGATCGTTCTGATAATCTAGCGTTGGCAAGAACCAGCGGAATATTTCGTTTGTAACACTGACAAATAAAATTAGGCCAAAGCTCAGTTTCCATAATAATCACTAATTTTGGCTGAATGGTTTTTAAAAAACGATTTATTGCGCAAGGCAAATCATAAGGTAAATAGACATGATAAACACTATCACCGAGTAACGATTTCACTCGCTCTGAGCCTGTTGGTGTCATGGTGGTCACGGTGATAGGTAAATTAGGATATTGTTGTTGCAATGCTTTGATTAGTGGGATAGCGGCAATCGTTTCCCCCACTGATACGGCATGCAGTAAAATACCATTAGATTCAACTTTATTTTGGCAAAAACCATAGCGTTCAAGCCAACGCTTACGATAAGCAGGCGCTTTACAGCTACGCCAAAGTAGCCTTAGCCAAACAAAGGGTTGAATCAAATATAATAAAACAGTATATAAAATTTGCATGCTAATTATTGGGTTAGATCAAAAAAGTGCTCGCGGTAATAAACCAGTTCGGCAATCGAATCACGAATATCATCGAGCGCTTGGTGCGAACTCTGTTTGCTAATCCCTTTTAACATTTCAGGCTTCCAGCGTTTAGCTAATTCTTTAATTGTACTAATATCTAAATAACGATAATGAAAATAACGTTCTAAATTAGGCATATAGTTAAATAAAAAACGACGATCTTGCCCAATGGTATTACCACAAATTGGTGAGCTGTTTTCAGGTACCCATTGTTTTAAAAATTCGATGGTTTGTTGTTCGGCTTGTTGTTCGCTAATGGTACTTGTGCGAACACGCTCGATGAGTCCTGATTTGCCGTGGGTATTTTGATTCCACTCATCCATTAATGCTAATTGCTCATCAGATTGATGCACGGCAATGACTGGTCCTTCAGCAAGGATATTTAAATTAGAATCGGTAACAATGGTTGCAATTTCAATAATGCGATCAGTGGTTGGATTAAGTCCTGTCATTTCAAGATCGATCCAAATAAGATTGCTACTGTTAATTTGTGATTGTTTGCTCATAATTTGCGATAGACATTTTCTTTTTGATACTGAGTAGTGTAGCATAACTGACAATCTGTTTTAGTAAAAAATGAGTGCTATGGCAAAAAATCAACTCTCCCAAAATCAAAAAAGGCGCGTAGCGGCAAAACATCAGCAACGATTAGCTATAAAACAAGATGAAAGTCTATCAAATTTTTCATCCCCTCGTGATGGTGTGGTGATAAGTCGTTTTGGTAAATCGGCTGATGTCGAAGATGATGCAGGCCTTATTTATCGTTGTAGTATTCGGCGCACGTTACCGTCGTTAGTCACTGGCGATAAAGTTTTGTGGCGCGAAAGTTTAGAGCCGAATACCAATGGTATCATTGAAGCGGTTCATCCTCGGCATTCGGAACTTGTTCGGCCTGATTTTTATGATGGTGTTAAACCTGTTGCCGCAAATGTTGATCAAATCGTGATTATTTCGGCTGTCTTGCCAGAACTATCACTAAATATTATCGATCGCTATTTAGTGGCTTGTGAAAGTACTGATATACAACCGATTATTGTTTTAAACAAAATTGATTTACTCAATGATCAGCAACGCGCTGATGTTGAAAAACAATTGGCGATTTATACTCATATTGGTTATCAATTATTATATATTTCATGCCAAAATCAACAAGGTATTGCGGTATTGCAAGATGCCTTGCAAGGTAAGGTTTCTATTTTAGTTGGACAATCTGGTGTGGGTAAATCAAGTATTATTAATTTACTGTTACCTCATCAATCACAATCAGTGATGACTGGAGGTATTTCAGAAATATCAGGTCTTGGTCAACATACAACCACATCCTCTCGGCTTTACCACTTACCAAATGGTGGCGATATTATTGACTCACCAGGGATCCGCGAATTTGGCTTATGGCATTTAGAGCCAGAACAGGTAATTAGGGGGTTTAAAGAATTTGACAATTATTTAGGTGGTTGCCACTTTCGTGATTGTAATCACCTCGATACGCCAGGTTGTTTGCTACAAAAAGCAATGCAAGACGGCCAAATTGCTCCATCAAGGCTTGATAACTATCATCGAATTTTACAGACAATGCAAGAGGTAAAGGCAAAAACGAATAAAAGCTATAAGTAATAAGCTTTAATCAAAATTAAAAAATTTTAATTTTAGTTAGTTTAGTAAAGATAGGTGAGATTATTATTTGTTGCTACTCACAAGCTGTGAAATTTAAATTGTGAGTAGCAAAATAAACAATATTAGTTATTAACGATTTTTTAGTGCAAAGCCGATAGCTACATATGCCCAACCTTGGAAGACAAGGTCAATACCTAAAAACATACCTAATATCCAAAGACTGTCATACGGCCATCCTATAATAACCATAAAACCCAAAATTAATGTAATCATACCGGAAATGAGTACCCATCCCCAACGAGGTAAATTACGGTTGATCATAGCGGAAAATATTTGTGTAAAGCCACTCATCATTAATAAGAGCGACATCACTAATGTTAAGGCAGATGAAACAGCAACAGGTTTGAGAAATGACATTAAACCAATAAATATGTATAAAATACCCATTACTGCCCATAAGGCTGATTGGCCAAAACTTTTAATGCTAAAAGAATGTAATGTTTGGGCAAGTCCTGCAATTAAAATTAATGAGCCAATAAAATAGACAGAAAAAACGGTAGCAATGAACTGATAACCTAATGCTAAGCACCCTAATACAATTAAAATAACACCGACTAAAATAAACCAGCTTGATTTTTCTTTAAGAGCGTGGAAATTGTTTTCGTTAGATATCATGTTATTTACCTATTTTTATGAGTTAATTTTGGATTTCAAATTCAAACCACTGCTAAGACTTATAGTCTGTCAACAGCGATTAGTAAATGAAAAGAAAGGTCGTGAAGGTACAATTTATTGCGCAGTAATTCGATTTTATGCAAACTTTCACTGCGTATATAAATTAGTCAATATAATAAAGCTAAATTGTGAATTAGCTTTTATCTTTCAGTGCTTCATCTAACGTTGAATAGAACATGAGTTTGTTAGAAATAGGAACAATTTTGGCGCGAGCTAATGTTTTTAATGGTTGAAATTGTAATTCACAAATTGATAGATCAACATGTTCAGGTAATTCATCGATAAAATGTATTAAAGCATTGAGTCCACCAGCATCAAGAATAGGTACCGCATCCCATTGTAGTACTATGTGTTCATATCCATTAATCTTTTGATATATCTCTAAAAATGTGCGTTCAGCAGCAGCAAAAAACAGTGGCCCATTAATACGTAACACCAAGGTTTTGTTGTCACTGCGATTAAGTTCAACTAACCGAGTCATTCGAGCGATACGACGCATAAATAAAATTGATGCCAGCACAATCCCAAGTGTAATTGCAATCACCATATCAAATAGTACTGTGAGCGACATGCAAATAAGCATAATTAAAATATCATCTTTTGGCGCACATTTAATAATGTAAATGACGCGTTGAACTGCACTCATATTCCATGCCACGATAAGTAATAATGCTGCCATAGCAGAAAGTGGAATAAATGATAATGCGGGTGCAAAGCAGATCAGTGCAAGTAACACAACGAGTGAATGCAACACGGCAGCAATCGGCGAAGTCGCTCCCGCTTTGACATTTGCCGCCGACCTTGCGATAGCTGCAGTTGCTGAAATCCCACCAAAAAAGGGCGCGATAATATTTCCTAAACCTTGACCAATAAGTTCACTATTTGAATGATGTTTTGTGTGAGTCATTTCATCTAATACGACAGCACAAAGTAGTGATTCAATTGCGCATAACATTGCCATGGTTAGCGAAATCGGTAATAAGGCGGTCAGTGTTGACCAATCCCATTTAAATTCAGCATGCTGCCAAGGTAAAACAAATTCTGGTAATACAGAGGGTATGCCGTGACCTATTGTATTATCGTTTAGCGTATAGGTAAATCGTGAACCGATGGTTTCAATTTGATAACCAAATTGATTAAAAATAAACATGACAGCAATGCCAGCAACCAGTGCCGGTAAGTGCCCCGATATTTTGACTTTAAGTTTTGGCCATACAATTAACACCATTAGTGTCACTATACCGACTATGGTATCAGCAATATGAATGGTGGGTAGCGTTTTCGTTAACTCAATAACTTTTTCAATATAGCTTTCTGGCATATGCTCAAGCGTCAAACCAAAAAAATCTTTAATTTGCATGGTCGCTATAGTTATGGCAATTCCTGATGTGAATCCTAATACCACGGGTAATGGAATGTACTCGATTAAACGTCCTAATCGAATACATCCCATTAATACAAGAAATATGCCGGACAGTAATGTTGCAACGAGTAATCCCGATAATCCATATTGTAACGATACAGGGTATAAAATAACCACAAATGCCGCAGTAGGGCCTGAAACACTAAAACGTGACCCACCCGTTAATGCAATCACAAAGCCCGCTATAATTGCGGTGTATAGCCCATACTGTGGTGGTACACCACTAGCGATTGCTAGTGCCATTGCTAGTGGTATAGCAATTATACCAACAGTTATTCCGGCTATTAGATCTTTGATAAAACGAGTTGTGTTATAAGGAGTACTTATACATGCAGATATAAATGCACAGCTAATTTTGGTGCCAGAAAGGCCATATAATTTCATTATTTTTGTTTAATTAAAGGGAAGTTATCTTAAATTCCTAATAAGATAATCTTTTTTACAAAAAATAAAAGTGTGTTTTGAAAATAATCCTCTTTTTTGTAAAAAAACTTTTGTTGCTTTTGCTGGTATGGCTTGATTAAATTATCACCTGATAGGTATAATTTATTTTGTTGTTATGCAATATAAAAAGCAATATTTTTTTCAAATATTGCTTTTTATGTGTTGTTAACCTAAAAGTAACGCATCATCGGTAACTTTTTCACCGCGTGTTTTTTCAAACATATCTAATAAATCAGTTACAGTTAATTTAGCTCGTTGTTCTCCAGATACATCAAGCACGACTTGCCCTTGATGAAGCATCACTGTTCTAGTGCCATACTCTAATGCTTGTTTCATCGAATGAGTAACCATCATGGTGGTTAATTGGTTTTTTGAAACAATTTCATTGGTGAGTTCTAAAACAAACTGTGCGGTTTTTGGATCAAGTGCTGCTGTATGTTCATCAAGCAATAATATTTTAGATGGCTGTAAAGTTGACATTAACAAACTAATAGCTTGTCTTTGACCGCCGGAAAGTAATCCCATCATATCTGATAATCGATTTTCAAGACCTAAATTTAAAGTGGCCAGTTTTTCTTTAAATATTGATCTGATTTCGTGATTAAGAGCTGGAGATAGCCTAAAACGATGTCCACGGTTATAGGCGATGGCAAGATTTTCTTCGATTGTTAAGTTTTCACAAGTTCCAACCATAGGGTCTTGGAATACGCGAGCAACCATACCGGCTCTTTTCCATGCTGGCCAGCGAGTGACATTTTGTCCATTAATGACAATATGACCAGAGTCAACAAGTAAATCACCACTAATCACATTAAGAAATGAGCTTTTTCCGGCTCCATTACTGCCTATAATAGTGACAAATTCTCCCTCACTGATATTAAGATTTAACCCACGTAAAACATGATTTTCGATAGGCGTGCCTCGATTAAAGGTTAATTGCAATTGTTCTACTTTAATCATGCTGACTTCCCTCTTATTTTGGCGTGTTTTTTTAATTGCTTAGGCACAACTAGAGCTAGCACAACAAGTATTGCTGTGATTAGATTGAGATCTTCTGTTCCGACACCGATTTCTTGTAAAAATTCATTACTAAGTGCAAAGGCAATGAATAAACGATATAAAATAGAGCCGAAAATAACGGCTAGCATCACAGTCCAAATACGTTTAGCTGGGAAGAGGCTTTCACCAATAATAATTGAGGCAAGACCAATTACAATTGTACCAACACCAATGGTAATGTCGGCACTGCCTTGCGTTTGCACAAAAAGGGAACCCCCTAGCGCAATTAAACCATTTGAAATTGCCATACCCAAAATGGTTATGCCATCTGTCGGTATACCTTGAGATTTTGCCATTCGGGGGTTAGTGCCTGTTGCTCTTAAGGCAAGTCCTTTTTGAGTATTTAAAAATAGATTTAGTAACATCCAAAATACAAGCACAAATCCTAATATCATAAGGGGTTGCACAAAATATTGATTACTGTAGTCTTCAGCAATAAATGGTGAAAATATTGTTTTGGCATCAAGTAAAGAAAGATTAGGTGAGCCGGCTAGTCGAGTTGTTTCATCCATCACGTAAGGCCCAATACCTAATATTCTTAAATTAATAGAATAGAGCCCTATCATGACAATAATACTTGATAATAATTGAAGAATATTGAGCTTCACATACAATATTCCTGTCATCGCGCCAGCAAGACAGCCAGCAAACATACCTAATAATGTTGCGATCCAAGGATCGATGCCTACATAAATGCACAATCCACATACTGCGCCACCAAGAGGAAAGCTGGCATCTGCAGTAAGATCGGGAAAATCAAGTAAACGAAAGGAGATAAATACACCTAAACTCACTAGTGCATAAATAAGTCCAATTCCAATTGAGCCTAATAAAAATTCAAAAGACATGAAAAAAATCCATTAAAGTTAATCGCCAAAGTTGGCGATTGAGTTAGAAATTAGTAAATTTATTTTTCGACAATTTTGGCAGCTGATTTTAATACATTTTCAGGTAATATAACACCTTGTCGTTCAGCCGCTTTTTTATTTATTGTTAATTGAGTGATATTGCCTACTTGCGGTGCAATATCGCCCGGGTTTTCACCATTAAGTATACGGATAACAATTTTACCAGCTTGACGACCAAGATCATAATAACTCATCCCTAAAGCAGCAATTGCACCGCGTTCTGTCGATTCTGGATTAGATGCAATAAGGGCGATTTTACTTTCATTAGCCACTTTTGCTAAAGCTTCATAAGCAGAAACAACGTTATTATCAGTAGTCGTATAAATCATATCTACCTTACCTTTTAAACTTCTCGCTGCTGTTGATATATCAGAAGTGCGCTGGGCAGGGGCAGCAATAATTTTCATACCTCGTTTTTCTAGTTCAACCTGCAATTGTTTTAGAATGATGGTTGAATTAGTTTCGCTTGGACTATAAACATAACCAATATTTTTAGCTTCAGGTTTAATTTTTAACATCAGATCAATTTGCGCATCTAGTGATAAAGCATCAGATACACCTGTTACGTTTGTTTTTGATGCATCCCAACTTGGTGTTAATTTGGCTACCACGGGATCGGTAACGGCAGTGAAAACTATCGGAATGCGTTTTGTTGTCGCAACTAATGCTTGTGAACTTGGCGTGGCTATTCCGACGATAACATCTGGTTTACTTGCTACAAATTGTTTCGCAATTTGGGCTGCATTGGCACTACTACCTTGTGCGCTTGAAAATTGTAATTTTAAATTTTCTCCCGCAATGTAACCATTGTCCTTTAACTCATCTTCAACCCCTTTGCGTACATTATCTAATGCTGGGTGTTCAACGATTGCTGTAATAGCAACAAATTTTTGTTCATTTTTAGCATCTGCTGAAGAGTAGAATGCTACAAACGATAAACTAAGTAGCATAAAAAGTTTAATAATAGAATTACGCATAAGGCACTCCTGTAATATTTTTTTTACAACCAAGCTAAATATTGAGTTACTATAAAGCAAAAATAGATAATTTTCTAGCGTAAAAATTGTTATGAGTGTAAATATTTTATTACACTTATAGGTAATTTAATGTCATATCAACATACTATCGTAAGTGATACTAACCCAGTTATTGGAAGACAAGGATTATAGGTTATATCAATTGGTTGAAACGGATTATTTGTACCATTTTCCCTTTGCCCACTTCACTAAATGAGCAAAGTTCTTGATTCATTCTAGTAGGGTTGAGCTTAATTATTGCCTATGACTTTGTAAGCGGATTGAATAACGTCAGGAGGCAAGGTTATTCCTTGTTTTTTAGCTGCTTCAATATTGATGACAAGGCGTAGGGCTTGCCCTATTTCTGGGGCAATACTTCCTGGCTTTTCACCTTTTAATATTCGAACAACCAGTTTACCTGATTGACGTCCTACATCATAGTAACTCATACCATATGCTGCAACAGCTCCGCGTTCGATTGCATCAGGGAACGAAGCTAAAAGTGCGATTTTATTTTCATTCGCAAATTTGACTAAAGACTCATAAGCTGAAACAACATTGTTATCGGTTGTTGTATAGATTAAATCAACTTTACCTTTTAATGTATTAACAGCTGTTGAAATATCCGCAGTTCGTTGGGCAGGCACTGCAAACAAAGCAATATTTTGTTGAGATAAAAGCTTTTGTAGATTTTTTAACACGACAGTTGAATTAATTTCGCTTGGGCTATAAATATAGCCTACCGATTTGACATTAGGGACGATTTTCTTCATAAAGTCGATTTGTGGACCCATCTCTTGATAATCGGAAACACCGGTGATGTTTGTGCCTGTTGGTTGCCAGTTTTTAACTAATTTAGCCGCGATAGGGTCGGTAATGCCGGCAAATACGACTGGGATTTGTTTGGTTGCAGCGGCAGTTGCTTGAGCGCTTGGTGTTGCAATTGCCACAATGACGTCTGGTTTAGTGGCGACAAATTGTCTAGCTATTTGGGCTGCTGTAGCACTGCTTCCTTGTGCACTTTTATATTGCACCGTTAAATTGTCGTTTAACTTATAGCCGTTTTCTGCCAATTCATCTTTAACACCATCACGAATTTGATCTAATGAAGGATGTTCAACAATCGCCGTAATAGCGACATTTTTTATTGTATTTGCGAAACTCAAAAAAGGTGTAAACAAAAATATGATTAATAAAATAAAGCGTTTCATAAGTCGAACTCGTAAACTAGTACAATAGTTCTATTCTAGCTTTATTAATCAAAAAAGTTAAGTTGTATTTGTTAATTAATTATTATATAAAAAAATATCAGCATTATAATATGAATTAAATGATTAATTATTTTTAATAAATTTTTTATATACTGATACCCATAAAACTTAATTTTTGTAGGTATCAGTATATACGTTTTTTTATTTAGCAAATATAAAAGGATTTATACCACTTTTTGCAAAACCCTCTTCTTCTGTTTTGATATCTAATATCAATGAGGCAATATCGTCAGCGATGACTTCAATATGAGGGTCTTTGTCTTGATCGAGTATTTTTAGATAACTATGGCAAACGTCACAACATTCAGTTTTTGTGGCTGCAAGTTCCTTTTCTAGTGAGAGATATTGTATACCTTTCATGTTATCGCAACAGGTACATTTAACTCTAGGCACATACCATTCACTTTCACATAAACTACAGTGCAAATAGCGCAAACCATTGTGGCTACCTAATTGAATTACGCTAGCTGTTGGCATGCTATTACAAACAGGACACAACCAAAGTTTATCGGTATTTTCTGCGATAGCTTTACCTTTAATTTGGCTGGCAAGTTGGCAATAATAAACCGATAATGATGACCAAATAAATATTGTTTCATTGCCATCGACTCGATCAAATTCTCCTTTAAGTAAATGCAATGCTTTATCTTGTAATTCTAGAGAACTATTTTTTTTAAGCTGGTCTATGACTAAAGTGATTTGCTGCGTTGTATCAGAAAATGAGTTCAATAATGAAGTTAAGTAATCTTGCCAAGTGTTTTTAAGTGGTAAATTAGCTAAACTAAGTGGCGGGCGATCGCTGTTTAATAAACAAGATACATCAATATCTATAGGATTATGTTTAATTAAATTCGCTTGTTTTTCAGCGATTATTGCACAAAATTTCAAATAATCACTAATTGGACTATTGTTTGCAAGGCTCGTTAAACGCTCTGCTCGATGAATATACAGCGTTTTAGGCGATGGGTAAAAGAGTAATGGAATTTGTTTAATAACTGAGTTTGTCGCTTGTAGTTCTAGTTGATCTTGAGGGATGATTTTGATACTCATTATAAATGCTCATTGATTGTGATTTCACTTATCACTGATTTTTACTTTTAAGATAACTCCGCTGATAGTGACTATCAGCGGAAAATACAATTACAGTTAGAGGAGAACGTCTATGCTGGCTTGTGCTCAACGTCTGTAGATTCTGCTTCAGATTTGGCCTTTGCATTTAGTTCATTTTGATAAATTTTTTCCATTTCTTCCTCATACCAAGTAGAATGATTTTTTCGTGCCCAAGCACGTGATACGTAACCTGTTATCATCCCTTTAATAGAGCCTTTCACCCAAATTGCCATATAAGCATGGCCAATAGCAAGTAAAATTAAAGCTATAGCAGCAAACGAGTGGAAGAATATCGCAATACGTACAACCTGTACTGGAAAATAATCAGAAATATATTGGCGCCACATGATTAGCCCAGTAATACATAATACAAAAATTAAGCTCATAATGCACCAGAATAAAAACTTCTGACCGACATTATACTTGCCAATTGGAATACCTTCTTCTTTGCCCATAATGACGCTTTTAAAGTTTTTTAACCATACAATATCTTGTTTGTTAGGGATATTATGACGAGCAAGCTTTACAAACATAAACATCAGTAAGACAAAAACAATACAACCAATAATTGGGTGTAATGCCCTCACTAATTGTGGTGTACCAAGGAATAAACCAAACAGTTTAATTGATGGAAAAAACAAGGATAAGCCTGATAGTGCAGTAAGAATAAACAGACACACCATACACCAGTGGCAAAAACGAACAATAAGTGGTGTTCTTAAAATCATGCCTTTTTTATTCATGATGATTCTCCTGTTGTGATGAATTAGCACCATTTTTGCGACCAAAAACGGGTAATCCTAGACGTTTTCGCGCTTGTCTATCAGCTTGTTTTTCTTGTTCAATGTCATCTTCATCCACTTCAATTGCACCAACCCCCATGTAATGAAAAAGCAACCCGCCAAATGTTGCAACAAATGCAGCTGCGGATAGCGGTTTCCAAATACCTTTCCAAAATTTGACAATTTCACTAATGTGTGGGTCTTTTGGTAGGCCGTGATACAGTTCTGGTTGATCAGCATGGTGTAAAACATACATAACGTGAGTACCGCCAACACCTTGTGGATCATAAAGGCCAGCATGTTCAAAACCGCGTTTTTTCAAGTCTACAATTCGATTTTCAGCATGACGAATCATATCTTGTTTAGTGCCAAAGTGAATAGCACCAGTTGGGCAGGTTTTAACGCAAGCAGGCTCTTGCCCAACTGCAACGCGATCCACACATAAAGTACATTTGTAAGAATGATTATCTTCTTTACTAATTCGAGGAATATTGAACGGGCAACCTGCGACACAATAACCACAACCAATACAGTGTTCCGATTGAAAATCAACAATACCATTGGCGTATTGAATAATAGCGCCTTCTGATGGGCAGGCTTTCAAACAACCAGGATCAGAACAGTGCATACAGCCATCTTTACGAATCAGCCATTCAAATTTGCCGTTAACCTCAACTTCTGAATACCTCATCACTGTCCATGCTTTCGGCTCTAAATCAGCCGGATTATCATAAACGCCGACAGTATTACCGACTTCGGCACGAAGATCATTCCATTCGCTACACGCAACTTGACAAGCCTTACAGCCAATACATGTGGTTACATCAATTAATTTAGCCACTTCTTGTTGGTAATCGCGTGCTCGTGGCGCTGGCGTTAACGAATTGGTTCCCGAGCGGCGAATAATATCTTGTGTTTGTAATGACATAATTTATCTTCCTCCCTATGCCGCACTGGTCACTTTTTCAATATTGACTAAAAATGATTTATATTCTGGCGTTTGTGAATTGGCATCACCTAAATGTGGCGTTAATTCATTCACCAAAAATCCTTTCTTCGTCTGACCTGTGAATCCCCAAACAATAGGAATTCCAATAGTCTCGATTTCTTTACCATCAACAGTTAATGTCGGAAGGCGCTTTGTCACAACAGCTTTAGCTTTGATATAACCGCGATATGAAGTCACTTTTACGGTATCGCCTAGTTTTATGCCTTTTTTATTGGCTAAGTTTTCGCTGAGCTCAATAAATTGTTCTGGCTGAGTAATAGAAGCCAGTCTGGCATGTTGAGTCCAAAAGTGGAAATGCTCGGTGATACTGTAAGTGGTACCAACATAAGGAAATTCACTGGCATTTCCTAAGCGCGCCAAATCCTCTGTAAATGCCCGCGCCACAGGGCTACTCACTTGATTTGGATGTAATGGATTATTGGTAATTGGTGTTTCAAACGGTTCATAATGCTCAGGGAACGGGCCATCGACTAATCGATTTAAACAAAACAATCCGCCTAAACCATCGTTATTCATGATAAAGGCACCCGCTCCAGCACTTGGCGATAGCGTTGCAGTAAAATCAGGAACATCATTACCGTCCCAGCTTGAACCATTCCATTTTACCAGTACGCGTTTGGGATCCCATGGCTTGCCGTTTTCATCCGCCGAGGCACGATTATAAAGTACCCGCCGATTCATCGGCCATGCCCACGCCCATCCGGCATGAATACCTTTACCTGACGGATCGCTAGGATCTCGCCTTGCCATTTGGTTACCTTGCTCTGTCCATGAACCACAAAATATCCATATTCCTGATGAAGTTGTTCCATCTGCTTTTAATTGAGAAAAACCACTTAATAGCTGACCTTTTTTAAGAATAACATTGCCATTGGTATCGGTGAGATCAGCAAGGGCTCGCCCATTATAATCTTGCGCTAGCTCTTCTGCAGCAGGGCCTTCTGGATTTTGATAATCCCAAACTAAGTTATTGATTGGCTCATGATATGCCCCCCCTTCTTCGGCATATAACTCTTTCATTCTAAGAAAGATACGAGCGATGATTTCTGGATCATATAATGACTCATAAGGCGGTCTTGCTGCCGCCCAGTGCCACTGTAATAAACGCGAAGAGTTAACGATAGTGCCGTTTTCTTCAGCAAAACAGTTTGCAGGAAGCCTAAAAACTTCTGTCTGGATTTGGCTTGGATCGACATCATTCGATTCACCATGATTTTTCCAAAACTCTGCCGTTTCAGTTGGCATAGGGTCAATGCTAACTAAAAACTTCAAGTTCGATAAACCGTTACGGATACTATTTTTATCTGGTAGCGCAGCAAGAGGATTGAAACCTTGACAAATAAGACCATTGGCTTGACCATCACGCATCATTTTACTGAATCTTAATACATCATAGGTTTTATCCCATTTTGGTAACCAGTCAAATCCCCAATTGTTATCTTGAGTTGATTTATCACCATACATTGACTTCATAAAACTGACAAAGAATTTTGGGTAATTTGCCCAAAAATTAACTTCGTCTGGTCCTAGCGGTTTAGGCGTTTTTTCCTCTAAATACTGTTCGAGTGAAACTTGAGAATCTTTAGGTAAATCAAGATAAGCAGGTAAACGATTTGATAATAAACCGACATCAGTTAAACCTTGAATATTGGAATGCCCTCGTAGTGCATTAATTCCACCACCCATTACGCCAATATTACCTAAGATAAGCTGAATCATTGCAGCCGTACGGATAATTTGTGAGCCATAAGTATGCTGAGTCCATCCTAATGCATATAAAAAAGTGGCTGCTCTATCATGAGTTTTGGTGCTTGCAAGTGAGCGACAAACATGTAAAAATCCCTCAATTGGGCTTCCTGTCACTTTATTTACCATTTCAGGTGTATAACGACTGACATGATTTTTCAGTAGATTCCATACACAGCGAGGATGGCTGAGTGTTTTATCTCGAAGCGCATAACCATTTTCATCTTTTTGATATGCCCAACTGGTTGGATCATATTGGCGATTAGCTGAATCATAACCGCTAAATAACCCACTATTGGCATCAAAATTAAAATCATCACGAACAATTAAACTTGCATTACTATGGGTCACTAAATAGTCAAAGTTAACTTCGTTATTGGTAATAAGATAATTAATAATACCAAGCAAAAATGCAATATCAGATCCTGAGCGAATCGGTACATAGTGATCGGCAACCGAAGCGGTTCGATGAAAACGGGGATCAATGGCAATCAGTTCTGCGCCATTATTAATTTTTGCTTCTATGGCCCATTTAAATCCAACTGGATGAGCTTCGGCCGCATTACCCCCCATGACAATAACAACATTAGCATTTTTAATATCATTCCAGTTGTTAGTCATAGCACCGCGACCAAAAGTGGCGGCTAAACTTGATACAGAAGGACCATGACAAACCCTTGCTTGGGTTTCAAGGCTTAACATGCCTAATGCACGTGCAACTTTAAATGCCAGCCAACCTGTTTCATTACTCGCAGCAGAGGTAACAAGCCAGCCTGTTGTTGTCCAGCGATTAACTGTCGTTCCTTGTTCGTTTTTTTCAATAAAGTTTTTATCTCGGTCAGCTTTCATTAAGCGAGCAATGCGGTCAACGGCTTCATCCCAACTAATTTTTTGCCATTTATCAGAGCCTGGAGCGCGGTATTCAGGGTATTTGACACGTTGTTCACTTTTGATATAGTCAAGTACACCAGCGCCTTTAGGGCAAAGCGAACCTCGACTAACAGGATGATCTGGATCACCTTCAACGTGGAATATGGATGATTCAGCATTTTTTGCACCATCTCCACGGCTATAAAGTAGCATTCCACAGCCAACTGAACAGTAAGTACAGTTATTACGGGTTTCTTTTGATTTGAGTAATTTAAATTGGCGAGTTTGTGCAAGCGCCATATTAGGCGCTAGTCCTAGTGTGGCAACCGTTGTTCCTGCCATACCACCAGCACAGATCTTAAAGAACTGTCTACGGTTAAATAGCATATGGACTCCTTAAAAAGCTGACATTACATTATTTGATTTGTTATATTGGAATCTATTAACATCCCTATAATTTGTAATGATAATCTTTAATGGCATGGAAATAAAGGGGGAAAACGAAAATTTGATATGCGTCAAATTTTAGATAAAAGAATTATTTTTATCTCAATTTGTTTTTTACTTTCTATACTATTTAACCTATTTATAAACATAAACTTGCCCATTTGGATAAATGGACAAGTTAAAATTAATAATCTTGTTATTTTATTGTTTTAATAAAGGGGTAATTTCGTCAATAGTTTGCATTACTCTTGCGGTAATGAGAGGTTTAAGTATTGCATTCATTTTTTCAATTTTTGATAAATTAACCCCATCTTTGTCATCTAGATAACCTTGTTCTCGTAAAGAAGCAACAAGCGTTGAAAACACACCTTTATCAAAAAATTCGGGTGCATTGATGCCATGTAAAACTGATAATCGTTCAGCTATTAACCTGCCTTCTTTTTCTAATGTTGCACGACTAATCGTTGGATCTTTTTGCAATAAAGAAAACGCAATAGCATAACGTTGTAAGGTATCTTTGGATGAAGAAGCTAGTAATTGTAACCCCGACATTTTCAAAGAGTTGAGTGTTACTTTGTCGGATGAACAGTTGATTAGGCTTAATTCGACATACGATTTAATAATTCTATGAACATATTCCGTTAGTTGCTCATCATTATGATAAAGAAATAGCTCTGATTTGATTAAAGGGAAAAGTAGTTTTACTTGTTTTAAAATTTCGTCAGATGAGATATGGTTATTTTTGAGTAAAATTCTGGCTACGATGGCTGGAATAATCAATAAATGCTGAATATTATTGCGATAATAGGTCATTAAAACTGCTTGTTCTGCAGTAAGACCAACAATTTCACCTGCCTCATCGGTTGTGATCTCAAATTTTCCCATTTCTTTGGCATGTTCGAACAATTCTTCTGCAGTTTGATCTGGAATTGTTACCAAATTTGAATAAGGAATGTTCTTTAATAATTTTAATAATTTATCAATGAATTCAATTAGCCTAACTTTGGTTAACGCTTGTTGATCTGCGGCCAACAATATTGAGCAACATAAATTCATTGCATTAATTGCGGCTGAACAATTAATGTGCTCCATTATTTGTTTAGCAAGTAAATTGGTTGTTGGTGTTAACCAACTTGGGCGTTGAGTACCAGTTGGTTCAATTTCAGTTCGCCAATCAGGAACTTGTTGGTATAAAAACTGATTCAGAGGTATCGGTTGTCCAAAATTAACATAACCAAATCCTAATTTCTTTAACTTGAAAAAGGCTTTAATTGTACGCCACAAACTCTCTTTTTCTTTCTTAGCACCACGGAGTTCATTGGCATAAGTTGCGACCTCTAAAACATGTTCATAACCAATATAAACAGGAACAACAGTAATTGGTCTGGCATCACCTCTTAACTGTGTTTGTATAGTCATCATCAACATACCTGTTTTGGGATTGAGTAATCGACCTGTGCGTGAGCGCCCACCTTCAATAAAATACTCGACAGCATAACCATGGATAAATAGTTCGGCCAAATATTCACGAAAAACAGCAGTATAAAGCTTATTTCCTCTAAATGAACGACGAATAAAAAATGCACCTAGTCTTCTAAAAATAGGACCTGCTGGCCAAAAGTTCAAATTAATGCCAGCAGCGATATGGGGTGGGACTAACCCTTGTCGATAAAGCACATAGGATAATAATAGGTAATCCATATGACTACGATGACAAGGAACATAAACAATTTCGTGTCCGTTTTGCGCAAGTTCACGGACGGGATCTGCATTTGTTACTTTAAGGCCTTGATAAAGTCGATGCCAAGCCCAAGTAAGCACAAAATCTGTTATTCTTAGCATACGATAAGAAAAATTAACTGCAATTTCGTTTAGCATAGCTAATGCATTTTTTTTAGCTTTATCAAGATTAATATTTTTACTTTTAGCTTCCTCTTGTATAGCTTCTGAGAGCCCAGGATTATTTAATAATTTATTAAGCATTTCTTGGCGAACGGGTAGTTTTGGTCCGACAGATGCCATTCTTTGTTTTGCAAAATGAATACGAGCAACACGGGCTAATTTATGAGCTAAAACAGGAAGATCTTGCTGTCTATCAACATGAATATCTTTGAATGAAACTGTACGAGAAAATCGAGTATAACAGTCTCTCCCAGATGTGATTATTTTAAAAAATTTACTAGTTGCACCAAGTACTTGTAGTGATAATTTCTTTTTACCTTCAGTATCTGGTCGACGCCCAAACATGACCGAAACAGGTAACATTTGGATGTCTAGATCATGATTTTGTTGATGTGCCGAAATATAATCTCCTAAAATTTCAATTGCTTTATTTTGTTGTTGATTGGATGCAAAAATACCAGGACCTTTATCAGTATAGATATAAGCCGGTATGGTTTTTCCATTAATATCTATGCTAATTAATGGGTCAGGTAAGTTATATTGCAAACAAAGAGACCGAATTACCATCAAATCGATTTGAGAGTTGTAAGGGAGTACGTATAAAATTGGTTTGTTGTTGTCAAGATCTAATTCTATTATCGGATCAGTAGGAATCGGTTTACTATTAACAAAAAGTTTTACCAAAATTTGGATAAGAAAAAAATAAACTTGAGTCCACCAAGAAAACATAAAAAATAAACCTCATACGTTTGTGTTATTGATATACTTAACTGATTTTAATTGTTTAACCCATCAACCAAACAACAAACAACAATAAGTGTGTTTTGCTTGTAAAGCTAGATAGCTTTTTTATGCATTAAAAAGAGCAATGAATTAAAAAAATATACTTGTTATCGTTTAATCGTTAGCAAATTTACGCAATTTTCATTTCATGTAATTTTGGATAAACTAAGAAAATCAGATTATAACGATACTTAATAGTATTATAACGGTTTATTGTTACCAACGCCACGCATCTACTTGGCTTTTATCTTCAATGTTGATCTTATTTATCAAAAAAAACAAGATGATTTGCCTAAACTACGATTATTCACTTTATTTTAGGTATCTATTAGTGGTTATTATGCTTATTTAAAATGCTTGCCCTCTTAGCGAACAGAATTCAATCAATAGTTAGATAAGAGGATTAATACGTTATTTGAATTCCATCATGGGTTATAGATGTTTACATGATAGACTGTTAGATGAAGGTTATTATTTATCTCATGAACTCGTTCGTAAGTAAATGGATAAACTTAATCTTAAAGCTAAATAGTGCAAGCAATATAAACAGACAACCAATAATAAATAATAAAAACAATATATTAATTTATTTTTGGTAAAATACCTAATGATTTTTTAGAGGTTTATTTTGATAATGAAGTGTAAATAGTTCGGTGTTTTTCTACATAATTTATTGTTATTTAGCATAATAAAACTATTAACATTATCATTTTGATTAAATTAAATTAAATTAAATTAAATTAAATTAAATTTATATGGGTAATATGTTAATAAATCACTTTATAAATGACTAAATGTTTAATCTATTATGATCAAAAAATAGTTCAAAAATAAATGATTGTTGATTTTCAATATAAATAATCAATTTTTATCTGTAATTTAGTTATAAATATAAGAAATTTAAAAATTAGTTGGTAAAATAAAAAACGTCCAAAATTCTATTTGTGATTCTTAGTATTAATTTAATAAAAACAACCTATTATAAATTAACTCTTATTTTAAAAATAAGCTAAAAAGTTGGTGGAAATTTGGTTGCCAATATTTTCTTTATAAAACATTATGTTATAATTGGTGTGTTCCCTATATACATAGGGATAAACCGTCACTTGTTGCTTGAATCCCTGCATCTAATCCGTGTTCCCTATATACATAGGGATAAACCGGGTCTTTCATTCACGCAAACTAAACATGGTTTTGTGTTCCCTATATACATAGGGATAAACCGTTATGCTCGTTATAATGAAATTATAGGTGAATGTGTTCCCTATATACATAGGGATAAACCGTTTGTATTTGTATATTACACCATCAGGTACTAGTGTTCCCTATATACATAGGGATAAACCGGGGACAGGCATAAACTACGAAATGATTCGCAGAGTGTTCCCTATATACATAGGGATAAACCGATCAGATAAGCATGATTCGCAGAAATTCAGAAGTGTTCCCTATATACATAGGGATAAACCGCAACAGGACGCGTCATTGATATTGTAGGTAGAGTGTTCCCTATATACATAGAGATAAACCGATAGCCACATTGTTCACTTTCTTTTATAATATTGTTCTATTTTTATCTATGGTTGGCTTAAAAAGAGTAATTGGCATGAAAATTTTAGCTGGTTCTTCTGCTTTGTCTGCATTTCGTTGTAAATACCCCAAACTTAGTACAAGATTCAAGTAGAAAATCATGCTGTTTGTTTTAGTGTTTTATATTCGAGCGGTGTCATGTTATTTAATGCCTCATGCGGTCTTTCGGTGTTATAAATCGTTAACCATTCTTCGGTTATTCTCCTTGCTTGCGCTAAGTTGTTAAAAAGATATAAATCGAGTACTTCAGTACGATAGGTGCGATTAAATCGTTCAATGTACCCGTTTTGATATGGGCTACCGGGCTCTATATAATCAATGGCTATATCATGTGATTTAGCCCAGTTTATAAAGGTTTTTCCTGTAAATTCTGGTCCATTATCGACGCGTATTTTTAATGGATAGCCATGATATTCAGCCAGTTTATCTAAGTAACGGGTAACTCTCACTGCCGGTAAGCTTACTGCAATATCAATACCTAACGCCTCACGATTAAAGTCATCAATGACATTGAATGTCCTAAAGCGACGTTGATTACAGCTACTGTCACTCATAAAATCCATTGACCAACATTCACCTTGTTTATTAGGAACCAATAGCCTTTCTGGGCTTCGTGGAGGAATACGTTTTTTACGCTTTACCCTGAGATTAAGCTTTAATTCACAATACACCCGATATACCCGTTTATGATTCCATTTATAGCCGAGCTTTCTGATACGATTAAAGCATTTAGGAAAGCCCCAGCGTAAATGCCGGTCTGTGATAGCATTCAATACCGAAACAATCACCGAATCATCCTGTAACTTAGGTTGATAATAGTAAGCACAACGACTTAAGCCAACAATGGCACAACTCATAGCAATAGTAACCAAATGATTTTGTTGTAGTTGCTGTGCCCACGTTTTACGTGCCCCAGTTGGCACTAAAGCTTTTTTATGATTTCTTCCTGAAGCTGAGATTTTAAACTGAGCTCAGCAAACATCTGTTTAAGTTTACGGTTTTCGGCCTCCAGCTCCTTTAAACGTTTGATATCCGAGGTTTCCATACCACCGTATTTATCTCGCCATTTATAGAAAGTTGAATTCCCCATGCCATATTTACGGCAGAGTTCCTTGACAGGAATACCTGCTTCAGCTTCTTTTAAAATAGCGACGATTTGA
>NZ_LZGS01000040.1 GCF_001690495.1 Gilliamella sp. App4-10
GCTTTATGATTGAAAACAAGCCGTACTGGATAGCCGCCAGTAAAGTCTTACACCTTAATGGCGAAGATGGGCAGCTCAATTCAAGCGTAAGTTATTGGCATGATTTTCCGTTATCATTAGATGACACCCTTTCTCCACAGGAAAAGAAACGTAATACGGTATGTTACCCTCGTACCGTGTCCCTAATTTCATTAGAGAATGATGGCTTGATAGCGATAGAGGATGAAAACACAAAATGGGCCCAAGTGACGGCACTGGATGAGCAAACGCTACCGATACATGGTTGGGTGAATATAAAAGACAATGCACAAGCTCATATCAAACGGCGTAGTCCATGGCACTGGCCTGGGTTTGAAACAATAGAAGAAAAGGCCTCGATAGGTGAATTATCTGACAAGATAGGCAAGAATAAAGTGGCGAAATTAGATTTAGCCGATTACACGCCAGCGATGCGGGCATTACATCAAATCTTAACGGGCACACTGATATATTCAACCCAACGAAAAAAAGACCTACCGCCGCCGACTTTTACGGATAGGGATTTAAAGGAAGGATTACGCCGAAGCTGGACGGCGGAGTTGATAGGGCATTTACTGGTGAAATATGAAAGTGAATGGTATGCCGATGAAGCGTTAAGCAAATGGAACGAAGTTGATGAGCTATTTGAAGAAGAAAAACAACAACAAAAAGCAATTATTGAGGCGGGGTTAGATAAACTCGGTATTACCCAGCCTTGCCTACGTGATTTTGCCTTAGATGTGGTGGACGAAGCGCATGAACATGTCAAATCAAACTGGCAACTAGAAAAAGCACAGCGCATTAAACCGTCACTGTGGTGGAAAGAAGTAGCACAAGCGCAAACTCAAAATCAAACAACCAGCACAGAACAAAGCAATGCGAATACCAATACCAATACCTCTAAACTGTCTAATCTATCAACTGATGGCAAGGCATGGTTTATTCATCCGGTAGCGATGATGGATTATTTTAATGTTATAGAAAATAAGAAAACTGAAACTTGGGATAGTGTTACAAACTCTAGAATTGCGTTATTACACCCGAGAATTCGTCAACATACTTTAGATTTTATAAATGACGCTGAAAGCAAATTAAATTTAAAGTTAAGGGTTTCTGATGGTTATAGGTCTATTGAAGAACAAAATAAACTTTACGATAAAGGTAGGAAAAATTCAGATCCTATTGTGACAAAAGTTAAAGGTGGATATAGTTTTCATAATTATGGATTGGCGATTGATGTGGTAGAAATTTTAGATAAAAAAGCCATTTATTTTGACAATAAGCACCCGAAAATAAAAGAAATTGTAGAGATAGCAAAATCATACGGTTTTTTATGGGGTGGGGACTGGGTTACATTTAAAGATTATCCACACTTTGAATTTAGATACGGTTTTACTGCTACTCAACTTTTAAAAAAATATAATGCTGGAGATATAGATGATGAAGGTTATGTCAATATTAATTAATATGTTAATATTTTACTTTCTTATTGGAAATGCTAATGCAGATGTTTTTGAAACTCAATCTTTTTCATCTGAAGGGGCAGAATTAATTTGTGATTATAAAAAAAGTAACGAATTAGTATTAAATGTTTATGGAGAAACATTTGCAAGTAAAATTAAAGTTATAAAAAGTAAACCTCATAATTATAACATCAATGCTAAATTTGATTATTATGATCTCCCGATTTATGAAAAATTTCGCAATATTTTAAGTGTTAATTATGATTTTTATGTTGAAAATGATCAAGTTATTGAATCTTCATTGCTAGACTCTGATTTAAAGCAAGTAATAAAAGATATTTATAAATCTATCAAACAAATTTTAAAAGAAGCTCATGAAAATCAAAAATGTTTATCATGGGATTTTTAGTGAATCATTAATAATATACGTGATTTGTTGTAAAACTTATCAGATAACAATAAAACATAAAACGAGTAATGGATGTCAATTTATTATTCGTTATGGTGAGGTAGATCGTAAAAGTATTAATGTTAAAGTTGGCGATGTTGTTAAGCAAGGTACTGTACTTGCAAAAACAGGATTATTATTAAAAGAGCTCAAAGTTGGTGAAAAAAGTGTCCATGCCATTGAAATTAAAATTAATTCTAAACAAACGAAAAAATATAAACCATTATTAACTATTGATGGTCACGTTATTTATATGTTGCATTTAGAATATTATTCAGGTGAAAACGGTTTAGATTTGAAAAATCCATTAACTAATAGAGCAAACTTACCATACCAGAGGCGTGCAGATTTATTAGACCCTCTAGAATTATTAAAAGAAGGATACCGTAATTCATTTTCATCTGAACCTCAATAATTTGGAGGAGTAAAATGATAAAATTTTTGTATATAAATTTGTTTATAATTTTATTGCCTTATGTTGCTTATGCATCAGATATTAATTTGGCTAAAAATAATTATTATATGTTGATGAAAGATAATTTAAGTGAACAACTTCTACAAACAAAAGAAGGCAAGTTATTAGTTACACAATTAGATAATCTGATTTTTTTGAATCAAGATAAAATAGTTCTTTGGGGATGCGATTTTAAACAAATGAAAGAAAGTTGGGAAGATATCAATAAACAATTAAATCAAAGTGATTTTTTTAAAGATTATGATAATGAGTTAAGAAAATATCATTTAACCTTCAGAAATTTTATCAAAGTTTATACTAATGATAGAAACAGTTCATCAAATATTTGTAATAGCAGTGATCATATGAATATTATTTTACTTGATAATAATAATCTAATGATACCTTACGAAAATGAATTGATTTTTTTTAAGCGTTTATCAGAAGAACAAGAAAATAATATCAATAATTATCATAATAATGTTAAATGCCTTGAAACTAAACGAGTTGACATGGATATTACTGATATTTGTTATTATCAAAACATGACAATATTGGATGTATATGAAGCAATGAGTTTTGATCCTTCAAATTTATTTAGAAAAAAAATCAAAATAGGAGAAGATTTTTCCAGTATTTACGAAGATGATGATATGAGAGTTTAGGTTGAATATAAATGGAAAGGGAAAAATAGGCTAGAGGTTGTTCAATATTTTGATGGAGGGGTGACTTATTACACATTTATTAATCAAGAAAATAGAACAAAATTAATAATTAAACTTTCTCCAGACTAAAAATCACACAAAATAAAACAGCAAACATCAATCAAACGAGCGCTAATGCTGATAGCCCTAAACTGATCAATCTATCCGCAGATGGCAAGGCATGGTTTATTCATCCGGTGGCGATGGTGGATTATTTTAATATTGAAACGGCAAAACTCTGGCATGAACCTTTAGAAAATCCACAAAGGACGTATTACAATTTTAGTGGTGCGGATAGGGCTCAAAATGGTGCTTTTGGTATCGTTCGAACTCGTTTAGATAAAAATAACCCTAAAAATACAATACCTTGTGCTCATGCTGGTTTAGATATCTTTGCCGATATAAATACACCTTGTTATGCCTGTTTAGATGGTGAAATAGTGCAATATAAAAATGAGGGGAATAACGGATACGGCAATGTGTTAGTCCTTAAAGTTAATGGTGAGGATTTAAGAAAATCACGAAACGAGACAGACCTGGAGTTTCGTGATAAAGGTGAAATTGAACAAGCCAAGGATTTTAATATTAATGCTGACCATTTTTATTTGCGCTATTGTCATTTAAGTGATAAACGTGCTGACTTAGAAGTGGGTGATAAAGTTAAGTCTGGCGATTTAATTGGCTATACTAGCGATACCGGTAATGCAAAAAAATGCCTTAATCCTCACCTACATTTTGAAATTGCAATGAAGATAACAGGTAACCGCTCTACCGCATATGATACGCAAACCAATAGATTAGGCTTTAAAATTAATCCTGCATTATTTGTTAATTTACAGCCAATAGACGAAGATGAACAGAGAAAAGTAAAAAAGCGAAGAAAAAAAGAACGAAACTTAAATAACAACGCCAAATAAAAAATAAGGAATATCAATATGAAGTATATAAAGTGTATATTGCTGACCCTATTCTTAACCCCCACTATCAGCCATGCCATTTTTCGCATTTATACTGGCAATATTGGGCAAGATAACGCCGAATTTTATTTTGATGATGAATATGCTTTTTATATTGCAGGTAAAGAGCAGCAAGTTAAACATTTAAGTTTTATAAGCGAAAGAGAACGTAATGATAAGTTTAATTTTACAATTACTTACGAAGATTCTTCTTTTAAAAACATATTAGATAAAATATATATTGAAAATTTTGATGATGTCACTTTTTATCATGGGACTGAAGCCTATCAAAATCTCACAGGCTACACTCTTAACGGAGACAAAGTAAATTTACACAAAATATTTGAATATAATACCATTGATGAACGAACATGGCGCGAAGTAGAATTTAACGATATTGAATTTTTACAGAATAATAGTTCCAAAGATTTTTATTTTAAAGTGATGTTTTCTAAACTCAAAAAATCGACTGGCAACGTAGTCGGTATCAAAATATATCGCAAACATGATGGTAAGCTTATTCAAACCATTAACGGCATCGACGGGTGTGATTTTCTTGGCTATGTTAATATCTCGAATCACGAAAAACTCTGATTATAATTTTGATGGTGATAATAATGATTTTAGTCTTATTAAAGACAGATATCATGGGCCCAATACCACCGCAGAATATTATGTTTACGACAAAACCCAACAACAATTTGTCAAATTAAATCTCGATGGTAATGATTTTCGTTTTGATCGCGAAGCAAAAACTGCCACTAGCTATAAAACCTGCCCAAGTAAAAAAGAGAATGATCATATATCGCTAACCGATAATTTTCAATACATAGGCAATAATCGTTACAAACGGGTCAAAACCGAATGCCTGTATAAATCGGGGGAATATCTGAACGAAGACAATAACCAATTTGAATATAAAAAACAAAGGGCGTGTAAACCTAAAGAAATAAAAGATTGTCGAAATTATATTGATAATAATGATTATGATAGTTATTAATGGTACTGAGCTAATTATGTAGCTGAACTCATTCGTGGCGGAAAGGGGCAAGATACGACGTTACCGAGTGTCTATTCTGAGCCTGCGAATGATGATGATTTTTTCACGATTCGCTTTATGATTGAAAACAAGCCGTACTGGATAGCCGCCAGTAAAGTCTTACACCTTAATGGCGAAGATGGGCAGCTCAATTCAAGCGTAAGTTATTGGCATGATTTTCCGTTATCATTAGATGACAACCTTTCTCCACAGGAAAAGAAACGTAATACGGTATGTTACCCTCGCACTGTGTCCCTAATTTCATTAGAGAATGACGGCTTGATAGCGATAGATGATGAAAACACAAAATGGGCCCAAGTGACGGCACTGGATGAGCAAACACTACCGATACATGGTTGGGTGAATATAAAAGACAATGCGCAAGCACATATCAAACGACGTAGTCCATGGCACTGGCCTGGTTTTGAAACAATAGAAGAAAAGGCCTCGATAGGTGAATTATCTGACAAGATAGGCAAGAATAAAGTGGCGAAATTAGATTTAGCCGATTACACGCCAGCGATGCGGGCATTACATCAAATCTTAACGGGCACACTGATATATTCAACCCAACGAAAAAAAGACCTACCGCCGCCGACTTTTACGGATAGGGATTTAAAAGAAGGATTACGCCGAAGCTGGACAGCGGAGTTGATAGGGCATTTATTGGTGAAATATGAAAGCGAATGGTATGCCGATGAAGCGTTAAGCAAATGGAACGAAATTGATGAGCTATTTGAAGAAGAAAAACAACAACAAAAAGCACTTATCGAAGCGGGATTAGATGAGCTGGGCATCACCGAGCCTTACCTCCGTGATTTTGCCTTAGACGTGGTAGACGAAGCGCATGAACATGTCAAATCAAACTGGCAACTAGAAAAAGCGCAGCGCATTAAACCGTCACTGTGGTGGAAACAAGTGGCACAGGCACAAGCGCAAAACCCAACAGCAAACACAGAAGCAAATACCCCTAAACTGTCCAATCTATCCGCAGACGGCAAGGCATGGTTTATTCATCCCGTGGCAATGGTGGATTATTTTAAAATAATTGAAAAAAAGAAGTGTTGGGCAGAAAGCCCGTTTGCTTTATTATTAGGAAAAGTAGAATCCAATAATGATTATTCAGCTTATAACCAAACCAAACCAAAATTAAGGGCTTTTTTTAATACTAACTTGACCTCTATGACAATAGAAGAATTAATTGATAAGCAGACAAAAAGGGAAATATTTGCTGCAGGACGTTTTCAAATAATTCCACAAACTTTAAAAGCTGCTGTAACTTATTTAAAGTTAGATTTATCACTGAAATATAATAAAGAAACACAAGATACTTTATTTGAAGAATATTTAATAAAAATTAAAAGAAAAAACATAATAAAATATTTAGAACATAATGGTGATATTGAAGATGCAATTTATGATTGGGCTAAAGAGTTTGCATCAGCTGGGGTGCGTAAAGGTAAAGCAATAAGTGGAGGACGAGTTGCTACTTTTGAAGGTTCATCATACTACCAAGGTGATGGATTAAATTCGGCTCATATACTTCCAGATCAAATGGTTGAAGCATTGAGAGAATCGAAAAACGGAAATTGGAGATAAATATGAAAATATTTAAGTATTCTATTTTATGTTTTATTCTGTTTTCAATTAGTTATACTTGCATAGCTCAAGAGAAAGAGCATATTAACTTAAATTTTAACGATTTTACTATTAAAACTAAAACAAAAATAAAAAATGCAAACTTTGCTTATCATTATTTAGTAAAGGTCTATGGATGTGGTGGTGGTGCTATTTGTGGAGAAATTAGCAACTTACTATCAAACAAAGTTATTGGTTTACCTAATGCTTATTTAATAGAAGATGAAAATGGAGAAAACGAGTTTTTAATAGAATATCATTTAGATAGTAGCTTGATTGTTATTTCTGGAATAATAGCAGATCCTGATGAAAATGAAGATAAAAACGGTTACAGAAAAAGATACTATAATTTTATTAATGATCAACTAGTGTTAATTAGTTCAATAAAAGAGGATTAGCGCAATAGTTTTTGCTTAATCTGACATTTAAGTTATTTTATAACCAAAAAGTAGCCATGCCATTGAAATTAATTCTAAGCAAACAAAAAATATAGACCATTATTAATTATTGATGATCGCATTATTTATATGTTGCATTTAGAATATTATTCAGGTGAAAACGCTTTAGATTTGAAAAATCCATTCACCAATAGAGCAAACTTACCATACCAGAAGTGTGCAGGTTTATTAGACCCTCTAATTATTAAAAGAAGGGTACAGTAACAGCTTTGGGGCTGACCCTGAATAATTAGGAATAAAAGTATGAAAAATATTATATTAAAAATCTTATTATTAATTTTATTATCACAAGTTGTTTATGCATCAGATTTTGATTCAAATAACAATTATTATAGATTAATCAATGAGAAATTAACTCCTGAAACAGACAAAAACATAAAAAAATCATTAAGTAATTTGATTATAGATAATCAGCAAAAGATAACCTTTTTAGGTTGCGATTTTAAAGAATTAACTGGAAGTGAAGACGATATAAATAATGAATTAAATAAACATAATTTTTTAAAAAATTATAGTGATGAATTAAAAGAATATCATCTAACCACTACTAATTTCGCTAAAATTTATACAAATGATAGAGATAGTTTATCAGAAATTTGTAACCGTAATGATTACATGAATATTATCCAACTTGCTAACAATGAATTAATGGTTACTTATAAAAAACAATTAGTTTTTTACCAACGGTTACCAGAACAAGAAGAGAAAAACCTTAATAATTATTATAGTAATACAAAGTGCATTGCATTAGAACAAGTTGATATGAGTTATACTGATATTTGCTATTATAACAATATGACTATTTTGGATGTTTATAATGCAATGAGTTTTGATCTTGATAAGGTATTTAGAAAGAAAATTAACGTGGGCGAAAATTTCTCTGTTACCTATGAAGACCGAGATGTGGATATTGATTATAAATGGTATGGTAAAAATAAACTAGAATTTACTCAATATTTTCAAGGAGGCATAACAACTTATACTTTTATTTATCAGAACGGTAAAACAAAATTAATAACAGTTCTCTCCCTTGATTAATTATAAAAAATAGGAAAGATAAAACTTAGCACACATAGAACTCTTTACCTATGATTATTTACCTGAATTTATCAATAATATCTGAGTATTATCAGATAAATTACCAGAAATAAAAAAGACAATTTTGTTAGTGGAAGAAGACGCAAAACTAATTCAAGCATCTAAACCAACTGGTTTTTACCAGCAAGGTCGGGGGATAAAATTTGTCAGTGATACGAGTCATTATGTAACTATCCCCTAAAATAGTACAGCAAAAAAGTAGAAAATTCTCTATGATACAAGTAAAGGGGATTTAATTATGAAAAAAATGACTGAACATCAAATCGTCGCTATTTTAAAAGAAGCTGAAGCAGGTATTCCTGTCAAGGAACTCTGCCGTAAATATGGCATGGGGAATTCAACTTTCTATAAATGGCGAGATAAATACGGTGGTATGGAAACCTCTGATATTAAACATTTAAAGGAGCTTGAGGCCGAAAACCGTAAACTTAAACAGATGTTTGCTGAGCTCAGTTTAAAATCTCAGCTTCAGGAAGAAATCATAAAAAAGCTTTAGTGCCAACTGGAGCACGTAAAACGTGGGCACAGCAACTACAACAAAATCATTTGGTTACTATTGCTATGAGTTGTGCCATTGTTGGCTTAAGTCGTTGTGCTTACTATTATCAACCTAAGTTACAGGATGATTCGGTGATTGTTTCGGTATTGAATGCTATCACAGACCGGCATTTACGCTGGGGCTTTCCTAAATGCTTTAATCGTATCAGAAAGCTCGGCTATAAATGGAATCATAAACGGGTATATCGGGTGTATTGTGAATTAAAGCTTAATCTCAGGGTAAAGCGTAAAAAACGTATTCCTCCACGAAGCCCAGAAAGGCTATTGGTTCCTAATAAACAAGGTGAATGTTGGTCAATGGATTTTATGAGTGACAGTAGCTGTAATCAACGTCGCTTTAGGACATTCAATGTCATTGATGACTTTAATCGTGAGGCGTTAGGTATTGATATTGCAGTAAGCTTACCGGCAGGGAGAGTTACCCGTTACTTAGATAAACTGGCTGAATATCATGGCTATCTATTAAAAATACGCGTCGATAATGGACCAGAATTTACAGGAAAAACCTTTATAAACTGGGCTAAATCACATGATATAGCCATTGATTATATAGAGCCCGGTAGCCCATATCAAAACGGGTACATTGAACGATTTAATCGCACCTATCGTACTGAAGTACTCGATTTATATCTTTTTAACAACTTAGCACAAGCAAGGAGAATAACCGAAGAATGGTTAACGATTTATAACACCGAAAGACCGCATGAG
>NZ_LZGS01000041.1 GCF_001690495.1 Gilliamella sp. App4-10
CCAGCCTTGACCGGCAATCCTATGGGCTTTAAATGCCGCTTCTTGATCTGATTTATATTCGCCGTCATCGATATTGGCAACATCACAAAAAAACATAAAACTATTGATCCAACCCCAAACAAATGTGCTCCCTGCGCCAGCTCGAATAGGATCTAACATAATATGATCAATCACTTGATGCGTGCCGGGTTGGCACACCATTAGTACGGTCGAGGTTAGGGCATTACGTGACATATTATGGATAACAACACCATGCAAATCATCCCAATCATACTCTTTGATACGGCGTTTTTTCGGTTGTAAAAATACCGCAGGGTGCCGTAATACTTTAAAGTTAAAAAAATAACTTTCGTTAACATAAACTTTACCCGTTTTACGGTTAAATATAATGGGACTGCCACGGCGCGAGAACAAATTTAGATAGAGTTCAGGAATTAGAACATACATGCCTAAACAACTTGCAATAAATCCAACTATAATTATCATTAAAGTAAACGGCTTAATTGTAGGATTATCATATTCCGTTATTAACCAAAGAAAACTAAAAGTAGAGCCAGTTCCAAAGATAAAACCGATAATATACAAACAAGCATAAAAAATCTGATCATTATAATCCTGACGAATAAAGGCACAGTAGTTATTATTGGCATAGCTTAAGCGACGATCATGCAGGGGTACTAAACGTGGACCTTTATCTAGATCACCAAACCAACCAAAGATTTGTGGACGGTATTTTGATGGCATTTTATTCTCCTTTCTATTTATTCATCATGAAATTGGTTACTGCTGCGATTTATGATGAGTGGGATTTCGTCATCATCTTGTGCATTAGAGCTGATATTGATTTGATAGCTATTTACTAGATCATAAGCAAAGGTGCCCGCTATCCAAGTTATCACCGTTAGGTGGCTATCTGACTGATGAGGATCGTTTTTTTTCACTTCGATTTTTTCAATATCGTTAAAATGGGCTTGCCATAATACTTTACCCATTCTTGCCAAACTGTAACGGCTTTTGGGCTATTCCGTTATATGGTGCCGTTGTTTGATTTCAGTTAACTCTTCTAATGATGTGGCATTAAACGCTTCAACCATCCATTCGGGCCAGCCTTGACCGGCAATCCTATGGGCTTTAAATGCCGCTTCTTGATCTGATTTATATTCGCCGTCATCGATATTGGCAACATCACAAAAAAACATAAAACTATTGATCCAACCCCAAACAAATGTACTCCCTGCGCCAGCTCGAATAGGATCTAACATAATATGATCAATCACTTGATGCGTGCCGGGTTGGCACACCATTAGTACGGTCGAGGTTAGGGCATTACGTGACATATTATGAATAACAACACCATGCAAATCATCCCAATCATACTCTTTTATACGGCGTTTTTTCGGTTGTAAAAATACCGCAGGGTGCCGTAATACTTTAAAGTTAAAAAAATAACTTTCGTTAACATAGACTTTACCCGTTTTACGGTTAAATATAATGGGACTGCCACGGCGCGAGAACAAATTTAGATAGAGTTCAGGAATTAGAACATACATGCCTAAACAACTTGCAATAAATCCAACTATAATTATCATTAAAACAAAGCATGCTACCGCTATCAGGGTGATCATAATCCATAATAAATGTACAAGATCCGACTATTAATATACTTCCCAAAATAATAGCAACAAAATAGAGACAGGTATAAAAAATCAGATCTGAGGGAATTTGACGAATAAAGGCACAATAGTTATTATTGGCATAGCTTAAACGATCGTCATGCAGGGGCACTAAACGTGGACCTTTATCCAGATCGCCAAACCAACCAAAAATTTGTGGACGGTATTTTGATGGCATTTTATTCTCCTTTTATTTATTCTTCATGAAATTGGTTACTGCTGCGGTTAATGATAAGTGGGATTTCGCCATCATCTTGTGCATTAGGGCTGATATTGATTTGATAGCTCTTTACAAGATCATAAGCAAAGGTGCCCGCGACCCATGTTATCACCGTTAGGTGGCTATCTGACTAGTTAGGATCGCTTTCTTTTACTTCGATTTTTTCAATATCGTTAAAATGGGCTTGCCATAATGCTTTGCCCATTCTTGCCAAACTGTAACAGCTTTTGGTCTATTCCGTTATACTGTGCCGTTGTTTAATTTCAGCTAACTCTTCTAATGATGTGGCATTAAACGCTTCAACCATCCATTCGGGCCAGCCTTGCCCTTCAATCCTATGGGCTTTAAATTCCGCTTCTTGATCTGACTTATATTCGCCATCATCGATATTGGCCACATCACAAAAAAACATAAAACTATTGATCCAACCCCAAACAAATGTACTACCAGCGCCC
>NZ_LZGS01000042.1 GCF_001690495.1 Gilliamella sp. App4-10
AAATTAAAGTGTTAGGTTGTAATTTTAAGAGAGTCAAAGGGGATAAAGAAAGTATCTATAATCAGTTGACTAAACTTAATATCTTTGAGGATTATAATGAAGATTTAAAAAAATATGATCTATCTTTGAATAAGTTTAATGGATTGTATTTTATTGAGCCTTCTAATCTATCGGAAAGGTGCATTGGCTTTAATTATGAGATTATCATACTACTTAATAATAATGAATTAATGATTCCTTATAATAAACATTTAGTTTTTTATAAGCAATTAGCTATTACAGATGAAAACAAAATAAATAATTTTAAACGTAATGAAAATTGTCTTGAAACAAAATATTTTGAGATGGAGACAACTAAAGTTTGTTTCTATAAAAATATGACAATATTAGATGTATATGAAGCAATGAGTATTAATCCTACTTATGAGTTTAGGGAAAAAATCAAACAGGGGAAAGATTTTTCGGATATTTACGAAGATGATTATATGAGAGTTGAAGTTGAATATAAATGGAAAGGGAAAAATAAACTAGAGATTGTACAATATTTTGATGGTGGAGAGACTTATTACACATTTGTTAATCAAGAAAATAGAACAAAATTAATAACCAAATTTTCGCCAGATTAAGAAATAATACAAAATAGTAGCTTTTAGAGAGTTAAGGTTACTCGCAGGCAATAAGCAAACGCTACCGATACACGGTTGGGTGAATATAAAAGACAATGCACAAGCGCATATCAAACGACGTAGTCTATGGCACTGGCCTGGGTTTGAAACGATAGAAGAAAAGGCCTCGATAGGTGAATTATCTGACAAGATAGGCAAGAATAAAGTGGCGAAATTAGATTTAGCCGATTACACCCCAGCGATGCGGGCATTACACCAAATCTTAACCGGCACACTGATTTATTCAACCCAACGAAAAAAAGACCTACCGCCGCCGACTTTTACGGATAGGGATTTAAAAGAAGGATTACGCCGAAGCTGGACGGCGGAGTTGATAGGGCATTTACTGGTGAAATATGAAAGTGAATGGTATGCCGATGAAGCGTTAAGCAAATGGAATGAGATAGATGAGCTGTTTGAAGAAGAAAAGCGACAACAAAAAGCACTTATTGAAGCGGGATTAGATGAGCTGGGCATCACCGAGCCTTACCTCCGTGATTTTGCCTTAGACGTGGTAGACGAAGCGCATGAACATGTCAAATCAAACTGGCAACTAGAAAAAGCACAGCGCATTAAACCCTCACTGTGGTGGAAACAAGTGGCACAGGCACAAGCCCAAAACCCAACAGCAAACACTGATGCCAATATCCCTAAACTGTCCAATCTATCCGCAGACGGCAAGGCATGGTTTATTCATCCGGTAGCGATGATGGATTATTTTAAAGTTGAAACAACAAAACTTTGGCATGAGCCTTTAGACAATCCACAACGAACGTATTTTAGTTCAAACGGTCGTAATTTTTATTGGAATGGTGCTTTTGGTTATGTAAGAAATCAGGGAGCTAAAGCTCATACTGGATTAGATTTATTTGCGGATATAAATACCCCTTGTTATGCCTGTTTAGATGGTGAAATAGTCCAATATAAAGAAGAAGGTGGATATGGCAATGTGCTGGTCATTAAAGTTAAAGGTGATGATTTACGCGCTTCAAGAAATGACTATACGCTTGAATTTACTGACAAAGACAAAAAAGAGATAGTCCAAGCCGATAATTTTAATATTAATGCTGACCATTTTTTCTTACGTTATTGTCATTTAAGTGATAAACATGCTGACTTAAAAGTCGGGGATAAGGTTAAATCGGGCGATTTGATAGGCTATACAGGTGATACCGGTAATGCTAAAGGACTTTGTAACCCTCATTTACATTTTGAAATCGCTATGAAGAAAAATGGCAATCGAACTCATACAGGCAATCTACAAAAGGATAGATTAGCCTACAAAATTAATCCAGCCTTCTTCGTTAATTTACAGACAAAAGATGAGGCTAAGCAGACAAAAGTAAAAGAGAGAAGAGAGAAGAGATAAAAAATATGATGCCAGCAAAAAGAAAGAAGCGAAAGCAAAACAGAGATAAATTAAGGAATAACAAGATGAATTATATCAAGCTTATTTTACTTATAATATTCTTAATACCGGCAATTAGCCAAGCAGAATTATATCGTATTTACACAGGCACCATTGGTCAAAATAAAGCTGAATTTTATTTTGAATATGATTTTGCTGTTTATATTGATAATAAAGATTATCAGATTAAGCATTTTGATTATATAAGAAAGAGTAGTTATCCAACTAAATTTAAATCTAATGATGTAAATTCATTAGATAAAATAGTGATTGAAAATGTTGACAGTCATACTTTTAATTATGGACCAGAAACTTATCAACAATTAACAGGCTATACCCTTAATGGTGATAAGGTAAATTTACAAAAAACATTTGAATATGAAAAATATAATGAGCAACATCCATTGAGTGAAGCAGAGTTTAATAATATTGAATTTTTACAGGAACATAGTACCAAAGACTTTTATTTTAAAGTTATGATATCTAAGAAAAAAAAGGAAGAAGTAGAGATTGTGGGGATTAATATCTATAGTAAACATGATGGTCGCCTTATTCAAACTATTACGGGAATAAAAGAGTGTAAATTTAATTCTTATGTTAGTATTATGGTTACTGGGGCTGATTATAATTTTGATGGTGATAATAATGATTTTTATCTCATTAAAGACAGAGTTTATGGACCTAATAGAACAGCCGAATATTACAGTTATGACAAGATACAACAACAATTTGTTAAATTAAATCTTGAAGGCAATGCATTTCTCTTTGATTTAGAAGAAAAAGCCGCCACTAGCTACAAAACCTGCCCAGGTAAAAAAGAAAATGATCATATATCGCTAACCGATGATTTTCAATACATAGGCAATAATCGCTATAAACGGGTACAAACTGAGTGTCTGTATAAATCAGGTGAATATCAAAATGAATACAGTGGTCATTATGAATATAAAAACCAAAGAGCATGTAAACCTAAAGAAATAAAAGCTTGTCGAAATTATATTGATACTAATGATTATGATGATTATTAATGGCACGGAGCTAATTATGTAGCTGAACTCATTCTTGGCGGAAAGGGACAAAATACAACGTTACCGAGTGTCTATTCTGAGCCTGCGAATGATGATGATTTTTTCACGATTCGCTTTATGATTGAAAACAAGCCGTACTGGATAGCCGCCAGTAAAGTCTTACACCTTAATGGCGAAGATGGGCAGCTCAATTCAAGCGTAAGTTATTGGCATGATTTTCCGTTATCATTAGATGACAACCTTTCTCCACAGGAAAAGAAACGTAATACGGTATGTTACCCTCGCACTGTGTCCCTAATTTCATTAGAGAATGACGGCTTGATAGCGATAGATGATGAAAACACAAAATGGGTACAAGTGACGGCACTGGATGAGCAAACACTACCGATACACGGTTGGGTGAATATAAAAGACAATGCGCAAGCGCATATCAAACGGCGTAGTCCATGGCACTGGCCTGGGTTTGACACGATAGAAGAAAAAGCCACGGTGGGTGAATTATCTGACAAGATAGGCAAGAATAAAGTGGCGAAATTAGATTTAGCCGATTACACCCCAGCGATGCGGGCATTACACCAAATCTTAACCGGCACACTGATTTATTCAACCCAACGAAAAAAAGACCTACCGCCGCCGACTTTTACGGATAGGGATTTAAAGGAAGGATTACGCCGAAGCTGGACGGCGGAGTTGATAGGGCATTTACTGGTGAAATATGAAAGTGAATGGTATGCCGATGAAGCGTTAAGCAAATGGAACGAAGTTGATGAGCTGTTTGAAGAAGAAAAACAACAACAAAAAGCACTTATTGAAGCGGGATTAGATAAACTTGGCATCACCGAGCCTTACCTCCGTGATTTTGCCTTAGAGGTGGTGGACGAAGCGCATAAACATGTCAAATCAAACTGGAAAATAGAAAAAGAGCAACGCATCAAACCCTCACTGTGGTGGAAACAAGTGGCACAGGCACAAGCCCAAAACCCGACCGCAAACACAGAAGCAAATACCCCTAAACTGTCCAATCTATCCGCAGACGGCAAGGCATGGTTTATTCATCCGGTAGCGATGATGGATTCTTTTCAAGAAGAAAAAATAGATATTATTGTTTTTTATATTTATTTAGATGGTCGAATACAAAAGTACATACCATCATTTATTAAAGATGAGAATCAAAATAAGTATCGCTATGTCATTGTCGATGGACAAGATAAGAAGCATAAGGTTTGTGATTTGGAATATATCAGAATTAAAGAGAAAGTTAGAAAAGCATTTAATCCTAATCAACCCAAAACTTTTTATAAGACTAAGAGTCCTAGTGATATTGCTTCAGATGTAAATGATGGAGATACTAAATATCGAATTATTTATGCCAATGGTGAAATTGCTGAATGGGGTAAACATGACAGATATTACAACGTGAAATCGAAAAATCCAAACTCATGGCGCGTTTTCGGTGTAAATAATAATGAAGTGGAATTGCTAAGAATGCCTGATTCATTAAATAAACAATATGGTAATTTAAATATTGAATATAATTTCCATAATTCAAAGCGCCGTTATGCCAATCCTGGTTTGTTTGCAGCCATGTTGGGGAGTATAGCTGTTTATAATAAAACTGTTACTACTACAGGTAGTGCATTTCAATGGGGTTCTTGTTTTCCAAGTGTATTACATATTAATGGTATGGCTATTGACTTTGAGTATAAGTCAAAAAATAACCAAGGTGGTTATTATTCTCATTCGTCTCAACAATATCAAGATGATTTAGCATTTTTAAATGCGATGCGACTATTTTTTGATAAGATCCGTGTTGGAGAGCATTCTCATTTTAAAGAATTTAGACAATTATCCGGTGTTGTAGACGGTGGTTCTTTACATAACTCTCACTTTCATGCTGACTTTTCACTAACTAAAATTGAAGAAATTAAGGAGTAAATTATGAAGCATTCCTTTTATATCGGTATTGTTTTTTCTTTGGTTAGTGCATACTGCTATAGTCAACCATTTGATATAGAAGAAAAATACCGAGGTAATTCATTTTTTAGTAGAGTAAATATGCAAAAACTATGGAAAGATTGTACACTGCCTTTAGACTTTGAGGAACTTGATGTTTCAAAGCAAACCGAAATAAGAAACCGTTGTCAGTTGTATAATTTTAGTTCTTATTTTGATAATGTGTATGACTTGATTGATAAAAGAACAGTAATATATCAGAAAAACGATTTAACGTTACGATTAAGTAAAGAAAATTTTAGTTTCAAGCAAGAAGATGATTATTATTCTGGTGTTAAATTGATTTTATTTTTAATAAAAAATAATGAAATTAAAGATAGAATAACCCTTGCTAATTATTTTACAAATGAAACAACTTTACTTTCAGTTGGTTACCAATATTTTTATATCTCACCAAGTGGCGATATTTATACTTTATCCTTAATAGAAATGGATGATGGAATCGGTCCTCAAAGATGGAGACATTATAAAATCGATGTGAAAAATCTAAAATTTCATTTAGCTCAGATATACGATTTTCGTCATCAAGTTACTTATCCTGATAATTTCACTATCTTACCAGATCCAGAACAAGACAAATATTATAAAAAGGAACAATTTGAAAAGTGCTTAAAAGACGAATCTGAAGATTTTTGCGATATAGAAGATGTTTATTTTTATTATCTTGATCAAATAAAACAGAAAACGGTACAACTTGCCCGAAAAAACAATTCAACGAAAAATTTATTTTCCCCACTCAAAAAGAATCGGGATAAATTGTGTTTAAGCCAAAATGAGTTTTTAATTAACAATGAATTATTTCCCTATTTTGATGACATAGTTTTATGTGAAATAAAACAATTAAAGCAAGAAATAAAACGCGTTGAGATAGAGTTAGCAAAATAATATTGATTTAAAAAAGCAAATAAACAGTTTGTAATATGTAATTATATTAATTAATAAAGGTTTACGTAGAAGCTGGACGGCGGAGTTGATAGGGCATTTACTGGTGAAATATGAAAGTGAATGGTATGCCGATGAAGCGTTAAGCAAATGGAACGAAGTTGATGAGCTGTTTGAAGAAGAAAGACAACAGAAAAAAGAGCTTATCGAAGCGGGATTAGATAAACTTGGCATCACCGAGCCTTACCTCCGTGATTTTGCCTTAGACGTGGTAGACGAAGCGCATGAACATGTCAAATCAAACTGGCAACTTGAAAAAGTGCAACGCATTAAACCATCACTGTGGTGGAAACAAGTGGCACAGGCACAAGCCCAAACCCCGACAGCAAACACAGAAGCAAATACCCCTAAACTGTCCAATCTATCCGCAGATGGCAAGGCATGGTTTATTCATCCGGTAGCGATGATGGATTATTTTTCAGGCGCAGGCATAGCTACTTATCATATTTATCATGACGGAAAAATTGAAAAACATATACACAAGAAATACTGAAAGGTTATGAACAAAAATATAAATACGTTTATCATGATAAAGATAATAATGAGCATGAAATATGTATAGCAGATTGGCATACAACTAAAAAGAAAAGAAATGGTGTAACAGTAAGTGCACCGAATCGAAGTGATACTAATATTATTGAATATAAAGAAAATGTCAATGAAGGGGATACCCAGAAAAGAGTTAAATATGCAAATGGAGATATTGCTGAGTATGGTAAACATCCAACCAGAGGATTAATTTGGCGATTATACAAAGCTTTTGATGAAGAAATTGAAATAGTTCGAATGCCAGATGAAATTAATTATACAAAAGGTTCTGTTACGATTAAATATCGGTTCAGTAATACCAAAAGAAGATATACTGGACCTGGTCCTTTAGCTGGTTTTATAGGTGCTCTTGCTGAGATAGGTTTTGAATTGACAACGACAGGAAGTTGCTTTTACGAAGCATCCTGTTTTCCCAGTGCAGAACATGTAAATGGTAAAAGTGTTGATACTTCATATAAATTAGATGTTAATCAAGATCAAAAAATTATTAACGCTATGGCAAAATTTCATTTTAACGAAAGATTTATAGGAATTAATCCATATTTTTATAAATTATCTAATGCTGTAAACAAGGATGCTCTACATAATACTCATTTACACTCAGGCGATTTTGATTTTAACTGTATAACAGAGATTGAAAATTAATTATTGATATAAAAGGATGAGTATCTGTGAAAAGAAAATTATTTATGTTAATGCATTCTTTAATTTTTACTTTTAGTTGTACGGAAGCTAAAATCAATAGCAACCCTGAACAAAAAACACAAATTAGTAAAATGGAAACATACCAAGGAGATAATCATATTAGTAGAAAAGATTTTGTGAAAAAGATAGATTCTTCTTGTACCATAGCGCATCCATATGGAGGAACTAATGAGGAAATAGAATATGAAAGAAAAAGATGTGTATTATCAAAAATGACTTTTGATTATGACGAAATAATTAATCCAATAATATTAAATGAAAAAGTATATTTGCCTCCAATAAATGGTATTAATATTTATTTAGAAAAAGTGAAAGAGATAAATCCATCTAGTCTAGAAAGCGTAACTATTGCAGAAGTTAAACTTTTTACAAAAATTAATGATCAAATAAATGATAGCCTAACCATTTATTATATAAAAAATGATTATGATGCTTTTTATGTAGAATCCCAATATTATTACATAGATAAGTTTATATACATTTTAAAATACGGTTCTGATGAAGATGGTTCATTAGTTAAGTTCTGGAAAAAATATTCAATCAGTACCAATGGAAAGTTTAAATTAGAGGACTTTTTCGAATGTCACTTTGACAATAATCTAGACAGAAATGTATGTAAATGATTTTTTAAATATTTTGATCATCTAAGTTATGTTGGAATTACACAGTATTATAACTCAATCGTCATTATATTCGATGAAGCGTTAAGCAAATGGAACGAAATTGATGAGCTATTTGAAGAAGAAAAACAACAACAAAAAGCACTTATTGAAGCGGGATTAGATAAACTTGGCATCACCGAGCTTTACCTCCGTGATTTTGCCTTAGACGTGGTGGACGAAGCGCATAAACATGTCAAATCAAACTGGCAACTAGAAAAAGCACAGCGCATTAAACCCTCACTGTGGTGGAAACAAGTGGCACAGGCACAAGCCCAAAACCCAACAGCAAACACCGAAGCCAATATCCCTAAACTGTCCAATCTATCCGCAGACGGCAAGGCATGGTTTATTCATCCCGTGGCGATGATAGATTATTTTAATGTTACAGAAAATAAGAAACTGAAACTTGGGATAGTGTTACAAACTCTAGAATTGCGTTATTACATCCCGAAATTCGTCAAAATGCGGTAGATTTTATCAATGATGTAGAAGAACAATTTGGAATACAATTAAGAGTTACGACAGGACTTAGAACTATTGATGAACAAAATCGCCTTTATGAGCAAGGGCGTACAACATCTGGAAATATAGTTACTTGGGTTAGAGGAGGATATAGTTACCATAATTATGGATTAGCAATAGACGTTATAGAGATCAAAGATAAGAAAGTTAATTGGGACGAAAACGTTCTAATCAGAATATCTTCTGTAGGTATAAGAAATGGTTTTTCTTGGGGCGGTAATTGGAAAAAACAAAAAGATTATCCTCATTTTGAAATTACTTTTGGTTATAAAGCATCGGAATTATTAGAAAAATATAATAAAGGAGAATTAGATAATGAAGGGTATATTATATTTGATTAGCATTAACATTTTATGCGTATCATTCGGATTAAAAGCTGAAGAGATAACACTTGAATCTTTACAAGCGACAGAAGGTGCAGTGTTAAATTGTATGGAAAAGCAACTTAATCTTAGAATTTATGGTGAAACATACCGTTTAAAAATTGTTGTTAGTAAAAGAAAAGATTTATTTGAAGTATTATCAAACACTGAATACTACAATATACCAATTGGTTATCATGATGAAAATTTAAAATCTGAAACCGTTTTTACTGTTGAAAATAAATATTTTATTAAAAATAAAGAAATTATTTCTGCTGTATCTCTTGATTCTATGTATAAAAAAAATGCTAATGATGATTTATCAATTTTATCAGATGCAATAAGTGAAGCTCATGAAAATCAAAAATGTTTATCATGGGATTTTTAGTGAATCATTAATAATATACGTGATTTGTTGTAAAACTTATCAGATAACAATCAAACATAGAACGAGTAGTGAGCATCAATGAAGTTTACTGGAGCATGACGGCTTGATAGCGATAGAGAAGGACAACACAACCTAGGTACAAGTGACGGCACTGGATGAGCAAACACTACCGATACACGGTTGGGTGAATATAAAAGACAATGCACAAGCGCATATCAAACGGCGTAGTCCATGGCACTGGCCTGAGTTTGAAACGATAGAAGAAAAGGCCTCGATAGGTGAATTATCTGACATGGTATGTCCACACTTTTTAGTACCAAAAAGATAAGGTCATCGATTTCTTTGGTATTCAATCGGCGAGTGGTCATTTAATGTTGAATGAAGTCGATTATAATTAAACCAATCCACATAGTGATTAAATTCCAATTTAAGTTGCGCCATTGAATCAAAAATAGTATTCGACACAAATTCTGTTTTCACTGCTTTAAATGTGCTTTCTGCAATTGCGTTATCATAGGGGCAGCCTTTGCGACTTAACGACCGTGTAATTCCAAATGCTGTTAAACATTCATCAATCAAATGATTATCAAACTCTTTTCCTCTATCAGAATGAAACAACTCAATCGTCTGTAAGTTCATTGGAATTTGACTCATAGCTTGCATGACCAGTGCCGCTGGTTTATGCCTGCCAGCACGTCGTCCCACTATTTCTCGATTACTGATATCAACAATTACGCAAAGGTAGTGCCAACGTTGTTTAACCCTTACATAGGTTAAATCGGTCACCAATATCTTTTGCGGTTGACCTATATCAAATTCTCGATTAAGTTCATTCCCCACTGGTGATTCATGGCTTTTTTCTGTCTGAATACAATATTTTTTACAGGTGTATTTCGAAACCCAGCCATTTTTCGCCATGATTCGACCTATTCGGTGTCGAGATACGGTTATGCCTTGCTTTCTCAGCTCTGCTTGCAGACGCCTTGTACCATAAGCACGATAATTATTATTAAAAATTTTTGCAATGAATGAGCCAGTAGTTTGGTACTGCGTTATCCACTTATCTAATGCTGATTTGGTGAGATCATACTCTGCGACGATATCCGCACGTTTTTTACCATTTTGATATAGCATGACCATTTGTTTTTTGAACTCGTTAGTAAAGCTACGTTTTGCTCTTCGCGATGAATCGATTGTCATTGTTGTTACCTTCTTTTATTTTTAGTTTATCATAACAATGACCTTATAAAACTGGTACTAATTAGTGTAGCCGATCCATTACGCAGAAGCTGGACGGCGGAGTTAATAGGGCATTTACTGGTGAAATATGAAAGCGAATGGTATGCCGATGAAGCGTTAAGCAAATGGAACGAAATTGATGAGCTATTTGAAGAAGAAAAACAACAACAAAAAGCACTTATTGAGGCGGGGTTAGATAAACTCGGTATTACCCAGCCTTGCCTACGTGATTTTGCCCTGCAACAAGTGGACAAGGCGCATGAACATGTTGCTGATAATTCATTATCCGAATATGATGCTTTATTACTGATCATAGATGATTATAATCGGCAAAAACAGTCTCTAATCACTCTATTATCCGATGCTGTCGCCCAAAAAAGCCTTAGCAGAGCAATTTAAAAATCAGTATGAATATATCAATGTCAATGGTTATTCGATTGGTGATATCTTTAGTGGCAAAATGAATTAACAACGAGGTTTATAATGAATAAATATTTTCAAATTATTACCGATAAAATTACCGAACTGCAAGTGATTGATACCAATTTATCTTTATTTGGCAAGGCTGCTTTGCGTGCTTACCATTATTGTGACAAAAAAAGGAGAGTAACCGAATAATAGTTGATGATTTATTACTCTGAAAGGCTTTATTAGGCGCTAAACAATATAAATAGTAACCAATTGGATATAAATGATATTTTTGTCAATATTTGTACTAATGACGAATTTTTACAGAGTTTCTTTTAGGAGCTTTTGAAATTTTATTATAAATATAAATCAATTATACTATTTATTGTATAATTACAAGGAATGTTGTTTTAGATAGTGTTATTGATCTTGGAATGATGCAAAATTGTGTAATAATTTAGAAGGTGAATTAGACAATAGTATTGATGGTGTGTTTGCCTATTTTTTATTATCATAAATAGTGAAAAAAGATTTTAATAAATTGATTTTAAAGGATATATAAGTAATTGTTTATCACTAGCTCAACACCAATGATTTTTAAAGATCACAGCTATATAACGCTATATTTTATTGCGTATTTTAATATTTGCCTTTATATTATTGCCAATAATCTTATTCTAGTTTTACTCTAATCATTTATAAGCACAATTTATGCATAAAAAACGTCTTTCTTTGATTGTAGCGATCATTGCTGTTATTGCTATGGTTATTATTATCTATCTTGCGAACCAGCAGAGCACCATTATATTACAAGGTGAAGTTGAATCTAGCCGTGTTGATGTTGCAGCTAGAGTGCAGGGGCGAGTGGTTCAATTTAATTATGATGTTGGAGATAATGTTAAACAAGGTGATGAGCTTCTTACCCTTTCAAATCCAGCATTATTAGCGCAGCTTGCAACGGCAGAAGCGCAATTAAAAGTGACAATGGCGAGCCGTGATAATACTTATAGTACTAGGCCAGAAACCATTGATGTGCAAAAGGCACAGTTAGATAAAGCGAATTCAGATTTAGTTTTAGCACAAACAAGCTATGAACGAATTAATCGTTTAGCTAAAAATGGAACGGTTTCAAAGCAAAGTTATGATGAATCTTTTAATCAATACCAAGCGGCGATTAAGGCCTATGAAGCTGCTAAAGCTAATTTAGAATTAGCTGAAAATGGTAGTAGTGTAGAGCAGAAAAAATTAGCCGATGCGCAGGTGGAACAGTCAGAAGCGGCGTTGTTACAAGTAAAAGCGGATATAAATGAATTAACTTTAGTTTCCCCTATTAGTGGTCAAATTACAACTCGAGTAGCCGAAACAGGACAACTGTATAGTCCAGGCACGCCACTTTATTCTATTATAGATTTAAATGATATTTGGTTTACTTTTAATCTTCGTGAAGATTTGCTAGGAAATCTTAAAGTCGGTGATACGTTTCAAGTTAAAGTGCCGGCATTAAATAATCAAGTTATTGATGTAAAAGTCACCGTATTAAATGCCTTAGGTCAATATGCAAATTGGCAAGCGACTAAAGCGACGGGTGACTTTGACTTAAAAACTTTTGAAATGCGTGCTAAACCAATTAATAAGGTGACTGGTCTTCGTCCAGGGATGAGTGTTACCACAAAGTGGCAATCTCACTAACATAAATAATATGGAGATTATACACAAAAGGAAAGGGCACTGATGTCTCACTCGCTATTAGAAGTGATTAGATGGGAACTTCGTAAATTAATTAAACAACGTTTTTTGTTTTTATTAGTTTTCATCTATCCTTTATTATTCATTTTTTTATTTCTTTATATGTATCATGCTGGCGTAATTACCCAGATACCTATTGCTGTTGTTGATCAAGATACAACCAAATCATCGCGTACATTAATTCAACAAGTGGCAGCTTCACCACAGCTACAAGTCGCTGAACGTTATCAAGATCTTTCGTCAGCCAAACATGCGTTGATCAAGGGGGAAGTTTATGCCGTGCTTTTTATTCAACCAGAATTTGAAAAAGATCTTATCGCAGGGCATCAACCAGAAGTGGTCGCTTTTTATAATAATCAGTATATGTCGGCGGGAACGATTATTTTTCGGGCGATGAGCTCTGCATTGAAAACAGCTAATAGCCAAATAGTACTGCAAGGATTATTAGAAAAAGGAATGGCTTCACCGGTAGCACAAAGTCAAATGCAAACGATTCCAGCTAGTTTACATCCTTTATATAATCCTACATTAAATTATCTTTATACCTTAATTAATGGTTTAATCCCCACGATTTTGCAGATCATTATTATGATGGCATTGGTTACCAGTGTCACTCGAGATCGCTTTGCTGCAACGAGCTATCAGCAAATCTTACAACTCGCTAATCATAATATTTTTATCTTTTTATTAGGGCGTATTCTTCCATATGTTCTCTATTTTGTATTTTGTCTGATTTTATTTGATACAGTTTTAATCGCTTATTTTAATTTACCATTAAATGGGCATTTTATATTGCTGATGCTTGGTGGTATCGGGTTTACACTGACTTCTTGTTTGTACGGAATTTTTTTTGGTTTAACTGGCTCAACCCTAGCACAAGCTTATGGCAGTGCAAGCTTAGTCGCTTCTCCTAGTTTTGGATTTACTGGGCTGATTTTTCCTCGTCTTGCAATGAATACTTTTGCTTATATTTGGGGCGCTTTATTGCCTGTGACATGGTATATACAGATTCGTCTTGATCAAACATTGCGATCACCAAATATGATGACTTCGTTAGAACCCTTTGTTTATTTATTGATCCAGTTTAGCGTTATGGCATTACTTATTACTCTTCATTTACGAAAAATCCGTAGGCGGTTAATATGATTAAATCTTTATTATTAATTTCCTATGAAGAACTAAAACGTATTTTCCAAAATAAAGCGATAGCCAGCGTCATGTTTGTGGGAATTTTTATCTATTTCTTCTTTTATCCACAGCCTTATTTACATGAAGCGATACGAGATGTTCCTATCGCTGTTATTGACCAAGATAATACCAACTATAGCCGAGAGTTAGTCAGGCAAATTGATGCCAATAAATCCATTAACATAAACTTACATATTGCGGATTTACAGACAGCTAAAAAATTGATTGAAGAGCGTAAAATCTATGGGGTAGTGCTGATACCCTATCGTTTTCAACAACATATTTTAGAGGGCAAAACGAGTCCTATATCATATTATGGTGATGCGAGCTATATTTTAATTTACAGTAACGTTGCCACCGCAGTTAACACTGTTGCTAGCAATTTTGGCGCTAAAATTTCCATTTCGCGAAAAATAGCGCAAGGCGTTGATCCAGCTGTAGCAACCAATAGTGTTTCACCGTTTAATAGTCAGTTGATAAGTTTATTTAATCCTCAATCAGGCTATGCAACCTATGTTATTCCTGCCGCCTTTATTTTGATCTTATATCAAACACTACTTATTGGTAGCACCTTATGTCGTTTATTTAGCAAAAATTCTGATTTTGAAAGAGATGTTATTCATCAACAGAATAATGCTGCATATTCTGCATTATTATTACTAATTGGTAAATTATTGACTTATTTAGTACTCTATTTAATCTATTTTATTATTTATACCGTATTTGCGAATTATTGGTATGATTTACCACGCCTAAGTCATCTTGTTGTTTCGTTGTCGTTTATTATTCCTTTTATTTTTTCTACGGCATTATTAGGTAAAGTTATATCACATTTTGTCCATACGGTGAGTGATGTGTTTTGCTTAATTATACCGTCAAGTATGGTGATATTTTTTGTTACAGGGCTTTCTTGGCCAAAAGAATTAATGCCTCCTTTGTTTCACTTGATTGGCGATATATTCCCAGCGGTACCTGCTATAGTAGGTTCGGTAAAAATTAATCAAATGGGAGCCCGCTTTTCTGAATTTAGTCCACAATATTGGCATTTATGGATATTAACGATTATCTATTTTGGTATTGCATTCATTCTTGAGAAACGCGACATTCAAAAGGCAACGTCTGCACATGTTAATGTAGCAAATTAAAATAGGGTTGTTATATTTATCATAACTAATTGAACTTAAAATAGGATTGTTTCAACGTCAATTGTTAGGCTGGCCATTGTTATTGTATTGGTTTATCCCGATTGATCTTTTAGCTTTATGATAAAATCTAATCATTTAAATTAAATAGTGTCAATTATCTATAAATTCAAATATAAAATTTCATTCTTTGCCTTGAAGGCTGATGTGTATCACTATATTATAGTCGGTCGACTAAAACTTAGTTAACTAAAACAAGAAAATAGAAAACAAAATTAAATATAAATGAGTTCCCATGTTAATCAATGCTAAAAATATTCTTGAAAAATTAAATCCACATAATAAAGTAAATTATGATTCTGTATTAAAAGAGGTGATTGCTAATTGGCAAGCAGAATCAGTGCGACCAAAGTTATTAATTCATAGCTGCTGTGCCCCATGTAGTACTTATGTTCTTGAATATTTGGCTCAATATGCCGATATTACGATTTATTTTGCTAATTCTAATATTCATCCTCGAGTTGAATATGAATATCGTAGTGTGGTACAGCAAAAATTTATTGCTGATTTTAATCGAAAAACGGGGCATAACGTGCAATTTTTAGAGGCGCCATATCAACCAGCAGAATTTATCAAGCAGGTCGGTCATTTGCGTGATGCGCCAGAAGGTGGTGAACGTTGTCATATTTGTTACAAAATGCGATTAGACTTAGCAGCAATTAAAGCACAGGAATTGGGTTTTGATTATTTTGCGAGTGCGCTAACCCTTAGCCCCAAAAAAAATAGCCAAAAAATTAACGAGTTAGGTTTTGAAATTCAAGAGCTCTTCTCAGTAAATTATCTGCCTTCTGATTTTAAAAAGAATAATGGTTATAAACGTTCGATTGAGCTTTGTAAAGAGTACGATGTGTATCGTCAATGTTATTGTGGCTGTATTTTTGCGGCTAAAGCACAAGGTGTTGATTTGAAAAATGTGATTGCTATAGCTAAGCAAGGATTAGAGAAAGGTCTTTAAGTCTTGAAGTATTTGAGACATTTAATCATAGAAAATATACTGAAAGGTATTATTTTCTGAGACTTTTTGACAAATCTTGCTATCTGTAATAGAGATGTTTTTTTAAACAAAGCTATTAAAAAATTTAAATATTTGGCTATAATATTTTTTAAATAGTTAACTATACTCTTGCAAAGTGTGAGTTTGTTATGTCAAAAATTTATAGGTTAGGATTGAATATCGGTTCAACAAAAGCGAAATGTGTGGTGCTTGATAAGCATAACAATTTTGTGTATACCAATGATGTTTGTCATAATACGCATATTGTGTCAACCGTACTAGCGTTGTTAGACGAGATAGGGCGAAAACTTGGTAATAATATTATTTTGTCGATAAAAGTGACCGGTTCTGCAGGAATGGTTATTTCAGAAAAAGCTGATATCGCATGTATTCAAGAAGTGGTTGCCACATCAGAGTTGGTGTATCGTAAATACCTCGAAGCGCGAACCTTGATTGATATTGGTAGTGAAGGTAGTAAGATGTATTCCTTCTTTTCTGACCGTCCACCAGATATTCGAATAAATGGGAACTGTGCTGGCGGAACAGGGAAATTTATTGATCAGATGGCAACGTTGCTTAATACGCCTGTTCAACAATTTGATTTGCTTGCTCAAAAACATGACCAAATTTATCTAATCGCCTCGCGTTGTAGTGTTTTTGCTAAACCTGATGTCCAAAACTTAATTAGTCGCAACGTTTCAAAAGAAAACATTGATTATTCTATTTTACAAATAGTTTGTATTCAGCTATTTAAAACCTTGGTGCACGGTTATGCTGTTGTGCCTAAAGTGATGTTAATTGCTGGAGCACTTTCATTTATTTCAACACTTGGTAAAGCAGTGTTAAAGATCTTAAAGCTAAATGATGAACAGATTTTAAAAACCGAACATCCTATATTATTGTCGGTATGGGGGGGGGTGATTCATCTTATTGACCATACCGAACTTTCAATCAATGCTTTTATTGCAAAATTAAATTCTTCAAAAAAAGTAATAGCTAATCAGAATGTTAGATCAAATCCACTATTTAATGAATCATTACCTTTTGATGATTGGATAAACAAACACAAATACATCGAAATTCCTAGAATTAATTTAACTGATTATCAAAAGCAAAATGCGTTTTTAGGTATTGCTAGTAGATCTACAACCACAAAACTCACCTTAATTGATGAAGATGATGGGCTACTATCTACACATTATGCGCCTAATAATGGTCACACTATTAATGCTTTAATAAAAGGTGTGAGTCAATTAAAGCAAAAAATTGCTGAATCAAGCAAAAATATTTTTATTGCCCGTACTGGTGTAACCTTTTATGGTGAAGAGCTGTTAAAAGTGGCTTGTGCCTTTGATGATGGTTTAGGCGAGGTTTACGAGCTTAATCGTCTGCATTTTATGGTTAGTTGTTTAAAACATACGCAATTATAGAGAATTATTTAATTACTATAAAACTATATAGTTATGTTATAGTCTATCAATTTAATCATTGTTGAGCATTTACTAGGAGGAACAAGAGTGTTGTCGATTTATCAATTAAAGCCCAAATTTCAAGCATTTCTTAGGCCATTTGCCAATTACCTTTATAAGGCTAATATAACCGCAAATCAAGTAACATTAATTGCAGGTTTGGGATCTATTTTTATCGCACTGATTGTTGGGAGGTTAGTGGCATATCAATGGATTTTCTGCCTTATTCCAATATGGATGTTTATCCGTATGGCACTTAATGCTATTGATGGTATATTAGCCAGAGAATATAACCAAAAATCAAATTTGGGTGCTTATTTAAATGAGATTTGTGATGTTGTATCGGATAGCGCACTGTTACTCATTTTTACGCAACTTGACAATGTTAGTAATTATTTAGTCATCTTAGTAGTTTTATTGTCGTTTTTGACTGAATACAGTGGTGTGCTAGGGGTTATGATTGGCGCTTCACGGCGATATGATGGTCCAATGGGTAAGAGCGACCGTGCGTTTATTTTTGGGGGAATAAGTCTAGCCATTGCGACTTATTTATTACCTTTAAACTACATCAATACGCTATTATGGGTCATCAGTATTTTGCTTATTTATACTGTATTTAACAGAATCCGAAACGGCATGAAAGAAGTCAAAAAATAATAAGGAGAGAATATGCGTCAACAGCAACAAAAAACATTTATTAGTCATGATGGTTGCCAGTTATTTTATCGCTATTGGCCTGCCGTTGATAGCGATGCGGATAAGTCTAGAGCAATAGTGCTTTTTCACCGAGGGCATGAACATTCGGGGCGAGTTGAGCATCTTGCTGACGAATTAAATCTACCTGATTACCAGTTCTTTGCTTGGGATGCCAGAGGCAATGGTCAATCGGAAGGTGAACGTGGTGATGCTCTCAATTTTGCAACGTTAATTAAAGATGCTAACTGTTTTATTGAACATATCATACAAGAGTATGACCTGCGTCAAGAAGATATTGCTGTTATTGCCCAAAGTGTTGGTGCTGTTATTGCTTCGGCGTGGGTACATGACTATGTACCAAATATTCGTGCCTTAGTGCTAGGATCGCCAGCCTTTAGTGTAAAATTGTATGTACCATTAGCGGTGCCAAGCTTAAAATTACTGTATAGTTTGAAAGGTAATTTCTTTGTTAATAGTTATGTTAAATCTAAATTGCTGACGCATGATGTTGAGCGTGCACAATCTTTCACACAAGATCCATTAATAACACGGCAGATATCAGTTCGATTGCTTTTGGATTTATATTCGGTGTCAGATCGTATTATAAAAGATGCAAATGCTATCACCGTACCAACACAATTGCTAGTTTCTGGCTCGGATTATGTAGTAAGACGTAAACCACAAAAACAATTTTACAATAATTTGGGCACACAGCAAAAAGAATTTCACATACTGCCAGGTTTTTATCATGATACGTTTGGTGAAAAAGATCGAAAGTTTGCCATCGATCGTGCAAGGCGATTTATTATTGGCTGTTTTGCCAATCAACCTAGTGTACCATCATTAGTTAATGCTGATTTGGTGGGATATACACGGCAAGAAGCAGATAACTTAACGATGCCACCATCTGGCCTTATTAAGTCTCTATACTGGAAGTATATGAAAATCAACATAAAATATGTCAGTAAACTTTCTGACGGAGTTAAACTTGGTATTAATACGGGATTTGATTCGGGTAGTATGATGGATTATGTTTATCGTAATGAACCTTCAGGAACCTCAAAATTAGGGCGTTTTTTGGATTATATTTATTTACAAGCTATAGGTTGGCAAGGTATTCGACAACGAAAAGTACATCTTGAAGAGTTAGTTAAATTAGCTATCAATAAATTAGTTGAGCAGAACTACTCTATCGATATTGTTGATATAGCCGCTGGACACGGTCGTTATATTTTAGAAACGATTAATCAAATCGGCAATAAACCTAATTCGATATTACTGCGAGATTATAGTGATATTAATGTAAGAGATGGGCAAGCGTTGATAGCTGAAAAGGGCTTAACTGATATCGCACGTTTTGAAAAGGGTGATGCTTTTAGTCGACAACAACTCGCCCAATTATCCCCTAAACCAACTTTAGCTGTTGTGTCTGGTTTGTATGAACTGTTTAGTGATAACCAGTTGCTACGCGATTCCCTATCAGGGCTAGCAGATTCAATACCTGAAGGGGGATATTTAATTTATACTAATCAGCCATGGCATCCGCAAGTAGAATTTATTGCAAGAGTATTAACATCACATCGTGATGGTCAGCCATGGATTATGCGAAGGCGTACACAACTTGAAATGGATCAATTGGTTGCCGCTGCTGGTTTTAGAAAAATCACAATGCGTATTGATCAGTGGGGAATTTTTACCGTATCACTAGCGCAACGAATTAAATAATTGGTAATGGATAGAGTAAAACTAGGATTTGATAAGCTAACTATTTATAAGTTCATATGGTTAGTCGGTTTAGCAATTTTCTTTTTTGCTAGCTATGATTTTGCCAATTGGTTTACTTCTACACGCCGTGATGTAGGGAGTATATTTCTTGAATGGGAGCGTTCAATTCCTTTATGTTCTTGGTCTATCGTACCTTATTGGTCGATAGATCTTATGTGTGGACTCGCAATATTACTTGTTTGGTCTTATCGAACCTTAAAAATACTCTGTTTTCGTCTTTTATCCGCTCAGATTATTTGTACTATCTTTTTTTTGATCTTTTCGCTAAAATTTTTTTTTGATCGCCCAAAATTAGATGGATTACCGGGATTATTGTTTGATATTTTGACGAGATTTGATAAACCGTTTAATCAAGTTTTGTCGCTCCATATAATATTATTGGTTATTTTGTGGGATTTTTATGCTAACTATCTCCGTGGCGGCTGGCGTTGTATTGTGCATATTTTGTGTTTATTAATTGGTTTATCGGTATTAACGACTTGGCATCATCATTTTTGTGACATATCAACTGGGCTTTGGGTAGGGTGCTTTTGTATTTGGTTATGGCCTGATGATGGCTTATCGCCACTAAAAAATTGCCAATTACCTAAACAATATGTTTGGAGTAGTCTCTATTTTTTACTGTTTTTATTGCTATTTTCTATTGCTATTTACTTTTCTTCATGGGCATTGTGGCTATTGTGGTTTTCAGGTGCATTTTTATTGGTTTCAGTAAATTATTTGTTATTTGGTGCAGTGGGTTTTCAAAAACAGGCTAATGGACATTTTAATCTTGCTGTTACTATTTTATATTTGCCTTATTTTATAATTATGTGGATTAACTCACGATTGTGGACATTTAAAAATAACCCAGTCGATTTGATTTGTGATAATGTTTATTTAGGGCGAATACCATCCAATAATACATTGCACACAAATCACTTTACATCGATAGTTGATCTTTGTGCAGAATTACCGATTACTCAATTTAATGGAAATTACCATTCGATCCCTGTGCTAGATATGACGCCACTAACCATTGAACAATGTCAACAAACAGCCAAAATTATTGAGAAATATCATCAACAAGGGAAATTATTAGTTTGTTGTGCTTTAGGCTATTCACGCAGTGCTACTGCCATTATTGCTTGGTTATTGTTGACTAAAAGAGTATCAAACTTAGATGAAGCGATAACTAAGGTTAAAGTATGCCGCCCTAATATTGTCATCACCACTAAACAACAATTAATTTTAACAGAATGTTTTTTCTAAATAACAAAAGGAAGTTGGTATGTTAAGTCATGATGATACAAAAACTGTAATACACGCAAGTCAAATTTCACTTATAACATTTTGTAGCTTACTAGTTATCAGCTTACCAATTAGTCTATTTTCGCTACTATTAACCAGTATAGCGTTACGCTTTGAGTTGATAACAAGTGAGGTGATTAACAGCACATTATCATTAACCCTATTTTGTTTTGTAGCCTTGATTATAGGACTGATTAGTATTTATTACGCATTGCGCATCCAATTTAACAAACAATTGTTTAAATATTTAGCCATCCGTAATGAACAAATAGCCAATACACTTATTGAGTTAGATAATGTGTTAGTGACCTTTCATTTTATTAAATCCAATCCAATCAGTTGGTAACACGGATCATTACCAAATGTCAACAAGGTACATTAATTAAGGCTGTTTAGAAAAATAATAGTGGTGGTGATGCAAATCGTGTTGTTAATAGGCGCATGGTTCAGTGGTATTATCCAAACTTGGTAACAGAATTATAACGAAAATCGCTTCAAATTAAATGATGAAAAAGAAATAAGGAGAAACAAAGATGTCTAATTATCAACGTGATATTTTATTACTATTTATCGGTATTGGTATTTTGCTTATTATTGCCTCTATTATTGGTTGGCTGTTAAAACGGCGCCTTAGTTGTCCAAATAGTGTAATTGATAATCTCAATAAACGCATTAACGCTTGGTGGGTAATGGTGGCAATTATTGGAGTTACTTTTTGGGTAGGAGAATTGGCTATCATTTTTCTATTCTTTGTGTTATCAGGCATTGCATTACGTGAATTTTTAACCTTAACGCCTATTAGTCGTTACGATTCTTATGCATTGATATTTGCTTATTTTATTGCTTTACCTTTGCAATATATTTTAGTGGTTATGTCATGGTATGGATTGTTTAGCATTTTTATTCCTGTTTATGGCTTTTTACTATTATCGATCTTGGCGGCAATAACCGGCTCAACCGATCATTTTTTAGCGAGAATAGCTGAAGTACAATGGGGACTAATGATTACGGTTTATAGCATTTCTTGCGTGCCTGCACTATTAATATTACCAATCAGTAATTACCAAGATCGTAATCTGCTTTTAATTGCTTTTTTAGTATTAGTTGTTCAACTTTCAGATGTATTGCAATACATGTTTGGAAAATTATTCGGTAAACACAAAATTAGCCCAAATTTATCACCCTCTAAAACCGTTGAAGGGTTTATTGGAGGAATTTTATCAGCAAGTTTAATTGGTGCTTGCCTATTTTGGCTAACACCTTTTAGCTTTATGCAAGCTGGTTTGATTTCACTTATGATTACGTTATTAGGGTTTTTGGGAGGTTTGGTTATGTCAGCCATCAAACGTGACAGAGGCATAAAGGATTGGGGAAATCTAATCGGTGGTCATGGTGGGGTTCTTGATCGTTTAGATTCTGTCTGTTTTGCAGCCCCTATCTTTTTTCATGTTGTACGTTATTTTTGGACATAACTTTAATACCAAGTTTAGATAACCAGAATAGATTATATAAATTATACAAGTTTACATGTAAAAAAAGAGCAAAGCTGTTTAAATTATGATATAAATACAGGCATTGTATTAATGCTAATATATAAATAAGGACTTTATTATGTTAAAAGAGCAAATGGTAGTAAAAAATTCAACGGGTTTACATGCACGCCCGGTAACAACACTTGTAAAATTAGCTGGTCGCTATAAATCATCCATTGAGCTTGTTTACAATGACAAAGCAATCAAATTAAAAAGCATGATGGGTTTACTTGGTGCTGGCGTTAAAGGCGGTTCTACTGTTGAAATCATCTGTGATGGTGAAGATGAGCAAGCAGCAATGGACGAAATCCGTGAGTTATTCGCAACAGGCTTTGGTGAATAATTACTGAGTTAATCTCGTAATCATTTTTAAGAAATTTATTCCGTCGACGATCGTCGACGGAAGTGTAAAGAAGGCGTTAACTAAATACTTTATAGTAGACATATTTATCCAATTGAATGGTTAATCTTTGATAATCGAATGTAGTTCTTTATGATCAATCGAAGGTAACAAACGCGTAAATCCTCGAGTAAGATAAAGTAAATAAAGAAAACCCATTGCCAACCAAACTAAACCAACAATCATCGCTGTAGCATCAAGACTTGTCCATAACCATAGTGAGAGTAAAACGCCAATGGCAGGTAGCATGCCATATTTGAATAGGACAGAGAATGTTTTTTTCTTGGTATTGCCTAAATAGCTTTTAATTACACATAAATTAACAAAGGTAAATGCAACTAAAGCACCAAAACTGATCATTGAAACAACTAAACTAAGATCTAATACTAATGACAGTAATGAAAAACAGGCGACAAAAATAATCGACAAGTAAGGGGTTCTAAAGCGTGGATGAATTTTATAAAAGATTTGTTTAGGTAACACACCTTCACGCCCCATTGCATAGAATATTCTTGATACACTCGTTTGTGCAGTCATTGCCGATGCAAAGACACCTGTTAAATATGCAGCTTGGAAGAAGTTATACATAAAATTACTGCCTAATTGGCTGATATTACCAACTTGACGAACCACATCTAAACTTGCAGTATCTTTATTATCGATGAAATCACTCCATTTAGGGTAAGCTAAATGTGCACAATAAGAAACTACTAAAAAAATACAACCAGCAATAAGAACAGTCCAGATAATGGCTCTTGGAAGCGATTTTTGTGCATCGTTAGACTCTTCTGCCAAGGTAGCAATGGCATCAAATCCTAAAAAAGCGAGGCATAATATTGCTGCACCTGACATTAAACCACTCAAATCATTCGCATTAACTTGTAGTGGTTTTATCATTGCTTCAGGGGTTAAATCCACATTAACTAAAGTCAAAAATATAAATAATCCAATAAAAATCATCTGAACAATAATTAAAGTGAAATTCACCGAATTAATCAATTTAATACCCAGATAATTTAAAAGACTAACACCAATCAATGATCCAAGTACAAAAACATACGCAGGAACGCTAGGAAATGCTTCGTTAAGATAAATACCGAGTACCAAATAATTTAATATTGGTAAAAATAGGTAATCAAGGATTTGTGCCCAACCCACCAAAAATCCAATTTTACCACCAAACGTATGTTGAACATACGAATAGGCAGAACCAGCAATTGGAAGCTTATTTGCCATTCGGCAATAGCTTAATGCTGTAAAAAAGATCATAGCTAGGGTGATAATATAAGCTATAGGTAAGTGACCGTTACTTAATACTGTCACTTCCCCATAAGTGGTAAAGATCCCCAAAGGAACCATATAAGCTAAACCAAATGCAATCAATGCAGGTGTGGTTAAAACTCGTTTCATTTTTATTGCGGACATGACTTTGCTCCTCTGTCCCAAAAAACAATAAAAAACTACTAAGTATAGTTTTGCCTTTTTACCCGCTTAAAGCGGCAGGGAATTCTGCCATATTGTGATAATTATGCAAGTTAATTTTTAGTAAAATGATACTAAAGCAAACAAATTATTACCTTTAAAGCATATTATTAGTGATTTTAGTCCAATTTAATTTAGAGTATTTGGTTAAACGGTTAATTCTCTATTTGCATATTTGTGATCCAAATCTATTATTTATTAGACAAAATAAGTGTCAGTGCAAATAAATTATTGTATATTTTATCTGCAATCTAAGTAGAGTGAAAATTGCGTTATTGCGAATAATCTATTATTAGTAAGAGGATGAATTTATGCAGTCAATCCCTGTTTTACCGGTTGATTTAACGGGTAATGTTGTTACTCAAAAATCAACAGTTATCCATCTAATGGTTGAAACTAGCCAAGCTTATTTAACTAATGTCAAAACCTTTTTTGACGATGTTATGGCGCATGAACAAGAAATGGAAACCGATGTGCTACCTGATATTGCCTTGCCACATGCAAAAAGTAGTGCTGTTAAAACACCATTTATTGTGGTGGGGAAATATGGCGATGGCATCATTTGGAATAATGATAATAAAGTGAAATTAATCGTTATGATTGGTGCTCCAGAGCATGCCAATAAAGAGCACTTATCCATTATTGCTAAATTAGCATCGAATTTAGCTAATGATGATTTTGTCGAAGATTTGCTTAAAAGCGATATTCAATCTGTAGCTAATAAAATCAGAGGATTATATGAGTAAAAAAAAGATTGTTGCGATTTGTGCGTGTACTGCAGGGATGGCACATACTTATATTGCTAAGCAAAAAATTGAAAATGAGGCGAAAAAGCGTGGTTGGGAGTATAAAGTCGAAACACAAGGTGCCGCAGGTATTGAAAATTCATTAACCGAACAAGATCTTAAAAGTGCCGATGTGATTTTATTAGCGACTGATATTTCAATTGAAAATGTCGATAGGCTTGAGCCTTATAAAAATGTCATAAAAGTGAGTACTGGTGAAGCCGTTAAAAATACTGCCAATATTTTTAATAATGCAAATGTGATGTCGACTACAGTGGTTAAAGATTGTATCGGTAAAGAAATATTTAGAGCATTAAATACGGGTATTAGTAAGTTTTTACCCGTTATTATCGCATCAGGAATATTGTTTTCTATTGTGTTAATGACAGGGGATGTGACTAATGGCAATATTGAGCCAAGTAATCAATTCTTTATGGATTTAAAACAGGTTGCCTTATATGGTTTTGCTATGATGGTGCCAGTGCTTGCTGCTTATATGGCTTATTCCATTGGCGGCAATGCTGCTTTAGCGCCTGCATTTATTATGGGTTATGTGGTTAATAATCCAATTGGTTCTAATCAAGTCAATACTGGATTTATTGGCGCAATGATTTTTGGTATTTTAATCGGCTATTTTGTTAAATGGTTTAAAACGATTAAAGTTCATCCAGTAATTGCATCGATTATGCCAGTGATGATTATCCCTACAGTGACGATATTAGTGATGGCACCACTTTACATTTATGGTCTATCTTATCCGCTCGATTGGTTTGTCAAAGCTATGGTCGCAACTTTACAAGGTATGTCAGAGGTTAATGCCGCATTTTTAGGGATTGGCATTGGTATATTAGCGGCGCTAGATATGGGAGGACCATGTAGTAAGGCGGCGACTGCATTTACCTTAGCGGCAATGGCGGAGGGGGTTTATGGTCCAAATGGGGTATTTCGTATGTGCTGTGCTATTCCACCATTAGGTTTAGCTATGTCATCATTAATTGTTTCACGCCCAAAATATACCAAAGAAGAAAAAGAGTTTGGTATTACCGCTTTCTTTTTATCATTGGCGGGTATTACTGAAGGTGCAATCCCTTTTGCGGCCAAAGATCCAATGCGTGTTATTATTGCTATTGTTGTTGGCACTGCCATCGCAGGTATGCTAGGTATGATTAATGGGATTGAATCATTGGTAGCATTTGGCGGTTTAGTCGCATTAGGTGGAGTGACCAAAGCGACGCTGTGGTATGTCATTGATATGTTTATTGGCGCATTAATTATTGCCGCTATCTTACATTTCACGAAACCAACAGCTGTGGAAACCGAAATAGTTGCTCAAGTTGACTAAAGTCTAAATAATAACCTATGCTACACCAATCATGGTTGGTGTAGCATTTTGTAAATTAAAGACATAAAGTTTAAATTATGCTTGTTGATAAACGATTTTACCGCCCACAATAGTTGTTAAAACCTTGACATTTTGCATATCGGTTGCTGGAATAGTAAATGGATTGCGATCTAAAATAATCAAATCAGCAAATTTACCTTTCTCAATTGACCCAATGTATTGATCTTGTTTTAATACATATGCGGCATTAATAGTGGCACTACGTAATACTTCAATAGCGGTTAGATTGCGATCATTGTTTAATCGCGGATGCTCGTCATCAATTTTTCGTGTCATCGCAATTTGGAAATCGTACCATTCATTTAATGGATCAATTGGCCAATCGCTACCGAAAGCACATGTCACACCTGCATCAATATATTGCCCGTGTGCTTCTAAACCATTATAACGCTCTGGGCCAAAGAGGGTTTGATATTGCTCAACCATTGCCGAACTACATCCTGCCCATTGAAATGAAAAGACCACACAAGCATTCAATTGCTTATACCTTGTAAATTGATGTGCAGCACTTAATTCATTGTGTGCTGTACTTGGGCGAATATCCTCATCAGGTAAGGTTTTTCGCATTTTTTCAATAGCATCAAGCACCACTTCAATCGCACCTTCACCAACAGTATGCATATGCGGATGAAATCCTGCTTTTGCTGATTCAAGAATGAGAGCATCTAACATTTCAGTTGAATAATAAAGATCACCGTAACGATCTTTTTCGTCAGCTAAATTATATGGTTTAAGCAAACGTGCGGTCATTAAAGGTGCTTGCATTACGCCGTCTACAAATAATTTGGTATGTGAGATTTTGATACCAGGTTTTGGTTGCCAGTTTTTATCGTCGTAACGTGCAGCGAACTGTTTAACTTTGTTAAGTAGAGTTGGAATTTCTTCAATTGAGGATACATCATCTGGCGGTAATTCACGCGCACCAAATAAGCGAATCGATAGTTGGTCTTGTTGTTGTAGTGTTAAAAATGCATCGGCTTGGGTTTCGGTAATTCGAGCATCCATAACAGCAGTAACACCTTGTTTATTGAGTTCTGCTTGCGATAATTTAGCAATGTTGACTGCTTGTTCATCGGTGAGTTTAGAAATGCTGTCAAACGCACGCATAGCCGGGGCATCTTCTAATATGCCATTTAATTCACCGTCATCAGTACGACCAATCTTTCCATCGGTTGGTTCAGGGGTGTTTCTATCTAAACCAAATTTCTCTAAAGCAATGCTATTCGCAACTAAAGTATGGCAGTCATTAGAAAACAAAATAACAGGGCGTTTTGTATTGAGCCGATCAAGATCAAAGCGAGTAATATCAGTACCGATTGGCAACACTTCTTGGCGCAACCATCCTCGAACTTGTAACCAATTTGCGCTGTTATCTGTCAAATCTTTATCTAAATGCGTTTGAATAATAGCTAAAGTATCATCAATGGTTAAGCTTTGATAATTTAAATTACAAGAGGATAATTGCATTCCGCCCCAAAATGTATGTAGATGCGAATCAATGATCCCTGGCATCATCGTTTTACCTTGTAGGTCATAAATGGTTGTATGGTTATCAACATAGTGACTGTTATTTATTTCTTGCGTAGTGCCAGTTGCAATAATATAGCCATTTTCGATTGCTATTGCCTCGCAGACACTATCTTGTTTGTCCGCGGTGTAAATATAGCCGTTAATATAAATAGCATCTGCTTTAGCCATTATGGGAATTCCTTAAATAAAGATCAAAATGAAAGAGCAACGATAGCAGATTTATAAAAAATTTGTCAAATGCAATAATTTTCTTTATTGTGTGACTAGATTATGCTACAACTATATATTCAGTTACAGCGTCACAAGATGAACCAATGAAATATCAACAACTAGAAAACCTAGAATGTGGTTGGAAATGGCACTATCTAGTAAAAAGGCATCTAGAAGGCGAGTCAATTACACGTTATATTGAAAAAAGCGCTGCACAGCATGCGGTCAGTGAGTTATTATTATTAGAACATAATCCAACTGGTGTCGTTGATTGGATAAAACAACATTTAAATCCCGATTTAGATAATCGCCTGAAGCAAACTATTCGTGCAAGACGAAAACGGCATTTTAATGCAGAACAGCAAAATACCCGAAAAAAGTCGATTGATTTGGAATTTTTAGTTTGGCAACGATTGGCTAATTTAGCCAAACGCCGTGGATGCACGCTGTCACAAACCATTACGCAATTAATTGAAGATGCAGAACAGAAAGAGCAATATGCTACGAAAGTATCAACAATTAAAGATGATTTACTGTCGCTTCTTGATGTGAAGCTCGATAGTAAATAATACAAACAACAGAATAAAAAGGTTTTATTATGGGAAAATCCCTTGTTATTGTGGAATCACCAGCCAAAGCAAAAACGATTAATAAATATCTTGGCAAAGATTTCGTGGTTAAATCAAGCGTAGGTCACATTCGTGATTTGCCAGTTAGTGGTAGTAGTCAACGAGCTGAAAAGCTAACAAAAGATACCAAAGACAAAGCCGAGAAAAAAGTAAAACGCTCTGAAAAGCAAATCTTAGTCGATCGAATGAGTGTCGATCCTTATAATGGCTGGCAAGCGCATTACCAAATTTTACCCGGTAAAGAACGTGTGGTGTCAGAATTAAAAAAATTGGCTAAAGATGCAGATATGATCTATCTAGCAACTGACTTGGATAGAGAAGGGGAAGCCATTGCTTGGCATCTTAAAGATGTGATTGGCGGAGACGATAGCAAATATCGTCGCGTTGTGTTTAACGAAATCACCAAAACAGCGATCAAAAATGCCTTTAACCAGCCATCAATGCTCGATATGGATCGGGTCAATGCACAGCAAGCGCGTCGATTTATGGATCGGGTTGTGGGTTTTATGCTATCGCCATTACTTTGGAAAAAGGTTGCTAGAGGCTTATCTGCTGGTCGTGTTCAGTCAGTTGCAGTGCGTCTAGTTGTTGAACGTGAACGTGAAATCCATGCCTTTATTCCTGAAGAATATTGGGATCTTTTTGCTGATTTGAATACAGCGAAAAATGAGTCGTTAACTCTGCAAGTAACTCATTATAAAAACGAAGCGTTTGAACCAAAAGATAAAGTTGCCATTGATATTGCGCTAGCAGGACTTAATCAAAACCAATATCAAGTAACGAATATTGAAGAAAAACCGACTAAAAGTAATCCAACTGCACCGTTTATTACTTCAACTTTACAGCAAGCCGCGAGTACTCGTCTTGGTTTTGGTGTTAAAAAGACCATGATGTTAGCTCAAAGATTATATGAAGCGGGTTATATTACCTATATGCGTACCGATTCTACTAACTTGAGTCAAGATGCATTAACCATGGTACGAGATTATATTGGCAACAAATTTGGTGATAAATATTTGCCAAAATCACCTAATGTATACAGTAGTAAAAAGAATTCACAAGAAGCGCATGAGGCGATTCGCCCATCAGATGTTACTATTCTTGCTGATAATATTAGTGACATTGAAGCTGATGCGGGTAAATTATATCAACTGATTTGGCGCCAATTTGTAGCTTGTCAAATGACATCGGCCGAATATAACTCAACAACAATTACAGTTAAATCAGGTGATTTTACTTTAAAGGCCAAAGGTCGTACATTGCGTTTTGACGGTTGGACTAAAGTGCAACCGCAATTGACGAAAAATAATGAAGATAGGATATTACCGCCGTTATCAGTCAACGACAAACTCGATTTAATCATCTTAAATCCAAATCAGCACTTTACCAAACCACCCGCTCGGTATAACGAAGCATCACTGGTTAAAGAGCTTGAAAAACGTGAAATTGGTCGCCCATCGACTTATGCAACCATTATTTCGACAATTCAAGATCGCGGATATGTACGTTTAGATAATCGCCGTTTTTATGCTGAAAAAATCGGTGAAATTGTTACCGATAGACTTAGCGAAAACTTTAATGACCTAATGAGTTATGACTTTACCGCACGTATGGAACATGCATTGGATGAAATCGCTCATAAAAAACAAGAATGGCGCGAAGTGCTCGATCAATTTTTTAGTGATTTTAGTCAGCATCTTGAGGTTGCCGAACAAGCACCCGATAAAGGCGGTATGCAACTTAATCCATTAGTGTTAACACCTGAAATTAAATGCCCTAATTGTAGTCGTGAAATGGGCATTAAAACTGCGGGTACAGGTGTATTTTTAGCCTGTTCAGGCTATGCGTTGCCACCTAAAGAGCGTTGCAAACAAACCATTAATTTAATTCCTGAGCACGAAACTTTAAATATCTTGGAAGAAGCCGAAACAGCTGAAACCGAAGCTTTAAGAGCGCGGAAACGCTGTCCAAAATGTCACACTGCAATGGATAGTTATTTGCTTGATAACGAGCGTAAATTGCATATTTGTGGCAATAACCCAATTTGTGATGGTTCATTAATTGAAAAAGGGAATTTTAAAGTTAAAAGTTACGAAGGGCCGATTATCGAATGTGAAAAATGTGGATCTGAAATGCACTTAAAATCAGGCCGATTTGGATTATATATGGGTTGTACTAATCAGGATTGTAAAAATACGCGTAAAATCTTAAAAAATGGTGATGTTGCACCACCTAAAGAAGATCCGGTAGATTTACCAGAACTTCAATGTAGCAAATCCGATGCGCATTTTGTATTACGTGATGGTGCAGCGGGTATCTTTTTGGCGGCACATAACTTTCCAAAATCAAGGGAGACGAGAGCGCCGTTGATTGAAGAGTTACAACGCTTTAAAGACCGTCTACCAGAAAAATTTATCTACTTGACCGAAGCACCTAATAAAGATCCTGATGGTAATCCAGCAATTGTTCGTTTCAGCCGTAAAAACAAACAACAATATGTTACCTCGGAAATTAATGGAAAATCGACAGGTTGGGTGATGCAATATGTGGATGGCAAATGGATCAATAGTAAAAAATAGGTAAGCACACCTGAATGTTGTCAAAAAGTTTCAGGAAAGTATGCGTTTTAGTATAAAAATAATTATTTTTGTTTGTGCTAGGCTGTGAAAAGATTTACCTTACCAATTCTCCCTTTTGTAATATGATTAAAAGGGAGAAAAGCATACAGTTAAAGGAGCTTTTGTGTGTCATGAAATTGCAACAATTACGCTATATTGTTGAAGTCGTTAATAACGATCTTAACGTATCGTTGACATCCGAAAAACTGTATACTTCTCAACCAGGTATAAGCAAACAAATAAAATTATTAGAGGATGAGCTTGGCATTCAGATATTTACCCGGGTAGGTAAGCACCTTTCAGAAGTAACGCCAGTTGGTGAAAAAATTATTGCTCTTGCTCGAGAAATCCTCAATAAATCGAGCGATATTAAAATTATTGCCAAAGAGTTTAGTCAGCCAAATCAAGGCTCATTAACTATTACCACAACGTATACTCAAGCACGTTATACCTTACCCGTTGTGATCCAACAGTTTATGCAACAGTATCCAAGTATTACTTTGCATATGGAGCAAGGGACCTCTTCTCAATGCATGTCACAAGCTCAAGCAGGGCAGGCCGAATTGGCTATTGTGACCGACATTTCTCAACTTAGCGATGATATGATTGCCTTACCTTGCTATCACTGGAACCAAGCTGTGATTGTGATGAAAGATCACCCACTTGCCAAAAGCAGCTTAATTACAATTGAACAACTTTCAAAATATCCATTAGTCAGTTACGATTTTTCTAATGATGGTTCCGATTTAAATCAAGCTTTCTTACGCGCTAATCAGTCGCCTAATATTGTTTTTAGTACAACAGACGCTGAGTTAATTAAAACCTATGTTAAATTGGGCGTCGGTATTGGCATTGTCGCAAAAATGGCGGTGAATAATACTTCAGAGGATGATTTTGTTGTACTGAGTGCTGGTCATATTTTCCCCTACAGTACAACCTATATCGTTTTTGCTCGTTCGTTATTTTTACGCAGTTATATGTATGATTTTATTCAGCAGTTTTCACCACATTTGGATCGACAAACTGTCGATAAACTCATGTTATGTGAAAATAATATCGAAGTATTAGCGATGTTTAATGGAGTAAAATTGCCTGTTTGCTAAGTTGATTTATTTTTTATCATAATAAAAAAGATGTAAATCAAAGTGCGATATGATTCGCACTTTGATTATTTTTATTATTTATGCCTTGTTTTTAAAATGCCAATCACATCTTGTAGTGACAGATTTTGATCTTGGAGTAATACTAATAAATGATAAACCAAATCCGCAGATTCATTTTTTAACTCTTCTCGATCATGAACTGTCGCAGCAAGGGCGGTTTCAACACCTTCTTCTCCCACTTTTTGCGCTATTCGTTTTGTGCCATCATGATACAGTTTTGCCGTATACGATGACTTAGGATCGGCATTTTTTCGTGTAGCGATTAATTGCTCTAATTCAAACAAAAATCCCCATTCGCTTTTAGCATTAGCAAAGCAACTTGTTGTGCCGGTATGGCAAGTTGGACCAACTGGATTCACTAAAATCAGTAACGTATCATTATCGCAATCAGCCGAAATACTCACGATATTTAAAACGTTACCAGAAGTTTCACCTTTGGTCCAAAGGCGCTGTTTGGTGCGTGAATAAAAAGTGACTTTACCACTGCTTTGTGTTTGTATTAACGCTTCTTGATTCATATAACCAAGCATTAATACATCACCAGATACATAATGCTGAATAATGACCGGCATTAAATTATCTACTTTTTGCCAATCAAGTTGTTGTAAATTTAATTGGGTATTGCAATTTTGAGTTAACATAATCGAATATCTACTCCATGTTGTACCAAATATTGTTTAAGTTCACCAATATTAATGATTTGCTTATGAAAAACGGAGGCTGCCAATGCACCGTCAACTTCAGCTTGGTCAAATGCCTGTAAAAAATGCACCATATTTCCCGCACCACCTGAAGCAATCAGCGGTACCTTGCAAATATCGCGAACCGCTTTCAGTTGCTTAAGATCATACCCATTACGAACGCCGTCTTGGTTCATCATATTTAGAACAATTTCGCCCGCACCACGTTTTTGCACCGCTTGTACCCAATCAAGCGTATTCCATTTTGTGGCAACGGTGCGTTTTTCGTCACCTGTAAATTGATAAACATGATAATTGTTTGATTCTTTGTCATACCAAGTATCAATACCAACCACAATACACTGCACACCATAACGATCTGCAAGCCTTGTAATTAAATTGGGATCGGCAATCGCAGGGGAATTAATCGAAATTTTATCGGCACCAAAGCTTAATATTTGCCCAGCATCTTCAACAGTTTTAATTCCGCCAGCAACACAAAAGGGGATATCAATAACTTCGGCCACTTTTGCAACCCAACTTTTATCAACCACTCGCCCATCTGACGAGGCGGTAATATCATAAAAGACCAATTCATCAGCCCCTTCTTGCGCATAGCGCTTTGCTAAAGGCACAATATCACCAATAACTTCGTGATTTCGAAATTGCACACCTTTAACCACTTGACCATCGCGAACATCTAAACAAGGAATTATTCTTTTTGCCAACATGAAATTGCCTCCTGAACAGTAAATTTTCCTTCAAGCAAAGCTCGGCCAACAATCACACCTGCTACGCCACTATTTTGTAGTGCTTTAACATCATTTAACTGACCAATACCGCCAGATGCTTGAAAAGCAATTTGTGGGTATTTTTGGCTGATTTCTTGATACAATTTAATGTTTGAGCCACTTAGTGTGCCATCTTTTGAAATGTCCGTGCACAGTACATGTTGTAAACCATAAGGTAAATAATCCTCAATCACTTGTTCTAATGTCTGTTTTGAATCTTCTTGCCAGCCATGAATGGCAACATATTTATTGCCTTGTTTATCAATGCGAACATCCAGAGCCAACACTAATCTTTCTGCGCCATATTTTGTGAACCACATTTTGACCAATTCGGGTTGTTTAATCGCTGTTGAGCCAATTACTACGCGAGCGGCACCGGCGGATAGTAATGATTGTATATCTTTTTCAGTACGAATGCCTCCACCCACTTGAATAGGCACTTGTACGCCATTAATCAACGTTTGTATTAACGAAATTTGGCGCGCGGTTGGATTTTTCGCTCCGGTTAAATCAACAAGATGCAATAGTTTAGCGCCTTGTTTTTCATAATCTTGTAAACGCAAAAGGGGATTATTGCCATAATTGCGCTTTTTCGCATAATCACCTTGATGTAATCGCACAACGGATCCTTCAATTAGATCAAGGGCAGGAATGATCATTGGAAACGTTGTCATAGTTACATCTCCAAAAAGTTTTTGAGCAATTTTGCACCGGCTGAGCCAGAACGCTCGGGATGAAATTGCACGCCGTAGAAGTTTTCTTTTTGTACGGCAGCGGTAAAGCTTTCGCCGTAATTGGTTTCTGCTATTGTTGCTGAACATAGTGGCATCGCGTATCCATGTACAAAGTAAAAATAAGCACCATCAGGAATATCTCGAAAAAGATGATGACCGGCTTTTGGGTAGACTTGATTCCACCCCATGTGTGGCAAAGGTAGACCATAATCAGGAATTTCAACAACGTTTTCAGGGATAATTCCTAAAGTATGCACATACCCTTCATTGCTGTAATTTGCTAAAAGTTGCATACCAAGGCAGATCCCTAATACCGGTTGCGTACAAACTTTGATAAGCTCTATTAAATTGCGTTCTTTTAGTTTTTGCATAGCTGAACTTGCTGAGCCTACCCCTGGTAGAAACAGTTTGTCTGAACTTAGCACGATATCAGGATCAAGGCTAATGATTGGATCATAACCTAACCGTTGCACAGCATATTTGACCGATGAAAGATTAGCGCAGCCAGTATCAAGAATGACAATCTTCATTTATAGCACTCCTTTTGAACTTGGCAATCGATCACTTTCAATTTTGATTGCTTGCTTTAATGTGCGCGCAAAGGCTTTAAATAAGCTTTCAACTTTGTGATGATCATTATTGCCTTCGGTTTCAATATGTAACGCGATAGCCATAGCATAACTCAGTGAGTAGAAGAAATGCTCAACCATTTGTGTGCTCATATCGCCTACTTTTTGGTGGGTAAATTCGGCTTTAAATTTAAGATAAGGGCGCCCTGAAATATCAATTGCACACTTGGCTAAACACTCATCCATTGGAATAACAGATGCGTAACGCGTAATGCCGCGTTTATCACCGAGTGCTATTTTAAGTGCCTCGCCTAACGCCAGTCCAGTATCCTCGATGGTGTGGTGATCATCAATATGCAAATCACCCGCTACTTGGATATTGAGCTTAATACCGCCGTGTGTAGCAATTTGATCGAGCATATGATCAAAAAAACCAATTCCCGTATTAATTTGACTGCCACCTTGGCGATCGAGCCATACTTCGACTAATATTTTCGTTTCTTTGGTATTGCGTTCAACTTTAGCATAGCGATTAGTGACAGTTAATCGTTGCGCAATTTCGTGCCAGTTTAAATCTTCAGGATGATATCGTAACCCTTTGATTTGCATATTTTCAGCTAATTGAATGTCCGTTATCCTATCGCCAATAACGTAGCTATTTTGTTTGTCCAGTTTACCACTGGTAAGATAAGGAAACACTAATTGGATTTTAGGTTTACGACATTCACAGTTATCTTCGGGAAAGTGAGGGCAAATTAGCACATCTTCAAAATTAATGCCTTGTGATTTAAAAATCTGCATCATTAGATTATGCGGTCCATCAAAATCTGCTTGTGGATAGTTGCTAGTACCCAGCCCATCTTGATTGGTGACCATCACTAATTTGTACCCTGCTGCTTGTAGTTTAAGCAGAGCAGGGATCACATTCGGTTCAAAAGCCAGCTTATCAAAACGATCAACTTGAAAGTCAATTGGAGGCTCGGTAATTAATGTACCATCTCGATCAATAAATAAGTATTTTTGTAACATTTTTGCTCCTATTTTATTGCCTTGAGCGCAGAAATTACTGCTTCACACTCAGCTTGGGTGCCAATGGTGATTCGAATCATATTATTTTGACCAATCGACTTGCTTTGATCGCGTAAAATAATCCCTCTATTCCATAAGATATTAAACACGTCTTTATTATCTTGAAACTTCACACATAAATAGTTGGACGAACTCGGATAAATTTTTTCAACAACTGATAACTGTGCTAGCGAACTGGCAAATTTTTCTTTTTGTTTGTTCAAATTGATTACATGCAACTTCATGGCATTAATGCCATCTTTACTCAGCGCTTGTGATGCAATATCGGCCACAGGCGTAGCGAGTGGATAGGGGGCAATGACTTTTTGTAATGCATTAATCACCGGTTTATTCGCAATCGTAAAACCACAACGTAATCCCGCTAAAGCGAATGCCTTTGATAGTGTACGTAACACCACTAAATTAGAGTAGTTAGCAAGCCAACTCACCACCGTTGAGTTAGGGGAAAACTCAATATAAGCCTCATCAATCACCACTAAAGCACGATTGTTAGCAATATTGAGCAACGCCTTAATATCCTCAGGATCAATTAAGTTACCCGTTGGATTATTTGGTGAACAGACATAAATCAGTTTAACGCCATCAAGATGCTGCTCAATACCCTCAAGATCAAGCTGCCAATCGGCTTTGGTTGGGACTGTTTTGGTTTTTATGCCTAACGTTTCAGCACTCACTTGATACATGCCATAAGTTGGTGGGCAGTACAAAATACTGTCTTTTTCAGGCTCGCAAAATGCACGCATTAATAATTCAATAGCTTCATCAGCGCCGCGGCTAACAATTAACTGATCGGGTTGTACACCTGCATATTGAGCATAACGCTGAATCACTTTTTCTGGTTGTGGCTCTGGATAACGGTTTAAGGTTTGTTCGGTTAATTCAAAATGTGGTGCGACGGGGTATTCGTTCGCATTGAGCCACACATCACCATTACCGCCAATCCGACGGGCGGATTGATAAGGCGTTAGTTTCTGAATATTTTTTCTAACTAATTGATTGATATCCATGTTATCCACCTATTTTTAACCCATTGAATTTAATGCCGCTAGGCGTAAAGTTACCGCGTGTTTATGGGCGGTGAGTTGTTCGGCTTCGGCCATAAGTTCGACAGCATTTCCGATTGCTTTTAAGCCCTCTGGCGATAATTTTTGTACTGTCATTCTTTTTTGAAAATCAGCCAGCCCAAGGCTAGAATATGTTGCGGTATAGCCATATGTTGGCAGTACATGATTAGTCCCAGAAGCATAATCACCGACTGATTCAGGCGACCAATTGCCTAAAAATATTGAACCAGCACTGGTGATCTGTTCAACTAATTCATCCGCATTGGCTGTTTGAATAATTAAGTGTTCGGGACCATAACGATTGCTGATGTTAATGCACTGAGTTAAATCTTTCGTTACAATTAAGCGACTCTCTTTCAAGGCTTTTTCCGCAATCTCTTTGCGCGATAGTTGGGCAAGTTGCTTATCGACGGCGATTGATACCGCTTGTGCAATGACCTCGTCAGGGGTAAGCAGTATCACTTGCGAATCAGGACCATGTTCGGCTTGTGATAACAGATCGGCAGCAATAAAATCAGGGTTTGCCGAACTATCAGCAATAACCAGCACCTCAGAAGGACCCGCAGGCATATCAATGGCGGCACCATCAAGGCGTTGACTTACTTGGCGTTTGGCTTCGGTAACGTAAGCATTGCCTGGACCAAAAATTTTAGCCACTTTAGGCACCGATTCAGTACCAAATGCCATAGCAGCAATCGCTTGAGCTCCACCAAGTTGATAAATCTCGGTAATGCCACAAAGTTCAGCTGCATATAATATTTCATCGGCAATCGGTGGAGGCGAACATAAAATCACTTTACGACAACCCGCAATTTTAGCCGGTATTGCCAGCATTAACACGGTTGATAATAAAGGGGCGGAACCACCCGGAATATAGAGTCCCACTGAATCAATAGGGCGGGTCACTTGCTGACATTTTACACCTGGCATAGTTTCAACCGTAATGGCTTGTTTTACTTGAGCTTGGTGAAACTTATTAATATTAGCAACTGCAAGTTGCATGGCTTGTTTTAAATCAGAATTAACGCGACTAGTAGCTGCTTTAATTTCATCTTGAGTTAATTTAATCTGCTTAATTTGAACTTTATCAAACTTGTTACTTAGCGCTTTTAATGCTTCATCGCCATTTTTTTTAACTTGAGCCAAAATATCTGTTACTGCTTTGCTAATCGAATCAGAGGCCGTGATAGCTGGGCGTGTTAATAGCGCTATTTGTTGTTCATTTGTACATTGTTGCCAATAAGAGAGTTTCATATTATTACTCCATCATTTTTTCAATTGGTAAGACCAGAATTGAGCTGGCGCCTAATGCTTTTAGTTTTTCCATAGTTTCCCAAAAGAGTGATTCACTGCTCACCATATGTAGCGCCACACGATTTTGTTCACCGGTTAAAGGTAAAATAGTTGGATTTTCTGCCCCTGGAAGCAGGGCAACTACATCTTCTAAAACGGCGGTTGGAGCGTGTAGCATAATATATTTGGATCCACGTGCTTGAATGACACCTTGAATTCGAGTCATGATTTTATCAATCAGCTCTTGTTTTACTGGTGGCATTTCGCCTTGGCGCTGGATTAAACAGGCTTTTGATTTATAGATAACTTCGATCTCTTTAAGACCGTTTGCTTCAAGTGTTGCGCCACTTGAAACCAAATCACAAATCACATCGGCAAGTCCTGCGCGCGGTGCAACTTCGACCGAACCATTAAGCAAACAGGTTTTAAAGGTAACATTATATTGTGCAAGATAACGGCGTAGCAGGTGAGGATAAGTGGTCGCAATACGCAGATCATTCAAACATTCAGGACCTGTATAAACAAAATCACGAGGCGCAGCTATCGATAAACGACATCCACCAAAATCTAAACTGCGTAATTTTTTGAATTGTGGATTTTCGCCTTCGGCTTGCCGGTCTAATACTTCTTCTTCTAATACATTCTCGCCGACAATCCCAATATCGACAACGCCATCAATCACCAGACCGGGAATGTCATCATCTCGAACTCGCAAGATATCGATGGGCATATTTTCGGCAAAAGCAATTAACCGTTGTTCTTGCAGATTAATCTTAATGCCACATTGTGCCAGTAATTTTTTTGACTCATCACTTAAACGACCTGATTTTTGCATCGCAATGCGTAAACGCGAATTATCCAACATAATATTCTCCAACTTATCCAAAAAATTTATAAATCACAAACAAAAAACCCCCGGAAGATTGATCTTCCGAGGGTTCTCCATTTGTTTTCGCGATATCACCGGAAGATCAACGTCTTCCAGCACCAATCGCCCAAAGACTATTCAGGAATGATGGTGATGATGATGTTTAGTCACAAAAACGCAAAAACAAATCATAAAATAAAAACCTTTAACTGAGTTAATAATTAAATCTATTGAACAAAATATAACAGAATTTACTTGCTCGCAACTCTTTTTTCAATTTTAAAGAATTATTTAATAACCTGTAGAATCAATTTAAGCCAATTAAACTATCTGCTTTAATTGATGATTAACTTTATAACGATAATAATACTCAATTTTTTCTAGAAACAAAGTTGTCACATAATTATAAATAGAAAGATAACCAAGGAGCAAAATATGAAACAAGCACTAATTATGATTGATATTCAAAATCATTAATTTCCAGTAGGTAAATTGCCTTTAGTCAATACAGAGTTTACATTACAAAATAGCCTAAAATTACAGCAAGAAAGTATAGCGTGAGATGATGAGTCATAGGTGCATCGATTCAACTACTCGCAGTGTTTGTGAGCTTGGTTATCAAACCGATATTAACTTATAATGCTTGTACCACTTGCGATCTCGAATTTAACGGTAAAGCTATTCCCACTCAAACGATATATAATAGCTTGATGTCAGTATTAGCAGGGCTTGGCATCGGTTATGAGTTGTGAAATGTTTATTCATGCCAAATAAAATCATAATAAATAATTATAAACTTTCAAATTAAAACTTTTAAAAAATGAATAAAAATAATAGTACCATTTATATGGTACCAATATATTAGGAAAAGAAGGTAAGCTTACATTTATCTCACTTTTGATACTTATATTGAATTATGTTATTTTTAGGGGTTTATTTACCGCTCATTTTTATTAGAAAAGAAGATTATCACGTGAAAGATTTGAATATTTACGCCTTTTATACAATCTGCTAATTGTTGCCGCAGCAAACAAGTTGTTTTTTTATCAGATGACTTAAAAATTATCAATATTTAATAGTTAAGAGAGTCTATTCGAGATAATGAGATCACATTTGAGCCAATAGGAATTGGTGAACAGCTTGAAACACTTAGCAAAAACTTTCAAGTCATTATGCGGTTGTGTGGAAAAATTAGATTTTTAGTTCTTTTGGATTAAGTCGTTTTGATTTTTTATATTTTTATATTTTTATATTAGAGAGTACTTGTTATTCAATGCCCTCACTTAGGTAACTCTAAATGAGAGCATTAATATTTAACGTTTGTTAAGCAACGCCAGGAACGGTGAAATCCATAATAAGTAGTAAGGTTGGTAAAATAAAGATAGATAAGACAGTTGATGCAAAGAAAATGCTTGATGCTTGTTCTTGCTCAACATTCCAATTGTAAGCCAAAATAACCGCTGTTGATGCTGTTGGCATTGCCAATAGGAAAACTAATTCTTCTGCTTCCATACCAGTGATACCAAATAGGTATACGGAAATAAGTGCAACAATTGGTGTAATAAAACTTTTCAATACAATATTGATCATTAATGGTTTAGATAATTTTAATTGAACACCATGAATACCCACACCAACTGCAATAAGCGATATAAAGTTACAAGCATTTGACATAATATCAAAGGTGTTAAACACAAAATGAGGTAACCATTGGGTTCCATCGGTTACACTAACAATGAGTCCTAAAATAACGGCCAAAAACATCGGTTTCATGAGCGAGTTTTTTACCGCATTAAAGATCATATCGCCGGTGACTTTACCGCCAGACATTTTAGTATCACAGAGTTCTAATAAGAATATTGTCATTGGAATCAATGATAAGGCAACAACAAAATTAGCAATCGCGACTGAAATAGTGGAAGCAGCCCCCAACATTAGCGTTAAGAAAGGAACCCCCATACCCCCCATATTTGGAAAGCAGCACAACATTGCATTCATCGCTGTTGACTTTAATTCTTTATGCAAAATGTACTTATTTGTTAAAAAACAAATTATCCATAAAAATGACATAGTACAGAAAAACGCAATCATCCAAATACCATTAAATATTTGCGATGGTTTGGCATGCGAGGTATGCACAAAAAGCAAAGCCGGAAAGACAAAGTTTGATACAAGCCCTGATAATAATTTTTTAGAATCTTTTGAAAAGATCCCTTGTTGTACGCATAACCAACCAAGAAAAATTAATAAAAAAACCGGAAGGCAAGAACTTACAACTTGCCCAACTGCAGACCAGATCAGATTCATTTTTTAAAACTCCTAAAATAATATTACTAAAAATACAAATTCGGTAATTAGTCGGTAACTTCAGATTAGATATTATATTTATAGACCTAGCTAAAATAAGAGAGTAACAAAATCGAATATATTTATTACATGTAAAACGATATTCTTCGTTGTTGAAACTTGATATTATTAAATGCTATTTCGCACTTAGTATGTTTAATTAAAGACATTATCAATATAAAAACCTTCGTTATATTTAAATGTAAAATATAGTAACTTAGGAAGCATTATACTTATTCTTCTCAACCTTGTGTAAATCAAGGTCTACTAACTGTCTTAAAAAAACAAGAAAATATTAAAAATTTTCTTAGAATTTAGTAATAATAGATTTTTATTTCTTTAAAAAACAATAGATAAGAAAACATGAAACATGAGTGTTAAATTATAGTAAAAATTAATATTGCACTAAAATTGCCTAAATGATGTTTTTTTATAATGTATTATTCGTTATACAAAAACATACCTATCATAGTTAATAATTTGATTTACTTTATTTATATAGAATTGCTGCTAT
>NZ_LZGS01000043.1 GCF_001690495.1 Gilliamella sp. App4-10
GCGATGGGCTCCGAAGCTAACGCGATAAATCGACCGCCTGGGGAGTACGGCCGCAAGGTTAAAACTCAAATGAATTGACGGGGGCCCGCACAAGCGGTGGAGCATGTGGTTTAATTCGATGCAACGCGAAGAACCTTACCTGGTCTTGACATCCACAGAATCTTGTAGAGATACGAGAGTGCCTTCGGGAACTGTGAGACAGGTGCTGCATGGCTGTCGTCAGCTCGTGTTGTGAAATGTTGGGTTAAGTCCCGCAACGAGCGCAACCCTTATCCTTTGTTGCCATCGGTTAGGCCGGGAACTCAAAGGAGACTGCCGTTGATAAAGCGGAGGAAGGTGGGGACGACGTCAAGTCATCATGGCCCTTACGACCAGGGCTACACACGTGCTACAATGGCGTATACAAAGAGAAGCGAGCTCGCGAGGGTAAGCGGACCTCATAAAGTACGTCTAAGTCCGGATTGGAGTCTGCAACTCGACTCCATGAAGTCGGAATCGCTAGTAATCGTAGATCAGAATGCTACGGTGAATACGTTCCCGGGCCTTGTACACACCGCCCGTCACACCATGGGAGTGGGTTGCACCAGAAGTAGATAGCTTAACCTTAGGGAGGGCGTTTACCACGGTGTGATTCATGACTGGGGTGAAGTCGTAACAAGGTAACCGTAGGGGAACCTGCGGTTGGATCACCTCCTTACGAAGAGCTCGTAAGTGTTCACACAGATTGTTTGTTTAAAAGAGAAATAATTAAGTCCCCTTCGTCTAGAGGCCTAGGACATCGCCCTTTCACGGCGGTAACAGGGGTTCGAATCCCCTAGGGGACGCCATAAAATGTGATGAAATTATTTTTCTAGAAATTATGTTTGTATTTACTTGAGAGTTATTGTTAAGTAAATAGAAAGATAAAGCTCTTTAACAATTAGGAACAAGCTGAAAGAAACGAGTTCTCGTTCTTATGTAAAGCTTTTATAGAATCGTATGATTAAAAGTTAGCGATAAATTTTAATTAATGACGAATAAATAAAGTGGATAACGTAAGAGAGAGAAAAAAAGCGTAATTAAAACCGAGACAACTGTGAGTTGTAAGGTTAAGAAATTAAGCGTACACGGTGGATGCCTAGGCAATCAGAGGCGAAGAAGGACGTGTTAATCTGCGAAAAGCGACGGTGAGCTGATAAAAGGCGCTATAGCCGTCGATGTCCGAATGGGGAAACCCAGTGTAGGTGACTACACTATCATCTGATGAATACATAGTCAGATGAGGCGAACCGGGAGAACTGAAACATCTAAGTACCCCGAGGAAAAGAAATCAACCGAGATTCCCTAAGTAGCGGCGAGCGAAAGGGGAGGAGCCCAAGCGGGTAGCATATAGTATTAGTGGAAGCGTCTGGAAAGTCGCACGATAGAGGGTGAAAGTCCCGTACACGAAGGTGCGATATGTGGAAGCTTATAGAGTAGGGCGGGACACGTGATATCCTGTCTGAAGAAGGGGGGACCATCCTCCAAGGCTAAATACTCCTGATTGACCGATAGTGAACCAGTACCGTGAGGGAAAGGCGAAAAGAACCCCGGGAGGGGAGTGAAATAGACCCTGAAACCGTGTACGTACAATCAGTGGGAGCTGTTACCGTTGGGTAGTAGTGACTGCGTACCTTTTGTATAATGGGTCAGCGACTTATATTCTGTAGCAAGGTTAACCGAATAGGGGAGCCGAAGGGAAACCGAGTATTAACTGTGCGTTAAGTTGCAGGGTATAGACCCGAAACCCGGTGATCTAGCCATGGGCAGGTTGAAGGTTGGTTAACACTAACTGGAGGACCGAACCGACTAATGTTGAAAAATTAGCGGATGACCTGTGGCTGGGGGTGAAAGGCCAATCAAACCGGGAGATAGCTGGTTCTCCCCGAAAGCTATTTAGGTAGCGCCTCATGAGTAACTGTTGGGGGTAGAGCACTGTTTCGGCTAGGGGGCCATCCCGGCTTACCAACCCGATGCAAACTCCGAATACTGACAAGTTTAATCATGGGAGACACACGGCGGGTGCTAACGTTCGTCGTGAAGAGGGAAACAACCCAGACCGCCAGCTAAGGTCCCAAAGTCATAGTTAAGTGGGAAACGAAGTGGGAAGGCTTAGACAGCTAGGATGTTGGCTTAGAAGCAGCCATCATTTAAAGAAAGCGTAATAGCTCACTAGTCGAGTCGGCCTGCGCGGAAGATGTAACGGGGCTAAAACTATGCACCGAAGCTGCGGCAGTGCACGTAAGTGTATTGGGTAGGGGAGCGTTCTGTAAGCCGTAGAAGGTATGTTGTGAGGCATGCTGGAGGTATCAGAAGTGCGAATGCTGACATAAGTAACGATAAAGCGGGTGAAAAGCCCGCTCGCCGGAAGACCAAGGGTTCCTGTCCAACGTTAATCGGGGCAGGGTGAGTCGACCCCTAAGGAGAGGCCGAAGGGCGTATCTGATGGGAAACGGGTTAATATTCCCGTACTGGCTATAACTGCGATGGGGTGACGAAGAAGGCTAGGTTTACCACCTATTGGATGGTGGGTTAAGCATGTAGGCGTGTGATTAGGCAAATCCGGTCACTGAGACGCTGAGGTGTGATGACGAGCTGCTAAGGCAGTGAAGTAATTGATGCCCTGCTTCCAGGAAAAACCTCTAAGCTTCAGGTTATAGTTAATCGTACCCGAAACCGACACAGGTGGTCAGGTAGAGAATACTCAGGCGCTTGAGAGAACTCGGGTGAAGGAACTAGGCAAAATGGTGCCGTAACTTCGGGAGAAGGCACGCTGATGGTAATTGAATTCCCAAGCGGATGTAGGTGAAATCAGTCGAAGATACCAGCTGGCTGCAACTGTTTAATAAAAACACAGCACTGTGCAAACACGAAAGTGGACGTATACGGTGTGACGCCTGCCCGGTGCTGGAAGGTTAATTGATGGGGTTATGCGTAAGCAGAAGCTCTTGATCGAAGCCCCAGTAAACGGCGGCCGTAACTATAACGGTCCTAAGGTAGCGAAATTCCTTGTCGGGTAAGTTCCGACCTGCACGAATGGCGTAATGATGGCCAGGCTGTCTCCACCCGAGACTCAGTGAAATTGAAATTGCCGTGAAGATGCGGTGTACCCGTGGCAAGACGGAAAGACCCCGTGAACCTTTACTATAGCTTGACAGTGAACATTGAGCCTTAATGTGTAGGATAGGTGGGAGGCAAAGAAGCATGCACGCCAGTGTGTGTGGAGTCGACCTTGAAATACCACCCTTTAATGTTTGATGTTCTAACCTATACTTCTGAATCGAGGTAAGGGACACTGTCTGGTGGGTAGTTTGACTGGGGCGGTCTCCTCCCAAAGAGTAACGGAGGAGCACGAAGGTTAGCTAATCCTGGTCGGACATCAGGAGGTTAGTGCAATGGCAAAAGCTAGCTTGACTGCGAGAGTGACGGCTCGAGCAGGTACGAAAGTAGGTCATAGTGATCCGGTGGTTCTGAATGGAAGGGCCATCGCTCAACGGATAAAAGGTACTCCGGGGATAACAGGCTGATACCGCCCAAGAGTTCATATCGACGGCGGTGTTTGGCACCTCGATGTCGGCTCATCACATCCTGGGGCTGAAGTAGGTCCCAAGGGTACGGCTGTTCGCCGTTTAAAGTGGTACGCGAGCTGGGTTTAGAACGTCGTGGGACAGTTCGGTCCCTATCTGCCATGGGCGTAGGAAAATTGAGAGGGTTTGCTTCTAGTACGAGAGGACCGAAGTGAACGCACCGCTGGTGTTCGGGTTGTGATGCCAATTGCATTGCCCGGTAGCTACGTGCGGAATAGATAAGTGCTGAAAGCATCTAAGTACGAAACTAGCCTCGAGATGAGTTTTCCCTGAAGAGATTCAGTAAGGTCCGTTTGAGACTAAGACGTAGATAGGTCAGGTGTGTAAGTGTAGTGATACATTGAGCTAACTGATACTAATGAACCGAGAGTCTTAACCTTACAACTCGGAGTTGTTTTGGGGTTACGCGAGAGTTTTTAATATTCTAGGTTGACTGAGGTTGATTAAAGAATGATAAAGCAGTTTGTTCTGGATTGAGATATTGATGGTGAAGAGGTATAATATTTTATTATAGCATCATTGATGTAGAAGAAGAGAAGACAGGATATGTCTGGCGGTAATAGCGCGGTGGTCCCACCTGACCCCATGCCGAACTCAGAAGTGAAACGCCGTAGTGCCGATGGTAGTGTGGGTATTACCCATGTGAGAGTAGGGTGCCGCCAGACTTTTAAAT
>NZ_LZGS01000044.1 GCF_001690495.1 Gilliamella sp. App4-10
CCAAAAACCAAAAACCAAAAACCAAAAACCAAAAACCAAAAACCAAAAATGAAATTAAATTCATAAAAAATGAATAAAAATTCATTTTTGCGCTTGTAATAGCCTTATAAATAACCTACTATATACAAATAATTGTATAAAAAATAGATAAGGATAGGCATGTTAAAGGCAATTATTGTTGGAGCGAGTGGTTATGCTGGCGCAAAATTAGTGTATTATTTACATAAGCATCCACATATAGAACTTATTGCTTTAACAGTATCAGAAAACAGCCAAGATGATGGCAAACTGATCTCTGATTACGATTTATACCCTCAGTTAAAAGGCGTTGTTGATTTACCGCTTATAGCTACTGCGGATTATTCCGCTTATATTAATGATGTCGATATCGTTTTTTTAGCTACTGAACATGCTGTTAGTCATAATATAGCCCCTTATTTCTTAGAACATGGCTGTACCGTTTTTGATTTATCCGGTGCGTTTAGAGTCAATTCCGCCACTTTTTATTCTGATTATTATGGCTTCAACCATCAATACCCAAAATGGTTAGATAAAGCAGTTTATGGTTTAGCCGAGTGGAATAGTGAACAAATCAAACAGGCTCAACTTATTGCTGTACCAGGATGTTACCCTACAGCTTCACAATTACCACTAAAACCATTGATCGAGGAGGGTCTATTAGATAATTCACAATGGCCTGTTATTAATGCTGTGAGTGGGGTGAGTGGGGCAGGGCGAAAACCTTCGCATAATAATATATTTTGCGAAGTGAGCTTACATGCCTATGGACTTTTTACTCATCGCCATCAACCCGAAATTGCGACACATTTAGGTCAAGAAGTGATCTTTACACCTCATTTAGGTAGTTTTAAACAAGGTATTCATGCCACTATAACTTGCCGAGTAAAAGAAGGCGTAACATCACAAGATATTCTTACGGCTTTAAATAAATATTATCAAAATAAACCTTTAATCAGAGTCTATCAAAAAGATTGGCCGGCATTAAAATCTGTCATTGGTTTGCCTTATTGTGATATTGGTTTTGTATTAAAAGATCGCCATTTAATATTAATTTCTGTTGAAGACAACTTATTAAAAGGTGCAGCAGCACAAGCAGTGCAGTGTATGAATATTCGATATGGTTTTGATGAAACTACATCATTATTATAAAAATGGATGAAATATTTAAATTCTGTAAAAAATTATTGAATAAATTAGCAGTAAGTTAAATTAATAGGAAACTAAAATGAAACCATTAATTATAAAGCTTGGTGGTGTATTACTTGATAACAAAGATGCCTTAAATAAATTATTTGTTGTTATTAGTGAATATAAAAAGAATTTTCAACGGCCATTAATTATTGTGCATGGTGGTGGTACAGTGGTCGATTCACTAATGGATAGACTCTCTTTACCCGTGGTACGTCGAAATGGACTACGAGTTACCCCTGCTGACCAAATTGACGTTATTGTCGGTAGTCTTGCTGGCAGTGCCAATACCACCTTATTGTCAGAAGCTAAAAAACAGAAAATAGCCAGTGTGGGGCTCTGCTTAGCTGATGGTAATAGTGTAGAAGTCAAGCAAATTTCGGAAGATCTTGGTTATGTTGGTGAAGCCAAAACCGGCGATCCTACGTTAATAAATCTACTTATTAATACTGGTTACTTACCCATTATCAGCTCGATTGGTATTACTGACGCAGGGCAAATGATGAATGTCAATGCTGATCATGCTGCGGTGGCGCTAGCCAAAACGTTAAATGCTAACTTAATATTATTGTCTGATGTGATTGGTGTACTTGACGAAAATAAACAACGCATTGAATCACTAACGCAATCGCAAGCCGATCAACTGATTGCCAAAGGTATTATTACAGAAGGCATGATCGTAAAAGTCAGTTCCGCTTTTGAAGCTGCCAAAGCTTTAGGACGACCGATTGTAATTGCTAGTTGGAAAGAGTCTGACCAACTGATTGAATTATTTAACGGACAATCAGGTACTACAGGTACAAGAATAATAGCTTAAATATTAAGCTGCTAGTATATTAAGCTAGTTAGCTATATTTAACGATTAAAAGTAGAGGTCTTTAACTCATTTTTTATCATAAGTTAATTTAGAAAGGGTGTAGTATGAAAAAAAGTGGAACAAAAAAAGTGGTATTGGCTTATTCGGGTGGTTTGGATACATCGGCGATTATTCCTTGGCTAAAAGAAAACTATGGAGGGTGTGAAGTTTATGCATTCGTTGCTAATGTAGGTCAAGATCCCAAAGAATTAAAAGATATAGAAAAAAAAGCTAAAGCGTCGGGTGCAGTTGCTTGTAAAGTTGTTGATTTACGAGAAGAATTTGTTAAAGACTATGTGTACCCTGTCTTAAAAACAGGGGCCTTATACGAAGGTACTTATTATCTTGGTACCTCGATGGCTCGTCCAATTATTGCCAAAGCACAAGTTGAATATGCGCTAGCGGTTGGCGCTGATACATTATGTCATGGCGCGACGGGTAAAGGTAATGACCAAGTACGTTTTGAAACCACTTATACCGCACTCGCGCCACAACTTAAAGTGATTGCACCTTGGCGTGAATGGAATCTACGTTCGCGTGAAGCATTAATTGATTATTTAAAAGTACGTAAAATTCCAACTACCGCAACTGTTGAAAAAATTTACAGCCGTGACGAAAACGCATGGCATATCTCAACCGAAGGCGGCGTGTTAGAAAGCACATGGAACCAAGCTAACGCTGATTGCTGGGCTTGGACTGTTTCGCCAGAAGAAGCGCCAGACAAACCAGAATTGGTGACCATTGGCATCGAAAAAGGTGAAGTGGTTTCAGTCAATGGTAAAAAATTATCGCCTTACAACTGTGTTGCAACATTAAATAAAATTGGTGCAAAACATGGTGTTGGACGAGTTGATATTATTGAAAACCGCCTAGTTGGCATTAAATCACGTGGTTGTTATGAAACGCCAGGTGGCACAATCATGATGACAGCATTATGCGGTTTAGAACAATTAATCTTAGATCGTGACAGCTTTAAATGGCGCGAACAACTTGGTTTAGAAATGGCTTACGTTGTTTACGATGGACGCTGGTTTGCTCCATATCGTCGATCAATTCAAGCTGCAGCCGAAGTTTTAGCGCAAGATATGACAGGTGAAGTAGTGGTTAAACTTTATAAAGGTAATGCGACTGCGGTACAAAAGCAATCACCCAATAGCTTATACAGCGAAGAGTTTGCCACATTTGGTGAAGATGAAGTTTATGATCATAGCCATGCTGGTGGGTTTATTCGTCTATTCTCGTTATCATCACGTATACGTGCATTAAATGAAGAAAAGCAAAAACAACCTGCAAAAAAGCGAGAAAGTAAAAGCTAATGTGCAAATAAAATAGTGATAATTATAAATATATACAGGTTAAATCCTGTATATATTATTTTTATTCTTGATAAAATTTAAATTATTTAAGCAATTATTGAAGATAATATTGAGGTAATTATGGCATTATGGGGTGGACGTTTTAGTCAAGCGGCAGATCAACGATTTAAGCATTTTAATGATTCATTGCGCTTTGACTATCGTCTTGCAGAGCAAGATATCATGGCTTCAATTGCCTGGTCAAAAGCATTGGTGACGGTTAACGTTATATCTTATGATGAACAAAAAAAATTAGAAAAAGCCTTAAATGAATTACTAATTTCGGTTAAACAAGATCCCAAACAGATTTTACAAAGTGATACCGAAGATATACACAGTTGGGTCGAACAAAAACTGATCGAAAAAATTGGCGACTTAGGTAAAAAATTACATACAGGGCGAAGCCGTAACGACCAATCAACGACCGATTTAAAACTATGGTGTAAAGATCAAATCCCTTACTTAATTAGTGCGATTAATCACTTGCAACAATCTCTGGTTATAGCTGCCGAACAGCATCAACATGCCATTATGCCCGGTTACACCCACTTGCAACGTGCTCAACCAATCACCTTTGCACACTGGTGCTTAGCCTATTTTGAAATGCTAAGTCGTGATGTCAATCGCTTACAAGATACACTAAAACGCTTAGACGTTAGCCCATTAGGCTCAGGTGCATTAGCTGGAACCGCCTATCCAATGGATCGTGAGCAATTGGCGCATTGGTTAGGGTTTACTCAAGCAACGAATAATAGTTTAGATTCGGTGTCTGATCGTGATCATATTGTTGAATTATTAAATAACGCCTCAATAGGCATGATACACCTATCGCGTTTTGCTGAAGATCTTATTATTTTCAACAGTGGCGAAGCCAATTTTGTTGAACTATCAGATCGTGTGACTTCAGGATCTTCACTCATGCCACAAAAAAAGAATCCTGATGCATTAGAACTGATTCGTGGCAAAGTAGGGCGGGTTACGGGGGCTCTAATGGGAACACTCATGACTATCAAAGGTTTACCGCTTGCTTATAATAAAGATCTACAAGAAGACAAAGAACACCTATTTGATGCGCTCGACACTTGGCAAGAATGTTTAGATATGGCCGCACTAGTGTTAGAAGATATCAAAATTAACTATACAAACTGCCAAGAAGCCGCTAAACAAGGTTATTCAAATGCAACCGAACTTGCTGATTATTTAGTTGCCAAAGGCATACCATTTCGCGAAGCTCACCACATTGTTGGCGAAGCCGTTGTTGATGCGATAGCAAAGCAAAAAGCACTCGAAGAACTCTCGCTTACCGAACTACAAAAGTTCAGTCCCGTTATCGATAGTGATGTCTATCCAATATTATCGTTAGAATCATGCTTAGCTAAACGCTGTGCTAAAGGCGGCGTTGCACAACAGCAGGTAAAATCGGCGATTGAAGTTGCTAAGCAACAACTTTCATAATCACCTATATCAATCTAATTACAACCATGCCGGCATTCGCCGGTGTTTTTATACTAAAACACATGGTTTTCTGAAACTTTTTTACAAAAAATCTGATTGTATATCTGTCCATACAGTGTAAAAATAGAATACTTTTTTGAATGGATTAAAGTGAATCGCAATGAATAAAAGTTATAACTTTAGTGCAGGTCCTGCAAAATTGCCTGCTGATGTATTAAAGCAAGTGCAAACTGAATTATTAAATTGGCGTAATACAGGTGCATCGGTTATGGAATTAAGCCATAGAGGTAAAGATTTTGATGCATGTGCTATTGAAGCCTCTAACGACCTGCGTGAAATTTTAAACATCCCTAATAATTACAAAATCCTTTATTGCCAAGGTGGTGCCAGAGCACAATTTGCCGCAGTTCCATTAAACATCTTAGGTAACAAAACCAGTGCAGACTATATTAACAGCGGTTATTGGAGCCAATGCGCAGCTAAAGAAGCTAGCAAATATTGCCAAATTAATGAACAAAATGTTGTTATCAAAGAATATGGAATAACAGCTATCAAACCTATGTCAGAATGGCAATTAAATGATAATGCCGCCTATGTACACTATTGCCCAAACGAAACAATCGATGGAGTTCAAATCTTTGAAGAGCCCAACTTTGGCAATAAAACCGTGGTTGCTGACTTATCATCATGCATATTATCGCAACCTATTGATGTAAGCCGATATGGCATTATTTATGCCGGTGCACAAAAAAATATTGGTCCATCAGGCATTACCATTGTTATTGTGCGTGAAGATCTTATTGGTTATGCGCAAAAAATACTACCATCAGTATTAGATTACAAAATTTTATTAGACAACGATTCCATGTTTAACACGCCTCCTACATTTGCATGGTATATGTCGGGCTTAGTGTTTAAATGGATAAAAAGCCTTGGCGGACTAAAAGCAATGCAGCAACGAAACCAAGCCAAAGCGCAATTACTATACCAATTTATCGATCAATCCGATTTTTATCGAAATGCTGTCGCAACAGCGAATCGATCAATTATGAATGTCACTTTCTTGTCGCCAAATGAAGAACTAGATAAAAAATTTGTAAGCGAAGCAACTCAAGCTAACATTATTGGCATCAAAGGTCACCGTATTGCAGGTGGAATGCGTGCATCCATTTATAATGCGATGGATCAAGAAGGAGTGAATTATTTAATTGACTTTATGCAGCAATTTGAAAAACAAAATGGTTAAATTAATTCAAGATATTATAATTCATTAATACCAATAAGAAAGGGAGGCAAAGCTCCCTTTCTTATTTAACTAGCTTTATTTACAACTATAAACATCACCAACCATAACAGCATCTGTTGGCGCTATATCCGAAATATATTGCATAGAAGCATCTTGTGCGTTATAAATCACATTCCCCCCCATTGCAGCAGCCTTATTCATCAGCTCAGAAGCTGCATCGCGAATTAGCTCGCTATGAGTTTTAAGGCCAGAAAAGAAACTACTACGACGTCCTTCTGCTTTACCCAATAATTGACAAGAAGCCGCAGGCTTAGTATCCATAAACTGAACTTGACTACCAGCAGAAGTCGGTTGATATTTAGAGCCACTACAAGCACCTAAAAACAAGGTTGCAAACATCGTAACACCAATAAATAATAATTTTTTAATAGACATAACATTCCCTCAACCAATAAAATAACGAACAATAATAAACCAAATTATTGTATCAGTTTAATTAAACAAAAAATATCAGTAATTCGATCTGAATAAAATCCAATAAATTGCAGTTTAATAAATAATCAAACCAACCTATTTTATTAATTAACTATAGCAAATTTGATTCAACTCTATTATAATCATAATCCTACTAACTCAGTAGCACATACAAAAGGCCCCTTAGCTCAGTTGGTCAGAGCAGTCGACTCATAATCGATTGGTCACTGGTTCAAGTCCAGTAGGGGCCACCATTCTAAATCAATATAATCAAAAAGTTATACTTAAAAAACACATTATAAAAATCAGTCAATTTTATTAAGTAGCGGTAGTCAATCCAATAAGCTTTTATACTAGTGTAAGCATTTCTATCAGCAATGGCAAATCAGTGCTGATCGCCAAGTTTACGGATGATTGTTGTTATAGGGATATCTTGACTATTTACCGTTTTTGCCAATCCTTTTTTGAAAATAATCAGCACGCCGTTTTTTAATGTTACAGCGGCATTAAAATCATTGTATAAACGTGTTAAAAGTGAAGCATCAGATTCGTTGGTTTGGCCTATATGGGTGATGAAACTCACGCAAAAAACTGTGTTGATTTGTTGCTTGAGTATTTGGTGTTATGTTCATGTAATCCTCGAAGTGAATAAACCGGGGTTAAGTGTGCTTAGTCTTGCGCTTTTTTTCTAAGCAAAAAGTAGCCTGCTGTTCTGAATCTGATAAGCTTATCTATGCGATATAAGAGGGATAGTTTTCCTTACGATCTTGTTATTAGATGTATGGATGAAACAGGGGCTACTTTACAATGGTTAGCTAATGGTGAAGGTGAATTTTTATCAAATGAAAAACCAAAAGAAACCGTTCTAACAGATGAAACGCTAGAAAAGCTGGAACGACTGGCAAACCTGAAAGAAAAGGGTGCAATAACCGATCAAGAGTTTAACGAATTAAAGGCTAAGTTGATTTAGTAAAGGGTGAATGATGGCAAAGTGCTTGAATTGTAATAATGATATTCGAAAAGGCGCATTGAAAAATAATTGTCCGTACTGTAATTATCCTCAACCGACATGGAGTAATAAAAGTCTTATTATTACTTGGTGCTTTTTTGCTTTTACTTTTTTGTTATGTGGATTTCTATTGTCAAAGGTATTTTTAGTTATACTTACAATACAAGCATTTTTCTTCTTTTCTATGTTAAAAAAAAGAAAGTATTTTTCTTTTAACACGAAGCCAAAAGAACAAATTGAACAAGAAAATACAATAAGTTCAAATGAAATTGGCTTTGGTAAAACTAAATTATCTAAAAGCTCTCAAAAACGAATTTTAAAAGCTAAAGCAAAAAAAGCAATTAAAGCAGAAGCAAAAAAAGAAAAGAAACATAATCCAGTCAAAAGCATTTCTTACACACCTCCAACAGCAGAAGAAGAAAAAGAGAAAAAAGCTAAAGAACGTGATCGATATTTAAAAGATAATTTTGAATCTAAACTAAAAACATTGTGGAAAGGTTCAAAAGATATTGAGTTTTCTTATTCTGATGCAAATGATGATATTAGCTATCGTCTTTTAAATTTAAATAAAGTATTGATTAACCAACATAGTGAAATCTATTTTTCTGGTATTTGTGCCGTTCGTGATCAAATTCGAACATTTAAGGTGGATTGTATTATATCCACCATTGAGTACAATTATCATGATTATAGTATTAAACAGTTTTTAACCCAAGTTTTACAAATTAGCAATAATGCTGGAAGCTCAAGAAAAAAAAGTAAAACTAAAAAAGAAACGTTTGATGTCCATTTTACAGGGTTTAAGCAATCTGATAAAAAACGATTAATCAAACTAGCAGAAGAAAAAGATCTAACAGTAAGAAAAAGTGTTACTCAAAACTTGCAAATATTGTGCATAGGTTATAACGCTAGTAAAAATAAAATTGAACAAGCAAAAAATAACAATATACCAGTGATGAATCAAGAAGAGTTCTTACATTTTCTTGAGACTGGCGAAATTTCATAATTTTATATATAAGGATAGTTAATATAATGAATTTAGTTAAATTAAAAATTGAAAATATTAAAAATATTAAGTTCGCAGATATTGAATTACCTTTTGAAGGTGGAATTTATGGCATTATTGGTTCAAATGGTTGCGGTAAAAGTACCTTAATGCTTTTACTTTCAGTTTTGACAAGCCCAAAACGATACTTTATGTTGAATGCACATGACTATGATAATAAATCATTTGTATATTTAGATATAAATATAGATGGTAAAAATACAATCAATACCTGGGTTGTCGAAAATGATAATAAGTGGATGTGTAAAGAAAACTGTGTTCGTTTGTCTGGTGTTTACGAAGGTAGTCTGTTTTATGGCACAAGATTTGATAACTCAAGAATAGTAGATAAATTGTTTAAAGAAAGAATGATAACTGATGATATGATTGTTGATGCTGATGATTTTGTTAAAGATAACCTAAGTTATATTTTGCATGGTGACAGAAAAAACTACAGAAATTTAAGAAGAATTAAAAGCAAACGGATATCAGAAAAATTAAATTTAATAAATATTCCTTACTTTATTGATATTGAGAATAGAGGTTTAATAAGTCAATACAGAATGAGCTCTGGTGAATGTTTATTAATTTCATTACTTAACTATATCTATTATACATTGATTAATCAAGGAACTAAAAAATATCAAAATACAACTCCCTTGATTCTGATTGATGAAATTGAGTTAGCTTTACATCCTATTGCGATAAAGAGATTATTCGCTTTTTTTGAAGAACTAAGAATTACCTACCCAAAACTGGTTATATATATAACTTCACATTCTCCAGAAGTTATCAGGGCACTAGCTCCCGAAAATATGTTTTTGCTGAAAAACGATAATGGTAATATAGATACTATCAACCCCTGTTTTCCCAGCTATGCGATAAGGGATGTATACTCTCACGATGGTTATGATATTTTAATTCTTGTTGAAGATAAACTGGCTTGTTATCTTGTTAATAATATAATTGCAGAGCATTTTCTAAACAAAAGCAAATTAATACATGTTGTTCCTGTCGGAGGCTATGATAGTGTTTTAAAGCTACATGTAGACTTATTAGCCAATAATGTATTAGGTACTAATAAAAAAGTAATAAGTATACTTGATGGGGACGTAAAGGAAAGCGTAAGTAAATTAACAGATTTTCAAAATCTCTTAAAGCTTTATTTACCGATACCGAGCATTGAAAAATTTTTGTTTGGCATGCTGAATGAGAAAAAATATTCAGATGCTAAAAAGGTTATAAATGATAAATATTTTACACTCAAATCATTAGATAATTTATTTTCAGAATTTAATAATGAACATAAATCTCCTCCAAAAAATCCAGACAAAAAATTTTATTCAAATATAAAAAAAGATCTAAAAGGAAGATGTATTGAGGAAAGCGCGTTTATTGAAAAATTAAGTGATGATATAAAAACAATACCTAGTTTGGAATTTGATAAATTTGCTAAAAATCTTAATAAATTCATAAATGAAATTTAGTACTGAGAAATTAATAAGATATGTCAATTCGAAAACAAAATTCAGGCAAATGGCTTTTTGAGAAATACCTTGAAGGTGGTCGGCATGTTCGTAAAACGTTCGCCACCAAAGGCGAAGCGTTACCTTACGAAAATTATTTAGAAGAGCAAACTAACCAAAAGCCTTGGCTAGGTGAAAAGTTTGATAAGCGCCATTTATCGGATTTAATTAACCGTTTTCATTACTAGGCAAACGCTTAAATGCAATGTTATTTGTTAATATATCATGAATTAAGGCAACTCCTTAAGCTTTTTAGAAACTGGTGAGATATTGTTAGGGAGTGATTGTGGAGCTGATTCTATGCAATTTCATTGATTGAAAAGTGCATATAAAAACAAATAAGCATCAATAAACATCAATTTTAGTCGACAAGGATCCGAACTTGTAGTAATATAATTGTAACGGTACCCTGTCCTCTAATCTCTTATTAACGTACTTAATTGGGCGAAGAGTAATTATGGCAGGGTCTTCTTTTATCTGCATTAGGTAATTAAGCCCATTTTATTTATAAAGGTTTAGTTATGTCTTATCATGTAATTCCCAAAAAAGAGCCAAAACCCCACAAAACGTATCAACAACAAATCGATATACTGGTTAGCCGTGGCATGTCTATAAAGGATATCAAACGAGCTAAACGAAAATTATCTCATATTGGCTATTATCGTTTATCGGGCTATTGGTATATTGCAAGAAAAGAGGCGATTAATTCCAAGCTTAACAAGCGTTTAGATGACTTTCAAGAAGGAACCGTTTTTGAAGATTTTTATAACTTATATTTATTTGATAAAGATATTAGGTTACATCTTTTTTGTGGAATAGAACGAATCGAAAATTATCTTAAAGCTATTATTTCTTATGAACTAGGTAAAAGTAATCCTTGTGCACATTTAAACAAAAACTTTTTTAAAGTAGATAAACAAAAATATAACGATAAGTTTGAAGAGTATATAAAAAAACTAAAAAGTAAGATCGTAAATAGTAAAGATGTTTTTATTAAATGGAATTATGAAAACTATAAAAATATACCGATCTGGGTTGCAACAGAGATTTGGGATTTTGGTATGTTATCTAATTTTTATCAGATATTAAAACATAACTATCAACAAAGTATTTGCACTCGACTTGGTATAACTGATGATAGTACTAAGCATTTAGAAAACTGCCTACATACATTAAATATTATTCGGAATAAATGTGCTCATAATTCTAGGCTATGGAACTATAGCGTTAAACCCTCAATATCATCAAAATTATTAAATAATCTAGAATTAGACTCACTACAAGATTATTCATTAACCCGCCTTAAAGCGGTTATTTTAGCTATTTGGAGTTTAACTAAACGATTTAGTAAAAATTCAGATTGGCTAATAAAAATGGTTAAATTACTGGAGCAAAAACCTAATATTCCAAATGTAAACTATTACAATATGGGATTTTTTAATAACGATCTAAAAGTGTTATACCAATTGTTGGATAAGTATGACTGTACGCAAACAAAGTAACGGCAAATGGCTATTTGAAAAATACCTTGAAGATGGTCGGCGTGTTCGTAAAACGTTCGCCACCAAAGGTGAGGCGTTAGCTTACGAAAATTATTTAGAAGAGCAAACTAACCAAAAACCTTGGTTGGGTGAAAAGATAGATCGCAGGCGTTTATCAGATTTGATTAATACTTGGTATTCATTACACGGGCAAACGCTTAAAGACGGTGAAAAACGCCTAAAAGCCATGTTATTTGCTGATGATTGTATAGGTCATCCACTTGCTACCGATTTCACAGCCAAACAATTTACTAACTATCGTCAAAAACGCATTGATGGTGAGATATTTAGAACCGATCGCATTAAAAATGTAGCTCCCCGAACCATGAACCTTGAATTAACTTATTTTAAAGCAATGTTTAATGAGTTGATCAGGCTAGGGGAATGGCAACATAACAATCCAGTTGAACGAATACGCCCATTTAAAACAGATGAGCAAGAAATGGCTTATCTAATTAAAGAGCAAATTCATGAACTCTTGCTATCTTGTGAGCAAAGTACTGCCACCGATTTAACCATCATTGTTAAAATTTGTCTAGCAACAGGAGCAAGGTGGAGCGAAGCCGAAAGCCTAAAAGGTGCTCAAGTAAAAGATGGTAAAATCACCTACATTAACACCAAAGGCAAACGTAATAGAACCATTCCAATTAGTACAAGCTCTTTAACGAAATTCCCAAAAAGAATGGTAGCTCATTTACTCCCTGTTACTCGGCGTTCCGCTCGGCAATCAATCGTGCAGGAATAGAATTACCAGATCGACAACTAACCCACGTATTACGCCACACTTTTGCCAGCCATTTTATGATGAATGGTGGTAATATTTTAGTATTACAAAAAATCCTCGGCCACACCGATATCAAAATGACTATGCGCTACGCACACTTTGCACCTGATCACTTTGAAGATGCGGTAAGGTTGAATCCGTTAAATGACTAAGAGGGAATTGAATGAGATATTTGAATATATTAAAAAAAATTGAAATTGAGGAAAAAAGAAGGGAAAAATTGAGATTAAAATTATACAAATCATCTTTTTTGTATAAATCAAAAAAATACTCTTACTTGGCATCAATAGTGTCAGTACTAATTTCAATAATATTTCTGCTTTGTATCCATTGTTTAAATTATGAGCCAAATTCAAAGCTCTATATAGTTCCATTTCTTATTTTAATTTTTAGCTATGCTTCTATGACATTCTGTGTTGCTCTAGATATTTATAGCAACAAAAAGAAAATTATTAGCCACACACTGTTACCTTTTTGTAATTCAATAAATTCAAATGTAAAAACTTCTTACATCATGGATAACAAATATTTTAAAGAACTGTTACAGCTTGATCTTCAAGTTTTAGAAATTGGAAAAATTGAATTAAAAAATGAACGCTCTTTTTTAGAAAAAAGAATAGGATGTATTGTTGGTTCCTTGGATAAATTGGGTATTTTACCTGGAGTATTATCTACTATGGCTATATTATCAACTTCTGGCGGTTTTAATTGGGTGTCAGGTATTGCTTATGCATATATTATTTTGATGTTAATTTCATTCACTTTCTATCCAATGATAATGAGATATAACAGAATGATTGAATTAACAGAGTTAGTCATACAATTTAAAAACGAGCAACTAAAATAATGGCGGAAAAATGGCGGTTGAAAATATTTTTATATAGTAAAATATGTCTATATATGTATTTATAACCGCTTGATTTAATTGTAAGTTATTGATTTTAAATACAGCTTTAAAGAACTCATAATCGATTGGTCACTGGTTCAAGTCCAGTAGTAAATGTTTTATCTCTTTTCACCACTTTTCATTTTAATAAATAAAATCATTAAACTATATAAAACAAAGTACGCTTATTATTCATTATTGCTCGTGTTAATTTGGTTGCTATTACCAATTTTAGTAATATAAATCATATGTCATAAACGGCGTATTACTAAAACTGAGGTGATATATGGCTAGGATAGTAAAACCATTAACTGATAAGCAAATTCAGTCATCTAAACACCAAATTGAAATAATATCAATTATCTGATGGAAAAGGTCTTTTTTATTAATAATGCCAACAAGTGTTAAGCTATGGCGTTTTAATTACATGTATTTATATAGTTAAAAATTCAAGAGTAGCTCATTAGTGTAATCCATGTAAATACCCCTAACTTAGTACACAACTAACGTAGAAAATTATGCTACTTGTTTTAGTGTTTTATACTCAATCGGTGTCATGTTATTTAATGCCTCATGAGGTCTTATCATCAATCAATGATTTTTTCAGTTCTTTTTAATGACATTTTTTTCCAGATTAATCTGGAAAAAAATGTCATCGTCTTAATTTGTTGAACTCATTATACTTTAAAGCATAACGTTATGAATGTATTACGATAAAACTGACAAAAGGAGTTTGGTAATGGAAAGACAGATACAATTACTGAAACTACTTTTTAATGAGTCCGAATTTAAACCAGCAGCCTATTTTAGTTCAAAATTATCCATTTCGACCAAAACCATTTATTTTGACATTGAAAAGTTAAATGATCAGCTATTAACCTTCCCCAATAACGATATTTATATCGAAAAATCTCCCCGTAAAGGTTTAATACTGATGGGAAATAAAGACGATATTGATTCGATAATTGGTTATCTAGAGCAAAACAATAGCCATGGCTATTTTAATAAAAACGCACGTCGATTAACGCCACAATATCGCCGATTAGATATTGTAAAACGTTGTTTGCTAAATCAAGAAAGCGTTTCGTTAGAACAGCTCTCTGATGATTATATTGTTAGTAAAACATCACTTCATAAAGATATTGAGTTTATTAACCGTTCATTATTCTCTGAAAATGTCTTACTAAATATCACGCACAAAGCCATTGTTGTAGAGGGTAAAGAAAACCAAATTCAGCGCGCAATTAAGCACTTTTTATTGTTATATATTCATAAACAAGATAGTTATTATCTAAATCAATTAATGAAATCATTGATGGACAATGATTCTTTTACGCAAATTAGCCAATTATTATTTGCACACTACGAATCAATCGTTCAGCAATCGTCAGAATATTATTTATCATCGTTATTGATATCGATTGCAATACAGTTAAAACGATTAATACTCGGTTATCCTATTGATGAAGAAGATGATTTTTTATTTAACCATATCCGTTATATGCAATCGTATTTAATTGCATCAGATCTTGCTAAACAACTCGAAGTTACCTTTAAAATCAATTTTTCAACTAATGATATTAAATATTTAAGTAAGCTATTTTTTGCTCATCGAATCATTGATGAATCGGTAAAAGTTGATGATAGTTTTTATGAACAAATCATCCGCAAAATTATAAAAAAAATTGGCGAAATTGAAGGAATCGATTTATCGAAAGATAGCAAATTGTTCCATTCATTGTTATCTCACTTTCCACCCATGATTACCCGTTTGCAAAAACAAATACGTATTATGAATCCTATACTAAAAGAAATAAAACACGAATATTCAAAATTATTTAGCGTATTGTGGTATGCACTTTCTGATGTAGAACGTAAATTTGATATTCGCTTAAACGATCACGAAATCTCATTTTTATTGATTCATTTTCAAATTGCGTTAGATAAAGCAGCTGATGCTAATAATATTGTGATTATTTGTCAATATGGTTGTTCTTCATCGAATTTAATACTTAATAAAGTTCGAAAAATATTACCTTCTAAAGATAATATTGAAGTTTATTCAGTTTCGAAATTGGCATCGACCAATCATAGTAATGTTGATTTATTTATTACTACACTTGATATCAACAATCTCAATAAGCCAGTTGTTAAAATTTCCTCATTATTAAATACCAATGACTATCAAAATATTATTCAGGCTTATGCCAATTATGTGTTAAATAAGCAGTCTAATTTTTATGATAAAACAAATTGTTATCCAGCCACAGCAAAATTTGTTGTTGCTGATCTTATTCAATTAAATGTCGATATTGATAATAAAAATGAATGTCTTAATCAATTAATACATCGGCTTGAAGATAAAGGTTATGTCACTTATCACTACCGTGATTCTGTTTTACATCGCGAAGAAATAGGTGACACCGCTATCGAAAACGGCATTGCCTTACCGCATGGGTCCCCCATGTTTGTGACGAAATCCAGTATATCCATTATGACATTACGCAAACCCATCAAATGGGGTGTTATTGATGTTAGCGTAATTATTATGGTTAGCCTTTCTGAAAATAACATCAATAGTATCAATGAAGTATTTACCGAAATTTACGAAATTGTTTCGAACAAACACGCAATATCAGCGTTAAAAAATATCACTCGTTTTACACAACTAAAATCATTTTTAAATAATCAAAAAGGAACCAAAAATGTATTTTGATAAACAGTTATGCCTTTTGAATATCGAGGCATCAAATCAAGAACAAATTCTGACGCTAATGGCACAAATGTTATTTAGCAATGGAATAGTTACGCAAGATTTTTTAGACGGCATTTTACAAAGAGAACAACAATATCCAACGGGTCTATTGGTTAATTCTGTTGGGTTTGCTTTGCCACATACGGATTCATCAAAAGTTAATCAATCACAAATTTGTTTTGCATCATTAAAACAACCCGTCACTTTTAACGGAATGACTGATGACAGTGAAAAAATTCCGGTCAAATTTATCTTTATGCTTGCCATGAAACAACCTCATGAACAAGTTGAAAATTTACAAAACTTGATCGATTTATTTCAAAACGAACAAGCAATAAAACAATTAGAACAGTGTAGTTCAATGACTGAATTTATCGCAATTTTAAATCAAGCAGGCATTAAATAAAAAATTAACTTTTTTAAAGGAGTTCTAAAATGGATAGTGTGATTAACATCTTTCAATGGCTCATAAATTTAGGTGGGGTAGTGTTTTTACCGATCATCATATTTATTATCGCCTTGGTTTTTAAGGTTCCATTTTCCAAAGCGATTATGTCTGGTATTACTGTTGGTACCGGTATTGTTGGTTTAGGTTTAGTGATCGCTTTATTGTCCGATACGTTAGGTGTTGCTATCCAAAGAATGGGTGAACAATATGGCACATCATTAAGTATCATGGATATTGGATGTGGTGTGGGAGGTCCATTGGCGTTTTCAACTACATTGGGATTACTGCTTATCCCTATCTCGTTGATAATTAATTTTATCTTTATTTCACTCGGTTGGACGCGCACCTTAAATGTTGATATTTGGAATTTCTGGTTTGCGATATTTTTAGGCTTAGTGGCATATTCAGTTACAGGATTATACTGGGTTGGCATTATTGGGTGCATTACTGCGGTTATGTTGCAATGGTTCTTGGCTGATTTACTACAAAAACCAATCAGTTCATTTTTTGGCTATCCGGGTATTTCAATTACTCACTTAATGGCCCTATCGGGCGCTGTTGTGGCCATTCCTTTAAATTGGCTCTTTGATCGCATTCCTGGGGTTAATCAATTAAATACCGATTCAGAAACACTAACCAAAAGATTTGGTATTTTTGGTGATACGGTCGTTATTGGTTTAATTATTGGTTTAGTTGTGGGGATTTTAGCCGGCTATGATGTGCCGCAAATTGGTAAGCTAGCAATTTCAACCGCGGCAATTATGAAAATAATGCCCAAAATGGTTGCCATGTTTATGGAAGGTTTGCTACCAGTTGCTGAAGCTGCTCGTGAATTTACCAGCAAAAAACTCAATGGCAAGCAAGTTAATATTGGTATGGATGCTGCATTAACGGTTGGACATCCCGCTGTTATGGCAACGGCATTAATTATGGTTCCGGTTTCACTCCTATTGGCCTTAATCTTACCAGGTAATAAAGTGTTACCTTTTGGTGATTTAGCTTTCTACGCTTTTGGTATCTGTTTGATGGTTCCGTTTTTTAAAGGAAATATCGTTCGATCAATTATTGGTGGCACAATTTATTTAGTGATTTGCCTATATATGGCAACTTGGCTAGCACCGGTTATTACCGATGTATTTCATTTAGCTAACTATGATGTGGGCACTGCGGGCATTGTCACAGTTATTTTATGTGGTTTATGGCCAGTCACCTTATTTGTGTTGTTATTAAACTATCTTGGTTATATCGGATTGATAGGTTTAGCGCTAGTCATTTTATGCTCACTAATTTATATCAATAAAATCAAAAAAATCGAAATGTACTAAAAGGAACATTATGATGAAAAAATTACTTATTATGTGTGGTGCAGGGCATGCAACATCAACTATTGCTGTTAGTAAAGTGACTAAATGGCTAAATGATGAAAAATTGGCAGGAAAAGTAAAAATTTATCAATCAAAAATAGCTGATGAATTAAGTAAAATCAATTCATATGATGTAGTTGTCAGTACCACTATTGTGCCAGATTCAATCAAAGATAAAGTCATCAATGGGTTACCTTTGTTAACTGGCGTTGGATTAAATGAGTTTTTTGCTGAACTAAAAAAACGTTTGGCGATCTAGTACTACGTCATTAAATCAGGTGTATAAACAACGTCCCATTTGCTGCGCAATTTAGTCAAACATTAAAAAAGTAAATGGGACACATACATAAGGATAATACCAATATGAACATTTATCATCACGCCATAACAATCCAAACTGTTGCTGGACGGCACTCATATCATAATATCACCGATGAGTTAAGCCATTTTATTGAGCAATCAAATATCCAAAATGGTCAACTCACCATCGCCACAACGCATACGACATGTTCACTTTTTTTTGATGAATGCATGCATGATACTAACTTTTTTGGTGATGAGTTATTGCAGGTTGATATCAATAATATTTTAGAAAAAATAGTCCCTAAAATGACCAGCGAAAATCAATATAACAGTCCAGGGCCAAAGCATATTGAGTTTGGTTTAAGCTTAAATGATCCCAATTATCCTGCTGAAAAATGGGTCATGCTCAATACCGATGCTCATATTAAATCATCTCTATTTGGTAGTTTTTCATTAGTATTAATCATCAAGGATGGCAAACCACTTATGGGAGAACTAGGGCGAATTTATTTTGTTGACTGGGATAGATTACGAGAACGAATCCGTAATGTTAATTTTATGCTGATGGGCTGCTAATAAAGGTGATAACCATGATTTTGTCTCCATCATTGTTTAATTCAGATCTTTATTTGATCAAAGAAACGTTAGATACGCTTGATTCACTAGGTATTACGCATTTACATATTGATGTAATGGATAATCACTATGTACCAAATTTAGGTTTTAATAGTGACTTTGTATCAAATTTGAAATCGCATGCCCATTTTATTTTAGATTGCCATCTAATGATTGAAAAACCTGAATTATCAATTTTCGATTTTATTGAAGCTAAACCCGATATTATCACTTTTCATTATGAAGCAACGGTTCATCATTCGTTTATCATCAATAAAATAAAAAACAACCATATAAACGTGGGGCTAGCAATCAACCCAAGCACACCTATTGAACAAATTAAAATGCTATTGCCGCTTGTTGATCTAGTCCTTGTTATGACCGTTAATCCCGGACAAAAAAATGAAACTTTTTTGCCTTTCACATTACAAAAAATTGAACAACTGAGCTTAGAACGGCAAAAAAATAATTATTCTTATGACATTCAAGTCGACGGAAATATTACTGATAAAACTCTATCACTATGCGTAAAAGCAGGGGCTAATAATATTGTTTCGGGTGGATTTATCTTTAAAAATAATGATATCGCAAACAATATTGAAAAATTAAAAGAAGCAATTAATTAAGGAAAGTGCAATGAGTATGAAAACAATATTAAGTAATATATTAACTGAAATAGCGGCACAAATAGACACAATCAACGAAGAACAACTGCACGAATTTAAAAATGCGATTATTGGTGCAAACCATCTATTTTTAGCGGGAGTAGGACGCTCAGGGTTAATGATAAGCGCTTTTGCTAATCGGTTAATGCATTTAGGTTTAAAGGTCAGTTTAATTACCGAAATTAGTAAACCCAAAGCCAATAAAGGCGATTTACTGATTTTAGGCTCTAATTCAGGCGAAACCAAAAGCTTAATTGCCTATGCACAGCAGGCAAAAGACTTGGACGTCAAAGTCATATTATTCACCACACACAACACCTCGACCTTAGCAAAATTAGCCGATAATATGGTTGTTATTCCCATCAAAGTTGATAAGTTAAACCAACCAATGGGCAGCACATTTGAGCAACTTTCATTACTAACTTATGATAGTCTTATTTATAGTTTGATGGAAAGCGTACAACAAACTCCTGAGATAATGAAGTGTCGGCATGCGAATATTGAGTGATTTTTGCGTTTATAAATAAAATTAATGATATATTTGTTATTTTTATAAAAACGTACAATTTTTTATAGTAGCTTAGTCCATTGTTACTCTATATTATCGTTGGAAAGCTTAACAACGCAAATCCAATAATAAAATTAACTTTTATACACTAATACAGAGTTATCTGAAACTTTTTGACAAAAATTTCAGACTTTCATTAAAAAACAAAATCGACTCGCATATAAAATATAACTAGTTGATTTATTTTAATTAATAAAAATGAATAAAATCAATACGCTACCTGACGATTTTTTATATCATCTAAATTGGTTGTTTTATCGATTATTAGTTTAAAAACTATACTTGCTTTTTCCTAAATCAGCGTTTATATATAACAGTGATAAGCATTGGGCTTATCATTAATTTAACTTGGGAGGAACTTATAATGGTACAAAAATTTGCTCCATATGGTAGTGATGTTTCGGCTGGCACTTATAAGTGTGCCGATTGTGGATATCAGTATTCAAACCAAAGTAAGAAATCGTTACCGCCTTGCCCTGATCAGAATAAAAAACCCCATAGCAAAAATGGTTGGTATATTATGTCGGGACAAGGTGATTCTGTTAAAGATCCTCATCCAGATAAAAAGTAATATTAGTGAGTTAATACTATTAAAAGGTAAACAATTAGGTTACCTCAGATTGTTGGTAAAGAACTCGCTTGTTTGCGAGTTCTTTGATTTGTACGGTGTGTAAATAAAGGTTGTTTCCCATGCTGAGAAAATCCACACTATTAACATCAGAAAAACGAAAACAAATATCGATTGAAGTTTTAGATCTCTAAAATCATCTTGTTTTTTGAGAAATCGCACTTTGTTACCTCTGATTGGCAAAGTACTGGACTGCCTTTTTAAGCATTTTTTCTTCTTTTTACGTCATAGAGCAACCACAAAAAATCGCGCAAAATAAAAAAATAGGATTTAAATTTATGATAGACAATTTTTTATTTTGGAATTGTGTTGCTTTAGGGGGAAACGTTACACCCAAATGAGATAGAAAGGTGATATTGACTAACCCATAATTGGCCAATTGTTGTATAAACTTGGCAATAAACTATTCACCCCCCCAAAATTTTGATTTATATCACAAAGGTAAATATCATATTGAATTTTTTACCAATTTCCCCAGGTTCTTTATAACTCAATAATAACGCGTCCACGGGTGATGTCGCTGATATTTTTTTGTAGTAATTGGGATTTATCTTGTGTGATGCCTGTTGTGACGTTGACACCTTCAGCATCAAACTCTTGATTTTCAATAATGGCATCAAGTTCTTTTAGGCGATTTTCGATAATTGGCCATTCGTTATAATAACAGTGAAATTGTAATGTCATGCGGGCAATAAGTTCGATACGCTCTGCTTGTTGCAAGCAGTGACTAGCCGAACCACCATAAGCACGAATTAACCCGCCAGTGCCCAGCTTTATTCCGCCAAAGTAGCGAGTTACCACCACAACCACTTGATCGCAATCTTGCCCTTCAATGGCTGAAAGAATAGGGCGACCGGCAGTGCTGGTGGGTTCGCCATCGTCGTTAAATCGATATTGTTGTCCAATCTTCCATGCCCAGCAGTTGTGAGTAGCGTTGGGATCACTGATTTGGTTAATAAAGTCGGTGGCTTGTTCGGCTGATGTAACTGGCGCAGCATTGACAATAAAGCGGCTTTTTTTTATTTCTTCTGTTAGTTCAACGGGATTTGCTAATGTATATGGCATGCTAATTCTGGTAAAATCAATTTATTGTGGATAATAATACTGAACAGAATCAAAATGTCTATTAATTTAGAACAATTAAAGCAAACACAACAGATGTTAGCTAAGAAAGTGATATTAACTGATACGTTTTGTCAGTCGGTTAAATTTATTGGTGGAACCGATGTAGGCTTTGAGGATGATGGTCATGTGACGAGAGCTGCAATGGTTGTTCTTACTTATCCTGATTTTAAGGTTGTTGAATACCATATTGCTCGAATAAAAACACAGTTTCCTTATATTCCTGGTTATTTATCTTTTCGTGAGTATCCAGCACTGATCGAGGCATGGCAGCAGGTAACACAGAAACCCGATTTATTGTTTGTTGATGGACAAGGCGTTGCTCACCCTCGGCGTTTAGGTATTGCAAGTCATTTAGGTTTGTTGCTAGATATGCCAACAATTGGTGTAGCTAAAAAAAAGTTGTGTGGTCAGTATGAACCATTGCCAAAACAAGCGGGTAGTGTCACGCCGTTGCAAGATAAGCAAAAACAGATTGGTTGGGTGCTATGTAGTAAAAATAATTGCAATCCTTTATTTATTTCGGCCGGTCACCGAGTCAGCCAAGATAGCGCTTTAAAATGGGTTAATTTATGCTTGTGTGGCTATCGCTTGCCTGAACCAACGCGCTGGGCTGATGCGATTGCATCAAATAAACCTTTGTTTAAGAAGTTTATCCATGCAAAATAATCTATTACCATTAAAAAAAGGTGGTTTTACCTTTAAACGTTTTTTTGTTGGGCATGACAAAAGTCCAATGAAGGTAACAACCGATAGTTGTTTGCTAGGCGCATGGGCGCCAATTTGTTCTGTTCCGCAAAAAATACTGGATATTGGCTGTGGTTGTGGCGTAATTGCGTTGATGTTAGCTCAGCGATTAGAAGATAATCGCTGTCAAATTGATGCGATTGATATTGATGTGCAGGCAGTGACACAATGTCAGCAAAATAGCCAGCAAGCTGGGTTTACTACAGTTAACGCGATTAATATCGACATTAATCAATTTGAGCCAAGTCATGCCGTGGGCTATGATTTGATTGTGACCAATCCCCCTTATTTTGAATCCGCCGTTGATTGCCGTAATCCTCAAAGGCAATTAGCACGCTATACCGAAAGTTTAAACTTTCAACAGCTTATTGACACGGTTAAGCGTTTATTAAGCCCCGTAGGTCAATTTTGTTTAGTTTTACCTTATCATTTATCCAATCAGTTTAGGTTATTATGTGAATCTAACCAGTTATATTTACACCAATTGATGAATGTTAGATATAGTGCAGAAAAAGGTTTTTCATTGTCGTTGATGGCTTTTTCATTAATTCAGTCTAATAAGGTTAATTCGCAGGAATTGTGTATGCGAGATGATGATGGGCGTTATTCACAAGAGTTTAGACGATTGTTATCTGATTTTTATCTGTTTCGAAAATAACGCTTAGATGCTTACTTATTTTTAATTTCATAGTGAATCTAAGTTATTTAATAGTAAGTAATAAATCTTGATAAAAAGAAATTTTCATCCTCACAAGTTAAAGCATAAAAGTAATGTTATATACAAATATAACTTATTATTTAAGCCGCTTGCATTCCTTTTATATATTCGTATTTTTTGCTCATATGAGGCTTTTGGAGATTGTTAAAAAGCCTCGACTAAACTATGTGATCAGATCAAGAAGTATAAAATAGCGATGATAGCTAATAGGATAATTGCAATAGCATAAACTTTGTCGTGTAAGTAACTAAATGCTGGTAAAGATCGTTCCTTTCTAGCATAGAGGTAAAAACCTAGTCCCACACTATAGAGTATCATGGAAAGTAATAAATAAGTTGTACCACCAGCATAAATCAACCATACTCCATAAATCGATCCTAAAGCGCCAATCATAATTAAATAAACTTTGCCTTGTTGAATAGCTAATTTGAAAACAAAAAGCGCCGAAAGCAAGTAGGGGATCAGCACCATTGAGGTTGATAACTGGATTAAGGTGTTGTAGCCCGATTGATAGAAATGAGCAAGGATAATTAATACCGTTATTAAGCTTGTTGTTAACCATAATGCGTTGGAAGGCGTGCCTGCTTTGTTGAGTTTACCAAAGCAACTCGGCACCGTGTGTTGTTTGCCTTGACCGCTTAAAAATAGCATTTCAGCGGCTAGCATTAGCCATGATAATAATCCGCCACTGACCGACACGATTAAGCCGATATTAATCAAAGTTGCTCCCCAACTGCCAACTACATGTTTAATAACAAGTGCCATGGAAGGGTTTTTCATTTGCGCCAGTTCTTGTTGCGGTACAATACCAAGCGATAACACAGATACGCAAACAAGCAATAAGCTGGTAATGGCAAAGCCAAAAAAGGTAGCACGGCTAATACTGATGATATTTTTGGCTCTCGTGGCATAAATCGTTGCGCTTTCAATTCCTAAATAGACCCAAACGGTATAAAGCATGGTGTTTTCAACTTGCTCAATAATTGATCCTAATTGCGGTGTGCCCCAAAAGTCGATCTTAAATGTCGAGATTTTAAAGGCGAGGCTAACACAAACAATAAACAAACCGATGGGCACAATTTTAGCTAATGTCACTATACAATTTAATAAAAAGGCGCGATATATTCCATTCAATACAAAATAATGTACTATCCATAACAATAAAATGGCCGAAATAACCGCGGGTAATGTGGTGCCATGACCAAAGAATCTCAAGCAATCAAAAGAGCCTAATGCGCTAAATAAAATAACTAAGTAGCTAGTACACGACATCCATGCGGATATCCAGTATCCCCATGCTGCATTAAAGCCGATATAATCGCCAAAACCTTCTCGTACATAGCCGTATAATCCATCATTGATTTTGTAAAATCGGATCGATAAATACTGAAATATCCGTGTTAGCATGAACATCCCTAAAAGGGTTATTGTCCATGCAATTAAAATCCCCCCAGTCCCTGACCCTTCGGCCATGTTTTGTGGGAGACTAAAAATTCCACTTCCGACAATACTGCCAACCACCAACAGTGTGAGCGGCAGAATGCCGAGTTTTTTTCTTACTGGTGTATTCATCTTGTTGTCTTATTTATGCGGTTTAATATAATTAATATTTAATATCGATCGATTAAAAACGTAACGACATGCAACTTACGCCGCCATCTATTTTTTGATATTCAGAGGTATCTACTTCGATAATTTGGTAACCAAGCTCTGCGATTTTGCCTTTTGTTATTGGATAGCCTGCTGGCATAATAACGCGGTCATTAACCCATATACAGTTAGCTGCATAACTTTCTTGTTCAGGGATTTCAATAATATTAAGGTGTTGAAATTCGGGTTTAGTAATAAATTCGCCTGTTGCTAATAAGTTGTTATTCTCTAAATAAGCTAGACCTGTTTTTAGATGTAACACTTTTTCGAGCTTAACCACTGAACCGGTTAATCCATACTTTTCTAAAATAGCTATCATTTGGTTTGCGCCAGCTTGATTGGTTCGAGCCGATAAGCCAATGTAGTAGTGGTTTTCAACCATCATTATATCGCCCGCTTCAACTGTACCAGGTGCGTTAATTCTTTCTACTTTATTTGGATAAAATCTTTCGATGGTGTCAGCGATAATTTCAGTTTCTCCCCTGCGGCTTTCGGCTCCAGGTCTTGTAATAATGGCACAATATGGCGTGCAAAGTACGGCATCTTCAACAAAGACTGAATCAGGAAAACGTTCGTCAGCGGGTAAAATGGTGATATCAACATCGCATTGTTGTAATGCTCGGATGTAATTGTTGTGCTGATCTAAGGCTTTTTGATAATCAGGTTTGCCCAAGTTGGCTGATGTTAAACCGTTAATTAGTGATTTGGCGGGCATTCTTGCAATAATATGGTTAAATTTTTTCATTTTATTTCCTTTTAAATAATTATGCTTTATCAGTGAATAATAATTCACATTTTAGGCTTTATCAAGCTAAAAAATGTGTTTTTATTCGTTTTAGTGAGTTTTTATTGATTTGTTATTTTGATTAATACATCTGAATTTAGATGAAGTGAGGAGTACATATCTATTTTTTGTATGCAATGAAAATAATTTACTGGTTTTATTTTAGAAAGGAAAACAAATTAAAGGTACTTAAAATGAAAAAAGGGCACCAAGCGTGCCCTTAATAATAATCATTATTCGCCGTCAAAATTAACTAAAGTAAAGCAATCAATCCCCATATCCGTTAACTTGGATTTGCCACCTAAATCGGGTAAGTTGATCACAAATGCGGCATTTTCGGCAATACCACCAGCTTTACGAATTAAATTAGCTGTTGCGGCGATCGTTCCACCAGTAGCAAGTAAATCATCAATAATTAATACTCGTTCACCCGGTTTAATGGCATCTGTGTGAATTTCTAATGTGTCTGTACCGTACTCAAGTTGATATTCTTCTTTAAATACGTGACGAGGTAATTTATTAGGTTTACGAACAGGAATAAAACCTACACCCAATGCGAGCGCAATTGGTGCTGCAAAAATAAAGCCTCGAGCTTCTGTGCCTACTACTTTGTCAATTTTTTTATTACGATAATGTTCAATTAATAATTCAACAGTAGTTTTAAATGCAATAGGATCAGCAAGTAAACTGGTGATATCACGAAACAAAACCCCTTCTTTTGGGTAATTGGGAATGGTAAGAATGCTGTCTTTAATTAATGCAAGTTTTTCTTGTAACTGATTCATTTAAATGCTCTCTAAGTCTTTTCTATAAGAGTTGCTAATTTTTCATTATATACCTGCAAACTTTTTAGTTGCAATAAAGAAACCGTAATATCATACTGAAAACCAGCAATTCTTGTAAGTTAATATGTTAGTGTCATTAGCCTTTATAGTAATTAATATTATAAATAATACCATGTCGTAAAAAATACTTTTTAAACACTTTATGTTTTTTACAGTTTTTTACAGTTTTTTACAAAAGCATTTTATTTTGATTTGAGTGATTCTTTTCATGTTCAATTAACCAGCGTTTTCTTTCTAATCCTCCGCCATACCCCATTAATTCACCATTTGATCCAATAACCCGGTGACAAGGTATGATAATTGCGACTCGATTACACCCATTTGCGTTTGCAACTGCACGTATAGCATGTGGATTATTGATGTTTTCTGCTTGTGCTTTATAAGTAGTTAGTTTTCCATAGGGGATTTGTTTTAAACAGTCCCAAACGGTTTGCTGAAAATCCGTTCCAGGGGTATGCAAATTGACATTAAAATGTTGTCTTTTTCCTTGAAAGTACTCACTAAGTTCTTCTTTGGCTTGTTTTATATGTTTGTTATCTCCAAAAATTATCTGCAATTTTAACTGTCTTTGCAACTGTTCGAATTCGGTTTCTAACATTCGTCTGTCGACAAATTCTAATAAGCAGATCCCTTGATTAGTGGAACATATAAACATAGGGCCTAATGGTGTTGTTAAGCGATTAATTAGGATAATGTCTTGGTTAATGCTCATTAATGGGGCATTTTTGGTGATTTTTTTATAGGTATATCCAAAGCCACTTAAAGATTCATACCCTGTATCATAAGCGGTATTGATGACATTTTTGCCGACTTTAAGCTCTTGAAAGGCATGATTAATTCGATACATTCTTTGGTAGGATTGGAAAGTGATACCATAGTGTTTTTTGAACCAACGTCTAACTGTTTCGGGACTTATTTGATGTTCTTTTAATCGTGTATCCGATATTTTTGTTTTGGAATTTTGTGTAATTAATGCGATAGCTTTAACGACTTCTGGCGGTGCTTCATTTGCGTTTTCAGTTGGTTTACAAATTTTACAAGGGCGATATCCTGCATCAAGGGCTTCTTTAAAAGTGCTAAAAAATTCTACATTTTCAAATTTTGGTTTTTTTGCTCGGCAAGTTGCAATACAAAATATCGATGTTGTTTTGACGCCAGCGTAGAATACCCCAATATAGTGCTGATCCTTTACTAGTAAAGCTTGATAGTATTGTTTTATTTTGTCGACATTGGTAATAAGCATAATTTTTAAAGGTCTCAATTTTAGTTAATTTAATAACTGAGTGATCAGCAATCCGGTTAGCATATTAAATAAACACGAAACGTTGCAACCGAAAAAAAGACAACTATTTTTTATTTTGTTGTTTAGTCTGATTTGGGCTTAAATATTATTGATGATCGCAAGATTAGCGCGTGGCACAAATGGAGTTTATTGAATATTTAAACATTGGCATTATTTATAAAAAACCTTAACCATATTAATAATATTTTTTGATTAGGTTTTTTTTAATTTGCGTATAAAGGTGAAGAGTTTAATGATTTAGCCACAACACTATGGATTGAGAGTGTTTTAAGTTTGTCTTGAATGGTTAATGCTTGCTGTTTTGATTCACATTGTGTAAAAACACATGCACCGGTCCCAGTTAACCGGGTAACACCATATTGTGAAAGATAAGCAATGATACTGTCTACTTTAGGGTAACGTTTTCGAACAACGCTTTCACAATCGTTTTTCAATTCGTTAAACGGCAATGAAAGCAAATCAGTGATGTTTTGGACCGGTGTGTCACGAGTTAGTTCAGGATCATTAAAAATTTTAACTGTAGATATTTCAATATTAGGGTAAGTAACTAGGTACCAATATTCTGGTATATCTACAGGCTGAAATTGATCACCAATTCCTTCGGCAAAAGCAGCGTGTCCATAAATAAAAATAGGGACATCGGCACCAATTTTTCGTCCTATGTTCATTAATGTTTCAGTTGATAAGTTAAGTTGCCATAACTGATTAAGTGCCACTAATACTGTTGCTGCATTGGACGATGCGCCGCCCAATCCCCCCCCCATTGGGATCTTTTTATCAATTGTGATATCCACACCTAAATTATTGCGATTGGTATAAGTTTTTAATTGTTCAGCAGCAATAACCATTAAGTTTTTATTAGTCGGTATGTTTGCAAAATCGGTTAATAAGTTAATTTTATTATCTTTACGCACGCTAAACGTTACAGTGTCACAATAATCAATAAATTGAAACAACGTTTGTAAATTATGATACTTGTCAGCACGACGACCAGTAATATATAAAAATAAATTTAATTTAGCAGGTGATAACCACTGTTTCATCACTATTTTCCGTTATCGTAAAATCCAGTCACTAATTTTTAATCGAACAACTTTGTCATCATGCATAAGTTCGATTGTAGCAGGCAAATCAATCTTTTGATTTTTATAGGTATAAGTTGCGTAACTTGGAATTTTTAATGTCCATTTATTATTGTTTTGCATAAATACGGTTGAAACTAATCGTCCAAAATTGTCTAATTTGTCAGTATAGATATTGTCTGAAAATCCTTTTAGCCAATTGTGTAACGAATTCAGTGGGATATTTACGTTAGATATTTTTTTCATGAGATTTTCAACATTGGCATCTTGGTAACTTCCACCATGTCTATCAATCAATTGAGCAGAATTAGGCTCGGCTTTTAAGGTTAGAATATTGGTACCGACGGGGGTGGTCAATTTGACTTGATAATTATCGGTTGATTGTTGAGTTATTAAAAATCGTCCATAACTACGCGATTTATCACTTATATAAGCGATACTACCTTTCACTTGAAAAGCGTTTATTTGTTTTAGATTTTGTTGATGAACTTGCCATTGTTGTTCAATTGAAGCGGTACTTTGAGATTTTGTTGCTTGGCAAGCTGTGATAAATAAAGATAGCATGACAATAAAAGCATATTTAATTTTAGACATGAAATAACTCTTTAATTGATAGTGTATGTGCCAATGATAGCAGTATTATAACTGATAATCGTCTAAATAAGAAAAAGAACCTTTAGTGTTTTTTATGTATAATATAGGCTTAAGCACGTTTAACAAAATAGTATATATTTAATATAACTTTTAAAAAAAGAAGTACTGCAATGTCAATTATAATTTTTGGTGTTAATCATAAATCTGCGCCAGTCGCTTTAAGGGAAAGGCTTGCTTTTCCTACTGAGATTGTTGATAAAGCGCTATATAGCTTATACCAACATCCTTTGGTTGAAGGGTGCGTGATTTTGTCTACTTGTAATCGAACAGAAATTTATCTGAGTTATGAACATCAAACCGATGACCTAAGATTAAAACAATCAGTTGAAAATTGGTTAGGGCAATTTCATCATATTGATATTGAGTTATACCGAAATTCACTTTATTGGTATGACGGTCAACAAGCCGTTGAACATTTGATGTCTGTGGCTAGCGGTTTGGACTCTATGATTATTGGTGAGCCACAAATTCTTGGGCAAGTTAAGCAGGCATATAGTTTTGCGCAAAAACAAAACTGTTTATCTGTCCAACTAAAAAAATTATTTCAAACAGTATTTCATGTGGCAAAAGTTGTCCGCAGTGAAACCAATATAGGTGCTAATACGGCATCTGTCGCTTATGCCGCTTGTTTAGTTGCTCGTCATCTTTTTGTTGATACTTCTAGTTTAAACATTATGCTTGTCGGAGCAGGGGAAACGATAGAGCTTATCTCGCGCTACTTAAAACCGCATGGATTTAATCAAGTGATTATTGCCAATCGTACCCGTGAAAAGGCATTAAAACTTGCGGCTGGTATCGATGCAGAAATCATTTCATTGCCGGATATTGCTAATCGACTTAAAGATGTTGATATTGTGATTAGTTCAACAGCGAGCCCTTTACCTATCATAGGTAAAGGTATGGTTGAACGCACCTTACGTGCTAGAAATTATTGCAAGATGCTATTTATTGATTTAGCTGTTCCCCGCGATGTCGAGGAAGAGGTTAATCAGCTGGAGAATGTGCATCTTTATACTATTGATGATTTACACAAAACGGTTGAAAATAATTTAGAGCAACGCGCTATTGCCGCTAAAGAAGCACAATATCTTATTCAAGAGCAAGCTGAACTTTTCATTGATTGGCTTAAGACAAGACATGCAGTTGCTTATGTTAAGCAGTATCGTCGTAATGCGGAAAGTATTAAGCGTGAATTAGAAATAAAAGCCTTAAATGCTATTAAGCAAGGCGCTAATATTGACGATGTTTTTACTGAGTTTTCCCATCGTTTAACTAATAAATTAATCCACGCACCGACTCAAACACTATTTCATGCAGCTACACATGATTGTGCTGACTGTTTTAAAGTGCTTAGTAAAGGTTTGGGTTTAAAAGAACATTAGTCAACGTGTAACTTTACCTAAAAGTTGAGAAATAATTGGAGCAGATTGAACTTTTTGATATCTCAAGCCCTTGTAAACGGGTTTGCGAAACTGATAAAAAAGGCTATTGTATTACCTGTTATCGCTCAAGAGAAGAGAGATTTAAATGGTTAACCTTGAGTGATAGCCAAAAGCGAGAAGTTTTACGTTTATGCAAACAGCGGGCGTTAAGGCGCCGTTATCTATTATCACAACAACAACCACAATTAAATCCAACCACTTCACAATTTGATCTTAATTTCTGAAATCTACTTATCTATTTTTAATTGTATATTGTAATCTTGTTTAACTAAGAGTAGGATTTTTTATACATATAAAGATGGCAATTATTGAGTCACCTTTTTAAATTTTATTGGAATTTAGAATATGAAAATGTGTATTGCTTGCGGCATGCCAATGACGGTTATTGCTGATTATCCATTGCTTGATATGTCTAAAAGCTATTGTAAACATTGTGCTCATAAAGATGGCACAATGAAAACATTTGACGAAAAATGGCATGAAGTCACATTACAATATGCTAAAAATCACAATATTGATAAGGCAATAGCTAAGCAAACAGCTTATATCATCCTTAAAAAATTACCCGCATGGAAATCTAGATGGTAGCTTGTTTTTTAGGCATATAAAGCACTTTGCGATAATACTTGTTGCAGATATTACAAAGCTAAGTATAATGCTTAACGTTTACTTATTTACACGTGTAATGCCAGTGTGGCGAAATTGGTAGACGCAGCGGATTCAAAATCCGCCGCCCTTAAAAGCGTGTCGGTTCGAGTCCGACCACTGGCACCAATTCCCAAAAAAAGCACCAGCTAAAAGCTGGTTTTTTTATGTCCAAAATCTCATCAAGGCAGGATTCTACAATATTTAGCTGTTAACTGATTCTACCAAAATCAATTCCAATTGACCCAAATCGATCACAAAACTGAACGTGATAGCGTAATCATTGATCTAAATAAACGATCAATAAGCATTGATTGATCGAAAATATCGATATGACAATGTTCCTCTATTCATTAATAATTAAATAAAAATAATAATTCTTTTTTATTTCTTGTTCCGTAGATTGGAAAAACAATTTGATAATTTAACGCATAATTAAAATATAACGCGTGGGTGTAAAAGCCATCGGATTTTTGTTCAGATAAAGCATAAAGTTCTATTTGTGAATTTAGTTAATACTATATTTACGAAAAATTATATTACTTTATAAGAATTAACTGATTAAAAATAACGCAATGTTTCTATTTTGGGAAAGGGTTATAATAGGGAAATAGATGATGGGTAGGAAGAAAGATTCAAATGTTAGTGCCGGACAAAAACTGTTGAAAATGTATCACATTTTGCTATCAGATAATAAACCGCATTATCAATCAGATTTAGCTGAAATACTAAACTGTTCTGCTAAAACAGTCACAGAAAAAATCGTTAACAGATCAAGAAAAAAAATCATTAGAAAAGTTAGAAAATAAAGAAAAAGCAAACTTTAATAAAATGCTTGAAATAGACAAAAAAGCACGGGCTAAATACGAGAGAACTGTCAATATAGCCTATTATACTAGCAGTAAGTTTGCTAAAGATGTCGCTCTTAATGGTGCATTATCGAGTGTAACCACTACTGTTACTAATATATTTTTCACTACGCAAAAAATGCTTGGAAAAATGATTCGGGGGAAATGTGGGGGCATATAACGGTAGCTATAAAATTAATCTTTTTCAACCCTAATTCATTGCCTTTAGGTCAATTAGTTAAAGAAGTAAGTAAAATTATTAGTGCTGGAATTTCCGTTGTTTGTGGTACTGCTATTTATAGTATCTGTTCACAATTATTTGCTTTTCCATTTGGCACTGAGTTATCTGCATTTTGTAGCGCACTAGCTACTGGTATTTTAACCACTATCTAGATAGAGGGGCTCTTCCTCAAAAGATTTGGGCATTTTTAGATAAATTTAAGGATAAATACGAAAGAACACTCGATTTTTTTAGAGCTGTAAATGCTGAATTAGATAATTATTTAAAAGAATTGGCAAGGCTAGAGTTCAATATGGATACACAACAATTAGCGTCGTTTACATTGCATCTTACCACAACCAATAATGAACTAGAACGCAGCTTTCTGTTAAAAGAAGAAGTAAAACGCCGCGGCATTAAATTACCATTTGAAGCTGGCAATTTAGAATCAGTGTATTCATGGATAAAATCACTATGAGCAATTTGCCTCCATTTCCTTGTTATCAATGTGGAGCTTGTTGTTGCAATGTTAATCGCTCGCAAGAAACACAATTTCTGGATAGTGGTAATGGGGTATGTCGTTATTATGACCATCAAACAAAATTATGTACCATTTATGAAACAAGGCTAGATATTTGTTGTGTAGATAAACAATATCAGCTCAATTATAAAGATAAATATAGTTGGGTTGAGTTTATCGAGATAAATACTATTGCATGCAAAATATTGAATTCGAAAACTTAGTTGTAAAAGATTGCCATTTAGATGTATGTGTTTGTATTCGGGTTATAGATAAAGGCAATGACATAAATAAAAATACAGTATAGCTAATTGCATCAGTTAAAAATCACAATATCTGGGGAAAATTATATATGTTACCCGTTGCTATTTTGCATCCTTATATTGTTAAGAAATTATTTGAAAATACAAAATAATAAGTCTGTTATCATAAATAGCTTATCAATTTGCAATGGGCATGCCAGCTTTATTGCATAATATAGTGATGTGATTAATTTCAAATCTATAAATAAAATATAAAAACATCCTGCTTAAATTAAAATTTTTAGCTTTTATTGCGTTTATTTTATGAACAGATTTTATTTTTCATAAACATTTGATACTATTTAATCAATACAATCAATTAGCCTATAACGAGTTGTTATTTCGTTAAGATTTATTATGAATCTTTTAAAACAATAAGGTGTTATATGAAAAATATAAGCAGGAAATCGGTTGTTATTGCAGTTGTTATTGTTGCCGTCATGTTTATTTTATGGCAACAATTAAAAACAGAAGGCTATGGTAAAGGTTTTATTAGTGGCAATGGGCGCATTGAAGCGACCGAGATCAATATTTCGACTAAATTAGCTGGCAGAATTGAAAAAATTAACGTTGATGAAGGCGATTTTGTTAAAGCTGGTCAGTCGCTAGTCATTATGCAAACTGACACTTTACAGGCACAATTAAACGAAGCACAGGCGCAATATGGGCAAGCAATCAGTAATGAGATCAGCGCTCAAGCTCAAGTTGAATTAAAAATGAGCGATAAAGTTGCTGCTCAAGCCGGTGTGAGTCAACGAGAAAGCGATTTAGATATTGCATCTAAACATTTACAACGAACTACCGCTCTTTATCATAAAGGCGCAATATCTATTCAACAATTCGATGATGATACCGCTAAATTTAATAGCGCTAAAGCTGCGTTAGATTCAGCAAAATCTCAAGTTACAGCGGCTGATTCTGCAATTGCCGTGGCTCAGGCAGGTGTTGATAGCGCTAAAGCAGCTATTAATGTTGCTAGTGCTAATATAAGACAAATTCAAGCTGATATTGATGATAGTACTTTAATTGCGCCTGTTGATGGCCGTATTCAATATCGCATTGCTCAGTTAGGCGAAGTTTTACCGTCGGGCGGTAAAGTACTAAATCTAGTTAATCTGTATGATGTTTATTTAACTTTCTTTTTACCTGAAACTGTCGCGGGTAAGGTGGCTATTGGTGATGAAGTCAGGCTCATTTTAGACGCACTACCTGATAAAGCGATTTTAGCTAAAATTTCGTTTGTTTCAAGCGTTGCCCAATTTACGCCCAAAACCGTTGAAACAAAAGATGAACGTCAAAAATTAATGTTTAGAGTTAAAGCACAATTAAGCCCTGAATTATTAAAATGTTATATTACTCAAGTTAAAACAGGTTTACCAGGTGTGGCTTGGGTTAAACTTGATCCTAACATGCCATGGCCAGCTGGCTTATCTGATATTGCAAAATGTCCAACCGAATAATTGGAGATAGTAAATGTCAGATTCAGACAATAAGAATTTAGTTTTATTAAACGAAGCTAAATCCATTGATGATGCAGTGGTAAAAGTAAGCAATGTCACACTGCATTATAAAAAAAATTGTGCGCTCAATAATATTAATTTAGCCATTCCACCGCGATGCATGGTGGGTTTTATTGGGCCTGATGGCGTGGGTAAATCGAGCTTATTATCGCTGATTGCTGGTGCGCATGTTATTCAAGAAGGCTTAGTGTATGTTTTAGATGGTGATATGAAAGATAAGTCGCACCGTAAAAATGTTTGTACACGCATTGCATATATGCCTCAAGGGTTAGGTAAAAACCTTTATCCTACTTTATCCGTTGAAGAAAATTTGCAATTTTTTGCTCGTTTGTTTGGTAATGATGCGGCTGAGCGTCGTCGCCGTATTGATGAATTAACGCGTAGTACTGGATTGTATCCATTTTTATCAAGACCAGCAGGGCGGTTATCTGGTGGTATGAAGCAAAAGGTTAGCTTATGTTCTGCGCTAATTCATGATCCGGACTTGTTAATTCTTGATGAGCCCACAACGGGAGTCGATCCACTTTCCAGAGCCCAATTTTGGCAGTTAATTAACAAAATTCGTAAACAAAGACCGCAAATGAGTGTGATTGTGGCAACCGCCTATATGGATGAAGCCCAAAACTTTGATTGGTTGGTTGCGATGTATGGCGGTAAAATTCTTGAAACTGGTACACCAAAATCCTTACTAGCTAAGACAGGAAAAGATAATTTAGATGATGCATTTATTCAGCTCATGCCAGAAAGCGCTAGACAAGGTTATCAAACTGTCGAAATTCCACCCTTAGATCTTAATAAAGATTTGCAAATAGCGATAGAAGCAAAAGATTTAACAAAACAATTTGGTAATTTTATTGCAGTTGATCATGTTAATTTTTCAATTAGACAAGGTGAAATATTTGGCTTTTTAGGCTCAAATGGCTGTGGTAAATCCACCACCATGAAAATGTTAACCGGTTTATTACCGATTTCGTCAGGTGAGGCATGGTTATTTGGTAAGCAAGTTGATGCTAGTGATATTAATGTTAGACGTCATTTAGGCTATATGTCTCAAGCATTTTCTTTATATAGTGAGTTAACAGTCAAACAAAATTTAGTTCTACATGCGCGTCTGTTTGGTATTGAAGAAAGTAAAATACCTGCTCGTGTTGAAGAATTACTGAAACGTTTTGGTTTAGAACAAGACGCAGAAAATCTGCCCGATAGTTTACCTTTAGGGGTAAAGCAACGGCTTTCATTGTCAGTTGCTGTTGTGCATAATCCGCAAATTCTTATCCTTGATGAGCCAACATCAGGCGTTGACCCCATTGCTCGCGATGATTTTTGGCGTTTAATTATCGAACTTTCTAGAAAAGATAAAGTAACGGTGTTTATCACAACTCACTTTATGAATGAGGCCGCAAGATGCGATAGAATTTCATTAATGCATGCGGGTAAAGTATTAGCAAGCGATACACCAGATAACATTATCAGCTCCAAAAATGCTAAAACACTAGAAGAGGCCTTTATTAACTATCTTGTTGATGCAGGGGCCGATGATAGCAATACAGAAGAACACTCTATTGAATCACCAAAAGAAATACGCAATCAAGCAACAAAAACATTACCAAATCATCACCGTCAAGGATTTAGCCTTACCCGTATGATAGGTTGTCTATGGCGTGAGACTCTTGAATTATCTCGCGATCCTTTGCGAGCATTATTAGCGTTATTAGGCTCAGCAATTTTAATGTTGGTTATGGGATATGGCATTACGATGGATGTTGAAGATCTCCGCTTTGCGGTGCTTGATCGCGATCAAAGTATGATCAGCCAAAATTATACTCTAAATTTGTCAGGCTCTAAACGTTATTTTATTGAAAGGACACCTATCACTGATTATAACGATATGGATGCGCGGTTACGCAGTAATGACATTGCTTTAGCGATTGAAATTCCACCAAATTTTGGCCGTGACATACAACGAGGCGATCCCGTTGATATTGCCATTTGGATTGATGGGGCAATGCCACTACGTGCCGAAACAATCAAAGGCTATGTGCAAGGCATGCATCTTGCTTGGTTAAGTGAAAAAGTAAAAGAAGTAACCGGAAAATCCTCAACTAGCTTGGCAAATATAGAAACAAGATACCGCTATAATCCTGATATCAAAAGCTTACCTTCCATGGTGCCGGCGGTAATACCTATTTTATTATTAATGATTCCATCAATGTTAGCGGCTTTGTCGGTCGTGCGTGAAAAAGAGATGGGATCGATTATCAATTTATATGTAACACCAGTATCTAAAGCTGAATTTTTGCTAGGCAAACAAGTACCTTATATCATTATTTCTATGTTTAGCTTTTTATTATTGTTATTTATGGCAATCACCATTTTTGGTGTGCCTGTAAAAGGAAGCTTGTTTACTTTGTGCTTAGCTGCATTTGCTTATTGTATTATTTCAACGGGTTTCGGTCTGTTGGCTTCGACGGTCACCCGTAGCCAAATTGCCGTTATCTTTTTAACTTGTGTTGGTACAATGCTACCAGCAATTCAATTTTCGGGATTGCTCAACCCTGTCGCATCTTTAGAAGGTGGCGGTCGCTATATTGGAGAAGTATATCCAACAACGCATATGCTAATTATTGCTCGTGGTGTGTTTAATAAAGCGCTTGGTTTTATCGATCTACATAATTCAATATTTGCTTTATTGGTCACAATCCCTATTGTGTTGGGTGCCAGTATTTTTCTTCTTAAAAAACAAGAAGGATAGATATTATGCAAAGTTTAATTAATATTTATCGCTTAGGAATTAAAGAATTATGGGGGTTATTGCGTGATCCTATCATGTTGCTATTAATTGCCTATTGCTTTACCTTTGATATTTACATTGCCGCAACAGCTACTTCTGACTCGTTACATCATGCCTCTATTGCCGTTGTTGACGAAGATAACTCCCCCTTATCAAGACAAATTATTACAGCCTTTTATCCGCCAATGTTTAATTCTCCTGTTAAATTATATTCAATGGATGATGTCGATCGTGGTATGGATACGGATAATTATACGTTTGCTTTAAATATTCCGCCTAATTTTCAGCGTGATGTGCTAAATAATCAAAGTCCAGAAATTCAACTCAATATTGATGCAACCCGAATGGGGCAAGCGTTTGTCGGAAATGGTTATATAACGCAAATTATTACTGGTGAAGTGACTGAATATGTCAACCGTTACAATAAGGTAACAAATTTGCCCGTTAATATACAAGTGCATACTGCCTTTAATCCTAACTTAACGCGATCTTGGTTTGGTTCGGTCATGGAAATTATCAATATTGTGACAACATTATCTATTATATTAACGGGTGCCGCTTTAATGAAAGAACGCGAACATGGTACGATTGACCATCTTCTTGCCATGCCTGTTACTCCTTTTGAAATTATGATATCCAAAGTATGGTCAATGGGGCTTGTGGTATTAATATCAACTTGGGTAGCGTTGTTACTTGTTGTTCATAGTTGGCTAAATGTACCAATTGTAGGTTCGGTAACCTTATTTTTGATAGGTGCAGCATTACATCTTTTTGTGACAACGTCACTTGGTATCTTTATGGCAACAGTAGCCAAATCCACTGCGCAATTCGCAATGTTACTTATTTTAATTTTATTACCACTACAAATGCTATCTGGGGGGAGTACTCCGCGCGAAAGTATGCCAGAAATTGTGCAAAATATTATGATGTTTGCTCCAACTACGCATTTTGTTGAATTAGGGCAGGCAATATTGTATCGAGGTGCTGGCTTAAGTGTGGTTTGGACTTCGTTTGCATGGTTATTAGCAATTGGTACCGTGTTCTTTTTAATCGCTTTAAGGCGATTTCGTAGCTCAATTGTGAATATGGGATCATAATATCTCATATTTTATGGCAAAATTAGTACTATTAAATATATGCAATATTTGTTGCTCAAGCTGATAATTTTGTTGAACTGGATTTAGTTTTTATAATCGGTAAAGTAAATCAGCTATTTACCCAATGGCAATTCATCCCAACGAGTGGTATATCGCTGGCTTAGTAACTCTCGCTTTACTTGCCATGGTGCTGATTTTTGGATTTCACCTAACTGAATTGTGTTTTTTCCCATTTTTTGATTAATTGAATCAATTTTCTTTACCAGCATGTCACTTTTACGCTGCAATAAATGTGCTAGTTCAGTAATGAAAAAGTCAGGTTGGGAATAACTATTTTTAGCTTTTAAATCCAGTAATATAACGCCTGATTTCATAAATAAAAATCTAGTCCAAAGTTACCGACCCATTACCGAATTTGTATTCCAAGTAATATTATTTTAGGAGTTTTAAAAAATGAATTTAATCTGGTCAGCAGTTGGGTAAGTTGTTAGTTCTTGTCTTCCGGTTTTTTTATTAATTTTTCTTGGTTGGTTATGCGTACAACAAGGGATCTTTTCAAAAGATTCTAAAAAATTATTATCAGGACTTGTATCAAACTTTGTTTTTCCTGCATTGCTTTTTGTGCATACGTTTCATGCCAAACCATCACAAATATTTAATGGTATTTGGATGATTACCTTTTTCTGTACTATGTCATTTTTATGGATAATTTGTTTTTTAACCAATAAATACATTTTGCATAAAGAGTTAAAGTCAACAGCAATGAATGCAATGCTTTGCTGTTTTTCAATTATGGACGGGATGGGGGGGCCTTTTTTAACGTTGATGCTTGGGGCAGCCTCTACCATTTCGGTCGCGCTTACTAATTTTGTTGTTGCATTATCATAGATTCTAATGACAATCTTTTTATTAGAACTCTGTGATACTAAATTATCTGACGGTAAAGTCACCGGCGATATGATCTTTAATGCGGTAAAAAACTCGCTCATGAAACCGATGTTTTTGGCCGTGATTTTAGGACTCATTGTTAGTGTCACCGATGGAACCCAATGGTTACCTCATTTTGTGTTTAACACCTTTGATATTATGTCAAGTGCCAGTAACTTTATTTCGATTATTGCGGTCGGTGTTGGTATTCATGGGGTTAAATTAAAATTATCTAAACCATTAATGATTAATGTGGTTTTAAAAAGCTTCATTACGCCAATTGTTGCGCTTATTGAAGTGTATTTATTTGGTCTTATAGGTATGGAGGCTGAAGAGATGGTCTTCCTATTAGCCATGCCAACGGCATCAACAGCAGTTATTTTGGCTTATAATTGGAATGTTGAGCAAGAACAAGCATCAAGCATTTTCTTTGCATCAACGGTTCTATCTATCTTTATTTTACCAACTTTATTACTTATTATGGATTTCACCATTCCTGGTATTGCTTAATAAATAAAAACTAGGTATTGATGCCCTCGTTTTATTTGACTTAATCGAGGGCATTTTATCACTTATTACACGCTTCTTGTAAGTGACTTTCTTTAATTGCCAAGACAATCACAGAGCAAATACATCCTACCGTTAGGATAAAATATTACCTTATTTCTTATAAAGAAATAGGTCAGGAAAGGTATTGATGTTAGGGAGAAGTCAATGAGGTTAATTTATTGTAGAGGGGAAACTGATAGCGTTTTTTATATACTAAAATATAAATTGGAGCGGGAAACGAGGTTCGAACTCGCGACCCCGACCTTGGCAAGGTCGTGCTCTACCAACTGAGCTATTCCCGCATAGGTAAGAAGTGGTGCCCGGGGCGAGACTTGAACTCGCACGGCCAAAAAGGCCGAGGGATTTTAAATCCCTTGTGTCTACCGATTTCACCACCCGGGCCAAAACTGATTACTAGGAAGTAATTCGTTTTGAATGCAGTGCATTTTACCGATCTTATGATTTCAGTCAATAAAAATTTTAAATTAATCGTTTAATTGTTCAATGTTTAACTGATTATCACTTTAAATGCAGTTATTTTTAATTTGAAAGGGAGTGAGTAATTTTGTTTATAGGAATCTTTTGAACAAAACTACTCATATAAAAGATGTTTAGATAAACATTAACTAAAAGTTATTCTTCTTCTAATAAATCGCTATGTGCTATCCATAAATATTGTAACATTGATAATAGCGTTAATACTGTTGCAATAAACAACGCAGCCAGACCTGCGTAAATCACAAGATCACAAGGACGCCAAAGTAGCCCTGTTAACGCCGTCATTTGCACTATAGTTTTGATTTTACCAATTGATGAAACGGCTACATTTTTGCGTTTACCGATTTCTGCCATCCATTCACGTAAGGCCGATATTATAATTTCGCGCGAAACGATAATAATTGCAGGGACAGAGATCCACCAAGTTTGGTAATATTGAGTGATTAAAACTAGCGCAATTGTTACCATGATTTTGTCGGCAACTGGATCTAGAAATGCACCAAACTTAGTTGTTTGACCTAAGCGACGAGCAAGATAACCATCTAATACATCAGTTACGGCTGCAATTAAAAAAATCAATGCAGAAAAAAAACCAGACCATTCAATAGGGAATAAATAAAACGCTAACACAAAAAAAGGGATTAAAATAACTCGAAATAGTGTTAAGAATGTTGGAAAATTAATTTTCATGTGATACAAGCTCTTTTTTGGTTTATTAATCAATGCATTAGTGATTAATAAAAAACAGTACTTTCTTAATGGTTATGTTGCCTGAAATATGTTATTTTTTCAATGGGTTATTGCTGTAAATTTAGATAAATTTTTTCAGCTAATGGTTTTGATATACCTTGTACTTGAGCTATTTCGTCAATACTGGCATTTTTTACCCCTCTTAATCCACCAAAATGTTTAAGTAGCGCTTGACGTCTTTTGGTGCCAATGCCTTCAATATGTTCTAAGGCGCTATCGGTGAGCTGTTTTGTCCCTTTTTTACGTTGACCAGCAATAGCATGATCGTGTGATGCATTTCTAATTTGCTGAATGAGTAATAGAGCAGGGGAATGATCATCAAGATAATATCCGGTGCCATGAGCTTCAAAAAATAGTGTTTCTAATCCTTCCTTGCGTTCAGCACCTTTTGCGACCCCAATTAAAATTGGGTGATTTTTATCCCAATTTACATCTAATTGTTCAAATACTTTCAGTGCTTGGTTAAGTTGTCCTTTACCACCGTCGATAAAAATGATATCAGGAACTTTTTCGTTAGGCAGATCTTTTTTACTGTAACGGCGCGTTAATACTTGTTCCATTGCTGCATAATCATCACCGGGTGTAATACCAGCAATATTGTAGCGTCGAAATTCAGATTTAACGGGTCCCTTATCATCAAAAACAACACAAGATGCAATGGTATTTTTACCCATAAAATGGCTGATATCAAAACATTCCATTCGATGAATTTTATCAATACCTAGAAAGGCTTTTAATGCCTCATAACGTTGATTAATTGTTGAGTTTGCTAGTAGTTTGTTCTTAACCTCAGTTTGGGCATTCACGGTTGCAATATTGAGTAATTTAAGATTATCGCCTTTAGGTTCATCAACCAGCTTAACTTGATGCTCAGCAATCAGTGACAGTGTTTCTTCCATTGGTTGTTTATCAGACAATGAAAAGTTAAGTAGAATCTTTTTAGGAATATTTCTATTCTGATTGCCTTGCAAATAAAACTGTCCCAAAAAGGTTTCAATAACTTCTTCTAGTTCGGTATTTGATGGTACTTTAGGAAAATAAGAACGATGCCCAAATGTCTGCCCATTGCGAATAAACAGGACATATATACAAGCTAGGCCTAATTCATAATGGAAACCGATCACATCAAGATTATCGTTATTGTTATATATTGCTTGTTTCTCATTGATATGCTTTATTGCCTGTAACTGATCGCGTAGTACGGCGGCTTTTTCGAAATTAAGTTCATTACTAGCCTTTTGCATGTCTTCAGTAATTTTTTGTAATATCTGTTCTGATTGTCCTGATAAAAATAACCTTACATAATTAACTTGCTGTTGATAATCTTCATCACTAACTAAACCTGGTACGCAAGGTCCTAAGCAACGTTTAATTTGATATTGTAGACAGGGGCGTGTTCGATTGCGATAGGTTGAATTTAAACATTGTCTTATTGGAAATGTTTTTTGTAACAAGGCTAATATTTGTTTAACGGCATAACCATTTGGATAAGGACCAAAAAATTCATCTTTTTTTCGATTCACGGCACCACGATAAAGAGACAGCTGTGGATGTTGTTCTTTGCTTAATTTTATGAAAGGATAACTTTTGTCATCTTTCAAAAGCACATTGTATCGAGGTTGATGCTTTTTAATATAAGTTTGTTCAAGCAGTAAAGCTTCGGTTTCGGTATTGGTAATTGTAAATTCAACGTGATGGATATGGCTAACTAGCATATCTGTCTTTAATGTTTTTTTACTATTATTGAAGTAGCTTTTTAAGCGATTATTAAGATCTTTGGCCTTTCCCACATAAATAATCGTCTGTTTATCGTTAAACATCTGATAAATTCCCGGTTTATGTGGGACTGTTTTTAAAAAGGATGTTGAATCAAATTGGCTCATATTAGTTTTCAAATGTGAGGGCTTTTTTCTCTATATGTCTCATAATGGTGCTAAGTAAACCATTTATCAAGAGGTATACTAGTCCAGCCGCTATAAAAATAGTGAAATCATAATAATCTGCATTCAATTCATTGCTATAACCCATCACATCCATGACAGGAATCATTGAAGCTAATGCAGTGCCTTTAACTACAAATATAACTTCATTTGAATAAGTAGAAAGAGCTCGTTTTAATGCATAAGGCAAAACAACTTTTAATGTTTGTCTTTTATTCATACCAAGTGCTTCGCAAGCTTGCCATTGTCCTTTAGGTAAGGCTTTTAACGAACCATAAAAAATTTGGGTTGTATAGGCTGCACTGTTAAGTGTTAATGCCAAGTAAGCACAAAACCAAGGCGAAGAAATAATGTTATAAAATGTCGGTACTTTGACTAAAACATCTCTAAATTGTGATGGTCCATAATAAATTAGTAGTAGTTGCACCAGTAAAGGTGTACCAGTAAATATAATAATATATGTGCGTATAACTTTATTTAATAGAAAGTGATTTAATGATAATAAACATGATAGGCAAGCGGCAATAACTCCAGCAGATAAAATACCTAAAATGCCTAAGCTTAATGTATCAGGTAGACCTTGGGCTATGATTTTAAGGTAATGAATAAAATTATCAGACATAATGCGACCTTACTAACTTTTTGCTGATGTAGGTTGTTCAAAATAGGTTGAGCGTTTTTCAATGCGCGATATAACCTTTTGGCTAAAAATTGAGATGATTAGATAAATAATCATAGCAACGAAATACCATACAAATGGTTGGTTGGTTCGCGCAATAATGGTTTTAGTTTGCATCATTAAATCATCTATTGCGATTGCTGAAACTAGTGCAGTGTCTTTTAACAAAATTAACCACTGATTACTTAATCCTGGTAAAGCATGACGCCACATTTGCGGCATGATAATGCGAAAGAACGTGCGTAATTTACTTAATCCAAGTACTTGAGCTGCTTGTTTTTGTCCATTAGAAATTGCTTTAAATGCACCGCGTAAAGTTTGAGAGGCATAAACAGCATATAGAAGTGAAAGTGCAGCAACACCACATAAAAAAGGACTAATATTAAAATTTTGAATGTCTAATTGTATCGTCAACGAGGTAAAATGAAAATCAATAGTAAAGCCATCATTTAATAATATTAATAATAATGGTAATCCGTTATAAATGGCTACTACAATTAATAATTCGGGCAGTGCACGAATTGTTAAATTGAATAAGGACATTGTCCATGCAACGGGTTTGAATGGAACAGATTCTAATATTGAGAAAATTAAAGCGAAAATAATTCCAATGATTAATGATACAAAGGCTAATGATAACGTGATACCTGTCGCTTGTATAAGCGGCAAAATATATCCATCCATTGAGGATGAAATCCATATCATTTCATTTACAAAAAAATCAAGCATAGAAAAACCAAAATTAAATTAAAAAATAAATTCGCCGCAAGATACTGCGGCGAGGTGACCATTGTAAGATTTCTCTAAAAATAACGTTTATTTATTAAACCATTTTTTGTAGATAGCATCTAACTCTCCACTTGCTTTTAGTTTATCTATTGCTTGATCAAATTGGTTAAGTAATTTTTCATTACCTTTGCGGATAGCAATGCCTAAACCTTCACCAAAATAGTCGTGATCAGTGATTTTATCGCTTAAAGAAACTATATCTGCCTCTTTTCCTAGCCATTCACTAGCTACAATTGAGCTTGACACTATCGCATCAATTCTTTTCGCTTTTAAATCTAAAATAGCGTACTGATAACTATCATAACTAATCGCTTTCATATCTGGATATTTATCGCTTAAATATTTAGGATAGGTCGTTCCTTTTTGGTAACCAACACGTTTACCTTTTAGTTGATCAAGGCTAGTTAATGTATCTTTCAATGTAACAAATTGGATTGAACTATCGTCATAATAAATTTTAGTAAAATCAACTTGCTTTTTACGTTCGGGCGTAATATCGATTCCAGCTATAGCGGCATCAATTCGACGAGTTTTTAAACTAGGAATTAAGCCATCAAATGATTGATTGACAATTTTGCAAGAGACTTTTATTTCATCACAAATTTTATTTATCACATCAATATCAAAACCAATGATTTCATTTTTTTCATTAGTAAATTCAAAAGGCGCATAAGTTGCTTCTGTGCCGATTGTTAAAGTATCTGCTGCTTGAGCTGCAAACGCTGTTCCTGCAAGACAAATGGCTAGTAACGTTTTTTTCATATATCCACCTAATTTTATTTTCATTAATGTGATAAATAAGCTTTAAACTCTTCGGATTTAGGATGAGCAAAGCATTCAAGTTGTCCTTGCTCAATAATTTTACCTTGTTCCATATAAATGACTTGTGAAGCAACTTTGCGTGCAAAATCGACTTCATGTGTAACGATAATTTGTGTAATACCTGTTTGAGAAAGCTCATTAATAATTTCAGCAACTTGTGATGTGATAGCTGGATCTAATGCTGCCGTTGGTTCGTCAAATAATAATATTTGTGGTTCCATCATTAATGCTCTTGCTATAGCCACACGTTGCTGTTGTCCGCCTGAAAGGTGAAGAGGGTAACGCTCGGCCATATCATCAATTTGCAGCCTTTTTAAAATAGCTATTGCTTTGTCACTAGCTTCTTTTTTAGATAGCTTTAATACATGGCAAGGTGCTTCGATCAAATTTTCTAACACAGTTAAATGTGGCCATAAGTTATAGTTTTGAAAAACCATGCCTACATTTTTGCGAAGAAGTCGAATTGTTGACTCACTGATTTTTTCAGAAAAATCAAAATGCGTGTTAGCAATAGTCATCTGCCCTGACGCTGGTATTTCAAGTAAATTAAATACTTTTAATAAAGAGCTTTTACCTGCTCCACTTTGACCAAGTAATACAATGGTTTCTCCAAGCGGATAGCAGAGTGAAATATCATTTAAGGCCTGATGTTTACCATAAAAACAGTTAATATGGTTTAATTCAATATTCATTGTTAGTTATACGTTTTGCTTGACTCTAAATTTGATTAAATATTACTTTTTTTTGCATAAAAATGCAATCTAATTTATTAGACTATCGTTTTTTTGCTATGTTTTTATGCTTAAACACCGAATTACCTGAAATTTTTTGACAAGATTTTTATAATTAAGGATGCTTATTGAGCATTAGTTAGAATAGGGAGCACAGGGCCAAGGTATTTAGGCTCTTTTTTTAGAACATAAAGATCAATAAAAGCACTAACACGAGCAAACATTTCACGGATACGGATTAATTTCATACTTTTAGGAGAGGGCACAGCAAAACACTGTGCTTGTATATCTTGTGCAAGAGCAATAAAAATAGCTCGCTCACAATGAAACTCTTGAGTGATAATAGTAAAATCATTTGCAATAAATACTTTATTCGCACGAACCACTGAATCAAATGTTCTAAAGCCTGCATAATCTAAAACAATGGAATCACTAGGAATACCAGCTTTTATCAAATCCTTCTTCATAGTGATTGGTTCGTTATAACTCACAAGGGCGTTATCACCACTTAATAATAGATAATCGATTTTGTTTTGCCAATAAAGATCAATTGCTCCATCAATACGATTACGGTAAAAATCATTTAAACCACCTCCTCGAACATATTTGGATGTGCCAAGTACAACACCAATGGCTCGATAGGGAAGTTTATTTTCATCATGATAAATATAAGGGGCCGTTTTATAGCTGATCCAAAAATCTAAACTGACAATTGCAACCATTGATAACAGGACAAAACTAGAAAAACAAGCAAGAAGCCTTTTTAATTTCATGCTAAAACCAGTTAAAAATAAACACCATTATTGGAAATAAAAAAGGCGCTGTCAATGATGTTATAATACCACATAATACTAAAGATAAAGAGCTATATGCCCCTTCATTGTAATCTACTTCAATGCAACGAGCTGTGCCAACCGCATGTGAAACTGCACCGATTGATAAGCCTCTGGCTGGTGCTGATTTTATTTTTATTAAATTCAATATCTGATGCCCAAAAATGCCACCCAATATGCCAACGAATATTACGCATAATGCAGCTATAGATGGGATTCCACCTTGATTACTCGCAACAGTTACAGCAATGGCAGTAGTAACAGATTTAGGTAATACAGAAGCAGCAATTTCAGCATTTCCACCTAACCAAAAAACAATGCACACTCCAGTTATCATAGATGCAAGTGATGCGGTAAAAGTAATAATCATTATTGATTTCCACCGCGCTTTAATTTGTGGAATAAGCTCATATAAAGGATAGGCTAGAGCTACAACTGAATAAGGTAATAAATCATTAATGATGCGCACGTTACTAACGTATTGTATATAGCTTGTATTGGTTATTAGCAAAAGTGGAATTAATACTATGACAGAAATCACTAAAGGATTAAATAGTGGATTTTTTATTTTAAATGATATTCTTCGAATAATGAGAAAAACACAAATCGTTAATGGTAGCATCCATATCATGGCTGATTTTCCTCATCTTGTGGTGATATCATTGAATTATTTGGGGCTACTTTATGACAGTATTCCGTTAAAAAAGCACTTAAAATTAATATGATAAGAGAGCTACCTACACAGCCAAATATAATCGGTACCCAATTTTGCATTAAAAGTGAATAATTATCCATAATTCCCATTGCAGCAGGAATGAAAAGTAATGTCATGTAACGCATGAAAAGATTGCAACTATTTTTGATCCAACAGGTGGGAATTAGCTGAAATGTAAGCAATAAAAATAGAATCAACAAACCAATAATACTGCCGGGAATCATTATAGGTAATATTTTAGAAATAATCTTTCCTACCCATAGGCAGAGAGTTAATATGACTAATCCTCGACTATAACTAAATAGTGTATAATACAAAGAATATAGTCGATGTTTGATAGTGGCGTGCTTAGCTAGAAAATGTTTCATAACATAAATGCTATTAGTCTTAATTTTAAATTATGATCATTATGCCTGTGGTTACGCGACATAATTTTATTTGTTTATATAATACCCCCGACAAAATTAATTACCAACTAAATAATAGCAATAATGATAAAGTTGTTTAATTATAGCGAGTTTTTCTTGCTGGTGAATATAATTTTCTGCAAGTTGTTCTAATGTCAATAAATAATCTTCGATTTTTTGGGTATTAAACTTGTCACGACAATAATCCTGCCAAATAATCAGCTCATGTTCTGTTAAAGTTTGCGGGTAATTTCGCGCTTTATATCTAAAAAATAACGTTGCTAAACGAGGATCATCAAACGTTAATGATAAACTATCTAATAAATGGACTGGCGTGGTTCGAATTATTTCACAGCGTAATTTATCTTGGTTATTAAAAAATTTTCCATAAATTTGAGTGTCAACATCTGAACGAATAGCATTAACAGAACTGTTGTCATCGATATTGAATAGTGCCTGCATTTTATTTTGTAATAATTTGTGATTTTGTAATAGCTTTTGCTGGTTGATTAAGCATTGTTCTATATCAATATTAAATCTTTTAGCATTTTCAGATAATAAGGTTTTTAATGGTGCAAGAATAGGACATTTATTGGTATGAACCAATTTTAAAGGCACTCGCGACTCACCCAATTGTAGATCTTCAGTTTTGGTGTACAGTTTTTCTTTTATTTCCTCAACGGATAGATTGATTAAGAGATCAATATCTCCTGTTAAATCACAAATAACAGCGGAATGATTTTGTACTGGATGCCAAATTATAGGCGCAACTAAAGATAGATTACCTCGATGGCTACCTAACATGCCTGATACGTGAACCAGTGGCGTCATATTCACCACATCAATAAGCTCAGCTACTTTATTCTTTTTACGTAATGAGAAAAAATAATTGAACAGTTTAGGTTGTTTTTCTTTTATTAATTTAGCCATTGCAATAGTTGCATAAACATCCGACATCGCATCATGAGCTTGTTCATGCTTAATGTTGTTCGCTTCTGTCAAATGTTGTAAACGAAAGCTTGGTAGACCTTCATCATTTATTGGCCAATTAATTCCTTCTGGTCTTAGCGCATAACAAGCTCGAACTACATCCAGCAGATCCCATCTTGAATTGCCGTTTTGCCAACAATAAGCATAAGGATCATAAAAATTACGATATAAAATATTGCGAGTTACTTCATCATCAAAACGAATATTATTATAGCCCAGAATACAAGTATTAGACTCACTAAATGCTTGATGAATTAGGCGAGTAAATTCTGCTTCACAAATCCCTTTTTGATTTGCTTCTTGAGGTGTAATTCCGGTGATTAATACAGCCTCTGGATTTGGCAGATAGTCTTGAGCTTGACAGCAATATATAACTAAGGGCTCTTCAATGATATTAAAATCTTCATCAGTTCGAACTCCAGCAAATTGGGCTGGGCGATCTAATGCAGGATGAGTTCCAAAAGTTTCATAATCGTGAAAGTAAAAAGTTAGTTGTTCAGAGCAGTATTTCATTGCGTAGTTTTACTCGTATTTGTTTTTGTTACATTCAATTATTTGATTGTTTTTTAATGTAAGAAAATAAAATGGCGTTAGATTATATAAAACTAAAACCAGTATCAGTTAAGCTTTACTTAGAAGGCTTAAACCAATTAATATTGCTGAATAAACATAAGAATACCACAAAATTAGGTTTGCATTTTAATTTTTCAAAGGAGGGTAACAAAGTGTTATGAAAATTAACTTGTCACAAGTGCTGTTCTTATAAGGCCTTGCTAGAAAGTTAAATTTTGACAAGGCATTATTTTGTTTATTTTTAACTTAATTGGTAGGAGCACTTTCGATAATAGCTGCTAATTTTTGAAGTGTTAGTCTTAATAACTTTGGCATAGTATCTAATTCGATTGAGTCCATTAGGTTTTTAACATAAAGTCCTAACTCAGTATCACCTTCAACAATCAAACGACGTTGAAAAAATAGAGTATCGGGATCTTGTCGTCGGGTGGCTATCATAATTAAATCATTAGCATTGCCAATAAAACTCACGTCAGCAATTTCTTCTCGACTTACCACAAGTTTATTATCAATGAGACTTACAAACCAAATAAGCTCTAGATCAGTCACTTGAATTTTAAGCCATCGATTTTCTAAAAAGTCGAGCTCACCATCTTCAAGAGCATGCTCAAATTGTAGTTGTAATAATTGTTCTATGGCTTGCTTTTTAACATTAAAAGGTATGCATCTTAAGGTAAGCCCCAAAACATGGGGCGCTTTATTAACAAACTGTGAGTGAATTTTGTTTAAAATTTGGCTTTTCGCTTCAATCATTTATGCATCTCCAGAAATCATTTTTTCATAAATATCTAAATCAGTATTCAGATGTTCAAATGTTTCTTCACTCACCTCATTACGAATTTTCATTTGTAGCAAAGCTGTGCGCTCTGCACCAATTGCAACGAGACGCATACGCCTCTCTAAGTTTTCTGCCTCAAGCGCTTTTTGCTCTAAATCTTTAAGACCTGTTCGACGTCTTAACGAACCAATAACACGAGAACCAATTTCATGAATAATTTCTTGATCTAAACCAGCTTCAGATGTTTCTTGCAATAAATTATTTTGCATTTTTTCAAGACTGATAATTGCTTCTTCGGCCATTTGACCTTTGACTGTTAAAATTTCATTTTGTTGTTCAGAATTGTCTAAAATTACACTACCTCGTAACAAGATAGGTAATATTATTACTGCTACGATCAATGAAATTAAAATGATACCTGTTGCAATAAAAACAAGTTGATAACGACCACTAATTGTCATTGGAATAGATAATACACCTGCTAGGGTAATGGCTCCTCGAACGCCTGCAAATGTCGAAATCAAAAGATCTCTCGTTGAGTATGCTCTAAATGCAAGTGGGCGTTTGTTTCCAAATGGCATAGTCGGCATATGTTTCATACCCCATAACCAAGCAAATCGAGTTCCCATCAATACAGCAAAAACAAATAAAACAATTAAACATAATTGCCATACCTCAATTGATTTATCAATTTGATTTTCGGCAAAAGTATTATTCAAAATGCTTGGTAACTGAATACCTAATAAAACAAATACAAATCCATTAAATACAAAGGTTAACATTGACCATGTGCTATCTGATTGTAAACGTGCAGTTAAAGGAGCATTTCGCATCATACCAGAGTGGTTAACTGTCATGCCAGCACTTACTGCTGCTAAAATGCCAGAACAATGGCATTCTTCTGCCATAATATAAGCGGCAAATGGCAGTAAGAATAATAATACAATTTGAATTGCAGGATCATTATGAGTCAGCTTATTTATTTTACGTAAAATACGTGCGTATAACCAAGTAAATAAAACACCAATAGCCAATCCACCAATAGCAACAGTAAAAAATTTCACGCTAACATCAAAGATGCTAAATACCGCATCACCAACAGCAATAGCAATAGCAAATTTTAACGATACCAAGCCCGAAGCATCATTCATTAACGCTTCACCTTCAATGATTTCCATTTTTTCTTTTTCAATGCGCCCTTTACCGACAATACCACTTAATGCTACGGCATCAGTTGGTGATAAAACTGCCGCTAATGCAAATGTTGCAGCTAACTCAATTCCTTGCGGTAACATCCAATAAAGTAAATAGCCAACAGCGACAATGGTAATTACAACTAAAACTAGTGCTAGCCCTACAATTTCCCTAACATTGTATACAAAATCTTTTACTGATGTTTTACGGCCATCAGCAAATAGTAATGGTGGAATGAATAAAACAAGAAATAATTCTGGGTCAAATTTTACATAAACACCAAAGGCAGCCAAAATGCAACCTAATAATATTTGCATTAGTGGTAGCGGAATTTGAATTGGCAACATTTTAACAACGACACCAGAAAGTGATACAATTAACACTAGAAGTAAAATTACTGAAAAAAGTTCCATAGTTCGTCTTTTATTTATCCTATAATCCTATTGTTTGTATTGATTATATCGGATCTTTAGTTAAATTTCAGGTGAAAATTTCATGGAATTATTTAAATTTTGGTCAGATATAATTATTAATTAAAAAACAGTGATATAATTAACAGGTCTTTTCGATGGAAAGTTGGCAAAGAGCATTTATACTACATACTCGTTCTTATAGTGAAAGCAGTGTATTAGCCGATCTGTTTGTCGAAAATGTTGGAAAGATTACTGTGTTAGCCAAAGGAGCAAGAAGGAAGAGTTCTGCACTGAAAGGCATGTTGCAACCTTTTACTCCACTCATAGTGCAATATTCAGGTCAAGGTGAAATAAAAACATTGAGACAAGTTGAAGCTATGTCTCTGGCATTGCCGTTGGTATCTGTTTTCTTATATAGTGGATTTTATTTAAATGAACTATTACATCGAGTTTTAGTTGCAGAAATGGAAATGCCAACTCTTTTTGATGATTATCTAAAAAGCTTGCAACAATTAGCCCAGCAGGTCCCTGCAGAACATGTGCTGCGAGATTTTGAATTATCATTATTAGAAAATTTAGGGTATCACGTTGATTTTTTTCACTGCTATGTAACTAGCGATGATATTGTTGAGTCGATGCATTATCAATATCAACCAGAAAAAGGTTTTATCAGCAGTTTATTACAAAATAGTTCCGGTTTTACTGGTGAACAAGTTTTGGCTTTAGGGAAACGTCAATTTAATAATGAAGATACACTAAGAGCAGCTAAACGTTTTACCAGAATAGCGTTGAGACCTTATGTAGGATCAAAACCTTTTAAAAGCAGAGAACTATTTTTAAAAATTTAGTTTTGCTAATTTGAGGCTTGATTGTAATAGATTTTTAAATTTTTTTTGATGCTCGATTAAGTAATATATCAAGTTGATTAGAAAATCTTTCTCGGTTTTTGTTGGAAAACGTAGCTGGTCCTTTCGTCTGTATTCCGCTAGCTCGCATCGTCTCCATAAAATCTCGCATAGTTAATCGTTCTTTAATTGTATCAAGTGTGTATTGTTCTCCTCGTGGCGTGAGTACTAAAGCACCTTTATTTAAAACCTCTGATGCAAGTGGAATGTCAGAGGTAATGACTAAATCATTTTTTTTAACTAACTCAACAATTTTATTGTCTGCAACATCAAATCCTTTTTCAACTTGCAAGCTTTTGATATAAGGCGAGGAAGGGGGATATAATCGCTGATTAGCAATTAAAACAACATTAATTGCTTTCCTGTTAGCTACTCGATATAAAATCTCTTTAATTGGGTTTGGGCATGCATCAGCATCAATCCAAATGTTCATAACCAGTATGTCTATATTATAAAATATCAATTGCAAGCAATTATAGCTGTTATTAGGAAAAAACTTCTATTCATTTTTTGTGAAAATATTTTAGGTAAACCAGCTGTTTATTCTATTTTATGAATTTACTTATATTGATATAAACTAATTCTTTCTATTTAAAATCTTGATGATAAGTGGTAGTATATCGGACCAATTTATTTATGTACGCAAGTGCGCTTTCGTGTGGCGCACCACTGTTATAAGGATTTATTATGCCAATTATTACTCTTCCTGATGGAAGTCAACGCCAATTTGATAAACCCGTTACTGTTTTAGAAGTTGCACAAAGTATTGGTGCAGGGCTGGCAAAAGCTTGTATAGCTGGACGTGTAAATGGTGAGCGTAAAGATGCCTCTGATATTATTGAGCAAGATGCAACATTAGCCATCATTACCACTAAAGACGAAGATGGACTTGAAATTATTCGTCATTCTTGTGCACATTTATTAGGTCATGCGATTAAGCAATTATGGCCTGATACACAAATGGCAATCGGTCCAACAATTGATAATGGCTTTTATTATGACGTTGATTTAGATCACTCACTAACACAGGAAGATCTTGATGCATTAGAAAAACGCATGCATGAATTGGCTAAAAAAGATTATGAAGTAAAAAAAGAAGTCGTTAGTTGGGAACAAGCTAGAGAAGTATTTTGGGAGCGACGTGAACCCTATAAAATTGCTATCTTAGATGAGAATATCCCTAAAGATTCAAAACCAGCACTTTATCATCACGAAGAATATATTGATATGTGTCGTGGACCACATGTACCTAATATGCGTTTTTGCCACCATTTTAAATTGCAAAAAGTTGCAGGTGCTTATTGGCGTGGTAACAGTGACAATAAAATGTTACAACGTATTTATGGAACAGCATGGGCAGACAAAAAACAGCTCGATAGCTATTTACAATTTTTAGAAGAAGCGGCTAAACGTGATCACCGTAAAATAGGTAAACAACTTGATCTTTATCATATGCAAGAAGAAGCGCCCGGTATGGTGTTTTGGCATAATGATGGATGGATTATCTTCCGTGAACTTGAAGTTTTTGTTCGCACTAAATTGAAAGAGTATGATTATCAAGAAGTAAAAGGTCCATTTATGATGGATCGTGTTTTATGGGAAAAAACGGGGCATTGGGGTAATTATAAAGAGTTGATGTTTGTCACTTCATCTGAAAATCGTGAATATTGTATTAAACCAATGAACTGTCCAGGGCACGTACAGATTTTTAATCAAGGTTTAAAATCTTATCGTGATTTACCATTACGTATGGCGGAATTTGGTAGTTGTCATCGAAACGAGCCATCTGGATCTTTACACGGATTGATGCGTGTTCGAGGTTTTACTCAAGATGATGCGCATATTTTTTGTACTGAAAGTCAAATTCGCAGTGAAGTTAATAACTGTATCAAAATGGTTTACGATACTTATAGTACTTTCGGTTTTACAGATATTACTGTTAAGTTATCCACTCGTCCAGAAAAACGAATCGGTAAAGATGAAACGTGGGATCTTGCTGAAAAAGATTTGGCCGGATGTTTAACTGAAAATGGCATTGATTTTGAATACCTACCAGGTGAGGGTGCCTTTTATGGACCAAAAATCGAATTTACTCTACATGACTGTTTAGGGCGTGCATGGCAATGTGGTACTGTTCAACTAGACTTTATGCTACCGGAACGTTTAGACGCAACTTATGTTGGCGAAGATAACGAACGTCATGTTCCTGTTATGATTCATAGAGCTATTTTAGGTTCAATGGAGCGTTTTATGGGAATCTTAACTGAAAACTGTGCAGGATTCTTCCCAACATGGCTTGCTCCATTGCAAGTTGCGGTAATTAATATTACCGATAATCAAGCTGAATATGCAAAACAATTAACCGCGCAACTACAAAAAGTTGGCATTAGAGCAAAAGCGGACTTGAGAAATGAGAAAATAGGGTTTAAAATCCGTGAACATACTCTAAAACGTGTTCCTTATATGTTTGTTTGTGGAGACAAAGAAATGGAATCAGGAACAATTTCAGTTCGAACTCGCCAAGGTAAAGATCTTGGTAGCTTTGAAGTGAAACATGTTATAGAATTGTTGCTTAACGAAATTCATAGTCGTTCATTAGAACAAATGGATTAATGATAAATTAATTTGGAGGAATGAGATATTAAAGTCAGTAAACGAATTCAGTCAACACGAGCACATAAGATCAACGATGAAATTACCGCTCGCGAGGTGAGATTAACCGGCGTCGATGGTGAGCAGCTCGGTATAGTAAGCTTAGATGAAGCATTAAAACAAGCTGAAGAGGCAACTTTAGATTTAGTTGAAATAAGCCCTAATGCAGAGCCACCTGTTTGTCGAATTATGGATTATGGCAAGTTCCTCTATGAAAAGAGCAAAGCAACAAAAGAACAGAAAAAAAAGCAAAAGGTTGTTCAGGTTAAGGAAATTAAGTTCCGACCTGGTACAGACGAAGGCGACTATCAGGTAAAACTCCGCAGCCTGATTCGCTTTCTTGAAGATGGCGATAAAGCTAAAGTCACATTACGTTTTCGTGGTCGTGAAATGGCTCACCAACAGTTAGGTTCTGAAATGCTCGATCGTATTAAAGAAGACTTAGCTGATTTGGCGATCATTGAGTCTTATCCAACTAAGATTGAAGGTCGACAAATGATTATGGTGCTTGCGCCGAAGAAAAAATAATGGTTCAACAAGCTAGTTTTTAGTATCATTGAAAATTACACCATTATTTTGTTTTTATTAACAATGCGAAGTGGAAATTAATAAAATGCCTAAAATTAAAACTGTAAAAGGCGCAGCAAAGCGCTTTAAAAAAACAGCTTCTGGTGGCTTTAAGCATAAGCAAGCTAACAAAAGCCATATCCTAACTAAAAAATCAACTAAACGTAAACGCCATTTACGTGGTTTGACTACTGTGTCAAAAGGCGATTTAGGTTTAGTTACTGCGTGTGTTCCATACGCTTAATTTTGGTTAATTATTTAGAGGATATAGTTTATGGCTCGTGTTAAACGTGGTGTTATTGCTCGTGCACGTCACAAGAAAATTTTAAAACAAGCAAAAGGTTATTATGGTGCTCGTTCACGTGTATATCGTGTTGCTTTCCAAGCTGTAATTAAAGCTGGACAATATGCTTACCGTGACCGTCGTCAACGTAAACGCCAATTCCGTCAATTATGGATTGTTCGTATTAATGCTGCAGCTCGTCAATGTGGTCTTTCTTATAGCCGTTTTATCAATGGTTTAAAGAAAGCATCAATTGAAATCGATCGTAAGATCCTTGCTGACATTGCCGTATTTGACAAAAATGCATTTGCTGCATTAGTTGAAAAAGCAAAAGCAGCACTATAATAACTTGATAAAAGCCGAGTTATCTCGGCTTTTATCATTCTAACTTTCATATTTTTGAAGAGTAAATTAATTATGAACATAGTTATTTTTCGTTTCTTTTTTGGTTTCTGTTGCAATATAAATTTATGAGGCAAAGAAAAGACGAAAAATGATTATAAAAGCCTCAAAAAGAGGCTTTTTTTATGCAATGAACAATAAGCAGGAGAACTGTATGTCTCAATTAGTTGAACTGGTGAATAATGCCAAATCCGCTATTGAAAGTGCTAATGATATTAATTCGATCGAACAAATTCGAGTGGAATATTTTGGAAAAAAAGGCTATTTTACCATGCAGATGGCTTCTTTACGTGATGTTCCTGCCGATGAGCGTCCAGCTGTCGGTCAAAAAATCAATGAGGCAAAGCAAGAAGTAGTTGAAATATTAAATCAAAAGCGCAATTTTTTAGAACGACAGGCGCTTGATGCAAAACTAGCCAATGAAACAATTGATATTACGTTGCCAGGTAAATCACTTGAATTAGGTGGATTACATCCAGTCACAAAAACAATTAATCGACTAGTTGAATTTTTTGGTGAACTGGGTTTTGTTGTTGAAACTGGCCCAGAAATAGAAGATGACTACCATAATTTTGATGCTTTAAATATTCCGTCTCATCACCCAGCCCGTGCAGATCACGATACATTTTGGTTTGACGCAAAATGTTTATTACGAACCCAAACTTCGACAGTGCAAATTCGTACTATGGAAAACCAAAAACCACCAATCCGAATCATCGCACCGGGAAGAACCTATCGCAATGATTACGATCAGACTCATACGCCTATGTTTCACCAAATGGAAGGTTTGCTCGTTGATAAAGATATCAGCTTTACACATTTAAAAGGGTTATTACATGATTTTCTTCATTGCTTTTTTGAAGATAATATGGAAATTCGTTTTAGACCAGCTTACTTTCCATTTACAGAACCTTCAGCTGAAGTTGATATTAAAGCTAAAAACGGTAAATGGCTAGAAGTGTTAGGTTGTGGAATGGTACATCCTAATGTATTACGTAATGTGGGTATAGATCCTGAAATCTATAGTGGTTTTGCTTTTGGTATGGGAATAGAGCGATTAACCATGCTGCGTTACGGTGTCACTGATTTGCGTTCTTTCTTTGAAAATGATTTACGTTTTTTAAAGCAATTTAATTAATTCTGGAGATCAAAACATGAAATTTAGTGAAAATTGGCTACGTGAATGGATCAATCCAGAAATTAGTAGCGAAACGTTAGCTAATCAATTAACAATGGCTGGTTTAGAGGTCGATGATATAGAAAAAGTAGCGGGTGATTTCACTGGAGTAGTTGTTGGTAAAGTTGTTGAATGTATGCAACATCCGAATGCAGATAAACTTCGTGTTACAAAAGTTGATATTGGTAAAGCAGAATTACTTGATATAGTTTGTGGTGCGCCAAATTGTCGACAAGGTTTAACTGTTGCCTGCGCTACTGTGGGGGCAGTATTACCGGGAGATTTTAAAATAAAATCAGCTAAGTTACGAGGAGAACTATCAGAAGGCATGTTGTGCTCTTATTCAGAGCTAGGAATTTCTGATGACCATAATGGTATTATTGAATTACCTGATGATGCGCCTTTGGGGCAAGATATTCGGGAATATTTAAATCTTAACGATGTCATAATTGACATCAGCGTAACACCTAATCGTGCTGATTGCTTTGGTATTATTGGTATTGCGAGAGATCTTTCAGCGGTTAACAATATTCCAATGCAAGAGCTTAAAGTCGACAATATACCAGCAACAATTACTGATACAGTATCAATCAAAATAGATGAGCCGAAAGCATCTCCTCGTTATTTGGGACGAGTAATTAAAAATATTAACGTTAATGTTACAACACCACTATGGATGAAAGAAAAACTACGCCGTGGTGGAATTCGTTCAATTGATGCTGTTGTAGATATAACTAATTTTGTATTATTAGAACTAGGCCACCCAATGCATGCATTCGATTTAAAACAGATCGAAAATGGCATAGTTGTTCGTTATGCTAACAAAGATGAAAAACTTGTTTTACTTAATGGTAACGAAGTCAAACTTAACGATAAAACCTTAGTGATTGCCGATCACAAAAAAGTCTTAGCGTTAGCTGGGATTATGGGCGGTGAAAAATCAGGTGTAACACAAACAACCAAAGATGTATTTCTTGAATCTGCATTTTTTAATCCATTAGTAATCACTGGAAAAGCTCGTGAATATGGTTTACATACAGAAGCGTCACATCGTTATGAACGTGGAGTTGATCCTTCATTACAATTTATTGCAATGGAACGAGCCAGCCAATTATTAATTGATATTTGTGGTGGAGAAGCTGGTCCAATTATTGATGTAACGCACAAAGATGAACTTCCAGTACAAGCAACTATCCAGTTACGTCGCAATAAAATTGATCGTATTATTGGTAATGTAATCGAAACACAAAAGATCACTGATATTTTAGTTAAACTCGGTTGTGAAGTTGAATACAAAGACAATGTTTGGATTGTAAAATCGCCAAGTTGGCGTTTTGATTTACAAATTGAAGAAGATTTAGTTGAAGAAGTGGCTCGCATTTATGGATATAACAATATCCCAAATGCTAATCTGAAGATTGAATCAATAATGAAACCAAAACCAGAAGGTCAAATATCATTACGAAGAGTAAAAGACTTATTGGTTGATAAAGGGTATCAAGAAGCAGTTACATATAGCTTTGTTGATCCAAAAGTTCAGCAAATTCTTCATCCTGCGCAGCCGGCAATCAAGCTACCTAACCCTATTTCAAGTGAAATGTCAGTTATGCGTTTATCACTTTGGTCTGGGTTATTGGATGCAGTACGATATAACCAAAATCGTCAGCAAGCACGTATTCGATTATTTGAAACAGGTTTGCGTTTTATCCCTGATGAAAAATGTGAATTTGGTGTACGTCAAGAACTAATGTTATCTGGTATTGTTACTGGTAATTTGTATGAAGAGCACTGGCTGCTTCCTAAAAAAAATGTGGATTTTTATGATATTAAAGGTGATCTTGAGTCAATTTTTTCTCTGTTAGGTTGTTCTGGTAAAGTGCAGTTTGAAAAGTCTCAGCTTTCAGCTTTACATCCAGGACAAAGTGCAGCGATTTATTTAAACGATGAGTTAATAGGCTATTTGGGCGTCTTACATCCAGAAATTGAAAAAAAATTATCTTTAAATAGTAAAACGCTTGTTTTTGAAATAAATTTAGCTAAAATTAGTGAAAAAAAGGCACCTGTTGCTCAAGAATTATCCAAATATCCATCAAATAAACGAGATATTGCTATTATTGTGTCAAACACAATACCAGCAGCGGATATTATTTCAGAGTGTAAAAAAGCAGGCGGCGAGCAACTTATTAAAGTTAATCTTTTTGATGTGTATCAAGGTGAAAATATCGAAGAAAATCAAAAAAGCCTTGCTATCAGTTTGATTTTGCAAGATAAATCACGTACACTTGAAGAAGAAGACATAACTAACATTGTAAGCAAGTGTGTCACTGCTTTACAAAATCGTTTTAAAGCCCTATTAAGAGAATAATAATATGACATTAACTAAAGCTGATATTGCAGATCGTCTTGCCGAAAAATTTAACATTGATCGACAAGAATCTAAAGTCCTTGTAGAACTTTTTTTTGAAGAGATTCGAGTGGCTTTGGAAAAAGGAGAACCAGTTAAATTATCTGGTTTTGGTAATTTCACTGTACGTGATAAAAACTCACGCCCAGGTCGAAATCCAAAAACAGGTGAAAGCGTTGATATCTCAGCTCGCCGAGTTGTTACATTTAGACCAGGTATTAAATTCAGAGAACGTGTAGAAAAAAATTTAGTTATCTAAACTCTAAGTTTATATACTGCTTTTGTTTTATAATAGCCTTTTTTTCGATAAAAACGTTAGAAAGGCTAGTTTATTTTTATAAAAATAGTTGTATTAATTCCTGAAATAAAGCATAATACTACCACTTCTATGGAGGCTCTGTGGGTCCTCTTGCAACATTTTTTTGCTCATCTGGTCAGATTCGGAAGGAAGCAGCCAAAGTGAAAAACATGTGTGCAGGATGAGGCTGATAGGGTCTCCTCCAAGGCAAATTTTATAATAAATTTATCTATTTTTTGGGAATTATGAATAGAATTAGGTGTGTAAAAAAGCAGAGTTAGTTTATAATTTGTAATATCTGGAAATAGGTAACTTATTGATGAAAAAGGAAATTTATTTTGAAGTCACCATCCCTCCTTCCAATAGCATTAGCAATGATTTTAAGTGGATGCACGATTTTACCGCATTCAGGACCAAACTTTTCCTCTATAAAAAATATAAATGAACAACATACTGAATTAGATGAAATTTATAATAAAGTCAAAATTGTCAATTTAAATGCCTCACCCGATTCTATAAAAGAAAGCACAAAAAATTTACAGAACTTCACAAGTTTTATAAACAAAACAAATAACCAAGCTAGAATAGCAGATTATATTGGTAAAGGTGATAGTCTAAAAATCTCTATAATTGAAACACCCCCTGCAATACTATTCACTGGCTCAAGTGATACCGGAGCGCCAAAAACGGGGCTAACTGAATTACCTATCGTTGTTGTTGATTCTTTAGGCTTTATTTCTTTGCCATTTGTTGGAGAATTAGAAGTAATTAATAAAACCCCAATACAGGTACAAAAAGAAATAATTGAAAAGTTATCTGGTATTGCAAATAGACCACAAGTAATTGTCTCTGTTTTAGAAAAACGGTCAGCAGACGTCATAGTTATTGGTGATAAATTTAGTGGTAAAATGATAATAACAGCTAAAGGTGAGCAACTACTAGATGCAGTTACCATGTTAGGTAGTAATATGTATGATATTAAAGATACGCTAATACAGATTACTAGAAATAATAAAGTTAATGAAATACCACTAAGCTTGGTATTATCTAATCCTAAATTTAATATACAACTCCAAAAAAATGATGTGATTACGTTGATTAATAAACCTAATTCTTTCATTTCTATGGGCGCAATTGGTGCAACAAAAGAAGTTCGATTTGAAGCTGTTGGAATTAATTTGTCTCAAGCATTAGCACGTATTGGTGGTTTACGAGATAATCTATCCGATGCTAGAGGTGTATTTGTATTTAGATACCAAGATACATTGTCAGCTGATAACAAAAAAGAGCTAATCCCAACAATTTATCAAATAGATTTGAATAATCCTAACTCTCTATTCATAATGAAGAATTTTCAAGTTGAGAATAATGATATTGTTTATGTTGCTTCTGCACCAATCATAGAACTACAAAAATTCTTATATGCAATTTTCTCACCAGGTATTGGAGTTGTTAATCAAGTTAGTCAGATTAGTGAGTAATTTTACTAGCGCACTTGTGAGATATTATGTATTTAAATTTTAAAAGAAAAAAAAGTTGGTTGTTACACCTATTTGTTACATTACCAACTTTATTATCAATAATTTATTTTGGATTAATAGCTGAAAATATTTATACCTCAGAAGCAACGTACATTATACGTTCTTCGGATACTCAATCGTCATTGGGTAGTTTGGGTAGTTTTTTTTCAAAGGTTGGAATTTCACGTTCCAATGATGATTCATATGTAGTTCTGTCATATATCAAATCTAGAGATGCATTATCTTCTGTCGAAAAAGTTTTACCAATACAAGAATGGTATACGAAAAAAGGAGATATAATATCCCGATTTAATGGTTTTCATCTTGATTTTTATAATAAAAAAGAATATTTTTATCGTTATATGGGCAATATGATAAATGTTAATTTCGATAGTTCAACAGGTATTGCTACAATCAATGTGAATGCTTTTGATATGCAAGATGCGTTCAAAATAAATGAACAACTATTAAAGCAGGCTGAAGGCTTTGTGAATCAAATAAATTTACGAGCGAAACAAGATCTCATAACTGCATCATTAGCAGAACTAAAAAATGCTGAATCACAGATGAAGAAAGAGGCTCAAGCACTAGCTGAATTTCAAAAAAATAAAAATGAAGATGCTAATTTAGCAGAATATCAACAAATACTAATTAATAACACGGTAGCTAAACAACAATTTGAAGCTGCAACTTTATCGCTACGTAACGCTCAAGTTGAAATAACAAAAAAACAACTTTACCTTGAAAGAATTGAACAACCTAGTTTATCAGATGTATCATTTAAACCTGCACGTATTTATAACATCATTGCAACTTTTATAATTAGCTTTCTAATATATGGTATTATTAATTTGCTTATTGCTGGTGTAAGAGAGCATAAAGATTAATGACAGAAGTAGTTGCGAAAACATCATTTATGCGTTCATTAAAAATACAAATTAATGTATTGAATGCTTTAATTCTGCGAGAAATTATTACTCGTTACGGACGTAATAATATTGGTTTTCTTTGGTTATTTGTTGAACCTATGTCATTAACTTTGCTAATAAGTCTAATGTGGTTTTTTTTTAAAATCAATTCTGTTTCTAACCTTAATATTGTTGCATTTGTATTAACTGGCTATCCAATGGCAATGATGTGGCGCAATGCATCATCTAGAGCAAAAGGTGCAGTTACGGCCAATCAAGCATTACTATATCATCGTAATATTAAAATTTTAGATTTAGTTTATGCACGTGTTTTCCTTGAAATGATTGGTGCAAGTGCTGCTCAAGTATTTGTTATATTGCTTTTTACTTTTGTAGGGGTGATAGCTATACCTTATGATCCTTTTTATATGCTATGTGCTTGGGGGTTAATGTGTTGGTTTTCTCTAGGTTTAGGTTTAATCATCTTTGTTTTATCTACTAAATATGAAGTTTTTAATAAAATATGGAGTACCTTAAGTTTTATACTCATGCCTCTGTCTGGAACGTTTTTTTGGGTTGATACATTTCCCCATGAAATTCAAGAATTATTACTTTATATTCCACCAGTTAATGGTACAGAAATGTTTCGCTCTGGATATTTTGGTCCATCAGTTATAACACATCAAAATATAAGTTACTTAGTTTCATGCAATATCGTTTTATTATTTGCGGGATTAACTATGGTTAAGATTAATGAAAATAATATCCTTGAGGGTAACTAATGATTATTGTTAATAATGTAAGTAAACAGTATCCAACAAGGAAAGGATATAAGACTGTTTTAAATAATATTAATTTTTCTTTACAAAAAGGAGAAAAAATAGGCATTTTAGGGAGAAATGGGGCAGGGAAGTCAACTCTTATTAGGCTTATTAGTGAAATTGAAAAACCAACATCTGGCTCAATAGTAAGAAATATGTCAATTTCATGGCCACTTGCTTTTTCTGGGGGATTTCAGGGTAGTTTGTCTGGAATGGATAATTTAAAATTTATTTGTCGAATTTATGGTAGTTGTATAGAAAAAACAAAAAAATATGTTGAGGATTTTGCCGAATTAGGTGATTATTTATTTGAACCAATAAAAAAATATTCCTCTGGAATGAAGGCTCGCCTAGCTTTTGCTTTATCATTATCAATTGAATTTGATTGCTATCTGATTGATGAGGTAATTGCTGTTGGCGATTCTAGATTTACACAAAAATGTAAAAAAGAATTATTCGAAAATAAAAAAGATCGTGCTCTTATTTTAGTTTCACATAACATGAATGCTATAAAAAACTATTGTGATAAAGCCATGGTATTAGATGCTGGTTGTCTATATCAATTTGACACGATTGCACAAGCATATACTTACTACAATAATCAACAGAAAAATATTTAATATTTATAGTAAATCTTGTTAAATTAATAGAACGCTAAATGAAAAGAGTCTCAGTTTTCTCAAAAAAAATCCTAGCTATAAAAAATATTAATCATTTTTTTTCTGATCTATCATTTAGTTATAAAAAAACAAAAAAAATTGATGCAATTGCTGGGTGGGGTTATCGTTCAACAACAGCTAAAGCTAGGGCATATGCAACTAAAAATTCACTACCTTTTATTGCTCTTGAAGATGGTTTTTTGCGCTCAATTGGTTTAGGATTAGAAGGATTTCCACCATTATCACTTATCGCTGATAGTATTGGAATCTACTATGATTCTAGAGCTCCTTCAGATTTAGAAATATTAATAAAAAATAAAAAACTTTTAAATCATCATTTTAATAAAGCTGTATCTGCAAAAAAATTAATTATTGATGCAGAATTATCAAAATATAATCATGCCCCTGATTTTTTGGGGTTCAATGATAAAACCAACAATCAAAATAAAAAAATATTAGTCATCGATCAAACTTTTGGGGATATGGCTGTTGAATTGGGTGGTGCAAATCAGCAAACGTTCATATCAATGTTGAACTGTGCAGTTAAAGAAAATCCGTCTTCAACTATTTATGTGAAAACTCATACAGATGTAATTAATGGGCATAAGAAAGGTTATTTAACTCAAATAGTTAATCATAATTCTGTAATGTTATTTAGTGAAGATGTCAACTCTTTTTCTTTACTTAAACACTTTGATAAAATTTATGTTGTTACATCACATATGGGATTTGAAGCTCTTTTATTGGGTAAACAAGTTATTACCTTTGGTTTACCTTGGTATGCAGGTTGGGGTGTTACAGACGATCGACATAAAAATATAAATCATTTACGAACAAATAATAGAAGAACTCAAGCTACAGTCTTAGAGTTATTTACTGCAAGTTATATATTATATTGCAAGTACATAAATCCTTATACAGGCAAAAACGGAACAATTTTTGATGTTATTAACTATTTAATAAAAATCAAAGCACTCAACAATAAACTTAGAGGTATGATTAACTTAGTTGGATTTTCGTTGTGGAAGAAACAAGTGTTATTACCTTATTTAAGGTTACCCTCTGTAAAATATCGTTTTTATTCGACAAGTGGTTTTATTAAGATTATTAATAACGAAGCACAAGGAAAAAAAATAAGAGCTGAAAACATATTAATATGGGGACAAGGAAAAAAGGCATTACTCCCAATTATTAATAGTTTGAGTCCATTTCGTGTTGAAGATGGTTTTATCCGCTCAATTGGTTTAGGCTCTAATTTAGTTATGCCATATTCACTAGTTATTGATAAAATAGGTATTTATTTTAACTCTCAAAATATCAGTGAATTAGAGTTTTTATTAGCAAATAAAAAAGTAAATAGATGGGAAAAAGAAAAAGCTAATTCGTTACAAAATTTACTAATTTTAACAAAATTAGGTAAATACAATGTTGGTGAAAAAATTGTCATTAGGCCGAGTAATAGCAAAGCAAAGGTCATTTTAATACCTGGTCAGGTTGAAGATGATGCATCTATTATATATGGTTCGCCTGTTATAAAATCAAATCTAGACCTGATAAAAGCAGTTAGACAAAATAATCCCAATGATTATATTATTTATAAACCGCATCCAGATGTTTTGAGTGGTAATCGAAAGGGGCATGTAAATAATTTAGAAATAAAAAAGTATGTTGATGATATTATTGGACTTAATAATATTATTGATTGTATAGAGCAAGTTGATGAAGTTCATACAATCACTTCGTTAGCGGGGTTTGAAGCATTAATTCGGAATAAACACGTAGTATGTTATGGACAGCCATTTTACTCTGGTTGGGGATTAACAGTTGATATATACCCTAACATTAGAAGAAAGAGGTCATTAACTCTTCACGAATTAATTTATATTGTTATGTATGATTATCCCATTTATATTCATCCTGATTCTTTAGATTTTACTGATCCAGAAACTTTAATTAGTTATTTAAATAATAAAAAAAATAAAAATTTAAAACCAACCAAACAAAGCTGGTTAAAAAAACAAATCAACAAATTAAAACAGCTTATTTTTCTTTTTTGTAAAATCAAATTAAATAATATTAAAATAAAATAGTCGTATTCATTACAGTAATTTGAGATTTTCTATATAAATATGCTTAAAAAACAAAATAACCGAAAACATTAACATTCCACCAATGGTTGGATATCTCAACAACAATATGAACAATTGTATTACCCAAATAAGCAAATCATAGAGGTAAGCACTATCCAATATTTTGGCGTGGATCAAATTTTTTAAAAAAAATTATAATTTTTAATACATTCTTGTGATATCCTAATAGAAAATATTAAATATTTTTATATCAAGTAAGTTATTTAGTTAACTTAAAATTATCAAAAAGAAAGTAATGAGTCACTATTTATACGAACTAGCCCATACAAGAAGTAATATACTCTTGTTGCAAGGTCCTATTGGTCCTTTTTTTAAAAATGTTGCAGCGTGGTTACAAAAATCTGGATGTAATGTTTATAAAATAAACTTGAATGGAGGTGATGAACATTTTTATCCGCACAACAGTGTTTCTTTCTATAAATCAATTGATGCATTTCCTCAATTTTTAGAAAATTATATCCAACAAAATACTATTGATGCGATTGTAGTTTTTGGTGATTGCCGAATTTACCATAAAATAGCTAAAGCAATAGTAGATTCTAATTCTAATTTATCATTTTGGGTGTTTGAAGAAGGTTATCTTAGACCTCATTATATTACGTTTGAGAAAAACGGAGTTAATGGCTTTTCTCTCATACCTAAAAATCATGATTTTTATCAAAGTGTAGAAATTACACCTATCGATGAAAGCAAGAAAAAATCTCAATATTATTCGATGATTTACTATAGTATAGTATATTATATTTTTATTTTATTAAAAAAAAATAAATATTCTAACTATGTACACCATAGAAAAACATCATTATCTTTTTATGCTTCTCATTGGACTTTGGCTTTAATTCGAAAATTCAAGGCTAAGTTAACTCAGCCTAAATTGATAAAAAAAGTTATTAACAATGAGCATAAACCATTTTATATTTTTCCTTTGCAATGTAATGAGGATTCTCAAATACAGGTTCATAGCCATTATCATTCTATGAAATCATATATTTTTAGAGTTATTCGTTCATTCTCTTTATTTGCTGATGAAAAAACCATTTTATTAATTAAGCATCATCCTATGGATGAAGGTTTTAACAATTATGCTCAATTAATAAAAAAGCTGGCTAAACGTTATGGTGTTAGAAAAAGAGTAATATATATTCATGGTATTCCCATGCCAATTTTACTGAGGAAGGCAATAGGGCTAGTTACGGTTAATAGTACTTGTGGATTGTCAGCACTTATTCATGGGTTGCCAGTAATAGCGTTGAGTAATGCTCATTATGATATAAAAGGCCTAACTTACCAAGGAGAATTAGATCGTTTTTGGAGGGAAGGGAAAAAACCTGATACTCAACTATTTGAAAGATATCGAAGTTATTTGTGTAATAAATCCCAAATTAAAGGCTCTATTTATTATAAAGATTTTAAACTTAATATTAGATAATTTAATATAATGAGTAAACTTACTAAATTTTTCAAAAATACAGGAATCTTTTTTAGGGATTATTTTATCAAAAGGTATCCTCTGTCTTTTGATGAGCAACAACATGACTTTTTTGAAGAAGAATTATTAATTAAAAATGATTTTAAATTGTATAATGTTGATATTAATACAAGTAATGAGCCAATTGATGTTGTTATCACTTGGGTTGATAATCACGATCCAAAATGGATTAAAAAGTTAGAATACTTTAAAAAACAACAAGATAAAAATATACTTAACCCCATGTCAATAGATAATGCAAGATTTGAAAATCATGGTGAAGTATTTTATGTGATTAAAAGTATTGAACGTTTTATGCCATGGGTAAGGAATATATTTTTAGTTACAGATAATCAAATTCCAAAATTTGAGTTACCAAATAAAGTCATTATTGTTGATCATCATCAAATTATTGATAAAAAATATCTTCCTACTTTTAATTCTCATGTTATAGAAGCCCATTTGCATAATATTCCAAATTTATCTGAAAACTTTATTTATTTTAATGATGATGTCTTTGTAGCTAGGAATTTACCTAAATGTCATTTTCTGAGTGGAAATAATTTAACATCTTTATTCTTAAATAGAAAAAACTTAGATGTTATGCTTGGCAAGGGAGGCAATACACCTACATTATCAGCATGCTTAAACTCTAGACAATTATTATTTAATAAGTATGGCAAAGATATAAATATTCCTTTGGTTCATACTTATATACCATTAAAAAAATCTTATTTTAATTTTGCATGGTCTTATTTTGGTGAAGATATTAGTGAATTTATTGGTAATCGCTTTAGATCTAATAATGATATTAATTTAGCCACATTTTTAGTTCCATGGATGATGTATCTTGAGGGAAAATCAATATTGGCTCGAGATATTTGTTATTATTTTAACATCCGCTCAGCATTCGCTAACACAAACTATAATATTTTAAATTATAAAAATAAAAACAAAATATTACCTCACTCTATTTGTGCAAATGATTTTATTGCACAAAAATCAACTTTGTCATATAACAAAGATGATTTGATAATTTTTTTAAAAGAATTTTACAGATAATTTTTATTAATGTAATGTAGTTTATTGAAATATAAGGTCATAAGAAGGAGTCTCATGAAAATTACATCAAAAACAAAAAAATTATTTCTTACCCCCAAACTTTTTTTTAAAGATTATAATGATAAAAGAAAAAAAACTGATTTACCCGACTACTTATCTTCCTTGATTTTAGAAGACATTATATCTAATAAAGAAAAAGAAAAAGAAAAAGAAAAAGAAAAAAATAAGGATAAGGAAATAGATAAGGAAAAAGCAAAGGAAAAGGAAAAGAAAAAAGATAAGGAAAAAGATAAGAAAAAGGAAAAAAATAAGGAGAAAGATAAGGAGAAAAGTAAAACTAAAAAGAAAATTCCAACTTATTATCAAAGAGTTGCCATTAATGATAATGGTCAATTGTTTTATGATAGATTAATTGAACTTTGTAAATTAATAAATATTCCATTTATGACTGGTGCAGCAGAAGATCCTTGGATGAAAGGAATTCATATTGATTATGAAGATCTAGATATATTTGTAAAAATGCTTCAATATTGGTTCTCAGAGGAGACTTACTATCTAAAAGTTGATAAAGAATTTTTCTTAATAAAAAATATTAAGAAAAAAGTAGATATTCCTCAACTTAAATTTTTTGATTTAATACACATCGAAAATGAATATTCCACTAAATCTTATTCAAATAAGTATTATTCGCTTATAAGGATATATTTTTGGAGTAAACAAGAAACATATTCTGATCTAGCTCTTTATACGATTAAAGAAAGTAACAAATTTGTTAGCAAATTAACTACAAAAACATTTAAAAATTACGTTAATTGCCATAAAAATTTAGATGAATATTTAGAATCTAGTTCAATCTGTTATTCTTTCCCGATCGATGCTGTAATTACTTGGGTTAACGGAGATGATCCTGCGTGGAAAACTGAAAAAGATTTATATTCTAATAATGTTGATTCATTAGGGGGAGAAGGTAGGGCAAATAAAGATGAGCGTTTTCGAAATAGAAATGAGTTAAAATATCTTCTAAGATCTATTGAAATGTTTGCACCATTTATAAGAAACATTTTTATTGTAACTTGTGGGCAAACGCCAGACTGGTTAAATGTAAATAATGATAAAATAAAGCTAATTAATCATAAAGATATTTATAAAAATAAAGATGCTTTACCTACTTTTAACTCAAGTAGTATTGAAACACAACTTCACCACATAGATGAATTATCTGAACATTTCCTTTATTTTAATGATGATTTTATGTTAACGGATTTTTGTACACCAAGTGACTTTTTCTTTGCTAATGGTATTATTAAGTATTTCCCAGCAGAGACTAGAGTTTATGAAGAAGATATTGATGATTCTAGAGAGGAATATTTATTATCGGATCGTAACGCAATTGGATTGATAAAAAAAGATCTTGGAAAATCTGGTAATGATATAATGTTACATTGTCCTTATCCATCCAAAAGAAGTCTTTTATATTTTCTAGAAAATAAATTTGAAGAGGAATTTTCTAAATGTGAAAAGGAAAGGTTTAGATCTAAAAATGATTTAAGACCGATTGCCTTTATGCAGTACCATTATGGATTCCAAAAAGGGTTAGCTGTCCCGTCTACACTACCACATCGTTATTTAGCTTTATATAAAAAAACGATTGATAAGCAGTTTAATGGTGTTTTTAAAACAAGAAAATATAAAACTATCTGTATTAACGATGTTGCAGTTCCTGAAGATAAACTTTTATCTGTAAACGATTTGACGATTGATTTTTTAGAATCTTACTTTCCTTTAAAATCGTCATTTGAAAAGTAGTTTTATAGATTCGAATAGGAGCCGATAATATGAATCACGATCAAAAAGTCATTCTGGGAAAACATAAAATATATGTATATAGAGGTACCATATTTGAAAATAGCGCTGAGGTTTTATGTGAAGCACCACTAAAAATTGGTGGTGAAATATCATTTAAAGGTTCTATTGGCGCATATACATACATAAGGAAGGGATGTAGATTATCACCGGGGCTAAAATCGATAGGGCGCTATTGTTCAATAGCGCCTGATGTAAAAATAGGCGATGGTAATCATCCAACTACTTGGTTATCGACAAGTCCTTTTCAGTGGGGGGCTTTTCCAGTCCCTATAGAATATCCATTGGAAAATAGAATTGTTTTTGAAAAACCTACCAAAACTATTACAATAGGGAATGATGTGTGGATAGGTACAAATGTTACTATCACACCAAACGTTACTATTGGGGATGGTGCTATAATTGCAGCTGGAGCAGTTGTTGTCAAAGATGTTGAACCATACTCAATAGTGGGCGGTGTACCAGCACAAGTGATTCGTTATAGATTCGATGATAAAATTATTGAAAGATTACTAAAACAGCAATGGTGGAGGTTTGCTCCAGATATGCTGTCTGGGATTAGTTTTGATAATCCAGAATTAGCCTTAGATGAAATAGATAATTTAATAAATAATAAAAAAATATCTGAAGATCACCCTAGTATTGTAAAAATTGGACCTATGGGAGTTATTCTATGAATAATAAAATTATATTGCTTTAATGATTACCGTATTAAAAAACGTATAGAATACTTAAGAAATGGGCTTCAAAGTTAACGGTTAGTTAATATATGATAGATTTTATACGGAAATATATGGTTAACTAAAAATTTTTGGCAAGCATTATTAAATTAACAATAATGCTTGTCCAATACAAATAGTAATTGTCTCCTAAGAGAACACAGCAAACGTAGAAAATTATACTGCTTGATTTAGGATTTTATACACAATCAGCGTCATATAATTTAATACCTCCTGCGGTTTTTCTGTGTTAGAAATTGTTAGCCATTCTTCGGTTACCTTTCTTGCTTGTTCCAGATTATTAAATAGATATAAATCCAATATTTCTGTGCAATAGGTACGGTTATATTGAATGATTTAACCGAACTTATCGAACCAAAGTGTTAGTATAACTACCCCTTAAAATAGTACAGTAAAAGAGTAGAAAATTCTCTTTATTAACCCAGAGAGGATTTAAATATGAAAAAATGACTGAACATCAGATTGTATCTATTTTAAAAGAAGCAGAAGCCGGTATCCCTGTCAAGGAATTTTGCCGTAAATATGGCATGGGAAATTCAATTTGAATATAAAACCCTAAGACAAGCAGTATAATTTTCTACTTGAATCTTGTACTAAGTTTGAGGTATTTACACTGGGGTTTTCATCATGTAAATATTCCATAAAAATGATAATTGCAAAATAGCATAAAATTGGAGTTATATTTTTACCGTTTATAATATATTATTAGCCTTCCTTGGAGATAGCTCCATTAATTTATTTAATAATTTAAAACCATAATAAAAAGAGAAATATTCATTATGATGCGAATTGGATTGTTTATTTTAACTAACTTAGCTGTTATGTTTGTATTCGGAATTATTCTAAGTATTTTAGGCATTGATTCACATAGTACGTTAGGATTACTTATTTTTGCGGCAATATTTGGTTTTGGTGGATCTTTTATATCCCTTCTGTTATCTAAGCGAATGGCTTTGAGGTCAGTAGGGGGACAAATTATTACGCAACCTAATAATAATCAAGAGCAATGGTTACTTGATGTTGTTCGCCGGTTATCAACAGAACTTAATATAAAAATGCCAGATGTTGCTATTTATCATGCTCAAGACGTAAATGCTTTTGCAACTGGCGCAACCAAAAATAGCTCTCTTGTTGCGGTAAGTACTGGTTTATTAAATACGATGACTCAAGATGAAGCTGAAGCAGTGATTGGTCATGAAATGAGCCATGTTGCTAATGGCGATATGGTCACAATGACTTTATTACAAGGTGTGCTTAATACTTTTGTTATTTTTATTTCACGAATTTTAGCCTCTGTTGTCGCACAAGCATTAAATGACCGCAATCGCGATTTATCACAGTTAGCGTATTTCTTGATAGTTATGGTTTTTGAAATGGTATTTGGTATTTTAGCTAGCCTTATAACAATGTGGTTTTCTCGTTATCGAGAATTTCACGCTGATGCTGGTGCGGCTAAATTAGTTGGAAATACAAAAATGATTGCAGCTTTAGAAAAACTTAAAACTAGCTATGAGCCAAGTGAGGATGCTTCAATTTTAGCATTCTGCATTAATGGTGCAAAAAAAGTGAAATTTTCAGAATTGTTTATGTCTCATCCACCTTTAGAAAAACGTATAGAAGCTTTACAAAATAGGACTTACCAAAGTTAATAGTTCGTTAATCTATAACAAATTTTATACACAAACGTTACTTACCTGAAAATTTTTGACAAGCATTATTAAATTAACAATAATGCTTGTCAAATAAAGAATACACTATTAATTAGTTATCGTTTCAAAGAGTTTATAATGCCACAACATCAAAACACCAATAATAAATTAGAATTACTTAGCCCGGCCAAAAATATTGAGATTGCACAGCAGGCTATTTTACATGGCGCAGATGCCGTATATATTGGTGGACCGAACTTTGGTGCTAGATATAATGCAGGTAATTCGGTTAGCGATATTGCTCAGCTAGTCGAATTTGCCCATCGTTATTATGCAAAAGTGTTTGTAACCTTAAATACCATTCTTCACGATAACGAACTTGAACCGGCAAGACAACTTATATGGCAGTTTTATGATGCAGGTATTGATGCGTTAATTGTGCAAGATATGGGTATTTTGAATCTAGATATTCCACCCATAGATTTGCATGCTAGCACTCAAATGGATATTAGAACACCTGAAAAAGCCAAATTCTTGTCTGATGTTGGTTTTTCACAAATAGTATTGGCTCGTGAACTTAATTTAGCTGAGATAGCAAAAATTAATGATCAGATTGATGCAAAAATAGAGTTTTTTGTTCATGGTGCACTTTGTGTGGCATTTTCAGGACAGTGTTATATCTCTCATGCACAAACAGGGCGTAGTGCGAATCGGGGAGATTGTTCTCAAGCTTGTCGGCTTCCTTTCACCTTAAAAGATGATCAAGGTCGTATTGTTGCTTACGATAAACATTTATTATCAATGAAAGATAATAATCAATCAGATAATTTGAGCGATTTAATTCAAGCAGGTGTGAGATCTTTCAAAATAGAAGGGCGTTACAAAGATTTAAGTTATGTCAAAAATATTACTGCTTTTTATCGTCAAAAATTAGATAATATTTTAACCCAATCTCCTGATCTACAACCAGCATCAAGCGGCCGAACAGAACACTTTTTTACACCAGATCCTAACCAAACATTTCATCGAGGAAGCACGGATTATTTTGTACACGGAAGAAAGCCAAATATAGGCGCTTTCAATTCACCTAAATTTATTGGCTTACAAATTGGAGAGATAACCAAGATTACGCCTAAAACCATCGATATTAAATCCGAGAAAATATTAACTAACGGAGATGGTTTAAATGTACTGATAAAACGAGAGATTTTTGGATTTAGAGCCGATAAGATAGAAAAACTTTCGGTCAATCAATACCGAATTTACCCAAATGAAATCCCTAAACCACTTTTTTCAGCTAAATTACCTTATATGATCAATCGAAATCTTGATCACATGTGGCAACAAAATTTATTGAAAGAATCAAGTAATCGTAGAATTGGCGTGTCATTTGAATTATATAATATCGAAAATGGTATTGAGCTAAAAGCAAAAAGTGAAGAGGGAATTTGTGTTAAATTAGAACTAAAGGGCACATTCAATCTTGCAGAGCAACCAGATAAAGCATTGATAAATATTAGAGATAATTTAGCTAAACTAGGACAATCTATATATTATCTAACTGAATTTGAAGTAAATCTATCAAAAATTTATTTTATTCCAATTAGCCAATTAAACCAATTTAGACGAGATGCCATTGATAAATTGACTGCTGCAAGGTTAGCAAATTATCATCCCCAAAGACGTAAACCTGAACAGAAACCGGCTCCAATTTATCCTGAAAATCATTTAAGTTTTTTAGCCAACGTTTATAATCATAAAGCAAGAGAGTTTTATACACAACATGGAGTTGAATTAATCGAAAGTGCCTATGAGGCTCATGAAGTTAAAGATGATGCACCATTAATGATAACGAAACATTGCTTACGATTTGCATTTAATTTGTGTCCAAAACAAGCAAAAGGGATTCAGGGAGTTAAAACCAAAGTTACACCAATGAAATTGATTCAAAATAATAATGAAGAATTACTACTGAAGTTTAATTGTAAAGCTTGTGAAATGCAGGTTTGGGGTAAAATAAAAAAACCTATTTTAAAAATGCCAGTTCCTGGTAGTGAAGTTATTTTTATGACAAAAAATTAAAGTATCGAATGAAATTATAGCTATAAATGGAAGTAGTGAGGAATTCGCAATAATCAACTTAATTTAACATAATATACATTATGCGCACTAAAATAAATGTACATGAATTATTGAGATATAACTAATAAAATCAGCATGTAAATTCAAGTATAAACTGGCTGGAATATATTGAAATCTATTATAATCTCCAACACAGCCATACAATATGACCAAAATGACAAAATGATATAGGTGTGTATTGTCTAATATTTTGGCTAGGATCGAGATATTCGTAAAGCGATTTATACCATTAATGCAATGCGATAGAGTCTTTAAATACGGTATTCCATAGGTTTTGCCGACCAAAAGTCATTTATCTGTCAATACAACAAGTTTCTGAAAAATGGATATAAAATTTGCTGACAGAATCAACCTAAAAAATTCCAAGTTGAGCCTATATCCCACAGTTGTTGTTTTAGATAAATCAAGTATAAATTCAATGATGTTTATTGTTAATCATTAAGTTACAATTCACAAAACTAACCACTGGGAAAATTTTCACCCTCTTTTTTTTAATTATAAAAAACTATAAATATCAAAATGTTAAAGTCGGAATAATGTATATTATGTTAAATTAAGTTGATTATTGCGAATTCCTCACTACTTCCATTTATAGCTATAATTTCATTC
>NZ_LZGS01000045.1 GCF_001690495.1 Gilliamella sp. App4-10
GGCTGCCTGAGCCTGATTATAACACTATTGACGAGCCAGACGAATTTACATTAACCACATCGGCTAATCATCTTACTGATAAAACAATAACCAATAGCGACAAGCCAGTTCAAAATGGGCTTATTATCAATAAATGGATCGCCGGCACCATAAGCGCGTTTAATATTGTAAAATATCAAATTATTATTCAATACAATAACCGTGAAGACGTGCCATTAATCGTGACTCAAAACAATAAAATTTAAATTAAGGAGCAGAACAATGCCATCACAATATCAACCCCAAATTTTTGGTTGGATAAGCGATTTAGTAAAAGGCGGTAACTATTTAACGGGTGCGGATCAGCGTCTTCTATATGCCAATGATAACTACTGTGCTTTTATTCGTAAAACAAAATCTGATCAGATTCTTTATTTATGTATGAGTTTTTTTCTCTCAATTTCGGGGATCTTTTTAATTCCATCTTTGATATATTCTATTATAACGTGCAATAGTGATACACTTTTCTATCTTTTAACTTCTGGTTTATTTTGTTACATTATTCTCGAATATTTAATGATTCCTGAATTTTATCAAAATCTTTTTACACGTCGAGGTAGTCCCATTATTTTTAACCGTAAAACGGGTAAAGTGTATATCAATGAAAGCTATTTTTTTAATTTTAAAGTGTTACGTAATCCGCTAACCTTTTTGCACCCTAATAAAAAACGCATAAAAGAATATGACTGGGCCCATTTACAAGGGGTGGTGGTGCATAACTTTTCACGCTCTTCACTCAACACCACCATATTAATGGTGTGCAAACCCCATACCCATAAAACAATTGACCATATATTATTAGACCCATTACGTGCTGGCATAGGCAGTTATCTGGTTTGGGGTTGGGTCAATAACTTTATGTGCGCGAACAAATTAGCTGGCTTAAACGATGGCAAATACAAATGGGAACAAGAAACCCAATTTAAAGACAACATTATTAAAGGACAAGGCTGGCCAGAATGGATGGTCGAAGCGTTTAATGCCACATCGCAAGCAGAGCTCGCCGAAATTAAACAACGGCATCATGTCAAACAATAAGTTTTAATAGCTCAGGGCGGGGACGGACAAAAAGCCTATTTTGATAAGTATGATCGCAACCGTAATGTCATGACAGGGCTGCCTGAGCCTGATTATAACACTATTGACGAGCCAGACGAATTTACATTAACCACATCGGCTAATCATCTTACTGATAAAACAATAACCAATAGCGACAAGCCAGTTCAAAATGGGCTTATTATCAATAAATGGATCGCCGGCACCATAAGCGCGTTTAATATTGTAAAATATCAAATTATTATTCAATACAATAACCGTGAAGACGTGCCATTAATCGTGACTCAAAACAATAAAATTTAAATTAAGGAGCAGAACAATGCCATCACAATATCAACCCCAAATTTTTGGTTGGATAAGCGATTTAGTAAAAGGCGGTAACTATTTAACGGGTGCGGATCAGCGTCTTCTATATGCCAATGATAACTACTGTGCTTTTATTCGTAAAACAAAATCTGATCAGATTTTTTATGTATGTCTTTCAGGCGTAATTTCAATTGGATTAATATTTATTATTCCTATATTAATATATTTGCTTACATGGATAAAATTGGCTTCTATGCTTATTCTTCCATTGGTGATCATAATTTTATTTATTATTACATTATATTTAATGTTACCAGAATTTTACCAGAATCTTTTTACACGCCGAGGTTGCCCCATTATTTTTAACCGCAAAACGGGTAAAGTGTATATCAATGAAAGTTATTTTTTTAATTTTAAAGTGTTACGTAATCCGCTAACCTTTTTGCACCCTAATAAAAAACGCATAAAAGAATATGACTGGGCCCATTTACAAGGGGTGGTGGTGCATAATTTTTCACGATATTCACTCAACACCACCATATTAATGGCGTGCAAACCCCATACCCATAAAACAATTGACCATATATTATTAGACCCATTACGTGCTGGCATAGGCAGTTATCTGGTTTGGGGGTGGGTCAATAACTTTATGTGCGCTAACAAATTAGCGGGTCTAAACGATGGCAAATACAAATGGGAACAAGAAACCCAATTTAAAGAAAAAATTATTAAAGGACAAGGCTGGCCCGAATGGATGGTTGAAGCGTTTAATGCCACATCATTAGAAGAGTTAGCTGAAATTAAACAACGGCACAATATAAGCTAATAATATAAATATAATCAAAATAATGGACACCGTTAAAGAAGGCGAAAGTCAAGATAAAAAAATGCGCCAACTGGCGATCGACTTAGGCTCGTTAGCATTATTAAGTGTTGATAGCGTTGCCCTATACCGTGACATCAAATTAAAAATGCAGCTAGTTAAAGCGATGCGTTCAACGGTTTCGGGCACATTAGTACCTGAAATTAAAGCCAAACTGATGTTAAATACCTTGATTTCTAAAACCGTAGCCAAAGCCTTTGCAGCTATGACTATTTTTGAATCCTTAGGTGAATTAAAAAGTGCCTTGGGGATGTGGAATATGGAGGATAAAAGTTATTTTGTAGCTAGATTGTTTGGTGCTTTATCCTTAGGTATTGGTGCTGTTCTATTATTAGTTGGAAGTGGAATGGCTATAGGCTTTGGTGTTGTTTTACATTTATTGAGTTTATACTTAATTGCAAGCAGTAAAAAATACGATAATTTTACTCCTATCGATCACTGGTTAAACCGTTGTTATTTTGGGGTGCAAAAAGAGTTTGCCTATTTGGGGTACGCCGCTTATCACGAAGAGCAAAAGACATTTGTCGGTTTTGGTCATTCGGTGAATGACTATTTGGTTGCGGTGTCAGGCATTGAAACTTTTATCATCTTTAAAAAACCAAGTTCATTTAGTGGGATGAAGCTATATCACCGTCACCTCTATTTTTATTTAACATACCCAAACTGCGCTGCTATTGCCCAAAAGCCGTTACAGGCTTCAGTTAAATTATTTGGTAAAAATGGGCAAAGCGATGAGGATATGATTGAATCTCGCTTTAATATCAGTTTAACAGGGGTAAATCACAGCTCAGGAGAGGCGCATTCCCCAATCCACCTAAACGAAGACAAAGCCAAAGAGACCCTAAAAATCACCGAATATGTCACCCTCGACAAAGGTTATTTTATGGATCATTATGAAGCAAAAACCTTTAAAACCCTCACTCAGGGCAAAGCGGTATGGCAATCTAATTTTACCGATATTGAAAAAATCGAAGTAAAAGAAACCGATCCTAATCAGCCAGATAATGACCTAACGGCCATAACTTGGGTCGCGGGCACCTTTGCTTATGATCTAATAAATAACTATCAAATCAATATCAGCCCTAATGCACAAGATGATGGCGAAATTCCACTTATCATTAACCGAAGCAGTAACCAATTTCATGAAGAATAAATAAAAGGAGAATAAAATGCCATCAAAATACCGTCCACAAATTTTTGGTTGGTTTGGTGATCTAGATAAAGGTCCACGTTTAGTGCCCCTGCATGACGATCGCTTAAGCTATACTAATAATACCTATTGTGCCTTTATTCGTCAGGATCACAATGATCAGATTTTTTATGCCTGTCTCTATTTTGTTGTCGTTATTGTTTTATTAATACTTCTTATTGGTTTTCCTACATTTATTATGGATTATGATCATCCTGATAGTGGTAGAATGCTTTGTTTTATTGGAATTATTGGATTTATTACCTGTTGTATCGGTATGTATTATGCTGTTCCTCAACTGTATCATAATCTATTCTCCCGTCGTGGTAGTCCTATTATATTTAACCGTAAAACAGGTAAAGTCTATGTTAACGAAAGTTATTTTTTTAACTTTAAAGTATTACGCCGTCCTGCGGTATTTTTACAACCGAAAAAACGCCGTATAAAGGAGTATGATTGGGATGATTTGCATGGTGTTATTATCCATAATATGTCGCGTAATGCTCTAACCTCGACCGTGTTAATGGTGTGCCAATCCGGTACGCATCAAGTGATTGATCATATCATGCTAGATCCTGCCCGAGCAGGCGCAGGGAGTACATTTGTTTGGGGTTGGATCAATAGTTTTATGGTGTATTATAAATCTGCCAATATCGATGATGGCGAATATAAATCAGATCAAGAAGCGGAATTTAAAGCCCATAGGATTGCCGGTCAAGACTGGCCCGAATGGATGGTTGAAGCGTTTAATGCCACATCATTAGCAGAGTTAGCTGAAATTAAACAACGGCACCATATAACGGAATAGCCCAAAAGCCGTTACAGTTTGGCAAGAATGGGCAAAGCGGTATGGCAATCTAATTTTAACGATATTGAAAAAATCGAAGTGAAAAAAACCGATCCTCATCAGTCAGATAGCCACCTAACGGTGATAACTTGGATAGCGGGCACCTTTGCTTATGATCTAATAAATAACTATCAAATCAATATCAGCCCTAATGCACAAGATGATGGCGAAATTCCACTTATCATTAACCGAAGCAGTAACCAATTTCATGAAGAATAAATAAAAGGAGAATAAAATGCCATCAAAATACCGTCCACAAATTTTTGGTTGGTTTGGTGATCTAGATAAAGGTCCTTATAGTGTGCCCCTGCATGATCGTCGCTTAAGTTATGCTAATAATAACTATTGTGCCTTTATTCGTCAAATTCCCTCAGATCTGATTTTTTATACCTGTCTCTATTTTGTTATTATTATTTTGGGAAGCATATTAACTGTTGGTTTTTTTATAATGATTTTTTGGTTCAATGATTCTGAAATTGGTGACAAACTAACAATAATAGGTGCAATTGGTTTTATTACCTGTTGCCTCACTATGTATTATGCTATCCCTGAATTCTATCAGAATCTATTTTCCCGTCGTGGTAGTCCTATTATATTTAACCGTAAAACAGGTAAAGTCTATGTTAACGAAAGTGACTTTTTTAACTTTAAGTTTTTACGGCATCCTGCAGTATTTTTACAACCGAAAAAACGCCGAATAAAAGAATATGATTGGGACGATTTGCACGGTGTTATTATTCATAATATGTCACGTAATGCTTTAACCTCGACCGTGCTAATGGTATGCCAACCCGGTACGCATCAAGTGATTGATCATATCATGCTAGATCCTATTCGAGCGGGCGCTGGTAGTACATTTGTTTGGGGTTGGATCAATAGTTTTATGTTTTTTTGTGATGTGGCCAATATCGATGATGGCGAATATAAGTCAGATCAAGAAGCGGAATTTAAAGCCCATAGG
>NZ_LZGS01000046.1 GCF_001690495.1 Gilliamella sp. App4-10
TTAATTAAAATAATTTAATTTGTTATCGCTAGCTTAGTTAAATTTAATTTGATACACTAAATCAGGTGCAAGATAATGTATCATACATGGCTCTGGCATTACTAATTTTATTGACCTCGCCAAGTCAATCAGGGAAAGCCACCTTTATTCATTATTAACCTCAGTTGTTTATTTTAAAATTTTGGGGATGATATTGATCAATACGATTAAGTTTTAAAAAAGAATATTCTAATTTATGTTATCAGTAAATATAATTTATTGAATTAATTAGGTATTTTAAAGATTAAAATATGCTTAGCAATAGGATTTTGTGGTAATTAATTGATTTTATTTAAGTTATATTGAATTTGTTTTCAAATACATATTTAACTTAGGAGAAAATTATGAGCAAACAAATCTATAATCCACTTACCAAATATCATCATGACAAATTTCCAAAACAAAAGCAGGTGGCGCCAGCTCTACAATACGAAATGAACCCAATTCCTGATTGTGGTGAAGAAAGTTATCAAGGTCATAATCGGTTAGAAGGGCGTAAAATGCTTGTTACTGGTGGCGATTCAGGCATCGGGCGAGCGGCGGCGATAGCTTATGCTAAAGAGGGTGCTGATGTGGCAATAAACTATCTTCCTGTTGAACAAAAAGATGCAGAAGAGGTAGCAAAAGTTATCCAAGCTGCAGGACGCAAAGCCGTATTAATTCCTGGTGATTTAAGTGATGAGGCTTTTTGTAAAAAATTAGTTGATGAAGCACATCATAAATTAGGTGGATTAGATAATTTGACACTGGTTGCTGGTAAGCAAACTGCAGTTGAAGACATTATGGAACTTACCACCGAGCAAATTAAGAAAACCTTTGAAGTTAATGTGTTTTCGCTTTTTTGGATCACTAAAGCAGCGTTAGGGTATTTAAAGCCAGGTTCAACCATTATTACAACTTCGTCTGTTCAAGCTTATCAACCTAGTGCTAATTTATTAGATTATGCTGCAACTAAAACAGCTATTATCGCGTTTACTCGTGGCTTAGCTAAGCAGTTAGGAAATAAGGGCATCCGCGTAAATAGTGTCGCACCTGGGCCTGTTTGGACGCCATTACAAATTTGTGGCGGTCAACCAAGTGATGTTATTCCAGAATTTGGACAACAAACACCATTACAACGCGCAGGTCAACCGGTTGAACTTGCTGGTGTTTATGTGCATTTAGCATCAGAAGAATCAAGCTATACTACGGGCGAAACTTATGGCGTTACAGGCGGTATGAATATTAACTAATTGTTTTTTGTAACAGTAAACAGACTGATTTAAATCTTTTTACTGTTAATGTTATAAGTTATTAATTTTAAAATTAGTGGACAATAATGAATGAATTCATTATTGTCACAACCATTGAAATAGAAAACAAGCAAAAAGGGCAATAAAATGAAATTTTTTAAAGTGATTACTTTAGCAGTATTAGGGTTTTTTTTAGTCAATTGTGATAATTCAAAAACAACAGTTGATGATATTAAACAAAAAGCCGAACAAACAGGTTCTGAAATTGGTGACAAAGCTAATCAAATGAGTTCAGACGCTGTAGATAAGGTTAAGCAAATGAGCGCAGATGTTAGTGACAAAGCTAAGGAAATAGGCGCAGAGATTAGCGATAAAGTTAAACAAACAAGTGCAACCATTAGTGATAAAGCGAAAGATTTGTATGAGCAAACAAAATCTGAAAAAGAAGATATGCTTAATAAGGTGCAAGAGGGTAATTATAGCGTTGCTGAAAATTTGATGATTAAGGCGATTAAAACAAAATTACCAGCGACAATTGATCAGAACACGACTTTAGTTGATGTTTCGACAGATAATAAAACTATCAATTATAAATACGTTGTGAATAATAGTACTAAAGATGCATTACAGGCTGAAGGCAATCAAAAAGAGGTACGCAACAAATTGATTGAGTTTTACTGTAGTGATGATTCTAATATGAAGACACTAAGATTAGTATTTCCACGAGGAGCGAATCATGATTACTATATCAATGATGATAAAGTTTTTTCAGTGGATGTAAAACCGAATGATTGTGATGATGACTAGATATATTTGGTTAATTTGAACAAATAGTTAGAATTTATTTGTAATAAAAGGGCTACTTGAAGCCCTTTTATTTTGACCATTCTTTTTTTTATATTGTTTATTTATTACTCTTTAATGGACAATTAAAAATTTATCATTACTCTATAAGATAGCGAGTAGTCATGAATTGACTTGGATAGGAATAAATATGACAGGTATTAAAGCAACAGTTGTCATGTTAATGGAATAATATTATTTGGTTTTGATAATTCAGAAGCAAAAGTTATAGATACTCAACAAACGGATATTCAAGAAAATATGGATATTGTGGAAAGAAGGATAAAAATTATAGCTCAATCAACACCTGAAAAAATCAAACAATTAATAATCAAAAAGATAGTGATTATAGTTTTGATCAAGATTCGGTTGTTGAAGGTCTAAAAGAAAAGTTACCCATTATGGTTGATAAATTTATGATGTTCGATAATATATCAAAAGATAACAATAAACTTATCTATAAATATATTATGAAAGGTATGCCTAAAGAAGTGATATTGCTAGAGCAAAATTGATAAGCTTGGTTCTTTGTAGTTGTGATAATTCAAAAGCTGATGCTAATCAAGCAAGTAATAATTCTTCAAAAAATGACGACAGAAAGTCTAAAAACACTTTATTATAGTAATAGCCCACAAGTTCAAAAACTTAGGGATGCTTTCCCAAATGGTGTTAGTCATCATTATGATATTCATGATGAAAAATTGTTTAGTATTCAATTGACGCCTTCTTCTTGTAATACTCACTGAAGATAGTTTGCTTTAATTTTTTGATGTAATTAATCAATAGCGTATAAAAAACAGAGCAACTGCCCTGTTTATGTGTAATTTTATTCGAGTTCTTTACCTTTTGTTTCCGGTATTAAAAAGACAAATGCAGTCGCGGATAATAAATAAGCGGCTGATAGTAAAGCTAATGCGTAGCTAATTGAGTAAACGGTGGCTAAATAAGCAATTAGTACTTGTGATACACCGGCAATGCCTCGACCGACATTGAAAATAATATTTTCAGCACTTGAACGGGCATCTGTTGGGTAATGTTCAGCAAGTAGAGCGCCATATCCGCCCATCATACCATTAACAAAAAAGCCAATTACTGAGCCAAAGATAATTAATATAAACATATCGGTTTGATGAAAATAGAACCAAATTGAAACGGCCGAAATGAATAAAAAGAAGATATAAGAAGGGCGACGACCAAACTTATCACATAACCAACCAAAAATTAGAATTCCTAATGACATACCTATAGTGGTTGAAATAGTCCAAAACATGGTATTTTTAAATGGCAATTTAAGTTCAGTTGCAATCATATTTGGCATCCAAACCATGAGTCCATAAAAACCGAAGTTTTGTACAGCACAAGCGATGGTTAAACCTATTGTGGTTGCTATGGTTCTTGGATTTTTAAATAATTTGCCAACGGCTATTTTGTTTTTGTTTTGGTCTTTTAGATTTTGCCAGATTTCTGGCTCTTTTAGACCTTTACGTGTCCATGCAACAAATAGCGCAGGTAGCACACCCATCGCAAAAGCCCAGCGCCAACCATAAATTTCACCAATAAAGTTGACGGTTAATGCTGCTAAAATGATGCCGACTTGAAAACCTAATGCAACAATAGATGTTGCTCTTGAGCGTTTATTTTTAGGCCAGCTTTCAGAAACTAAAGTCATCCCAATTCCAAACTCACCACCAAGTCCAAGTCCACTTAAAAAGCGAAATATTAAAAAGCACTCGTAATTAGGTGAAATTGCACATAATCCAGTAAAAAGAGAAAATATCAAAATTGTCCATGAAAAGACTCTTACTCGACCATATTTATCGGCTAGTACACCAAATAAAATACCACCTAATACGGCGCCAAGTAAAGTTACTGAGGTTAAGGTGCCTAAATCTGTTTTTGTTAGGTTAAAACTGACTGAGATTAGGCTAAAACATACACCTAAAATCATCATATCCATACCATCTAGCGCATAACCAACGGTAGATGCAAATAAGGTTCTTTTTTGATATGGGGTTGTGCATTTGCTTTCACTTTCTGCGTGCAAGATAGTGTTTGCTTCAGTTTTCATGTATACCTCTAGTTATTAAAAATAGATAGTTACTTAAAATTTGCGTTTTATGATGTTTAATTTTTGTTTAAACGGCGGGTAAATTAAAGCGGGGCAAGTATATACTTAAAATTAACAAAAAGCTAAGTTTAAAGCGCTAAATAGTCGTTTTATCCGCCGATTTTATTATCAGCGGAGATATTCGTTATTCTTCAGCAAAGTACCAATAGCCTTTGTTGACAAGATCAAGCATGACTTGAAGAGTGTCTTTATCTTGTAACTGTTGGTAAGAGAGTATTTCCGTTTTACAAAGAAGATCAATCATGGGCATTGGTAAGTCAATTTTTTCGCCATGGATGTAGCCAAAATTGCCCACCTTAAGGATTCGAATACTCTGTACTCGGTTTAGTTCTGCTCCATTTTTTAGTAGTGATTCAAATTCATCACAATCGTATGGTGGTTCAACTGGTACAATATTTAAATCGTGCATTGGTAGTGTAATGTGTTTACCGAACCAATCGTTAAATAACTCAGGTGTTTTGATTACATCGATGATTTGATCTTGTAGTTTTGTTAGTTCATAAGGTTGAACTTGGTATGGATCTTTAGGTCGTTTTAAATTTGGATCTTGATAATAAATACCGTTTGGCAGGTTATCAATGACATAATCAGCAAAGCTACTTAATAGCTCTTGGGATGTTCGCGTCATAAAACCAACAGAATAACTGAGTGATTCACCAATGGATGTGCCATTATGTGGACAACCTAGTGGAATGTATAAGATATCGCCAGCAGTGATTTCCTCGTCAAGGATGGGTTGATATTCTTCAACATGTAATAATGCTTTGTGTGCATTAAATTGTTTATAATGTTGGTTGCGATCGCCAACTTGCCAACGCCTGCTGCCCATGCCTTGAATGATAAACACATCATAATTATCGATATGGGGCCCAACGCCTGCACCTTGTGTTGCGTAAGAAATCATGAGATCATCAAATTGCCATTGTGGCATGCATTTAAAAGGCTCAAGTAGTGTGGCAGCTTGCTCGTGCCAGTGATCAACAGCTTGTACTAGTAAACTCCAATGATCTTCGCCTAAGTTATTATATTGAGTAAATGGTCCAAATCTAGCATCCCAAATACCATCTTTATTAGAAACAATCCGGCTATCGATTTCTTCTTCCATCGCTAAACCTGCGAGTTCATCCGGTGTAATGGGATCAATAAAATGTGCAAATGCTTTGCGTAGGATTACAGGTTTTTTTTGCCAATAATTTGTTAAAAAATCATCCCAATCAATGGCTAACTTATAATTCATTTAATTTTCCTTGCAGATTGAATAATTGACAAAAATTAGATGTGGTCTTTTGTGCTATCTCTTCTAAAGAGACACCTTTTAAAGCAGATAAATATTGTGCCACTTCACGAACATAAGCGGGTTGGTTTTCTTTGCCTCGGTATGGAACGGGAGCAAGATAAGGTGAGTCGGTTTCGACCAAGATACGATCAAGTGGCACGTATTTGGCAACTTCACGTAGAGCTTCGGCATTTTTAAAGGTGATTATTCCTGAAAATGAGATATAAAAACCGATATCTAATAGTTGTTTTGCTGTTTCGATATCTTCTGTAAAACAGTGCAACACGCCCGAATGAACATGCTTATCTTTTAAGATTTTTAAGGTATCTTCTTTGGCATTACGTGTATGGACAATGACGGGTTTACTTAATTTTCGGCCTAATCGAATATGTTCTTTAAAATTCTCTTGTTGTAGCTCCAAATTATCTTGTTGGTAATAATAGTCAAGACCTGTTTCACCTAGTGCTATGACGTTATCTTCTTGGGCTAAGTTTTGAAAGCGCTCGGCATCGTATATTTCGTCATCAAGGTTAAGTGGGTGAATTCCACACGAAAAGGAGCATTGATTTTGATAGGGTGTAAGCTTATGTTTCATCGATTCATAGCCCGACAGTGTTGTTGCCACACTTAGGCAATGTTTAACGTCATTGTTGGTAGCTTCTTGTAAAACATCTTCGATAGATTTAGTACTAAGGTCTAAACTATCTAAATGGCAGTGAGAGTCAATTAGAAACATAAAAATCTCTTTTTTTTATTTATTTGAAAGTTGTTCAAAATCACGAACAGGTTTTATTGTTGACCACGAACGGCAAGCAGGGCATAACCAGTAGATTGAATTAACCGTAAATCCACATTTTTGGCACCGATAATTGGGTACGGTTTTTATTTGTTCGCCAACCATGTTGCGTAAAAGTAAAAGGCTTTCTTTGGCTTTACCTTGTTCTGCATCAGCAACATGATAGTTCATTAATCGATAAAATCCTTTTAAGTTAGGATGTTTAAGTAATTCACGATACATAAAGTATTGTGCAGCATCTAAGCCTTTTTGTTCTTCAATAAGATCAGCAAGCATCAACTCGGCTACATTACCGGTATCTTGATCGACACATAATTCCAAAAATTGTTGAAATTCATATCGGTTATTTAGCTTTAAATAGCACTCTTTTAATAAAGGCAATGCTTCGCCAATAAAGGCTTTGTCTTGCTGTAATATCTGTTGAAAAGATTTGATAGCTTGCTCTGTTTTGTCTTGAACCATAAGAACCCGACCCAGCATGAGCGATGTGCGTGCACATTTAGCATCAGCCATTGCAGATTTTTGTAATAGACTATTTGCTTTATCAAGCTCATTATTTGCTATCGTCAGTGATGCTAACTCACAATAAAATTGCGCAATATCGGTTTTGTATTTTTCATTACCAAGTTTGACCAGTTTAGTTGCCATATTAATGGCATTTACCCATTCACTGGTTGATTGATATATAATGATAAGTTGCTGTAATGCGTGTTGTTGAAAATCTTCTTCATCAATGAGTTGCAAAAACATCTCTTCGGCACGATCGTAAAGACCTGCAACCATATAATCCCGCCCCAGTTGTTGAATAGCTAATAATCGTTGTTCAAATGTCAAAGATGAGCTTTCTAATAGTGCTTGGTGAATACGTATCGCTCTGTCAACTTCGCCTCGAGAGCGAAATAAGTTACCTAATGTTAAATGTGCTTCGAGTGTGCCATCGTCTTCTTTTAACATATCTAAGAAAAGATCGACAGCTTTGTCTTGTTGATTGGATAAAAGAAAGTTCAAACCATCTACATATTCACGAGATAGTCGATTAGATTGATTTAAATATTTTTGTTTTGTATTTCTGTCACCCATATACCAACCGTATGCGGCGGCGATAGGAAGTAACAGAAATAACAGTTCAAACATAGTAACCTATTCTTAATTGCTTTTAGTTAAGTTTATTTGTTGATGATTAGCCATACCTTCATCATATTTTTTTTGTAGTTTGCTCAGTTTTCGTTTTGTTGATAAGTGTTGTAATTTAGATTTTAAAAAGAAAATACCTGTTAATATCCAACCCACAATAAAGCCTGAACCAAATAAAATTGCTAATAACACTGATAAGCGAATTTCAGTTTTATCAATCAAATAATTAAATGTTACTATTTGATCATTAGCTGACCCTATTGCTATTGAGATGGCAAAGATGAGAATTATTAATAAAATTGATATAACAAATTTCATAATGTTGACCTTTCTTTTTTATTTTTAGTTAAACGTTTTTATTTATTATACTAGACTGTTCCTACAAATTGCTTTGATTAGTTAAGTAGTCACCTATAACGTTCAAAAATCAATGCTGCCTGTTGTGAATAGCACTTTTTCAAAATTAGTATTTAAAATTATTGATCTACTATATGCCATTTTCTAGCATAAAAACAGAAAATTAATGAAATTACCCAAGCGATTAATACACTTGCTATTAGATCAATGGGTTTGTGCATGCCTAATAATAACCGGCTAATTTCAATCAATATAGACCAAATAATGGTGAACGATACTATTATATAATGTTGCTCACATTTTAGTAATGTTAAGGCTAAAAATGCCCAAGTTACAGCTAATAAAGTATGTCCAGAAGGAAAAGCGTATCCAGTTTCATTTTGCCAGTGGTTTGATAACCAACTTGGGATCGTTGGTGAATTGTTAAATAACTGACGGATAATTTCTTTTCTTTCTGATTGTGATTTCGAATAAAATTGTTGGTCGCTAATATTAAATTCCGTAGCCATCCAAAGTACATAAGGCCTTGATTCTGCTATCTGCGATTTTATAAGGTTTTTAATTATTTGCCCACTTAATATTGCACTAACAAGAAGCAACCATAATAATATAATTCGTTTTTTTGTTTTCTTGGGTAATAACAGACAAAATACTAAAAATAAAATTGTTGATGTAATTATTGCCCAAGGGAAACTTGCTGTTTCCGTTATTAAGAATAAATATTTAGATGTATTATTTAATGACGCTGGTTGCCAATGCCAATTTATGGCTATAATAACAAAAGGAACAGCTAAGAAAATAGCTAATATAGCTATTGTTTTTTTTATTACTAACCTCATTAATAAACTCAATTAAGTACAAATTACTTAATATTTTAGCATAGAAGATAGATTTATTTTTATAAAATCTTATCTATGTTTTAGTTAAAACGGAGATAATAATGCAATTAAAACGTGTTGCACAAGCGAAACTGCCAACACCATGGGGATGTTTCACTATTGTTGGATTTGAAGAAATTGCGACAAAAAAAGATCATGCTGCATTAGTATTTGGTGATGTGTCGGGTGATACACCAGTTCTTACAAGAATTCATTCTGAATGCCTAACGGGTGATGCGCTTTTTAGTTTACGCTGTGATTGTGGCTTTCAATTAGAAGCAGCCTTAAAACAAATTGCAAAAGAAGGTAAAGGGATTTTAATTTATCATCGTCAAGAAGGGCGTAATATTGGTTTACTGAATAAAATTAGAGCTTATGCGTTACAAGATCAAGGTTTAGATACGGTGGAAGCCAATGAGCAATTGGGTTTTGCAGCGGATGAACGCGATTTTACTTTATGCGCAGATATGCTGACTTTATTGGGGGTGTCACAAATCCGTTTATTAACCAATAACCCAGAAAAAATAAGAGTGCTTGAGCAGTCTGGCATTAAAATTACACAGCGGGTACCGTTGGAAGTCGGTGAAAATCCGAATAATGAACACTATTTAGAAACCAAAGCGAATAAAATGGGCCATTTGCTTCATCTGCATCACGTCAATTGTAAACATTAATTGCTTGGTTAAATAGCAAGTTGTTTATCTGCGATTGATTTTAGCTAATATAGTAAAAATGTTGGAATAAAAAATCTCAAAATATATTTTCTATTTTGAGATTTTTTATGGAGCAGGATATACAAAATAATTTTAACTTATTGATACTGTTATTTTTTATATTATTTCCCACGTTAATATCAATCTCTATCACTGCGCAATACGCCACCATTAGCAATCTGATCTTTAGATATTTCGTGCATGATGATTTGTACGGCTTCCGGTTTGCAGTTGAGGGTTTCGGCAATAGCATGAGTCACGCGTTTTGCCATTTCTCTCTTTTGCTCTATAGTGCGACCTTCTAAAAAGTCGATAACGACATTTGGCATAAATATCTCCTAGTGATGATTAATTTTGGCAAGCTGTTCATCCGTCAATGCTATTTCATCATTATGACATACACCAATACCGGATTTTATAACTTGTTCAGCGATGTCTTTGGCTTCATCTAATGAGTGCATTTTATAAGTACCACATTGATATTCATTTAATTCTGGAATCTGATTTTGCGATTTAACATTTAATACATCATGCATTGATTTGAGCCATGCATCAACGACTAATTCTTCGACGGGTTGACCAATTAAGCTCATGTAAAAACCAGTGCGACACCCCATTGGTGAAATATCGATTATTTCAACTTTATCATTGTTGAGATGATCGCGCATAAAGCCGGCAAATAAATGTTCTAATGTATGAATTCCTTTTTCTGGCAATTTGTCTTTGTTGGGAATGGTAAAGCGTAGATCAAACACCGTAATATCATCACCTTTTGGGGTTGCCATGGTTTTGGCTATTCGCACAAAAGGAGCTTTCATTTTGGTATGATCGACTTTAAAACTATCTAATAAAGGCATAATGTCCTCCTTGTTTTTTGCTTGTTATTTTAATCAATCAGCTAATAAGTACCAATGGATTTTATATTTACTCGGCAAGTAAATTTACCATTTCTTGCTCGTCAATAACTTTTATTCCCAGTTCTTGGGCTTTAGCAAGTTTAGAGCCAGCGGCTTCTCCGGCAATCACGAGATCGGTATTTTTTGATACACTGCCTGTGACTTTTGCGCCTAACTGCTTTAATCTACTTTTCGCTTCATCGCGCGTTAAAATCGATAAAGTACCGGTTAATACAATAGTTTTACCCGAAAAGGGTGAGTTTGTATCGGTTGCTTGTATTTGCGGGTTAACATCTTGCCAGTGAATGCCAATTTTATCGCTAGTTAGCTGATCTATTACATTGCGATTATGTGGCTCTTGGAAAAAGTCTATAATGCTTTCGGCAATAACGACGCCAATATCATTTACCATTTGTAATTGTTCAAGTGAAGCGTTTTCGATTGCCGATAAATTACCCAGTTGATTAACCAAATTTTCGGCAGTAACTTCCCCCACATTTGGAATTCCAAGCGCAAATATAAAACGGCTTAATGTGGTATTTTTAGATGCCTCTAATGCATTTAATAAATTATTGGCAGATTTTTCGCCAATTTTGTCCAAACTACATAGCTTTGGTAGACTAAGTTTATAAAGATCTACTGGGGTTTTGACATAATCTTTATCCACCAATTGTTCAATGATTTTATCCCCCATACCATCGATATTCATAGCCCGCCTTGAAACAAAATGTTTTAAGGCTTCTTTACGTTGTGCTGGGCAAATTAGTCCACCGGCACAGCGCGACACAGCTTGGCCTTCATCTCGCACTATTTGTGATCCACAAATAGGACAGTGAGTTGGGAATATGATTTCTTTTGTGTCCGCGGGTCTTCTATCCAATATGACAGCGACAATTTTTGGAATAACATCACCTGCTCGGCGTACTGTTACATAGTCACCTTCACGGACGCCTAATCGTGTGATTTCATCACTATTATGTAATGTCGCATTACTTACAATAACACCTGCGACTGAAACTGGTTCAAGTCTTGCAACTGGTGTAATTGCGCCTGTTCGTCCAACTTGAAAGTCTACCTTGTTTAATTGTGTGACTTCTTCTTGAGCTGGGAATTTAAATGCAGTTGCCCATCTTGGTGCACGCGCAACAAAGCCAAGTTCTTTTTGTTGTTCAATACTATTAACTTTGATAACCACACCATCAATATCAAAGTCTAATGACATGCGTTGCTCGCCAATTTGTTTAAAATAATCTAAAGCAGCCTGTGCACCTTGACGTTTTTGAACTTTATCACTAACTGGTAATCCCCAAGCTTTAAATTGCATTAAGCGGTCATAATGAGTATTAGGTAACGTAGTGCCTTCGATAATACCCACACCGTAACAAAAAAATGTTAATGGTCTTTTTGCGGTGATTTTAGGATCTAATTGTCTTAATGAACCAGCGGCAGCATTACGCGGATTGGCAAATACTTTCTCTTTCCGCTTTTCGGCTTCTGTGTTGAGTTTTTCGAAGCCTTTATGTGTCATAAATACTTCACCACGAACTTCTAATCGAGAAGGAATGTTGTTGCCCCTTAGAACTAGCGGAATTGTTTTGATGGTTCTTACATTGGCTGTTATGTCTTCTCCTGTTGTACCATCCCCTCGCGTTGCAGCTTGTATAAAGTGGCCATTTTCATAAAGGAGACTGACGGCAAGTCCATCAAGTTTGAGCTCACAACAATATTCAACATGGTCGGTATCACTTAAATGAAGACGATCTTTAACTCTTTTATTAAATGCAATAAAACTAGCATCATCAAACACATTATCGAGTGATAACATGGGTATTTCATGTTTGATAGATGCAAATTGTGCTAATGGGGATCCACCAACTCGTTGAGTTGGCGAGTCCGGCGTAATAAGGTCGGGATATTGTTGTTCTAATGTTTGCAGTTGTTTTATTAATTTATCATATTCAAAATCAGGAATTTCTGGTGTATCAAGTACATAATAACAGTACTCATGGTGCCTAATTATATCTCGTAATGAAGTCAATTTTTCTGTTATATCTTTAATCGATTCAAATGAGTTTGTTGAATTCTCGGTTGCATTAGATAGTGACATGATAATAGGCTCTTAAATTAAAACGTAGGTTTTGGGAATATCATTACAATTATATTAATTTAACTGTGATTAACACCTAGTTAAATTAACATAACTTATTATAGGTTATATCGATATTTATTTTTCGCCACCAACCCGTGTTGGTGGAATTTTGTTCAAGTTTTGTTGAAGATAATGTGGCTAAATTTCGTTACAAGCTTTTTTAATGCGTTCTTTATAACTGTCGATTTTTTGTGGCGTTAGCATATGATGTTCATCATCTAATACTACTCCGTTGACATCATCAGCTATACGTTGCGCTGTTTGTAACATTAATTTGAAATTTTGCTGATTGTTTCCCTCAGTTGGTGCAACCATAAAAATAGATACGCCAGGTGTGGTAAATTCATGCATTGTTTCGGGATCCAAATATCCAGGTGCGACCATATTGGCTAAACTAAATAGTATTGGACCATTACCAGCAGGATCTACATGACGGTGGAAAATTCTCATATCTCCAAATAGAAAACCTGATTGTATCATGCTCGCAAGTAGCACATCGCCTTGTAGTAATGTTCCGTTCAGACCTGTAACATTTAACACAATAATTTCGGTTGTGGATTGCTCGTTGTCAATATTTAGTTTTTTAGGTTTGTTGTTATGGTCAATTTTGTTATTAGTATCAAATTGGTTTTCTTTTGTTATTTGAGTTAAATTAAGTTTTTGTTCATCTTCATCTTCATCTTCAAAAAGGTCACGATTAACGTTGATAACAGGATCTTCTGTTATATCAGTATTAATTTCTTGTTTATCATCATTATCAACAAATAAATCATCTTGTTGTGGTATATTTTTTTGCTCTATAGATTCATCGATAATTATACTAGTTTCAATTATTTCATTATTTTTTGTTGCTTTGGGTTTGAATAAAATCACATCTTCATCATTATCGGTCATAGAAAAGTCTTGATGTTGTTGTGTATTTTGTGCAAATTTGCTTTTTTTATTTGAACTAAAAAGCGAAGAATGTTCTTTTTTATTGATCCAAAATCCATGGATAAGCAATGCAATAATGACTAAGGATGCAACAACAACTAGAACAATACGTAAATTATCCATAATAACCATCTCTGTATTAAATTAAATATAGACTCAAATTATTCAATCATATTTTGAAAAAATCATTACGAAGTACAATAATGTGAAATTTTTATTTTTTATCAGTAATTTGAATTAAACTTCATTAGAGTAACCGTATTTTGATATTAGTAGTATAACATTTTATTTAAGATACTTTATAGCACAAAAAACAATTAGTCTATATTACTTTATTTCTAATAATAATCATAATTATCAATATACATTTTAATATCATAACTCAGTAAATCATTTTTTAGAACTCTGTGCTATTAAAATGTAAAGATACTTACAATCTATGTATATTTTTTGTAAAATTGCCGATTACTTTTAAATAGGATCTATTATTATAAATAAAATAATTATTAAGTTTACTGAGGTCATTTTATATGAGATTTAACAAGCTAGTATTAGCCTTGCCAGTGGTATGTGCAAGCCTACTTATATTAACAAGTTGTGATAATGGTAAATCACAAAACAGTAATAATAAATTACCTAAAGTAACCGTATTTAAAGTTGAACCATTGAACTATACATTAAAAATCAGTTTACCAGGTAGGGTTATTGCATCTCAAATAGCTGAAATTAGACCTCAAGTAGGTGGAATTGTTTTAAAACGTGAATTTGACGAAAGTTCAAATGTTAAAGCTGGGCAGTCACTTTATCAAATAGATCCAGCTATTTATCAAGCTAATTATGATAGTGCTGTAGCAAGTGTTGCTAGTGCTAAAGCAAATGCAAATATTGCACAACTGACTCTTAAACGTTATGCTGGATTATTAAATACTAAATCAATTAGCCAACAAGATTACGATAAGGCAGCAGCCGATGCTAAACAGGCTGAAGCTGCTGTATCAGTTGCACAAGCAGCTGAGCATACAGCCAAAGTCAATTTAGACTATACAAAAGTATATTCGCCAATTGATGGATATATTGGTAAATCGAGTGTTACCGAAGGGGCATTAGTTTCGGCTGGTCAATCTTCTCCATTAGCATTAGTTCAACAGCTTGACCCTATTTATGTTGATATGACCGAAGCGGCTACTCGTTATAATAAATATCTTCAAGATGAAAATGTTATTTATGAACCAGCTAAAGATAATAATGTCGAATTATACTTTAATGATGGTTCTAAATACGCTTATCCTGGTAGTGTTAAATTTTCTGATATGACGGTCAATGAAACCACAGGGACTGTAACATTACGCTCACAGTTTGCAAACACTGAAGGCAAAATTTTACCAGGTATGTTCGTTAAACCTCAGATGACATTAGGTTATATCAAAAATGCTGTGCTTGTACCACAACAGGGCATTACCAGTAACGCAAAGGGACAGTACACAGCTAAAATTTTAAAGCCTGATAATACTATTGAATATCGACAAGATATTCAAGTATACACGGGTATTAATGGCTATTGGGTTGTTACAAAAGGCATTGATATTGGTGAACAAGTTATTGTGACAGGCTTACTTAATCTAATCGCAGTTGAAATGGGTATACCAATGAAAGGTAAAATGGTTGGAGAGCCGGCAAAGCTAACCCAAGAAGAATTAGATAGTATTATTCAAAAAAGCATGAAATAACAGGGGTAGGTTTAATTATGGCTAAGTTTTTTATTGATAGACCTATTTTTGCATGGGTAATTGCTATCATGATGATGCTGGGTGGAGCTTTATGTATAAAGCTATTAGCCGTTGAGCAGTATCCTGATATTGCTCCTCCTGCTGTAACTGTTAGTGCAGTTTACCCAGGCGCCGATGCACAAACTATCGAAAATACGGTCACTCAGTTGATTGAGCAGAATTTAACTGGATTGGATAATCTAATTTACATGAAATCAACCAGTAGTGCTCAAGGTGTTGTCCAAACAACGTTAACTTTCGCACCAGGTACTAATCCAGATTTTGCTCAAGTACAAGTGTTAAACAAAGTAGAAAGTATAAAATCTCGTCTACCTGAAAGTGTACAAAAAAATGGGGTATCGGTTGCTAAAAATAACACTAACTTCTTAAAAGTTGTTGGTTTTTATTCAACAAATCCACAAAAAACACAAGCTGATATTGCTGACTTTGTTTACTCTACTGTGCAAGATCAGATTCGTCGTGTACAAGGTGTTGGTGATACACAATTATTTGGTTCTGAATACGCTATGCGTATCTGGCTTGATCCAAATAAACTGACCTATTTTAATTTATCAATTGAAGAAATCATCGCTGCTATTCAAGCGCAAAATGCGCAAGTAACAGCAGGGCAATTAGGCGCTTTACCATCAACAGATGGACAAGAACTTAATGCAACGATTACCGCCCAATCGCGTTTAAAAACGCCTGAACAATTTCAAAATATTCTTGTTCGAGTCAATACCAATGGCTCGAACATCTTATTAAAAGATGTAGCTACAGTTGAAATAGGCGCATCGGATTATAATTTTATTTCGCGTTATAACGGTAATGCCTCAGCTGGTCTTGGGATATATTTAGCAACAGGAGCTAACCAATTAGATACATCAAATAAAGTGGATGAAAAATTAGAAGAGTTATCCAAAATCTTCCCAGAAGATATCAAATATGCTTTTCCATATGATACGACCCCATTTGTTAAATTATCTATTAACAATGTAATTCATACGTTAGTTGAAGCAATCATTTTGGTTGTTATTGTAATGTATGTGTTTTTACAAAACCTGCGTTCGACACTTATTCCTACTATCACGGTACCTGTTGTGCTGTTAGGTACATTTGCAATTTTGTATATTTGTGGATTTACTATCAACACGTTATCAATGTTCGCGATGGTATTGGCTATCGGATTATTAGTTGATGATGCAATTGTTGTTATCGAAAACGTTGAACGTATTATGCATGAAGAAGGCCTATCGCCTTATGATGCAACTGTTAAATCAATGGAACAAATCACTTCAGCGTTGGTGGGTATTGCGGTTGTATTATCTGCTGTGTTTGTACCGATGGCATTTTATGGTGGTGCAGCAGGGGGAATATATCGTCAATTTTCTATTACCATTGTAACTGCGATGGCATTATCAGTATTAATGGCGATAGTGTTGACACCGGCTCTTTGTGTGCAGATTTTGAAAGCCCCATCAAAAAGTAAAATTAGAAGAACTTCTTTAGGTGAAAAATTAGAGTCAATACCACCATTTAGTTGGTGCTCAAAAGGAACCAAACGTTTCTTTAGATGGTTTAATCGTTTTTATGACAAGAGTTTACATTCTTATGAAAAAGGCATTATAAGGGTTATTCGTAAACCAGTAATTGCTTTTGTTTGTTATGCTTTAATACTAGTCGGATTATTATTTGGTTTTAACCGTTTACCTACAGGTTTTTTACCAAACGAAGATCAGGGTGTTCTTTTGGTGATAGTTGAATTGCCACCTGGCTCAACATTAGAACAAACGATGTCAGTATTAAATAAAACATCACGTTTTTATACCGAACAAAAAGCAGATTCTGTTGAAGAAATTTTTACTGTCGCCGGCTTTAGTATAATTGGACGTGGGCAAAATATGGGAATGGGGTTTGTCCGATTAAAAAATTGGGATGAGCGTAAACGCACTGATCAAAAAATTAATGCTTTAGTTGGAAGTGGTATGGGATTTGCTTCAACCATAACCGACGGTCGTGTGATTGTCACTAATTTACCCGCGGTGCCATCTTTAGGTATGGCTAATGGCTTCTCTTATATGCTTAAAGATACAGCAGGATTGGGACACCAAGCATTAGTTGCTGCGTTTTTCCAAATATTTGGGCAAGCATCTCATCACCCTTATTTACAGCAAGTTCGTCCTGGTAGCATGTTAGATGTTCCTCAATATAAAATTAATGTTGATTTTGAAACTGCTCAAGCACTGGGTGTGTCGGTTAGTAGTGTAAATACCGTATTATCAACAGCATTAGGTTCTGCTTATATTGATGACTTTGTTTATAATAACCGGGTTAAGAAAGTCTACCTTCAATCAGAAGCACCTTACCGCATGTTGCCTGATGATTTTAGCTATTGGCATGTTAAAAATAAAAATGGTCAAATGGTACCTTACGATGCTTTTGCAACTACTTCAAAAAGTTATGGTTCACCATCATTGGTTCGTTATGATGGTGTGGCGGCAATGGGTATAAGTGGTTCAGCTGCACCAGGCCTGAGTTCTGGGCAAGCTATGGCTGTGATGGCAGCGTTATCAAAAAACTTACCTAAGGGTTTTACTTTTGATTGGACAGACATTTCTTATCAAGAACGTCAAACAGGATCACAAACAACGACACTTTATATTATTTCGATCATTGTGGTGTTCTTGTCATTAGCTGCGTTATATGAAAGTTGGACTGTCCCTATTTCGATTTTATTTATTATTCCACTGGGTATTTTAGGTACAGTTTATGCAACGATGTTTAGAGGACTTGATAATGATATTTACTTCATTGTTGGTTTATTAACAACAATGGGGCTGTCAGCTAAAAATGCTATTTTGATTGTAGAATTTGCCAAAGATGCTCTTGAAAAAGAGGGCAAATCATTAATTGACGCAACACTTGAAGCTTGTCGTTTGCGTCTACGTCCAATTTTAATGACTTCATTTGCCTTCATTCTTGGGGTATTGCCACTCGCATTAAATAGTGGAGCAGGTTCTGCAAGCCAAAATGCAGTAGGTACTGGAGTAATTGGTGGTATGTTAACAGCAACATTTTTAACTATATTTTATGTTCCGTTGTTCTTCTTGTTTATAACTAAAATATTTACTAAACATAGAAATAAAGTTGTGTTACCAACTAACCGTTCAAAATAAACAGATGGATAGTTAGTTTCATATGCACGTATCAGTTTTTGTGGCACGTGCATTTTGAATAAGTTATTAATATACAAAAATGCGCTATTTGAATTAGCGCATTTTTTATGGTTCTAATTATGTAGTAACTAACTATAAAATAATCAGTAAAAGTAGCAAATTCTCTTCAAAAAGTGTAATTACCCGACTGCCAATTTTGTGCTTTCATTTACTTTTTTACAATTAGTTTAAATTTTATACACTTTTTCTTTTTGTGGTTGCGCTTAGCCATTTCATTGCTAGGTAATTTTTAAATCTATTCATTTTTCAATTAATAATTAAACTTAGTGATTAATTCAAGTAATATATAAAAAAAGATTATTATGATGATTTTTTTATATAAATTTAGTATTCAAATATGTTAATGTTTTAAGCTTATTTTTAATAAACAGGAAAATACCATGTCACACTCATCTAATCCGTTGGTTCGTTTTTACTTAAAAGTAGGGTTGATACCGCAGATTTTGTTGGGCTTAATATTTGGCATTATTCTTGCTGCAGTATCAAAAGATACCGCATTAGGAATGTCACTCATAGGTGGATTATTTATTAATGCTTTAAAATCAGTTGCCCCTATACTTGTGCTCATTTTAGTGATTGCATCAATATCCAACCATCAGCATGGTAAGCAAGCAAATATGGGACCGCTAATTGCCCTTTATTTTGTTGGAATGATGCTGGCGGCACTATTAGCAACCATTGCTAGCTTTTTATTCCCATCGCAACTTTCATTTGGTGACACACTAAATAACCTTGAGCTTTCTCCGCCTAATGGCATTAGTGAGGTGTTAAAAACGTTACTAGGAAAAATGATCGACAATCCAATCAATGCGCTTATAAAGGCAAATTATATCGGTCTTATTGTATGGGGCGTAGGTATTGGTTTGGCACTAAGGCACGCTAGTCAAAGCACTAAAACAATGATGAATGATCTGTCTCATGCTATTTCATTTATTGTCAGAATTATTATTCGATTTGCTCCTTTTGGTGTATTTGGGCTTGTAGCTTCGACGTTAGCAGAGACTGGTTTTGGTGAATTACTGAAATATGCACATTTATTGGTTGTATTAGTTTGTTGTATGTTAATTGTCGCATTAGTTATCAATCCATTACTCGCCTATTTAGTTATGCGGAAAAATCCTTATCCCCTGGTTTTTACCTCTTTAAAAGAAAGTGCTATACCTGCTTTCTTTACGCGTAGCTCTGCGGCCAATATTCCCGTGAATATTGAAATCTGTAAAAAATATAACATGGATGAAGATACCTATACTGTTGCTGTGCCATTAGGCGCTGCAATTAATATGTCGGGTGCTGCTGTCACTATAACGGTTTTAACTTTAGCAACGGTTAATTCAATGCCGGTTAGTGCTGGTATACATGTTGATATTTATTCTGCGGTATTACTTTGTATTGTAACTTCGGTGTGTGCTTGTGGTGCATCGGGAATTGCGGGAGGCTCGTTACTACTTATCCCTGTTGCTTGTAGTATGTTTGGTATACCGAACGAAATTTCAGCCAAAGTGATTGGGATTGGGATTGCCATCGGCGTGATCCAAGATTCGGTTGAAACTGCATTAAACTCGTCAAGTGATGTAGTGTTTATTGGCGCTGTTTCATCGGCAGCCCAAGAAAAACAAAAGGCAACCAACAAAACTTAGGTTATGATAAACATTAACGTTCATTAAATACGCAAATCTATTTGATTAGCAATTTTTGCAAACTGAGCATGTGATTTTTGTGATTATCTGCTCAGTTTTATTAAATAATTTATAGGTGACTAGTCCTTTCTCTTTTTTTGATCATATATTATTAATTTTTCATATATAACATATTGCGTTGCTTTTTCTTGAATGACTACTTATTATTGGAACCTTGTTTAAGGTAAATACTGACTTTACTTGAGTACCTTAAGCTATAAGGAGACATTATGTCATTCAATGCCATTATTCTAGAAAAAGAAGAAGCGACGGGGGTTACCTGTTCATTAAAAAACGTTAATAAACAACAATTATTAGCACAACAAGGTGATACATTAATCCAAGTGGCGTATTCAAGTATTAACTATAAAGATGCATTAGCCATAACCAATAAAAGCCCTGTAGTTAGGAAATGGCCTATGGTGCCGGGGATTGATGGTGTTGGCTGTGTGGTAGAATGTGCTAGCGATCGTTACCAAAAAGGCGAACAAGTAATTTTAAACGGTTGGGGCTGTGGCGAAACGCATTGGGGGGGCTTGGCGCAATATGCTTATTTAAAATCTGAATGGCTAATACCTTTACCCAACAAATTTACCGCCCATCAAGCAATGACTATTGGCACGGCAGGTTATACAGCTGCGTTATGTATTGAGCGAATTGTCGATTTTGGCGTAAAACCACACGATGGCATAGTACTAGTGACTGGGGCAAGTGGTGGAGTGGGATCGATTGCTATCAGTTTACTGGCTAAATTAGGTTACCAAGTCACGGCATCAACCAGTAAAATTGATGAAGCATATTATCTACAAAAACTTGGTGCAGTTAATGTTATTGATAGCCAAACTTTAAAAGAAACCGGTAAACCATTACAAAAAGAACAATGGTCAGCCGTTGTCGATGTGGTTGGTTCGCACACTTTAGCAAATGCTTGTGCACAGACTCAATATGGTGGCATTGTTGCTTGTTGCGGGCTTACCCAAGGTATGGACTTACCGGCAACCGTGGCACCATTTATTTTACGTGGCGTAACTTTGGCTGGGATAGATAGTGTCATGGCAAGTTATGATAAACGCATAGCGGCATGGAATTTATTAGCGCATCATCTGGATGAAGAAATCTTATCTTATGTCGGCAGGACAATCACATTAAACGAGTGTGTTGAAGTGGCAAATAAAATGATCGCAGGGAAAATAAAAGGGCGTTTTGTTGTTGATGTAAACAAATGAATCTAGGTTTGACTAAACAGTGGTATTTTGATAATTACTTTTAATCACTTGTCTGCTCATTTACTATAAAGTTAAAAAAACAGCGGTGTAATCTTTACACCGCTTTTATTTATAACACTATTTATTGTCATTGATAATGACTGAAATGTTCGCAATGAAACGGTTTTTATCTATTTTTAATTGATTATTTGATTATAGCCGTCAATTACACTTTCAAGTTCCCCATTCAAAAATTCAACTTCTCTTTCCACAGTGTTAGCCTGTAAATTTTTTAAAACTATTTTCATTTGATTAATCAATCTAGGTAAACGATCGACAAAACGGTCATAATACATATCGTTTAAACCTTGTTGTTTAATCAATTTAGTCTTGCCTTTATTCGTCATTAATTCATTGGCTATGGATTCTATTTGTTGAATTTTTTGTTCAAGGGCAGCTTTATCGAGATTTTTAAACTGATTGTTTTCGGTAAAGCTTTTATTGATTAATGTGACAATATCTTCAGATAAATCCATGATTTCAATGCAATTATAGTTAAGTGTTAACCCTTTGTTTTTTATTTCTGATTTTTGAAATGCGTGGATTTCTTTGTATAATTTATCATAAGTCGCTGAAGCAACACTTTTTGCTTCAACATATTGGTTATAAAGCGTGTCAAGATTATTTAACAGTTCAGGTAATTTGGCAAAGTCATCCAATTTGTACTCATTATCTAAATAATATTTAGCTATCTGGTCATAAGCTAATCCTATTTCAATGTATTTATCACTTAATGCTTTGCCTGCGGCATCAAGTTCGGGTAACTCTGGTTTAAATGCTAATAACTCAGTAATCAATTGTTTATATTCATCAAGAACTTCTGGTGTTGGGTGATAACCGATAAATAGTTTCGTTGGATTTTTTTTCACATAATTGACATCAATTTTACCGTTTTTATCACTGACGCTTTTTAAAAATCTCCCGACTTTGTCATCAAGATGATAAAGAGAAGAAGTCATATTGCCTCGTCCTCTTAATTCTTCTGCAGCTTGGGAAACATTAGTATTAAAAACGTCTAGCCATATATTACCTTTACGTGCTTTCAGGGCGAATTGTTGTGAAACATCATCAGTTGTTTTAGACTCAGAAGATTTAACTTCTGAAGCAGCTGAGGGTTGTTGCGTTTTGTTTTCGGTTGGTTTGTCATCACAGCCAATCATCAAAAATCCAGCAATCAATACGGTTAAAAATTTTTTTTTCATTATTTATTTCCTTAATTTTGGCATTATAGATTCATTACGCTAATACTTTATTATCTTTTAACGATTATTTCTAATAAAATATGAAGTTGAAACGATGAATTTCGATCTTTATGCTCAATTATTTTTAATAACTCTGGCATTCTTACTTAAAACGCCGTTTATTTTATAAGGCATCACACTAGCAGGCGTGGATAGTGTGATGGTAAGTTATGATAAACGCTCAGTTACATAGCATTTATTGGAACACCATCTAGATAAAAAGTCTTATTTTATAACCTGTAGGAAAATGCCGAGTTGTTTACACTTCATGATTAAAATAATCCGTTAAAAACTCATAAGGTGTTTTGCTGGAAATCGATTAAAATTTTGTTTTTTCTCTTTTTAATTAAAAATTATTTGCTAATTATGCGACATCGCCATTAAAGTATGTATCTTTTCACCTTGATCATTTATTTGTTAACTGGCAGGTTTTGTGAGTATTTGATTGATACGATGATTATTACACTTTTTAACAAATAGGATATTGCGAAGTGTTAATTAATCACGAAACGGTATAGAATCCTGAATATTTTTTACAAAAATTTAGCTTGCTGTTTTAATTTATCTTCAATCGGCTTTCTTAAGCACACTATAAATGGTTGAATGACTGACCATAAAATGTTTATCCAATCAATGACGGTGATTTTTTTATGATATCGGCGCTATAACGCTTGTCTCAAATACAGCGTTAGGTGTATGTATTACTGACATTTCTGAAATTACTATCAACAACGCGAGGAATTCCGACTCGTTAGATCACATCGGCGGGTTCTTAAATGAAATTAGCACTTGTATTATTTTATAAATGGGAATACATTCGTTGGAGTGCTATTTTTATCATTACCATTTTAAATTTTCAGTCATCTAAGATTAATTTATGAGGGAATGTGATATGCCATATAAAACACGTGAAGATTTACCTGATTCAGTACGCCATGTCTTGCCTGAACATGCGCAAGATATTTTTAAAGAAGCATTCAATAGTGCGATTAAGGAATATCAAAATCCGCATAAGCGGCGTGATAATAGTGATCCCGAAACGATTGCTTTTAAAGTGGCTTGGTCAGCGGTCGAAAAGGTTTACCACAAGGGTGAAGATGGTAAATGGCAACGTAAATAATCATTAGGCATAACAGTTAAATAATAATTCGATAGAAATAATTTATATCATCCTAATTTTTTACTAATAATTACTTTTGTGAGAATAAAATAAATTAGGATTAGATTATTTCTATCACAAGTAAAAACGGATTTATTATATTGGTTTGCTTTTTAATCCTAGTTGGATATAAACTCTGTTTATTTTTTCTCTCAATTACCTTAAACCTATTAGCGAAGTAGAACGTTATTTACAGCAACATATTAATTATCTTGAAATTAACTATAAATTGGGACATTTTATATCATCAGATCGTAAAGTTCTCGCACAGGCGGTGTGATTCTTTGCCGAGTAGAAAGTAAGGAAAAGCAAGTTTAATCATGCAGAAAGTGACATTTTATATTCATTAAATTGCTCAATATTATATTATCGAGTTTGTGCCCTCAAAATATGCCGATGGGCTTGAAGAGTTTATTTAAAATTTTCTTTAACTATTTAAAAATTAAAATTATTTTTTAGATATTTATCGTGTATGTTGATAAAGTTCTAAATATCGAAAAAAATTACTCACTTTACTAACATTAATTCATAACTTTCCTCCAAAATATACTTATATTTTTCCTGATCAATACGGAAAAAGTTGGTTAGTAATTCTATTTTTTTCCTTTTATACTAAATTTGAATTATCAATAAACACAGGTACTTAATTATGAAAAATAAAGGTTTACCAAAAGATTTTTTGTGGGGGGGTGCTGTTGCAGCTCATCAATTAGAAGGGGCTTGGCAAGTTGGTGGTAAAGGAGTGAGTGTCGCTGATGTGATGACGGTGGGCTCACCTAAAAGTTATAGAAAAATTACTGAAGGTGTAATTGAAGGTGAATATTATCCAAATCACGATGCCATTGATTTTTATCATCACTATAAAGATGATATTAAACTGTTTGCCGAAATGGGTTTTAAATGTTTTAGAACCTCTATTGCGTGGACGCGTATTTTTCCAAAAGGAGATGAACTTGCACCGAATGAAGAAGGGTTAAAATTTTATGACGATCTTTTTGATGAATGCTTAAAATATAATATTGAGCCGGTTGTCACACTTTCTCATTTTGAATTGCCTTATTATCTTGTTACTGAGTATGGTGGATTTCGTAATCGTAAATTAATTGATTTTTTTGTGCGTTTTGCCGAAGTCTGTTTTGATCGTTATAAAAATGAAGTTAAATATTGGATGACTTTCAACGAAATCAACAATCAAGCTAACTTTAATGAAGATTTTGCACCATTTACTAATTCAGGGATTTACTATAAAGCGGGCGATAATCGAGAGCAAATCATGTATCAAGCAGCACATTATGAATTAGTTGCCAGTGCTAAAGCGGTGCAAATTGGTCATGCTATTAACCCTGATTTTGAAATAGGTTGTATGCTAGCTATGATACCCATCTACCCAGAGACCAGTAAACCCGGTGATATTTTAATGGCACAAAAGGCGATGGAGCGTAAATACTTTTTTGCTGATGTGCATGTTCATGGCGTGTATCCAAACCACATTAAAAAATATTGGCAACGTAAAGATTTTCAACTTGATATCACCAATCAAGATCTTGAGATCTTGAAAAATGGCAGCGTTGATTACATTGGCTTTAGCTATTACATGTCCAATGCAATTAGGAAAAAGGAAGATAATGAAAGCTATGAATATAACGAAAAAACCGATCTAATTGGTAATCAATATGTCAAGGTATCTGATTGGGGATGGCAAATTGATCCCGAGGGCTTACGTTATACGTTAAATTGGTTGACTGATATGTATAGGCTTCCACTATTTATTGTAGAAAACGGTTTTGGTGCTTATGACAAAGTAGAAGTCGATGGTTCGGTGCAAGATTTGTATCGTATTGAATATTTACGTGATCACATAAAACAAATGAAGCTAGCTGTTGAAGAAGATGGTGTCGATTTGATGGGATATACCCCTTGGGGATGTATTGATCTTGTTTCAGCAGGTACAGGCGAAATGGAAAAACGTTATGGATTTATCTATGTTGATAAAGACAATAAAGGCAACGGCACACTAAAACGTAGTCGCAAAGCCTCATTTGCATGGTTTAAAAAAGTCATTGAGTCTAATGGTGAAGTCTTATAAAGCATAATTACTTATAGGAGAATCTATGAAAAAAGCATTAATAATTTGTGCCGCAGGCATGTCATCATCATTAATGGCTAAAAAAGTGACCGAATATTTTGCTAGCAAAGATAAAGTGATTTCGGTTGATGCAGTATCAGCAACTGAAGGGGCAAATATGATTAAAAGTGGTGATTTTTCACTCTTTTTGATTAGTCCGCAAACGATGATGATGTTTGATAAATTGAAAAGTTTGGGCGATGAAGAGAGTAAACCTGTCGTGAGTATTCCTTTTCAGGCCTATATACCCATTCAATCGGGCATCGAACAATTAGCCAAGTTAATTGAAGATAATATCCAATAATGTTAATGAAATTTTGTTTTAGAGATAAGTTTTGGCGTTTGCCAAATGGCATCGCCTTATTATCTTGCAGGATATGTGGCGTGACGATCTAACTAGTAAAAGCCGTCACTATATTATTAACAATATGGTTTTAGTTGGCACAGGAATGGATAATTGTGATTAAAAATAAACAACGTGACCTTATTAGTTTATTAGTTAGTTCTAAAAATCTATTCAAAAGTAGTGCGTGGTTAGCAACTGAGCTATCATTATCAGATCGCACAGTTCGCACTTACCTTAATGATTTGAAACCATTGATTGAAAGTCATGGTGGATGTATTGTTAGTAAACAAGGTTATGGCTACCAACTGCAAATTAAAAACAGAACCGCTTTCAACTTATTTTTAATTGAACATCATCTATTAGATCGCAATGAAGAACAAGCGAATTGTCGAGAAGCATGTCAAAGAAAACACCATATTCTTAATTTGTTATTGTTAGAATGTCAAAAAATTGATCTAGAGGTATTATCAGAGCGATTATTTATTAGTTCTTCCCAACTCAATAAAGATATTTTAGAAATTAAACACCAACTCAAACCGTATGGCCTTACTGTTAAAAAAAGCCAATCCTTATTTTATGTTGAAGGCGAGGAAAAAGCAAAACGACATTTCATTTTGAGTTATTTTTTCCATGAAGGATCGATTAATCTTTTGCAGCATCTAACTTATTTAAACAAGTTTAGTGATGTCATTAGTTTTGATTCGTTAACCATTATTATTTTAGATGAATGTCGTGAGGCAAAAATAAAATTATCCGATGTGATGATGCAAAATATTGTGTTACATCTGTCATTAAGCATTAAACGCTTACAGTCAGGGCTTTCTATTCAAAATCTTGATATGTCACAATCGACCAAAAATACTTTGGAATATCAAGTCGCTAAAAAAATTATCAATAGAATTGAAAAGGTGACAGGTTTTTGTTTTCCAAAAGAAGAACAATTGTATTTAACTTTACATTTAATGAGTAAATCAAATTTTTGTCAAAATGATTTTGATGCTGAATTGTACTCATCTTTGACTAATTTACTCATCAAAATAGAACATGAGGCAGGATATTTATTCTTAAATGATGAGCAATTGAAAAACGGCATTATCCAGCACTTAAAACCGATGATGGTTCGCTTAAAGCAACATATTAAACTGAAAAATCCATTGCTTAATGAAATTAAAGCCAATTCTCCAAAATTGTTTGAGTTAGTTAAAAATTACCTTAACCAGCTTCCTGAGCTTAAAAAATTTACTATTCATGACGATGAATGGGGCTATTTGACTTTGCATTTTTTAGCTTCGATTGAAAAACAGAAAAATGAACAAAAAGCCAAGGTATTAATTATTTGTGCAACAGGTCTTGGAAGTGCTCAGCTACTAAAAAATCGCGTTGAATGTGAATTTAATGAAAGAATCAAAATTGTTGCCACGCAAGGCTATTATGAAATTGAGCCAAAGATATTAGACAAGATTGATTTTATTATCTCGTCAGTGGATCTCTCATCAAAAGTATTTAAAGTCCCGGTTTTTCATGTATCAGTATTTTTTACCGAAGATGATGTACAAAAAATTCGCCGTCATCTTTTGTCACCTAATATGCTTATTTCGGCAAATAAAGAACAAACAATAACGTCAAGCTGTTTAGATCATGTTATTGATGCTTTGCAAATGGTAGATGATTTATCCGCTGATTATTTTTACCGATGTGAACAGCCACAAAGTAAAGAACAAGTTTTAAATTGTTTACTTGATCTTTTAGCGCTAAATGAAACTAGCGATTATAAACAACAGATGATAAGACAAATGGAAAACCGTATGCGATTAGGTGATATTTTCTTTAGCCAAACTATTGTGGTGCCACATCCAGCAATGCCAGTAGGAAAATTGCCTAAAATTGGCATTGCAATAATTCCTGATGGCGTATTTTGGGATGATAATTACCCACAAGTCCACTTTATCTTTCTGATTTCACCGTCTATTTATCAAAATCCAACTCTAGCGATGATGACAAAAGCGATTGTTAACTTGATTGACGATTTAAAAATGCAAGCAAAACTATTGAAAACACATAATTTTGACCAATTTAAACAACTTTTTATCCAACTTATTGAAAAAGGGGTATAGCAATGAATAAAGAAATGAACTCTGAGGATATTCAACTTATCGCTTTTAATATTATTTTATATAGTGGTAATGCTAAAACTAAAATTCACGATGCTTTTAAAGCGATGAGACAAGCCGATTTTATTACCGCCAATCAATTGCTTGAAGAAGCAAATAAAGAGATTTTACAAGCACACCATTCACAAACACAATTACTGCAAAATTATGCAAATGGCACCAAAATCACGATGGAAATTATTATGGTGCATGCACAAGATCATTTAATGACAACCATGAGCTTTCGAGAAATGGCGATTGAAATGTTACATCTATATGAAAAATATCATGAGCTAGAAATAACATTAAAGGGCTAAATAAGGAGTCGCATAATGACAGAAAAGCTAACCATGCATAAAAAAATCAGCCTAACCAATCTCTATTTTAATCGATTTTTAGCGATTCGTTATACCGTCGCATTTTTTTTATTTTTAAATCTTTATTGGGCAACTTTTTTAATGGGGTCATTGTCGATGGTAGCGATTTTACCGTTTGCTCTTTTTGTTTTAGGCATACTCACCACATGGGAACAAATTAAACTTTATCGAAATCACTGCAATAAATTGCCTTATGCACGGTTATTTTATCGTGCCTTAGCGATAGTATTTGTGACACTAATGATTACGCTCTATACCCCTTTGTATCACTTTTTCTTTCCCTTTTTAAAACAGACACCAGTTGCTTTACATGTATTAATGGTGTTACTGACAGTAAGCCTAATCATTATCACTTTAATGCTTAGCAAGTTAAATAAAATTCAACATAATCAGGATTTGCATTTCAAAAGAATCCAAGCTTACGAGGAATTTATTAATTAGATGAGGAAAACAAAATGAATACGGGATTTGTTATTTTACAGAAATATCTGATGACGCCCATGGCGAAAATATCACAATTCAAAATTGTTCGAGCTGTAATGGCGGCGGGAATGGCGTCAGTACCTTTTTCTATTGTTGGCTCCATGTTTTTAGTATTCAACACGTTACCAATGACATTTACGGGATTAGAAGGCTTTTTTGAAAATACTTTTTTTAGAGTGAGTGATCTTTATATGATTGCTAACACGGCAACAATCGGTATTTTAGCGCTCTATTTTAACTTTGTGGTTGGTTATGAACTGACTAAAATCGAAGCGGAAGAAACTGGTCTTAAAGTTAACGCTCTTAATGGTGCAATGTTGTCGGTGTTTGCTTTTTTCATGACGCTGCCTGAACTAATTATGCAAAATGGTATTATTACCTTACTCAATGATCAAAGTAATTTAGTTTTTAATGGGTTACGTTTAAAACCATTTATCTTTCGGTTAGGTACGTCGGGTATATTTATTGCAATAGTCATGGCTATTGTGGCGACTCATCTCTATTTTTTATGTGTTAGACGAAATTGGGTTGTGAAAATGCCTGAAACAGTTCCATTAGGTGTTTCGCGATCTTTTACTGCATTGATTCCAACCTTTGTGATTGCTTTTTCCGTGATCGTTCTTAATGGTATTTTGATTTATTTTGGCACTGATATTTTCAATATTATTGCCGTGCCATTTGCCTTTGTGACCAATCTCACCAAAAGTTGGTTGGGTATTATGGTTATCCTATTTTTAATTCATGCATTATGGGTGGTTGGGATTCATGGTGCGAGTATTATTGGCGCATTTATTACCCCTATTATGTTAACTAATATGACTGAAAATACGGCGGGAGCACATATTCCTTTTGCTGGTGAATTTAATAATTCACTCGTGATTTTAGGGGGATCAGGTTCTACCTTATTAATGACATTCTTTATTGCGTTTTTTGCAAAGTCTAGCCAACTAAAAATCTTAGGACGAGCGTCTGCAGTGCCAGCAATATTTAATATCAACGAACCGGTTATTTTTGGTATGCCAATTGTATACAATCCTTATTTAGCACTGCCTTTTTTCTTAGCACCTATGGCTTGCGGAACATTAGGTTATTTGGCTATTAATACGGGTTTTATTCATCCAATCATCGCATTAATTCCTTGGCCATCACCAATGGGATTAGGGGCATTTATTAGTACTGGCGGTGATTACAAAGCGGCTATAGTTGCGATACTTTCGGCTATTTTAGCTTTGCTAATTTATATTCCTTTTGTCAAATTATATGACAATAAATTGTATAGAGATGAGCAGGTAAGTCAGTAAGCTAAATTTAAACAGCTTAATTTATCATGATTTATATAAGAGCGTATACACTTTAATTTAAGTTGATTACGCTCTTTTTATTTAAACTGAATGTTAGGAACAAGCAAGCATTAAGCCTAAGAGTGTTGATTTAAATCGATTAATATTTGATCGATATTTGAATTTTCTATGTTATATTGATAATTCCATTTAGCTAATCGTTACATATTTTATTAATGTGTTTCATGCGTGTTGTTGTTAAGTGGTGGAGTTAAATAATAGTGTTATTAGGAGATGCCATATGTTCTATCTTAAACGTAAATTGATAAAGTATTATTGCCTTATTGTATTTTTAGTGGTAGGTCAACCAGCCTTTGCTGTAGAAAATTTAACGCAAAAATTAGAGGCTGGAGCAGTGGCTTCACCTGATTATTATGGTGCAATCGCTGCACAAGAAATGTTAAAAAAAGGCGGAAATGCGGCTGATGCTGCTGTGGCTACCGCTTTTGCTCTTGCTGTTACCTATCCCGAAGCGGGTAATATTGGTGGTGGGGGCTTTATGACCCTTTGGATGGATGGTCAGCCTTATTTTATTGATTATCGAGAAATTGCCCCTAATAAAGCTGATAGAGATATGTATCTTGATGAACATAAAAATGTGATCCCTAATTTGAGTTTATATTCTTACAAAGCATCGGGCGTGCCAGGAACAGTTGCCGGTATGTGGGCAGTACATCAACGTTTTGGTAAATTATCTTGGAAAGAGGTGATGGCACCGGCTATTCGATTTGCCAATGAAGGGTTTACTGTAGATAAACAGTTAGTTAAACGTTATCAAGAAGTAGCCGAGCTTGCACCTGCTAATGGTCACTTTAAGCAATACTTTGGTGCTATGCAAGCAGGAAAAATATTTAAACAGCCCGAACTTGGCAAAGTATTAGCGCGTATAGCAAACCAAGGTAGTGATGGATTTTATAAAGGTGAAACCGCTAAATTAATCGCACAACAGATGGAAAAAAATGATGGTTTAATTACTGAAAATGATTTAGCTAATTATCAGGCTAAATGGCGAGATCCTTTAGTTGCTAAATGGCAAGATATGCAAATTGTTACCGCCCCTCCGCCAAGTTCAGGTGGCGTAGGTTTAATTCAACTCTTATTAATGAAACAAGCTCTTGCAAATGAGTTCAAAGATGTGAAAGTGAATTCAGCACAGTATGTTCACTTATTAGCAGAAATAGAAAAACGTGTTTTTGCTGATCGGGCTGAATATATGGGGGATCCTGATTTTATCAGGGTACCTGTTACTCAGTTAATTGATGCTAATTATTTGATGCAAAGAGCTAAGCAAGTTAATCCAAAAGCCATTTCGATTACTGAACAAGTTAAACCTGGTTTAGACAATAATCGCGAAAAATTACAGACAACGCATTTTTCTATTGTGGATAAATGGGGCAATGCGGCATCTAATACATATACGCTCAATGGCTGGTTTGGTTCGGCGGTTGTAATAGAAGGCACTGGTATTATACTCAATAATGAAATGGATGATTTTAGCAGTAAACCAGGTGTTGCTAATCAGTTTGGTGTTGTGAGCAAAGATGCTAATGCAATCGAGCCAAATAAACGCCCTTTATCTTCTATGACGCCAAGTATATTTATTAAAAATAATGATGTTGCAATGGTTATTGGTACGCCGGGCGGTTCAAGGATTTTTACTTCTATCTTTCAAGTAGTAACGAATGTCTTTGATAACCATATGTCATTACAAGCAGCAATAGATGCTCCGCGTTATCATCATCAATTATTACCAACTAATCTTATCTTTATTGAGCGTTTTCAAAATAAAGTACCAGAAGATTTAAAAGATCAACTCAAACAGATGGGGTATCAGTTTAAGCAGCAAGATTTTAGCGGTGATATTCAAGCCATAAAAATCACTGACAATAAACCCGAAGCGGTGTCAGATATCCGGGGTAGAGGTAAATCAATTATTATTAACTAGTTGATTTTTTTAATAGTATATAGTGATGTACAATAACTCAATGATTTTATCTGGCCTGTTATTGTACCGAAAAGAGATAATAAAAAACCCGTTTTTATTAACGGGTTTTTTATTTGTATTGAGTGATAATTATTCAGAAATAATTTCAACAATAAGTTTGGCAAATGCTTCGCTGTGTACTTGGAAGAACACTTCGTGTTCGCCAGTAGTACGCAGTACACCATTTGGCAGGCGAACTTCACTTTTTGATACTTGAATACCGCGTGCTTTAACTGCATCTGCGATATCACGAGTACCGATTGAACCAAATAATTTGCCTTCATCACCAGCTTTAGAAGTGATAGTGACTTTACCAAGTGCATTAATTTCAGCAACGCGTTGTTCAGCGGCTTTTAATGTCTCAGCAAGTTTTGCTTCTAATTCAGCACGACGAGCTTCAAAAAATTCGATATTCTTTTTAGTCGCTGCTACTGCTTTACCTTGTGGAATCAAAAAGTTACGCGCATAACCCGCTTTAACATTAACTTGATCACCTAAGCTGCCTAAATTAGCAACTTTATCGAGTAGAATAATTTGCATTATATGTTCCCTCTGTTGCTAATTACTGATGGTTATCAGTGTATGGTAATAATGCCAAGTAACGAGCGCGTTTGATAGCGCGAGCTAATTGACGTTGATATTTTGCACTTGTACCAGTAATACGACTTGGTACAATTTTACCACTTTCTGTGATATAGCTTTTTAATAAAGAAACATCTTTATAATCAATTTCTTTAACGCCTTCTGCAGTAAAACGGCAGAATTTGCGACGACGGAAATAACGTGCCATTTGGCTATTCTCCTAATAGTTTAACTTGGTCAGCGTGTAAAACAAGTTGACTTGTTTTGTTACGTTTAGTGTGGGTGCTTATAAATCCACTAACTGAAACTTTGCTGCCTTTTTTTATGTAACTTAACTCGTGATGTCCACTAGCAATCACTGGCATGATGCACCATGCTTGCCTTGTGAGTTCTGCTTCAATTTGCTCAGACACATGTTCTAGATAAAATTGACAGTGTGAGATCCCACTTGGACTGATTTTTCGTATCGGAGTTTTTTTAACAATACCCGATAACATTAAACGATTATTCGTTAGAATCATCGTCCATATTTGCTTCGTTAAAATCTTCTTCAGAACCACGACGTTCATCTTTAGCTTTTAACATAGGCGAAGTTTCAGTTACAGCGTGTTTGGTGCGCATAATTAAACTGCGAATTACTGCATCATTGAAACGGAAGTTATCTTCAAGTTCGTTAACAGCTTCTTGAGTTGCTTCAACATTCATCAACACATAATGTGCTTTGTGCAGTTTTTCGATAGGATAGGCTAATTGACGACGACCCCAATCTTCTAAACGATGGATTTTACCACCATCAGTGGTTAACGTACCAGTATAACGTTCAATCATACCCGGTACTTGTTCACTTTGATCTGGGTGAACCATAAATACTATTTCGTAATGACGCATTATCGCTCCCTACGGATTAATCAGCTTTCTGTCGGGGCAACCGCAACCCATTGAAAGCAAGGAACATGAAAATAGGCGGTTGAAATCGACGAGGCATTATATATCAACTTATTATATTTGACAAACGAATATACCAAGATTATTTGAGGGTTTGTATTACGTTTTTATAAAGAAAACTTCTTGTATTTATATTGGTTTTTAACAGAGGATATGGTTTGATCTTACATCTAAAATGGAAAGCAAAAAATTTATTAAAAATCAAATTGATATCTGACGAATTTCAATATTGATTAACTATTTTACAAACTATCAAAAACATTTAAATAATAAATAAAATTAACTCGTTTCTAGAAGAATTTTTATATAAAAATGTATTTTAAAATGTAACGATTTCTATACATTTTTGCTATTAAAATATGTTATGCTTGTACATACATGTCAATTTTACGCATAGAAGTTTGTATAAAAGGAGAAGTTTGATGGCTCAGGAAACTATTTTTAGCAAAATTATTCGAAGAGAAATCCCTGCTGATATCGTTTTTCAGGATGACAAAGTTACGGCATTTCGTGATATTTCTCCTCAAGCGCCGACACATATTTTAATTATTCCTAACAAACTTATTCCAACTGTTAATGATATTAAAGAAGAAGATGAAGTCATTCTTGGGCATATGATGGTTGTTGCTGCCAAAATTGCAGCACAAGAAGGTATTGATGAAAGTGGTTATCGTTTAATCATGAATTGTAATAAAGATGCTGGGCAAGAAGTTTTTCATCTACATATGCACCTATTAGGTGGTAAAAATTTAGGTCGATTAATAGGTTAAATATTATATGAAACAGATAAAACGTCTATTTGTTATTAGTGCAATGACTTGTGTATTAGCAGGTTGTCATCTTATTAGTCATTCCCCAAAAGTTGAAGTAAAACCGTCCGTTGATGTCACTGAACCTGATGATACAGAGGTGATTGAAACGCCGCCTCAGATCGTTAAACAAACTGATTGGAACACAATATTATCACCATTTGTAAATAAAATATTACACGTGTCACTTTCAAATAATGACAATAAAATTATTTTAATTAGTGACATTCAAAATCGTAGTGGTGATTATCTTGTAACAAATCAAATTGATGACGTATTACATCAATTAATGAATAAACAAAATATGTTTACAGTTGTCAATAGGCAGTCAACAAACCAAGCTAAACAAGCGTTAGGTATTTCGGCTGATGATAAGTTTGTGTCACGTGGTAAGATGATAGGGTTAGCTAAATCAATCAATGCTGGATATGTGCTATTTACAACTATATATAAAGTACCAACTGAGAGTAATGATGCTAATCTTTCAGTCGAATTGCTATCAACACAAAGCGGAGAAATCTTAACAAGAGTGACATCGAAAGACTTCTCTTCACAACAAAATACTAATAAAGATAACGTTTCAGAGGCACATGAATAAATGGGACCATTATTGATTGATGTCGAAGGTACTTCATTAACCAATGAAGATAAAGTGCTTTTGAAAAATCCATTGATTGCAGGGGTGATTTTATTTAGTCGTAATTATCAAGATCAAGCTCAATTAATGGCATTGATAAAACAGATTCGAGCGGCTTCTTCACAGCGTTTATTAATTTCGGTCGATCATGAAGGTGGACGTGTTCAGCGGTTTAGAGAGGGATTTACGGCGATTCCTCCTGCGCAATCGTTTGCAGCCCTTAATAATCTTGAGCAAGCTAAGTCATTAGCCTTTGATGCCGGCTGGGTACTTGCTATGGAACTCATTGCCTTTGATATCGATCTTAGCTATGCACCTGTTTTAGATTTAGGTCATGACTGCTTAGCTATTGGTACACGTTCGTTTCATCAAGATACCAATATCGCTTATCAAGTTGCTTCCGCTATGATTGATGGTATGCATGTAGCAGGTATGAAAACAACGGGTAAACATTTTCCGGGACATGGTCATGTGATTGCTGACTCGCATAAAGAAACGCCCATTGATGATCGTAAAAAATCGTTGATTGAACATGATATGCAAATATTTGCTAAGCTTATTGCTGATAAAAAACTCGATGCGATTATGCCTGCTCATGTTATCTATCCTGCTTTTAATAATAAACCGGCTAGTGGTTCATCGTATTGGCTTAAAACAGTACTTCGCGAGCAATTGCATTTTGATGGTGTCATCTTTTCTGATGATTTATCAATGGAAGGTGCTTCAATAATGGGCAATTATGCCGAGCGAGCACAAGCGGCATTATCCGCAGGCTGTGATCTGCTTTTGGCTTGTAACAATAGACAAGGGACGTTAGCTATTTTAGACCAATTGACTGCATTAGATAGGGTTCATCCTGTAACATCAGATAAAGCAAAACGTTTACTAACCAATACAAAAATGACTTATTCAGAATTAACGAAAAGTTCTGAGTGGCAACATCGACGAGATAATTTAGTAAAACTTAGTGAAAAGTGGGCAAATTATGCAAGTAGCAATCATTGAAATTGATAATAACCAACATCTGGTTGCGTATAATCATGTCGCTAAGGCATTATTGCCTAATCATGCTTTAGTATTAAATCAACCTTTTGATTATCAAAAGATCTTCAATCTTGATAATATAATCAATATAGATGAACAAGATGATACGATCATAGTTTTAAACTCTCAGCATGTTTTATTGCAAAGAGTAATGGGATCGTCTAAAACCCTATTTATTTTACAATCAATTGATTATCTAAAAAAACGATTATCAAAAATCAAAGTAGTGGGTGGGCATGCTTTTGATATTTTTGCCACCGAAAGTTTGGTTATGCAAAAACTCATTGCTCAAGCTAAAGCCTTTTCTATACAACGCGAACCATTATTAATATCTGGAGAAACTGGCACAGGTAAAGATTTACTGGCTAATGCTTGCCATCAATATAGTCCACGCGGTGATCAAACCTTTCTAGCATTAAACTGTGCAGCCATGCCTGATGATGTGGTCGAAAGTGAATTATATGGCCATGCAGCAGGCGCCTATCCTGGTGCTATTGAGAATAAAAAAGGCTTTTTTGAGCAAGCTAATGGTGGTTCTGTATTGCTTGATGGTATTGATGAAATGTCTTTTCAAATGCAAACCAAATTACTTCGTTTTATTAATGATGGTTATTTTCGCCGTGTGGGCGATGATAATGAAGTCTATGTTGATGTAAGAATTATTTGTGCAACAAAGGTCGATTTAGCCGAGTTGGTCGAACAAGGTAAATTTAGAAAAGATCTTTACTACAGACTGAATGTGTTGTCGCTTAATTTACCTTCTTTACAAGAGCGTAAAGATGATATTGCGCTACTTACTCATATTTTTGTCAATGAATTTGCCAATAAACAAGGCATCACTCCACCAAGGATTGATCATAATGTGATTGATTATTTGATAGGTTATTCATGGCCTGGGAATGTAAGACAACTAAAAAATATCCTCTATTCAGCATTAGCGCAATTAACCTCGCCGATATTAACTGTCAAAGATATTGTGTTACCAACTTCAGCCACATCGCAATTATCATGGGTTAGCAATATTGAAAATAAAACCCTTGATGAAATGACTAAACAATTTGAGAAAGAAATCTTATTAAAATTATATGACCAATATCCAAGTTCAAGAAAACTCGCCAAAAGGCTAGGCGTATCACACACGGCGATTGCGAATAAGCTGAGGGATTATAGGATAGGACGGTAATAAATTAGATTAAAAAAGTTCGAATCTAATTAATAAATTTGAATATTATTTGTGGAAGGCTTGATTTACTCTTAAAATGTAGGAAACCCCATTGTTGTTTATTGTAATTTGCGTAACTACTATGGTTATAGTGAATGAATATATTTAAAAAAACAAAATTAACTGCCTATATTGTGAAACAATATTAAAAATTACTTCACAAAGAAAAAATACACATTGTAGACTATGTATATTATAACGTATTAAGTTAGATTACGGCTTATTTGCGTCTTATTCACAAGGCAAGGTGTTACAAAGCAATGTATTGTTACAATTTCTTCTACCATTAGAAGTACTTATTCTGATACTTGATGTGAATATTAATGTGTGTCCGCAAGTGCTTATCTATTTAAAAACATATTTAATATAATATAATACAAATCAATAAGTTATAGTATGCTTTACAAGTAATTTGGGTAAAGCACTTTATGAGTTTGTAGCGGATAATTTTATAATTAAGTTTAAAAAATGGTTATTTTCTAACGGCTAAATAATTGCATTCTGCTTTAGGCTATTTAGCTTCTGTTGAATTTGCCAACAAATTAAATATATGTTATTTTGTATAACATATCGCAAAAAAAAAGTAAAATATGAAGTGAAATTAATACTGGCTTTTTTGTTCCTAATACCAATCAGTGCAATAGTGGAACATACATTAATTGCGCCCAGGATAGAGGGTTTTGGTGTTTGTGAGTTAGCCATAAATAAGGGAATTTCCAGTTCTAATGAAGCTTTGCTTATTGCGAGTCTATTAATGTGACCTCAGCTTCCTTTCTTGAAAAGAAACTATCAATGTTTGGAAATTTTAAGAGTGTAAATGGTAAATTTCAAATAAGCTATGTTATATCTTTACCTCTCTTGTGCTATGCTGTTATGGAACAAAAAGGCGAAATTAAAATAAATAAAAAGAAGATAAGTTATCAGTTAAAATTATTAAAAGACAGCATGTTGCCAGTAGTTATTTATCTTTTTTCTAACTACTTCAGTGTAAGTTAAAGTGCCTATATTGAAGATATGATTGCAAAATTAGATAGCAGAAGTTTAATGCAACTTAGTGATGGAACTATTCCTTTGGATAAATATTTTGCAAGCAGAATATATCCGTGGTCTATTAATTCAAACCAATCACTTGTTGATAAGGTTAGAAAAGCGTCATTAAATGAAATCTTAACGCAAATATGTGAAATGAGTCCCTCCGGTAAAAATAAAATTCGATCAGTTATTACTCTTAGCTCAGTTCGCTATACTTTTCATAATGTTTGGGGGAGTATAGGGTATAAAGAAAAAATGCAATTAACTGATTATTCAACGGACTCCATTAAGCGTTTTCGATTCTATTTAATTAATAAATATAAAACAAACAATAAATTAAATGATAAATTAACTTTAAATTTTAACTTTTTTGATGAGATTGCTTCTCTTTCTAAAAATATAATGAAAGATGATTTAAATAAATTTTTCGAACCTCTGAATTATGACTCTTCAGGTAAGCTTACTCTCTACAGTTGGGCCGATTTAGGGAAAAACAAATCATCTAAAATAAAAATTTATGCTGATATTGGGTTTAATATGATGGTTGTTTATCAAGCGATACCAACGCTTGAAACTTCAGTTGTTAGATATCGTTATTATTTAGATTTTCGTAATATGAGCCATGGCATCTATTCAGTTGATAGACCTGTTCAATTCTCAGTTGAAAATAAAATACTATTTTGGTATGTCTATCCGAGGTCTTTAACGGCTGTTTATTATAATCCTTTTTCTGAAGATTTTTATAATTCCAAAGAAAATGAAGTTAAAAGTGAAATTTCCGATTATGCTGACATAGTTCGTGCTTCATGTATTGGTAAAGAAAAAACTTTTTCACATCAGATTGAACCAGTATAAAATGGAGATTGGCATGAAGAGAAAATGACGACTGAAGATTTACAAAAAATAAATGGTCCTTACAATATAGGTTCCAATTCCGACAGATTTTCATTTTATAGTGATTATACCTTTGATTGGTTCAAACAATCAAAAATTAATAAGTATGACATACCCGAAGCTCATCCTATGGCTAATAATGCAGATATAATAAAAAAGGCAATTTTACGCCATCATGATAACGGGACTGTATTTGTCGTTTCTCATTATGTTGATATTGCCTCTGATTCTTTTGAAGAAGATAGAAATCATGCTAAATTTAAAATTGAGATAGATAATAAAGAATACAATTCAAATGTATATTTTGATACTATTTATAATAAGTATAATTTATATCAGTTAATTAAGTCGTTAGATGGATTTAAAATATTTTGTAGTAAGTAAAATTTAGGTAAATATTATAAATGATCATTTATAGAAACGTTTTTTATTTCAATTAGTATTAATGTTTATCAATTTTTGTTTCTTAGTTAATGAGTAACCAATTGAATAGTTAACATAATTTATATTTAATTAAACAATATTAATGGGAATTTATTTTAATTTTAGTGTATATATTATCGAGTAATAACCGCACGGCTACTAATTTATGTTAAAAGTATTAATATGTACTAACCATATGGCTAGTATAGGAGGTTCTGAAATTGTCGCCTTAGAAATTGCAGAATGCTTCAAAAAAAATAATTATATAGTTGATATCGTTGCCAATTATATAGGCTCTCCAGTTGCTGATATTGTTAAAAATTCAGGTGTTAATTTATTAACCACAGACGACTTACCAGATCCTTTCAAGTATGATATTGTTTGGGCTCAACACCAGGTGTTGCCTATACTGGTTGATCATTATATAGATAATTTTAATAATAAAACATACTTTGTATTTGCGCATTTATCTCCTTATGAGCATTTAGAAACTTTTGGCTTATATACTGAGAGATTATTAGCTAATAAAATTTTTGCTAATAGTAAAGAAACGTTTAATCACTTATGTGATTTAGGTTTACCTACTAATATTAGTAATATTTTATTTAATGCATCGCCAGCTGAATTTTTCCATGAAAAAACTGCAAATGAAGAATCATTAAAAAACATAATGTTAGTTAGTAATCATCCTCCAGAAGAAATCTTGGATGCGATGGAAATTTTAAAAAATGAATATTTATTAAATGTAACGAACATTGGTGTTCGAGGAAGTACAGAGCGTTTAACTCCAAAAATGATTGAAAATGCTCATGCTGTTGTTACCATTGGAAAAACTGTTCAATATGCTATTGTGGGTGATACTCCAGTTTATTGCTATGATCATTTTGGTGGGATTGGCTGGTTATCCGTAAATAATTATAAAAAAGCAGAAGAGTTTAATTATTCTGGGAGATGTTGCTTAAGAAAAATCTCTGCACGGGAGATAGTTGAAGAAATAATTGTTGGCTACGAAAAAGCTAGAGAGGATATTCACAAAATTAGGCGTGAAGTTTTATCTAAATATTGTTTAGATTCCTATATTAGTGCCATAATCAAAGAGTCCCAAGAAAATATTAACACAAGATTTATCGGTTTAGAGGATCGGCAAAAAATAAGATCTGAATCAGAAATTGTTAAGTCAATTAAACAATATTACAATGCATATAATGAATTATCTGTATACCATAATAATCTATTGAAAAAGATTAACGATTTATCGTCTCAAAATGATCATTTATTATCTGATAATAGTATTAATATGGAAAAGTACAATGTATTATTAAGCTCTTATAATAAATTAGAAAGTCGATATTTAAAATATAAGAATACATTTTTTAAAAAATTAGCAAGAACAATAAAGAAAATATATAACAAAAACGTAGATTAAATGAATAAAAACCAATCTTTACAAAAATGATTATCTATTTTTATGGTAAATCATTTAAAAAGATTGGTTGTACTTTTGTTTTTTTGTATTATTTAGTATATTAATATTTAAGCAACTATACTTTTCTAGCTTCCTTCCATAACTTATCAATATTTAGATTAACGATTAAATCAGAAATACCTCTTGGGTTATTCATTAATAATGGATCTAGTTTTACCACCCAACTGATGTCTTTGGTTCTTTCAGATTGTGCTCCAATATCAAAAACTAATGTAGGTATTTTTAGAGCCAAAGCTATTGATAAAGTGTAAGAAAATGTCTCTTCCCATATACTTGGTAATATAATTAAATCGGGAGAAATTTCTCTAATTTTATCAATACATTCTTTATTATTTTTGTATTTACCGGTGATTGTAACATGATTTGTTTTCATTACGTGTTGATCACCTGGATTACTAAATCCGACTAAAAAATAAGATAAATTTAAATTTCTATTTTTTGAATCAATTGCTAATGTAGAAAGTAATTGTGAACCTTTCTCAATACTAAGTGCACCTATTGATGCAATTTTTATTTTATTTTTTTGTTTTTTTCTCTCAGCAGGTAAAATATTACCTAATTCATCATCATGAGGGATAACATCAATGTCCAAATCAGGAAAATCCTTTAGAACTATATCCCTAGCGCAATAAGATGGTGATTCGATTTTAAAACAATTTTTTAAAAATGATGCATATGCCTTATGCCGTGCATAGGCGTCAGCAATATTAATGTCGTAATCAACCGGAACCGTTTTTACATTATACCAATGATTTCTTCGTGCTAATGAAGGTACCCCTTCATAAATATATTCAGGTTTTAGCAATTTATAATCATATGACATACAAGCATAATCGTGAATAATGAATTTGTAAGTTAAATTAGATGAAGCAAAATAAGATAAAATTTTCTCATGATGATGCCAATCAAGGCTGGCAAAGCTATTGATGTGTACTAAAATCGGTTGAATAGTTTTAAAAAATAGATCTAAAAAACCGAAGTCACAACTTAACGACAAATTTTTTAAATTGCAAAGATTAAATTGGCCATTTTCATGAAAATAAATAGAATAAAGTTTCTTGTCGTGAACTTTTAACAAAATACAATTAATACCTTGATCAGTATATTGACCTATTATTTTTTCTAAATATGTATTAATTCCCCCTTCCCATGCATGGGTAACAATTACAATACTCTCACTTTGCCCAATTTTCAATTTCAATCTTGCAACGTCCAAATTACGACGCAAAATAAAGACAGGATCTACATTTATAAAATTATGAACCAAATTAAGATAATTTGGATGTTTTAGATTTAATGCATTTTCTCCTTTTTTCATATTTTCAGCTTTAATGGCGGAGAAAGAAACAGATCCGACATGATATACAAATACATCACCAATGATAATATTTTTAAAACCAGCATGGATAGCTCTCATACAAAAATCATTTTCTTCCCCATATCCAACTTTAAAAGAATTATCATCAAGCATACCTATTTGATTAATTACTGTTCTTCTCATATAAAAGCAAAAACCAACACCAGTTGGTGTTTCGATATAGGATCCTTTATTTATTTTAGCTGCTAATTTATCTAATTCTGATGGTGAAATCTCGAGGTTGTGATTGTTATCTTGGCATGTAAAAGGATAGCTACATATAGTAGCATTATTTGACATAGGTGTTATTGTTGCAATAGTTTCATCTTTATCTGCATAATCAATCATCCTTTCAAACCAACCTTCAAAAACGAAAGCATCAGAATTAAGTAATATAACATCCAGATTATGGGATAAATTATTAATTGCAAAATTGATTGTTCTAACAAAACCTAGATTTTGCTCATTCAAATGGTAATCAAATAACCCTTTTTTTGATAATTCATTTAGTTTTATATTTAATTTTTCATCTGGTCCAGCATCATTGATAACTAGTAAGCTATATTGATCTGAAACTCTACTTTTTAATGCATGATAAATTGAACATAATGATTCATCTAATCCTTTATAAACAGGGAGTATAACCACACATTTCGTATTTGATGTATATTTAGCTGGTTTAAGGCGATCCCAAAGTTGATCTTGTGGTGATATAGGTGTAAACCACAACTTGTTAGATGAACTTAATAAATCAGAATTAGTTCTAGATGCTTCTGGTATATTATTAGTGGAATCAGTGACCAAATTAATAATATTATTTGTTACGAGCTGTTTTTTAGATAGAATATTAAAGCCCAAGAAGCTGACTGTTTTATAAGTACGATCTTTTTTAATTACGAGTAATTTTTTTAAGAAATACTGCTCTCTAGGATTAAAATTTCTTTTATATATAGTGAGCCACAAAAATTTAACTTTTACTGATTTTTGTGATGCTATCCGTTTTATCATTTATTTTCTCGCCATTATTTTATTCTAATTTTGTTTAGATTATAACCTGTTTTATGGTTTAATAAAATAGGTTATATATAGGAAAACATAGGGTTGTTTACACTTTATGATTAAAATAATTCTCTAAAAATTCTGAAAATCGTTTAAGCTTCTGTTTACTGTCTTTTGAATCACTAAATATTTGCTGATTATGCCATATCTCCATTAAAGTGCGTATCACTTTTTCTGCTTTCCCATTCTTTTGAGAGCAGGGTTGTTTTGTAAGATTTTGATTAATAATATAATTACCGCTCATTTTAACAAATAGGTGCTTGTCTGTGCTTTGATATTCACGACCATTATCCGAATAAATACAGTTAATGATATAAGAACATTGGGCTAATACGTCGTTGTATAGAAACTGTGCTGAGCTAAATTGGAATTTGTCTGGTTAGAGATCCTCAGCTCTTTTGAAAAATTATCAAAACCGATGAATAAATATTATCTAGTCTGCTATTAAATTTCGTCTTTAAATAAGGTAAACGCTTAGTGTCGACATACCGCATTTCATCCGGATAAGTTTTGTTCATAGCGTTCATTCTTACTGGTTAAGGAATCAACAGCTTTAATCTAGTTTGTTAGTATGTTATAAATGGTTGGACAACTGACTATAAAACGATTTTGCCTAATCGGTGGCGGTTATTTTTATGGTGTAGTCGCCATATCTCTTGTCTGTGATGCGGCATTAATTTTATTTTTTTCATGTATATTTGTTACAGTTGTTTTTCAAATTACTGTTAATAATTCCATTTATTTCAAATGGTTATAAATTATTTTAATTAACATTTAAAGCATGTTAAACTATGACTGATATTTGCTTAATTAACTTTTTTAAACATTATTAGCTAGTTATATTATAGCTATTTATATTTTGTTAAATCATTTATTGATTGGGACTAATATGAAAATATTAATTACGGGTGGCGCTGGTTTTATTGGTTCTGCTGTTGTTAGGCATATTATTAATCAAACAGAAGATGAAGTTTTAGTTATTGATAAATTGACTTATGCGGGCAATTTAGAATCATTAATTGAAATATCTAAAAATAAACAATTTCATTTTAAGCAAATTGATATTTGTGATCGAAAATCTCTTGATTCTACAATCATTGATTTTTATCCTGATATTATTATGCATCTTGCTGCTGAAAGTCATGTTGATCGTTCTATTGATAATCCTTCCGCATTTATAGAAACTAATATCATAGGTACTTATACTCTTTTGGAAGCTACTTTAGCTTATTGGAAAGCGTTAGATAGAAGTAAACAATCTACGTTTCGTTTTCATCATATTTCTACAGATGAAGTTTATGGTGATTTGCATGGAACAAATGACTTATTTACTGAAAAAACGCCTTACTCTCCAAGTAGCCCTTATTCAGCTTCAAAAGCCTCTAGTGATCATTTAGTTCGTGCGTGGTATAGAACCTTTGGTTTACCTATTGTTTTAACCAACTGTTCAAATAACTATGGTCCATATCATTTTCCAGAAAAATTGATCCCCTTAATGATACTTAATGCTCTCGAAGGCAAACCATTGCCCGTATATGGTAATGGTCAACAAGTAAGAGATTGGTTATATGTTGAAGATCATGCTAGAGCCCTTTACCTTGTAGCTACTAAAGCAAAAGTAGGTCAGACTTATAATATTGGTGGGCACAATGAACAAAAAAATATTGATGTAGTGAATATCATTTGTGAATTACTTGAAGAGCTAGCTCCAAATAAGCCAAATGGAATTAATTATTATAAGGATCTCATTACACATGTTTCAGATCGACCTGGTCATGATCAGCGATATGCTATTGATGCCTCTAAAATTTATCAAGATTTAGGTTGGAAACCACAAGAAACATTTGAAAGTGGTATGCGTAAGACTGTAATTTGGTATTTAAATAACAAAAGTTGGTGCGAGCATATTAAAGATGGTTCATATGCACGATCAAGACAAGGTATTATTTAATAAGGTAGATTTATGAGAGGAATTATACTTGCAGGTGGTTCAGGAACTCGTCTTTACCCTATAACTCGAGGTGTATCAAAACAGCTATTACCAATTTATGATAAACCAATGATTTATTATCCATTATCTGTACTTATGTTGGCAGGTATTCGTGATATTTTAATTATTACAACACCAGATGATTTCCCTATGTTTCAACGCTTATTAGGTGACGGTTCTCGTTTTGGCATTAAACTTAGTTATGCCAAACAACCTAAGCCAGAAGGCTTAGCTCAAGCTTTTTTAATTGGTGAAGAGTTTGTTCAAAAACAACATTGTGCATTAATTTTGGGTGATAACTTATTTTTTGGCGAAAGCTTCGGAAAAAAATTAGAAAAAGTAGAGTCTCAAAAAGAAGGCGCAACTATTTTTGGGTATCAGGTAGTAGAGCCAGAGCGCTTTGGCGTAGTTGATTTTGATAAAAATTTTAAAGTAGTATCTATTGAAGAAAAACCAATTAAACCAAAATCCAATTGGGCTGTTACAGGACTTTATTTTTATGATGAAAATGTTGTTGAAATGGCAAAGCAAGTGAAGCCATCAGCAAGAGGGGAATTAGAAATCACTACTCTGAATCAGATGTATTTAGAAGCTGGATTATTAAATGTTGAAATTCTAGGTAGAGGTTTTGCTTGGCTTGATACAGGTACGCATGATAGTTTGCTTGAAGCATCATCATTTGTTCAAGTTATAGAAAAAAGACAAGGGTTTAAAGTAGCTTGTCTTGAAGAAATTGCATATCGTAATGGGTGGTTAAGTATAGAGCAATTAAAAGAGGAAGTAATAAGTTTAGGTAAAACATTATATGGTCAATACTTATCAAAATTGATAGAAGGATAGGGGGTTATAATGGAAGTCATTCAAACTGAAATTCCTGATGTAAAAATCGTGCAACCTAAAGTTTTGGGAGATGAAAGAGGTTTTTTCCTTGAAACATTTGAGCAGAAACGTTATCAAAAAATGTTAGATATTGAACTTAATTTTGTACAGGATAACCATTCCCGCTCACAAAAAGGAGTTTTAAGGGGATTACATTTTCAAAAAGAAAATCCTCAAGGAAAACTTGTTAGAGTTGTTAGAGGAAAAGTTTTTGATGTTGCTGTAGATATCAGAAAAAATTCACCAACCTATGGAAAATGGGTTAGTGTTATTCTATCTGAAGATAATAAAACGCAATTATGGATTCCACCTGGCCTTGCACATGGTTTTTTGGTAATGTCAGATATAGCTGATTTTGAATATAAATGTACCAACTATTATGATCCATCATCTGAAGAGTGTTTATTGTGGAATGATCCGACTATAAATATCAATTGGCCAATATCAAATCCTATATTATCTGCTAAAGATAAATTAGGTAAAACTTTAAGGGAGTTATAATAAGTTCATGAAAGTTTTGTTAACGGGAGCCAATGGTCAATTGGGGCATTGTTTTAAAAATATATTTCCTAAAAATTGGACGTTACTTATAACTGATAGCCAAGAATTAGACATAACTGATAATTTAGCTATTGATAATTATTTCTCTATACATAGACCAGATGCCATTGTTAATGCAGCTGCTTTTACGGCAGTTGATAAAGCAGAAGATGAGTATGAATTGGCTTATCAAGCCAATGTTATTGGACCTGAAAATTTGGCTATTGCCGCTGAAAAATACAATGCTAAACTTGTCCATGTTTCAACTGATTACGTATTTGATGGAACAAAAAATCAACCTTATGTGGAAAGTGACATAACTAATCCAATCAACGTATATGGCGAAACTAAACGAAAAGGTGAACTCGCGGTTTTAAGCAATGACCCCTCAGCGATTATTATTAGAACTTCCTGGGTGTTTAGTGAGCATGGTAATAATTTTGTTAAAACTATGTTAAAGTTAGCAAGTGAAAAAATAGAGTTATCTATTGTGAACGATCAGGTTGGCAATCCAACTTATGCTGGAGATCTTGCCAGAGTAATTATTCAACTTCTTGAGAAAAAAATTGATGGAGGCATTTATCATTATTGTGGTGATGAGTCTACATCGTGGTTTTTATTTGCTAAAAAGATATTTGATATAGCATTAGAAAAAAAATTATTGACACAGGTGCCTGAAGTTTTTCCAATTAATTCTCAATCTTTTCCTACTAAAGCTAAAAGACCATTATATTCAGTGATGAGCATGGAAAAATTAAAAAAATATAATATATCGGGTTCAAATTGGAGAGAACAACTACTTTCTTGTATTTCTAAAATTAAATCTATTTAGGCTATTTGATGACTGTTTATTTTGCTGAATGGAATGCTGATTATGAAAAGTATATGGTTAATAGCATGAAATCTGAGCATGACGTTGTGCTTTTTAACAAATTAATGAAACATTTTAGGGATATTAATTTTATATTAGATAGAAAAAACCTTCCTAGGCAATGGTTTATCAAAATTCACCAATTTATGAAATTAAGAGCGTTAAAAACCAATGATATTCTATTATGTAGTGGCTTTGCTATTTCTGGATTTATTGACTTAGTTAAAAATCTGCAATGTCATCGAGTTCTGATATTACGTGATACTATTGAAGTTTTAAATAATAGTATGAAAAATAACAAAAAATGGTTGTGCCAAAATGAAGATTATGTAGATAAAATCACACCTTTTTTTGATAAAATTTATAGTTTTGATTTTGATGATTGCCACAAATACAATTTTACATATTTAAATCAATTTTTGCCATTTACTTATTCAGAAATGAAAAAATTGAGGGCTGAGTCAAATCATTTTTGTAACTCTATAAAAACTTGCTTTTTTATAGGTGAGTATTGGGAAAATAGGGCCGAGGTTATTAATAAAATTGCGCCCATATTACAACAACATGGTTATCAAACAGATTTTAATTTAATCAATTACAAATCAACCAATATAGATCATCAGCTTAATCAATCTGGTTATTATAAATCAGGAGAAAAAATCAGTTATTTTGAGAATATAGAAAAAGTAAAACATAGTGATATAATTTTAGAAATAGGACAAATTGGTCAAAGTGGAGTGACCTTAAGAGCTATTGAAGCTATTTTATTTAATAAAAAATTAATTACTACTAATAAATCTATAAAAGAATATGATTTTTATTCACCAGAGCAAGTTTTTATTCTTGATGATGAAAATTATCAAAATATTGATTTTTTTCTAGAGAATAAGTTTAAACCTGTTGCTTTAGATATTTTGTATCAATACAGTCCAGATGCAATGTTAGGTACGATTAGAAGTGCGTTCTTATAAATAATTATATTTTTAGATTTTTATTTTTTTTATACAATATCTTAAATAACAAATTATTCCCGAAAAAAATTTTCTCTGATGTAGTCTATGCTTTGCACAATATCTCATTTGCGTAGCTGAGGTAGCTGATAATAAAAGCGTTGATTTCCACGGCGAAGCAGATTTAGCATCAATAAAATATTTGGAACATTTGTAATCTTTTGCCCAACTATGCCATGGTTTAGTTGGTCCAATATAATGAATTAATATTGTTTCATCTGAAATAGGTGGGCAATGGTTGATGTCTGATTTATATTTTAATTCATAATTAATACTGACTTGTTGATTATATTTTCTATCAAGATATTTAACTTTTTCGAGCAATAACAGATTCAATACATCTTGATCCAGATGGGTGAATTTTTTTGATAGATTTGAATCAGAAAGTAACTCTAAAGCTTTACTATTTACATTAAATTCTTGCCATTTTTTCAGATTAATCAGTAAAAATCCCGCATTAAAGTAACCTGTTGATAATTTGTGTTCGTTGAGTCGAGTAGCACATTTATCCCACCATATTGGATCTTTTTCAGTCACTACATAGGCAACAGCATTGTCAAACTGCAATATAAATAAATCTTCCAATGATCCTTTACATATAATATCAGCATCCAGATAAAGTATTTTATCTGTTTTCTCATAGAAATAATCGGCAACTATAAATCTAAAGTAGGTCGCAATTGTCCAGTTTTTAGTAGTTGGTAGGTTAGATAAATTATTATCATCCACTAAATAAATTGTTATATTGGTGTTATATTTATCGGCAAGTTGCTCTAATTTCTTTTCAAGCTCATTGTTAATGTAATTTGTGAATATATGAAAACTAAAATCCAAATTAGGATTAGCTAATAAAATAGACGTGATTGAAACAGCACAACCCAAAAAAAAGTTTTTATCAATGCCATATGCAATGTTTAATTGATGAATATTATCATTGACTCCAAATCTTATTCTTTTTTTTATAATGTCATTAGCATTGAAATACATTGCCTATTTCCTATTGCATCACTCTTTAATACAATTAATTATTAATTGTTGAGTTGAGCTTTCTATACAGTAAAGAATAAAAACTTGTTTTGCTTTAATTGTGTATTATATAGGTAAAACAAATTTTTTCTAGTTGAAAAAGAATTGTAATAAAATTTCAAATTCATAGATTATGTATAGTATAATCTATATTCTAATTAACTTTGTGTATCTATTATGTCCAATAAATATAGCTCATTAAATACTATAAAACAATTGTGGCCATTTATTTATCCGCATAAAAAAGCTTTAATTGTTGCAATTATTGCACTTTTATTCAATGCAGCAACGGATGCAACTTTAATTTCATTAACAAAACCTTTGCTTGACAATGGATTGATGGATAAGAACTATGAGTTATTGATTCTTTTTTCAATTGGCATTATTGGCCTAATCGCATTACGCGGTTTATCAAATTATTGTTCTACCTATTGTCTTTCTTGGTTGTCGGGTAAAGTGGTAACTAAATTTCGGCAGTTAATATTTAACCATTTAGTAAAAAGTCCTATTAGTTTTCTCGACAAAAATCCTATTGGAGAGCTTGTTACATTAATAACATATAATACACAACTATTATCAAAAGCATCATCAGATGCACTTATTATATTAGTTAGAGAAGTAGCCTATGCTATTGGTTTATGTATAGTGATGTTTTATGGAAATTGGAAACTTGCTTCAGTTTTAATTGTTGTTGTGCCATTAGTCATTTTTATCGCTCAATTTATCGCAAAAAAATTTCGACATGCACTTATTTCCATGCAAAAAGGTATAGGAACTATTACAACTGCAGCAGATGAAATGCTAAAAGGGCATAAAGAAATTTTGATTTTTAATGCTCAAAAATATGAAAAAAATAATTTTTATTCAATTAATGAAGTCTTTAGGCGAGGTATTTTAAAGATCGTTCTAGTTTCTGGTTTATCAACACCGATCATTCAATTAGTGGCGACATTGGCTTTAGGGCTAATTTTATTTCTTGTCGCTAACCAAACACTAGATATTACACCAGGATCATTTACTGTCGTTTTTTCGGCTATGGTTGCTGTAATGCGTCCTTTGAGAGAGCTAACAAGTGTGCATCTTGAATTGCAAAAAGGTTCTGTTGCTTGTGAGTCACTCTTTGGGCTTCTAAATTCAGCAGTTGAAGAAGATAGCGGAACTATTGATTTAAAAAGAGCCAAAGGTAGTATTGAATTTCATCATGTGACATACACATATCCAACAAGAACATCGCCATCTTTAAATAATATTAGTTTTAAAATTAAAGAAGGTGAAACGGTTGCTTTAGTTGGCCGTTCTGGTGCGGGTAAATCCACTATAGCGAGTCTATTGCCACGATTTTATGATATTTCAGTAGGGGAAATATTATTAGATTCTGTGGATATCAAAAAGTACACTCTTAAATCGTTACGTAATCAAATTGGTTATGTTTCTCAGCGAGTTCATTTATTCAATGGAACGATAGCTGATAATATAGCTTATGGAGCAAAAAATAAGTTTAGTCAAGAAGATATCATAAATGCAGCAATACAAGCTAATGCAATGGAATTCATTGAAAAGTTGGAGCATGGTTTGGATACTGAAATTGGTGATAATGGTGTTTTATTATCAGGTGGGCAACGTCAACGAATTGCTATTGCTAGAGTTTTATTGCGAGATAATCCGATTTTGATTTTTGATGAAGCAACATCAGCTTTAGATAATGAGTCTGAACGATTAGTCCAACAAGCAATAGAACATTTACAAAAAAATCGTACTTCTATTATTATTGCACATCGATTATCAACAATTGAACGAGCAGATCGAATTTTAGTTATTGATCAAGGTAAAATAATTGAGGAAGGCACTCATAAAGGATTGTTATTACAAAATGGCCTCTATGCAAAAATGCATCAATTACAATTTAACACTTAATTAAAAAATATATTATGAAAAAAAATAATAATCCAGCTAATTCAGCAATAAATAATAATATTGATCAAGACTCATCAACTTGGCAAACTTTTTCTAAATTGTGGCCTTATATTGCTAAACATAAATTTATTCTTTTTTTATCAGTAATATTACTGATTCTTAGTGCTTTTGCAGACACTTCGCTTATTGCTTTGTTGCAACCATTACTTGATAAAGGTTTTGTAGAAAACGATCAGCATTTTTTAATGATGGCGCCTTTATATATCTTGGGATTAGTTTTATTACGGGGTGTTGCAAATTATGGATATGCTTTCTTTTTGTCTTTAATTTCAACTAAAATTGTCCTTAAAATTCGGCAACGACTTTTTAATCATTTTGTTGATGCGCCGGTAAGTTACTATGATCAAAATTCTACAGGAAGATTATTATCACGAATTACTTATGATACAGATCAAGTTGCTTCTTCTTCATCTGATGCTTTAATAACAATAGTACGTGAATCTGCTTTTATTTGTGGATTATTTTACACAATGTTTACCAATAGCTGGCAACTATCTTTATCGTTGATCATTATTACACCAGTTGTTATTGGTTTAATCACTTTTATTTCTGTAAAGTTTAGAAAACTGGCTAAAAGTATGCAGAACTCAATGGGTAGTGTCACGATGTCTGTTGAACAAATGTTAAAAGGTCATCGCGAAATTATTTTATTTGGTGCTCAAGACGAAGAATCTAAAAACTTTGATAAAGTAAGCAATAAGTTTAGACATGATTCAATGCGACTTGTGTCTATTTCTGCTTTATCAACGCCTATTATTCAACTTATCATTTCATTTGCAATTGCTTTTGTATTATTAATGGCAAGTGATCCTGACTTGAATATCACTCCAGGACAGTTTACCGTCGTTTTTTCCTCACTTGTTGCGTTAATGCAACCGATAAAGAGTTTAACTAGTGTTAATGCCGAGTTTCAGAAAGGAATGGCTGCTTGCCAAACTTTATTTGCTATTTTTGATCAACCAATCGAGAAAGATAATGGAAAAATCAATATTGATCGAGTTAAAGGAAACATTGAATTTAAGCACGTTAATTTTACTTATGCAACTAGACAAGAACCAGCTTTACAAAATATTAATTTCACAGTAGAACCCTATAAAACGATTGCTTTAGTTGGGCGATCAGGATCAGGAAAAACGACTATCGCAAGTTTGCTAACTCGTTTTTATGATATAAATGATGGTGAAATTTTAATTGATAATTATAATATTCAAGACTTTACTTTACATAGTTTGCGTAATCAAATTGGGCTAGTTTCGCAAAATGTTCATCTGTTTAATGATACTATAGCTAATAATATTGCTTATGGTCGAGTCGGTGAATACTCTCAAGAGCAAATCGAAGAAGCTGCTAAAAAAGCTTATGCTTATGATTTTATAAAAGGACTTGAAAAAGGGTTTAATACAATAGTTGGAGAGAGTGGAGTATTATTATCAGGTGGTCAACGTCAACGTATTGCAATAGCAAGAGCTTTATTACGAAATACTCCGATACTAGTGCTTGATGAAGCGACCTCTGCCTTAGATACTGAGTCAGAGCAAGTAATACAAAAAGCCTTAGAAGATCTTCAAAAAGGGCGGACATCAATAGTTATCGCTCATCGTCTATCAACAATTGAAAATGCGGATAAAATACTTGTTATTGATAGTGGCAAGATTGTTGAGCAAGGTAATCATGAAGAATTGTTATCAATGAATGGATTATATGCAAAATTATATCAAGGAAATTTTACAAATTAATAGAACAGGATTTTTACAGGCTTAGATGTAAAAATTTTTTGCTTGATAAGGTATTGAAGGGAGTATGATAATAAACTACGAGAATGTTTTACTACTTAAATAGGCAGAAAAATTTAATGGTAAAAGCGTTTAATTTAGCTATGAAGAGCCTTGTTAAATCAAAAAAAGTAAGGTCTATATTTTTTATGGAAAAATATCGTTCTGTAGCAAACCTTATGAATGATTAAGGAAGTGGGGGGATGCAATAGTAATAGTTACTTCCTATTTTTAAATCTCTTCGAGGAAATATCCTTAAGCTTTATGTTGATGTTGTAGCATAAAAATGGATTATCTTTCTTTATTAATAAATTTATTTCTATTGATGGTGTTTTATTTTATGATAGAAAGAAGAGTATAAAACAGATAAAAAACGGTTACAAAGTAATAAAATTGATGTTGTGGATAAATGCTATAAAGTGACAAGCGCTTTCCAATAATTCAAACTATCAATTTGCTACATACAACGAGTTGAATCAAAAAAATAAATTGTATGATATACATCTATATATTATCATCAATATGCATCCCACGTTTCACCAAAAAATTCTGTTCGATAAGTGGGTTAAATTGTTCAATATAACCGTTTTGATTTTAATATAATCAATGGTTGTTTATGAAGTTTCCATACTACTGTATTTTCTCCTTTGTGTATAAAGAGCTGAATTGCCCATATTGTATGTATGGCAAAGCCCTTTAACTGAAATGTTTGCCTCAGCTTCTTTTAAAATAGATACGATTTGGTGTTCAGTCATTTTTGCATATTTAAATCCTCTTTTATTTTTATCATAGAGAATTTTCTACTATTTTAGGAGGATGGTTACAAAATTTTTCTCACTGCATCTATTATAGTGAATATGTAATTTTCGTCATTATGCTAAATATTACATCAATGAAAGATGCGATATTTTAGAAATTAAGTTTTATTGCTTCTATCTTATATCTAGTTAAAAAGTTTATTTAATTTTTTCTAAACAACTTTAATTTAATATAATGTAAAAAATATTTACAACTTTTTAGGAATTGTTTTCTTTTAAAATATGATTGAGCATAAATACGATAATCATTAACGCGCATTTTATGTTTATAACTTTTAAGTGGACTAGTTGCCCAAGGTGTGAAGTGTTTATAAAAACAATAGATATTTTGCGCAAGTCCCGTATGTTCTTGATACCACATTTTTCGAGTACCAGTAAAATGAATGATATAGGGTAAAGATTTTTCATTATAAAAAAATGTTTCTTTTTGCTCATCATTCATCCAAGTAAACAAATAATTCCAATTAGGATCTATGAATAGAACTTGATGTTGTAAAACAATATTTAGCGCATCTTGGTCTGGATAGATCAAATCTTTATGTTCTAACGATAATAATATTTTATTTGTTTTATTTTCTGTATCAAATTTCATCCAGTTATCAACATTAATATATAAAAAGCCGGAATTGAAATAACTTTCAGAAGTAAGCTCAAGTCTTTCTTTATTTTTTGACATATTTTGTTTATCTAATGAGTCTGGTGTCACAGCACAAATGACCGAATCTATATTTATATTTGAAATCGCTGATATGTCAGAAAAACAGAGCGTATCTGCATCTAAGTAAATAAATTTATCAACTTTCCCATATAATCGTCTTGGAACTGATAACCGAATATACATTGAACGATTAATATGAGTTATTTTATTGTTTGTTTGAACTTTATATTTATCTAGCTCTTCGCAAGGAATAATGTAGATACTAATTAGGGGGCTAATTTTTTGTAATTTCTGTTGGTCTTTTGGAGATACATCATATAAAAAAACATGGAAATGAATATTATGTTGCATATTATTAAGCATAATGGAGGTAATAGATACACCTACATGCTCAAGGTAATTTGAATCCGTACAATATGCAATGTTAATTCTATTATTCATTTCTAACGCTCTTTAAAAACTTAACCATGCTATTTAGTCATTACAAAATTGATATGTCAATATAAAATTGATTATTACTTCATTGTTTAATTTAACGTATGTTACAATGGTTCAATTTTTTTTAACCTAGTCGAACCTTGGCACAAAATGAAAGAAAATCTTTTTATCAGCGCAACTAAGACGTTATTTAGTAACGCCATAGAATCTCTAACAACCCTTCATATAGCATTTTGCTTTGATGATAATTATGCAATGCCAGCTAGCATTGCTATGTCTTCAGTAATTTTGAATAATCCCGATAAAAATCTGGTTTTCCATTTATTTGCTAATAATGTTTCTAGTGAAAAAATTATAAGATTTAATCAATTCAATAAAGAAAATATTACCATAATTTGTTACGAAATTAGCGATAATTTTTCAATTAATCCTGATACTTTAATTCTACATGTTTCGGCATCAACTTGTTTACGATTCGTTGTCCCACAGATACTAAATAAAGTCACTTCTCGAGTTTTATATTTAGATTGTGATGTGTTATGCACAAATAACCTTAATGAATTAACTAATATTGATTTAAGCAATAAATATTCAGCGGTTGTACCTGATGTCGAAAAAACACAAGAAAAACAATGCCTCGTTTGCGATATCCCATATGGTGAATACTTTAATGCTGGAATGATTTATATTAATACGGATATGTGGGTGCAAAATAACCTTACGGAAAAAGCTTTTGCGATGATTAATAGTGGTAAAGTTTATAAATTTGCCGATCAAGATGTTCTCAATATCTTAATGCAGGGTAAAACCGTATTCTTACCTAAACGCTTTAATTATCTTACTGCGCTAACTGTCGGTGGAAAAGAAGATAATCTTATCGGCGATGATGCCGTGATTATCCATTATGTCACCGGCAATAAACCGTGGTATAAACTATATTTGACGCCACTTTATCAACGTTATATCAAGTCTTCTCCATGGGCAAACGTTAAGTTATTGCTAGCTAATGAAAATGCCCCATCAACCACCAGAAGATATGCAAAATTACTTGCTAGCCAGCATAAATATTTTTCTGCATTCAAATATTATTTACTTTATTTGAAGCATAAAACTCTGAACAAACGTTAAGAAATAATACGGTAATTGGTGTTGATAAGTTTATTAGCAAAAACATGAGTTATTGTCATATGATTTTTAGATAATAAAAGGGTATTCCATATCCTTTTGTGTTTTGATGATAACGATGCCCTATTAGCTGGCATAGACATTGTTTTAAATATTGAAAATAATAAAAAAATCAAATTCGATCTCATATTTTTATGCATATTGTTTCGGAACAGAATAGACAAAAATTGGCAACAATAAAGTTTAATTATGTTTCTATAACTGAATATATTATTAATGATGAGTTTAAAGTTGATCAAAAAATACTGAACGATTTCCTATATCAGCTTATGTGCAATTAATTGCTCCCATAATTTTAAAAGATGTTGCTGAAAGATTGCTTTATATTGATAGTGATGCACTTTGCCTTAAAAACGTAGATTTATTTATCAGGTTAATTTAGAATTTGCTATTGTAGCTTCTGTTGCTGATGAGTCATATATGCAAGAGTCGCAATGTGCTAAATATAATATAGCATATGGAATTTATTTCAATTCTGGTATCATGTTGATTAATATACTATTTTGGTGTCAGGGAGATATTACTTTTAAATCTTTAAGGCTATTAAATAATGGTGATAAATACCAATATTCCAATCAAAACGTGTTAAATATTGCAGTAGGTAAAAGAAGAATTATATTAGCAAGAAAATAGAATAACTTATTGGCGCTATCAATAAATGGTAACGAGAATTCTAATGTGTCAGATGATACCGTATTGATTCATTACATAATTAAAAATCAACCTTGGCAACAGCTATATCGTTTTATATTATTTGACTCTTATTTGGAAAAGTCTCTGTGGACAGATGATTCACTGTCTTTATATACTCGAAAGAAAATATCCTCAATCCGAGCTTATTCTCGAATGATGTTTAAAGAAAAGAAACATTTGTTATCAATAATGCATTATTGAATTTATTTAAGAGTGAAATTTACAAAGAGATGTGTATGAATTTTTGTTGTTAACAAACCGTACATTCAAGTGATTATATTATTACTTCTTAAGAGAAAATTTATTGATTAAATAATTAGATTCATACACTTTATTTTTATTTAGCCCTTTGAACTGCTAGTATTCTTATATATCTTTTTTACTTAGTTATTGTTATAGTTCTAACAGTTTAAAAGTTATTAGCGATTCAATTCCGTTGCAACAATAAATCGTTATTTCAATTAACGGCTTGTTGTTTTCATAACATTGTATAATTCCAAAATTAGTTTTCAAGTTTATTGGTATTTTAAACTTATTTTTATTAGGTGCATTTTAAGTGATTGATGATTTTGCAGAGAATGGTTTGCTTGCTCAAGCGATTGATGGATTTGTGGCAAGAGAGCCACAACGAAACATGGCAAGTAAAGTTTCCGAATCCATAAAAAAACAAAATTCTCTTGTTATTGAAGCTGGAACTGGCACAGGTAAAACCTTTGCTTATTTAGTCCCTGCATTACGTAGCGATAAAAAAGTAATACTTTCAACTGGCTCTAAAAATTTACAAGAACAATTATTTAGCAAAGATCTGCCAATTATTAAAAAAGCATTAAATTATACAGGCAAGATATCCCTACTTAAAGGTCGTTCCAATTATCTTTGCTTAGAGCGAATGTATCATCAATATGCAGCTGCAGGCGATCTTGATAAAGAATTACGTGTTGATTTAGCTCGTATTAAAAATTGGTCAATTAAAACCAAAGATGGTGATATAAGCAAATGTACTACAGTCACTGAAGACAATCCAATTTGGACAATATTAACCAGTACTAATGATAATTGTCTGGGTAGCGACTGCGAACATTATAATGATTGTTATGTGGTGAAAGCGCGTAAACGGGCGTTAAATGCAGATATTGTTATTGTTAATCATCATTTATTTTTAGCTGATGTTGTTGTTAAAGACACAGGCTTTGGTGAACTTATTCCTCAAGCTGAGGTAATGATTTTTGATGAGGCTCATCAACTTCCCGATCTTGCCTGTCATTATTTCGGACAACAGCTAAGTAGCCGTCAATTATTTGATCTAGCAAAAGAAATTAATCTCTGTTATCGCACTGAAGTTAAAGATATGTCACAACTACAGCAATGTGCAGATAAACTACAAAAATGTACTCAAGATATACGCCTTGTCATTAATCAACAACCGCCAAAAGGTAACTTACGGTTTTTGTTTAACCAAGAAGCGATAAAAAAAGAGCTATCCTATCTTTTCGATGCTTTAAATTTTTGTCAAGAAGTATTGCTATTGGCAGTCGGACGTTCTTCAACCTTAGATAACTGTTTTGAACGAATTAATCAATATAATATGCTATTAAAACGGTTGCAGGAGACAAATGTAACTGGTTTTAGTTATTGGTATGAAAGTAGCCATAACTATTTTGTTTTTGCGCTAACACCATTGTCGGTTGCTGATAAATTTACCGAATTATTAACACAGCGCAAAGGTAGTTGGATTTTTACTTCGGCAACGCTATCAGTCAATAATCAGTTAGATTATTTTACCAAACGTTTAGGATTATCTGATGCAGATTCACTTATTTTAGAAAGTCCATTTGATTATTTGAATCAAACGGTTATGTGTGTGCCCCGTTATATTCCATCACCAAATGAGCGAGGTAACGCTGAAAAACTGGCCGATATTTTACTGCCAGTCATTGAAGCTAACAAGGGGCGTTGCTTCTTTCTATGTACTTCTTATGCGATGATGAATGCTTTAGCTAAACAGTTTCGAGAGCTAACAAAGTTACCAGTGTTAGTCCAAGGTGAAACGAGTAAAGTTAAATTACTTGAACAGTTTATTTATAGTGGTAATGCATTATTAATTGCAACAAGCAGCTTTTGGGAAGGTATTGATGTTAGGGGGGATACCTTGTCATGTGTTATTATAGATAAATTACCCTTTACATCTCCAGATGATCCTTTAATTAAGGCTCGCATGGAGGATTGCCAAATGCAAGGCGGTGATGCATTTTACGAAGTGCAATTACCTGAAGCGGTTATCACCTTAAAGCAGGGGGTTGGGCGATTAATTCGTCATCACAACGATCGGGGTGCGGTTATTATCTGTGATAATCGTTTAGTGATGCGACCTTACGGTGCAACATTTATTAATAGTTTGCCACCATCGCCAAGAACACGAGATATAAATAAAGTGATTAATTTTTTATTAGCTAAAAACTAATTGATAAAACTAATATATTTAGGAAAAAGAATGAGTACTATTTTAGCCATCGATACCTCCACAGAAGCTTGTTCAGTAGCTTTACTTTATCGTAATGAAATTACACACGATTTTAAAATATCTGCTCGCGATCATACAAAGCAGATCTTACCCATGATCGATAGTATTCTTAAACAATCCGATTGTTCGCTTTCTCAAGTTGATGCAATTGCCTTTGGTCAAGGTCCAGGGAGTTTTACTGGGGTTAGAATTGGCATTGGTATAGCACAAGGTTTAGCATTAGGAATTGATAAGCCGATGATAGGTGTATCAACGCTATTGACCTTAGCTCAAGGTGCGTATCGGACAAAGCAGGCGACGGATGTGATTACCGCAATCGATGCAAGAATGAGCGAAGTTTACTTAGGACAATATCATTATGAAAACAACCAATGGCAAGCGGTTATTCCAGAATGCGTGATTGCTCCCGAAAGAGTAATAGAAAAAGTGAATAATATTAATAAAAATGGTTATTGTGCTGGCACTGGTTGGCAAACTTATCCAGATATGATTAATGGTATAAGACAAAGTGATATTTTATTACCTCACGCACAAGATCTCATTATTATTGCTAGGAATAAATGGCAAAAGAATGACGTGATTGATGTTGAAGAGGTCGAGCCAACTTATTTGCGTAATGAGGTTACTTGGAAAAAACTACCAGGTCGTTAATAATAAATAAACATTAAAAAAGCCACCAAATGGTGGCTTAATTTTTATAAACTCATTTCTGGTTATTCTTTAAATAAGCCTAAATGTTCTTTAGCATACGCTTCAAAATCTGTACAGCCACCGATTGGTTTTTCATCAATAAAGATTTGCGGCACAGTTTCAACAGGTTTGCCAACACTTTTAGAAAGATCTTCTTTAGTGATACCTTCAGCATTAATATCAACATAACGATAAGAAAAATCATCACGCTCTTGAGAAAGCTTTTCGGCTAGTTCTTTAGCGCGGACACAATAAGGACAACCTTGACGGCCAAAAATTACAGTATACATTTTTTCACCTTTATTATTTATTTCAAACATGTACTTACTATACTTCACTTTTAAAGAAAAAAAAGAGGTTAAATATAGTTGGTTAAATAGATTATATCTATTGATAAAGGATTTGGAAAGTCAACTAGCTTTATGGCTAAAAACTTGAATTTGGTTGCTTATTTTTTCACAATTTCACAACCTCCTTTTACCGTGACAGAAAGGTAATTGTATTTCTATAAAAATCGGTCAGGAAAGTTATTGATTTTATTTAATTTTTTTAATTATATTACAGCATGCGTTCAACTTTATTATGTTTATTATCTAGTAGAAGTTATAATCTATATTAATTAACCAACTGGATATAAATATGTTGAAAAATTTATTATTGATTGCTTTATTGTTACCTATCTCTGTCTTTGCAGCTAAAAAAGAGTGTGAGATTAAACCCAGTTATGATATTACGATAAGCAAAGAAAGTGTACGTATTTTTAATAAAAAAAATGATTTAAACATCACTCCAAATGGCAATGTCGTCTTAAATAAAAAATCAGCAATACTTAATCCTTTATTACAAAAGAAACTGGCTCTATTTCAACAAGATTTACGACAAAAGTTACCACAGTTAGAACAACAATATTTAAACCTTTTGTTAGAGGTTAAAATAACTTTTGAACAAGCAATAAAAAATCAATTGGGCGATGATAATGGGCTTAAAAATGAATTAGACAAATTCTATAAACGTTTAGTCAAGTTATTACATGCTTCGATTATTACTGAAAATGGTAATACACGATTTTTCTACCAAAATTTTAATAATTTAAAAAAAGATGGAGAAGATATCGGTCAACGTATTTTTTATAATGTGGTGGGGGGCAGTATTTTACATTTCGATTTCTTTAAAAATTTAGGCGCAATCAAACAAATCTCTAAAAATGAGTGGAAAGCTCAAAAACCTAAATTAAAAGCTTTTGATGCCCATATTTGTTCAGTTATTACCGATATTGATGCGCAATACAAACAAATATTAGCTCAACTTAATTAATCACCTTACAAGTAAATAGACATTAATAAAAACTTTTGCGAAAATAGTACCTTTATTCGGATAGCTAAACGGAAGCTTATGACTGCACATATCATTGATGGAAAAGAATTAGCACAACAAATACGAACTGACATTGCTAATAAAGTTAACACACGTATTGAAAAAGGTCTATCTGTTCCTGGGCTTGCAGTAATTCAAGTGGGTTCAGATCCCGCATCAAAAATCTATGTCAAAAATAAGCAAAAAGCTTGTGATGATGTTGGTTTTATTTCATTTGCATATGACTTCCCAACGTCGACTACTGATGAATTGTTGACATTAATTGACGAACTCAATCAACGATCAGATGTACATGGTATTTTAGTGCAACTTCCTTTACCTGATAATATTGATAAAACTAAGGTGCTTGAACGTATTGATCCAAGTAAAGATGTTGATGGTTTTCATCCTTACAATATTGGCCACTTATTACAACGCGATCCGATTTTACGACCATGCACACCATATGGTGTGGTTAAAATGCTTGAGTCAACCGGTATTAATTTATCAGGATTAAATGCCACTGTGGTTGGTGCATCAAGCATTGTAGGTCGTCCAATGGCATTAGAATTATTGTTATTAGGCTGCACAACAACCATTACTCATAGTCGTACTATTGATTTAGCCAAACATGTGAGTAATGCGGATATCGTTGTTGTAGGAGTTGGCATTCCTAATTATGTTAAGGGTGAGTGGATAAAACCAGGCGCAATCGTGATTGATGTTGGTATCAATCGCTTGCCAGATGGTAAACTAGCCGGCGATGTGGAGTTTGATGTTGCCGTTAAACGGGCAGGTTGGATAACGCCTGTGCCTGGCGGTGTTGGTCCAATGACCGTTGCTATGTTAATGAGTAACACGCTTGAAGCATGTGAAAAATTTAGTAAGTAAGTCAAATTGATTAAGGCTCACTAAATTTTGCTCTAAAGATGTACATTAAATAAAAAATAAGGAACATGTCATGATTACATTTCACACTAATTTAGGTGATATTAAAATCAAAACTTTTGACGACAAAGCGCCAGAAACCGTTAAAAATTTTGTTGAATATTGCAAAGACGGTTTTTACAACAACACAATCTTCCATCGTGTTATTAATAATTTCATGATTCAAGGTGGCGGTTTTGAGCCAGGCATGAAGCAGAAAAAAACGAAAGATCCGATCAAAAACGAAGCGGATAACGGATTAAAAAACAATCGTGGCACATTAGCAATGGCACGTACATCTGATCCACACTCTGCGACAGCACAGTTTTTTATCAATGTGGTTGATAATGATTATCTTAATTTCCGCTCTGCGGATGTTAATGGCTATGGCTATTGTGTTTTTGCACAAGTCGTCGAAGGGCTTGATGTGGTTGATAAAATCAAAGTCGTTAAAACAGGGCGTAGCGGTATGCATTCAGATGTTCCTGTGGAAGATGTCATTATTACGAGTGTTACGGTTGAATAATCCTGTTCGTTATTTTATCGCTGATATTCATCTAACCGATAATGAGCCTGATGGTTATATGGGTATAACCGCAGGCTTTCTGTCTTTTTTAAACACATTACCCGATAATTGCGAACTGTATATTTTAGGTGATTTGTTTGACTATTGGGTTGGGGATGATGTAGAAACAAACTTATATTACCAAGTTGCACAGGCATTACAAGCCTTATCAAAACGTCATATCAAAAAATATTTTGTGCATGGTAATCGTGATTTTCTGTTAGGTAAAAGATATGCTCAGCAGTGTGATATGATTTTATTGCCAGAAATTAACTGTTTGCCCAATCAAGAAAAAAATATTATTTTTTTACATGGTGATTTACTTTGTATTGATGATCATCAATATCAAAAATTCCGAAAAGTTATGCATAATAAATGGTTACAAAAACTGTTTTTATTACTGCCACGCTTTGTTCGACTTAAAATTGCGGCTAAGTTACGGCAAAAAAGTAGCCATCATAATCAAATTAAATCTGAAACCATTATGGATGTCAATCAACAAGCGGTGGTTGAAATAATGATGAAATATAATGCGGATATTATGGTGCATGGGCATACGCACAAACCAGCTACACATCATTTTCAAATTGAAGACAACCGTGCAACGCGTATCGTGCTGGGGGCATGGCATGATGGCGTGACATATATCAAACAAGAACAAAATAGTAATACTTTAGCTCTTTATAACCATCCTTTCAAATAATCACTTTGTAAAACTTGCTCGACTTTACCAAACTCAATCAGCTTGCCTTGATCTAAAATTGCTACATTATTAGCTATCTTTTTAACTTCATTAATATTATGTGTTACATAAATAATCGGTATATTTAAATCATTGGCTAACTCATCAATATAAGTTAACAGCTCTTTTTTTCTGGGCATATCAAGGGCGGAAAGCGGTTCGTCCATCAGTAGCAATAGAGGATTGGTTAATAGTGCTCGACCGATTGCCACCCGCTGTTTTTCGCCTCCAGATAACATTGCTGGATAGCGATTTAATAATGAGTGGATATTAAGTACATTCACGATTTCGTCAAATTTTGAAGAATTGAAGTCTTTAGCACCATAAGTTAAATTTTTAATCACTTTATAATGAGGGAAGAGTAATGCATCTTGAAAAACGGTACCAATCTGCCGATTTTCTGGAACAACAAAAAGACGATTATCACAATCAACCAAAGGTACGTTATGTAGTTGAATATAACCTTGATCAGGTTTAATTAACCCATTAATAAGGTTAATTAACGTTGATTTTCCCGAGCCAGAAACACCCAAAATAGCGGTAACACCTTGACAATCTATTTCATAGTTGAATTGAAATGAAAACGAAGCAAATTTTTTTCTAACATCTATTTTTAACATACTTAATTATCCTGCTAGCTTCTTCTTATGCCATCGATTTAATAATTCGGATAAAAAAAGGGCAATGAGTGACAATACAATCGAAATAACACAAAGTCGTAATGCACCTTGTTCACCATTAGGGATTTGCAGAAATGTGTACATTGCGAGTGGTAAGGTCCGCGTTTCACCTTGAATATTTGATACAAATGTAATTGTTGCCCCAAATTCTCCTAAACAACGTGCAAAGCCGAGTACTATTCCCATTAAAACCCCAGGAAAGGCTAAAGGTAATGTGATGGTGATAAATACTCGCCACTTATGGGCTCCAAGAGTTCGAGCAACGTTTTCAAGACGTATATCAATGGATTCAATGGCTAAACGAATCGAACGTACCATTAGGGGAAATGCAACCACAGCTGAAGCTAAAGCTGCACCTTGCCAATTGAAGCTAAAACTGATATTAAAATGGTAATTTAACCACTCACCAATAACACCATGTCGCCCCATGGTTATTAACAATAAATAACCTAAAACAACCGGTGGCAAAACAAGTGGAAGATGTACAATACTATCAAATAGTGATTTACCAAAAAAGTGACAACGTGCCAATACCCAAGCCGTTAAAACACCTATTGGTAAACTAAAGACAATTGCCGTGAAGGCTATCTTTAAACTAAGTATCAAGGTTTGCCATTCAAATTCTGTTAATAGCATATTTTATTACATGACTTACTTATTAAATTATTTTGTTATAAATCCATACTTCTCAAAAATGGCTTTAGCTTGTGGTGAGTTTAAATATTGGTAAAAATCAACTGCCTTTGTATTTAATAACGTGATGGGATACACAATTGACTTAAATGTATCTGTAGGGAAGGCCCCAATAATATTTACTTTATCACTTACTTTGGCATCGGTGCTGTAGACAATGCCAAGGGCGGCTTCGTTACGCTCAACTAACATCAAAGCGTCCCGCACATTGCTAGCTGGGGCCAATTGTGATCTCAATTGGTCAAATACTCCTAAATTAGTGAGTGATTCTTTTGCATAAAGTCCAGCTGGAACATGATCAGGATCGCCAATAGCGATTCTTTCGTCTTTAGGTAAAATCGCTTGCCAATTGGTATTGGTATTAATTAAGACGTTATCTAATGGTGAACTTTTTGGGGCAATAAGAACTAATGCATTTTTTAAGAGGTCTTGTTTATTCTTCGCTATATTATGCTCAATAAGGTAAGTCATCCACTTTTGATCGGCTGACATAAATATATCGGCTGAAGCACCTTGTTCAATTTGTTTCGCTAATACTGATGACGAAGCAAACGAAAATACAATATCCACATCTTGATGTTGAGTTTTATAAGCCGTTGCAATATCTTGCATCGCATTAGTTAATGACGATGCGGCAAATACCGTCAATTTTTCAGCTGCTATTGCTGAAAAAGCCATCGCTATCATTGCCAAAGCACCAATAATTCCAATCAATTTCTTCATTATTTTCTCACAATAAAAATAAGTTAATTTTGATGATTCATGTTTTTGTCGATATTTGGCTGTGATGAAATATCTTCACTGGTTAAGTAAATTACCTAACAACCGCTATATAAAAAAATATATATCGATATTAGCAAAATTTATTTATAAAGTACAACTAAACTGATACCAGACAGCAATCAATAAGATTTGTAGCATATTTTGATGGAATACTAAAAAGCGTTTACAATAATCACTCTTATCTCCTCCAGCTTGGTTGTGCATGGTGTTAAATTATGTTCTCTCCTGAAATTTTATTAACGTTGAATATTCAGCAACAGTTATTTACTGATCCACGGCGCATTATGCTGTTAAAAGCAATTGAACAAACCGGCTCATTAAGTCAGGCTGCCAAGCAAATTGGCGTTAGCTATAAAACAGCGTGGGATGCTGTCAATGAAATTAACAAATTAGCGCCTAAACCTTTTTTAATTACCGCAATTGGCGGTAAAAAAGGCGGCGGCACTAAGTTGAGTGCTTATGCTGTTAGATTTATTCAACTTTATGATCTATTAACTCAGCTGCAACAAACTGCATTTAACATATTGAGTGATGATAAGGTCCCATTGGATGATATTTTAAAAGCTACTGCAAGATTATCATTGCAAACAAGTGCACGAAATCAGTTATATGGTACAGTTAAGCAGATTCAAACAAGCGATGTTGCTGGTTTTATTACTGTACTACTCTGTGATAATCAAACTGAGTTAACAGTTTACATTACACAGTCGAGTATCGATCGGTTAAATTTGAGTATTGATAAAACCGTCTTGTTACTTATTAAAGCCCCGCTGATTGAATTCCAAAATGAAGATGAAATCGGGAACGAGAACTGTTTATCAGTTTCTGTTGAAAAAATCACGACTGATGGTAAATGGAGCGAAATTGCTTTTTCATTATCTTCTGGCGTCGTGTTTTATGCTAGCAAGTTGGCTGATGAAGTTAAACAATCAGCCCTAACCGTAGGTAAACAAACTACGTTATTTATTCATCCACAACATATTATTGTTGCGACATTAGTTTAGCAATATGAGGTTATCATGCTACAAATAGAAAACGCACATTTTAAAATTAGTGACTACCAAGTTTTTACCATTGAATCGCTGACAATCAATCAAGGCAGCAATATTGCGTTTGTGGGGCGTAATGGTAGTGGTAAATCCCTATTAGTTAAAGCATTGAGCGGTGAACAAACATTATTATCAGGCAAAGTAATCAATCAATTTAAATCTACAGCTCATATATCGTTTGAACAATTACAAAAACTGTTTGATGATGAATGGAAACGTAATAATACTGATTTGCTAAGCAAAGGCGAGAATGATACTGGATTAACTACTCAGCAAATCATTCAAGAAAATACCTTTAATCAAGCACGTTGTCAACAATTAGCAACACAATTTGGGATAGAACATCTATTAACCAAACGTTTTAAATATCTTTCAACTGGTGAAACACGTAAAGTCTTAATCTGTCGAGTCTTGATGCAGCAGCCAGAGCTTCTGATATTAGATGAGCCCTTTGATGGTTTAGATATAGCGTCACGTGAAAATTTAGCCGAAATACTATCTGATCTTGCTAAGCAAGGTATTACTATTATTCTTGTTTTAAATCGATTTAGTGAAATTCCTACTTTTATCGAAAATATTGGCATACTAGCCGATTGTCAACTATTGAAAATTGATACAAAGGACACAATATTAAACGATACAACAGTTAAGCAATTAACTGATTTGGAAAATATTCCCAATCTACCATTACCAGAAGCTGACGAACCACCAACTCAATTAACTGAGCAATTAGATCGTGTCATATTAAACAATGGCTATGTTCATTATGGTGATAAAGCAATTATTAATGGATTAACTTGGCAAGTAAAAGCTCAACAAAATTGGCAAATTGTTGGGCCTAATGGTGCAGGTAAATCGACGCTATTAAATTTAATTACCGGTGATCATCCACAAGGATATAGCAATGATCTGACTTTATTTGGACGTAAACGTGGTTCTGGTGAAACAATCTGGGATATTAAGCGTCATATTGGTTATGTCAGTAGTAGCTTACATTTAGATTATAGAGTTAGTTCTAGTGTTAAAACTGTATTATTATCTGGTTATTTTGATTCGATTGGTATCTATCAGGCGACCAGTGATAAACAAGCCAAATTGGCTGATGAATGGTTACAATTATTAGGATTAAAAGCGCTAGCAGATAAACCGTTTCAATCACTTTCTTGGGGACAACAACGATTAGTCTTAATTGCTAGAGCTTTGGTCAAACATCCGACTCTGCTTATTTTAGATGAACCCTTACAAGGGCTTGATTATCTTAATCGAGAATTAGTAAAACGTTGGATAGATCGTTTAATTAGTGAAGGGAACACGCAGTTGCTATTTGTGTCCCATCACGCAGAAGATGCGCCAAAATGTATCACTCACCGATTAACTTTTGTTCCCAACTTCGATCATAGCTATCAATACAAAATTGAACAGCTAAGTGAAACAATTAGTTAAACCTATTAAAACTTAGGTTAAAAATAGGAATAAACATTAAAAGAAAAGGGATTTTTTTTTGAAAATTTATCTTGATAATTGAAAAAAGTTTATAAAGACTATACTTATGAAGTTATCCCCGTTGCCTGTGGATAACTCTGTGAGTAGTTTATTGAAAAAAGCGCTAACCTCAGTAAGCATCAGGATTTTTCTTAATTTGACTGTAACTTAACCATGAATATATTTTTTGTTTTTTATCAACTAGTTATCATAAATCAAGTTGTAAATTAGTTACCTTTTTTATAAACAAGAAAGTTAATAGAACGAAAAATAGAAGATTTTAAAAGGTCAAGTCCTTTTGGGGATAATTTTTATTAATAGGTAAAATATTAGGTTGTGATGTGATGAAAAAATTTAAATTATGTTCCGAATTCAAGCCAGCTGGTGATCAACCTGAAGCAATAAGAAAAATTAATCAAAATATTGAAGATGGGATTGCTCATCAAACATTGTTGGGTGTAACGGGATCGGGTAAAACATTTACCATGGCAAACGTTATTGCTAAGCATAATCGTCCAACAATTATTTTAGCGCCCAATAAAACGTTGGCCGCTCAGTTATATGGCGAAATGAAGGCCTTTTTCCCTAAAAATGCGGTTGAGTATTTCGTATCTTATTACGATTACTATCAACCTGAATCTTATGTACCTTCAACCGATACATTTATTGAAAAAGATGCTTCAATCAATGAGCATATAGAGCAGATGCGCCTTTCAGCCACTAAATCGTTACTCGAACGACGTGATGTGGTGATCGTTGCTTCGGTATCGGCAATTTATGGTCTAGGTGCACCAGAAACCTATATGTCGATGATATTGCACCTAACAAAAGGCACTATCACCGATCAGCGGTCAATTTTAACTCGCTTGGCCGAATTGCAATACACACGTAATGAAATCAACTTTAGTCGTGGTACGTTTCGTGTTCGTGGCGATGTAATAGACATCTTTCCTGCTGATTCAGATGAACTGGCAGTGCGCGTAGAGTTATTTGATGACGAAGTCGATCGTATTGTTATGTTCGATCCACTTACAGGCAATAGCATAAATGAAGTATCGCGAATAACAATTTATCCAAAAACGCACTATGTAACGCCAAGAAACATTATGGAAAATGCTATTGCACAAATTAAACAAGAGCTTAAAGAGCGTCAAAAAGTGTTGTTAGATAACAATCGGCTACTAGAGGAACAACGTTTAACTCAGCGAACATTATTTGATATCGAAATGATGACCGAGTTGGGGTATTGCTCTGGCATCGAAAACTATTCCCGCTTTTTAGCTCAGCGTAAGCCGGGTGACCCACCAGCAACATTATTTGATTATTTACCTGCTGATGGCTTGTTGTTTATTGATGAATCGCATGTAGCTATTCCGCAAATAGGGGCTATGTATAATGGCGATCGTTCGAGAAAACTTAATTTGGTCGAATATGGTTTTCGTTTACCATCAGCGCTAGATAACAGGCCTTTAAAGTTTTCAGAATTTGAAAACATCATGCCACAAACCATTTATGTATCGGCAACACCAGCTAAATACGAAATTGAAAAATCAGGTAGCGAAATTATTGAACAAGTCGTTAGACCTACAGGGTTATTGGACCCCATTATCGAAGTTCGACCCGTTTCGACACAGGTTGATGATCTATTATCCGAAATCAAAATTCGGATTAACAACGACGAACGCGTTTTGGTGACCACACTAACTAAACGTATGGCAGAAAATTTAACCGATTATTTGTCAGAACATGATGTCAATGTTAAATATTTACATTCAGATATCAACACGGTCGAACGTATGGAAATCATTCGCGATCTACGTTTAGGTAAAGTGGATGTGCTAGTGGGAATAAACCTATTGCGAGAAGGTTTAGATATACCTGAAGTTTCGTTAATAGCAATATTAGATGCGGATCGCGAAGGTTTTTTGCGTTCCGAAAGCTCCCTTATCCAAACGGTAGGGCGTGCAGCTCGAAACGTGAATGGTAAAGCAATATTATATGCTGATAGAATTACTCCAGCTATGCAAAAAACAATTGAGGAAACTGCTCGTCGTCGTAAAAAACAGGAAGATTTTAATACAGCACATGGCATCACACCAAAATCAGTACGTAAAGAAATTAAAGACGTACTAGAGGCAGGTTTAAGTACCAAGAAATCAACAGCTAAAGTACAAGCATTTGAACCCGGTAAACCTTATCATTATGTCTCTATTAAAGACGTACAGGCAAAAGTGAAAGAACTTGAAGCAATGATGTATGAAGCGGCTCAAAATCTGGAGTTTGAAAAAGCGGGTGTACTACGTGATGAAATAAAAAAATTGCGTGCGGATTTTATTAAAGTATCTTAATGACGCATCTAAATAAGGAAAATATGATGACAATAATACAAATTGATCTAGATGATCGGTGGCCTGAAGCTGTGATTCATAATAATGTCATTTATTACGCCTATGATCTTGCTGATCTTAAAAATGATACTTGTATATAAACCAAAAGTGCATTAGCTGAAATCGGCAAAATATTGGCTAGCGCTAACAGCAATAAATCGCGTATTGGATGCAACGTTATTTTTAATCAATAAAAGTGTCTTTACTGCAATGAGCAAAGAATAAAATGGAGGGTTGGTATAAGACACTAAACCAGTAGGTTGTGTAGTATAAGCAAGGTTAATGAAAAAGGAACCTATATCGACATTCAAATCGAGGCTGCAATAAAAGCTTAACTTTTCCATTACCGCCGGTACTATTCGGCGGTATTTTTATAATTATATCACTCGTATCAGGCGTATTTAGTGGCAAGAGGTAAAATCCTTACTATCCCAATTAACTCATTTTTGGTGTATACTTTACACACATCCTATTTTAATTGTTCAAACATTTGTCATGCACACTCAACCTAAAATTGCGATTGTCATGGGTTCTAAGACTGATTGGGCTACCATGCAATATGCTGCCGATATTCTTGATGCATTGATTATTCCCTATCATGTTGAAATCGTTTCTGCTCACCGTACCCCCGATAAGTTATTTCGCTTTGCTGAAGATGCTAAGCCAAAAGGTTTTGAGGTAATCATAGCTGGTGCGGGTGGTGCAGCTCATCTACCTGGCATGTTAGCTGCTAAAACATTAGTTCCCGTGTTAGGTGTTCCCGTGCAAAGTGCCGCACTAAATGGCATAGATAGTCTCTATTCTATCGTTCAAATGCCGAAAGGGATTCCGGTTGGTTGTTTAGCAATCGGTAAGTCTGGCGCAGCTAACGCGGCATTACTTGCTGCGCAGATTCTTGCTTTACATGATAGAGATATTTATCAACGCTTATCAACATGGCGATTAACTCAAACTGATGAGGTATTAAATCAGCCTGATCCAAGAGTGAATGCATAACATGAAACTTCAATCTGTTTGTGTACTGGGGAACGGCCAATTAGGGCGAATGCTTAAGCAAGCTGGTGAACCATTAGGTATTAAGGTCTATCCAGTTGGACAGGATGTCGATCCGACAGTTATTCCATATCAACAGTCGGTAATAACAGCTGAAATTGAACGATGGTCTGATACCCCATTTACACAGATTTTAGCCAAGCATCCCCATTTTATCAATCGGGATGTTTTTCCACTTATTGCTGACCGTTTAACTCAAAAACAGCTGTTTGATGAATTTGGCTTACCTACAGCTAAATGGTTTGCGCTTAATCATCCCCAAGATTGGCCAAAGTTATTTGGTGAGCTGGGTGATCTATTAATTGTTAAACGCAGAACGGGTGGGTATGACGGACGAGGGCAATGGCGTATTGTTATGAATAACCCAATAATTGTACCTGATGAAATCTATCAAAACGCCATTGTTGAACAGGCCATTCCATTTGAGAAAGAGATGTCATTAGTGGGTGCGCGTAATGCAAAAGGTGAAACAGTATTTTATCCACTTACTAATAACTTCCACCAAGATGGTATATTAAAAATAAGTGTTGTACGACCGAACGAATCCCCTTCATTACAAATAAAAGCTGAGCAAATGCTATCTGCCATCATGCATAAATTAAATTATATTGGCGTAATGGCAATGGAGTGCTTTATTGTTGGTGAAGAGTTATTGATCAACGAACTTGCTCCTCGTGTACATAATAGCGGGCATTGGACGCAAAATGGTGCTTCGATAAGCCAATTTGAATTGCATCTACGTGCAATATTAGGATTACCACTCCCTAAGCCTGATGTCTTTGCGCCATCGATTATGGTCAACTTAATTGGTACAGAATTAAATCTTAATTGGCTATCTATTAATTTAGTTCATCTACATTGGTATGAAAAAGAAGTTAGAGTAGGGCGCAAAGTAGGGCATTTAAATTTAACTCATAACCAATCAAATAAACTGTTAGAAGCATTAGAGGATTTAGTACCGCTATTACCTAATGATTATCAAAAAAGTATTGAATGGGCAAAACAAAAATTAACGATTTAAGAGCCTAAATCAATTCAGGTGATTAAATTAAGGATGGAGCTATGATCAACTTTAATCAAAAAATCAATTATCAACGTTATGCTAGCAAACAGCGTGACCCCCCATCTGATGAGTACTCAATAGTATGTTGTTTTGAAAGCGATCGTGGACGCATCATAAACTCAGCCGCCATTCGTCGCCTACAACAAAAAACGCAAGTTTTCCCATTAGAACGTAATTCTGTGGTCAGAACAAGACTAACTCATTCTATGGAAGTACAACAAGTGGGCCGTTACATTGTCAAAGAAATCAACAGCGGCCTAGGCAAAGCTGGAAAATTAGAAGAATATGGGCTTGATAATTGTATAATGGTGATTGAAAGCTTAGTTGAAATGGCCTGTTTAATGCACGATATAGGTAATCCGCCGTTTGGTCATTTTGGTGAAACCGCTATTAATAAATGGTTTACACAACGCTTAGGTCTTGGCAAATCGACAGTTTATCCAGTGCTTGAAAGCAATGATAACGATGATGACCAAATAAAAGAACTTAAAACCAAAATTCGCCAAGATTTATCAAATTTTGAAGGTAACGCCCAAGCAATTCGTTTAGTGCATACTATATTACGCCTCAATTTAACTTATTCACAAATTGCCTCGATTCTGAAATATTCTAGACCAGCTTATTGGTCTAAGCCGGTGCCAGTTAAATTTTCTTATTTAATGAAAAAACCGGGCTATTATTTATCAGAAGAACCATTTATTAAAGAACTTTATAAACAACTTGATATCAAACCATTTCATCGTTATCCATTAACTTACATTATGGAGGCTGCCGATGATATCTCATACTGTATTGCCGATCTTGAAGATGCGGTTGAAAAGAAAATCTTAACCGCAAAACAGCTTTACTCATATTTAGCTGAGGAATGGGGACCGATTACAAAAGGTGATCTGTTTGATACTGTTGTCAATGACTCTTACAAAAAACTAGAGGAAAATGAATACAATGCAATCGGCATCGATCAATTTTTTATGTACTTACGCGTCAATACCATTGGCAAGCTGGTACCGCACGCAGCCGAACGATTTATTGAAAATATTGAAGAAATTTATGACGGGGATTTTGATCATGCCTTACTTGAAGATCATGGTGCCGAATATAAATTACTCAATATTTTTAAAACAGTGGGATCTAAGCATATATTTAATCATGAGTCGATCGAAAATATTGAACTGCAAGGATACCGAATTATTAGCGGATTGCTCGATATTTATAGCCCACTGCTTGATATGTCATCTGATGACTTTTTAAAGTTGGTTGGAGATGAATATCACAAAGATTATCTCATTGAAACGCGCTTATATCATAAATTATCATCAAAGCATTGTGTCGCTTATAAACAAGCAATTAGCAAACTGCATAAAGATAACACAGATTATGATTGCAAGGAATTTTATTACCGGTGTCGCTTATTACAAGATTATATTAGCGGGATGACTGATCACTTTGCTTATGACGAATATCGCAAGCTAATGGTGACATTCTAACTCGTAGAAATTGATTAATAGCTGGCACTAATAATACGCATTAGCACCATATTAGTGCACTATAAGATAATCATATATTCAAAAAAATCTTAATTACTAATATTTTTATTTAGACAAACTATACGACTAAGCCTAAATTTTTAGAGCAACTGCCTTCTATTTTCTTTTATAAATTTTGCTTCAATAACTCCATTTAATACAAGTTATTTTTTGGCATGCTCTTTGCATCATTTATTTTGTAATCTCATATTTATTAGGAGCGATTGATGAAACTAGTCACCGTAGTTATAAAACCGTTCAAATTAGAAGAAGTTCGAGAAGCTTTATCCGACATAGGTATCACTGGATTAACCGTTACCGAAGTCAAAGGTTTTGGACGACAAAAAGGCCATGCAGAGCTATATCGTGGCGCCGAATATAATGTCAATTTTCTACCTAAAGTTAAAATTGACTTAGCCATTAGTGACGATCAGCTTGACGAAGTCATTAGTACCGTGGCTAAAGCAGCACATACGGGCAAAATTGGCGATGGTAAAATTTTTGTCTCTACAATTGAGCATGTAGTACGTATACGTACTGGAGAAATCGATGACACAGCACTGTAACTTACTGTCAAGGATATCGTTATGTTGAAAAAATTTATTTTTTCTTTAGCTATTTTATTTTCAAGTTCTGCTTTTGCTGATGAAGCCGGCATAGTTGATAAAGCCGATAATGGATTTATGATGATCTGTACTGCCTTAGTACTTTTTATGTCTGTGCCTGGTATTGCTCTGTTTTATGGCGGTTTATTACGTTCCAAAAACGTGTTATCGATGTTATCTCAAGTCCTTGTCACCTTTTCGCTCATAACTGTGTTATGGATTGTTTATGGTTATTCACTTACTTTTGGTGAAGGTAACTGGTTTTATGGCAACTTTAACCACCTCCTATTAATGGGTATTGGTATTAAGGATGTGTCGGGATCGATCTATGAACTCATTTGGGTGGCATTTCAGGGATCATTTGCTTGTATTACCTGTTGCTTAATTCTAGGTGCCTTCGCAGAAAGAATGCGCTTTTCAGCTGTATTAAGCTTTATGGCGTTATGGTTTACATTTTCGTACATTCCCATGGCACACATGGTATGGGGGGGCGGAATTTTGGGCGATGAAGGTGCGCTTGATTTTGCTGGTGGTACGGTTGTGCATATTAATGCGGCAATTGCTGGAATTGTCGGTGCTTATTTAATTAAAAATCGTCTTGGTTATAACCGTGAGCCACTAAAACCATTTAACTTACCTTATGTCTATCTTGGCGCAGCAATTCTTTATATTGGTTGGTTTGGTTTTAACGCAGGATCATCAACGCATGCTGATGAAATTGCAGGTTTAGCCTTTATTAATACTATTGCAGCAACATCTGCTGCGGTTTTAGCTTGGACATTAGCTGAATGGGTTTTACGAGGCAAACCATCATGCCTAGGTTCAGCATCAGGTGTAATAGCAGGGTTAGTTGGCGTAACACCCGCAGCAGGCTTTGTTGGTGTAGGTGGAGCTATGTTAATTGGGCTTATTTGTGGTTTTGCTGGTGTCTGGGGGGTATCAACACTCAAAAGAATTCTACAAGTTGATGATACCTGTGATGTATTTGGCGTACATGGTGTATGTGGCATTGTGGGCTGTATTTTAACCGGCATATTTGCATCAAAATCATTAGGTGGTATTGGTTATGCCGAAGGCATTATTATGATAAGCCAAGTCGGGATTCAATTAATGAGCATTATAACGTGTGTAATTTGGACAGCAGTTATTTCTTTTGTTGCTTATAAAATTGCAGATCTTTGTGTTGGCTTGCGTGTTTCAGAGGAGCATGAGCGAGAAGGCTTAGATATTAACAGTCACGGCGAAAGTGCATTTAATAGTTAATCACTAAGTAAAATTGTTATTAATTAACTTTTACACATAAAAATGATTGAAATGAAATATAATTTACAGGGAAGAACCCTGTAAATTATGGCTTTTATTAATTATTGTTAAGTAAATATTTTTTTAATCATCCCAAAGCATAATCGCATTATCTTCAGTTAAGATTAAAGGTGGAGCAAAAAGGTACTCTTTTACTTTAGTCGGTAAAACTTGCATATCATTAAAATTAAACTGCAATTCAGGATAAACATTAGCAATTGCTTTTATTCGAGTATTTAGTAATTCCTTTACTTTATTAGATTCTTTGGCAATAGCGAGTTCATCTTTCAGTATGCCAATTTGTTTTTTATGATGTTCTGATTCAAATATCTCTCGAAAAACAAAAGAAAAACCTCCTTTATTATTGCCTCTATTATTATCGTGATATTCCCTATATTCAGAATGATGTAATTTAAGCTCTTTAACACGTAAGGCAATAATTTCGTCGATATGATCGGTATAATAATTTAAAGTAGGATCCAAATAAGCCAGTGTTCTATGTTCAGGTATTGAATTATTACTATGTACTAAGGTAAATAAAGGTTTTTTATATGTCTTCATTCTGTAACTTCCTTTTTAATTAAGATAAAAAGATAACAAGACCTTTAATAACGAAAAGCGATTGTTACTTTTCTATGTAAAGATGTTTCAGGTTAACATAAAGCTTTAATGTTAAAATAAATAGTTAAGATATTTAATTTTATTTTCTGTTCGTTGTTCAAATTAATGGATTTAAATTTTCAAAGCACAAAAACTTAAAAAATAAAACACCATTAGTAACAACTTCTGCTTGGCAAAAACGCAATAAACTATTGTATTTTTGCAAACAGCTAGATACTTATTATTGTCTTCTTTATTATTACTACTGGTAAGCGATACCAAATGGGAAGACAATTTGAACATACTGTGTAATACACTAATAATATAAAATATTTAATCATTTTCCTTGGTTAGACTATAATAAATTGTCTTATTTACTTATAAACCATGTTTAAATTTTAATCATGGGAGATTAATCAATACTACAAAAAACTTTTACTTAATGCTTGACTAAAAAATTTCAATAGTGAATGACGGATTTATAAATAGTAACTTGATGTCATTTCAGAATATTCATTATTTTTTAATGATACATTTATTTTGGGGAGGTCAATAATGTTGTTAGAAATAATTTTTTTGTTAAAGATTCTTCCTGAAATCTCATAAATACATACAAGGTAAAGATGAGGAATCTATCACAATAATTTTTATTTTTTTATTGCTAATGTTTTAAAAATAGTAAAATTTATAAAATCACTTATTTTTGGGCTAAACATTAGCAATGTTGGTTAAAGGTTTACAAGATGTTTATAGATATGGTGATGATAGACTAGCTTTTCAATACCTTTAAGCATCATTACTTCTCTTTTGCAATTTTACCAAATAAACCCCAATAACTATCTGTATCAATTAAAGTGAAGTAAATACTTTATAAAAATAAACCAATTAAAAAATTCAGATGTCTTTTATGGTTTTAAATAACAGATAATGTTTTACTTCACATTATTATTAAATCAAAATACCAACGTTATTAGAAGTTTTTGTTAAGTATTTGACAAATGATTAATATTGACCTTAAGATGAACTAGATTGATTCAAAAATGTGACATAGCTCAAGAATGTTAAATTTTAAACAGATAGAACAATAAATTTGTTTGGAGATGTAAGTTTGAGTGTCTTAGATTATCTATTATTTTTTAAGGCGCGCCAGGGAGAGTAAATAATGTACTATGGGACCAAATTTAAGTTTTTAAATAAAAATCGCATTATTAATCGTTATCAATTAGCAAAATTATATACCTTCGAATCAGTAGCACGTCATTTATCATTCGCATTAGCCGCAGAAGAGCTTTGTATAAGCCCTAGTGCAGTGAGTCATCAAATTAATAAATTAGAAGAAGAGCTCGATATTAAACTTTTTAAACGGTTTCATCGGCGCATTGAACTCACTCACGATGGTAAGAATTTATTTAATGTAGTTAAAAAATCGTTTAATAGTTTGAATCAAGAAATATTAGAAATTAAAAATCAAGAACTCTCAAATCAATTAACCATTTATTCAAGTTCGGCTTTTACACAAGCGTGGTTAATTCCAAAATTATCACAATTTGCAAGACAATATCCCTTCATTTCGTTAAATGTCTTATCCGGAAACAAAGTTATCAATTTTAATCAACATCGTATTGATTTAGCCATATATTATAATGATCTTGATAATGGTGATCTTAGTTGTGATCACCTAATGGATGAAACAATCGTACCAGTTTGTAGCCCTTATTATGCAGAGCAGCATAATTTATATAATAACGTCGATAATTTAAAACACTGCGTTTTATTACATGACAATCAAAATAATGGCTACGATTCTAACTTTGATGAATGGAACAATTGGGGGAATTATTATTCCTTAAGTTATGACTTTAACATACTGCAAAATATCTTTTTTGATCGTTTTGATTATGCAGTTGCGGCTGCGATTAACCATGTGGGGCTTGCCATGGGGAGAAAGCAAGTTATTGGCAAGTATCTAAAATCAGAACAATTAGTAACACCATTTGCCGAAATGGAAGCGCCGTGTTCAAAACGTTATTATATTTGCAAATCAAAAGGCAAGCATAACCCGAAAGCCGATATTTTTATTCAATGGTTAAAACATTACTTCCAATGAACTAAAGGAATTTATATTGGATTGAAAACAAATAGCAATTAAATTTGAATTGAAATCACTAAAAATACAATAAAAGGCAGGATTATTCCCACCTTCTAATCTAGAACTAACTCATTTTTTTATATTTTTTAAGTTAGGTAAAGTAATTGCTAGCAGTATGATGATCACTCCAATCCATTGGTTAAAATAGACCGATTCATGCAAATAAAAAAATGAACAGGTTACTGCAACAGGTAGTTCAGCAGCCGAAAGAATCGCACTTAATGAAATACCGATTTTAGGAATCCCGACCGAAAATAAAAAAGGTGGCAACACCGTTCCAAGTAGTGCTAACAAAAATCCTAATTGATACAGTTTATCGCTAATATCAAGTTTGAAGAAAAACAAAGGAGGAAAAATCAAAAAAGTAACAAAACATGCGCCAGTAATCATTAAAGCACTTTTTTCAAGTTTAGGTAATTCATTACCAATATTGCTGCTAGTACTAATAAAGAGCGAATACATCAGTGCAGCTAAAAAGCCAAAAAAGCAACCTTTTAAATTTAAACTAATATCTTGGTTAAACATGCCTGCCGCTAAGCTACTACCCAAAATAATCACAATTACTGTTGCAATTTGGATAATGGTAGGTTTATTTTTGAAAATAACAAAATCAATAATAATGCTGATCCACAAATATTGCATTAATAAAATAATCGCAATTGATGCAGGTACTAACTGAACGCATTGATAATAACAAATACCTACTAATCCAGGAAAGAGACCAACGGCACAAACCTTCCATTTCTTTGTTGATTCAGGACGTTGAATTGTCGATGTTGCTAATGGAGTGTTAGTTGATACAGATACTTTGGGTTTGTGTACAGCTTTAACAATAAAGTGGATACTCCACAACATTAGCATACCTAAAAAGCACTGGATACCCGTGACTTCGCCTAATGTATAGCCCGCTTTATAAGCTGTTTTTACAATTGAAGATAGCACTCCAAAGCTGCATGCGCCTAGAAAAACCAGAAAACCACCTAAAAAATTATCTTTCATATCAAAATCTCGTCACACTAAAAATAACATTGTCGAAAATTATCGACACAAAAATACAACAAAAGTCTTCAGGGAGGTGTATTTCAAACGACCACTGAGACTTTTTAACAAGTTAAATTAAAAAACGAATCAAAACGGATAAGTGATTATGCGGCAGATTTGCTTTTAGTATGGTCATAATTAAATGAGTAATAAAAAACAATGCCTAACACAAGTGCATATAAAGCAAAAATTAACCAAATTGTTTGCCAATCTTTGTTGCCATCGTGCGTACACATATCAACAACAATACCACTTAAAATTGAACCAAAATAAGCACCAATACCATTAACCATTGTCATAAATAGTCCTTGAGCGCTAGCTCGAATATCTGAACTGACTTCTTTTTCAATAAAAATTGAGCCTGAAATATTAAAGAAGTCAAATGCGCACCCATAGACGATCATTGAAAGTATTAGCAGCACAAAACCAAAAGGTGTTGGATCGCCAAATGCAAATAAACCAAATCTAAGTGTCCAAGCAATTAAGCTTATCATGATGACTTTTTTTATGCCAAATTTTTTGAGGAAAAATGGGATAGTCAAGATAAAGGCAACTTCAGCCATTTGTGAAACAGATAATAAGATAGCTGGGTATTGTACAATTAAACTATCTTTAAATTCTGAAATTTTACCAAAATCATGCAAGAAAGCGCCACCGAAAGTATTGGTGATTTGTAATATTGCGCCAAGTAACATAGAAAAAAGAAAAAATACAGCCATTACCGGTTTTTTGAATAACACAAAAGCATCTAACCCTAAATAAGAAATCCAAGATTGTTTTTGACTTTTAGATACAGCAATATTGGGTAATGTCGCGCTATAAATCACAAGTAAAATCGAGGCTGCACAAGCAATATAGAGTTGAGCATTGCTCAACTCGAATTTGCATAAGCTAACAGTCCACATTGCGATAATAAAGCCTACTGTACCAAATACTCGTATTTTAGGAAAGACAGTGACAGTATCTAAATTATATTTATCTAAGCAGTGATAACTAATTGAATTAGATAATGCAATAGTCGGCATAAATGCTAGTGCATTGCCTAACATTACCCAAAATAAAATGGCTGAATTGTTAATTGATGCAGCATAAAAAAGCGCAATAGCACAAACCGAATGGCAAAATAGATAAAGATATTTAGCTTGTAAAAATTTATCGGCAATAATGCCAATAATAAATGGCGTAATTAATGCCGCTAAACCTTTCGTGCTAAAAATCATCGATACTTCAAAACCTGAAAAGTGTAAAGTATTAAATAAATAAGCACCAAAAGTGGCAAGCCAACTTCCCCAAATAAAATATTGGAAAAACATCATTATTTTTAATCTATTTTGTATGTCCATTGTTTATTCCTAAAATAAAGTGAACTTTTTATAGAAAACCAAATATAAAAGTATCACTTAAAAGCGTTCAATCGTTTTTGTAATAAGTTGTAAAAAGGTTGCTTTAACGCGTTCTGCCGTTTCAATGACCTCTTCGTGCCCTAATGGTTGATCTAAAATTCCACAAGCCATATTGGTTAAGCACGAAATGCCAATGGTTTTAATGCCTGAATGGTGAGCTATGATTGCTTCCGGTACGGTTGACATACCCACTGCATCGGCACCTAAAACGCGAATCATTCTAATTTCGGCAGGGGTTTCATAAGTTGGACCTGTCCACCACGCATAAACACCTTGTTGTAAGTTAATATTAAGTTCTTTAGCTACATCAAGGACTGTTGAGCGTAATTGCTTGTTATAAAGCTCACTCACATCTAAAAAACGCACACCTAAATCAGGATTATTTGGTCCAATGAGCGGGTTGTTAGCAGTAAGGTTAATGTGATCGGTAATGAGCATTAAATCACCCGGTTTAAAACTGGTATTGACTGCACCACATGCATTAGTGATAATTAATTTTTCAACACCAAGCATTTTCATCACACGAACAGGAAAAGTAACTTGATCTAATGAAAATCCTTCATAATAGTGAAAGCGTCCTTTCATTGCTACGATGGTTTTATCACCACATTTGCCAATGACTAATTCATTAGCATGGCCTACTGCTGCTGATTTGGCAAAATGTGGTATTGTGTCATAAGGGATGTGAACCGCATCTTTAAGTGTATCGGCAAAAGGTCCTAAGCCTGAACCTAGAATAATCCCAATAGTGGGTTTTTTGTCTGTGTGTTTTTGAATATAGTTAACGGCTTGTTGAATATCAGAAGTTTGATGCATGATAGTATCCTTTCAAAAAATTAAATGTTATAAAGTAAAATAGAATGAATAAATAAACAGTTTGAACCGATTAATTAGTTCAGTTAGACAATAAACTTATAAAATAATTAAAAAAAGTAATTTCTGCTGTGTGATGTATATTATGAAGATTTTCGCTTAATAAAGAAAGATACGAATTGCGATATCTTAGAGTGAATTAAATAGTGAGTTTTTTTATTTTTATTATTCAACTTATTAAGATAAAAATTAATTTGATCCATCAATATGGGTTAATACTAAAATCGTCATTAAGCTAGGCGATCATCACCAGAATAGATTACCCCTTTATCACCTCTAAAAAATCCCAATAAAGTTAAATGACACTGTTTAGCCAAATCAACGGCCATTGAAGTTGCAGCCGAAACCGCTAACAAAAATTCCACACCACACTTGGCCGTTTTTTGCACCATTTCGTAGCTAGCTCGGCTTGAAACCAAGACCACACCATGTTGATAGTTAGGATTGTTAGGTAATTGCATGGCTCTAAAACCAAGCAATTTATCTAGCGCGACATGCCGGCCGATATCTTCAAACCCCGCCATAAATTGGCCTTTCAGATCTAGCCACACAGCCGCATGTGTGCAACCCGTTTGTTGACCGACTTGTTGAACTTGCGATAAGTCATTTAAACTGCCACTAAAATCTGCTAATTTAATTTGATTTATTCGTGGCAAAGTGGGGGGGACTTGGTAAACTTGCTCTATCTGCTCAGTGCCACAAATACCGCAACCTGTACGCCCAGTTAAATTACGGCGCTTTTCTTTCAGTTCACTAAAGCGTCGCGACGAAAGTTCAATTTGTACTTCTATACCTTTTGGGGTATCAATAATATCAATGCCATAAATATCATTAACCGATTGAATAATATTTTCAGTTAACGAAAATCCCATTGCAAAATAGTGCAAATCTTTGGGGGTTGCCATCATCACGACATGCGAAATACCGTTATAAATTAACGCAACTGGCTTTTCGATAGCTAGTACATCAGGTTGAGATCTTTGCATTTCACTGTTTTTAAATTTGCGTACTAGAATTGATTCAATACCGATCGCCATGTTTTGTCTCTTGTTAGTTGGGTTATAATTAAGACTACTAACTACTATAAGCACAGACTCAAACGTTAATCACCTTAGAAACGTTAACGCCATGTAAAATTTTATCAATAGATAGCGTGCTCAGCGTTAAGCAATTAATATTATGGTAAAATAGTTCACCATAATCAATTTATAATTACAAGCTAACCCTATGTCATTACACGAAATCACACAGGCCATTATGCAGTTTATTGAGCAACACCAAGTTTGGGCATTGCCAATTATATTTTTATTAGCTTTTGGTGAATCATTGGCAATCATCTCGCTTGTGGTTCCAGCAACGGCCATTTTATTAGGAGCAGGGACTTTAATCGGTGGGGGAGCAATATCGTTTGTGCCGGTATTCGTTGCCGCTTCGATGGGTGCAGTTTTTGGGGATTTACTGTCTTATTGGCTAGGAAAACACTATCATCAACAAGTTATTGCTTCATGGCCACTTAATAAGCACCCGAAATTAGTTTATCGTGCCGAACAATTTTTTCAAAGTTATGGAACATTTGGGGTATTTATTGGTCGTTTTTTTGGACCACTACGCGCAATTGTGCCATTAATAGCTGGCGCAATGCACATGCCAGCCACCAAATTTAATTTAGCTAATATTGCTTCTGCGCCAGTTTGGGCATTTGTATTGCTTGCACCAGGTGCGTTTGGTGTGCCTTGGCTAGAAACACTCTTTGGCTAAAGCGTGCCGATGGTATAACTACGACGTCCACTTTTGCGCCCCAATGCTTCTAAATTGGTTTGCAATGGTGGGAATGGTAGCGTCAAATGATGTTTACGATAAGCTTCAAGTATCAGCTTATGTATGGTGCTTCGAAGTACCATTCGGTGTCCCATTTCAGCAGCAAAAACCCGTAATTCAAACAACTGGATGCCTTCTTGGATATCCACTAAGAATACTTGAGGTTCAGGATCGTTAAGCACATATTCACATTCATCTGAGGCTTGTTGTAAAAGTTTGATTACCAGATCACTATCAGCATCGATAGTTGCGGGAATGGTTAATACAATCCGAGTGATCGAATCTGATAACGACCAGTTCACCAATTGTTCGGTAATGAAGGCTTTATTGGGCATCACAATTTCTTTACGATCCCAATCAACAATGGTAATTGCGCGGGTATTAATTTTGGTGATATTACCGGTCAAATCGCGAATTGTCACAGTATCGCCAATGCGTACTGGTTTTTCAAATAAAATGATTAAACCAGAGATAAAATTAGCAAAGATTTCTTGCAAACCAAAACCTAACCCAACACCTAGTGCAGCAATTAACCATTGAATTTTAGACCAGTCGATACCAATAAACGAAAACGCAATCATACACCCTATCATTAAGGTAATATATTTTGAAACGGTTGAAATCGCATAACCTGTTCCTGGGGCTAAATCTAAATGCTGTAAAATGCCTAACTCCAATAAAGCAGGTAGATTTTTGACGAGTTGCACGGTGATTGTCATCACTAAAATAGCAATACATACCGCACCAAGAGTGATGTATTGTTCAATTTCGGTACCATTAACAATGGCACTGGTTCCCCACAGCTTAATATTATTCATAAAAGCAAAAGCCGAATGCAGTTCAGACCATAGCAAAATCATGCTAATGAGCGCAATCATCATAATAATGGATCTGACTAAATGTAAAGATTGGGCACTAATGACATCTAAATTAATAACCGGTTCATCGACACTTTCGTTCAGTGAATTAAGATCATCTTCCTGTGATTTTGCCCGTTGCATACGTTCTAAACGGCGTTGCTTGGTGCGTTCAAATTCAATGCGACGCTTTTGAATCCACATCCAACGACGAATCATGTAATAAATAACCAATAGCGCAAACCAAATAATAACTGATGCTTCAAGGCGGCCTAATAACACTTGCGCCGTTGATAAATAGCCCAAACAAGCAGCAATAATGGCAAGCCAAGGAGCACTTAATAAGATAAACCACAAAATATGACTTAATAAATTATCGCCTGTTCCTTTTTTATCAATATAAAGAGGCACGCCAGCGCGATGGATGGCGTTAGTCATAAATACTAAAGCAAAGCACAGAAAAATAAAAGCTGTGCGACCAATTGTGGCAGCAAATTGACGATTATTATACTCGTCAAAACTCATTACTATCATCACCAGTGGAATCACAAGCCAAATCGAAAGCTGATAATATTTCATTGCCGCACGCACGTTACGTTGAGACCAGCCAAAGTGGCTAATAAACAACCCATTGGATGACGCAAAATGTGCTGAAATAATAAACACCCACAAAATAGGTGCCGCCGCATTTACACCATAACCTAATGCATATGCAACAGGATAATCCCAATTAATTTGCAATGCATAACCAAATACTGCCCACAAAATTGGCACCGGTAACGCCATAATTAATGAAAAGATAACTACTTTTAGCGTTAAAGAATAACTGTCTTGCGTCACTTTACCCACGCGGCTAGCAGATTTAGTTAAAAAGGTATTATATTTAGTGCGCATTTTAAAATGCGTAAACACAAATAGTAATGACAAAATAATTAAAAACAACGGTTTGGGTGCACTCAGTACTTCTGCACTGGCATTATAAAGTTGCGAAAGAGTATCGATAGAAAAAATGAAATAAATCACATCTTTCGCTAAATTGATCGGATAACTCAACGATATTGGATTGACATCTGCCACCCAAAAGAAATACCGGTGAGCAGCATCGTTCACTTCGTCAATGGCATTAGTTAATTGCTTATTAGCAATTTTTAATTTCGTCAACTCTAAAATGGTGGTATCGGTTCCCGAAATAAGTGTTTTAAGTAATTCAGTCTGTTCCCGAAGCAAACGACGATATTGTGTAGCCTCTTTCACACTATTAAGCGGGCTTGTTAAGGTTGGGTAAGTATCTAAGGTAGTTAAAATATTACTATAATTAAGTTGTTGGGCTTTTGCTTCGGCAATTTCAGCATCAAGTGCTTGTGATTTAGGTTTTTCGGGTAAGCGCAATAATTGTTGACGCAAGGTTTCGCCCAGTGCGGTCGAAAAGCTCAACCACTCACCTTGCTCGTCAAGCGTTGCCAGTGTATTTTGCACATGGGAAATTTGCGTAGTGATATTATTTTGCTCATTAACAATGCTAGTTAAATGGGCTTTTTGTAACTCCATATTTTGTCGCAGCTCATCATTTTTATCACTCAATTGATGAACAACTTGCGCAAGATCATTCTCACTATTCATGATGGGCGTGGTTTCTTCGGCAAAGGTTAGTGAAGAAAACAACACAGCAGCAAAGCATAAAAAACCACGAATCCACATAAAGTTATATCCTACTTGCTAATTTTTGACCGACACGGGTAACATCACCCACTTTAAGATGGCTTTCAAATTCAATTGTATTTGATGCAAATAACGTAATCACTGTTGACCCCAATTTAAAGCAACCCATATCTTGCCCTTTTTGTAATTTGACTTCACCTGAATATGTCCAACGTTTCATGACACCCTCGCGCGGTGGCGTAATGATTCCTTCCCATGGTACTTCGATGCTACCGACAATGGTTGCCCCCACTAAAATTTGCGCCATTGGTCCAAATTCAGTTTCAAAAAGGCATATTACACGTTCATTACGTGCAAAAATATTCGGAATGCTTTCTGTTGTTGCCTTATTGACGGAAAACAGCGAACCAGGTACATAAATCATCTCACGCAAAACACCATCGCAAGGCATATGAAAGCGGTGGTAATTTTTAGGTGATAAATAAGTGGTTGCATATGAACCATTTTTAAAAAACTTGAGCATGTCAGGATGACAAGCAAGCAGTGATTCTAAAGAATAAAAATGCCCTTTAGCCTGTAATAACAGTGTATCTTGAATAGTTCCAAACTGACTAATTACTCCATCAGCTGGCATAACTACTGCACTATCCGTAGCATCAATTGGGCGTGCATCTTCATTTAATTCGCGAGCAAAGAAGTCGTTAAAGGTTTTAAATTCTTGAACATTGTTAATTTTTGCTTCGCTCAAATCGACTTTATACAGTTTACAAAAGCCCATAATCATCCATGTCGTCACTTTACCTAACTGTTTTTTTGCCAGCCACCCAAATATAACGGTTAATAGCTGTTTAGGAAGAAGATATTGAATCATTGCTTTTAATTGATTTGACATACATAACTCTCAAGTAAAGGTAGAAATACGGCATTATACCAAGATTTATACATAAAGTGTAAAACGGCTAAAATGAATAATGTGTATTCGGTAATATCACGCACCAATATTTTAAACACTGTGTCATGCCTCACGCCTAAGGAAGTAGATAGTAAACAATTAAACACGGCAATCATTACTAGTTATTTAAATTCTATTTAACAAAAATGACATGACTAAAGGTAAAAAATTAAGCTTGGGTTATACTTGATTGGATTAAGCCACACACTACCTAATTTCGGGTGAATACAGGACGGCGTTTTTTGGTATCACAATAGCTTTAATGAGTGACTACTGCCCAAGTTAAAGTAGCACAAAAAACACTAAATTATCGATAATAAACACCGGAATTAAAATGCATACCGACCATTTCGTATAGCCAAAAAAGCTGGGCATGTTAATTTTATTTTGCGATGCAATGCTTTTGACCATAAGGTTAGGTGCATTACCTATATAACTAAGCGCCCCCATAAAAACCGAACCCATCGAAATAGCGAGTAAGGTTTTTTCTAGCACGGTCATTAAGGTCGAGGCATCGCCCGAAGCTAGATTAAAAAAGACTAAATAGGTTGGCGCATTATCTAAAAAGCCAGAAAGTAAACCTGATAACCAAAAGTACATGCTGTTGATTGGCTCACCTTGCGTATTGGTTACCAGTGATACGATTGGGGCTAATGCACCATGACTACCTGCTCGTAACATGGTCAGTACCGGAACGATAGTAATAAAGATCCCTATAAATAGTTTAGCAACTTCGATGATAGGTTCCCAATTAAATTCGTTACCTGCACGTACCTGTTTAGGGGTGATTAGCATTGAAATGAGGGTAATGATAATAAATAAACTATCGCGAATTAAATTGGGTAAAGCAATAGGCGTACCTAAGATGGTAAAACTAACTGATGAATGCCAAATGCCAGACATTAGCACACAGGCAATAATGGCTATTAATAAGAAAATATTGTTTTTTCCATAAATTTTAACGTTTTTGGATTTTGAAATGGAATTCTGTTCTGATAAATTACCATATTGCAAACGAAAGTAGTGGTAATCAATAACATAATAAATTGCTAATAATAGTAATGAGCTAAGTAGAACCGGCAACAGCATATGCTTAACAGTCCATCCAAAATTAACGCCTTTTAAAAAACCAATAAATAATGGTGGGTCACCTAGCGGGGTTAATCCTCCGCCAATATTAGCTACTAAAAAAATAAAAAAGATAACAGTGTGAATAGAATAATTTCGATTACGATTGGCTCGGATCAACGGCCGAATCATTAACATGGCTGCGCCTGTTGTGCCCATGATCGACGCTAATAGTGTGCCTATTGCTAGTAAAGCAACATTCTGCTTGGGGGTGCTAAGCACATCGCTCTTAATCAAGATTCCGCCCGAGACGGTAAACAGTGCCAGCAGCAACAAAATAAAAGGAATATATTCGGCTATTATTGCATGAACGGTAAGATTGACGGTGGTTGGTAAATCAAATGAATACCAGGTAAACAGCAAAAATAGCATCGTCCAAAAAATAATAACTTTGCCATAATGATGATGCCAAAGTCGCGACAAAAATAGTGGCATTAATGCAATTGAAAGCAAAATTCCCACAAAAGGAATACCCCAAAAGAGTGATAAATCATGACCGTTAAAACCCGCTGCAAAAAGGTCAAAAGGCATGAAGATTAAGATGATAAGAGGTACAAGGGCTTTCATTGTGGATTTGTTTTTTTGGTTTTAAAGTGATGGGGATTATAACAAAGTGTTTTTAATTTATCGAATGTTAAGATTTTTGAATGTGGTGATTAGGTAATCATCGTTATATCCGGAGTTTAATGATATAAAAATAACCTAAAAAGTTGTCAGAAAAAGTATTGATTTTATTGAAGTTTTCCAGATAATAATTTGCAAAAAAACTTCAATAAAATCAATGCCTTTTCTGAACGTTTTTCGGTTGAAAAAGTACAACAAAAATGCCTAAAGTAATTATCTTGATTAATTTATTACTTCGGTTTTCGCATATCGCAGTTAAGCCGTTATAATAGCGATTATTTGATTTTGAATAATAGGAAAATCGTGCAAACGCCATTAAAAAAGTCCCCCTTACATTGCCGAAACAAACACCGAACAGGTTATGATTTTGCGCAACTTATCAAAATAGCGCCGGAGCTGTCTCAATATGTAAATCAGAATCAATATAGTAATTTATCAATTGATTTTGCCGATCCGTTGGCGGTCAAGATATTAAATAAAGCATTGTTATATTATCATTATCAGATGAATTATTGGGATATTCCAGATGGTTATTTATGCCCACCCATTCCTGGGCGAGCGGATTATATTCACTATTTAGCCGATTTATTGGCACAAGACAACCAAAATAACATTCCGATAGGTAAGCAAATTCGCGTTTTAGATATCGGTGTTGGTGCTAATGTCATTTATCCAATTCTTGGGCGAGCTGAATATGGCTGGACTTTTGTGGGTAGCGATATTAATCCTACCGCCATTAAAGTGGCGTCGTTAATTTGCCAAGCTAATCGTATCTTGAATGGGGCAGTGCAGTGCCGATTGCAAAAAGACAGTACAGCGATTTTTAAGCATATTATTAAACGTAACGAATTTTACATGCTAACACTGTGCAATCCGCCTTTTCATGCTTCGGCACAAGATGCGTTAGCAAGCACCCAAAAAAAACTAACCAATTTGGGCAAGTTAACCAATCCAAACCAAAAAGCTGTTCTTAACTTTGGTGGGCAACATGCCGAACTGTGGTGCCAAGGTGGTGAAAGTGCTTTTATTACTAATATGATTAATGAAAGCGTCGCCTTTAAAAAGCAATGTTTGTGGTTTACTTCGCTAGTCTCTAAAAAATCGTCATTAGAATTGATAAAAAAACAGCTAACAGCGGTTAGAGTGGCTGATAGTAAAATTGTGCCCATGGCGCAAGGGCAAAAAGTAAGCCGATTTGTGGCGTGGACTTTTTTTAGTCAAGAGGATAGACAGGTACGGATAAAAAAATTCAGTTAGTAAATTGATTTTATTTGTTTTTTATTTTGTTGTTTTTTGTATCTTATAAAGAACGCAAGGGCTTGTCATTGAAGATTATGTGACCTTAATGATTGATAGTATAAACCTATCTTCGTTGTTTTTATTCATAAATAAACAACTATTTTTTATATCTTGTTGTTTATAATAATAAATTATAAAGCTAGCTGTCTTGTTGTTGACTAAAAATTGCATAGTAAATTGTAGGTGATTCAATTAAGATGTATTGATTACAAAATCACCAACGCCATTTAACATTGCAAAGGAAAATCTCTATGAATAGCCACGAGTCAGCTGTATTTATTAATAAGTTACAAAAAATTGTTGGTGCTAAACACACTTTAACCGATCCTGCGCGCACGTTACCTTACCGCCAAGGTATTCGCTTTGGCGAAGGTGATGCGTTAGCCGTTGTGCTGCCTGGGACGTTAGTTGAACAATGGCAAGTATTAAAAGCGTGTGTGGAAGCGAATGTTATTGTTATTACTCAATCAGCCAATACGGGGTTAACCGGTGGCTCTACCCCCGATGGTAATGATTATGATCGGCCTATTGTTATTGTCAGTACCCGTCGATTAGATGGGATTAAAGTGATAGAAAATGGTGAGCAAGTTGTTTGCTTGCCAGGTAGCACGCTCTTTCGTTTAGAAAAGGAATTAAAAAAATATCATCGTGGACCGCACTCGGTCATTGGCTCATCTTGCATTGGTGCTTCAGTAATGGGTGGTGTGTGTAATAATTCGGGTGGCGCACTGATTCAACGTGGTCCTGCGTATACCCAAATGGCGGTGTTTGCGCAATTAGACCAGCAAGGGCAGTTGCGCTTAGTGAATCATTTAGGGATTGAACTCGGGGATGATCCTGAAACGATTTTACAGAACCTACAAAATCATACTTATACCGATAAAGAGATTAAACGTGATGCAGGCTTAGGTCATGATCATCATTATTGTGAGCATGTTCGTAAAATTGATGCTGATACACCCGCTCGCTTTAATGCAGATCCCGCCCGTCATTATGAAGCATCAGGTAGTGCGGGGCGATTGATGGTGTTTGCTGTGCGCCTTGATACATTCCCGTTAGAGAAAAAATCAGCCGTATTTTATATTGGCACCAATGATATTGAAGAATTAAATGGTATTCGTCGTCACATTTTAAGTCAATTTAAAACATTGCCTGTGTCGGGCGAATATATGCACCGTGTGGCTTTTGATATTGCCGCTATATATGGAAAACCGACCTTTTTAGCCATTAAAAATTTAGGTACGGATAGGATGCCTCGCATGTTTGTTTTTAAAAATTTGGTTGATCGTGTTACGGCGAAAATCCCATTCTTCCCTAAAAATTTTTCGGATCGGTTTTCTATTTTTGCTTGCAAATTTTTACCCAATCATTTACCCAAGTCATTACGTGATTATCGTGATCGTTATAAACATCATCTTATTTTAAAAATGGCGGATGATGGGATTGCTGAAGCCGAAACTTTTTTAAAAGGTTATTTTCAAAATAAAAATGGCAATTATTTTTTGTGTAATGAAAAAGAAGCCGAAGCAGCAATGTTACACCGTTTTGCAGCCGCTGGCGCAGCAACAGCTTATCGCAACGTGCATAGCAAAACAGTAGAAAATATTGTTGCGTTAGATATTGCGTTACGACGTAATGATACCGATTGGTTTGAAACACTGCCAGAAAACATCGATCAAAACTTTATTTATAAAATGTATTATGGGCATTTTTTCTGTTATGTGTTTCATCAAGACTACATTGCTAAAAAAGGTGTAGATTGTGATAAAGTCAAGGAAGAGATTTTAGCATTACTCGATCAGCGTGGTGCGCAATATCCAGCAGAGCATAATGTGGGGCACTTGTATCACGCTAATGCCGATCTAAAAAAATTCTATCAAGAGCTTGATCCCACAAACAGTCTGAACCCCGGTATAGGTAAAACGTCCAAAAAGAAAAATTGGGCTTAATGCATGGTTGAGTTGCGTTAAATTGTAGACACCGTCAAGTATTGAAATTTAACCGCCAAAAAATACTATCTGATGGTGTTTTATTGAATAACTTCTGTAAATCTTTTTTAGATGGATAATAACGCGATACAACAGCTATCGCGTTATTTCAGATCATAGCAATTTTTTTAATTGATATAACATCTCTAATGCTTGTTTTGGTGTTAAAGCATCGGGGTCAATCTCTTTTAACGCTTCTTCCACTTCTGACGGTTCAGGTTTGTCAATTAAAGAAAGTTGCGATTTATCAACACCACTGTTAGCAGATTGTTTTGAGATAATTTCAAGCTCTTTCAATTTTTGTTTAGCCCGTTTTAATACTGCCTTAGGCACACCTGCAAGCCCTGCCACAGCAATCCCAAAACTTTTACTCGCAGCGCCTTCAGAAACTTCATGAATAAAAGCAACGTTGTTATCGTGTTCAATCGCATCGAAGTGGACGTTATAAACGCCTTGCATATGTTCTGGTAACTGGGTTAATTCAAAATAATGAGTTGCAAAAAGTGTCATTGATTTGATTTGATTGGCTAAATTCTCAGCACAGGCCCAAGCTAAAGATAGCCCATCATACGTTGAGGTACCTCGGCCGATTTCGTCCATTAAAACAAGGCTTTGTTCTGTAGCATTGTGCATAATGTTAGCCGTTTCGGTCATTTCGACCATAAAGGTAGAGCGACCTGATGCCAAATCATCAGAGGCACCAATTCGGGTAAAAATTCGATCAACAGGTCCAATGATTGCTTTAGATGCAGGGACAAAACTACCAATATAAGCCAGTAGAACAATTAAGGCTGCTTGGCGCATATAGGTACTTTTTCCCCCCATATTGGGACCAGTAATAATTAGCATTCGCCTATTTGGCAATAATAATAACGAGTTTGCAATAAATGGTGTTTGTAAAACTTGCTCAATCACCACATGTCGCCCATCTTTAATTTCTATACCAGCATTGGTCGATAGTGTCGGTTTTTGGTAGTTAAGCGTTAATGCCCGTTCTGCTAAATTGGTAAGCACATCAAGTTCGGCAATGGCCTCAGCGCTGATTTGCATATCGGCTAGATCTGGCATTAATAGATCAAATAGCTGTTCGTAAAGTTGCTTTTCAAGTGCTAAGGCTCGTCCTTTAGCGGTGAGCACTTTATCTTCGTACTCTTTAAGTTCAGGGATGATATATCGTTCAACATTTTTCAGCGTTTGACGGCGAGTATAATGAATTGGCGCTAAATGGCTTTGCCCTCGACTGATTTGAATATAGTAACCGTGCACTGCATTAAATCCAACTTTTAACGTATCAATGCCAAGAGTTTCACGCTCTCGGATTTCAAGCTGTTCTAAGTAGTTGGTTGCCCCATCAGCTAAACTACGCAATTCGTCAAGTTCTGCATTATACCCGCTGGCAATCACGCCACCATCACGAATAATCACGGGTGGCGCTTCAACAATGGCGCGCGTTAATAGATCGGCGATACTTTCAAATTGATTTATCTTGGCACGCAAGCCAATTAATGCGGGTGAAGTTAAGCAACTCAATAGTTTTTGTAATTGCGGTAGCAGATTATAAGCATCACGCAAACGAGCAAAATCACGAGGCCGAGCGGTACGCAGTGCTAGCCTTGCTAAAATACGCTCTAAATCACCAATTTGTTTTAGTAGCGGATTAACATCATCAATATAATTTTGTAATTCACTAATCGCTTGTTGCCGATTTTGTAATATTGTTAAATTACGGATTGGTGAGTGTAACCAACGTTTAAGCATACGGCTGCCCATTGGCGTTTGGGTTTTATCGAGTATGTCTGCAACCGTATTTTGTGTTCCACCTGTTAGGTTTTCGGTAATTTCTAGATTGCGACGGGTTGCGGCATCTAGCACAACAAAGTCATTGGTCGATTGCTTGATAATGGAACGTATATGAGGCAGAGCAGTGCGCTGCGTATCTTTAACATATTGCAATAAGCAACCCGCAGCACAAAGTGCATAATTGCATGCTTCTACACCAAATCCAACTAAATCATTGGTGCCAAATTGCAAATTAAGCTGTTGTTTTGCCGTTTCAAGATCAAAGTCCCATTGTGGACGACGGCGCAGACCATGGCGATTTTCAATTAATGGCATGGATTGAAATTCTTCTGGATATAGCAATTCAACAGGGCTAGTACGTTGCAGTTCAGCTTGCATCGCCTCAAAGTTGTCACATTCAAAAACATAAAAGCGACCAGAACTAATGTCGAGTGTGGCATAGCCATAATGGTTTTTATTTTGCCAGATTGAAGCAAGTAAATTATCTTTGCGATCTTCTAGTAATAATTCATCACTGACTGTGCCAGGAGTAACAATACGAACCACTTTACGTTCAACAGGCCCTTTGGTTGTTGCTGGATCGCCTATTTGTTCACAAATAGCCACCGATTCACCTAGTGAGATTAACTTGGCTAAATAACTTTCAACCGCATGATAAGGCACCCCCGCCATAGGAATCGGTACACCATTTGACGAGCCACGCTTTGTGAGCGAAATATCTAAAAGCTGCGAGGCACGCTTGGCATCATCATAAAACATCTCATAAAAATCACCCATGCGATAAAAAAGCAAAATATCGGGATTTTCGGCTTTTAATCTTAAATACTGCCGCATCATTGGTGTGTGGTCGGTTAAATTGTCTTCATTCATCATGGCATTATTTCTTTTCGTTTTTAAAAATCAATCTATTTACTTATTAGTTTGTGTCAAATAATCACTTATTTTGTTATTTAAGTGTACTTATAACGGTAATAAAAATTGTAATAAATTTTAATAAAAAAGCTTTAGCGTTTTAAGATTGTATCATTATATATGATCCCTAAAAGGAAAAGTGTGTCAATAAATGAATTTAAAAATCGCAAAACATAAAAGGGTATGTGATGATGTAAATTGAAATCGAAAAAACAAGAAAAAAATTAAATATAATTAATATTATATCTAAGCTGTTTTTATATAAAAACAGCCCAATTTTCACAACACCCAAAAGTCAATACAGTAACTATTCCGGCATCAGAAAGTGCCAACAACTGAGAGAGGTTAACACGCCAAACAGGAAGGTTTTGCGAGGCGATGCTTTGTTTTAAATAAATCACAAACGATGCGTTATAACCGCACAAAATATTTGTCTATTTTAAAAGACAGTCCAATTGCAGTTATCACTGATTTATCCGTTCAATTAACGGTAACAACCCGAAAGGCTAAAAGATATCTTAACCTATTATAACATCAACAATTATTAACGTGTTTAGGCCGTGCAACCGAGCGAGGTTATTAGTTTTAAGGTAGTTTTCAGGGATGTTTAAAGCAAAATGTTTTAGCTCACTTTTTATTCGGTTGAATCTATAACACATATAAACTTTTTGGAATGATGTTTGACTATAGTAGTGAGGCTTATCATGATGGCGGTTATGTTAAATAACACAATGATTTTATTTGCAATAATTTATTTAATCTGCGCTTAGGCTCATCTATTTAATCAATTCGTGTTTAATTATTAGGAATCTTCTTGAATAAGTCTTTAAAATTTGATAGTTTACAGGAAAGATTTTTAACATTAAAAACACTAAAAAGAAGGTAATTGTTATGACTATCAAAGTAGGTATTAATGGATTTGGCCGTATTGGTCGTATTGTTTTCCGTGCTGCTCAAAAACGTTCAGATATTGAAATTGTTGCTATCAACGATTTATTAGATGTTGAATATATGGCTTATATGCTTAAATATGATTCAACTCATGGTCGTTTTGATGGTACAGTTGAAGTTAAAGACGGTAAATTAGTTGTCAATGGTAAAACAATCCGCGTTACAGCTGAGCGCGATCCTGCAAACTTAAAATGGAATGAAGTGGGTGTTGATGTTGTTGCTGAAGCAACAGGTTTATTCTTAACTGACGAAACAGCTCGTAAACACATCCAAGCGGGTGCTAAAAAAGTGGTTTTAACTGGTCCTTCTAAAGATAGCACACCAATGTTTGTAATGGGTGTTAACGATAAAGATTATGCGGGACAAGATATCGTTTCTAATGCTTCATGTACCACTAACTGTTTAGCGCCTTTAGCTAAAGTAATCAATGATAACTTCGGTATCGTTGAAGCATTAATGACAACGGTTCACGCAACAACTGCAACTCAAAAAACAGTCGATGGTCCATCTCATAAAGATTGGCGTGGTGGTCGTGGTGCTGCTCAAAATATCATCCCTTCATCAACGGGTGCTGCTAAGGCGGTAGGTAAAGTGATTCCTGAGTTAAATGGTAAATTAACTGGTATGGCTTTCCGTGTTCCTACTCCAGACGTTTCTGTTGTTGATTTAACAGCCCGTTTAGCAAAACCTGCTAAATACGAAGATATCTGTAAAGCAATCAAAGCAGCTGCTGAAGGTCCAATGAAAGGCGTTCTCGGTTATACTGAAGATGACGTTGTTTCTACCGATTTCTTAGGTGAAGTTTGTACATCTGTATTTGATGCTAAAGCAGGTATCCAATTAAGTGATAACTTCGTTAAACTTGTTTCTTGGTATGATAATGAAGCTGGCTATTCTAACAAAGTGTTAGATTTAATTGCTGTAGTTGCTAAATAATAACTAAATTTTAGTTAGTTGATTTAAAAGAGCGGCCTTGGGTCGCTTTTTTTATGGCTTTATAAAATTAAATTATGTGACCCTAAAAAAACGCCCATTTTTACAAATGAGCGTTTTTATAATTAAATTTATTAAATAACAACAACTTCAGCTGCTGCCGGCCCACGTGGGCTATCTTGGATAGCAAATTCAACTTGTTGTCCTTCAGCTAAGGTTTTAAAACCGTCACCTGAAATAGCAGAAAAATGAACAAATACATCTTTACTTCCATCCGCAGGGGTAATAAAACCAAAACCTTTACTTTCATTAAACCATTTTACTTGACCTGTTTTCTTATTCATTTACTAACATCCTAACAATAATTAATAATTAGCCTTTTTGGCTCGCGTGGGCTTTAACATTACATTAATTATGTAACTTTAAAACCATGATAATGCGTTCAAATCTACATTATTAAAGTTAGTCGTTTTCATAATTTTGTACTTTGTTGTTTACCCAGTGCTATTACCGCATAAATTATAATCAAAAGCAAGATGTTAATCACAAATTTTTTAAGCTATGGTAAAGTTTTTTCTCAAATTTTTTAGAAAATTACATATTAATTGATAAAAAGCAAAATTTGTGTAGTTACAACTTTAGCTAATTTGAAAAGTTAATAAATTTAAAAAATAAAAAAAGCCATAAAATAATATTTATGGCTTTTTGAGTGGTTATTTTTCGGGCGTTAAATTTTATTTGTTTTTTGCTCGTTCAAATGATTCAATAATTTCTTTACGAGCAGCTTCAGCATTGTCCCAACCGTCAACTTTAACCCATTTACCTTTTTCTAATGCTTTGTATTGTTCAAAAAAGTGTTTGATTTGCGATTTGAGTAATTCAGGTAAATCATCGACGTCTTTAATATGATCATATTCTTTTGATAGTTTGCTGTGAGGTACTGCAACCAGTTTTGCATCTTGACCTGCTTCGTCAGTCATTTTTAATACCCCGACTGGGCGACAACGAATAACAGAGCCCGGTTGTAGTGGGTATGGCGTTGGGACTAATACATCAACTGGATCACCATCTAATGATAATGTGTGATTAATATAACCATAGTTACATGGATAAAACATTGCTGTTGCCATAAAACGGTCAACAAATACAGCACCGGTATCTTTATCGACTTCATATTTTATTGGATCAGCATTAGCTGGAATTTCAATCACAACGTAAATATCATCTGGTAATTCTTTACCTGCTGGTACATTTAAAAGTCCCATTTTTGTATCCTCTATCTAAGTTTATATGTGTTTGTTAATAACAATAAGCGCACATTATAAAGATTATTTTGTATCGCTCAATTCTTTTAAATATTGAAAAATTTGCTTTGCCGATTTGACGGGTTTATTTGCTTCTTGCTCTTTTTTAGCTAAACGAGCTAAAGTGCGCAGTTGCTGGCGATCGGCTGTTGGGTATAAGTCCATAATGGTTTCAGCATCGCTAGTTGCAATCAGGTCATCGCGTAGCTTTTCAAGTTTGTGAAATAAAGCAATTTGCTGATTGTGGCGATTTTTGAGCTTATCAAGCGCTTGGCTAATAGGTTCAATATCTCGGCTACGTAGAAGCTTGCCAATATATTGAATTTGTCTACGATACCCTTCTTTTTTTATCTTCTGCGCAAGTTCAATGGCATAAATAAGATCCTCATCAAGAGGGATTTTTTCCAGTTCGTTTTTGCTTAAATTGACAAGCTCGATACCTAATTTTTTTAGGGCTTCGGCATCGCGTTTGATTTCACTTTTACTAACGTAGATGATTTCGTCATCTTCTGTGTCAATAGCGAAGTTGGGTTCTAAGTTTTTCTCTTGATTATGATTCATATTATTTCTTTTGTTAACTAATATTCAATTCTGGCTTATTATAACGTATCACTAGCAGAATTGTAGAAAATAATAAAATGAGTATTGAACAGATTAAAAAAGAAGCCTTACATCAAAAAGAGAATTTATCGGCGATTGTTGCTAATGCCATTAAACAAGCAAAACCTCGTGTTGATGCAGTTGAGGTGTCAATTAATCAATCAACTGGTATTAGTGTAAGTACGCGGATGGGAGAAACCGAAAATGTGGAATTTAATAGTGATGGGGCATTATCCATTACTGTTTATCAAGATCAACGTAAAGGCAGTGCGTCAACCAATGACTTGTCCTCTCAAGCCATTTTGCAAACGGTGGATATGGCCATTAATATTATGCAATATACCTCGCCCGATCCTTGTTCTGGTTTGGGCGATGTAAGCCAAATGGCGTTTAATCCACCCGATTTAGATTTGTTTTATCCAAGTGATTTAAATGTTGATAATGCCATTGAACAGGCCAAACAAGCCGAGCTAACTGCGCTCAATCATTCTAAATTAATTAATACTGATGGCGGCTATTTTAGTAGTCGCTATGGTGTTTATGTTTATGGTAATAGTTTGGGGATGTTACAAGGTTATTGTGCAAGTTCACATTCACTTTCATGTTCAGTCATTGCTGAACAAGCAGGGCAGATGGAAAGTAATTATGCCTATACTTCATCACGCGATTTTAGTGAATTAAAATCAGCAAATTGGGTTGGCATGCAAGCGGCTGATAGAGCGATTTCACATTTAGGCGCTAAGCAAATCGCAACCATGCAAGTTCCAGTGTTATTTTGTGCTGAAGTTGCTGTTGGACTCATTAGGCATTTGATTGGTGCCATAAGTGGTGGTGCAATTTATCGTAAATCGTCATTTCTTTTAGATAGTGTTGGACAAACTATTTTTCCTAAATGGCTGACAATTTATGAAGATCCGCATATTTTAAAAGGTGTTGGATCATCGCCTTTTGATAGTGAGGGCACAAAAACGGTTAAGCGCAATATTGTTGAACAAGGCGTGTTGCAAACTTATTTGTTAGGCAATTATTCTGCTCGTAAATTGGGATTAACCTCGACTGGTCATGCAGGGGGAATTCATAATTGGTTTGTATCACCAAGCCAAACTAATGCGGGTTTTGATGATTTGCTTAAAAAATTGGATAAAGGTGTTGTTGTGACTTCGTTAATGGGGCAAGGTGTTAATAGTGTGACAGGAGATTATTCACGCGGAGCCACAGGTTTTTGGGTTGAAAATGGACAAATTCAATATCCAGTTAGCGAAATTACCATTGCTGGTAATCTTAAAGATATATATAAAAACATTGTAGCAATTGGTAATGATATCGAAACAAGAACGAATATTCAATGTGGTTCGATTTTGATTGATAATATGAGCATAGCTGGAAAATAAGGAACAGTATGGGCAGGTTTTTTCACAGTGCTTTTTTTCAAAAAATAGATTCATGGATGCCAGGATTAGGCAGTCTATTACAGTATAGACGTGAATATCTTAATTTTGACATTAAGGCAGGTTTATCGGTTGCTGCTGTTTCATTACCAGTGTCAATTGCTTATGCTGAATTGACTGGCGTTGGTGCTATAGCTGGACTGTATTCGACCATTTTGCCTTTAATTGTATATGCGCTTTTTGGTTCTTCTAAACAGCTGATTGTCGGACCTGATACGGCCACTTGTGCAGTGGTTGCTGCCGTTGTATTGCCGTTAGCGGCAAATGATCCAATCTTGCGTTGGCAGTTAGTTGTTATATTAACCATAATGATTGGTATCTGGTGTATCATCGCTGGAAAGCTGCATCTTGGCGCACTAGCTGACTTACTTAGCCAGCCCATTTTAATTGGTTTATTGAATGGTATTTCAATCACCATTATGGTTGATCAGTTAGCCAAAACATTGGGCTTTAGTTATGATTATTCTTATTTGATTGAGCGTATTGTGTATTTTCCTTTTAAAATATTACAAATTCATCTAGGTACTGCACTGGTTTCATTTTTTACATTATTAATTTTAATTGTTTCAAAGCGTTTAAAGCCTCAATATCCAGCGCCGCTGTTAGCCGTCATTGTGATGACTTTTTTTTCATGGCTGTTTAATTTTGATCATTTTAATATTCGTATCATTGGTAATGTGAACGGTGATTTTATACCTGTCGAATCATGGCTTGATTTCGATAAAGGTTTAATGCGTGATTTAGTTGTCCCTTCACTTAATATTGCCATTATCTGTTTTGTGAGTATGATGATAACGGTGCGCAGTTTTGCCTCGAAAAATAACTACGAAACCAATGCTGATATTGAGTTTAAAGCATTGGGTATCGCCAATATTGTAGCAGGATTATCCCAAGGTTTTGTTGTTAGTGGCACATCATCCAGAACCGCTGTGAATGATGCCAATGGAGGAAAAACTCAGCTCGTTTCGATTATTGCAGCAATGTTAATTGGTATAGTGGTATTGTTTTTTCTTTCACCTTTACAATTTATTCCAACTTGCGTGTTAGGAGTGATTTTAATTTACTCTTCAATGTCGTTAATCAATTTTCAAACAATTATCCGTTTTTTTAAATTTGACCGAGACGCATTTTATTTAAGTTTGACAACGCTCGTTTCAGTGCTTGTAATTGGTATTATTCCAGGTATGGCACTGGCGGTACTGCTAGGTCTATTTTTATTTTTACGCCGCGTATTTAGGCCAAAAGATCAATTACTAGGTATTGATGAAAGTGGTCGCATTCATTCAATAGGTCAGGATGTACGACCAGTCAATAACACGATGATTTATCGATTTAATTCTCCGTTAACTTATTTCAATATTGCTTATTTTAGACGAAGAATTATTAGTTATATTGACGAAGCAGATGAGTCTATAAATTATGTGATTGTTGATGCGATTCCTTGCTTTACTTATAAAGATGTGAGTGTGTTGTCGGGCATTAATGAATTAGTAAACTCTTTAAAAGTAAGAAACGTCATTTTAATCTTATCTGGCCGACGCAAAACTCTTAAAAACTGGTTTAAACAAATGAATATTAAGCTTGATGATAATTATATTGATTTTGCTTATGATCTCTATTTTGCGGTTAAATTAGTCCAAAGTAAGGAACAAATAAATAGTAAAGTTGATGATGAATCTATTTAGTTATCGTGACCATTAATAAAATCGGAAGGATTGTTTTTTTATTTATCTCAGAGCCCTTGATTTCGATAGGTAAAGCAATATTAATATAGACAATTGCCTACAAATTTAAGTACAATATTGGATCTTTCAAATGAAGCATTTTAGTAAACAATATTAGGGGTAAAAATGGCACGTGTAACTGTTCAAGATGCAGTAGAAAAAATTGGTAATCGCTTTGATCTCGTTATTGTAGCAGCAAGACGCGCTCGTCAACTACAAGTTGAAAATAAATCACCACTTGTTCCGGAAGAAAACGACAAGGAAACCGTTATTGCATTACGTGAAATTGAAGATGGTCTTGTCAATAAGCAAATTCTTGATATCGCTGACTTTCAAACGCGTCAAGACGTAGAGGCAGAAGCGCGTGCAACGCTTCATGAATCGATTCTCCTCGAAAACACGCCTTCGTACGAATAAGCTTTACAGGAATTGCTTATGCAATATTTTGATAGCTTAAAAGAGGTTGTAGCATTTTATCTTCCACCTAAACAAGTTGAATCGATACAAGATGCTTATCTTTTTGCTAAAAATGCACATGAAGGGCAATTCCGATGTAGTGGCGAACCTTATATCACTCACCCAGTTGCAGTCGCAACAAATTTGGCTAATATGCGGCTTGATTATGAAACAATCATTGCCGCACTTTTACATGATACTATTGAAGATACTTCTGTCACCTTTCAGGATATTACGAATAAATTTGGTAAACATGTTGCCATTTTAGTTGAAGGTGTCTCTAAACTTGATAAGTTAAAATTCCGTAACAGACAAGAGGCACAAGCTGAAAATTTTCGGAAAATGGTGCTTGCCATGACCGAAGATGTGCGTGTTATTTTAATTAAACTTGCAGATCGCACCCATAATATGCGCACATTAGGTGCTTTAAGACCTGATAAACGTCGTCGTATTGCCAAAGAAACTCTCGAAATTTATGCGCCTTTAGCGCATCGTTTAGGGATTAATCATATTAAAACTGAACTCGAAATTTTGAGCTTTACTGCAATGCATCCCAATCGTGCTAAAGTGCTTGAAAAAGTAGTTAAAACGGCAAGAAATACACGAAAAGAACTTATTCAACAAATTTTGTTTGAAATACGTGGTCGATTATTAGAAGCCCATATTGACGCAGAAGTTACTGGTATTGAAAAAAATATCTATGTCATTTATCAAAAGATGCAGCTACGTGAGCAGCACTTTCATTCTATCATGGATATTTACACATTTAGAATTGTGGTTAAAGATGTCGATGCTTGCTATCGCGCGCTTGGACTAATACATAATTTGTATAAACCACGTCTTAATCGTTTTAAAGATTATATAGCGATTCCTAAAGCAAATGGATATCAATCGTTACATTCATCGTTAATTGGACCACACGGCACTCCGGTTGAAGTACAAATCCGTACCGAAGATATGGATCAAATGGCCGAAATGGGGGTTGCTGCGCATTGGGTATATAATGAAACGGATGAATTAAACAATACGACCACACAAATCAAAGCGCAGCGCTGGATGCAAAGCCTGTTAGAACTGCAACAAAGTGTAGGTAATTCTTTCGAATTTATTGAAAACGTAAAATCGGAATTGTTTCCAAAAGAAATTTATGTTTTTACTCCTAAAGGGCGTATTGTACAGTTACCTAAAGGAGCGACATCAGTTGATCTTGCTTATGCAGTTCATTCTGATATTGGTTATCAATGTATTGGTGCAATTGTTGATCGTAAACCTTACCCTTTATCACAACCATTAAAGAGTGGGCAAACTGTTGAAATTATTACTTCACCAGAAGGTCGACCTAACGCGAATTGGTTAAATTTTGTGGTTAGTGCCAAAGCAAAGTCGCGTATTCGTCAGGCGCTTAAAACGCTTAAACGTGAAGATGCAATTGAATTAGGTCGACGTTTACTCAATCTTTCGTTAGTTAAATCTGGCGGTATTAATGCTTTGTCATTAAGTCAAAAAGAACGAGTGGTTGAATTAGCTAAATTGTCCTGTTTTGATGATGTCTTAGCTGAAATTGGGTTAGGCAATATTATGAGTCATTTTATTGCCAAAGGTTTAGAACATAAAGCGCTGTTACAAAATAAATCAGAGCCAAATAAAACCCTTGTTATCACTGGAAGTGAAGGTGTCTTGGTTACGTTTTCTAAGTGTTGTCATCCTATTCCCAATGATCCCATTATTGGGCATGTCAGTCCTGAAAAAGGGCTAACAGTGCATCATGAATCTTGCCGAAATGTTACAGGCTATCAAAATAATCCAGAAAAATATATCTCACTCAAATGGGCGCCAGATATTTCTCAACGCTTTGTAGCCGAAATTTGGATTGATATTTTAAATACTCAAGGTTCTTTGGCGAATATACTTTCAATTATTAATGATGACGATACCCGACTACAATGGTTAAATACCGAAGAAAAAGATAGACAAATTTATACGGTTATTTTGCAGATAGAAGTAAAAAATACTCAGCAACTTAATGAATTGATTCGTAAAATGTCATTACAACCAGATGTAGTGAATGTTACACGAAATATAAATTAGGCATTATGATAAATCGTTTTTTTGACCAGTTACCGCTGATAAAGTTAACGGGAATTGGTGAAAGTCTAGAAAAAAAGTTTAATACATTAGGTGTCTATACTGTTAAAGATCTATTGTTGCACTTTCCTTTACGTTACGAAGATCGCACTTCGACTTGTGCCATTGGTGATGTGGCTATCGGTGAGTATACCACGATTGAGGGGTGTATCATAAAAACTGAAGTGATCTTTAGACGTAAACAAATGTTAGTTTGTTATATTCAAGATGACTCAGGAATAGCGATATTAAGATTTATGAATTTCAATGCTGGAATGAAAGCAAGTTTAACGCCAGGTAAGTGGGTAAGTGCTTATGGTGAGGTTAAAAGAGGAAAAAGCTATCCTGAAGTAATTCATCCACAATATAAAATTAAAGATAGTCGTGAAGCTAAATTGTTAGCTTCTGATTGCAATGAAGAAAGATATACGCCTGTCTATTCAACAACTTACGGACTTACGCAAAATATTATTCGTAAATTGATACGCACTGCACTGCTACTATTAAAACGTAACCCACCAAAAGAAATCTTACCGACACCGCTAGCGAGTCGCTATTTCACTGTTTTTGATTCATTAAATATTATTCATAATCCACCAATAGATACTGATATAAAGCAATTGTCGAATGGGGAACACCCTGCAATTAGACGGTTTATTTTTGAAGAATTGCTCGCCTATCATTTAAGCATGTTGATGTTGAAAACCGATAATCAAAAGCAACAAGCTTATGCAATGAATGTTAGTCAACAGTTTATCAAACCGTTTTTATCTTCATTACCTTTTAACCCCACTCGTGCTCAGCAACGAGTGGTTCAAGATATTTATCAGGATATGGCAAAACCAATTCCAATGATGCGATTAATCCAGGGAGATGTTGGTTCTGGCAAAACGTTAGTTGCAGCACTAGCAGCACTCAATGCAATAGAAAATAATCGACAAGTGGTATTAATGGCGCCGACTGAAATATTAGCAGAGCAACATTATCACAATTTTAAACAATGGTTTGCTCCTCTTGGTATTTCTGTGGATTGGTTATCAGGGAGATTAACCGCTAAAAATAAGCGTCAGCGTTATGAGCGTATCTTAAATGGTGAAATTACCCTGTTAATTGGTACACATGCGGTGTTTGTTGATCAAGTGGAATTTTATTCGTTAGGTTTAGTGATTATTGATGAACAGCATCGGTTTGGTGTTAATCAGCGCCTAAGTCTTTGGGAAAAAGGTATTAAAGATAATCTTTATCCACATCAATTAATTATGACCGCAACGCCTATTCCCCGAACATTAGCCATGACAGTTTATGCTGATCTCGATGTTTCAGTTATTGATGAATTACCACCAGGCAGAACGCCTATCACTACAGTTGTAGTACCTAATACTCGCCGAGATGAGATCATTGAACGTGTCAACCAAGCTTGTTTAGATAATCGCCAAGTATATTGGGTATGTACCTTGGTTGAAGAGTCTGAAACGCTTGATGCACAAGCGGCTGAAATGCTGGTTGCTGAATTACTGGCGCGTTTACCTCATTTAAGTATTGCGTTAGTGCATGGAAAAATGAAATCTGATTTAAAGCAATCGGTCATGCAAGACTTTAAAGCCGGAAAAATTCAATTGCTTGTCGCCACAACAGTTATTGAAGTTGGCGTTGATGTACCTAATGCTAGCTTAATGATTATTGAAAATGCAGAACGTTTAGGTTTAGCCCAATTGCATCAGTTACGTGGACGAGTTGGACGAGGTTCGGCTGTATCTCATTGTGTATTAATGTATCAAGCGCCCCTAAGCAAAGTCGCCCAAGCACGCATGAAAGTAATGCGTGAAAGTAATGATGGTTTTATTATTGCCCAAAAAGATCTTGAACTTCGTGGTAGTGGTGAAATTTTAGGGACTCGCCAAATGGGTACGGCTAATTTTAAAGTGGTTGATTTGATTCGTGATCAGCATTTGATTAGTGAAATCCAACACGCATCTTATGATATCCAAACAAACTATCCGCAAAGCGCCTTACAATTAGTTAACTGTTGGCTGCCAAATCGTGAAAAATATATTAATGTATAATTGTTGCAGTATTTTTTGAACAGATATTTAATGTTGTACTCATTTAGAGATAATGAGTTTATGTGTGGGCTTCAACACTGTTGTTTTTAGTCCACACATTAAAGTTAACATAAAATTGCAGAGTTATAAGAATGAGCGATAAGGTAATTCTGGCTCATCGGTAAAGATATCTCTAAATCCACGATAATGTTGATAATGCATTTTATGTTTATCGGTTGGATAAGTATATTTTCCTCCCACTTGCCAAAAGAAAGGCTTAAATTGATAATCTAGGCGATCTTTTTTCATTTGCCATAACACTTCGATTTCACGCGGGTCACTTTGGAAGTTGGCCCAAATGTCATGATGGAAAGGAATAACGACTTTAGTATTGAGTGATTCAGCTGCGCGCAAGATATCTGCTGAAGTCATTTTATCTGTTACACCACGTGGATTTTCGCCATAAGATAGCAATGCAACATCAATTTTATAATCATTACCGTGTTTTGCATAATAATTAGAATAGTGTGAATCACCAGAGTGATAAAGTGAACCACCCGTTGTTTCAAATAGATAGTTAACTGCTCTGTCATTCATGCCATCTAAAATAGATTTATCTGTAGATGATACGCCTTTGGGTAGAGTAACGAGTGAAGTTCTATCAAAAGAGTCCAATACACGAATGGTTATGTCACCAACTTGAATTGTTTCGCCAACTTTGGCAACAATGCAGCGATCTTCTGGAACTCCCCAACTTTTCCATAATTCTACACAAGCTTTAGGACCAATAAATTTAACTTTAGATGAACAGTTTTGAATGACAGCAGCAGCCACATTGACATCAATATGATCGGCATGATCGTGCGTTGCCATGACGGCATCAATTTGTTTTATTGCAAAAGGGTCAAGAACAAATGGACTGGTTCTTAAGTTTGGTTGTAATTCACGCACGCCACCCATACGCATCATTTGATGTTGTTTGTTCATTAATGGATTTGCGTGTGTTTTTTTTCCAGTGCCACACCAAAAATCGACAGATATATTTGTATTACCAGCTGATTTTAACCAGATACCGGTACAAGCAAGCCACCACATTGTAAATGTGTTGGGTTTAACTTCTGTCGTTTCTATTTCTTCATTAAGCCAGGTTCCCCATTCAGGAAATGTATTTAATATCCATGATTCACGGGTAATTTCGTTCACTTTACTCATACTTTGTTCCTTTTACAATTTATAGTTAAACTAAAATAACTTTAACGCCTTGCTCCTTAATGCATTCAATCACGTCCTTATTTGCTTGTTTCCCAGTAATTAAAATATCGATTTTATTGACAGGACAAAAAAGCATGCCTGAATTGGCATTTTTATCAATTTTTGAACTATCAACAACAACAACTAAATTTTCGACTTGTTCAAGTATTTGCTGTTCAGCAACAGCGCCTAAAATTTCGTTTTTATAAAGACCGGTTGGCGTTAATGTTTTACCACTGGTAAACATCCATTTGCCTGCATAAGAATTGGTAATATTGGCAATGGGGTTAAGAATAATATTTTGTGTCTTGTTGTATAATCCTCCCATAATGATGACATTTTCATGGTCATGCTCAATTAAGTAACACGCTAATGGAAAGTAGTTAGTAATAATTGAGACATTTTTACCGCACAGTTCGCGACCGAGTAAAAATGCTGTCGAGCCACAGTTTATAATAATGTTTTCTTCATTATTGCATAGTTTAGCAGCACGTATGGCAATGCGTGCTTTTTCGTGATAATGGTCAGTATTGTGATTATCAATTGGTACCCAAGTTGGTTTTACTTCTTCTAATCGCATAATTCCATTGCGGACTTTTTTTACTCGTCCTTCTTGATCCAGTTTTGTGATGTCTCGCCGAGCAGTTGCGGGTGAAATAGCAAAAAGTGAAATTAACTCAGTAACTTTAACCATACCTTTTTCGTTAACTAATGCCACTATTTCGTTATGCCGAGATAGCTCGTTCATTATAACCTCTTTATAATTGTTGATTAAATGTGATTTAAATTGATGATAATTTTCATTTATATTTATGTCAATTATTTTAAAATTTAATTCACTAAAGTAGTTATCTAATTCATTGATAATAATAACTTTAACTTAAAATTTTGCTCGTGCTTTTTTATCAAAATGTGATGAGTGTCACAGGTGCGGTTATTAATCGTTTGGAAAAGTGATCGTTGTCAAATTAATCAAAAATAATCATTGAATGAATTATTTTGATTGTGGAAGATATCGATGTGTTTTAATTTTGATAAAACTTGATTTTCGAGATGTATTGTTTGAGTAATGAAAAATGTCGATAACTGATGAGAGGAACATATGGAAGTAATCTATAACGTATTTTATATTTTTTATAGTCAAGTTATGACAAAGGCGCCTTTGTTGCTGGGTTTGGTAACAATGTTAGGTTATTGTCTATTACGTAAAGATATAACAACAATTTTAAAAGGTACCATCAAAACCATTGTGGGTTTTATGTTATTACAAGTTGGATCTGGCGTGTTAGTTTCAACTTTCAAACCTGTTATCGCTAAACTGGCAGAGTATCATGGCATTAAGGGATCTATTATTGATACCTATGCATCAATGGTGGCCGTTGAAAATGGCATGCATGAAAACTATTCATGGGTTGGTTATGCAGTATTGTTAGCATTGGCTATTAATATCGTGTTGGTGATTTTTCGACGTATAACAGGTATTCGAACCATCATGTTAACTGGCCATATTATGTTTCAGCAGGTCGGTTTAATTGCATTATTTTACTTTCTTTTTGGCTACAGTATGTGGGAAACCATTATCTATTCAGCCGTTATTATCGCGCTTTATTGGGGGATCTTTTCGAATATGATGTTTAAACCCACTGAGGCTGTCACCGGTGGTGCTGGATTTTCAATTGGTCACCAACAACAAATTGGATCATGGATTGCCGTTAAATTAGCGCCCAAACTGGGGAATAAAAACGATTCGGTGGATAATTTAAAACTACCTAAATGGTTGCACATTTTTCATGATAGTATCGCTGCAACCACTATTGTTATGACATTTTTCTTCGGAATTATTTTACTTTCTTTTGGTTTAGATAATTTGCAAACCATGGCGGGATCAACTCATTGGACAATCTATATTTTTGAAACTGGTCTTAAATTTGCTGTGGCGATCCAAGTGATTGTAAGTGGTGTGCGTATGTTTGTTGCTGAGCTGTCTGAAGCCTTTAAAGGTATTTCAGAAAAATTAATTCCCAATGCTGTATTGGCGATTGATTGTGCTGCCATTTATGCATTTTCGCCTAATGCCATGGTATTTGGTTTTATTTGGGGAGCATTAGGACAATTTTTAGCGATTGCTTTATTACTTGTCTTTAAATCACCGATCATGATTATTCCTGGTTTTATTCCGATGTTTTTTTCGAACGCAACCATTGGTGTTTTTGCTAACCACTTTGGTGGTTGGAAGGCCGTTATGAAAATTTGTTTTGTAATGGGCATGATAGAGGTGTTTGGTTCGGCTTGGGTCATTTATATTTTTGCACAAAATGGTACACCGATTGATTCTTGGATGGGAATGGCTGATTGGGCAATATTATTTCCACCGATTTTACAAGGTTTATCTATTTCGCATTTATTTATCTATGTGCTTATTGCATTAGCCATGCTTTATATGTTCTTTGCTGCTAAACAGTTACGTTTGGATGAAGCCATGCAAAAAAATCAACCAGAGATAAATGATGAACATCAAGATATCAATAAAGCTGTAGTTGAAAAAATGGATGATATCGATACAAGCAAAGATCGCGCAGTTCGCATTTTGGCTGTCTGTGGTAGTGGCCAAGGTTCCTCAATGATGATGAAAATGAAAATTGCCAATTACTTAAATAAAAAAGGAATCCCGAATGAAATGGACTCTTGTGCAGTGACTGATTATAAATCACGTCTTCCTAATGTCGATATTATTGTTGCTTCAAAACATCTTATTCATGAAATTGAAGTTAATGAAGGTCAGTATGCGTTAGGTGTACAAAATATGCTTAATCCACAAACTTTTGGTGATGAGCTTATTAAGCTGATTAATCAAGTAATTTCTAAATAGATTTTCCAATAAAAAAAGGAGTACAACATGGCTTTAAAAGAATCATTAATTGAGAATAACTCTATTTTGCTCAAAGCAGATGTTGCAACCTGGCAAGAAGCTATCAAGCTAGGCACGGATATGTTAGTTGCATCAAAAGCGATAGAGCCGTCCTATTACGATGCCATTATTAACTGCGTTAAAACAATGGGACCCTACATTATTATTGCACCAAATTTTGCTATGCCGCATGCCAGACCTGAAGACGGCGTAAATCGAACTGCGTTTGCTTTAGTTACCTTAAAAAATCCCGTCTATTTTGAAGGTGAAGATGAACCAGTGGATGTTTTAGTAACGCTTGCTGGTAGTACGTCTGATCAGCATATGGAAGGATTAATGGAAGTGACCCAAATCTTAGATGATGAAAATAGCGAAACTGGTGTTGATCTTGACAAATTGAGGCGATGTAACTCAAAAGAAGATGTTTATGCCGTTATTGATCAGGCTTTGAGCGGAGGTTGAGTTATGTATCAAGCTTTAAAAAAACGTGTCTTACAAGCTAATTTATTGTTACCAAAATATAATTTGGTCACCTTTACGTGGGGTAATGTGTCTGAAATTGATCGCACTAAAGCGGTTATTGCCATTAAGCCTTCTGGTGTTGAGTATAGCAATATGACCGTTGATGATATCGTGGTGGTTTCATTAACGGGCGACATTGTTGAAGGGAGGTTGAATCCTTCAAGCGATACTGCAACGCATATCGAACTGTATAAAGCGTTTCCTGATATTGGTGGTGTTGTACATACGCATTCACGTTATGCAACCATTTGGGCTCAGGCTGAATTAGATATTCCTGCTTTAGGCACCACACATGCTGATTACTTTTATGGCGATGTGCCCTGCACACGTGAATTGACCGATAGCGAAATTGCAACTGACTACGAAAAAAACACCGGGTTAGTTATTGTTGAAGAATTTAAATGCCGTGGGCTTGATCCTGTCGCAATGCCAGGAGCGGTGATTTCGGGACATGCGCCATTTTGCTGGGGTAAAAGTGCTTTTGATGCTGTACATAATGCCGTTGTACTTGAAGAAATCGCCATGATGGCATTGGCAACCCGCCAACTAAATCAGACAATTAAAATTCAACAAACTTTATCAGATAAGCACTACTTTCGCAAACATGGTGCGAATGCTTACTACGGTCAAAAATAAAAGAGATAAGGAGAAAAACATGTCAACACCAAAATTACAAATTGCGTTAGATCAAACCGAATTAGCACCAGCCTTAGATGTGGCGAAAAATGTAGCAGGATTTGTCGAAATCATTGAAGTTGGCACCATTCTTGCTTTTGGTGCAGGCATGCAAAGTGTAAAAAGGCTAAGAGAGCTCTATCCAAATCATATTTTAGTCTGTGATTTAAAAACAACTGACGGTGGTGCGATATTGGCAAAAATGGCGTTTTCAGCCGGCGCAAATTGGTTAACAGTATCAGCCGCAGCTCACATTGCAACCGTTGAAGCATGTAAAAAAGTGGCTGATGAATTTAAAGGCGAAATTCAAATTGAATTATATGGTCATTGGACATTAGATGATGCGAAAGCGTGGCGGAAATTAGGCATTAAGCAAGCAATATATCATCGGTCACGCGATGCTGAACTTGCTGGTATTGGCTGGAGTGAGGATGATTTAATTAAAATGCGTCAACTTTCTGATTTAGGGTTAGAACTGTCAATTACAGGCGGCATTGTACCTGAAGATATACATCTATTTGCGGGTATTAAAACCAAAGCGTTTATTGCTGGACGTGCTTTGGCTAGTGAAAACGGTCAAAAAACTGCGCATGCATTAAGAGAACAGATTGCAAAATATTGGTAACAACCGCATGCAGTCGAAGAAACTGACTGCATGATCTCTTTTTATATAAAATATGGGTTATCACAATGTCGCAAAGTCAAAGTAAAGATATATCAGAAACACTGTATCAAGCCAAAAATACGCCTCGCATTGGTATTTATGAAAAAGCCTTACCTAACGAGTTATCATGGCAAGATAAATTACAAGTAACTAAAAACCTAGGATTTGATTTTATCGAAATTTCGATCGATGAATCGAATGAACGCCGTGCCAGATTAAATTGGTCTGACGATGAGATCTATTCACTCAGGCATCAATGTGAAAAAATCGGAATTCCCCTACATTCCATGTGCTTAAGTGCACATCGTAAATATCCATTTGGTTCAGCCAATAATGATATCCGCAATGAAGCTAAAATCATCATGGATAAAGCCATTACGCTAGCTTATAAGTTAGGAATAAGAGTGATTCAGCTAGCTGGCTATGATGTTTATTATGAACCGGCTGACTTACAAACGCATCAGCGCTTTATTCAAGGTATGCAGTGGGCAGTTAAGCAAGCAGAGAGAGCAGGGGTGATGTTAGCGGTTGAAATTATGGATACGCCTTATCTTAACAGTTTAAGTAAATTCGAAATCCTAAAAAAAAATATCGACTCTCCTTACTTTATGGCTTATCCTGATGTCGGTAATATTACTGGTTGGAATTATGATACTTGCACTGAACTTATGTTAAGCCGTGATCATATAGTCCAAGTTCATCTAAAAGATACCTTCAAAGTTAAAGCCGATTATCTCGGACAGTTTAGGGATCTGGTTATTGGTGAAGGAGATGTTGATTTTAACGCTATTTTCAATACGCTCCGTGCTATGAATTATGTTGCACCCTTAGTGATTGAAATGTGGGCAAAAGATGAAAAATGGCAAGACAACATAATTACCGCCCAAAAACGCTTAAAAGCAATTGGAGAAAAAGCTAATTATCCTTTATTTTCAAAACTCTAGAGTTAAAGAAAATCAATAGTGAACTCATCATCTGCAATTAAAATACATTATGCTCCACTAATATAATTTAACGGTGGAGCATAACGCTAATTTTGATAAAACAGCACAGTTTCCCAATTTTGTATATCTGTTTGTTTAGGTGTTATTATTTGCGCTTTGCAGCATTGTGCCTATCGTGTAATATAGATAGCATTCTAAAAAATAGAAAGAATTGCGGATATTGTATGAAATCAATTATAAAATTACTCTTTGTCCTTTTTGTTACGTTGACATTAATGGGATGTGGATTAAAGGGCCCGCTTTATCGTCCAGTTGAAAAAACGGTAACGCAGCAGGCTCAATCAACAACAATGACTTCAATTCAAACTGATGCATTCATTAAAATTGCATAATGGAATAACGTGATGGATTTTTTAAATTATCAACATGATCGTTTATTCGCTAATCAAATAGCAATAGCCGATCTTGCTAAGCAGTATGGTACACCATTATATGTTTATTCGGCCGATCACATCAGTAAACAGTTTCTAGCCTATGAACAGGTTTTGACTAATAATAAGCATTTAGTTTGTTATGCGGTTAAGGCTAATAGTAATTTAGCGGTTTTAAGTTTATTGGTAAAACTGGGAGCGGGTTTTGATATTGTTTCACAAGGTGAGTTAGAGCGAGTATTAAAAGCGGGTGCCGATCCTAAAAAAATCGTTTTTTCTGGTGTTGCTAAATCAATCGTTGAAATTGAACGTGCGCTTGAAGTCGGCATTAAATGCTTTAATGTTGAATCTGAAGCCGAATTGTATCGAATTGATGAAGTTGCCAAACGATTAAATAAAACTGCACCGATTTCATTAAGAATCAATCCCGATGTAGACGCTAAAACACATCCTTATATCTCAACAGGTCTACGCGAAAATAAATTTGGGATTAGCTATGAGTTAGCTTTAGATGTTTACCGAAAGGCACGATCATTAGCCAATATCAATATTGTTGGTATTGATTGTCATATTGGTTCACAGTTAACTCAATTATCGCCATTTCTTGATGCTGCCGATCGTATTCTTGCCTTAGTGGATAAACTACAATCGGATAATATTGTTATTGAACATATCGATTTAGGTGGCGGTTTAGGTGTTTGTTATGATAATGAACAACCTCCTACAGCATCACAACTTGTGACTGAGTTAAAAAACAAATTAGCTAATTATCCCGATATTGAAATTTTGTTTGAGCCAGGACGGTCTATTGTTGCTAATTCAGGTATGTTAATTACTAAAGTAGAATATACCAAACACCAAGATGGTAACCATTTTGCGATTGTTGATGCGGGGATGAATGACTTAATCCGTCCAGCCCTTTACGATGCTTGGATGAATATATTGCCTGAAAAACAACCACGAGCCGGCGATGAATCGTTTGTATATAATGTTGTTGGACCAATATGTGAATCAAGCGATGTACTGGCTTATCAGCGCCAGCTTTCGGTTAACCAAGATGATTTATTGGTCATTTGTAGTGCTGGTGCTTATGGTTTTAGTATGGCCTCGAATTACAATAGTCACCCGAGACCTGCTGAAGTGATGCTTATTGATGAACAACAACATAAATTAATCCGTAAGCGTGAATCTTTCGAAGATTTATGGCACGGAGAAGTGGTTTTATAATATTTATACATTATATCGGAATGCTTAATCACAATAGCATTTCCTTTTTAAGTTGATGCTGGTTAACAGCCTAAACTGAAGAATAACAAACTAACACGGTTGACATATAGAAGGTAAACTAACGATGAACTTTTCAAAAATGCATGGACTCGGAAATGATTTTATGGTTATTGATGCAGTGACGCAAAATGTTCATCTCTCGGCAGAAATGATTAAACGCATGGCAGATAGGTATACGGGTGTCGGGTTTGATCAACTTCTTATTGTTGAGCCTCCTTATGTACCCGATAGTGATTTTCATTATCGTATTTTTAATTCCGATGGTTCTGAAGTTGAGCAGTGCGGTAATGGTGCTCGTTGTTTTGCGCGTTTTGTTCGTTTAAAAGGACTAAGCCGAAAACGCGTGTTAAAAGTCAGTACCATGAAAGGTAATATTGTTTTAACCGTCAATGACGACGATACCGTACGTGTGAATATGGGGGAGCCTATTTTTGAACCGAATAAGATTCCTTTTAAGGCTATTAAAGAAGAAAAAACCTATATCATTCGTGCACAAGAACAGACCATATTATGTGGTGTTGCATCTATGGGGAATCCTCACTGTGTGATTCAAGTTGATAATATTGTAACAGCAGAAGTGGCAACACTTGGGTCATTATTAGAGCAACATGATCGCTTTCCTGAACGCGCCAATATTGGGTTTATGCATATTATTGATCGCGATAACATTAATTTGCGTGTATTTGAACGTGGGGTTGGCGAAACGAAAGCTTGTGGTACGGGGGCTTGTGCTGCGGTAGCGGTCGGTATTAATCAAGGATTATTGAACCAACGTGTTAAGGTTAATTTACCGGGTGGCAAATTATTAATTGAATGGAAAGGCGGCAATCATCCCCTTTATATGACTGGACCTGCTACGCATGTGTATGATGGCTTTATTGCCATTTAATTTTGATATTCTTACTGTATGGCTTTAACATTTGTTGATGAAAAACTTCATAAGATAAAATAATTCAGAAAAGCAATTGATTTTATTTAATTTTTTTTGGTGTGGTCCAATCAAATGCGGAAAGTATATAGAATTATAAGATAATACAATAGACGTTAATTATGGTTGCTAAAAATACACGAAAATTGAGAGCAAAAAAAACACAACAACAGCCTTCATCAGAAAAATTAAATGATGACATTGTGAGTCAATATCTTATTGATAACCCTGATTTTTTTATGCGAAATGCGCGGTATGTGGAGTACATGCGAGTGCCTCATCCTGTTCGGGGAATTATTTCATTACCTGAATGGAATATGGCTCGTCAACGTAACAAAATTAAGCAATTAGAGTGCGAAATCACATTATTAATGGAACATGCTAGTGCCAACGAATTGCTGTTTAGACAACTGATGGATTTACAAATTGAATTGATTAAAGCTCATGATTTAAATCAATTAATGGTATTATTGAATACATGGGCAAAATCGTTAGGGCTTAGTGGTGCTTATTTATATCTTTTTGACGATAAATGGTTACTTAATGCTCCATCAAATTATTATCACTTAGCTTTAGATTCCTCGCAATTTGATTTTATTCGTGTTAGGCATTTGCAATATAGTCAACAATATTTAGGCACATTAAACTCAACAGAGCTCGATTTTTTATTACCTGAACATGGTTATATTGGGTCAGTGGCTTTAACTTTATTAGGACAATTTGGCGATTTGGGGCTTTTAGTGTTTACTAGTGCTAATCCAGAACATTATCAAGCTGGGCAAGGTACATTGTTACTTGAAAAGATGAGTGAAATTTTACCTATTTTAATCAGCAGATGGATTATGCGGAAAAAATAAGGAAACGTCATGGAGTTGTCTAATCAAAATGGTAATGTTAAATTAACGTTACCTGTCGATCAGTTTTTAAATTATCTCAAGTCAGAAAAACAGCTCAGTTTAAATACTCAAATCAATTATCGACGTCAGCTTTATGCACTTATATCGTTGGCAAAAGAGGTTGAAATTTTAACTTGGCAAGATTTAGATTCATCCGCAGTAAGACTGTTAATTAGTCGTAGCAAGCAAACGGGGCTACAAGCAAGAAGCTTGTCATTAAGGCTATCGGCTTTGCGTAGTTTTTGTGATTGGATGGTAAAAAACAAGCTCCTTACTGCCAATCCTGCTCGAGGCGTGTTGAATCCAAAGCTAGGTCAACATTTGCCAAAAAATATCGATATTGACGAAATTAATCAATTGCTCAATATTGATTATAACGATCCGCTTTCGGTTCGTGATAGAGCTATGCTTGAAGTTATGTATGGTTCGGGGTTGCGTCTTTCCGAATTAGTCAGCCTTAATTGTCGAGAGTTAAATCTTACCGATGGTGAAATTCGTGTTATGGGGAAGGGTAATAAAGAACGAAAACTGCCATTAGGTCGGGAATCTATCAAATGGATCAAACACTGGCTTCCAATGCGAGATCTGTTTATTCCACAAGACGATGCCCTATTTATTTCAAAGTTAGGCAGACGAATTTCGCCACGTAATGTTGAAAAACGATTCGCAGAGTGGGGCGTTAAACAAGGTTTAAGCAGTCATGTTCATCCTCATAAATTACGCCATTCATTTGCTACACATATGCTTGAATCAAGTGGAGATTTGCGTGCTGTACAAGAGTTGCTTGGGCATGCCGATTTATCAACGACCCAAGTTTATACGCATTTGGATTTTTCACATTTATCTGAAGTTTATGATTCAGCTCATCCACGAGCAAAAAGGGGAAAATAACGATGCACTTTTATCGATCTATGCATAGTATTAAGGCATTTACTTTTGATCTGGATGACACTTTATATGATAATAAGATGATCGTTGAAAAAGCGGAAGAAGAAATGATCAAAACGCTTCAACATAATGAACAATTGCGTAATTTAACATTATCTGAGTATTTTGCTGAAAAGCATGCCGTACTTGCTTCTGATCCAGAAATTTATCACGATGTCATAGTTTGGCGAATTCAAACCATCAAATCGCTATTAAGTAAAACTAACATGCCAGTGTCAAAATTTTCAGAAGTGATTGAAGAATCACTCGTTTGTTTTAATCTTTGGCGACACAAGATGGTAGTTCCTGAATCAACACATGAGTTATTAACCAAATTGGGTGCTAAATATCCTTTGGCGGTGATTACTAATGGTAACGTTGATATTAATCGAATTGGTTTGGGTGATTATTTTCAATTTTTACTGCGTGGTGGTGAACACGGGCGTTCAAAACCTTTTCCTGAAATTTTTGACTTAGCCTCTCACAAGCTAGCTATTCCATCACACCACATTTTACATGTGGGTGATAATGCACTAACTGATGTTAATGGTGCAATTGATAATGGTTTTTTAGCGTGTTTTATCAATATTTATAATTGCGATATTTTACATCTTGATGATGCAAGGTATTTACCCCACATCGAAATAACTCAATTGCCAGAATTAGAGAATCTGCTATAATCTTATTTTTATCTGTATAAATAAACAGTGAAGTTATATGGAGATAAGTTATATTAAGCACAATACAACGATAAGTTGGATTCAATGAACTTTATCTTTAGTTTAAGCTGTTTAGTTACAGTCGACAAAAATATCTTGGAATATGATAAAAATATTAATAACACTCTCAACATTAATTTTGACTGGCGTTTTCTATTATCAAAATAGGTTTAGATATAATGAAAATCAATAAATCATTATTAGATGGACTGAATATAGAGCAACAAAATGCAGTCACTACCGATAACCAATATACTATTGTTCTTGCTGGCGCAGGGAGTGGTAAAACTCGCGTTTTAGTTCACCGTATTGCGTGGCTCTGCGTCGAAAAACACTATTCGCCGCGTTCAATTTTTGCCGTTACTTTTACAAATAAAGCTGCTACCGAAATGCAAGAGCGTATTCAAGCATTAGTGGGTGAAGGTTATTTTAATGGTATGTGGGTGGGTACGTTTCATGGATTGGCTCATCGTTTACTGCGTATGTTTTCTGAGCAAGCTAAATTACCTTCTAATTTTCAACTTATTGATACAGAAGACCAAATTCGGCTTATCAAGCGGATTTTTCGCGAACGAAAAATCGATGAAAAACAGTGGTCAGCCAAAGAATGTGCTACTTTTATTTCTACTCAAAAAGAAAAGGGAGTTCGCGCAAAAGATATTGTCACTGAAGATCCTAAACAGGTAATGTGGCAAACGATTTATTGTGACTATCAAGCTATCTGTGATAGAGTCGGTTATGTTGATTTTTCGGAATTAATTCTCAGAACCTATGAACTGCTTTGTTTGGATAAAGACGTTTTAAATTATTGTCATCATCGTTTTTGCAATATTTTAATTGATGAATTCCAAGACACCAATAAGATCCAATATCACTTGGTAAAAAAACTTGCTGGTGATACAGCTAATGTGATGATTGTAGGTGATGATGACCAATCTATCTATAGTTGGCGCGGTGCCAATGCAGATAATCTTCAACTATTTATCAATGATTACCCTGAAACTGAAATTATTCGGTTAGAACAAAATTACCGTTCAACTGGTAATATTTTAGATGTGGCCAATAAATTGATAGCGAAAAATCAAAATCGGTTGGGTAAAAACTTATGGACAGATAGAGGTGATGGAGAACAAATTTCGCTTTATATTGGTTTTAATGATCTTGATGAAGCAAGGTTTGTTGTTGGTCAAATAAAAAAACGTCATCAAGAAGGTGAAAATTACGCAAACTGTGCTATTTTGTACCGTAATAATGTACAATCACGCATATTTGAAGATACGCTATTACAAGCGGGATTACCTTATCAGATTTATGGTTCTATTCGCTTTTATGAACGACAAGAAGTAAAATTAGCGCTGGCCTATTTGCGACTATTACATGATCACCATAATGACATGGCTTTTGAAGCGACGATCAATACGCCAACACGAGGAATTGGAAATGTCACACTAGATAAAGTTAGATTGACGGCAAGGCAACATAATATTTCATTGTGGGAAGCATGTTTAATGCTAATTCAAAGCAATGCATTGACAGAAAGACAACGTTCAGGTATCAGCCGTTTTTTGGAATTGATGGAATCTATCTTTGATGAGGTCGGAGCACAACCATTTTACAAACAACTTGATGCAATTATTAAATTATCTGGTGTATTGCAGATGTATGAGCAAGAACCAGGCATTAAAGGGCAAGCAAGATTAGAAAATCTTGAGGAATTGGTATCGGCCGCTGAGCAATTTTATCGTTCCAATGAAAACACCATTATTGAAGATAGTGAAACGGGTAAAACATTGACTGTTTTAGAGTCATTTTTAGCTTATACTTCGCTAGAAAGCCGTGATGCGATCAATGAACAAGATTCAGTTCAATTAATGACACTGCATTCTGCCAAAGGTCTGGAGTTTGATTATGTGTTTATTGTTGGATTAGAAGAGGGCATATTTCCAGCGCAGCGATCTTCTCAAGAAGTCGAAAAAATGGAGGAAGAAAGACGCCTTGCTTATGTCGGCATTACTAGAGCACGTAAATGTCTAACTCTGTCATTAGCTGAGTTAAGACGTTTATATGGTCGTGAAGAGCGTAATTTACCTTCACGCTTTTTAGCTGAGTTGCCGATTGATAAATTAAATCAAATTAGTCATCGAGGGGTTATCTCATCATCTGGACTCAAAAAGTCTTCCCTTGAAAAAACTCGCCAAAGTGATGGTTATCAATTGGGTCGTAAAGTGTTACATAACCGTTTTGGTGAAGGAACTATTATCAACCTTGATGGTGAGGGCGATCATAAGCGAGCTCAAATTGCTTTTGTTAATGAAGGTATTAAATGGCTGGTAGTTAAACTGGCAAACCTAACTTTATTGTAGAGTTTTCTTTTAAGTAAGATTTTGTCATGACACGATTAAACGGGAATTAATTTAACACTTAATTCCCGTTTTTGTATATATTATTGATCAGCTTGTTCTTTTACAGATTCAGAAAAAATTTGGTCGAATGACTTGTCGGTTCGATTACAAATCCAATTATTATTCAAATAATCAAAATGATAACCTTGATTATGTGTAGCTAACCAAATCTGAAAAAGAGGTTCTTGAGTATTAACAATGATTTTACTGCTATTTGGAAAACTAATGGTGATGACGTTGCCATTTGTTTCATAGTCTAAATCAATATCATGTTCATCAATATAATCGTCCAAAAAATGTTCTATTTTATTGAATAACTGATCGGTAAGGGTATGGAATTGTTTGATATTCATAAAGGCGTAATCATTTAAATAAATAATGAAGTGATAGTAGCATAAATGGCTATACTCTGCCACAGCAAGGTGGCAAGAGTAAAAGTAGAGTTTGATTTAATAATTATTAATTGGTAAAGAACAAGCAATAACAAGTAACTTATATTGCTCTTTATCTTGAGTTATAGCAACCCAGCGGTTTGGTATTTCAATGGTATTAATCAATTTTCCATCTCCAAAGTAGTATTCGATTGTTCGGAGTTTGCCTTTTGCTAACTCCATTTTGTCACAATTAGCATAATACTCAATCTTGATAGAATGATAGGGTATTTCAGTGCCATCATCATTTTTTTTCACTAATGCCGGAAAATAATTCTTCACCTCACTAAATACTCGAACTTTAGCGTTGTAAGGATGAAGTTTAATCGATTCTCTATCTAAAAATGAATAACCAATAGTATTATCTTCGTTTGTTATAGATGTTGGAATAAATTGTTTACCTACCCTAGGATCTTTTAAACTTTCAGCAGCAGTATTCTCATTCGCTTTAGTGTTGGTATCAGTTTTTTCTTCAACAGCATAGCTAAATGTCACAAAAGAAAAGAGAATTAAAAATAAACTGATCTTTTTCATTTAAATATTATCTCCAACTTTTGAATTAGTTTCTGCAGGGTTAGTTTGTGGTTGAGATTGTTCTTTCTCTTTTTTCATTTTTTCTTTGTATACCTTAATTCGTTCTTGACGTTCAGCTTCATGTTTTTCGATGATTGGTTTTAGATCAGGACGAGTCGCTAGAAGAATTTCTTTTTTTAAATCTCCTTGGATAGAACAAAAAACGCTACTTTGATTATCGGCAGTAAGCTCTAAATAAAGCGCTTTATTAATTGTGCCAAGTCTTGGTATAACGCCATCAATAGCATAAAGATCGTCTTTCCATGCTGGAAATTTTGACTGGTGATCATAAATTTTAGGGTTCGCTATGTAAACATCGGTGTTGTATGGCAACCAGTTAATATTCTTTAAAGCTTTTTTAATTTCATCTTCTTTGTTATCAAAGATAAACCCCCAATAAAGAAACTGGCCAGATAAAGTGGTTGGGATATAGATGTTTTGATAACCTGTAATTTTTAAACCGCGATATTCAAGCGGTTTTTTAAACTTCACTTTGTTTTTGTCTGCCTGATAAATAGATTCAACGGGGATATAGGTTACATTATCAGGAGTAGTAGCTAAATCAATATATTGACTTATTGAATTTTGATGTTTAGCAAGTTGTTCGAAAAAACGATTATTACATTGAAGAAACGTATCAATGACTTTATCTGTTTCACTTTGCTTATTGTTAGTTTGTGCGATAGATAGACAGGGGAAAAATAAAAAACAAACAAACAGAGAAAGTTTTTTTAAATGCATGTGAATTTCCTTTTATCAATATTTATAGTTATTTTTTTGTAAAGCAATTGTAAAGTAATGTAAAAGGCAATGTCAATCTACATTATTTTAATCTTCAATGAAAACCATTAAATCACCATGTTTAAATGATATTTTAACTAAATCGTTAATCGCTTTGTTTCTTAAACTAACCATTTCACCTAGCGATAGATTTTGGTCAATCAAGGGATATTGTAAGCCGGTGATAGTTAAACCCGTTACTTTGGAAAGTGGCATTAGTGAAATAATATGATCTTTTACATGAGTAATTTCCTGATGATATTTGGCAAAAAAGAAATGGCAATAATTATCATAAAACGTTATTTGATATTGATGATAATATTGCATTGCAACAGAAAGATTTCCTAAAAAGTGATCGCTCGCCCTTCCTGTAGCGCCAAATACATCAAATGAAGTTATCCCTTTACTCATTAGAAATAAAAGTGCTTTTTCAAAATCCGTTTTATTTTGATCGGGTGTATGAATAACTTCAGTTTTGGGAGGAATTTTACCGTTTGAATTATAACTGTCTAAATCACCAATAATAAAATCAGGTTGGATTGATGATGTGGACAGATAATTATGGTAAGCACCATCAGTACAAGCGATATAGGTGTACTTTTCTAAATTACAAAAGCTATGCAATGGTGGCTCACCATTGACAAAGAGTAAGGCTTTATTTTGTGACATCGGCTTCCTTTTAGGTTTACCTGATTGGTTAATTACAAAGCTAACGTATAAGCCATGATAATCGCATCTTCTTGTTTACCATCGGTTGTTGGATAATAATTTTTTCGAATTGTGATTTGATTAAAACCCAGCGCATGGTATAGCGAAATTGCTGACGTATTTGATTGCCTGACTTCAAGCCAAAGTGTTGAAATCGGACAAGGCGATTTTATGGTTATTAACGCTTCTATCAAATGGTTGAGTAGAGCTTTTGCCAGTCCTTGCTTTCTAAAATCGGGATGAATTGCAATATTAAATAAATTAGCCTCATCGGCGATTTGTTGGCAGATGCAAAATCCTACTATTTGGTTATCAATCGTTATTTTAAAATTTAAGTAATGATCACCTTGGTTTGAAAAGAACGTCTGTTTTGACCAAGGGATTGCATGACAGATCAGCTCTAATTCAAAAGCTTTTACTAAATCATGTTCGGTCAGGGTGGAAATAGTTTTCATATTGACATAACTGTTGCCAAAGTAGGCGTTTTTGTTGGGGTGCTTTTGCAAGCTGATCTAAGCTAGCGGTTTGAATCGTTAATGGGTTTTGCCAAGACTCTTCAGGCGTTATATCGATAAACCAAATCACTGTTTTAATATCACTCGCTGATACAATAAGTTGAGATGGTGTTAATACTAGCACCTGATCTTGGGTAAGACGAATCGCATTTAATATATCCAGATAGATTTTTTGGGTTGGTTGCTCTTTGGCAACGACAATTAGCCGGATCTTATCGCTGATATGAGTGGCGATTTCGCCCTTAAAGACATTTGTGTTGCGCAAAACATATTGCGTTATATTGCACTGCTTTAGGTACCAATCTTGTTGCGTCATTATTGACTTACTGTTTTTTATTAGAGATTAAAGATAGTTAATTGTATAATCAATGCATCAATTTATAAAGGTTTTTCATTGAGGAAATATGGCAACATCAGCTTTTACTCCAGCAAGTCAAGTACTTGAGCGTCATCAAACATTTTTTAGTAATAAAAATGTGATCATCGCTGGTGATATTCAAGACAGTTATCCCGCTATCATGTCAGCAAATCAAGTTAAGATTCATTGCACACAATTTCATACTTATTTACGTTTAAAAAATAGTGTCCGTGGCAAGTATACCTATTTTTCATTGTTGCCAGAAGCAGAACTCTATGTTGGCATGGATACGCTAATTTACTATTGGCCAAAAACAAAAAGCGAAGCACAATTTCAGATTTCTTATTTATTGCATAATATGCCAAAAGGCAGTGATATTTTTATCATTGGTGAAAATAGAACAGGTGTAAAAAGCGTGGAAGATTTATTGAGTGATTTTGGTACAATTCAAAAAATCGATAGTGCAAGGCGTTGTGGCTTATATCATTTTCAGGCGGATAGCCGTTTAGCCTTTGATCTTGATGAGTGGTGGTTAAGTTACCATTTAACTATTGAAAATCAGAATATTGAAATCAAAAGTTTACCCGGTGTTTTTAGCCAAAAAGGGTTAGACACCGGCAGTGAGTTACTGTTAAATGCATTGATGGATCGTACTGATATTATTAAAGGTAATGTATTAGATGTGGGATGTGGTTCGGGCATTTTGTCCACGGTGCTAGGTAAATTATACCCTGATATTGCACTAACGTTATCCGATGTGAGCAGTGCTGCAATTGAATCAAGTAAAGCTACGTTACACCGTAATCATGTTAATGCCACAGTTGTAGCGAGTGATGTTTTTTCAAATCTAAATGATAAATATCATCTTATTGTTTCCAATCCACCTTTTCATGATGGTAAACAGACCGATTACACGGCTGTCAATACGTTAATCAGAGAAGCGAAAAAACACCTAAAATTAAATGGTTATTTGTGCATTGTGGCAAATTCATTTTTACCGTATCAAACCATTTTAGCTGAAACATTCAAAAGTGTTGAAGTGATTGCCCAAACGACAAAATTTAAGGTTTATCTCGCAAGCCATTAATAAATGCAGTTTGTTTATTTTGTTTTAAAAGAAAAGGATAAATTGCAATACATATCACAAGTTTAAAAAATAGGGCGATACTATCGCCCTATTTATAACATGTAAATATTTAGACTTAAACTGATTTCACTACTATTGACATCATATCTGCATTAAGAGAGCACTTTTTCTAATGCCTCCATTTCATCATAGGTAAAATCACAGCGCGTAAAGTTTTGATCAAGAAGAATAGGTACAGAGTTGCTTTCTCCGACTACGGCCAATGCATTACATGTATTTCTAATCATATCACCTATAATGATTGGTCCACCGTTTGAGCCTTTATTAAAATTGGCTGCATATTTAGCATTTATTCCTTGTGCATTGTTTGCACGATATAAAGCTGTTATCGTTTTACCATAAGATACTAATTTAATCGGCACAATAACAGGGGTTAATTTTTGTCCGTTAATTTCATCGATAACTTTTGCCATTTTATGTGTTCTTAAGAAACACACTAAACTCATCCATGTAACCAACAACAACAAAAGAGTAAGAACCGTAGTAGCCAAAAATAGAGTCCGCATATTATTAATAGCTAAATCGATTGTTACTAGTGATGGATCATCAGCAGAAGCCATAGTTACTACTTTATAATTTTCTTTTGCTCCACCAAGGAAAACGTAATCACGCGTAATAACTTGTCCAGTATCAGTGGTAATTTTCACTGAACAATTATCAATCATACGTTTTGCACGACATTTCCCTTCTACATCATAGTCAACCACAACGGGATTACGTGATATTTTATAATCAGTAATTAATCCAGGATAATTTTTCAGGGCTATAAACATAGCTAACATAAAGAGAATTATTGTCGCACATATTCTTCTTATTTGGTGAAATGAGCCTTCTTGCTTTAGTTTCATAACTTTTAAAGAGCGAGTTGGAAATACTTCTACTAATTTATTCATCAATCCCATTTTATCAATATAGTCCTTATTAAAAATAAAAATTTCATGTCTAAACTAAAATTGTGTTATTAAAGGTTAACCTTTAATAACACAATAAAATTAATAAGCTATTAATTTATTTTATTAAATTAGGTTAAATATTATCATAATATTTACTTTGTAGAAATCACTCGCGTTGTTTACAGTAATTTGAAAACGACTTCAAATTAAATAACTCTGGAAAATTGCTGCTGCCTTGCCATTTTTCGCATATAAATATCAAAACACATGCAAATATTGCGTATCAATAAATGCCCTTTAGATTGAACTTTAATTATCTTATCATTTACTGTAACTAATCCATCTTGTTGCAATGGCGCGAGTAGTTTTAAGTCTTCAGCAAAATAATTATCGAACTGGATATGAAATTGTTCTTCTATCACTTTTTTATCTAAATAAAAGTGGCAAATGAGTTGCTTGATTACTTCACGGCGAATGATATCATCTTGATTTAAATTAAATCCTTTCCATAATCCATGACCTTTTTGTTCAACTTGACTTTGATAAGATCTAAGATCTTTTTGGTTTTGCGCATAACTATCTCCTAACATACTAATGGCTGATACACCCAGCCCAAGTAAATCCGCATCTCCTTGCGTTGTATAACCCTGAAAATTACGGTGCAATTGATTTTTTTGTTGGGCAATTGCTAATTCATCAGTGGGTTTGGCAAAATGATCCATGCCGATAAATTGATATCCCGCTTCGGTTAGTTTTTGAATACTTGTGTGTAAAATCTGTAATTTTTGATTAGCATTGGGTAAATCATCATCTTTAATTTTACGCTGCGCTGCAAAACGGCTTGGCAAGTGGGCGTAATTAAATACACTTAAACGATCGGGCGAGATATCAATCACTTTATTGAGCGTTTCGGTAAAACTAGCAACGGTTTGTTTGGGTAAGCCATAAATGAGATCTAGACTAATTGAATGAAAATGATTTTTACGCGCTTGTTCAATCAGTGATCGAATTAAGTTTTCATCTTGTTCGCGATTAATCAGATTTTGAATTTCATGATTAAAATCTTGAATTCCCATGCTTAATCGATTAAACCCAACGTGAGCTAAATGATCAATAGTGTGTGGCGTAATTTCACGAGGATCGATTTCGATCGACAGTTCAGCATTAGCGGCAAAATTGAAATGTTTTTTTAGCGAAGTTATTAGTCGAGTGATTTCATCATCAGTTAAAAAAGTCGGCGTACCGCCCCCCCAGTGCATTTGGGTTACTATGCGCTTATTAAATAATTTGGCACGTTCGGCAATTTCAATATCTAAAATATCAAGGTAGTTTGTAACTTTGTGTTTTTGGCGAGTAATAAGTTTATTACAACCGCAAAAATAACAAAGTTTATGACAAAACGGGATATGCACATAAAGCGATAATGGCTTTGTCGGGTAACGTGTTGCTGCTGATAAAAAATCCTGCTCATTAAAGTCTTCATTAAATTCAAGTGCAGTAGGGTAAGAGGTATATCTTGGACCTGAATAATTGTATTTTTCAATTAATACTTGATCCCATAATTGCGTATCAGCCATGCTTTTTACTTCCGTTTAAGTCTGTTTTTGGTATTGTTATTTTTATGAATTTTTAATATCGGTTTTTGCTGGTTCTTGATTTTTGTTTTAATTTTGATTCGATTGGTTTTATGTAAATATAACAATGTGCAAATCAATAACCCAAAATATAAACTTAACATAATTAATATTGGCATTATGATTTGCTCGCTTTTAAGTTATCAATGGATTGAATAAAAGATAATAGTTTTTAATTTTAAATTATGAGCAGAAATTTAATGATTAGGATCTTATTTCTGCTTGCATTGAGAAAGACACTAATAACATTTGTCTCTTATTAGTTTCGTTTTAATAAACTAACAATATCTTCTTTTTTTTCACCTTCATCTTCAAAGTCATCATAATCATCATCATCAGTATAACCAAGCTCCCGCATCAGTTCATCGATTCGATCCAGTTTGCTATCAAGATAAATTTGTTGATCTTTAGAGAGTTTGGCATTTTGCTCGACTAAATCCAGTAACATATCTAATTTTGGATCATTCTCTAATTGTTCTAATTCTTGCTGTGGCGATAAAACCGATTTGATTGGTTTAGGTTGTTTAACTGGTTTTGTTATAGCGCTTGAACTTTCAACAATTAATGAAATCGGTTTTTTGCTACCGATACGGGGATCTTTGGTAGTTTTTGCCGAATTTTTATTTTTGTTATTATCTTGATTATTAAAGCGCGAGCCACTAGGCAAGCCTTTGTGCTTACGTTTACGCTTTAGCTCCCGAGACTCTTCATTGATTTCTTGGCGGCTTTTTTTAGCTTTTGGTTTCGATTTATTTTTTAACATACATTCTCTGTTTCATATTAAGGTTAACCATTTAACCAGCCTATTTTATCAGTAAGTCTTAAATATAGCTATGATGAAGCAGTCATGCTAATTTAAGATTGTAAAAAAAGAGATTTATGTATAATCTGAGCCCAATAAATTTATGAGATCGAATTAGAGAACAAGATAAAATGAAAAATCATTTGAGCCCTTATATGCAATTTAACCGCCAAGAATGGGCAAGTTTGCGTAATGCGGTACCGATGACGTTAACCCCTGAAGAGTTAACTTCTTTACAAGGAATTAATGAAGACTTGTCTATGAATGAAGTTAGTGACATTTATTTGCCTCTATCAAGATTGCTTAATTATTATATTAGTAATAGCTTTAGCCGGCAGGCCGTACTGTCTAAGTTTTTAGGCAAAAGTCACAAAATCCCTTATATCATTGGTATTGCCGGTAGTGTTGCTGTCGGTAAAAGCACAACAGCAAGGGTATTGCAGGCGTTGTTAACGCGTTGGCCAGAGCATCGTAAAGTGGCTTTAGTTACAACTGATGGATTTTTATATCCCAATAAATGCCTTGAAGAGCGTGGGATAATGAATAAAAAAGGCTTTCCACAATCGTACAATATCAAAAAACTGATCAACTTTGTTGCTGATATAAAGTCAGGACAGCCACAAGTTAAAGCACCCGTTTATTCTCATTTGGTTTATGATATTGTTGAGGATGAAGAAATCGTTATTGATAGTCCTGATATTTTGATTCTTGAAGGGTTAAATGTACTACAAAGTACCTTAAACTATCCGCAAGCAAATAACCGTGTTTTTGTCTCTGATTATGTCGACTTCTCAATTTATGTGGATGCTGAAGTTTCGTTATTACATAATTGGTACGTAAATCGTTTTTTAAAATTTAGAGCGGGAGCATTTAGTGACCCGAACTCTTATTTTAACCACTACTCACAAATTTCAGAACAAGAAGCGGTAAACATTGCTAATCGCATTTGGCACGAAATTAATGAATTAAATTTAGTTGAAAACATCTTACCAACAAAGGAAAGGGCTAGTTTAATTCTGACTAAAGGCAAAGATCACAAAGTTGATTGTGTTCAATTAAGAAAATAATTTTAAGGAGAATTCATATGGAATCAGTAATTCGAGTAATGACTAAAGTAAGCATTATTACTTTGGCGAGTTTATTGTCGTTTGGTGCTTATGCCTCGAATCAAACAGAAGGACTAACGTGTGAAAACAAAAAACAAGCCATTGAAACACAAATTGATTATGCTAAAAAGCATAATAACGCTCACCGAGTTAAAGGACTGGAAAAAGCATTACACGATGTCAATAAGCATTGTTCAAATGATGATTTAGAAGCTAAATACAAAAAAAATGTTAGCGACAAATCCAATAAAGTGGCAGAAAGGACTCAAGCGTTAGCGAAAGCAAAAGCAAAAGGTAATGAACATAAAATTGCCAAACAACAAGCAAAATTAGCCGATGCTGAAAAAGAACTCAATGAAGCTAAAGCTGAATTAGCTAAATTTTATCAAGAATTAAAATTGAAATAAGCGGTAACACACAGATTATTCATCCAATTCACTTGTTTTTCAACCGTGTTTTTATCATTAACTCCATCAATGGTTACTGTTGATGGTGTTAATTTTGTATTAATCCTTGTCATACTAGACTTTTTAAAACAAAAAGAGTATGGTGTGCGCCTCGTTACGTGGTTCGTGAACCTCCCACGCTAAAAAACTAAGGAAACATTATGAGTAAAATTACACTACTTGGCGATCAGTCTGTTCGCTATCCTACAACCTATTGCCCTGAAATACTCGAAACGTTCGATAATAAACATCCGAATAACGACTATTTTGTTAAATTTAATTGCCCAGAATTTACGAGCCTTTGCCCTATCACTGGTCAGCCTGATTTTGCAACGATTTATATTTCGTACGTACCCAATATTAAAATGGTTGAAAGTAAATCGCTAAAGCTTTATCTATTCAGCTTTCGTAATCATGGTGATTATCATGAAGATTGCATTAATATCATTATGAAAGATCTGATTAAATTAATGGATCCTAAATATATTGAAGTTTGGGGTAAATTTACACCACGCGGTGGCATTTCGATTGATCCTTACGCCAACTATGGCAAATTAGGGACTCATTGGCAACAAGTTGCGGCTAATCGATTAGCTAATCACGATATGTATCCAGAAAAAGTGGATAATCGCTAATTTAATCCATCCAAATAGGAACCGTTAATGCAAACTCGTAAAGCACTCGTTATATTTTCTGGTGGGCAAGACTCAACCACCTGCTTACTGCAAGCCATTGCTGATTATGGACGTGAAAACGTTCAGGCAATCAGCTTTCACTATGGTCAACGTCATGCCATTGAACTTGAAAAAGCCAAATGGATCGCCAAAGATTTAGGTATAAAGCAAACTGTCATTGATACATCAGTTATCAAACAAACCACGAATAATGCGCTCATCGACGACTCACAAGAAATTAAAGCAGCTCAAGATGGCGATTATCCTAATACCTTTGTGGATGGGCGTAACATGCTCTTTTTACTATTAGCTGGATGCCATGCCAAGCAGCAGGGCATTTCTGACATTATTATTGGCGTTTGTGAAACCGACTTTAGTGGCTATCCAGATTGTCGCGATATCTTTATTAAATCAATGAATGTATCAATGAATTTAGCCATGGATTATGCGTTTAATCTTATTACACCACTGATGTATTTGACCAAAGCACAAACATGGGAAATGGCCGATAAACTGGGCTATCTTGATTATGTCCAACAACATACCCACACCTGTTATTACGGCGTTGAAGGGGGATGTGGTCAGTGTCCTAGTTGCCTGCTGCGTGATAAGGGCTTGCAAGAATATATGGCTAAGGCTAGATAGATTTATTAATAACTGGGTTCTCTCACCCCATTAAAAAGGAAACAAGATGTACTTAAAGAATCAGTTCGAATCGATAGAAAAAAACTTTACCCGTGGGCAACAGCAAAAAGCGCTTTACTGGTTGGCTTTTTTTCATATATTAGTTATTGCGTCAAGCAATTATTTAGTTCAAATCCCGTTTGATATTTTTGGTTTTCACACCACATGGGGGGCTTTCACGTTTCCATTTATCTTTTTAACTACCGATTTGACCATTCGAATTTATGGTGCAAGCTTGGCAAGAAAGATCATTTTTGTGGTAATGATCCCCGCATTGCTATTTTCATACCTTATTTCGGTGTTATTTTTTGAGACACATTGGGTTGGTTTGTCGGCATTGACCGAATTTAATAGCTTTGTATTTCGAATAGCGCTAGCCAGTTTTGCAGCTTATCTCGTTGGGCAATTGATGGATATCACGGTTTTTAACTATTTAAGAAAAAATAAATCATGGTGGGTTGCACCAACTGCATCAGCAATCTTTGGTAATGGTATTGATACTATTGTCTTTTTTGCTATCGCATTTTATCAAAGTAGCGATGAATTTATGGCAAATCACTGGGCCGAAATTTCGTTAATGGACTATAGTTTCAAAATTCTAATTTGCGGATTATTCTTTTTGCCACTTTATGGTGTGATTTTAAATTTTATTCTCAAAAAATTAGTCGCAACGCCTCACACTAAACATTTCTTATAATCTTAATTTTATTTATTCATTTTAATCAACTAAAAGCTCATCTATTATTGTAGATGAGCTTTTAGTTTTATGTTTAATACTAAAATAAGTACTCACAAAAAACATTCAGAAAATACATTGATTTTATTTGTTTTTTTTATTCTCTTTTTGCGGAGGAATCGCAAAATTTTATTAAACACCCTTTGCCAAATGGCAAATAGCAGTGCATAATATAAGGTTAAAATATAATCAAGTTGAGCTACAATAACGATAATAATATATGAGAATAATATATGAGGTAGAGTGGGTATGGGATTAGTAAAACATTTAGCTATATTGAGCCTATTATTAGCGTTAGTCGGATGTGATAATAAGAAAACGGAGCAAACTGCAAGTGCTCAACAATTAACAACGCAAGCAACAACAAATGTCATTGATAATAATAATGCAGCTAATGTTAGTAATCCTAATGAGGGCAGTGCAATAGCGCAAGAAGAATCGCCAAAACCTGTTTTTAACCCAACCCCAGAATTAATCGAAAAATATCATGGTAAAGCATTAACGGTCATTGATAGTTCTGAAGTCATTCTTGATGGTTCAAGTACACTGGTTATTACCTTTTCGGTTCCTTTAAATCCTAAACTTAATTTTTCTAATTTACTTCGTTTAGTTGATCGCCAAGCCGGTAATGTTGATGGTGCTTGGGAGCTGTCAGATAATGGATTAGAATTAAGACATCGATACCTGGAGCCAAATCGTGAATTAGAACTTACTATCGATAAAATGTTAGCGGCCATTAATGGCAACAGTTTAAAAGAAGTCTATCAGGCGGAAATTAAAACCCAAGATCGCAAGCCGATGGTGGGCTTTGCCAGTAGTGGTTTTTTGCTACCAAGTAGATCAATGAGTGGTTTACCTGTTATCACTCTTAATGTGAATAAAATTGATGTTAATTTTTTTAAAATCAGACCAGAGCAGTTATCTGATTTTGTTGCTGATTATGGTTTTATTGACCAAGTGACCAGTTGGAACTCAAAGAATATTAATCAATTCGCTGAATTAGTTTATTCGTCTCGATTTGATCTTAATCCTAAACGTAATTTTCAAGAAACGGTATTACTTAACCTATCTTCAATTCCAGAGTTACAGCAAGAAGGTGTTTATTTTGCCGTTATGAATCAAGCTGGAACCTATGATTATTCAAATCCCGCAACAATGTTTTCAATCAGTAATATTGGTGTTGCGGTGCATGCTTACGAGAATGGTAAATTATCTGTCATTACCCTTGGACTTGACAATGGCAAACCTCTTTCCGATATGAATTTATCTGTTTTATGTAGCAAAAGTATCAAAGACAGTAATAAGAACTGTACAACGGTTTCAACCCAAACCGACTCTACTGGTTATGCTGAAGTGACTTTACCAAAAGGCATGGATTATGCCTTACTTACCGTAAATGATGGAAAACAGATTTCTTTGGTGAGTTTAGAACGTAATGCTTTAAATTTAACCGAGTATAACTTGACCGGTTCTGCTTTTTATCAAAAACAACTATTTGCTTTTGGAGCCCGTGATTTATATCGTCCTCAAGAAACGGTCTATTTTAATGCGCTTTTGCGTAATGCTGATGGTAAGCCATTGCCGGTGCAACCCATTATTGTTGATGTTTTGTCACCAGATGATCAAATTGTTGAAACTTTTACTATCAGTGCCAAAGCTGACTCAAACGGTTTATATCAATGGCAATATGTTATTCCTGCTAATGCAGCAACAGGTAAATGGGCATTCCGGTTTAATTTAGGCGATAATAATTACCGTTACGCGTGGTTTCGTGTCGAAGAATTTTTGCCAGAGCGCATGGCAATGGAAATGACCACAGCATCAAATAAACCTATTATGTTTGATAAAAGTGTCAATTTTGATGTTAAAGGTTGGTACCTTTATGGTGCCCCAGCGGCAGGCAATAATTTAGAAGGTAATATTTATCTTAAAAAAATTGATTCAATCCCTGAACTTGCTGATTATAAAATTGGTGATGTGACTGACAGTAATCTTGCTCATCAACTTGATAATATTGAGACGACGTTAGATAAAAACGGGATCGCAAAAGTTGGGATAGATACTAGCAATTGGGGTAAATTGAACTCTCCAATTAAACTTATTTTGCAAGCAAGTTTACTCGATTCAGGGGGGCGTCCTGTTACACGTTATGCCAGCCAAACTATTTGGCCCTGTGAGCAAATACCTGCCGTGCGAGCACTATTTTCCCAATCGCCTTATTACGATTGGTCATCAGATCGGTACGAAAACAGCCCAACAGTTGATAAAGGCGCTAATGCAGAGTTTGAAGTGGCCTATATTAACATCGATGGCGAGAAGCTGGCTGCAAATCATTTAAAGGCGAGAATTATTCGTGAACGTCGTAATTATTATTGGAGTTGGTCTGACGATGCTGGATGGCATCAAGAATACAATTCAAGTGAATTTGTTGTGCAAGAACAACCACTTTCTATTGATGCCAATGGCACAACCAAAGTCAGCTACCAAACAGATGATTATGGCTCTTACCGTATTGAAATTGTCGATACTAAAAATAACATCACCAGTAGCTTACGTTTTAGAAGTGGTTACAATTGGGAAGATAACACTAATGGTACCAATGCTGTTCGCCCAGATCAGGTTAAATTAAGTCTGGATAAAACGGTCTATTCAGTTGGAGATACTGCTAAAATACATGTACAAGCTCCAGTCGCTGGATCGGGTTATATCGCACTTGAAAGCAATGATGGTATGTTATGGAAACAAGATATTACCGTTGATGAAAACGGACTTGATGTCGAAATCCCAATTCAAGATTGGGGACGTCATGATATTTATATTAATGCGATGATTATTCGCCCATCAACCAATGCTGAAGTACAAACGGTTAAACGAGCAATTGGATTGCTATATTTACCCATTGATACTTTGAATCGTCAATTAAATGTGAGTATTGAAGCGCCGAAAAAGACAGAACCTGAAAAAACGATTCCAATAAAAGTCAAAATGGATAAAAGCGCAATCCAACAAGATCGTAAGGTAACGGTATTAGTTTCGGCAGTTGATTCAGGTGTATTAAACATTACTAATTTTGCCACACCAGATCCTTACAGTGCGTTTTTAGGTCGGAAACGTTATGATGTCGATCTATATGATGTATATGGCAAATTGATTGAAGGAAAAGGACGCAATGTGAATGTGAGTTTTGGCGGTGATGCTTTGCTCGGTGTGGCAAACACCGGTGGTAACAAAACATTAACCGAAGTCAATATTATTTCTCAGCAATTACAAATTATCACGCTTAACGATGAGGGCGAAGGTGTTGTTGATCTGGCTTTGCCTAATTTTAATGGTGAATTACGCATCATGGTTCAAGCATGGGATGATAATCGCTATGGCAAGGCTGAACAAGTAATGACAGTTGCATCGCCAGTGGTTGCAGAGCTATCGACTCCGCGCTTTTTATCGGGTGGTGATCAGGCTAGCTTGGCGTTAGATCTTAATAATTTAACCGAAAAAACACAAACAATGCAAATCGAAGTGACAACTGACGGTTTGATTCATCAAAATACAGTTAAGAGCACGCCAATAACACTAGATAGTAAGCAAAGACAAATTATTCAAGTGCCCGTTGTTGCTGATTATGGCTATGGACAAGGTATTGTAACTATTAATGTCAAGGGGATTTTGTTAGATGATGGTTCTGATTACCAAATCAAACGCTCATGGAAAGTCGGAGTTAGACCTGCTTATGCCGCAACGACAAAATATTATGCGGCAGCAATAAATGGGGGAGACAGTTGGATATTACCTAAAGATAGTATTACTGAAATGATTGAAAACACGGTTGATGGTAAATTAATCGTATCAAATCAACCACCTCTCAATATTGCTCAGTACATTAAAGAATTATTTGCCTATCCATATGGTTGCTTGGAACAGACCATTAGTGGCTTAATGCCATCATTATATGCAAACCAAGAACAGCTGACTGCTTTAGGAGTTAAAACTGAATCCGATGAGCAACGACGCGAAAAAGTACAATTAGGTATTTCACGAATCTTATCAATGCAACGCAATAATGGTAGTTTTGGTTTATGGAATAAAGAGAGTGCTGAAGAACATTGGTTAACCGTGTATGCAACCGACTTTTTATTACAAGCAAAAGAACGAGGATATAATGTTAATAATGATGCGCTTGATGCGGCTATTGCTCATATTAGCCAATATATTTACGATGCTAATGCATTTAATAATTTACAAAGCTATTATGACAATTCACAAGTAAGCGATTATACGCAATTTGCTACTAAAGCTTATGCTTTAGTGGTACTGGCAAAGCAAAATAAAATTACGGTACCAATGCGTAATGAGATCAATCGAATGTATCAACAGATCACTGAGAGTGATTTTAAGGTGTTGTCACCATTACCTGTTGCTCAGTTAGCATTATCGGCCAAACTCGCTGGTTTTGATAATATCTATAACAGTTTGATGCCACATGTATTTACAACAAGTTATAATCATCAATATGCTTGGCTTGGCGAATATGGTAGTGCAATACGTGATAATGCATTAGTTTTATCTTTATTGATTGAGAATGAATTAAGTGTTGATAAACAAGCCGATTATTTAATTCATTTATCTGATTTGCTTAATGACACTCGTTATTTTTCAACACAGGAACTTAACGCATTGTTTGTGGCAGGCTGGTCATTAGAACAACATAAATCTTCGCATAAATTTGATGTTACGATCAATGAACAGTCAAATGAGGTCGATTCTGCATTATCGCGCTCTTTTGATGTTGTTAATTTAGCGAGTGGCTTGACGATTTCAAACCCAAAAGATGCTCAACCACTTTATATTAAATTCACCGTGTCAGGCTATGGTAAAAACGCTCCCGCGCCAACCAGTGATGAAAATATATTAACAATTAAACGTGCTTACTATGATTTGAAAGGTAATAAAATTCAACCTGATAAAATGAAAGTGGGAGATTTAATGGTAGTTGTATTAGATGTTAATTCACGTAAAGAAGCTGTTCATGATGCATTAATTGTTGATTTTTTACCTGCTGGTCTTGAATTAGAAAACCAAAATCTAACCAACAGCAGTGTTAGCTTACAGGCGATCCCTGAATTAGCTAATTTGTTGAAAGATGAAGATAGCAATGATGTTAAATATCAAGAATTTCGTGATGATAGATACGTCGCAGCCGTTGATATTAATCATTATATGAGTGAAGATACCTATCGCACTCGTGTTGCTTATTTAGTTAGGGCTGTGACGGCAGGTAATTATATGATGCCATACCCTTATGTTGAATCAATGTATCGTCCTGATAGGTTTGCAATTGGTCAATCTGTTGATGTCATGTCAGTTGTTGAGCGCAATGCAGAACCTAATGAACCAAAGCAACAATAGTATTAAAACATTAATTCAGATTAATGACTAAAAATATAAACAAATTGATTATCCGCTAACAAACGTTAGCGGTATCTTTTTATACTAAAACGTAGAGTTTCCTGAAACTTTTTGACAAAATGAAAAAGTACCTGCTTAACATTCTAGCTTTCGTGTTTTTTTTCATCCTTTTATTGCTAGGCTGCTTTTTTGTTGCCGATCATTTATTTCCATTATCGATTGCAAAAAATAAAAACACACAAACCATTCTTGCCCAAGATGGCACACCACTTTGGCGATTTGCTGATGAAAATGGTGTTTGGCGATATCCTATTCAATTAGATGAAGTGCCCAATGATTACCTTGATGTATTATTAAATTATGAAGATCGCCACTTTTATGATCACTTTGGTGTTAATCCCGCATCGTTACTGCGAGCAGCTTGGCAAAACATTACCAATAAAAAAATTATTTCAGGTGGCAGTACTATTTCGATGCAGGTTGCAAGATTGCTTAATCCTCACGATCGTTCCATAGCTGGAAAGTTACAACAAATATTTCGAACGCTACAACTTGAATTATATTTTACCAAAGATGAGATTTTAACTTTATATATCAACCGTGCACCATTTGGTGGAACAATCGAAGGCTTGGGGGCAGCGAGCTGGTCATATTTTGGCAAAGCACCAAAAGCGTTAACACGTGGCGAAGCGGTTTTATTAGCGGTATTGCCACAAGCGCCAAGTCGTTTGCGTCCGGATAGGTATCCTCAGCGCGCCAAACAAGCTCGAGACAAAGTTTTAGCAAGATTAGCTCAATATCAAGTATGGTCATCCGATATTATTGAGCAAGTTCGAAAGGAAGAAGTGTGGGTTTACCCACGTAAAAAGCCACAACTAGCACCTTTATTAGCGCGAAGATTAAGTCAGCAATATCCTGATGTTGATATCATTCATTCAACGATCGATCACTCTCTTCAGTATAACCTTGAAGATATTGCGTCTAATCGTAAAAATCAGCTACCCCCTAAAACTTCGCTGGCTATTTTAATAGTCGATCATACCGATATGTCAGTAAAGGGCTATGTTGGTTCAGCAGATTTTAATGATAAAGAAAGATTTGGTCAGGTTGATATGATAAGTGCACTTCGCTCACCTGGATCGACATTAAAACCTTTTATGTATGCACTCGCGATTGATGATGGTATGATTCATTCTGAATCGTTATTGCAAGATACGCCTCGAATCAGTTCTGATTATCGTCCTACCAATTTTGATGAAGATTTTTATGGACCAATCAGTGCCTCAGAGGCATTAAAAAACTCATTGAACTTACCTGCTGTTCAGTTAATTGAACTCTATGGTCCAAAACGGTTTACCGGCAAACTTGCTAGTGTTGGGTTGTCACTGGTATCTACTGGAAATAATCCTAATATTTCGTATATATTAGGTGGTGCATCGTTAAGAATGGATCATTTGGTCAGTGCCTATAGTGCCTTTGCTCGTCATGGACAAGTCAGCCCTTTACGTTTTACACAAGATGAACCATTGTTAAGTAAGCCATTTATTAGCGATGGCAGCGCATGGATCACAAGGCAGATGTTAGTTAATCATCAGCAACTTGTTTACAAAACAGGTACTAGCTATGGCTATCGTGATGCTTGGGCGGTTGGTGTTAATCCTCGCTATTTGATTGGCATTTGGGTCGGGCGTCCAGATGGCACGCCAGTTGTTGGTCAATATGGCGCCATCACAGCAGTGCCAATTTTGCAACAAGTTAATACATTGTTATTAAATAAAGAGCGACGACTCAATCGACCATTACCTTTAGTAACAAAACCAGCAACGGTAACTTCAGAAAAAATTTGTTGGCCATCAGGGCAAATATTGCCTACAAATGACGAAAACTGCCATCGCCAAAAAAATGCTTGGATATTAAATAATATGGTCCCCCCAACGCTTGATACTTTCACAGTGCTTAATAACAATCTCTACCGTTCAGGATGGGTAACGATCTGGGTCAATGATGCAGGAAAACGGGTATCAGCAGATTGTAGTAATGCGCATAAAAAACAGATTGCACTTTGGCCAATCGCTTTAGAAAATTGGCTGTTACCCAAAGAGCGTCGGCAATCGTTGTTCCCTGAGGTTGATAAAAATTGCCCTGTATTTGGTAAAGATATCTTTTTGCCACTGAATATCATTGGATTACGGGATAACCAATTAGTAAAACGTTTACCAGGGCAACACGATGTCACCATTGATGTAACACCACAAGGTGGTACAGGCGATAAATGGTGGTTTTTAGATGGTGAACTGATTGAGCAAACACATGACGATCAAAAAGTTGCTTTAACGGTAACTCAAAAAGGTTTACATCGTCTATTATTATTAGACCAAAGCGGGCAAATTTCGCGAATGGCATTTACCCTTGATTAACTCGGAGCAAGCATGACTATTGAACGAACATTATCCATTATCAAACCCAATGCCGTTAAAAAGCAATTGATTGGTGAAATTGAAACCCGTATCAGCCAAGCAAGACTTAACATTATTGCCCTAAAAATGCTTAGATTAACGAAAGAACAAGCTGAAGGCTTTTATGCTGAGCATCAAGGTAAATCATTTTTTGATAAATTAGTTAAATTTATGATATCTGGCCCGATAGTGGTTCAGATTTTAGAAGGTGAAAATGCCGTTCAGCGTTATCGGGAACTGATGGGACCGACTGATTTATCTAAAGCAACAGCGGGCACTTTACGAGCGGACTTTGCTGACAGCATGACCGAAAATGCTGTGCATGGTTCAGATTCTTTAACCGCAGCCGAAAAAGAAATTGCTTACTTTTTTGTCGATGGTTAGATAGTTGGGTAATTCAATTTTATAAAATACCATGTTGTATTGCGTATTACCGTTATTCCAGGATTCTTTTTTAAAACATGATCGATATAACTTTAAGTTATAACCATGTGAGTATTTGTTATTTATACAGACGGTTCTTTGTTGATAGACTTTAGCGGTACATAACTTTTACTGGGAAAATAGAATGAAATTGTTGACTAAATCACTCACTGTTGTCGCATTAATAAGTAGTTTGTTAGGTGCAAATTTTGTTTATGCAGATCGCCTTGATGACATTGAAAAACGCGGGGAAATCAAAATAGCCGTGTTTGATAGTAACCCGCCATTTGGATATGTTGACGAAAAGACCAATAAAATTGTTGGTCTTGACGTTGATTATGCCAATGAAATAGCTAAAGCACTGAATGTGAAAATTGATCTTGTACCAACTAATCCAGCCAATCGAATTCCGTTATTAACTTCCCAAAAAGCCGATTTAATTGTTGCTAACTTTACTGTAACTGATGAAAGGGCAAAAACTGTTGATTTTAGTTTGCCTTATTTTGCGACTGGTCAAAAATTTCTCGCGAAAAAGGGCGTTTTAAAATCAGCTGATGATTTGAAAAATCTGCGTATCGGTGCTGATAAAGGTACGGTGATGGAAATCACACTACGCGAAAAATACCCAACGGCTAAAGTGATTTCTTATGATGATACACCATTTGCCTTTGCGGCATTACGTAATGGTGTTGTCCAAGCAATTACTCAAGATGATGCCAAATTAATTGGTTTACTCGCTAATGTACCGGAAGAACAACGCGCAGCATTTGAAATTTCGCCATTTAGTATCACCCAAGAATATCAAGCAGTTGGTATACCAAAAGGGGAAGAACGCTTAAAAGAAAAAGTCAACCAAATTTTATTAACACTTGAAAAAGATGGTCAAGCGTTAACAATTTATAACCGTTGGTTTGGACCTGAAACCACATCAGCCATGCCTCGTGGTGACTTTAAAATAGGTAAAGGTCAGTAAGTTATGCACGAGCAATTACTAGAATCCCGTTATTGGTGGTGGTTATGGGATGGTTTTTTAGTTACGTTAGCTATCTCATTGCTTACTATCGTCTTTTCAACATTATTGGGTTTTTTATTAGTTATTGCTCAACAAAGCTCGATAAAGATTATTCAAGGGATTGTAATGGGGTATAACGCAATTTTTCGTTATTCCCCATTATTACCTCAACTCTTTTTTTGGTATTTTGGTGTGGGTAATTTATTACCAGTCGAATTTAAGTTATGGCTATTTGATGAACCACAAATTTCGTTTTTCTTTTTTTCACTGAAAATGCCTTCCTTTGAATTTATGATTGGTTTAGTTGGTTTAACGTGTTATTCCAGTGCTTTTATTGCCGAAGAGTTTAGAGCCGGCATTGCTGGTGTAAGGCAGGGGCAAGGGCAGGCTTCATTAGCATTAGGGTTAACTTGGTGGCAAAGTATGCGATTTATTATTTTACCGCAAAGCTTGCGTATTGCCTTTCCGCCTTTAATTGGTCAGTATATGAATATTATCAAAAATTCATCGTTAACAATGGCTATTGGTGTACTAGAGCTTTCTTATGTATCGCGTCAAGTTGAAACCGAATCATTAAAAACCTTTCAAGATTTTGCCATTGCAACTTTATTATATATTTTGGCAATAGTGATAGTTGGAACTTTAGGTAATATTTATCAAGCAAAACGATTACAAATAGGTAAGGTGTAATCAATTATGGAAATCAAAGGATTAGCGGTTATTTATAACAATTTAAGTTATATGATGTGGGGAAACTTTCCCGGGGGCATTTTTTTAACGTTGTTAATGAGTTTTGCTGCAATTATCGTTTCAACCCTGTTAGGTATTTTGGCTGGCGTAGGGTTGACTGTCTTAAAAGGAACAGTGCGCTATTTATTAGTCAGTATACTTGGTTTTTTAAGAGCAATCCCTGTTATTATGCTTATTTTTTGGACTTACTTTTTATTACCTGTATTGCTTAATGTTGATGTGCCAGCTATCGCAACGGTGATATGTGCACTATCTTTAATTGGCGCTGCATATATTGGTCATTCAGTGCATGCCGGCATGATTGCAGTGGCTAAAGATCAATGGCAAGCAGCATTTTCATTAGGGTTGACTAAAAAGCAAGTTATTTTATTTATCATTTTACCACAAGCTCTTAAAATGATGTTGCCGTCTTTTGTCAATCAGTGGGTATCACTTATTAAAGATACGTCTTTAGCCTATATTGTCGGCGTGGCGGAATTTACTTTTATAGCTACTCAAGTTAATAATCGTAGTATGGTTTATCCAACTGAGATCTTTTTATTTGTTATTGTTGTTTATTTTATTATTTGCGCATCGCTTGATTTTGCGGTTTCGATTTTATCAAAATTGCGATTATTTTGTTATTAAATAATATGTAGGAAAACGCCAAGTTATTTACACTTCATGATTAAAATAATCCTCTCTCCCTATAAAACGTTAGCTTTTTTATGTATATTGATTACCGTATTTGCTCCAATGACTGTAAACAACGCAAGTAGTTCCTATAATTTACCTTTTGTTTTATTATTTTTCTTTCGATTTGCGCTGAGTGATGTCATCTTTTGGGTAAAGTTAACAACTTCAAAAAATTTTAATTGTTAAAGTATCACATTGCTTAAATCGCTTTTTAAATAAAGACGTTAAGCCGCTACCATATACTCGTTTAGCTAACAGATATTATTGTTATTAAGCAAAGGTATTGATTAAAAAGGTTAACTTTGCGTTAAAATAGTTTATACTCTGTTCGCATTATCGTTTATGCTTAAAACAAGACAATAAAGAACGATAAGCCAATAACCTTATTAACAATAAAATATAGCGATTTTAGGGAAAATAGGAAAACAATATGGCGAATGGCTTTAATCGCCTTTTTGGACAATTAGGTAAAGGATTGATTGACGGATTAATGGCGGGTTTAGGCTGCATTAGCCATAACGGCTATACCTTAACCGTTGAGGGGCTGCGCTCGCCGATTTCGGTTTGGCATGTTGACGGTGATGAGTGGTTAAATCAGCCTTGGCGTTATGTGATTACTTCTACTCGTTACGATAAAGCCTTCTCCATTGAGGCGACTCTCAATCAAAAAGCCAGTTTTTCTTTTCATTCAGCTAGCTATCAAACCTTAATGTCAACAATCTCCGCGTTAAGTAACTTCCTATCGGTCAATGATAAACCGTCTTTGTATGAGGCAATAACCGTATTAAGTCCGTTATCGCTCAATAAAGTGTCACTGAATTCAATAAGCTCATTATCACAAGATTCATTATTGAATCTATTTGATGAAAAGAGACTCACTCAGATATTACGCACTGATTTAGATGATGAACTCAGTCTATACCCGACATTGATTAACCTTAAAAGCCAATAGTTTACTTTTGAAAAATAACGAAAATCGATAAAACAAGCATTGAAGAGTGTAAGATGCAAAAAACAGCCAACATCGCGATACAATATAAAAACGAAGCAGCCGGTCGTTGCCTGTGAACGAACAGGAGCACCGGTCTTTTTATTGCGTCAAGCCGTGATAAAAACAAAATTCAATAAAATAAAAGAGGTTAACCGTACTTATCAAGAACTGGCAGATTATACTAAAACATTAGATTTTAAACATCGTATGCCAGATGAAGCATTAGAATATTATGACTATGTACTTCGCACTTTGCGTAACGGCTATGTTTATGTGATGCAACAACAAGGTGATGATATTGAGAGCCGAATAATTGACGCATATGAATTCATTGACGGCGCACTACGTTTAAAAGATGCCCACGAACTGCCCCATACCCAGCCAAGACCATTATCAAAAGCGTGTAAAGAGGCCTGCCACTCCATTCCAGCCTCGTTTATTCATCTTGATGATAAGCGCTTTACGCAAGCGTGGGTGGCTTATTCTTCACAACCTTGGCCCAAAAAGACCCTCGACGATTATCTCAAAGAACAAGATAGCCAAGTGTTATCGCGTTTTACCAAAATTGATATACAAAAACTCAAAGACTCACCGTCTGAGGCAACCGGTAACCGAGCGGTGCCGTTTAAAGATATTTTTGGTTATAGTCATGAACATGATGATAATGATAAAAGCAAAGTGCTCGAGTTTCGTTTTGGAGAGCAAGGTCTGGAGAATTTTAAATCGGCCCATCCATTTAAAAGTTTTGCAGAGCAAAAACACCGATTTGCCAGTCATGTTAACCGATTATACCAAGGTGACAGGGCTATTTCTTGCGCGGTCGTATTAGAAGACACCTTCGGTATCGCCGAAGAGCTCAACTCGCAACGGGTATC
>NZ_LZGS01000047.1 GCF_001690495.1 Gilliamella sp. App4-10
TCAACCGTATCAAAGCGTAATGTCAACAATCTCATCATTAAGTGACTTACCGTCGGTGAATGATAAACGCACCTTGCATGGGGTGATTACTGAGTTTAGTCTGTTATCGGTCAATAAAGAGGAAGCTCATTATCAGGTGGTATTATCTTCGTGTTTAGCACGGCTGGCTATTGGGCAACATAGTGCCATATTTCAACAGCAAAGCGTGGTGAGTGTAGTTGAAGAAGTGCTGCGCAGTCATGGTTTAACGGGCATTGATTACCGTCTAGAGTTAAAAGAGAGCTATCCTGAGCGGGAGTTTATCACGCAGTGGCAAGAAAGTGACCTTGAATTTATTCAACGCTTATTGGCCGATGTGGGTATCTGGTTTCGCTTTGAAACCCACGCCGAGCGCCACTGTGATGTAATGGTGTTAAGTGATTATGAGCAAGGCTATGCGCAGGTGGCTAATATTGACGATAAGCCCCCCAGTGGCATGGCAGATAGTGGCGTTGAAAGTGTGTGGGATATCAGCCTGCATAGCGAAGTGGTGGTCTCCTCAGTCAAGGTACAAGACTATCACTACCGTGATGCCCTCGCTGATTTACAGGGGGAAGTTAACACCCAACCCAAAGACCGCACCACCTATGGCAGCGACTATCGTTATGCTGAGCACTATCAAGGCTTAGATAGCAACGGACAGGAAAATCCACACACTCGTGATGATGATAATCGTGATAACGGCAATAATTCTAATGAGAATAATACGCATGACGAAAATCAGATTGAAAGCGGTCAATGGTATGCCCGTATTCGCCATGAACAGGCGATTAGCCAGCAAATTATTCTCAAAGGCAAGAGTAATCACTATCACCTTGCCCCCGGTCAATGGATTAACCTCAACGGCAGCCCGCTGGCAGATATCAATGACGGTATCATCATATTAAGTGTACAAGGGCAGGGTAACCGCAGTGATGCTTATGCACTTACCTTTACCGCCATGCCCTATCAAGCCTTAAAACCCTATCGCCCTACGCCCATACGCTGGCCACAAGTCAGTGGTACTTTACCGGCAAGGGTCACCAGTCCCGACAATGACATTTATGGCTATATTGATACCCAAGGACGCTATCGGGTTAAATTTAACTTTGATTTAAAAGAGTGGAAAAGTGGCATGGAAAGCTTGTGGGTCCGTTTAGCCAAACCGTATGCGGGTAACACCTATGGCTTTCACTTTCCCTTAATTGACGGCACTGAAGTGGCCATCGCCTTTATGCAGGGCAATCCCGATAGGCCGTATATCGCCCATGCGATGCATGACAGTGCTCACCCCGACCTTGTTACCACCATTAACAAACACCGCAATGTGATTCGCACGCCGGCTAATAACAAACTGCGCATGGATGATAAACGCGGGCAAGAGCATATTAAACTGGCCACCAAATACGGCAAAACTCAACTTAACATTGGTCACTTAGTTAACGAAAAAAAACAACCCCGCGGTGAAGGCTTTGAACTGCGCACTGATGAATGGGGAGCGATTGCTGCCAACAAAGGCTTATACCTAACCACGCAAACCCAGCCGAAAGCGCAAGGCAAACAGCTCGATATGCAAGCGGCAATAAGCCAACTTGAAAATGCCCTCTCCATTGCCAAAGCCCTACAAAATGCCACCACCCAGTCCGAGGCGCACAGCGCCGATACCGACAGCCAAGCGCAACTTAAAGCCAACTTAACTCAGCTAACCCAAAGTGGCCTACTGGCCTATGCGCAAGAAGGCATGGCCCTAACTAGTCCTGAAAACATCCAACTGACAACAGCTAGCAGCCTCACCTTAACCAGCGAACATCAAACTGATATCAACGCTTTAAACAACGTCACTGTTTCATCGGGCGAGGCTATTGGCTTATTTGCGCAAAAAGCGGGCATGAAACTGTTTGCCAACCAAGGTGATATTGAAGTGCAAGCCCAAAACGCCAACCTCAATATGGCGGCCAAGCAAGATATTAAAGTGGATAGTGTGGATGGTAAAGTCACCATTACCGCCAAAGATAACCTCACCCTCATTTGTGGTGGCTCTTATATCAAAATTAGCAGTGAAGGCATCGAACTTGGCACGCCAGATAATGTCTATCTTAAATGTAATGTGATGCAGAAGATGGGGCCGGCAAGTATAGAGGATAATAAACTTAAATTCTCAAAAAGTGATGTTGATGTCGCGCTTATGCGATTAATAGAGAGTGACCATATTAATTTTTCAGGTTAAGGAACTAAAAAATGACATTATCAGCGGTAAAAAAATGGAAATATCCCGTTATTATAGATGGAAAAGAGAAATTAAGCGCAAATGCTTATTACGAAGCATTAATGTCGGCATCAACGGGGTTTTATCCTGTCAGTGTAAACAAGCTTATACATAGTGGCGTTCATTTTGATTTAAATGCTCTTAAAAAGTTGGGGAATGAAAATGAGCGTAGAGTGCATTGTATTGCTGATGGTGAGATTATAGCTTATCGGGTTAATGACCATTATCAAAAAATAGATAAAGGCGATGAAGTTGTTTTTTTCTCAACGGGTTTTGTTCTGGTTAGGCACTTGCTTGAAATGGAGCGTGTAGAAGAAACGCCAGTATCAGAAAGTGATACAACCGAAAATAACACCAATACAGAAGGGACATCGGCGGATACTAATCAGGCGCAATCACCAAGTAATAGTACCGATACAACAACGCCTACACCCCCTACAACCCCTCAGACAAATACAGAGACAGCGACCGACACATCCTCTTCATCTGAAGCGGCAACAACGTCAGAGACAACACCCAACACGACCGAGCCAGCAAAAGAAAAACAACCAGGACACCGTCTTTATTTTTATAGTTTGTATATGCATTTAGCTGATACAATCTATTACGATAAAAATCCTAAAGAGCCAACCCCCGCATTTTGGGAGCAGGATATTTATCGTGTTCGCGTAGGGCATAAGGACTTAGATTACGTAGCTGGGTTAAATATTCGAGAAACACCCGATAATTCAAATAATAAAAATATACGCGCAGTGTTACAAAAAGGCACAAAAGTCAATTTAAATCTAGATTTGCATGATGAAAAATATGAATGGTATGCTGTTTCGAGTTTTGCCGAGGGGTATTCCTCAATTCCTGAATTAAAACCTCGCAAATCTGATGAAACAGAAACAGGAGTCGATATTTTAGGTTGGGTGTATACTGGCAAAGCAGTAACAACATCAGAATTTGAAATATTGAGTAGTGAAACGGATATAACATTGGCGAAAGAAAAAAAAGAATTTAACGCTAATTTAGTAAAATCTAAAGGTTTAAGAGTCTGGAATGACTTTAAGGATAAAAACGATAAAAAACTTTACTCAATGCTACCAGAGGGCACACAAGTTAAAATATCAGGAGAGAAAGAAACGAAAAGTTATGTTGAGTTAATGGAAGTGGTTCGAGATGGAAAGCCCACACTACCGTTACCGGCAGAAAAGAAAAAAGTTTGGTATGATTGCCTTGAAAATATAGTCAGAGGGAAAAAATACAACGAAGTGGTGGTTTTAGATAAGCCCTTTCCGATTAAAGCGGGTGATTTAGTGGGTCATATTGGTCATAACCAAAATAAAGGTATACTCAAAAGCAAATATTCTAATCTTGAAACCTTGCCATTAGGTGAAAGTTTAAATGATAGCGAATTTTGTCCTCATTTACATGTTGAATGTTTCACCTGTGAAGACTTGCTAAGTTATATTACTCAAACGCAAGCAGAAGCGAGTAAAATCCCAGAGGAAGATAAAGCCTTTTTGGGTATAGCTAAACAGGTCAAACTACTGGAAAAAGAAGCAGCATCGGATACGACAGTGGGTAAACCGTATGCAAAGAGCAAAATCAATATAATGAGTCAAGATGTGAAGGTGGCTTGGTTACAAATTGAAATACAGTCATCAGAAACTGAGATAAAGACATTATGGATAAAAAATGAAGCGGCTATTGCCAAAGTAGCCAAACCCAATGGGGAGTTGTCTTTAGCTGAAAACACGGCGGCTTGGACTAAGCATCCTTTACAAGCGAGTAATATACCCAGTAGCACACTGATTGTGGGCACGGCATTACGGGTTGAGATGAATGATGCAAAGTTATCACTAAGCGACAATCGAGCAATAGATGCCCAAGGTAACTTGTGGTTAAAAGTCGATGTACTTGATGATAAAAACCGAAAAAGAAGTGGTTGGGTGTTAGTGAATGGTGAAGGTGCTAAGCGGGTCAGTTGTTGGGATTGGTTTGATTTTATGCAGATAAAAGAAACGTCCACATTAAAAGAAATCTACCTTGACGCAGACAAATCGTTAAAACGTAATAAAGACAACCATGCATTATCGCAATATAAACCAACAATAAAAGAAACATTATCTATTCTTGATAAGCAATACCCTGTTGAAACAAAAATATATACCAGTATAAAAGAAGCAAGTTTTAAAGGTATTGCAGATAAACCGATGTTATTTACGGCATTAAGTCGCTTATTAGTCAATTACGAAAGCGAATGGTATAGTGAAATTGATGCTGAAGGCAAAATGCCGAAATGGGAAGCGTTAAACAGCGAAATGACGGAAAATGCTAAAAATATATTAGCGTATTTACAAACAGGTGACGAAGCAAAATTAGATGCATATTTAAGCCGTGTAGGTAAAGCAAAGGACTCCCCTGAAGCGAAAGGGTTTGAAACACTAAGACGAGAAATAAGCCGTTTTCCTGCTGATTATCAACAATCACCATCGGAAAAGTTGACTAAAG
>NZ_LZGS01000048.1 GCF_001690495.1 Gilliamella sp. App4-10
TTGGTTAATGTGGTGAATTACCACCGATTTGTATTACATTTGAGGGACAATCGATGTCTAAAGAAAAATTTGAACGTACAAAACCCCACGTTAACGTTGGTACAATCGGCCACGTTGACCATGGTAAAACAACTTTGACTGCAGCAATTACTTCAGTACTTGCTAAAAAATACGGCGGTCAAGCACGTGCATTCGATCAAATCGATAACGCACCAGAAGAAAAAGCACGTGGTATCACCATCAACACTTCACACGTTGAATACGATACACCAACTCGCCACTACGCACACGTAGACTGTCCGGGCCATGCTGACTATGTTAAAAACATGATCACTGGTGCGGCACAAATGGACGGTGCTATCTTAGTCGTAGCAGCAACTGATGGTCCTATGCCACAAACTCGTGAGCACATTCTTTTAGGTCGTCAAGTAGGTGTTCCTTACATCATCGTATTCTTAAACAAATGCGATATGGTTGATGACGAAGAGTTATTAGAATTAGTTGAAATGGAAGTACGTGAGCTTCTATCTCAATATGATTTCCCAGGTGATGACACACCAGTTATTCGTGGTTCTGCACTTAAAGCGTTAGAAGGCGAAGCAGCATGGGAAGACAAAATTGTTGAATTAGCTGAAGCATTAGATAGCTATATTCCAGAACCAGAGCGTGATATCGACAAACCATTCTTATTACCAATTGAAGACGTATTCTCAATTTCAGGTCGTGGTACAGTAGTAACTGGTCGTGTTGAGCGCGGTGTAATTAAAGTCGGTGAAGAAGTTGAAATTGTTGGTATCAAACCAACTGCTAAAACAACTTGTACTGGTGTTGAAATGTTCCGTAAATTACTTGACGAAGGTCGTGCGGGTGAAAACGTTGGTGTATTACTACGTGGTACAAAACGTGAAGAAATCGAACGTGGTCAAGTACTTGCAAAACCAGGTTCAATCACTCCACATACTGATTTTGAATCAGAAGTGTATATCTTAAGCAAAGATGAAGGTGGTCGTCATACACCATTCTTCAAAGGTTACCGTCCACAGTTCTACTTCCGTACAACAGACGTAACAGGTACTATCGAATTACCAGAAGGTGTAGAAATGGTCATGCCTGGTGATAACATCAAAATGACAGTATCATTAATTCACCCAATCGCGATGGCTGAAGGTTTACGTTTTGCGATTCGTGAAGGTGGTCGTACTGTTGGTGCTGGTGTTGTTGCTAAAGTTATTAAGTAATTTAATTAAGCCTTATCGGGCCATAGAAAGGGTGTCATTAGATGCCCTTTCTTATCTAGTCTGTTTAGCAAAATGTTTTTATTAAAAGAGCATTTTGGAAAATAGATATTACTATAAATAAGATAATCATAGGTTTTATATGCTAGTAAGTAACGAGAGTCAAGATACAAATACTATTCTGGACAAATTTAAGTGGTGTTTAGTTCTAGTGTTGATTGTGTTTGTTGTTTGGGGAAATTTTTATTTTGCTGGACCTAATGATATATATCAACCTAATACAATCGTTCGGATTATTGCTGTTATTGTGACTTCGCTGTTAACTTTGCTCATAGCGATCACAACAAACAAAGGTAAATCATTTTTGTTCTTTTTACAAGAATCTAGAAAAGAGTTAAGAAAAGTTGTATGGCCAACTCGTAAAAAAACGGCACAAACAACTTTACTGATTGCAGCTATCACAGTTATTGTTGGTTTAGCACTTTGGGGAATGGATTCTTTATTCCGTTCAATAATCTTTTATTTAACATCAATAGGGCGTTAATATGAGCGAAACACAACAAAAACGATGGTATGTTATTCAAGCTTATTCTGGTTACGAAGCGCGTGTTGCACAATCATTACGTGAATATATCAAATTGCATAATATGGAAGATGCATTTGGTGAAGTATTAGTGCCAACCGAAGAAGTCGTTGAAATGAAAAGTGGTCAACGTCGTAAAAGTGAACGAAAATTTTTCCCTGGTTATGTATTAGTTGAAATGATGATGAATGATGCAACTTGGCATTTAGTGAAAAGTGTGCCAAGAACAATGGGCTTTATTGGTGGTACTTCGGATAGACCAGCACCTATTAGCCAACGTGAAGTTGATGCAATCATGAATCGTCTACAGCAAGTTGGTGATAAACCACGTCCTAAAACATTATTTGAACCGGGTGAGCTTGTTCGTGTTAATGAAGGTCCATTTGCTGACTTTAACGGTGTTGTGGAAGAAGTTGACTACGAAAAAAATCGCTTAAAAGTATCGGTTTCTATTTTTGGACGCTCAACTCCTGTAGAGCTAGATTTTAGTCAAGTTGAAAAGAGCTAATCTTTTGATATAGTTTTTTTCACTGAATTAGCAGTATCTTTTAGAAAGCCACAAGAGTCTATCTTGTGGCTTTCTTTTTATAAAATAAATATAATGCCTTTCGAGAATTTGAGAATAATAGATCTATTTCTAATATATTTTATTAAAGTGAGTCGCCAAGGTAGATAAAACCACTATAGGATCATAATTTAATTTATTATTAATATAATACAGGCAATCTATTCTTTTTTAGATTTTTTTATTCTTTTACCCATATCAAAGTGATATCCCAACCAATAGTTAGGCCAACGTGCTTCGATTCCTATATTATTAACTATTAAAGCAACCATGACTAATAAAACCGAACCTATAAGTACTGGTGTTATCAAGAATGAATAGTCAGTAATTCCGGACATCATGATTAGAATAGGGTTTGCACCAGCTGGAGCGTGAACTACACGTAGTAACTGCATCAATGCGATAGATGTCCCAACTGCTAATGCTATCGGTATAATTCCATTACTAAATAAATTAATGAACAACACACCTATAAAAGACGAAATAAAATGCCCTCCGATTACACTTCTTGGTTGTGCTAATGGAGATTTAGGTACAGCAAATAACAAGACGCATGTTGCGCCAAATGGAGCCATAATTGCTAATGTACCTCCCCACTGAGTGATTACGAGCAAAGTCAAAATCCCTAAAGCACCCCCAATAAATCCTCTCAATATAGCTACTGCGTGAGGTTTAGGCGGCATCACCTCTCTTCCTTTTAATTTTTCTAGCATAAATCTCTCCTGTTTGGTTAATGTGGGATTTTAATAAAACTAGCAATCGCATTAAGTAAACGATATTGTTTACTTAATGTATATTTATTAACTATAAAGGTCAAATATTATTTATAATTAACTATATTAGAGTTGTTGTGATAGAATCAAAAATATTCTAGCAATTACAAATAATAAAAAATGAAATTGAAGCCTGAAATTGTTGATACGATACTTGTTGCGGCTGAATCGCTGTTTAATGAATATGGTTATCATCCTGTTAGTTTAGAGCTTGTTGCAGAAAATGCAGGTGTATCAAAAAGAACATTATATAAATATTTTGGTGACAAAAATGGGCTTGTAAGTAAAGTGTTACTTAAGCGGAATGATTTTTTTAAAAAATCACTTACAGATGTTATCGCTGTTTTTTCTGAGAAAAAAGACAAAATCAATGCAATTATTTCATGGCATATAAAATGGTTTAAGAATGATAATTACCGTGGTTGCATGTTTGTACGAGCTAAGTCTGAATATAACAATAAAAGTGAAGAAATATGCGCTATTGTTAGTGAACATAAAAAATGGATTCAAGATAGGATTTTTGAATGTCTAGGAGGCACAAAGTCATGTGAACAAGCATCTTGCCTAATTATGTTAATACTTGAAGGTATGATATCTTGCACATCCGTTTTTGGTATTGAGGGATATGATTTTGAACAGGCAAAAATGTACATCTATGATATCATCGATAACATTGGCGAAGATAACCTATGAATTTAAATAGCTGGCTTATAGACAATGGATAGCCATTACCTCAAGCCTCTTAACCGAAATGATCAATTTAATCTAAGTTAAACGACTCCAGCTGTTGTTGCAATTCTAACCATTGTAGTTCTGTTTCTTCTAATTGATTTTTAAGTTGGCTTTGCTCTAGTAACAAAGTTGTAAGTTCGTTTTTTTTGCTCGCGTCATAGATTGCAGGATCTGACAATTGTTCTTCAATTTGTTTTAATTGATTGGTTAATTTATCAAGCATCTGTTCTTCTTTTTGTAACTGTTTTTTTATTGGCTGCATTTGTGCGCGTAATTCAGCTTGCTTGCGTTTTTGCTCTTTACGATCTTGAGCTGATATGTTACTTGTATTTTCTTTTTTTTGTGAATTTATGTCGTCATTTGATTGGTTATCATTTTTTTGTGCTTCGGCTAACCATTTTTGATAATCATCAAGATCTCCCTCAAATGGCATGACTTGTTGATTATGAACCAGATAAAATTCATCAGTTGTAGATCGCAATAAGTGACGATCATGCGAAACTACGACTAATGCACCGTCAAAATCAATTAGCGCTTCAGTCAACGCTTGTCGCATATCTAAATCTAGATGGTTAGTTGGTTCGTCTAATAAAAGAAGATTCGGTTTTTGCCAGACAATTAAGGCTAAAACAAGTCGCGCCTTTTCACCACCCGAGAAAGTTTTAACTGGCTCGGTGACTTTATCGCCTTGAAAATCAAATCCACCTAAATAATTACGCAGTTCTTGCTCTGTATTTTTCGGTTCGGCAAGTTGCGTTAAATGCCAAAGTGGTGATTCATCAGGGCGTAGATATTCTAATTGATGTTGAGCAAAATAGCCTAATTTAACACCTTTAGCGAGATTAATATGTCCTTCCTTAGGTGCAAGTTCTCCGGCGAGTAATTTAATCAGTGTTGATTTCCCCGCACCATTGCGTCCTAATAAGCCAATGCGCGAACCGGGAACTAAATTAAGCTTAATTTTTTCTAGTATAATTTTATCATCGTAACCCGCGACGACTTTGTCCATCATTAACAAAGGGCTTGGTAAGAATTCTGATGGCTTAAAATTAAAATGAAATGGATTATCAACATGCGCAGGTGCAATTAGCTCCATTCTTTCTAACATTTTTATACGGCTTTGTGCCTGTTTAGCTTTTGTTGCTTTGGCTCTAAAGCGATCGATATAATTTTGCAAGTGTGCAACTTTGAGTTGTTGGCTTTCATAAAGCGACTGTTGTTGAGCAAGTTTAGTTGAACGTTGGATCTCAAAGGAGGAATAATTGCCCGTATATTCAAATAAACTCTTTTGCTCAATATGAATAATTTTATTGACTAATGGATCCAAAAAATCACGATCGTGAGAGATTAAAATCAAAGTTCCCGGATAGTTACTTAACCATTTTTCAAGCCAAATCACGGCATCTAAATCAAGGTGATTGGTTGGTTCATCAAGCAATAATAAATCAGAGCGACACATTAATGCCTGAGCCAAATTTAATCGCATTCGCCAACCACCAGAATAGGACTTAACCGGTAACATTAATTGTTCATTAGAAAATCCTAGTCCATGTAGTAGCGTTGCGGCTCGAGCGCGAATTGTCCAAGCATCAATGGTATCAAGCTTTTCATGAATAATCGCAATTTGCTGACCATTATTTTGCTGATTGGCAATATCTAATTGTTTTTCTAATTGACGATATTCACGATCACCATCAATGGCATATTCAATCGCAGGGATATCTAATGCGGGTGTTTCTTGATTGACCCAAGCGAGTTGCCATTGCGATGGTATATTTAACGTGCCAGCATCAGCTTGAATTTCACCTTTAATCAGTGAAAAGAGCGTCGATTTTCCGCAACCATTTTTACCTACTAACCCCACTTTTTGTTGAGGATTAATGGTTGCTGATGCATTATCTAAAAGCAAGTTAACGCCTCGGCGCACTTGGATTGAATCAAAAACTATCATGATATTTTTGGCTATTATTCAACGTAAAATAGGTTAATAAAAAATTGTTTTAATCATCCAAAATTAGGAACGTTATAAAACAATCAATTTAAATAAAAAAGCCCTTTGTTAAAACGGAAAGGGCTTAAATTTAATTATTCACAGGACTATTTTTTTATTGCCGATAATGCACGACGAATAAAAAATACACATATACCAACAAAAACAAAGAGGCCTAAAAGTTCAGGTAACACTCCTAAATCGACCGGTATTGCAAGTGGAGCATCATTTCCGCCATTGGTAATGCTAATCACAATCACAATAGCTAATAAAACACCTACTAAGCTTTCACCAACAATCAATCCAGATGCAATTAATGCCGCTTTCCGATCAACTTTTTTGAATTGCTCTTCTGGATCTAAATTTTGTGCTTTGGCTTTTTTGTAAGCATTACGTTTAATTATCCATGATAATAAAGTGCCGATAAAAATCGGTGTAGTGATGCTTGGTGGTAAATAAATTCCTAAACCAACAGCGAGTGCGGGTATGCGAAATTTAGATTTATTTTTGGCTAGAATTAAATCAATAATGATAATAATAGCACCTAAAATAAGCCCTATTAAAATCATCGTCCAGTCAAGTTGATGTGCAAAGATGCCTTTAGCTATTGTTGTCATGAGCGTTGCTTGTGGCGCAGCTAAAACTTGAGTTGCATCCATATCTGGACGCGGCAAAGCACCGGTAAAGCCGTAAGCGTTATATAAAATTTCTAAAATAGGCGCAATAACAATCGCACCAACAACACAGCCAAGTAATAATGCCACTTGTTGTTTCCATGGCGTTGCATTAACCAAATAGCCTGTTTTTAGGTCTTGCAAATTATCATTTGAAATACAAGCTATTGCCAAAACAACGCTAGTTGTAAAAAGTGCAAGAGCTGTTGCAAAATTGGAACTTTCGACAGAAACTAGCATCCCATTGATTTCGCCTAAACCTAATAAGATTAATGAAATGACAACTACAGCAACAATTGCAATACCTGATATTGGGCTCGCTGATGAGCCAACAAGCCCTGCCATATAACCACAAGCAGCAGCCACTAAAAAGCCCATAATAAAAGCAAATAGTACAGCGCAAAAAACTAATGCCCAAGCTACATCTGCTGATAATCCACTATCAGCAATAAATGAATAAAAAGTGGCGAGTAAAATAACTACCATACCGCCCATGATTAATAAAATGGCTTTTGGTGATAAATCTCGTTCGGTTAGTGCGATATCATTTACTGACACATCTGAACGCATACTTTTAAATGAGATTTTTAATCCTTCAGTCATCGGTTTTATTAACATAAGTAATGTCCAAACCGCAGCAATAGCGATTACCCCCGCACCAATAAAGCGGATATCTTTTGCCCAAAATGCCATAGCAATTTCAGATAAAGGTTGACTGGTATCATAATCAGTAATTGCACTTAAAATTGGGATGCCAAATCCCCAGCCAATAATGGTACCAATTAAAATAGCAATACCAGACATAATCCCTATTAAATAACCAGCACTCAGTAAAGCTAAAGAGAATCCCATAGGCAGTTGAAAAATGGATTTGCCAGCGGTAAACCAATAAGCTGTACTTTCAGATAACGCACGAAAACCATTAGTAAATAGGCTAACAATAGAAGCAATAATACCACCAAATAAAATATCTTTTAAACCATCATTAGCTTCATTATTATTTGTTTTAGAGCCTGCCTTTAAAATTTCAGCGGCGGCTACACCCTCAGGGTAAGGTAAATTACTTTTAACTACCATGACATGACGCAATGGAATTGAAAATAAAACCCCAAGCATCCCACCAGCGGCGCATATTGCAAAGGTTAGCCAAAAGGGAAAGTCTTGCCAGTAACCAATCATTAACAAACCAGGAAGCACAAAAATAATTGAAGATAATGTACCAGCTGCTGATGCTTGAGTTTGCACCATGTTATTTTCTAAAATAGTTGACCCCGAAAACAATTTTAATATTGCCATTGAAATCACTGCAGCTGGAATTGCTGATGAAAATGTTAATCCAACTTTTAAACCAAGATAAACATTCGATGCAGTAAAAATGACAGTAATAAAAGCACCAAGGATGGTACCTCTTAAAGTAAGTTCACGTAAATTATTCATATTTTTACTAAAGTTAATTTAATAGGAGGGTATTATATACTTAATTCGCTTTTATCGGCTAGAAGTTCCTTAAATAGCCTTGTATTTGCCACTTTTCATCGTTGTTTTGGTGAAATAATTACCAATAACACCAAAATATATTGAAATTAATGTTTAAAAAACAATCGTTTTACAACGAAATCATTTACAATGATGCTAACTAATGACTTATTTATGGGGGGTATTTTGAACAAATTGCAGCGATTACAGACTATTACCAAACAACTACGCGACCCAATTAATGGTTGCGAATGGGATCGAGTTCAAACTTTTTCGTCTTTAAAATCATATACACTAGAAGAAACGTATGAAGTGCTTGATGCAATTGATAAACAAGATATGGAGGAGCTAAAAAAAGAACTTGGCGATTTATTGTTTCATATTGTCTTTTATGCTGATTTAGCCCAAGAACAAGGAAGCTTTGATTTAGATGAAGTTTGTTTAGCGGTTGCTGATAAGTTAGTTTGTCGTCATCCGCATATTTTTACCGAAAATAAGTCTGAAAAACCTAGCTGGGAACAACTTAAACAAAAAGAACGCGATCAAAAAGCACAATACTCATTGCTTGATGATATTCCCCAAGCAATACCGGCTTTAATGCAAGCTGAAAAAATTCAAAAACGTTGTACCTCAGTTGGTTTTGATTGGCATGATATAAAATCCGTGCTTGATAAAGTTAAAGAGGAGCTTGGTGAGGTTGAGCAAGAGTTAGTGCGAACCAAACAAGATCCACAAAAAATTGAAGAAGAGTTAGGCGATTTATTGTTTGCTACCGTCAATTTAGCTAGGCATTTAAAGGTTGAATCTGAACTCTGTTTACAGCAAGCTAATAAAAAATTTATTCGGCGATTTCAGCAAGTAGAAGCGATACTTAAACAAAAAAATCTGTCTTTGACTGATGCAACGCTTGAACAAATGGAAGACGCATGGCAAAGTGTTAAACAATTAGAACAGATTAAACTCAATAGCGAAGTGGATAAAAATGACTGAACCAAAAAATGAACTGTATCAAGAGATCGAAGCATGGGCACAAAATGCGATATTAAATAGTCCAACATGGAGCATTAACCAGCTCGATTACTCAGAAAAAAGCATTACTGTTGTTGAAATGATCATGAGTGAACTGGCTGAAAAGAACTTCAGCATATCAGAAGAACAACTCAACATGATCTCACAAGAATACGGATGTTATTTATTACTTACCGCCCATAAATTATACGGTGGAGAATTTTATTGGAATGAAGAGTTTGAACAACCGATGTTAATTTGCTGTGAACCTAATTCTATGATAGTGCTCATGACATGGAACAAAGTAAAAGGGCGTTTAGTGGGCGATAAAGCCGATCATATTGCGTATTTCTTAGATGAATTTGGCAAAGCCACCTTTCAACCTGAAGAAGGTACACATGTGGTTTATTTATAGCTACTACAAATTAAACTATTTCTAAATTTGTCGTGTGATAGCCTCGAATCTTTGGGGCTATGCTATTACTACTTTACACATCAAAACCGATATTATTCTTGTCTAACTAATAATAATTATTTATTCATAACTAGTTGTTAAAGCAACAAACATGCACAGGCACAAAATCTTGTAATTGAAAATAATAGCTATCGATTGACTTTGTTTTTAATATAAATTATCTCTTATAAAGAGTATTAAATGTAATCAAGCTATTATTTTTATGCTTAAACGTATAGTTACCTGAAGATTTTTTACAAAGTTTTTAGTCGTTGACTAAAGCTAAATTGCTCTAACACACTATATAATCACATGATTTTACTAAAAACGCCAAAATAAAAAACCAATAAAATCAATTACCTACCTGATCATTTTTTATAGAGAAACACACCAAATTTTACAACATTTAAAGGTAAAGGTTATTATTGCCATTTGTCCAGTATCGAAATGTGTCGACAATTGAATAAGATAGTACTCTAAACAGAAATGTATGCTTTGTCAGGAACAAATCATAGTCGATGTATTAAGACCGAATGAAGGTGAAAAGCTACTAAGGCCAAATTGTGTAGCCGTTTTTGGAGTTTTTAGGCAATTTAGCACAAAATCCCTTAAATTGAACACAATAATCATAGCTATTTTTTATCAGGAAAACTTAAAACGATCAAATCCCATGCGCCCAACTAATTTTATCCACCACCATCAAAAATTAGACTTATATCTCATAAAAAAATTTGGTAATTCATTGATTTTCTTTTTTATTTCCCTTATTTAACAAAAAACAAAACTTTTAAACAGTTAAAGATGTTCCTAAAAGCTTAATCAAAGTCACCATTAACAAAACTTTACAAAAACTTAACAAAAAAGCTAGCCAAGATTTTTTTAAACGGCTATACTTTCGACAATTAGAATAAAACTAGCTCATTTTACAAGCTGTCAGTCTGAAAAAAAGAGAAATGAAAAGAAAAGATCACTTGGTGGGTAGGGTGTTATGCGATATCATGATGAATGGAATTGTTATGTGTTGAATCTTTTAAAGTATCATTTTAGCCGAATATTTTCACTAACCTCATTTTTATTATTTAAATCATCTTTAGCATTAGCGTCAGTGTTACTATTGTCGCATTCATCGGAATTACAGGCGTTATCAGCCACTACCACCAATATCATTCAGGGATCTGCGCCATATTTAACGTTGGATGGGGGTATAACCAAAGCTTATGATATAGATGGTTTGTTAAGTATCACCTTATCTGATGGCATAACTATTACACCAAAACAACAATCCACTCCTTTCACACCAGTAGTGTTACCTAGAGCAGGGGAGACTTTTGCTGATATAAGTATGTTTGTACCAAGTTCAACGAATTCAATTAGTTTAAGCGAACTCATTGGTGATCCTTATAACTACTGGGGTGATGATGATGGGGATGGACAGGGAGTAAATGGTGTGACCGCAACAGGTAGTTTAAGGGTTACTATCACAGATAAAAGAGGAAAAGAAGTTAGTCGCAATGAGGTTGTAAGTGTATGTGATAATAAAAAACCTTATAAAGTGGAGTTACATAGCTCAGGTAGCAGTTTAAGTACACAGTATGGTACACCTAACACCAGCACTTTCGAAGACAATACTGCAACTTATTACATTAGCCCAACACCATCCGCTTCAATCTGCTACCTAAAAACTGATAATATGCCAATAGATGAAATGAAGGATTTCAAAGGTCCTATTGACATATGGGAACCGAGAAAGGGGTTTGTTCCTCAATCTACTACATCCGCATCTTACATCCGTAACTTTCCAACCACAGGTGCAGATGGTTTATATTTTTATTTAGACATAGTAGGGAGCGGTCCGTTAATTTGGCCACCGGTCACACAGGGTGGTATAACCGCCTCCATGATTCCTAATAAAAGAGGTACTAGAGTTCGGGTTACACTAACAGGTCCTGAAGCAAGAGACCAATGGAACGATGATAAACCTCATCAAATTCCACAACCCACCTTACCACTGACATTTGAGTTAGAAGGTAAAGATAGTAATGGTCAAACGGTGTTAAAATATGGATTTGTATTGCAGAAGTGGTTCGTCAGCCGAGGAAATAAAAGCGAATCTGTCGCCAACACAGCAATTTGGTGTACAAGTCTTGGATATCGTTTTCCACAAGTAAAAGATCTTACAAACGCAAGTTGTTCTAATGGAAATGTTGCACTCTGCAAAGGTTCAGTTGGCGCCACACCGCCATCAAATAATAACAATTACCAACGCCAGATTGGTGCAAGCCTTCTTAGCGAGTGGGGTAGATTGTTAAGCTACCCAGATTATCGATTCACTTTATACTTCTGGACAAATGATGCTAAGGATAGCATTAACAATTTCATGGTCTCATCGGATGATGGTATGATTAGTCACAACAGTACAGACTGGTATTACAATGGGATATGCGTTTATCCTTAGCTTTTAGCGTGCCTCTCCTAATCCTTGAACGGTAGGATGGATTAGGAGTAATTAAGGTCAAATAAACCAAAGAAAAGTTGCCCCCCCAGTTTTAGTGGGGCAAATGGAATGACAAAGTTGAAGAGTAGCACGTTTTTGATGTTAATCACATTAACAAAAGCTTTTCCCCCTTCAGATAAAAAATAAAAATCCTCTATATTAAAAATTAATTTTTATATTTAAACACATAGCCATCTGAATTGAGAGATTTTTTAGGTTTTAACTAAAAGCTAAATCGTAGCTACTTTATTATTCCTATTATGGATGATACGAGTAGCATGAGTTTATAAATTCTTTAACTTCGATGTCATCAGAATGGTTGTTTTTTAATATATATCAAAATGATATAAACTAAACTTTAGAATAAAACAATTACCTATCTGAAAATTTTAAACAAAATAATGATTATTATTGAAGATTTGGATAAAAATACAATAAATAGAACCATAAAGAACCATTTAAAACAAGTGGTTCTTTATGGTTAACTTAAAATTATATAAGATTAAACTTCTAAATAATCCAAGATGCCTTCTGCCGCTTTGCGCCCTTCACTAATCGCTGTTACCACTAAATCTGACCCCCGAACGGCATCGCCACCAGCAAAGATTTTAGCATTACTAGTTTGGTAACCGTTAGCTTCTGGTGCAATGATTCGACCTTGTGCATCAAAATTAACACCTTGTTCTTCCAGCCACGGCATAGCATGTGGCTTAAACCCAAATGCCATCAAGACTGCATCGGCCGGTAGGACAAATTCTGAACCTTCAATTATGACTGGTGAACGTCGGCCTTTTGTATCGGGCTCTCCAAGCTTGGTTCGGACCATTTTTACGCCCGTGACTTGCCCAGCGCTGTTAATTTCAATGCTTAGTGGTTGTACATTAAATTGAAACTGTGCACCTTCTTCTTTGGCGTTTTTTACTTCTCGCTTTGAGCCAGGCATATTGGCTTCGTCCCGGCGATAAGCACAAGTGACTTCGGTAGCACCTTGACGAATCGAAGTTCGGACACAGTCCATTGCGGTATCACCACCACCTAGCACAACCACACGTTTATTTTTCATGTCAATGTAAGGCGTATCTTGAGTTTGTTGATGTTGCATGAGGTGTTTGGTATTGGCGATTAAAAATGGCAGTGCATCGTAAACACCGTTAGCATCTTCGTTCTCAAGGCCTGCTCGCATTGATTGATAAGTACCTGCACCAACAAATATGGCATCAAATTCATTGATTAAGTCGGTTAATTGCACGGTTTTGCCCACTTCAGTATTTAGCCTAAATTCAATGCCCATTTCGGTAAATATGCGACGTCGGTTAATGAGTACTTCTTTGTCTAATTTGAAAGCGGGGATACCAAATGTCAGTAATCCGCCAATTTCAGGGTGGCGGTCAAATACTACAGGTGTTACACCATTGCGGACTAAGACATCAGCACAGGCAAGGCCTGCTGGGCCTGCGCCAATAATGGCGACTTTTAACCCTGTTTGTTCGACATTCGATAGGTTGGGTTTCCATCCCATTTTAAAGGCTTCATCAGTAATATAACGTTCAATATTTCCAATGGTAACCGCTCCAAATTCGGCATTTAAGGTGCAAGAGCCTTCACAAAGGCGATCTTGTGGACAGACTCGACCACAAACTTCGGGCAGGCTATTGGTTTGGTGCGAGAGTTCTACCGCTTCTAGAATTTTACCTTCGTTAACTAGTTTTAACCAATTGGGAATATAGTTATGTACCGGGCAGCGCCATTCACAATAAGGGTTACCACAAGCCAGACAACGATCGGCTTGTGCTTGTGATTGCGAGGCAGAAAAGCCCTCATAAATTTCAACAAATTCAATTTTGCGGATGTTTAACGATTTTTTAGGCGGATCAACACGTTGTAAATCGATAAACTGATAAACATTTTGACTCATTTTCGTGTTCTCCTTACTATGCTTGAACGCGCAGTTCTGCCGATGAGCGACTGCGGTGTCCAAGTAATGCTTTGACATCACTGGATTTTGGTTTGACTAGGACAAACTGTTTAGCAAAATCGTTCCAATTAGCCAAAATATTTTCGGCTCGTGATGAGTGGGTTAGTTGAGCATGTTCCATAATTAAACCGCGAAGGTGTTCTTCGTGAATGGCGTAATTTGCGACGTTTAGCATTTCGACCAGCTCTTTATTGATGCGTTTGTGTAGTTCGCCATCTTCATCTAAGATATAAGCAAACCCACCTGTCATGCCAGCACCGAAGTTAACCCCCGTTTTTCCAAGTATACAAACAATACCGCCTGTCATATATTCACATCCATTATCACCAATGCCTTCAACAACGCTGATGGCGCCGGAATTACGTACGGCAAAACGTTCACCTGCTCGGCCTGCGGCAAATAATTTGCCACCTGTTGCGCCATATAAGCAGGTGTTGCCCGCGATGGTCGCTTCATGACTTAAAAATGCCGAGCCTTGCGGTGGGCGAATGACAATGCGACCACCAGCCATGCCTTTACCAACATAGTCGTTGGCATCGCCAGTTAGGGTTAGATCTACGCCACCGGCATTCCATACACCAAAACTTTGCCCCGCCGTGCCGTTGAAGTTTAGCGAGATCGGATCGGTGACTAAGCCTTGATTGCCATATTTTTGGGCAATATAGCCTGATAGGCTTGTGCCAACCGAGCGATCGGTGTTTTGAATGTCAAAATAGAAGCTTTTGCTTTGACGGTTATCAACAAATTGTTGTGCTTGCGTAATAATCTCTTTATTCAGTACCCCTTTATCAAATGGTTTGTTATCTTCTATGCAGTAAACCGGTTTGCCTTCGAGTGGGGTGGCGGTTTTTAGCAGTCCAGATAGATCCAGTTTTTGTTGTTTCGCTGTGATGCCATCAAGTTCTAATAATAAATCAGTCCGTCCGATTAAATCGACAATTCGACCTACGCCTAGTTCTGCCATCACTTCTCGTGTATTACGTGCAATAAAGCGGAAATAGTTCATGGCTTTTTCAGGCAGGCCATGATAGTGCTCGCCACGTAATTTTTCATCTTGTGTTGCAACACCTGTTGCACAGTTATTAAGGTGACAAATACGAAGATATTTACAACCCAAGGCGACCATTGGCCCGGTTCCAAATCCAAAGCTTTCCGCCCCTAAAATGGCTGCTTTGACAATATCGGTACCGGTTTTTAATCCACCGTCAACTTGTAGACGGATTTTGTGACGTAACCCATTGGCGACTAACGATTGTTGTGTTTCAACCAGACCAAGCTCCCAAGGTGAACCGGCATATTTGACCGATGTTAATGGGCTAGCACCGGTTCCCCCGTCATAGCCAGAAATAGTGATGAGGTCAGCATAAGCTTTAGCAACACCGGTTGCAATGGTTCCAACTCCCGGCTCAGATACTAATTTTACTGAAATCATGGCATTAGGGTTAATCTGTTTAAGATCAAAAATAAGTTGTGCCAAGTCCTCAATTGAATAGATATCGTGATGAGGTGGTGGTGAAATCAATGTAATACCCGGCACCGAAAAACGTAATTTTGCTATATACGGTGTGACTTTATCACCGGGTAGCTGACCGCCTTCACCCGGTTTTGCACCTTGTGCAACTTTAATTTGGATAACATCAGCACTCATTAAGTAACTTGGCGTTACGCCAAAACGGCCTGATGCAACTTGTTTTATGCGTGAAACTTTTATGGTGTTGTAGCGAGCTGGATCTTCACCGCCTTCACCAGAGTTTGAAAAACCACCGAGAGTATTCATGGCTTCGGCAAGCGATTCGTGTGCTTCAGGGCTCAGCGCGCCAATTGACATGGCGGCTGAGTCAAAGCGTTTGAATAGCGATTCTTCCGGTTCGACTTGTTCCAGTGGAATAGCTGCATCTTTAGGGGGATTGAGCTTTAATAAATCACGTAATGTGGCAATAGGGCGATTATTGACGATATCAGCATAACGTTTGTAATCGTCATAATTGCCATTATTGACTGCTTGTTGTAGTGACTGTACCACATCAGGGTTATAAGCATGATATTCGCCACCATGAACAAATTTAAGTAATCCGCCTTGTTCTAATGGTTTTCTTTTTAACCATGCACTTTTCGATAGGTTAAATTGGTCTTGTGCAAAATCATCAAAATTCGCACCACTGATACGGCTAGTGACACCTTGAAAACAAAGTTCAACCACATCTTTATGTAATCCAACTGCTTCGAACAGTTTTGAGCAGCGGTAAGAGGCAACGGTTGATATCCCCATTTTAGACATGATTTTATATAGGCCTTTGTTAATTCCATTGCGGTAATTAAGAATTGCTTCACGATAAGATTTATTTATCGTGCCATTATCGACCATTTGACCTAAGGTTTCATAGGCCAAATAAGGGTAAATTGCTGTTGCTCCAAAACCAAGGAGTACTGCAAATTGATGTGGATCACGACAACTTGCCGTTTCAACAATGATATTGGCATCACAACGTAAATTCTTTTCAACTAAGCGTTGCTGAACAGCCCCAACAGCCATTGGTGCCGGAATTGGCAAGCGATCGGCCGCGATATTTTTATCTGATAAAATCAGTAAGACTGTACCACTGCGAACTTTTGCTTCGGCATCACCACATAATTGTTCAATGGCATCGTGCAAGCTACCGTCGATTTCATAAGTGATATCTAAAGCTTCTGATTTGTAATAACGTGATTCTAACGCGGTTAATTGCTTAAAATCTGAATAAACCAAAACTGGGGATTTGAACGCAACACGATGAGCTTGACCTTCTGCTTCGGCAAATACATTCATTTCTCGGCCGATGCTGGTTGAAAGCGACATAACGTGTGCTTCACGTAGTGGATCGATAGGTGGATTTGTGACCTGCGCAAATTTTTGGCGGAAATAATCATAAATTAAACGAGGTCTACTTGATAATACAGCAAAGGGGGTATCATCACCCATTGAACCGGTGGCTTCTTGACCGTTTTCACCAAGTACACGAATGCACTGGTCAAGTTCTTCAGCGCTATAACCAAACTGTTTCTGATAAGTGGCAAGTAACGTATCATCGTAATTGCGTGAACCAATGTTATCATCAGGTAGGTTTTCAAATGGGATTAGCTGTTTAACATTTTTTGCCATCCATTCTTTATAAGGATGACGTTTTTGTAAATCGTTGTCTGTTTCAGCCGATTGTAAAATGCGACCTTTTTCGGTATCGATAACTAACAATTCACCTGGACCAACACGACCTTTTGTGACGACTTCATCAGGTTGGTAGTCCCAAATACCAATTTCAGAAGCGCAGGTAATAAGTTTGTCTGTCGTTATCACATAACGTGCAGGCCGTAATCCATTACGGTCTAAATTACATGCCGCATAACGTCCATCTGACATCACAATACCAGCAGGCCCATCCCAAGGCTCCATATGCATTGAGTTGAAATCGAAAAAGGCACGCAGGTCTTCGTTCATGTCAGGATTATTTTGCCAAGCAGGGGGGACAAGCAGGCGCATCGCTCGTACAATATCCATTCCACCAACAAGGAATAGCTCTAGCATGTTATCTAATGAACTCGAATCGGATCCAGTGACATTAACAAACGGTGCGGCATCTTGTAAGTCTGGAATGAGTGGCGTTTTAAATTTGTATGAGCGCGCTTTTGCCCATTGGCGGTTACCTTCGATGGTATTGATTTCACCATTATGGGCCAGATGCCGAAAAGGTTGCGCTAATGGCCAACGTGGCACGGTATTAGTTGAGAACCGTTGATGAAATAAACAAATAGCCGTTTCCATGCGAATATCGGCTAAATCTAAATAGAATCGAGGTAAATCTTTAGGCATACATAAGCCTTTATAGATGTTGACCTGATTGGAGAAGCTACAAACATAAAATGTATCGTCTTTCACCCGTTTTTCAATTCGACGACGTACCATATACAAGCGACGTTCTAAATCGATTTTAGTCCAACCAGCAGGTGCATTAACAAAGACTTGTTCGATTTTGGGTAATGAAGATAAAGCAATTTCACCAAGTACGCTTTTATCAATGGGTACTTCACGCCAACCTAAAATAGATAAGGTTTCATTGGCTAACTCTTCTTCGACAATATCGCGGCTAGCTTGTGCTTCGGTTTCATCTTGGCTTAAAAATAACATACCAACGGCATAATTAGTTGCTAAACGCCAGCCAGCATCTTGAGCTACTAATTTAAAAAATCGATCGGGTTTTTGCAATAAAAGACCACAACCGTCACCAGTTTTGCCATCAGATAAAATAGCGCCACGGTGTTGCATTCTGGCTAAGCCGTGAATTGCAGTACGCACCACTTTATGACTTGGTTGTCCTTCAATGTGAGCAATTAATCCAAATCCGCAGTTATCTTTTTCATGATGCTGGTTATATAACATATCATTGCCTCTAATTCATCGCTTTTATAAGTTAAGAAGGGATAGGCTTTAATCCTATATTAAAAGTGAAGTTAATTAAAAATCAGTTTTTGGTCAAATAAATATTACTTATAAGTCAATCTTCTAATAACTTATATGGTAGTTATTAATGAAGCTAATAATGGTATATTCAATAATAATATTTAAGTTTTTATAAGTTCAACCTACATTTTTACAATTAGATGTAATATTTTTTATATAGGTTATTTTTCTATTTTTGATAAAAAATTTATTAAATTATGTATTTAGGCATAAAATATGTAGCTTGATCCAATCACTATGAGTGACAATTGTATACTGTTATAATTTGTTATCTTTTATTTTTAATCTATCAATAATGAAAACTAAAATTACAATTGTAGGTGCTGGCGCCGCCGGACTTTTTTGTGCAGGTTTACTCGGACAAAAAGGGTACGATGTTACCGTGATTGATAATGGTAAAAAACGAGGACGTAAAATCTTAATGTCTGGTGGGGGGAAATGTAATTTTACTAACTTAACGGTTGAATCGTGTAATTATATTTCTGGCAATCCGCATTTTTGTAAATCGGCTTTAAAACGATTTAGCCAGTGGGATTTTATTCAATTAGTGAATCACTATCGTATTGCCTATCACGAAAAAGATCATGGAAAGTTATTTTGCGATAATTCAGCGCAAGATATTGTTGATATGTTATTAAACGAGTGTCAAAAAGGCCATGTTAATTTTATGATGCAAACCCAAGTTGAAGATATTAATACTAATGGGCTAGGATTTAAATTACACACTTCACGGGGCATTATTAATAGTGAAAATCTTATTATTGCAACCGGTGGTTTATCTATGCCAGCTCTCGGTATGACTTCAATTGGTTATAAAATTGCCGAAAAATTTGCTATTCCCGTTGTGCCTGTAAAAGCTGGACTTGTTCCGTTTACGTTGCATAAACCTTTACTTGATGTGTTATCAACCTTGTCTGGTATTGCAGTACCAGTTGAAGTATCTAATGAAAGAATCAGCTTCAAAGAAAATTTATTATTTACTCACCGAGGGCTTTCAGGACCTGCTATTTTGCAGATATCGAGTTATTGGCAAGCAGGTTCGCCAATTACAATCAATTTATTACCGGACTTAACCTTTGAATCATCGTTTAAACTATTATTAGAAAAAAATCGTAATCAAACTATAAAAAATTGCTTAGCACAGATTTTACCGAAAAGGCTAATTGAAGTATTAATACAACTGAAGTTGATAAATGACATAACGGTTAAGCAGCTAAATCCTAAACAACAGCAAGACTTGTATAATACTTTAACACACTGGTGCATTACTCCAAATGGGACAGAAGGTTATCGTACTGCCGAGGTAACTCTCGGTGGTGTAAGTACTGATGCGCTATCATCCAAAACTATGGCTGTTAAAACGCACTCCAACCTCTATTTTATTGGTGAGGTTGTTGATGTGTCAGGATGGTTAGGTGGTTATAATTTTCAATGGGCATGGAGCAGTGCATTTGCATGCGCTCAAGCGTTTAATTGATAATTCTTTAATGATGAAGAAGTTAATCATCAATTACCCCCATATGAATATGATGCTTTTTGACCTTATATTGTAACGTAGTGCGTGAAATATTTAATCGTTTTGCCGCTGTGATAATTTTGCCATTAGCTTGATTTAATGCATCAATAATAAGTTGCCGTTCATAGCTCTCAACTTGTTCAGTTAAGTTGTTTTCATGAGTAGATGTATTGATAGGTGTTTTATCAGGCTTATGAGCCTCATTGTCTTGAGAAAATGAACTGTTAAGCTCAAAAAGCTCTTCGTCAAGGGTAATATGTTGTAATTCACCTGATTTATTTTGTAATACCATGCTTCTGACAATTGCATTTTCAAGCATACGCACATTACCTGGCCAAGGGGATGACATTAATTGTTGTAGTGCATGTTCACTGATACCACTAATTGCGACATTGACATCGTTTTTATGTTTATCAATAAAATAACGTGCTAAAACGGGAATATCTTCTGTTCTGTCACGTAAAGCGGGCAGTTTAATTAAACCAACATTTAATCGAAAAAACAAATCACTTCTCATTTTACCTGTTTTTAAGAGTTCTGTTGGTGGTTCATTCATGGCAGCAACAATACGGACATTAGAATGCATTTCTTTATTACCGCCTAATTGCCAATAGGTTTTTTCTTGTAGAAATCGTAATAATTTACTCTGCATTTCAAGTGGCATCGCATTTAATTCATCAAGAAATAAAGTGCCGCCGTTAGCGAGTTCTAAATAACCCTGACGGTTCTCAGCATCCGTAAATGCGCCTTTGACCGTACCGAATAGAGTACTTTCAATCAATGTAGTCGGTAACGCACCACAGTTGAGAGAGATGAACGCTTTGTCACGGCGTTGACTTGTTTGGTGGATTAAACGTGCAAATAGCTCTTTACCTGTCCCTGTTTCGCCTACAATTAACACTGGAACATCATTGCGCCCTAACATATTGGTTTGATCAATAACTTTCTGCATTTTTTCCGAAACAAAAACAATATCGGGTAATGGTTGCTCTTTATTATGATATAACTTACTGTTTAGTTTCAAAACTTGATCTTGTAGGTGTCGAACAGTAGATAGATTTCGACCTATTTCAATTGCACCAATGATCTCTTTTTTCTCATTATAAAGCGGAACGGTGGTATGCAAGTAATCAACCACCTTGCCAACATGATTATAATAAGATTGGTAGTTATCTTGATATTCTTTACCGAGTTGCAAGGCCTGCAACATCGTACTGTCTTCCTTTTTTAAATTAGGATAAACCTCAAGCATTGGTTTGCCAATTGCTTGTTCCTTTGGGTAGCCATCAAGTTCTTCGCTTTCCTGATTATAATAAATATAATTGCCTTTTTTATCGATGATAGCTATTGGTTGATGGATTAAATCAAAAAAATGTTTAAATATTTCCAATGCTTGTAATAATTCAGGATCAATGGTCATGATATTAGTACCTTTTAAGATTTGGATTATTTGCTAAATTTAGTCAAATTTAATTTAAACCCTTTCAACAATCATATAAAAATGACAAATTTTTGTCATAAAAACGTATTTTATACTAAATGACTAAATTTTCACTTGTGCTGTTTTTATTAAAGTATTGATTATTTGTGTTTATTAAGTTGGCATGCTGATTGCACTGTATATGTGAGAAACCATTTTTTATTTTTTGTACTTTTTATGTACTAATCAACTGGAGGTCATATGTCCGACACAATTATGTCAAATTATAACAAATTACGCACAGATCTTGTAACTAAAGATCGCCGTTTCAGTGCTGAAAACGGTAAATTATGTCTAGATGGCGTTAATTTAGAAGAGTTAGCAAAAAAATATCCGACTCCTTTTTATGTGTTTTCTGAAAAAGAAATTGATCGTAATGTACAAGAAATTAAAGATGCATTTAAGGCTCATCCGAATACAAAAATTTTCTATGCTTCAAAAACTTGTTCTGTAATGGGCGTGCTTAAAGCCATTAAAGATGCTGGTATTTATGCGGAAGCAAACTCTATGTTTGAAGTACGTAAATGTTTAGAAATCGGCTTTAGTGGTAGCCAAATAGTGTTCAATGGAGTGGTTAAAAAACCGGTGGATTTAGAGTTTGCTATCCAAAATGATCTGTATATTATTAACGTAGATAGCTTATACGAACTTGATATAATTGATGAAATTTCGAGGCGCTTGAAAAAAGTGGCAAATGTGTGTGTGCGCGTTGAGCCAAATGTACCATCAGCGACTCATGCAGAATTAGTAACCGCTTATCATGCTAAATCAGGTATTGATTTAGAACAAGCAGAAGAGACTTGCCGTCGAATTCTGGATATGCCTTATGTACATTTACGTGGTTTACATATGCATGTTGGGGATCAAGTGCCCGAAGCAGAACCTTTTGCAAAGGCAACTAAAGTATTAGTTGATGAATCACGTCGTTTAGAAGAAGTACTTGGCATTAAATTTGATTTAATCAATGTTGGTGGTGGGATTCCTGTTCCATATAAATATGACGAAGAAAATGGTAATCCATTGCAAGATAATATGTATGCAGGCATAACCGCACAAGACTTTGCTGATGCAGTGATTAGCGAAGTACACAAATGGCGCACCGATGTTGAAATTTGTATTGAACCTGGTCGTAAAGTAACTGGTTCAGCGGGAGTGCTTGTAACCGAAGTTGCCTGTGAAAAACGTAAAACCAATTACGATTTAGACGGAAACATTGAAGAGCATGTTGAATGGAAATTTGTTGATGCAGGTTATAGCGTTTTATCTGATAGTCAGCATTTTGATTGGTTCTTCTATGTTTATAATGCTTCAAGAATCAATGAAGCACATGACGAATATATTAAGCTAGCAGGGCCTTTATGTGATGGGGGCGACTATTATCATGTTGGTGTGAAAGGTGAAGAGTTCTTAATGCCAAAAGACACGCAAGTTGGTGATATTGTTGCTTTCTTAGATGCAGGTGCTTACACCATTGAAAGCCAAACAGTCTATAACAATCGTCCTCGCACATCGGTTGTCATGATCGATAAAAACGGCAAAGATAGATTAATTCGTCGTGAAGATACTTACGAAGATATGGTTGGATATGACATATATTAATCATCAATTATCTGGGGCATTTTATGCTCCAGATATTATAATACGAGGTTATTATGAGTGATTCTAAAGATTCAAGTTTACTTGGTATCAAAGACATTGTGTTTATGAATGTCATTGCGATACTAAGTTTACGTCAGATTCCCAATGTTGCTCCATATGGGGCGTCAGCAATGGTACTTTGGCTACTTGCTGCATTTTGTCTATTTTTCCCATTAGCGATGGTTTGTGGTGAGCTTTCAACTGGCTGGCCAAAAGATGGTGGGATTTTTGTATGGGTGAAAGAGGCTTTTGGTAAACGCATTGGTTGGATTGTTGTAGTATGTTTCTTGTTTTCATGTGTGCTATTTTTCCCGTTAATGTTGCAATTTGGTTTTACGGCAATTGGGTACATGTTTAGTGCCGAGTTAGCTCAGAATCAAGTATTTATTGGTGTAGGATCTATGGTGGTATTCTGGATTTTGACACTGATGAATATCAAAGGAATGCAATGGACTAAGATTATTAATAGTGTTAGTGCATGGCTTGGTGTATTTATTCCTGCTGCTATTATTATTGTCTTAGCTATCGTGTGGTTGTTGACGGGGCATCCTATGGCGACAAGCTATAGTCATGTCAGTGATTGGTTACCCGATTTAAGTAACTGGGATACTATTGTATTTTTATCAAGCATGATGTTTGCTTTTGCTGGGCTTGAAGTGGCACCGATGATCGCTGGACGTACACGTGATCCACAACGTGATTTTCCTAAAGCTATGGCAGTGTCGGCAATTGTGATTGTGGGTATCTATATGATTGGTACTTGGGCAATTAATACTTTATTACCAGCAGCCGATACTGATATTGTAGCGGGTGTTATGCAGGCGATGGAAGCCGCAGCTAAAGAATTACATATGCCTTGGTTATTACCTGTTATGGCTATTTGTCTATTTTTTGGTGCGTTAGGTCAAATTAACTCATGGTTAGTTGGTCCAATTTATATGTTACAAGAAGCATCAAAAGAAGATAATTTACTTGGCGAACGTATTGGGCGCTTACACCCAGTGTATAAAACGCCGGCCTTTGCATTAATTATTCAAGCCATTATTGTAACTGTACTTTGTTTTTCAACCTTTGTGTCACCAAGTATTGCTGCAGCATATTGGATGTTAACCGCATTAACGACAATCTGTTATTTTATTCCGTACTTGGTAATGTTTATTGCTTATTATCGTTTACGTATTACTCAACCGGATGTACCGCGTAGCTTTAAAATTCCAGGTAAAGTGATGCCAATTGTATTACCAGCACTTGGGTTCTTATCTACTCTATTTGCTGTGATATTAGTGTTTATTCCACCTGCACAAATTGATATGGGGGGATATGTTGAGTATATTGCTAAAATTGTTGGTGGGGCAGTACTTGCCATTGGTTTAGCTGAATGGATCTATTATCGAGCACAAAAACGTAATCGTTTGCAGTAGTAATAATATATAGAGGGGTAAAATTATGTACAAACCTATATTAGAAATTGATTTACGTAAATTAAGAAACAATGCTCGTGTTGAAAAAGATTTATTAGCTAAACACGGTATTGAAGTTATGGCAGTTAACAAAGTCTTTGATGGTTGCGTTGAAACGGCTAAAGCAGTACTTGAAGGTGGGATTGATGTGATTGCTGAGTCAAGAACTTATAATCTCAAGAAATTAAAAGATGCTTTAGGTTGTAAAACCTGCTTATTACGCAGTCCTTGTTTAAGCGAGATCAGCGATGTTGTTAAATATGCTGATATTAGTTTAAACAGCGAAAAAGCAGTAATTCAAGCACTTTCTGATGAAGCGGTTAAACAACAAAAAGTTCATCAAGTTTTATTAATGGTTGATATGGGGGATTTACGAGAAGGGATTTGGTTTGAACATATTGAGGAAATTATTGATATGGTAAAACTCATTCTTTCTTTACCAGGTGTTGAGCTCTATGGACTTGGCACTAACTTTAACTGCTATGGTACGGTGCTGCCAACGGTTAAAAATGGAGTAGACTTTTTAAATATAGCGCGTAAAGTAGAGCAGTCTTGTAATATTAAGATAAAATATTTATCGGCCGGTAATTGTACTAGTTACCACTTATTGGACAAAAGTATTTGGCCAGAGGGATTGAATCATTTGAGAATTGGTGGTTTACACGAGTTTGGTATTGAATATGTGGATATGAAATATCTTGACGAATTTCATCATTCAAATAAACCTGTTGATAAGGCATGTAGTAATATGTATAAATTATATGCGCAAATCATTGAACTCAATAGCAAACCGACAGTGCCTGTTGGTGAGTTAGGTGTAGATGCATTTTTAAATAGTAAAACCTTTGTTGATCATGGTATACGTAAACGAGCCTTGCTGGCTTTTGGGCGTCAAGATGTGCCAGCCGAAAATTGTATACCTATCAATGATGATATTACTATATTGGGACAAACTAGTGATCATACGTTGGTCGACATTGAAGATGTTGCTCAAACCCTTTGTGTTGGCGATATGATTGGATTTGAGCTCGATTACACTGCCTTGCTAATGGCTTGTCAAACTAATGGTGTAGAAAAACGGTTTATTTATTAATTTGTGTTAGCTGCTGGGCAACCAGCAGTTTTTATTAATTACTAGGCGGTTTATATGACAACATCTGAATCACAAGAAAGCCCTTATCCCAGCAGTAACTTAAAGAAAAACTTAAAAAATCGTCATTTGTTGATGATTTCATTAGGTGGTTCAATTGGGACCGGATTATTTATTGGTATTGCAGCTCCACTGAGCATCGTTGGACCATTAGGAACCATTATTGCTTATTTAATGGCGGGAAGCATAATGCTTTCAACTATGCTATGTTTAGGAGAACTTTCTTGTGCATTTCCTCATGCTGGTTCATTTCAACACTATGCGTTGATGTTTATTCCAAATCCAATTTGGAGTTATACCATAGGTTGGCTATATTGGCTAAGTTGGGTATTGTCTATGGCTGCAGATTTAACTGCCGCCGCAATGATTGCTCACCAAGCCTTTCCTTCAATTCCTATTTATCTTTTTAGTTTGTTAATTTTAATTGTTATCACTTCAGTACATTTAACTTCTGTTCGTGCATTTGGCGAAAGTGAGTACTGGTTTTCAACCATAAAAGTACTCGCGATTATTGCTTTTATTGGGGTAGGAATTTATTTACTTTATCATCAGTATACCGAAACTCATGTTTTACCAACATTCAAAACAGAAAATGGCTGGTTTCCTAATGGCTTTTTAGCCATATTTGTGTGTATGACTATCGTGACTTACTCATTTCAAGGAGTTGAATTAATTGGTAATGCAGCTGGCGAAGCGCAATCTCCACAGTCAGTGTTACCCAAAATTATTACTGGTGTGGCTTTCCGTATTATTCTATTTTATATCCTAGCTATTGCTGTATTAGCTCTCGTTTACCCGTATGGAACAATGCATTCTGAAATTAGTCCATTTGTGTGGGTATTTAATAAAGCGGGAATTACATTTGCTTCGTATGCGATGCTTTTTGTGATCTTTTGTGCAGCAATATCAGCAACTAATTCAGCCATTTATGCCAGTTCAAGAATGCTATGGTCTATGGCGCAAGATAATTTAGCTCCAAAATACTTTTCCGAAGTCAATCAACGAGGCGTGCCTACAAAAGGTATTTTATTTATTGCAGTTATTGCGTTAGTTTCATTATTTTCGAAATATATTGCCGCTGAAAAATTGTATATTTATTTAGTAGCAGGAACCGGACAAGTAGGCTGTTTTGCATGGATTATTATTGCTTTGTGTCAGTATCGATTCCGCAAGGGTGTAAATAGGGGTAAATATCCCAAAGAAATGATAAAGTTTAAATCCCCACTCTTTCCTTGGCTTGCATCTGTTTCTATTATTGTTAATATTTTGATTATTATTGGGGTTTGGTTTGGTGAGTCGGGTCATTTTATTTTCATCTCAGAAGTAGTTTTAGTGATAATTATTCTAGTTTCTTATTTTTTCTATAAAAAACGCAATCCTGCAATAACAATTACTTTGGATTAATTTTATTGTCTCAACTATTTGTAACCACCTAATGAATCAGTTTAGGTGATTACATTTGGTTTTATTTTTATCTCAAATCGTTAATGTAATTACTTGCTACAATTCTGATGAAATGCTTTCCATTATATTTGTTATTTTAAAAAAGCCGATACCCCCGTAAAAACTACTTGTGCGGCAATGGCTGATATCAGTAACCCAGTTAGTTTTGATAAAATAGCAATACCGGTGTTTTTTAAAACTTTCGCAATACTTTTTGCACATAACAACATAATATAAATACCCATTGATGCAACGAATAATGAAATCGCACCAATCATATTCGGTATAATGCCAATTGAGCTTGTTCCCATAACAATTATAGTACCGATGGAAGCAGGCCCCATACACAGTGGAATTGCTAGTGGGACAACACTAATATCATCATCGCTACTAATTTTGTTTTTTTCTGGCGAATCATTCATTAGCGACACCGCAGTGATAAATAATAATGCTCCCGAACCAATTCGAAATGCATCAAGGGTAAAACCAAAAACGCTAAACATGGTATTGCCAAAAAAGAATAGAACAATACCGATGATAAATACCGCACATGATGTTTTTAGGGCTATTTTGCGCCTAAGTTGTTCATCATATTGTCTTGTGCCACTTAAAAATGCACTCAAAACCGCAGGCGGTGTCATTAATGCAAACAATTTTACTGTTGTAGACAAAATTGCAAAAATATAGTCAACCATTGCACCACCTTTTACATTATTAAAAAAATTGCTTTAATTTTGCTAACCATTATTGTTGGATTGAAATTATATTTTTTATATATAAAAACGGTCACCACAAAGGTGACCATCTTAATCTGATATTTTTATTGATAATCAATAAAAATTAGTTAAGGCGCTCTTTGATACGAGCCGCTTTACCACGAAGTTCGCGTAAGTAGTAAAGTTTAGCTTGACGTACTTGACCACGACGTTTCACAGTAATTGAATCAACAATTGGTGAGTGAGTCTGGAATACTCGTTCTACACCTTCGCCATTCGAAATTTTACGTACTGTAAATGCAGAGTGTAAACCACGATTACGAATTCCAATGACAACACCTTCATAAGCTTGAAGACGTTTTTTATTACCTTCAACAACCCATACTTTTACTTCAACCGTGTCACCAGGGCGAAAAGACGGGATGTCTTTCTTCATTTGTTCTTGTTCTAATTGCTGAATAATTGCATTTTTCATAATATTATCTCTTACTAGTTATACTGAAATATTAATTGCCTTGTTTGTCACTGTATTCACGTTTAAATTCAGCGAGTAAACATTGCTCTTCATCAGTCAGAGCTAGATTTGCAAGAAGATCTTCTCTTCTTAACCAAGTTCGTCCTAGTGATTGTTTTAATCGCCAGCGACGAATCGCTTCATGGTGACCAGACATTAATACGTCAGGCACCGCCATTCCATCTAACACCTCAGGCCGAGTATAGTGTGGACAGTCAAGTAAACCGTTAGCAAAAGAGTCCTCTTGTGCCGATGATTGGTGATTTAACACGCCAGGAATAAACCTTGCTAATGCATCAATCATGGTCATCGCCGGTAATTCACCGCCACTTAATACGTAATCCCCAATTGACCATTCTTCATCAATTTCAGTTTGGATAACGCGTTCATCTATGCCTTCGTATCGTCCACAAATCAAAATTAATTTTTGCTTTTGTGACAATTCGCAAACACCTTGTTGGTTTAATTTGCGCCCTTGTGGGGAAAGATAGATCACTTTTGTATCGTTACCAGCCACTGCTTTTGCTGCATGAATTGCATCTTTAAGTGGTTGTGCCATCATTAACATGCCAGGTCCACCACCATAAGGTCTGTCATCGACAGTCTTATGCTTATCATGCGCAAAGTCGCGCGGGTTCCAATATTCTACTGTTAACAGTCCGCTTTTAACGGCTCGACCAGTTACGCCATAACAGGTAATAGCTTGAAACATTTCGGGAAAAAGGCTAATTACGCCAATCCACATAGTTTTACCTTACCAATTAAAAAGCTGGATCCCAATCGACTACAATCATTTTTGTTGTTAAATCAACTTGTTTTATAAATTGATCATCAACAAAAGGGATTAAACGTTCTGTTGCACCAAATGCATCTTTTAGATTTGCTTTTACCACTAATACATCATTTGAACCGGTTTCCATCAAATCTGTTACCTGTCCTAAATCATAACCGTTAATTGTTTTTACTCGGCAGCCAATGAGATCCTTCCAATAATAATCACCATTGTTAAGTGATGGTAATTGCTCTGCATCAACAAATATTTCGATATTGGTTAATGCAATTGCTTGATCACGATCATCAATACCTTTAAGTTTCACAATCATATCATGATTATGCGGTTTAAAGCTTTCTACGATTACTTCTTGCCATTTTCCTGCACGTTGGATATACCAAGGTGTGTAATCAAAAATGCTATCTGGAAATTCTGTAAACGAAAAAATCCTGAGCCATCCGCGAATGCCGTAGCTTGAACCAAGTTTACCAACAATAATAAGATTCTCAGTATTCATCATTACAGTGACTTTTAATGACTAAATTAAGCAACTTTTTGTGCTTGTCTGATTAGTGCATTAACACGATCAGAAACAGTTGCACCTAAACCAACCCAATGATTTACGCGATCAAGATCTAAGCGTAATTCTTCCGCTTTACCTTGTGCAATTGGATTAAAAAAGCCAACGCGCTCAATAAAACGACCATCACGTGGGTTACGGCTATCAGTGACAACTACTTGATAAAAAGGGCGCTTTTTAGAGCCACCACGAGCTAAACGAATAGTTACCATAACATCCTCTTAAATTAAAAAATAATCTTTTTTCTGCCCAACATGGACAAAATCAAAGCCCCAGAATTATACTCTTTCTAGTAAAAAGTGCAATGACTGTTTGTTAGCGATGCGATGTAATATTGTTTGTTTTAAGCTAAATTAGAAAAGAATGGATAAAAATAATACTGGCTATGATTTATTTAATTTAAGTGTAAACCAACAGATATTATAAAACAGGTGGTTTAATTTGATACTTAATTTATTCATCATTAGGATTGTGTGGTAATACTAATTTTTGTTCTTTTTTGGCAAAAAAGCGCGTTTTAATACGTCAAAGAAACCTAGTGATCTGACCATTTTTTGCCTGTCAACGTAACCCCGAATCGCTTTTAACGTTTTTTTAGGTTCTTTAGATGCAAAGGTAAAAGTACCATTTCTTTTAGTTTGGATTGAATAACGCGGTATCCATCTACCACCAAATAGTACAGATGCTATCACATAATCGACCTCATCCCATGGAATTTGGATATATTTGCGAGGATCATGTTGATGATAAAACTCGAATGCTTTATCGCCAATCATAATTTGTCCATATTCGGTAAAAGTGGTAAAAAATGTGGCTTTAACGGTTAGGTCTATTTTTGTGTTTAATGATTGGACCATTTATGTGACTTCCATATTAAAAAATAGGGCTAATATAATTGTTTTTTATGATTTGATAAGCCATAAAATTGCTAATTGTTTTTGCAAAAATTATTAATAATAAAAGCATAATTTAATTTATAAATTATGCTTTTATTATATTTTATTTAACGCTTGAAATTATAAAAGACCAATGACATGTCCTGCAATACCCACTATAAATAAACCAACGATAATTAAAATTGGTGATACTTTTTTACGTAATAACCACATACAGAAAAATGTTAGTAGTAGTGGCATTAGCCCAGGTATCAATTGATCTAAGTTATTTTGTAAAGTGGTGACTTTTTCTTGAGTGAGTGATAGCCCACTTTGCATCTCAATGAGTGCTTTTTGAATACCTTCAGCACCTATTGGTAAGGTATTCCAATCAATAAATGCACCATTGTCTAGTTTGACGGAAGATACGACAGGTTGAAATTTTATTGATACCCACCGTTGTACTAGCGCTGCAAGGACAAACATCCCTAAAATAGAAGCGCCTTTGGTGATTTTTTGTAGTAATCCTCCTGATAAATTATCGGTGATTTTAGAACCAGTACGATACCCAAATTCTTGGGTATACCACATAAAACTCCAACGAATAATATTCCATAGTAAAAAGAATAAAATAGGTCCCATAATGTTACCACTAAGTGCAAGTGAAGCACCAAGCGCACCGAGCATTGGGCGCACGGTAAACCAAAATACAGGATCACCCACACCAGCTAATGGTCCCATCATACCGACCTTTACCCCTTGAATTGCCACATCATCGACAGCTGCACCATTTGCTCGTTCTTCTTCAAGCGCTAGTGTTACACCTAGTACTGGAGAAGCTAAATAAGGGTGAGTATTAAAAAATTCTAAATGACGTTTAAGCGCTGCAGAGCGATCTTCCTTGGTAGTATATAATTTTTTGATAGCAGGGATCATTGAATAAACCCAACCACCATTTTGCATACGTTCATAATTCCAAGATCCTTGGAGGAAAGTCGAACGCCAAGCAACGGCTAAACGATCTTTTTTGCTTAATTGAATTCTATCAGTCATTTTTTTCTCCAAGTTTCTAGTAATCATTTAAAATATCATCAAGAGGATCGCCTTTGTCTCCTCCATTTGAAGAATTACCACGTTCAGAAAGGCTAAGGTAAATTAATGCTAATGCGATGCCTAAAGCACCGAGTGCAATGAGAGTTAATTGCGATATTGCAGCAACAACAAAACCAATAATGAAAAATGGCCATACTTCACGGTTAGCCATCATATTAATCACCATCGCATACCCCACAGCAACAACCATACCCCCACCAATTGCCATGCCTGTTGTTAACCATTCAGGCATTGCATTTAATGTTTCTTTAACTGTTTCAGCTGGAATGAACAGTAAAGCAGCTGCGGGAAAAGCGATACGTAAACCTTGTAAACAGATACCTAAAATTTGTAACCATTCAATTTTTCGAATATTGCCTTCTTTTGCTGCAGCATCCATCATGTGTACTAAAGGAACAGCAATAGTTCGCACAATCATGGTTAAGAATAACCCAGCAACAGCAAGTGGAATAGCAACCGCTATGGCTGTTGATACGCCAGCTACACCTTGACCACCTAATACTAAAATAATGGATGAGGCAACAGCTGCCAGTGCAGCATCAGGAGCTACCGCCGCACCGATATTGGCCCAGCCCAAAGCAATCATTTGTAACGAGCCACCCAGTACAACGCCTGCTTCTAAGTTACCGGTGACAAGTCCAATCAAAGAGCAAGCCACTAATGGTTGGTGGAATTGAAACTGATCTAAAATACCTTCCATACCAGCTAGGAAGGCAATAACTATCACTAAAATAATAGCAATAATTGATAATGCCATAATATAACCCTCTTAAATTAATTATTTTTCTCAGCTAATTCTTCTTTCGCTTTTTTCAATAATTCGTCCATATTGCTGTTAGAATCATTAGGTACTTTGCGAACATCAAATTTCACGTTTTTGGCTTTTAATTTTTCAAATGTTTCAACATCATCAGCATTCATTGATAACACTTTATTTACCATGACTTTACCAACGGAATGCGCCATTGAGCCAATATTAAGGACATTAATATCGACACCACCGTCTATGGTTCGTAGAACATCTTGTGGGTTTTCAAATAAAAGTAAAGCTTTGGTATTACCAAAACGTGGATCGCGTGAAACTTCGATAATTTTTTTAATTGGAACAACATTTGCTTTTACGCCAGGCGGCGCAGCTTCTTGGATGAGTTTTTTTCTTAAGTCATCTTTTGCAACTGAATCAGAAACAACAATAATACGGTTAGGGTTGGTTGATTTTGTCCATGCTGTTGCAACTTGGCCATGTAATAGGCGCGAATCTACACGAGCTAACACGATTTTCATTTTACCATTACCAAGGACTTTTCCTTCTGAGATAGTACTTGAAGTCTTAGCATTAGCAGAGGATTTTGTCGGTATTTTGACGGTTGTTCTTACGCCCTCTTTGCCTGGTTCAATAATTGCTGCAGCAATTTCTTTCGCAGTTTCCATTGAAAAGCGAGAAGAATAAGCTTCAATTAACATAGGTAAATTCAAACCAGCAACAATAGCCCAATTTCCATGTTCTTCACATAAATTGTTAGCCTGATTAAATGGCGTGCCACCCCATAAATCCACTAAAAACAATATTTCTTCTTGATTATCAAATGTTGCTATTGCTTCAAGCATTCTTTCTTTTAAACTTTCAGGGCTGTCACTTGGATGCAAGGTAACTGCTTTAACATTTTCTTGTTCTCCAAATATCATTGTTCCTGATTGTAAAATACCTTCTGCAAACTCACCATGAGTTGTTAGGATAATACCAACCATACAACTACCTCCTAATTTTTATATTAATTTCATAATATAAAGTATATAAATTAAAAATATTTAGTTATTTTACAACGCAAAATAAGCTAAGAATATGTACTCATCACAATTTGATCAAAAACTTAAATTTTCTATTGTTTATTAAAGCAAAGTTAGTTCATGTTGTAGTGCTTGACGAATGAAACCATGTTCTTTTTTAAGTTTATGTTCGGCTTGCTCTGCATTTAAACCTGAAAGAATCATCAAAATAGCAGTTTTACAATGCTTGTTACTCTCTGCTAATGTGGCAATGGCTTTTTCTCGACTGCAATCGGTGGCTTGCATAACAATGGATATTTGCCGTTCAATAAGTTTAGCGTTGGTAGCTTCTACGTCAACCATTAAATTACTATAGACTTTACCAATTTTGATCATGCTTGCAGTGGTTAACATGTTGAGCACTAATTTTTGGGCCGTACCTGCTTTCATTCTTGATGAGCCAGTAATTACTTCTGCACCAACAATCGGGGTAATGGCGATATTGGCTAAATTAATCATTGGTGCTGTAGGGTTACAGCATAAGCTAATTATTGTTGCTCCAATTGATTTAGCATATTGCATACCACCTATTACATAAGGTGTGCGTCCACTAGCAGCAATGCCAACTAAAATGTCGTTTGAGCTAAAATTGATGTTTTTCAGGTCATGAACAGCCAATTCAGGGTTATCTTCGGCATTTTCAACCGCCTTGAAAATAGCAGGCTGTCCCCCAGCAATTAAGCCAATGACTTGTTCAGTTGGCGTGCCATAAGTAGGTGGGCATTCACTTGCATCTAAAATACCTAGACGACCAGAAGTGCCAGCACCAAGATAAATTAATCGACCTTGATTTGAAAATCCTTGGCTAATTGCATCAACAGCTTTTGCTATGTTTACTAGCTCTTTTTCAACAGCGAGTGCAACTTGTTTATCTTCACGATTGATGATTTGAAGTATTTCTAATGTTGAACAGCTATCAATCTTTTCGCTGTTTGAATTGCGACTTTCGGTTAACATTCCCAATAGATTAATTTTCTGCATTTTTCTTAATCCTAACCATAACAAAAATATCACTATAGCAGATAAACCACCAAAGCCAACACTTAGGGTAATCGTTAATGTATAAAACTCTAGCATTATTTTTACCGCTGTACATTTGATTGACTTTTTGACTCAAATAACACTGTTGGTACTAACTAAATCTTTACCTAATTAAGTTGTCGTGGAATATTTTGTCGTATGGTAGGTAATTTAGAAATAAAAATGTTAGCACTAACTGCGAGCCCGTACGTTAATACGCAAGTAAGTAGGCACTTACACTAAGAGCGTTAATATAACCACCAGCTATCGAATCAAGTAAATTTGCCACAATGATCGATGCTTCCATTAACTTATTTGCTGTAATTAAATTTTCTACATGGGGAAGTTAAGATAGCAAAAAAAGATTGTGTTATAGGTAAATGCTGAAAAAAAGCGCCAGCATGGTAGTAACCATGCCTTTGCTTAACAGAGAATGTTGTTTCATATGACATTCTTTGTTTTATTCGTTAGCCATTTTTTGTAGGGTAATAAAATCAATTTTACCTGTACCTAATAGTGGTAATTCATTAATCACACGAATGTCACGAGGGATAGCTAATGTAGGTATACCAAGTTCTTGAGATGCTTGGTTAAGTTGTTCTCGATTTAATTTTGTCGAGGTAGTAAATAGCACAATAGCTTCACCTTTGGCTAAATCGGCTTTAACTGTTGCGCCGTGCATGGCATCAGTGTCGACTTTTTTAGCTAATGATTCAACACTTTCTAATGAAACCATTTCGCCCGCAATTTTAGCAAATCGTTTTAAGCGTCCTTTAATTGTGACAAAGCCTTCGTTATCGATAGCAACGATATCACCGGTATCATACCAACCTTTTTGGGGCTGTCCATGTTCATCGATTGCTACTGGTTCCTCAAGTTTACCCGGATTTTCAACACGCAAATAGCCTTTCATCACATTAGGGCCTTTAACTTGCAATTCTCCACCATCTTTAATACCTGGAACATGAATTAATCTCGATGTCATACCTGGCAATAACCGACCTACTGTACCTGCTTTAAACGCCATTGGGACATTAAGTGCCACAACAGGTGCACACTCAGTAACGCCATAACCTTCTAAAATACGAATACCATATTTATCTTTCCATTGCTCTCGTACTGTGTCTGATAATTTTTCTGCTCCAGCAACAACGTAGCGTAAACGAAACAAATCATATGGATGCGCATAACGAGCATAATTTGCCAATAAAGTCGGTGTACCAAATAAGACAGTACAATTTTGATTATAAATAATTTCAGGTACTATACGATAATGTAGTGGGTTTGGATATAAAAATGTACGACTACCTGAAAACAGCGGTAAAAATAATCCAGCTATAATACCAAAAGCATGGAATAAAGGTAGTGCGGACATAAAGCGATCGAGTGGAGTTGGATCAATAACGGTTCGAATTTGCTCAACATTAGCAAGCAAACTAGCATGGCTATGGACAACACCTTTAGGGTTACCTTCTGAACCTGATGTAAACAATACTAGTGCTTCGTCATCACTTGATTGAGGGCATTTAACTAAACGAGGGATATATTGATGAACTGCGACATAAAGTTTATCTTTAAAGGTTAAACTGTTACGTAGATCTTCAAGGAAATACCACTTAACATCTTTTATTTCTTCAAGGAGGTAATCAAGCTTTCCTTTTCGAATAAATTTGCGTGAAGTAATAATTGTTTTAATTTCAGCGGCTGTAATTGCACAAGTCAGCCCTTTGATGCCAGCTGTATAATTGAGCATCGCTGGAATTCGGTTTTTAACTGATAAGCCAAAAATTGTCGAAATGGTAATAGTTGCATTAGGCAATAATACGCCAACTCGTTCTTTTTCGGTAGTGAATTTAGCAATAATACAGCTAACGCCAATGATTTGTTTTAACAAATTACGATAAGATATTTCGTTAGTTGTCGGATCTTGTACCATTTTCGATTTCGCACCATAGCGAACTTGCGCTTCAAGTAGTGCCTCAAATAGAGTTAATTTGGGACGACTTTCCATACGTGCATTCATCATAATTTGATGAAGTTTTTCACCCGCAATATAATGCGTTTCACTGGTTTTAGGTGAATCAGGTATTGAAATAGATGCCGGTTCAAGTACATGAATGGTTATTTTAGGAAATAAACGACGTTTAAACAATCCTTTCAAACGACTGGTTAATGTAAACTCAGCTCCTTCAATCCATACTGGCACAATTGTTGCTTGAGAACTAGCAGCAATAAAAGCCACGCTATCATAGATTTTCATTAATGAGCCAGTTACAGTAATTCTCCCTTCAGGAAATATGACCATTGGGCGGCCTTTTTCAACTTCGCGAACTAATTGCTTAATTACCATTGGATCAAGGGGATCCATTGGTACCAAATCAACATAACGCTTCGCTAAGCGGACTAACCAATGATTGATATAATCAGTATAAATAGCAAAAACGGGTTTTACTGGTAAAAATACGCCGATTAAAATACCATCTAAAAAAGATACATGGTTAGGCGTAATAAGAAGTCTGTCTTGTTTTAAATTGTTAAGATTACCATGAATTCTGACATGGAATAAAATCTTTAATAAAAATTTTAATACTTTAAATAACATCGGATCCCTCAGTTATTGTGCAAAATTAAAACATATAATAATAATGAAAATGCTTAGAATATACAAGAACTGTGATTTATCTTATTTTTTAATATATAAAATAAATTGTTATAATTTAATTCACAATGAATTTTGATTTAATAAATAGATACTAAAATCTAAAATAAGTATGGAAATCAATAAGGAACAAAAATGCTCATTTTAACGGCTACAGATATTAAAAAATTTTATACTATGAAAGACGCGATAGCTGCGGATAAACAAGCTTTGAAAATTTATACTCAAGGAAACAGTGATGTACCATTACGAATCAATTTCGATATGAAAAAAGGTCAATGCTTGTTTATGCCCGCACATATTAAAGGTAGCGATATTGTGGGTATCAAAATTGTCTCAGTATTTCCTGATAACCCTAAATTGGGAAAACCATCAGTTCCTGCACAAGTTTTAATGTTAGATCCACAAACTGGCGAAGTTTGTGCCATGTTAGATGGTACTTTTGTTACTGCGCTTCGCACAGGAGCCGTTCAAGGTGCAGCCACTGATTTGTTAGCTCGTAGAGATGCTTGTAGAGCAGTGTTGATCGGTACTGGAGGGCAAGCAATATCGCAATTAGAAGCAATGTTAACTGTTCGTTCACTTACTGATGTAGCTATTTTTGATATTGATACACAAAAAGCAAAACAGTTTACTGATGAAATGAAACATCGTTTTGCCCATTTTTCTACTCATCTTTATTTTTCTCAAAATTTGGATGAAGACATTAGCCAAGCCGATATTATTACTTCTGTCACGACTTCAAAAGTTGTGACATTTAATGGCGATAAAGTGAGAGCTGGTACGCATATTAATGGTGTGGGAGCTTATACACCAGAGATGCACGAAATTCCTGAAAAGATTGTTGAAAAAGCTAATATTCGCGTACTTGATACCAAGGAGGGAGTATTTGCTGAAGCTGGTGATATTATTGAACCAATTAAACAAAAATTGGTATCGGAAGATGATTTTTTAGAATTAGGAGATTTAGTTATAGATCCCACTCAATGCCGCCAAAACGATCAGCAAATTACGATTTTTAAAAGTGTTGGAACAGCAGTATTAGATGTGTATATTGGCTACGATATCTACCTTAAAGCAAAAGAAAAAGAAATAGGTATATATTTATAATAATTTGTAATTAAGTTTAGTAACTTTTTTCAAAAAGTTCTAGGTAAATAGGTGGTTAAGTATAAAAGTTAGCTTTTCAGTTCTGCTTTTTGTGAACGCCTAAGTAATGTCATCGCTGCTTGTTTCGGTGCTTTATGTTCATAAAGGACTTGATAAATTTGTTCAGTGATTGGCATATCAACATGATATTTTTGAGCTAGTAACCAGACTTCTTTTGTATTATTGCGACCTTCAACAACTTGAGCAATAGCATCTTGAGCTTCTTGCACTGATTTGTTTTGGCCCAGTAAGATTCCAAAACGACGATTACGAGATTGATTATCTGTACAGGTTAAGATCAGATCGCCCAATCCAGCCATTCCCATAAATGTGGCAGGATCGGCGCCTAATACTGCGCCTAAACGCATCATTTCGGCAAGTCCGCGCGTAATTAATGCTGTTCTGGCATTAGCACCAAAACCAAGTCCATCTGATAATCCAGCACCAATAGCGATAACATTTTTAATAGCCCCTCCAAGTTGCACGCCAACGAAATCTTTACTGCTATAAACACGGAAACTTTTACTACAATGGAATAATGTTTGCAGTTGATTTAAAAAACGCTCATCATTTGATGCAACAGTTACTGCTGTTGGCAATCCAGATGCGACTTCTTTGGCAAACGTTGGGCCAGAAATAACCGCTAATGGGATTTTATCGCCCAAAATTTCTTTTGCTACATCTTGCAGTAATCGACCTGTATTTACTTCAAGCCCTTTTGTTGCCCAAACGATTTTCGTACCTAGGCGTAAAAACGGTTTGATTTGAGCAAGAATACCTGCGAAAGCGTGACTTGGCACCACAATAAGTAAAATGGGTGCTGCTGAAATTGCTGATTCTAAATCACTTTCAATTTGTAACAAAGCAGGGAAAGGAATATCCGGCAAAAATTGTTTATTTTGCCTATCATGCCGCAAAATGTTCATTTTATCAGGATTATGTCCCCACAATAAAGTTGAGTGACCATTTCGCGCCAGTAAAATAGCTAAAGCGGTTCCGTAAGAGCCTGCGCCTATTACTGTTATCTCAGCATTTTTTTTCATAATAATATAATAAACCTATTATTAGTTAATTGCAACACAATGACTATTGTAGTGTTTCTTTAGATTCGGTTTCAGCTTCAGCTTGTTGTTGTTGAATATAGTTCATAAATAGTGCTTCAAAATTTACTGGTTCTAAATTCACTTGTGGGAATGTGCCTTTGTTCACTAAACTTGAAATTACTTCACGAGCATAAGGGAACAAAATATTTGGGCAATAAGCGCCAACACAATGTTGAATTTGGCCTTCATCGAATCCGATAAGTGAAAAAATACCAGCTTGAGTCACTTCACAAATATATACAATTTCGTTTTGTTGTTTTACTGTCACAGTGATGCGTAATGCAACTTCGTATACATTTTCGCTTAAAACTAGTGAGGATGAATTTAATTCAACGTTCAGCTCCGGTTGCCATTGTTTTGTGAAAATTTCAGGAACATTGTTAGTTTCGAATGAAACATCTTTAGTATAAATACGTTGAATAGCAAACTGAGTTTCGGATTGTTGCGTATTGTTTTGTTCTGTCATGATAAAACCTTATTTTTAAATAATATTATTTTCTTACCAGTGGTAAATTATCGCTGTTCCATCCAGCAATACCGTCTTTTAATACAAATACATTTAAAAAACCTTGTTTGACAAGTGCTTCACCTATACTTGTTGATGATAAACCATTTGCGTCAATTAAAATAACAATGTTTTCTTTAAATTTTTCAATTTTTTTTGTACTCGCATTTTTAATGTCAACAGGCAAAATGTTGTAGGAGTCTGTGATGTGCCCTTTTTTAAAGTTATCAGCAGAGCGAATATCAATAATAACTGCATTTTGCTTATTAATCATATGAATTGCTTGAGGATTATTGATAATTTTAACCTTGGATAGTTTACCTTTAATGGTTAGTACAATAATTGAAATAAACAGTACAACCCAACCTAAGGAAAGTAAGATGTGATTTTTTACAAAAGGTAGAATTTCGAGTGTAATAAAGTCCATACTTGTATGATTACCTAGTTTTTTCAATATAAAGGAAGATTATAGCGATATTGTGTAACGAAATACAGTGCCAATAACTGAAAAATTGTTTTTATAGTAATTTGTTTTATTTAAAATGGTTATAAAAAATGGTTGGTATAATAGAAAGCTGCAGTGCAATGAAATGAAGTTATCTTTATGTTTTTATTTTTGTTTTTAAGAGTAAGTAAAAAATGCAGGGATAACATAATCTCTTATTTAATCTTCTCTGGTAACAAAGAACCAATATAGTTTAAATCGCATTATGTTTATGTTGCTGAATATAGCAATTACTTGACAGTTTATCATAGTTTCAAATATGAGTATTGTGGATTTAATATTTAAACAACGGTGATATATTATGAACCATCTCGATGCACCAAATTAGATTTAATTGCTTTATTTTGGTGCAATTGTAATATTTATCATATTATTGGTGCCTGTAAATCCTGTAAAAACAGAGCTAAAAAACTGGCATCATATTTGCATATGTTATAATAATTTGGGTAAGAATGCCTTATAATATAAACTGAACAATTATTATTTGTCCTCAACGGAGAAGATACATGTCTACACAACAAGTTTTAACACTAATTAAAGAAAATGATGTTAAGTTTATCGATTTACGTTTTACTGATACAAAAGGTAAAGAACAACACGTTACGATTCCTGTTAGTCAAATTGACGCTGATTTTTTTGAAGATGGTAAGATGTTTGATGGTTCATCAATTGCTGGTTGGAAAGGTATTAATGAATCAGATATGGTGTTAATGCCAGATGCGTCAAGTGCTGTTATCGATCCGTTTTTTGAAGATGTAACATTAAATCTCCGTTGTGACGTTTTAGAACCTGCAACGTTACAAGGATATGACCGTGACCCACGTTCGATCGCTAAACGTGCCGAAGAGTATTTAAAATCATCAGGTATTGCAGATACTGTTATTTTTGGACCTGAACCAGAATTCTTTTTATTTGATGATGTTCGTTTTGGTTCGCCAATGTCTGGTAGTTTTGTGCATATTGATGATATTGAAGCGGCATGGAATTCTGGTACAAAATATGAAGAAGGCAATAAAGGGCATCGCCCAGGCGTAAAAGGTGGATATTTCCCACTTCCACCCGTTGACTCATCGCAAGATATCCGTTCTGAAATGTGTTTAATTATGGAACAGCTTGGCTTAGTGGTTGAAGCTCACCATCATGAAGTGGCAACTGCGGGTCAAAACGAAATTGCTTGTCGCTTTAATACGCTAACTAAAAAAGCTGATGAAGTACAAATCTATAAATATGTCGTACAAAATGTGGCGCATGCTTACGGTAAAACAGCGACGTTTATGCCAAAACCAATGTTTGGTGATAATGGTTCTGGTATGCACTGTCACCAATCATTAGCAAAAGATGGCGTAAATTTATTCGCTGGGGATAAATATGCGGGTCTTTCAGAAATGGCACTATTCTATATTGGCGGTATTATCAAACATGCGAAAGCCATCAATGCATTTACTAACCCAGCAACTAACTCTTATAAACGTCTAGTACCGGGCTATGAAGCGCCAGTTATGCTTGCGTATTCTGCACGTAACCGTTCTGCGTCAATTCGTATTCCTGTTGTGACTAGCCCTAAAGCACGTCGTATTGAGGTTCGCTTCCCAGATCCAGCAGGTAACCCATACTTATCATTTGCTGCGCAGTTAATGGCTGGTTTAGATGGTATTATTAATAAAATTCACCCTGGCGATGCGATGGATAAAAACTTATACGATTTACCACCAGAGGAATCTAAATTAATTCCTCAAGTCGCGGGTTCTCTTGAAGAGGCACTTAATGCATTAGATGCAGATCGTGAATTCTTAACACGTGGTAATGTCTTTACTAATGATACAATTGATGCATATATTGATTTAAAACGTCAAGATGTTGATCGTGTACGCATGACGCCACATCCAGTTGAGTTTGAAATGTACTATAGTCTATAAGTTAATTTATAATAATTTAAACTATTAAACCACCGTTAACTTGCGGTGGTTTCTAATCGGGACGGAAAATCAACGATGACATTTGAAAATGAATCTGATGCTAATCTTGTTCTCGATGCTATGATTACGAGTATTTTATTACTTGATACAAAACTCAACATTCTTTATGCCAATACTGCTGCACAGCAATTATTAGTACAAAGTTCTAAAAAATTATTAGATAGTTATCTTCCTGATTTTTTGGGTTATTTTTCTTTAGATATTGATTTGATGCTCAGTGCATTGGCACAAAATCAAGGTTTTACCGATAATGAAGTCAATTTAGTTATTAACAATGAGTTACATATTTTATCGCTGACAGCTCAACTATTAGGTAATGGTCGGATTTTGATTGAAATGGTACCGTTAAATAATCATAAACGCCTTAGTCAAGAACAATTGCAACAAGCTCAACAGAGCGCTGCACGTGAATTAGTTCGAGGACTTGCTCATGAAATTAAAAATCCACTAGGCGGACTTCGAGGTGCGGCTCAATTATTATCACGAGAATTACCAAAAAATGAATTGCAAGATTACACAAAAATTATTATTGAACAATCAGATAGATTAAGAAATCTTGTTGATAGGTTGTTAGGACCACAACAGCGATTGCACCAAAAAGAACAAAGTATCCATCAAGCAATAGAACGTATCTATGCATTACTGTGTTTGGAAAAACCAAGCAATATTGAAATTTTGCGTGATTATGATCCAAGCTTACCTGATTTTATTCATGACTCTGAACAAATAGAGCAGGTAATTTTAAATATTGTGCGTAATGCTTTACAGGCGATCGGTTCCAATACTGGCGTAATTACCATTAGGACAAGAACGGCTTTTCAGGTTACTTTACATGGCCAACGTTGTCGTTTGTGTGCTCGTATTGATATTGAAGATACTGGGCCAGGTGTGCCTGTTCATATACAAGATACCTTGTTTTACCCTATGGTGAGTGGTTATGAAGGTGGTACAGGTATTGGGCTTTCTATTGCACATAATATTGTTGATCAACACCACGGTAAAATTGAATTTAATAGTTGGCCCGGACATACTGAATTTTCTGTCTATTTGCCAATTAGACAGTGAGGTAAATTAAAATGAATATTTGGATTGTTGATGATGATAGCGCTATTCGATGGGTATTAGAAAAAGCATTAACTAATGCTCATTTCAACTGTGCCTGCTTTTCGAATGGTCAAGAGGTGATAGATGCTTTGGTTACTTATGCTCAAAAGCCTACAGTATTAATATCAGATATTAAAATGCCCGGAATTGATGGTTTAACACTGCTGAAACATGTTAAAGAAAAATTGCCTAATTTGCCTGTTATTATTATGACCGCTCATTCAGATCTTGATGCAGCAGTGAATGCCTATCAAAAAGGTGCTTATGATTATATTCCTAAGCCCTTTGATGTAGACGAAGTTATTCAATTGGTTGAACGTGCAATTTTACAAACGCAAAGTAACAAAACCAGTAATAATACAACAACAAAAGCATCAACAGGTATTATTGGCGAAGCTCCTTCAATGCAAGACGTGTTTCGTATTATTGGTCGATTATCCAAATCTTCTATTAGCGTATTAATTAATGGGGAATCAGGAACGGGTAAAGAATTGGTTGCTAAGGCATTACATACTCATAGTCCTCGTTCACAATCGCCTTTTATTGCGTTAAATATGGCGGCAATCCCTAAAGATCTCATTGAATCTGAGCTTTTTGGGCATGAAAAAGGTGCATTTACAGGGGCGGCTCAAATTAGACATGGACGCTTTGAACAAGCTAATGGTGGTACTTTATTTTTAGATGAAATTGGTGATATGCCGCTTGATGTTCAAACGAGATTATTAAGGGTACTTGCCGATGGGCAGTTTTATCGTATTGGTGGATATTCACCCGTCAAAGTTGATGTGCGTATTATTGCTGCTACACATCAAGATTTAGAAGCAAGAGTAAGAGAGGGAAAGTTTAGAGATGATTTGTTTCATCGTTTAAATGTAATTCGTATATTACTGCCGCCTTTGCGTGATAGAGCGCAGGATATTCCAAAACTTGCTGAACATTTTTTGCATACAACTGCGAAAGAATTAGGTGTAGAAAGTAAAGTATTAAGTCCGAAAGCATTAAGTGTTTTATGTCAATTTAATTGGCCAGGTAATGTACGTCAGCTTGAAAACATCTGCCGATGGGTGACGGTGATGTCTTCAAATAAAGAGATTTTAGTTCAAGATTTGCCATCAGAAATGTTGCAATCATCGCCGACTAAAAAAATTGTCACAAATGAAAATATCACCATGCACGAAAACCATTTTGCTCAGCAAGAAAACGATTGGAAAGTATTACTAGAACAATGGGCAAAGAAAGCCCTTATGGAAGGTAAAACGGGGATTTTGACTGAAGCAATAAATGATGTTGAACGCACCTTATTAAAGTGTGCACTCAATTTTACTCGAGGTCATAAACAAGATGCTGCTCATTTACTAGGGTGGGGGCGTAATACATTGACTCGCAAGCTTAAGGATTTATCCTTTGACCCCAATAAAGATTTTTAACTATCTTAATGATGCTATCGAGTGAATCGATAGCTTTTTAATATATTCATTATAATTTTGTTTCTATTTAACCTGCCTTTTATTACATATTACATTTTTAAACATTTAAAGTGCATTGAACCTTGCATGGTTTTTGGTTACAATCATGATGTAAATGATAATTATTATAATTATCGTTTTGTGGTTTTTTATTCAGGTTGATAATTAGGAGTTATAATGTATTCATATATCAAAGTAAAATTTTTAGTTTTACTAACTGTATTACTTGTTTTAGTTGGATGTGACAATAAAAAAGAACAACAAACGCTTGCGGAAACGGTTACCGTTGAACATGCTCAAGGCAAAACCGATATACCTGAAAATCCTAAAAAAGTCGTTGTTTTTAATATTGCAACTCTTGATATTATTGATGCTTTGAATATTCCTGTCTCAGCCGTTCCTCAATCTGATGTGCATTTACCTGATTTTTTATCTAAATATAGCGATAAAAACTATACTAATGCGGGAACCTTATTTGAACCAAATTATGAGGTATTAAGCACAATTGAGCCTGAGGTTATTATTGCTGGTGGTCGTGCTAATGATGCTTATAAAAAATTGAATGAAATTGCACCGACGATTTCTTTAGATATTGATCCAAATGACTTTTTAGGTAGTTTAACTCAACGAACTGAGCAATTAGGCACTATTTTTAATAAGCAAGATGAAGCTAAAAAGCTTATTACTGATTTTAATCAAAAAATTGAACAACTACGGTCAAAGACAAGCACTGCCGGAAATGCATTAGTGATTATGGTTAATGGCGGTAAAATGTCGGCTTATGGTCCAAAATCTCGTTTTGGTTTTGTGTTTGATATACTTGGTTTTCAACCTGCAACCACCTTCCAAGAAGCTGGACGTCATGGTAATGCGGTGACCTCTGAATTTATCTTAAGTGTTAATCCACAGTGGTTATTTGTGTTGGATAGAGATAGCGCTATTGGTAACAAAGAAGCACAATCTGCACAGCAAGTACTAAGCAATGACTTAATTCAAAAAACAGCGGCATGGCAAAATCATCATATTATCTATTTAGATTCATCATCTATGTATATCGCAGGTGGTATACAAACTTATAACCGTTTGATGGATCAAATTCGTGAAGCTTTACAAAAAACATCAACGAATTGATGTAAAATATGGTTAAGTCCTTTTATTTTATTGCAGGCATTTTCATTTTATTGATAATGACTGCAATAAGTTTATTTATTGGCGCTGGCCATGTGACGCTATTGGAACTATGGTCTGATAGTAACATGCGCGAGATTTTTTTTGTAAGCCGTGTGCCTAGAACTGCTGCTTTATTACTAGCCGGCAGTGCTATGAGTGTTGCAGGTTTAATTATGCAACTATTAACACAAAATCGATTTGTTGAACCCTCGTTGGTTGGTACAACTCAATCTGCTAGTCTTGGCTTATTAGTGATGATGGTTTTAGCGCCTGGCGCAAGTGTTATGACTAAAATGGTCGTTGCCAGCTTATTTGCCATGATTGGCACAATGATTTTTATGGTAATTTCTCGAAAAGTCATTTTTAAATCTGCTTTGATGGTACCTCTTATTGGTATTATGTTAGGAGCGGTTATTAGCGCAATTACAACTTTTTTTGCCATGTATTTTGATTTGTTACAATCACTTGGTGGTTGGGAATCGGGTGACTTTTCCGGAGTTTTACAGGGTCGTTACGAATTATTATGGTTGGTGGGTGGATTGACATTACTCGCTTGTTGGAGTGCAGATCAATTTACTGTAGCTGGTTTGGGTCGAGATTTTTCAATTAATGTCGGGCTTAATTATCGACTTGTTATGTTGACTGGACTTATTGTTATTGCATTAACTGGTGGTATTGTGGTTGTGGTTGTGGGTGTTTTACCTTTTTTAGGATTGATTGTACCAAATATTGTTAGTTTATTATTTGGTGACAATGTCCGTAAAACTATTCCATGGATCTGTTTGTTTGGTAGTGGGTTAGTTTTAATTTGCGACATCATTGGGCGCATTATTCGCTATCCATTTGAGATTCCAGTTAGTGTGATTTTGGGCGTGGTTGGCGCTATTATTTTTTTAATATTGTTGGGTCGGAAACGCCATGTTAGTTAGCCAAAAACGCCATGCTTTATGCCAAAAAAGAGTAATTTTATTGTTTATTATTGCGCTAATTTGCGTAACTTGCTTTATGACCTTCGGTCTTAAGGGCAATATCAGTTACATTTTGAGCCATCGAACATGGATTATGCTAACTATGATTTTAGTTGCTTTTTCAGCTGCGACGTCGACATTACTTTTTCAAACGGTTACCAATAATCGAATATTAACTCCATCAATTATGGGATTTGAATCTCTGTTTGTGCTCATTCAAACTGTTGTGATCTTTTGTATTGATACACAAGGCATTCCTTATATCGGTATTATCGGCAAATTTGTATTTGAATCACTTTTATTAATCTTATTTTCTCTATTTTTGTATCGAGGTTTGTTTACGAAGCTCAAACAAAACTTACATTTGGTATTATTAATCGGCATTATTTTAGGTACATTATTCCGTAGTTTTTCTAATTTATTGCAGCGTTTGATGACCCCGTCTGAATTTGCAGTGTTACAAAGTCGTATTTTTGCGACATTTACACGCGCGGAGCCTGTATTAATCGTCTTTTCATTAATGATTGCAGCTATTATTGGTCTATTTTTATGGCGAATGCGATTTAAATTTGATGTGCTAGCGTTGGGGCGTGATAATGCAATAAATTTAGGTATCGATTACCAAAAAAATATCACTATTATTTTGTTGCTAGTCTCTGTTTTGGTATCGATATCAACAGCATTAGTTGGACCGTTTACTTTCTTAGGTCTTTTAATTGCTAATTTAGCTTATAGTATTAGTGGATCAAGTCAACATCGTTTTTTACTTCCTACTGCTTTTTTATTAGGTATTATTTTTCTTGTTGGTGGGCAAATGTTCTTAGAACGAGTATTAAATATGGTTGGTGCATTATCCATTGTCATTGAATTTATTGGTGGTTCTTTGTTTATCTTCTTATTATTGAAAAAGGTTTCGAAGTGATAAAAATTGATAATATTAGTAAAAAATATCAAACAGTACCTGTGCTAAAAAATGTCAATGCGACAATTTCACAAGGTGGGATCACTGCCATTATTGGCCCAAATGGAGCGGGTAAGTCGACGTTACTATCGATTATCAGTCGACTTTTATTCGCTGACGAAGGGCAAGTTAAAATTCAAAATATGGATGTATTTAATACACCAAGTGATAAGCTTGCCACCTATTTATCCGTATTAAGACAGGAAAACCGTTTTAACAGTAGATTGACTGTTTTTGAGTTAGTCGGGTTTGGGCGTTACCCTTATACCAAAGGACGCTTAAATGCTGATGATTATAACCATATTCATCGAGCACTTGATTTTTTAAATCTTACCGAATATAAAGAGCGCTTTTTAGATGAATTATCTGGTGGACAACGGCAACGAGCTTATGTTGCTATGGTACTTTGCCAAGATACTGAATATGTATTACTTGATGAACCACTCAATAATCTCGATATGAAACATGCTGTTGCTATGATGAAGCAATTGCGTCGTGCTGCCGATGAACTAGGTAAAACCATTGTGATTGTTATTCATGATATCAACTTTGCATCCGTATATTCAGATTACATTTTAGCCATGAAAAATGGTGAGCTGATATACCAAGGCAACCCACAACAAATTATGAATTCGACTATTTTAGAAGATATATTTGATACCCCCGTCAAAATTGAAAATGTCCATGATCAAAATATTGCTATTTATTACTAATGATTAATGTGCTTATTATTTTGATAGGATTTAACTAAATCCTATTTTTTTATTAGCCCTTTTTATCTTTAGGCTTTTTTTATAAAACGTAAAATACAGCTAACTTGTTGAGTAGTCATTAGAATCAGTATTTACAAATTATTTTGATTCAGGTTAAATAACTAACTATATTTAGTTGGGATTGTGTTATGAAATTAGAACAAATCGCTCTCTTGGCTGGTGTCTCAAGAACAACAGCGAGTTATGTGATCAATGGAAAAGCCAAAAAGTACCGCGTGAGTGACAAAACAGTTGAAAAAGTCATGTCGGTGGTAAAAGCGCATAATTACCAACCTAATGCTGTAGCAGCAGGGCTTAGAGCCGGTAAAACACGTACTATTGGTTTTATTATTCCTGATTTAGAAAACAACAGTTACACCCGCATTGCCAATTATTTAGAACAACTAGTAAGAAAAGAAGGATATCAATTATTACTTGCATGTTCTGAAGACAATCCACAAATCGAAAAAGAGTGCGTTAAACATCTACAGCAACGCAGGGTAGATGCTTTGATTATTTCATCATCATTCGTTTCTGCTCAGGATTATATTTTTTATGATGACTGGCAAAACGAAAAGATTCCATTATTTGCACTTGATAGAATATTATCCATATCTAAATTTAGAAATATTGTTGGTGCCGATAAACAAGATTCTAAATCACTGGCCCAAGCATTTAATAACTTTGTTGAAGATTCGGTGGTTTATATTGGGGCTTTACCAAACTTGTCGGTTAGTCAACTTCGTCTAGATGGATTTAAAGATATCAAATTTAATAATAGTAATAAAATTGATTTTTTATATGCAAATAATTATAGTCGTCAAGATGCTGATTTTGCCTTTAGTCAATGGTTAGAAAGCCATGAAATGCCTAATGGCATTTTTACAACTTCTTTTTCTTTATTACAAGGAAGTATTGATGCAATTTTAAGAAAATTTGGACATCTACCCGAAAACTTAACTATTGCTACTTTTGGTGATAATGAACTGTTAGATTTTTTACCATGCAAAGTCATATCGCTTTCACAAGATCATAAAGAAGTTGCCAATGTAACAATAAAGCTATTTTTAAACTATTTACATAATGAGAGTTATCAATCAGGTACGACAATAATCCCGAGGCGATTGATCTATCGAGGTAGCTTAAGCCGTTAAGATATTGATAGATACCAAACGCAATATTGGATTTAAAACTGTTTAAATTTTAAATAAAAAATAAGATCAAGATCACAAATTATTGATCAATAGACATAATTTATTTGATAATTAATATTAATTTATTCATTATTGCTGAAACGATTCAATAATGTTAATTCAAGGATTTATATTTGTTGAGTCATTTTAGTCGACCCAACATTTTAACCCAGAGGTATTTATTATATGTTTCATTTAGTTAAAGAAAATATTCATTTAAATGAACAAGCTACCAATAAAACTGAAGCAATAAAAAAAATTGCTTCAGCCTTAACGAGTGCAGGATTTGTTGAAGAAGGTTATGTCAATGGAATGCTTGAAAGAGAAGCTCAAGCAGCGACGTATTTAGGTATCGGTATTGCTATTCCTCATGGCACCACTAAAACTCGTCATTTGGTGAAAAAAACAGGGGTGCAAGTATTTTGTTTTCCTAATGGTGTTGAATGGGGGGATGATGATGAAAAGGCCTATCTTGCAATTGGTATTGCTGCAAGCTCTGATGAGCATTTAGAATTACTTCGTCAACTTACTCATGTGCTTGGCGCTGATGGGGTAGAGGAACGAATCAAAAAAATTCAATCGGCCGACGAAGCAATTGCTATTTTAACCGGCAAAACAAGTCTAGAAGAGAGTCAATTTACTGTAAATGAATCTGCATTGTTATTGGATATCCCTGCGGATAGTTTATCAACACTACAAGCATTAAATGCTTCACGTTTAAAACAGCAAAATGCAGTCAATGCAAGTTTTATTGCTGATGTATTAGATAATAAACCAACTTACCTAGGCGAGGGTGTTTGGTTAAATGATAGCAAAGAAGGTAATTTAAAAAATGCGATGGCGATTAGCCGTACCACGAGTAATCTTAATGAAGATGGTAAGCCTGTTAAGTTACTTATTACTATGTCAGTCGTTAATGATTCTGTTTCTGAAATTATAAATCACATTGCAACTTTAGCTTTTAATCAAAAATTAGCGTTACTATTATCAGCAAATACTGATGGGCTTATCAATCTTCTTTTATCTGGTGCTCAAACTGTAGGATCTGATGAATCAGAAATTCAATCAATCTCTCCAAATGAGTCGGTTATTACCGAATCAAATAATGAATCGTTAAGTCGTGAATTCATTATTCCTAATGAGAATGGTTTACATACTCGCCCATCATCCGTTTTAGTAAAACTCGTTAAAGAATTTAGCAGTAAAGTGACCGTTGCCAATTTAGATGGTAAAGGTGAGCCAGTGAGCGCAACGAGTTTAATGAAAATTGTTGCACTAGGCGCCAAAAAAGGTAGTCGATTAAAATTTACAGCGGTTGGCGATGATGCTGCTCAAGCGCTTGATGCTATTGGTAAAGCGATTGAAAGCGGTTTAGGTGAGGGTGTTTAAATGACTTATCGTATTGCAACAATCACCTTAAACCCTGCTTATGACCTTTTAGGTTTTTGCCCAAAAGTGGAGCTTGGCGATGTTAATTTAGTCCAAACCAATGCATTACTTGCTGCTGGTAAAGGCATCAATGTGGCTAAAGTTTTGTCTGATTTAGACGTTCAATTAACTGTCGGTGGATTTTTAGGTAAAGAAAATCGTGATGGTTTTAATTTATTATTTAAATCATTAAATGTGGTTGATAAATTCGAAACAATTGAAGGTCGTACACGTATTAATGTCAAATTGACCGAAGAAAATAGTGAAGTAACAGATCTCAACTTTTCGGGCTTTACTATTAGTGAGCAAGACTGGCAAAGCTTTGTAAAAAACTCTCTTGAGTGGTTAAAAGACATTGATATGGTTGCTATCAGTGGTAGCTTACCTGCTGGAGTATCACTTGATAAATTTACAAATTGGATGGAACAAGTTAAAGCAATTTGTCCCAAAATTGTATTCGATAGTAGTCGAGATGCATTGGTCGCTGGTTTAAAAGCAAAACCATGGTTAATCAAACCAAATGATAAAGAGCTTGAAATGTGGATAGGTCACAAATTATCGACATTGGATGATGTAAAAAAAGCTGCTATGGAATTAGTTAATGGCGGGGTTGACAATGTCATCATTTCGCTTGGAAGTAAAGGTGCTTTATGGATCACTAAAAATGAAGCATGGTTAGCAAAACCGCCTAAATGCCAAGTAGTTAGTACTGTAGGTGCTGGCGATTCCATGGTCGCTGGTTTAATGTATGGTTTAATCACGGAGCAATCAATTAAAGACACTTTAGTCTTTGCATCAAGTGTTGCGGCTTTATCAGTTGGACAAGCTGGTGTTGGTATCGCTGAGCGCCAAGCGGTAAATAATATGCTAGAAAAAATTGAAATAATTGCTGCATAAAGGAGTATTCATGAATATATATATTATTGAAGGTAGTCATGCAGGTCCAGTTAATGGACGTTTAGCTAAAGCAGAATTAGCTTTAGCAGCAAATGCCTTAAATTTAAATGTCGTTGACAGTGCTGTATCAGCAGATGTTATTGTTGCTGTTGGCTCGGGAACCATTAGCGATAAAGCAGTGGCGGGTAAAAAAGTTTATGTTGTTGAAGACTTAAATCAGCTTTTTGCTAATCCAAAACAAATTTTAACTGATGCACAAAGTAAAGCGAGTGTTTATGAACAATCTGCTGAAGTGACACCAACATTCATGCCAAGTCATGGTGTAAAACGCATTGTTGCTGTTACTGCTTGTCCAACCGGCGTTGCGCATACTTTTATGGCGGCAGAAGCCATTGAAGAAGAAGCCAAAAAACGGGGTTGGTGGTGTAAAGTTGAAACTCGTGGTTCAGTTGGTGTGGGTAATGAATTAACGCCAGAAGAAGTCGCCTCTGCCGATGTGGTTATTGCTGCTTGTGATATCGATGTCGACTTAAGTAAATTTGCGGGTAAAAAACTTTATCGCACCAAAACAGGTCCTGCCCTGAAAAAAACAGCACAAGAATTTGATAAAGCATTTGAAGAAGCAACGGTTTATCAGCCAATAGCAAACTCCTCAACAGCTAAGGCAAGTAATGAGAAAAAAGGTGTTTATCAACATCTATTAACTGGCGTGTCTTACATGTTACCAATGGTGGTTGCAGGTGGTTTGATTATTGCGCTTTCATTTGCTTTTGGTTCATTTGAAATGGTTGAAGGGGTGCAAAAATTAATAGGTGAACCGCATTTAGCTCAAATTGGAGGGCTTGCTTTCTCACTTATGGTGCCATTGCTTTCAGGTTATATTGCTTATTCTATTGCTGATAGACCTGGGCTTGCACCGGGGCTTGTGGGTGGTTTACTTGCGGTATCAACTGGTGCAGGTTTTTTAGGTGGGATTATTATTGGTTACTTTGCTGGTTATTTGGCGCTATTAATCACAAAATATTTACCATTACCAAAAACGCTAGAGGCATTAAAACCGATACTCATTGTACCACTATTTGCAACGCTTATTACAGGCCTTGTGATGCAATTTATTGTTGGTACCCCTATTGCATGGTTAATGAACGTTGTAACAGTATGGTTAAACTCAATGGGTACGGCGAATGCGGTTATATTGGGGGCTATTTTAGGCGGAATGATGTGTACTGATATGGGTGGGCCAATTAATAAAGTTGCTTACGCATTTGGTACTGGTTTAATTTCAGCACAAGTTTATGCACCAATGGCAGCGGTTATGGCTGGTGGTATGGTTCCACCTTTAGCGATGGGCTTAGCAACACTTATTGCGAGCAAAAAATTTGCTAAAACTGAACAAGAAAGTGGTAAAGCTTCATTGGTATTAGGCTTATGCTTTATATCCGAAGGGGCAATTCCATTTGCTGCTCGTGATCCATTACGTGTTATCCCATGTTGTATTATTGGTGGGGCAATTACTGGTGGCATGGCTTTAGCCTTTGGTTCAACATTAATGACGCCACATGGTGGGTTATTTGCCTTAGCCATTCCAGGTGTGGTTAAACCAGTGGGTGGCTACTTGTTATCTATCGTTGTTGGTGCTGTTGTTGCTGGTGTAGCTTATGCATTTATTAAACAACCAGAGCCAGAATCTACAACTGTAGCTTAATATTGATAATATTAATAAAAAACGCCATCAAATGATGGCGTTTTTATCATCAATACGTTATTTTTTTACCCAACGCTGTAAATCTTTAGGAATAAAGTGATCTATTTGTTGTAATATCGATTGAGGATCTTCCGAAACGATTAATGTTTTATAAAAACTATCTCGAACAAACCCTTCATTCACAGCATGTTGTAAAAAATTGAGCATAGGCTGCCAAAATTCAGCTGGATTAAATAAAGCCACCGGCTTTTCGTGATAACCGATTTGCATCCCCGTCCAGACTTCAAAAACCTCTTCTAGCGTACCTGTTCCGCCCGGCATTGCAATAAAGCCATCGGCAAGCTCAGAAAGTCTTGCTTTGCGTTGATGCATATTATCTACCACTTCTAAACGAGTGATACCGTGGTGAGCTGTTTCGGCTTTGACTAAACGTTCAGGAATAATACCAATCACCTCACCACCATGAGCTAATACCGCATTAGCGATCACACCCATTAAGCCTTTATTGCCACCACCATAAATTAGTCGCCGGTTTTGTTCAGCCAAAGTTTTGCCTAATTGTTCAGCTTGGGTACGATATTCTAGTTGGCTTCCTTCACTAGCGCCACAAAAAACACAAATATTTTTTTTCATAATTGTTATTTTATCTGTTAATAATATATCTTTTTATTTTAGCATATCTATAGTTTGATTTGATTACAAGCTGAGCAGTTGAATTTAATTAATGTATTTCAGATTGACATAATCATTATAGAACGTTAATATCTCCTGCGTTAAATGTTCCTCCATAGTTCAGTCGGTAGAACGGCGGACTGTTAATCCGTATGTCACAGGTTCAAGTCCTGTTGGAGGAGCCAATTTCCAAATTCCTAAAGCCTGCATATAGCAGGTTTTTTTTGTATCTTAAAATACCCACTTATTTATTTCGTTGTTACAACAAATACGCTTAAAACCACGTTTTTTGTGATATCTATTTAATTTTCTTGATTTTATTATCAAATTAATGAGTTGCTAAAAGAAATTTAAATGATCACAATTGGATTGAATGTTATCATTGTTGTTATTTTAAAATATTAATTAAAATCAACTTGATAAATGAACGGTTTTTTATTAAAAAATATTCTCATAATATTGTAAGGTCAATATGTCCCCCCCCCTTTAACCGCGCTAGAATGCGTTGACAACTAAGCGAGGTTAGCACGGCAAGTATGGATGTTTGGTGAGTTTGGGTTTTGTTAGAAATAAATTTGAACATCTGAGCAAAGTGAAGAAGGCATCAAAGAGGCGAGTATCAGGATGATACGAGTAAATATAAGTCGGCCACATTCCGTAGCCAAAGTGTGGGGTGTTAAGGAATTTGCTACTTTCTTAACTCGACTGTTGTCACTGTCACTGTTGCTATTGATTCCACCACAAAAAGCTTAAAACGTCCGAAACCCAATCACACAAGTTATAGTCAAATACCGTCACCCAAACCCGAAAACTATAAAAACAGTCAGGTAGCGTATTGATTTTATTATATTTTTATTTTGTTGTTTTTTTACAAAAATCAAAAAAATATCAATCCCTTAAAGCTTTCTCCAAAGCTTAATATGTCTTTTCCCTTACTTACCTTTACAAACAATCCCCCAAAAAACTAACCAAGATTTTTTTAAACACCATAATTTTAATGGTAAAAATTAAGTTAGCTTATTTTATAGGCTAATTATCATAAAAAATTTAATTAAAAAAATATTTTGGTTGGGTTAGGGAACGCTATGAAGTATAAGTTTTGCCTGAAGGCTGGGAAGTGTCTAAAAAAGGCTATGATACGAATAAAATTAATGGGTTAATCTTGCCAGAAGATATCGCTCACACCAGTTCTTTTATTCGATTAAATCAAGTGGAAGTATATTCCGGTAAATCAACTGATTCAGCAAAACAAATAAAACCCAAGCCCGCAACGATAAATGGGAAAAATATCAGGCAGTTTGGTTGTTAGAGAGCGGTGATTATACTAATCAATTGAGCTTTTGGGCTAGCTGTAATTATAACAAAATTTGGTAACTTACAGAATTCAATTAAAAAATATTATCTTATTTTCAAGTTACAGTGACTAAATACTAAAATTTCTTTTTTGCATTTCTTTAGAAGAATATCTTAAAATTATATATAAAGATATGTTCTAGGAGAGATTTATAAGTTCAAGTCTCCAATCATTAAATATCATCCGTTATCGTCGTCAATAAATAATCTTTACCCTATGGTTTGGCTGTTTTGGGTTGAGTATCTGTCGATGAGGTCGTTATACGATTTTTAGTTATATACTACCTGTATAACTAAGCATATACCTAAAATTTTGGTTGTAAATGTATCTAGTTGATACTTACAGAGTGATAAAACTGTCTCTAACGCTTGTTCTTACTGGGTTTTATGTGCTTTAGTGGGGGGTAAAAGAATATTACGGAATATTGAAGTGGTGGAGCTGGCGGGAGTTGAACCCGCGTCCGAAATCTCTACATCCTCGGTACTACATGCGTAGTTTGTTTTTGAATTTCATCTACCCGCTGCGAACAAACACGCCACTGATAGACTAGCTTGATTAAGTTTAATGCTTCCGCCCCAAGCAAGGCTTCCACACGATCTCGTTTGGGTTTGACTCCTCTTGATCCCCGTCCTACGAGCGGAGGCTAGGGAGAGAAGGCTCTATAACAGGTTATTAAGCTGCTAGTGCGTAGTTTTCGTCGTTTGCGACTATTTTTTTGCGGTTTATTTACGAGGCCTACCGCACCTCGGCATGCACCTTGGGTTTCGCAAATCCCGTCGAATCCAGAATCAGCCCCAATTGTGAATTGTACCTAAGCACAATATCAGGGCATTATAGGTGAATTCAAGACGGAATACAAGTTAGCCAACGGCTGAGTTAGCTCGATTTTTGAGTAGAGTATATCGCGATCGTTTTAGGATTGCTATTTAATCAAAATTTACCCATTTTAAGTTTGTAAAAAAGTTTCAGATAACTATGTGTTTCAGTATAAAAATAAAGTTTGTAACAGCTAAATTAGGCTTAGGAATTAATCGCGTTATTTACCGTAATTTGAGGAGCGACTGTCATAAATAGATATAAAAACAAAACTAATGCTGTATCGCTATTAAGCGATCTGCCCTTATATCATAAAGAAAAATAACCATCACTGATTTGGCTAAAGGTTTTATGGTCAGCAATCCGTCCATTTATAACGTGAGAAAGAAAACTCGATTGATGATAAATTAAGGCGGTAAGCTGACTATTTACTTTTTTAGGCTATATTTTTGTGAAAAATATTCAGGATTCTATACCTTATCGTGATTAACTGGACTTGACAGTCTCTATTTGTTAAATCGTGTGATAACCAGTGTATCAATCAAAAACTCACTAAACTTGCTTGCCAACAAACGAAAGAGAGGGCAGAAAGAGATATGTACTTTCATGGCGATGAGGCATAACCGCGTTTTTTATAAATTAGGTATATTACCGTCTGATTATTTTGATTAATGACAATGAGTAAGGTTTATAATATTTATAACTATTTTTAAATATTTAAAAAATAATTAATGTTTAAAATCAATATGTTATTTATTATTTAGTTAAATATTAAAAAATATATGAAATTAAATTGAACTTTTTGCCGTTTAATCTGTCTATATTAACAGATTACGTTTTTCATTTTTTGCCCTCCACTCGAATATTTGAGTGGATTTTTTTTGTCTTGTATTTTTCCGCTTAAGCAATTTATTAAGTTTCCCATTTAGTTATTATTAATTACTTTGCATTAGTGCTTTTAATTATTGCTAAAATTTTGATTATCTAAATAGTGCCTTGTTTCGTTATCAAGACTTTTCAAAAAATATGTAAAATTATTTTGAATACTCTATTTTTAATCATAGTTTAGGCTATAAATCGTGTTTTGATTTCGAATTAGTTAAGTAAGCAGAGAGAATTATTTTATTTTCAAAAAGGACACAAGGGCACCTAATTGCATTAATGACAGTGTTTCTTTGGGGAACAACATTTATCGCGACTAAGATATTATTAATTGATTTTAAACCAATTGAGATTTTGTTTTTTCGATTTTCTCTTGGCTATATAGTCCTGTGGTTCTTATCGCCACGTTTTTTTGCTTGGCAGGGCATTAAGCAAGAGTGTATGTTTTTATGCGCAGGGCTTTGTGGTGTGACTTGTTACTTTTTGTGTGAAAATATTGCATTAACCTACACAACAGCTTCTAATTATTATTGCAGCAGTTGTGATTTTGAACCAGTCTTTTACTTCGATTGCCGCCATTGGAACATTGTTTACGCTTTGCGGTGTGCTATTATCAGAAGGCAAAGTTAGAGTAAGAAGAAAATAATTTATTTTATTGGTAAGTGAAATATGAAAAAGGAACTTTATATTCTTTTAGATTGTTGAAAAAACAATTCGCTTTTTAGTGGGTTATTTGAACTAATAGCGCACATAAAATAAATAAAGGTATTTCCCAATGTTGAGAAAGTCCCTACCATTGGTAGCATAAAAATAGAACTAATCTCGCTTGAAGCCTTGTTTTTATAATCTTCTTGTATACTCCAATTATGAGTAAACTAGTATTTGTTTGTATGGAAAATCAGTTTGTGTAAATTAAATTAGTGAAATTAAGTTATGAATAATCAAAGAAATAATCAACAAGTGGATGTTATTCAAGCCATACAAGCTTTTGTTAAACAAAAATTAGCTAATGACTTTTCGGGTCATGATATGGCGCATATTGAGCGAGTGGTGAGATTGGCCGAGCAGATTTTAAAGTATGAGCCAAAAGCGAATGGTTTTATTGTGATTGTGAGTGCCTATTTACATGACGTGATTGATGAAAAAGTGGTTGCTGATGTGAATCAAGCTATCATTGAGTTGCGTGATTATTTAATATTACAGGCGTTAACCGATAGCGAAATTAAAATGATTTTTGACATTATTGAAAATATGTCATATCGAAAAAATCTTAATCAGAAAAAAACATTATCATTAGAAGGGCAAATTGTGCAAGATGCTGATCGCTTAGATGCATTGGGGGCAATTGGTATTGCTCGCACCTTTTATTATGGTGGCAATAAACATCATATCATGTACGATCCTGATATTTCACCACGAACTGCATTGAATGAAGATAATTATAAACAACCCAATACCGTTATTAATCATTTTTATGAAAAACTTTTTTTGCTTAAAAATAAGATGAATACCCCAATAGCTAAAAAGCTAGCTGAGCAACGGCATCATTTTTTGGTTGAGTTTGTCAATCAGTTTGAAAAAGAGTGGCTAGGTAAGGATTAATTACCCGCTGTTTTATTTTTTATAAAAGGTAAAGTGTGGGCAATGATTTTAGCGACTTCAAACCAGATTTTAAATTATCTGGCACAACGCTTTCTGACTAGAGAGCGCTTTGACGATTAAAACGGTATTGGCGCGCCAACAAGCCATAGGACAATAGGTAATGTGATTAAGCTCAATAATGTACTAACTAAGGTTGCACTTGATACCAGTTCGGGATGAGTATCAAACTGTACTGACATGAGTGTTGTATTGGCGGCACTTGGCATGGCGGCTAATACGATTAATATTTGCTTATAAATCGGCAAAATAGGCATAAAATAGACCATGCCAAATGCAACTAGCGGTGAAATAATCATTCGGGTGAGTAATGAAAATGAAAGTTTAGGATAATCCAGTTGTTGGATCTTGATTTTGGCTAATTGCATTCCCAAAATAATCATAATTACAACGATTGATGAGTCGCCAATCATGCCAATGGATGTCATGATGGATTTGGACAAAGAAATATGGCATAACTGAAAAAGCATACCTAATAAAGCACCATAAGCCACAGGCATGCGGATAACTTTATTGATGACATCTTTTTGACTGACAATATCACTACGCGCACTCCCTTTTGCTGCATAATAGATGCCAACTGTGCTCATTACAAATTGTTGTAATACCATCATAATTACGCCAAGGTCAAATCCCACCGAGCCAAAAAAAACTAAAAGTACAGGGGTACCGTAGTTGCCATTATTCATAAAGCATGCACTTAAAATCATAGCGCAGCGCTCTTTGGTTGAATATTTCATCATCATAGACCAAATGGAGATGATAAGGACTAATGAAAAACAGAGACCAAAAATATAACAGATATAAAATAGATAATCGGCAGTTAACGTATGCGTATAAAATGTTTTAAATGCTAAAAATGGGGATAACACATAAAGTGACATTTTCGATAGATTAGCAACATCAAATTTTAAGGCTTTTTGTGCGATAAATCCGACAATAAAAATAGCAAAAATGGGAAACAAAATAATAAAAAATTGCATAAGCGATGTCTTTAATTGGGTTAATTAGTTCATTGAATCAATGGTGGTTACGATTGATTCTCGTAATTGATTACAGGTAGTATCATCCAGTGCATTGTTGTATTTATCAGTTAAGATAAATAGATCTTCAATATGTTCACCAATAGTGGCAATTTTAGCACTCCGTAATGATAAATCTAAATGAGCAAATATTTCGCCGACACAAGCAAGTAATCCAGGCATATCTAAGGCAATGAGTTCCATATACGTTTGCTTTTCATTGAAAGCGGATAAAAAATTGACTTGTGTTGGTACAGAAAAAGATTGCAATCTTTTCTTTGGTGGTTTAATTGCCACCCCTTGATAAACGGGGTGTTGTAGTGCCTTTTCTAGAGCTTTGATAATACCTTGATGCCGATCTTCTTGCACTGTTTGCCCATTTGGTTCAAGTACAATAAATGTATCAAGGGCAAAGCCTTTTTTATTGGTAATAATGAGTGCATCATGAATAGTTAAATTATGCATACTGAGTGTATTACAAACAGTTGCAAATAGATAAGGCCTATCTGGCGAATAAATAAAAATCTCACTGCCACCATGGTATGGGTTTGGATTGATTAACACTAAGGTTTGCGTTAAATCATGATGTAATAAATTTTGAGCATGTATAACAATTTGTTCTGTTGTATACCGCAGAAAGTAGTCAACTCGACAGTCTTGCCAAAAATTCTTGATTTGCCATTCATCGTAATTTTGTTTGAGTAAAGTCGCGAGTGCGTCTTGTTTGTGTTGCCTTGCAATACTTCGTTGCTCTGGAATTTGGTGGATACCTGAATCAAATGATCGCATTGCGGTAAAATAGAGCTCACGCATTAGGCTTTGCTTCCAGCTATTCCAAAGCGTTTCATTGGTTGCACAAACATCGGCAATAGTTAAACAGAGCAAATACTGTAAGCGACGCTTACTTTTTACTTGTTGAATGAACTCTCGAATCACTGCGGGATCTTGCAAATCGCGACTTTGTGCGGTTACCGACATCAGTAAGTGATAGCGTACTAACCAAATAATTAAATCGGTATCTTTGGCATCTAGCTGGTGTAATTGACAAAATTTTTCAACGAGCTGTGCACCTATTTCAGAATGATCACCATGTCGACCTTTACCTATATCATGAAATAGACCTGTGATAATGAGTAGTTCTGGTTTGGATAATTTAGCAAATACTCTCGAACTATTAGGATGCTTTTGTTTGCCGCTATCTGTTTTTAGGTTATCTAATTCAATTAGCAATCGAATGGTATGTTCATCAACGGTATAAGCATGAAAAAGATCAAATTGCATCATGCCAGCGATATGCTTCCAGTCTGGAATATATGCGGCTAATATGCCATATTGATGCATGGGTAAAATGGCTTTTTTTATTGCGTTAGGGTGTTTGATGATCATCATAAAAATTTGCCGCGATTTAGGATCTTCACATAGCAAAGCTTTTAATTTTCTTCTTGCCGAACGTAACTGCCTAATGGTGTTTGAATAAAGCCCTGTAATTTGTGGATTAAGCAAAATAGTATAAAAAAGCTGCATAATCAAGACAGGATCTTTTTTAAAGAGGTTATCCTCTTTTATATCAATTAAGTTTTCTCTAATTTGAAAATATTCATCAATATCATAAGGTTTATTTTTTGGGTTATGCTCAAGTATCGATTCATAAAACAGTTGTAATAACATCTGATTGAGTTCAGTAATGTTGTGAGCGACACGATAGTAGTCGTGCATCATTTTTTCTACTGGTGTGTTACCTTCGCCTTTGTAACCTAACATATTGGCAATGCTAAGCTGCCGATCAAAAAGTAAGCGGTTATCATAACGTGAGATCACGCAGTGTAAGGCAAAACGCATTCGCCATAAAAATTTACGGCAAGTTTTGAAGTCTTCAATATCTTCAGGGGTTAAATAATTGAAGTCAGCCATTTTTTGTAAAAATTCACCACCAAAATGGCGAATGGCGATCCATTGGATTATCTGCATATCGCGTAATCCGCCAGGACTATTTTTCAAATCAGGTTCTAGATTATAAGAGGTACTGTGATACTGCTGGTGGCGGTTTTGTTGTTCTTTAATTTTTGCTTGATAAAAAGCACGAGAAGGCCATATCTTATCGCTAAAAATTTGTTTGTGTAATTCATCTAATAGTAATTGATTGCCCGAAATAAGTCTTGATTCAATTAAATTAGTCATTATGGTGATATCATTTTTCGCTTCTTGCAAGCAAATTCTCAATGTTCTAACACTGTGACCTATATCTAAATGTAAATCCCATAACAAGCGAACCAAATCACCGATCTGTTTTTCAATCTCTTTAGTCAATGGATAATCACTTAGTATCAAAATATCAATATCTGACAATGGATGCAATTCAGCCCGACCATAGCCCCCAACGGCAACCAAAGCGATGCGATTGCGTTTAAAAAAAGAAGAGACATGTTTAGGAATTTGGTAAAAACACCATAAGCGCTCAAGTAAATGGTCGATAAATTGACTGCGTAAATGCACTAATATATCAATATCGGCTTGTTGCTCAAATTGAGACTTAGACCATTGTTGAAAATCATCAAGTTGTTGTTTGAGGTAACTAACATTTATTTGGTCATCGCTAAAATCAAGGGGAGAAATAGGGTATGATAAGCGGGTCTCATTCATAGTAATAACATTAAAACAAAGGAAATTTATTGATATCCTTACCCGATTTAGTGTTGCTGTCAAGCAACAGTTGTTATTACTTAGAATGAAGTTGATTAACGTACCCTATTTAAATTATTTAGTTTCCATTTTGTCATTAAAAATGTTCAAACAATATCATTTCAAAACCATCAGGATTGAAAGGTAAGTTATCGTAGAGTTGTGGGTTATTTTGGTCTTTAATTTCATTAGTGGTAAATAACACGTTGCCATTCTTATCAAGATATTGGTTCTCGATATCTCCTTCACTCGATATTTCAATATGATTAGTTTTAATACCTTGTTCATTAAATCTGTCTAACATTGCAGTAATTTTCTGCTTTTTACAGTGTATGAATGTTCTGATAGTGATTCCTTGGGTATTTTTGATAACTTGAGATAACGGCACATAACTGCCTTTTTCATACTCGGTCTCTATAACTAACTTTGGCACCAGATGACTTTCAAGCACAGTCAATTTACTGCTAACAGGGGTATTTTTCTGGTATTCAAATTCAGTTGATAGCCACTGTACTCGTGTTTTTTGTAATATTGATACGATTTTGCCCATTTCTTTTTCAACACGGATATAAGAGGGGAGGCTAACCGCCTGTTCTACGCTATCTAGTGGAGTTAATTGGTCTTTATTCGCTAGTGTATAAAAATATATACCATTTTCTAATGATTTAAACTGCGCTAAAGGTAATGAGATTGGTGATTGTTGCCATTTTATTTTGTTAATTTTTTTATACTGATAATTATCTCCTATTTCTACTTGAATTAAATCGCTGTATTTATCAAGTGGGAATTGGTTTTCGGCTTCAATTAACGTTAATGGTGCCTGATGGGGAAAATTTTTGTAACGTTCAACCATAAAATTGGGGAAGGGCAATTGATGGTAATAAACTTGATGGGGCTTAATACCTAAATATTGAGCTCTATTTGCAGCTTCACTGTCATATTGATTATTATCACCCATACTATGTTCAAACATCGAACCAGTTAACAGTGCATTACTTTTTTGCACATCCATGATTAATTTATTGTAAGGATAGGGCTCATCGAGATCCTTTTCAAAATCGAAGATTTCTTCCGGCTTTTGGCTTTTGGTTTTAATCACGTTGCCATCTTTATTTAAGATTTGATTTTCTATACGCTTTGGTTTTTCATAATAAATTACGTGATTAGTCTTAACGTCTTGATTATCAAAATAATTATCAATTTCATAGATACCATTCTGTCTAATATAGGATTCAATGATATAACGTCCTGTTTTGATATTTCTTTTAATCGCTTTAGACATTAATCCAGTATTTTCATCAAACCATATTTCAGAAGAATAAATAATATTATGATTTGTATCATACATTTCTAATTTAAGATTCTTTAAGTTATTATTGGCCCAATAATCATAAGTATAATGATTTATAGATGTTAAACATCTTTTTTGGGTACTGACCACAATGCCATGTTTTTTTTCAACCCGTAAATAGCAAGGTAGCTCAAATACCTTTTCAAATGAAGCTTGTTTATGTAATTGTTTATTTTCATCTAACGTATAAAAATAAACTCCATCTTCTAATGACTGAAAAGAATCAGACGGATACATAATTTCAATAATATTGCGTTCACGTTGAAATATATCGCTATATTGATAGTTTTCATTTAATTTTACTTGAGAAATATTTTGAGTCGCCATTTTATACATCTTTGGATTGGTTTCTAAACCATTTACTGACGAAAATAAATCTTTTTCAGGAAAGCTATATTGATTATCGATAAAGAGCATAAAATCAAGTTGAAAATAGACTTTATTCGGAATAATGCCTTGTTTTTTTAAATTTTTTATTATTTGAACGTGTTGGTTATTCATTTTTACCTCGGCTAAAGCATATTGAAAAGTTCCTACCCATAATAAAAAAGGGATTAAACTTATCTTTATTAAGTTTTTCATATTATCAGCAACTTCTTTAAATTTAGGTTTACTAGTTGTATTTGTATTATTTTGGTTTCGCATTTTCAGATATGTCTAATAGCTTTTCCATTAATATTCTTCTTTTAATAGTTGTTTCTTTTACGCCTTTACAGTGTTTATCTAATGATTTTTTATAACGCTTAAAATGTCTATCTAGTTCTTCTCCAATACAATCAGGATCAGCCAGATTACAGGTAGCTAACAATAAAAATAAAAAGGTATGACAATTAGTTTCCTTATAACAGTCATAGCCCCAACTCCATTCATCTTCAAACGCTTGTGCAAATGCTCTAATTTCATTAAATATCTCTTCATCGCTTCGCGTATCACTAGGCAACACATAAGGGTGAGAGGTAAATTTAATTTTCTCAGGATGAAAACGATTACTTTGATGCGGATCAAAGGCACGACTAGAATATTCATTATTATTTGATTTGCGCCCAGCTTTCCGATCTTTTGTATGAGTTAATTCGGTTAATGTTTCTTCCTCATCTTCTTTTCGTCTTTGAGCATGGTCGCCGTTTAAAATACCGTCACTTGATACTATTCTCTTGTCAATAAAAATATTTAGTAGTTGGATTTTCATTTGCACTGGATACCAACCATAACTTTCTCTAAAATTGTTGGCTTTGGTCGAGTGTTGTAGCGGATTTCCATTTTCATCATTAATGTCTTTTTCTTTCAATCCCTTTTTAAATGTATTTTTCATTAACTCATCTATTTCAGTTTCATCTTTATGTAAAAGTTCAATCCAAAAATGCCCAACTTGTGATACCAGCAAATTAACCGGTATTCTTCGAATTAAAATATTTTCTAATGGTCTCAACCCCGTCCTGATTTTGGTGGTTACTTTTGATGATTGACGGTGATCGGTGACTGATTTTGCTGTTATCCAAGTCATAAAACAATCCTTTAATCCTTTTTATATCTCAATATGACCTTATTTTCTGAATAGCCAGAGTCGGTTGTGTTGTTGTTACTCTAAGCGATTACATGATTAGCTTTATTTAATATTTGATGATCTCAATTAATAATCGGGTGGTCGTTTCCTTTCCCAATTAAAATAAATTGTGTAAGGTGATACTCACCAAAATATCAGATAGAATTTGCCTGTATAAATTACTTCTTTTAGTCATACAAGTGTTTATACTGTTGTTGTAATAACCGGTCATTGATGGAGTACTAACGACCTTTTTATAATAATTTTAAATATATTCAAATAGTAATTTATTTCTTCCTTCCTCCGTGTTTGATAATAACATATCACTCATAATATGAGTTTTTAATATATGAAAAAATTTCAGCTATTCCTTTATCCTAATAAATTCTAGTTTGGCTCATACTTTACCTAATCCGATTCTATAACAATAATTACTTAAAATGAGCATTGTAATAGTAGTTTCCTTGGTTGCCCGTGAAGCAATTCTTTTTTAGGAAACCCCGTCGGAGAAAAATAGAGAAAATTTAAACAATATCCTTACTCTATTTTAAATGACTGTCAAGTTACAGTTAGTAGAAAGTGTATTATTAGCGACTGATATGAATTATTAAAAAGGAACAATAATTTGTTCCTTTTGTCAAAAATTTTCAGGATGGTATATGTCTGAATATAAAAATTACAATTTAAAATCGCTTAAATCTTCTTCGTTAATTTCAGAGTCAATTTGTCCAACTAAATATGAACTCATTTCGGCTTCTTGCGGTGCTACTTGTACATTATCAGACACAAGCCAGTTATTGATCCATGGAATTGGATTTGATTTAACTTCAAAGGGTAATTTTAGTCCTACGGCTTGCATGCGAATATTAGTAATATATTCGATATATTGGCATAATATATCTTTATTTAAGCCAATCATTGAACCGCCTTCAAACAGGTATTCTGCCCACTCTTTTTCTTGATTGGCGGCTTGTAAAAATAGATCATAACAATCTTGTTCGCACTCTTTGGCAATTTCTGCCATTTCGGGATCATCTTCTCCACTACGCAGTGTATTTATCATAAACTGTGTGCCAGTTAAATGTAGCGCTTCATCGCGAGCAATCAGTTTGATGATTTTAGCGTTACCTTCCATTAGTTCACGCTCAGCAAAGGCAAATGAGCAGGCAAAACTGACATAAAAGCGAATAGCTTCAAGTGCATTGACACTCATTAAGCACAGATAAAGTTTCTTTTTTAGTTCACGTAAATTAATGGAAACGATGTGATTATTAATGTTATGTTTGCCTTCGCCAAATAAATTATAGTAACTTGCATAGCTAATAAGGTCATCGTAATAACCTGCAATATCACCTGCGCGTTTTTGAATTTCTTTATTGGTGACAATATCATCAAACACGACCGATGGATCATTAACAATATTACGAATGATATGGGTATAAGAACGTGAATGAATAGTTTCTGAAAACGACCACGTTTCTACCCAAGTTTCAAGTTCTGGAATTGAAATCAGCGGCAGTAATGCAACATTGGGACTACGTCCTTGAATGGAATCGAGTAATGTTTGATATTTTAAATTACTAATAAAAATATGCTTTTCGTGTTCAGGAAGGTGTGAATAATCAATACGATCTTGTGATATATCAACTTCTTCTGGTCGCCAGAAAAACGAGAGTTGTTTTTCAATTAACTTTTCAAACATCTCATATTTTTGCTGATCATAACGTGCAACATTTACCGATTGTCCAAGAAACATCGGTTCTTTGAGTTGATCATTATGCACATGCGAGAAAGTACTGTAATTCATACTCATAAAAGAACTCCTACTAATTTATCGTTGCTTTTACCGCTACCTTCCGACAGTGTAAAAGGTAAATTAAATGGGGAATGACTTGTTACTCCCCATAAAAACTAAGTGTTAGCGTGTAGCTATTTTTTGTTTTAATAATGGTTAAATCTTACAAGCGCCACCTTCGCAACCATCATCACTTTTAGTCAGTGCTATATCACCTTGAATATCTTCAGCACCATCGCGGGTATTGTGATAATAAAGTGTTTTTACGCCAAACTTATAAGCAGTTAATAAATCAGCCAATAACTGTTTCATTGGGACTTTATCATTTGGGAATTTAGTCGGGTCATAATTGGTATTAGTCGAAATTGATTGGTCAATAAATTTTTGCATAATTCCCACCAAATGCAAATACCCTGTATTATTAGGAATTTGCCAAAGTAGCTCGTAGAAATTTTTTAGCCCATTATAATCTGGCACAACTTGTTTTAAGATACCATCTTTCGAAGCTTTAACACTAATAAATCCTCGTGGTGGTTCAATGCCATTTGTTGCATTGGATATTTGTGAAGATGTTTCTGACGGCATTAATGCCGATAAAGTTGAATTACGTAACCCATGAGTTTTAATTGATTCTCGAAGTGATTCCCAATCATAGTGTAAAGGCTCTTTGGTAATAGTATCTAAATCTTTTTTATAAGTATCGATTGGTAAAATGCCTTGCGCATAAGTTGTTTCGTTAAATAGTGGGCATGCTCCCTTTTCTTTTGCAAGGTTATTAGAGGCTTTTAGCAAGTAATATTGCATGGCTTCAAAAGTACGATGCGTTAAATTGTTGGCACTACCATCAGAATATTTAACGCCATTTTTTGCTAAATAATAAGCATAGTTAATGACGCCAACGCCTAATGTGCGACGATTGATTGAAGAGTTTCGAGCTGCAGGAACTGGGTAATTTTGGTAATCCAGTAGTGAATCAAGTGCACGTACAGTTAAGTCAGCAAGCTCTTCAAAATCATCTAATGATTCGATTTTACCAAGGTTAAAGGCCGACAACGTACAAAGTGCAATTTCCCCGTTTTCATCATTGACATTATTAAGTGGCTTGGTAGGTAATGCAATTTCCATACATAAATTAGATTGATGAACAGGCGCCAATTGAGCATTAAATGGGCTGTGGGTATTACAGTGATCAACATTTTGGATATAAATACGCCCAGTTGATGCGCGTTCTTGCATTAATAATGCAAAAAGTTCAACCGCTTTAACCACGCGTTTGCGAATATTGACATCTTGCTCATATTGGTGATAAAGCGTTTCAAACTTATCTTGATCAGCAAAAAAAGCCTCATAAAGTCCAGGTACATCTGATGGGCTAAATAGGGTAATATTTTCGTTTTTGATTAACCGTTGATACAGTAATTTGTTGATTTGTACCCCATAATCGAGATGACGAACACGGTTTTCTTCAACCCCACGGTTGTTGCGTAAGACTAATAAACTTTCGACTTCTAAATGCCAAAGAGGATAAAAAACGGTTGCAGCACCACCTCGAACACCACCTTGCGAACAAGATTTAACAGCTGTTTGGAAGTATTTATAAAATGGAATACAGCCAGTATGGAAAGCTTCACCATCGCGAATTGAGCTACCTAAAGCACGAATTTTCCCCGCATTGATGCCAATCCCGGCGCGTTGTGATACATATTTTACAATCGCACTTGCCGTTGCATTGATTGAATCTAAGCTATCATCACACTCAATTAATACACAAGAACTAAATTGGCGAGTAGGCGTACGAACACCTGCCATAATAGGGGTTGGTAATGAAATTTTAAAGGTAGAAACAGCATCATAAAAACGTTTAATATAGTTAAGGCGTGTTTCTTTAGGATAGTTAGCAAATAAACAAGCTGCGACTAAAATATATAAAAACTGCGCACTTTCATAAATCTCGCCAGTAACACGATTTTGTACCAAATACTTCCCTTCAAGTTGTTTGACCGCCGCATATGAAAACGACATATCTCGCCAATGGTCAATCATTTTGTCCATTTGTTCAAACTCTTCTTGGGTATAATCCTCAAGTAAATGTTTATCGTAACGTTCACTGTTGACCAATTTTTTAACATGTTCGTATAGTGATGGAGGCGTAAATTGGTTATAGGCCTTTTTACGTAAATGAAAAATGGCCAAACGCGCAGCTAAATATTGATAATCAGGGGCTTCTTGTGAGATCAGGTCGGCAGCCGCACGGATAATTGTTTCATGAATATCCGATGTGCGAATACCGTCGTAAAATTGAATATGTGAACGCAATTCAACTTGAGAAACGGAAACATTGTCTAAACCCTCAGCAGCCCACGCAATGACCCGATGGATTTTATCAAGGTTGATTGGTTCTTTATTTCCATCCCGTTTTGTAACTAGTATTGATTTATTCATTCTTTCTACTCAATTTTTAAAATTTATTTTTTTACTTATGATAATTGATGTTTATCAAATTATACAATATGTAGTACCTATTAATTTATTAACTACTACATGTAGTAGTTAATAAATTAATTATATTCTAAAAAGTAATAAATCAAATTTGTTGTCGCTTATATAAAAGCAGTACAATTATCATTAAAAATGATAAATATAGTGAAAAAAAATAAAATTACGAAAGTAGAAAATCTACCTATTATTAGGTAGATCTTTTAGATAGCTTAATTGAAGGTATTTATTTTATAGCAATACAGACGCCATTTTTATGTTCACTCTCTGAGCGACAGTGATATCTAGCGTTGTAAGGGTGTAAATCACAGTATTCTTTTGCAACGGTGTCATACACCCAGATACGTTTAAAAGACAAAGCTTGGTTAGAGGCTGCCGCCCAAGAATTAGGGTAGGCTTTTTGATTTGGATCTCCCCATTCACCTAATAATGAACCAATTTCTCGGGTGAATTTTGCAGTACCGGCACTCTGACCAAATGGAGCATTACTCAATTCATCTGCATGGCTTATACGATAATTACCATTTAGTGTTTCACAACCTAAAATAACTTCTTGTACGCTACCCCTATTGGCTTTTGATTGGCCAATAAAATTTTTATCCCAGTCAGAAAACCATTTGGTAATGGTGAATGGGTATTGAATAGTGTGGCCTGTGACTTTATTTCTTCCTTGAATGATAACGGTATACCCATTATTAGACTCCATAACATGCTGCCAAGCTGTTTTGGTATTCGCTGCTTGTGCAGTATTAAACTTGACGGTGACTACATCGGCATTATTAGAAATAGTGATAAGTTCATTTCCTTTAACGATCTGCCAATCATAATTTTTAGCAAGCCCATTTTTGGCTAATAAAAGGTCAAATTGAGCACCATAAAAAGCGGTCGTTGGAAAGTTTTTATTAGTATCAATGTTAGACTGAGTTAAGAATCCATACTTTATATTCCATTGATTTTTTGTACTTGCTGAAGCTTGTGTTGGTGCTAACTCAGGCTTTGCATAACAAATTCCTGCGTCTTCTAATACGGTATAAATTTTTGATGGGTGTGTAATGATATCTTCATTAGGATATTCATTAGAATTGGGAATACCATACTTGGAGGATAATGTTAGATCAGCCGATATTTTTACTTTATATGGGCCTAATTGCCCTTTTTGTGTTAATGAGCAAAAAGTGTCGTTATCTTTAGGTGTAAATTCGACTAATTGATTCGATGCATTTGTATAATACCAAATCAATTGAGGATTTTCTTTTGTATCAAGGATGGCTAGCTCATCGCCATCAGTGTCTAAATATTGGTCACGATTGGGTTGTTTTAACGGTGCTATTTTAATGCGATTTTTAAATGAGTAGCTAATAGGTATTGACATATTACTTATTTCATTGCCATAGTAATTTTTATCATCAACGGTTAAGCCAAAAAGCTCAAAATCACTAATATTTGCTTCGATTGCAGATGAAAATTTTGGTTTAGTTCCTTGAACTATATGTGCGGTTTTTGTCGATAAAACTGCATTACTAGTTGTAAGGTGTAGTAAGCATATTGCATATATGATTGTTTTAAAATGTCCTCTAATTATATTCATTGTTATCTTCTTTCCATTATTAATTATCTTTATTTAAAAACAATCATTGCAACTTCAATCAAGGTTTTTAGTGTAAATTTTATACTGAGCTTTATATAGGGTAGAGGTTTTATTGGTTATAAACAAATCGTTTAATTCGTTCAATCAGGGTATTAATGATAGTTAAAATCAATGAAAAAAAATTTATTGATGGTTAAAACTTTTGTTAACTAATGATTAATATCAAAATAATAATAAAAAATACTTAGTTGTAGTATAACTCGATTTTTCCGGGCTGTTTATTCTTATGTATTTGGTTAAATAATCATAATGCATTTTTAAGCCAAGCTTTTTTAATTGAATTATCGACAGGTTTTAACATAAGGATTCAAAATTAAAATATTAATAAAATTATGAATAAAAAGATCTACATATTACTAAGTAGATCTTTTAGAAAATTTAATTGATGGTATTTATTTAATTGCCGTACAGATACCATTTTTTTCTTGAGTTTCTTTTTTGCAATGATATTTAGCGTTGTAAGGGTGGTAGTCGCAGTAATTTTTTACATGAGTATCCCATACCCAAATACGTTGATAAGATTTACCTTGATCGTGATTACCCTTAATTTTTGCAGCCCAAGAATTAGGATAAGCCTCTTGAGAAGGATCTCCCCATTCTCCTAATAATGTGCCTATCTCTCGGGTGTATGAGGCATCACCTTTTTTACCCATAGGTGCATTACTTACTTCATTTGCATGACTTATACGATATTTTCCTTTCAATGAGTTACATCCTGCAATTATAGCGTCTACCTCTCCTTTACTTGCTTTAGCTTGCCCTTGTGTTCTTATATCCCAGCCAGTAAACCATTTTGTAATGGTGAAAGGGTATTGAATAATATTGCCTGAGGTTTTATTTATTCCTTGAATAATAACTGTATATCCGTTATCAGATCTCATAACGTGTTCCCAAGCCGTTTGATTGTTCAATGCTTGTGGAGTATTAAATTTGACGGTAACTATATCAGCATTGTTAGAAATAGTGACAAGTTCACTCCCTTTTACTAGAGTCCAATTATAATTATTGGCACTTCCTGGTTGAGCAAATACAAGGTCAAATTTAGCACCATAAAAGCCGGTTGTTGGGAAGTTTTTAGTTGGGTCAATAGTAGATTGAACTAAAAAGCCATTAGTTGCATCCCATTGATTTGCGAAACTTTGATCTACCATTATTGGAGCTAGTTCTGGTCTTGCGTAACAAAAACCAGACTCAGAAAGTATCGTGTAAGTTTTAGAGGGTTGTTTGATAATGTTTTCATTTGGATATTCATAAGACTTCGGATCACCATATTTTGACGATAATATTAAATCAGCAGATATTTTTACTTTATATGGGGCTAATTTTTTATTTTTTGCTAATGAACAAAAAGTATCACTTTTGGTCGGAGTAAATTCGACTAATTGATTTGATTGATTTGTATAATACCACGTAATTTTTGGAGGCTCTTTTGTATTAAGAATGCCTAATTCATCACCATCAATATCTAAATATTGACTATCATCAGGTTGTTTTAACGGTGCTATTTGAATACGATCTAGGAATGAATAGCTAACGGGAAGAGGCATGTTCCTCACTTCGTCGCCATAGTAATTTTTCCCGTCTAAGGTTAAGCCAAAAAGTTCAAAATCTTCAATATTATTTTCAATAGTATCGGAAAGTTTTGGTTTATTTCCTTGTATTGTTAGTGTACTTTTTGTCGATAAAGCTGCATGGCTTATTGTTGAAAATTGTAATAAGTATATTGTATATACCATTGTTTTTAAAAATTTTTTATTACTAGTCATTGTTTGTTTATTTTCCTTATTAGTAATTTTGATTTTAATCAAAAAAGTTTTTTTTATTCAATCATAAACATATATATAACGCCGAATAGAATAGACAATTTTGGATATATAAACAAATAGTTTAATTCGATAGATTTTTATGGAAAAATTTTGTAATACCTATTGATCATTTTTAATTAAACAGCAAAAAGTATTATTTCTATATAAAATTTGCTTTTATTTGCTTAAAGAAGCGAGGATGCTTATTAAATTTTTGATTTGATGGTGATGTTTTTATATTAATATCCATATTATTAATACAATATTTCATGCAATAGTGCAATAGGCTGACATAATTTCTCGAAAATTCAGTATATCGCCTAGATGCAAAGATAATGTTTTATTTTCATAAACTTATTTTAAACAAGATGGCGATACTTACAACGGTACCAATTAATATCATTATTATCTGTCTTTGGATGGTATTTTTTGGAGATATAATAAGTTTACATTGTTTTTGTTTGTTTTTTTCTAAAGATCCACATGTTATTAAGTAGATCTTTAGGACGCTTAATTATTGGTTGTTATTTAATAGCTGTACAGACGGCATTTTTATCTTCAGTTTCTCCTCGGCAGTGATATTTAGCGTTGTAAGGATGATAGTCGCAGTAGTCTTCGACATCAGTATCCCATACCCAAATACGTTGATAAGCTTTACCTTGGTCGTGATCACCTTTGATTTTTGCAGCCCAAGAATTAGGGTAAGCCTCTTGAGAAGGATCTCCCCATTCCCCTAATAATGTGCCTATCTCTCGGGTGAATTTTGCAGTCCCAGCACTCTGACCAAATGGAGCATTACTCAATTCATTTGCATGACTTATACGATATTTTCCTTGCAATGAGTTACATCCTGCAACTATATCGTCTACCTCTCCCTTACTGGCTTTAGGTAGACCAATGACTGTTTTATCCCAGTCACTGAACCATTTGGTAATTGTGAATGGGTATTGAATAATATTGCCTGTGGTTTTATTTCTACCTTGAATGATAACTGTATATCCATCACTTGATCCCATTATATACTGCCAAGCCATGCTAGTGTTCATTGCTTGAGAGGTATTAAATCTAACGGTAACTACATCGGCAGTATTAGAAATAGTGACAAGTTCACGCCCTTTCACGAGCATCCAATCATAATTTTTAGCTAACCCTTTTTGGGCTAATAAAAGGTCAAATTGAGCACCATAAAAAGCGGTTGTCGGGAAATTTTTAGTGGGGTCAACAGTAGATTGAGCTAAAAAGCCATTATTTGGGTCCCATTGATTTGCGATACTTGCAGCAGCCTCTTGGGGAGCTAATTCTGGTCTTGCGTAACAAATTCCTGAATCTGAACTTATTGTATAAGTTTTAGATGGGTGTTTGGTAATTCTATTATTCGGATATTGATTGGTAAGCGGAATTCCATACTTGGAAGTTAAAATTAAATCACCGGATATTTTTATTTTATATGGGCCAAATTTTCCTCCTTTTGCTAATGAGCAAAAGGTATCGGAATCTGTCGGTATAAATTCCACTATTTTATTTTTTGAATTCGTATAATACCATGTTATTTTAGCGGGAGGTTGTATTGCAAGATATCCTAATTCATCACCATCAATATCAATGTATTGATCTAAATTAGGTTGTTTTATTGGAGCTATTGCGATTTTATTTTTAAATGGATAAGCTGCTGATAAGGAGATTTGGTCTATCTCGTTACCATAATAGTTTTTGCCATCAACAGTCAGCCCAAATAGTTCTAAGTCTTCTATATTTTTTTCAATTTCTGTTGATAATGATGGTAAATTACCTTGAATTTCTTGAGCAGTTTTGGCTGTCAGATAGGCGTGGCTCATAGTGCAAAACAGGAATGGATATAGCCCAGATACAATTTTATTAAAGTTTTTTTTCGTTATGATTTTGTTCATAATACTTCTTTCTACTTTCTACTTTCTACTTTCTACTTTCTACTTTCTACTTTCTACTTTCTACTACTACTTATTTTCGATTTTACTTAAAACTACCCGTTACACATTTACCTTAAATTTTTATTTAAAGGAGCTAATTTATAAAATTAAAAATGTTATTTAAGTAAAAGTATACTTAAATTAATTATTGCTCAGATAATAGTTATTAGCTATTAATTATTTAGTTAGGATTCCTGTTGTTATTTGTTTTGAGTTTGTTTAACTTGTTGAAAGTTTTAAAAAATTAACTGATGATAGGTTGGGTTACATACAGAAATGCATTATAAAATCAACTGTTTCTTTTAGATTTATAGCGTTGAATCGGGCTTGTCCGGTTTTGTTCTTCTATCCATGCTATTTTATCAACATAATTTTTTTCTGCACCACGTGTTGTAGGGTGGTAATATTTTGTATTAGCCATTTCTAGTGGAAAGTAATTTTCTCCGGCAGCGAAAGCGTTGAGTTCATCATGAGCGTAACGATATTCAGCGCCATAACCTAAGTTTTTCATTAAACTTGTTGGTGCATTGCGTAAATGCTCAGGAACATCATAATCAGGTTTAGATTTGGCATCAGTCATTGCTTGTTTAAAAGCAAGGTAAACAGCATTACTTTTTGGTGCGCAAGCAAGATAAATGATTGCTTGCGCAATTGCACGTTCACCTTCAGCCGGCCCCACTCGTGTAAAGCAGTCCCATGCTGCAAGAGCTACTTGCATGGCTCTCGGGTCGGCATTGCCAATATCTTCTGAGGCAATGGCTAATAATCGACGTGCAACATAGAGTGGATCACCACCAGCAGTGATAATCCTTGCATACCAATAAAGTGCAGCATCGGCTGCAGAACCACGTATTGATTTATGTACCGCTGAAATTAAATCGTAAAAACGATCACCTTGATTGTCAAATCTAGCGCTGCGTTCTCCCGTCACTTCTTTAAGTAAATCTGGTGTAAGTTCATGGCCGTCTGACATTTCAATTAATAGTTCAAGTGTGTTGAGTGCTCGCCTTGCATCGCCTCCTACAAATTCAGCAATTTGTTTTTTTATTTCTTCAGATAGAATGATGTCTCGATTACCGTAACCACGGTTTGGATCGTTCATCGCCTGCTGTAAAATTTGTTCAATTTCATAGTTGGTTAATGATTTGAGCAAATAAACTCTGGCACGAGATAACAATGCAGAGTTTAATTCAAATGAAGGATTTTCGGTTGTTGCACCAATAAACGTGACAGTACCATTTTCGACATAAGGCAAAAAAGCATCTTGTTGACTTTTGTTAAATCGATGGACTTCATCAACAAATAAAATAGTGCGTACCCCTGCTTGCTGATTGATTTTTGCACGCTCGATGGCTTCGCGAATATCTTTGATACCTGATGTTACAGCCGAAATTCTTTCAACTGTAGCATTAGCATGGTGGGCAATAATTTCAGCTAAAGTGGTTTTGCCTGTGCCTGGCGGTCCCCAAAGGATCATTGAGTGTAAGTTTCCTGCTTCGATAGCTTTGGGTAGTGATTTATCTTTACCTAATAAATGAGATTGGCCTATATATTCAGATAGATTACGTGGACGCATTCTTGCCGCTAAAGGCTTAAACTCTTCAGTTGTAAATTCAAAAGACATACTAGGCATGGTACACTATATCCAGTTTTTGCAATATGAAATATATTATATACTTGTTAATCAATAAGTGAAAAAGAAAATCGCTTTCTTTGTAAAGCAAAAAAGTAAGATTTTAATCTAAATTAAACTGATTAAAATGTAGTTATAGAGCCGAAAACAAACATAAGGACTCGTCATGAAGAAATTTTTATTATTGTTAGGATTATTGATTGGTGCATCGTCAACATGGGCTAGCGATAAAGAAGTATTGCAACAACGCCTAGATAAAATTGAAGGATTTTATGCAAGATTTTCTCAAGATGTGAAAACTGTCGACAATCAGCTGGTGCAAGAAGGAAAAGGTGATTTATGGGTCAACAGACCTTATTATTTTAATTGGACAATGAACGAACCAGATGAAACATCAATTATTTCTGATGGAAAGAATATTTGGGTGTATACGCCATCTGTTCAACAAGTTAGCGTGATGGACTTAAAAAAAGCAATTGATAACCGATTAATGCTATTAATTACTAATAGCCATAATCCAATTTGGGATATTTATAATGTGACTCGAAAACAAGATTCATTTACGTTAAAACCAACAGATGGTTCTAATCAAGATTTTATTATTTCGGTATTGCCTACCGGTATAATTTCTAACTTTACTATTATTGAAGAAGATGGCCAACGTAGTTTTTACAACTTATCTCACCAAACACTGGGCAAGGTGTCGTTAGAAAAGTTCCAGTTTATGCCACCATCAGGTGTGACCATTGATGATCAACGTTAGTTGATTAAAACACCTTAATAAATCAAATTAGCTTAAATTTAATCTGATGGTTGTTTTATTTTTATTCAGTAGCTGTCAGGTTAAGTATGATTATTAATATTAACTTTAAGTTACCATTAATAATAAAGAAAGTTATTCTGTTACGCCATTTTTAAAAATGGATAGATCTTTAAAATGGTTGATTTCATTACATGTCTGTTTACCATTAACTATTTGTACAATTAAATCAATAAATTGTTCTAGTAACTTATCCATTGTTATTCCATTTACTAATTGTCCCGCATCAAAATCTATCCAATGTGTCTTTTTTTGTGCCAATGCTGAATTAGTAGCAATTTTTACTGTTGGCACGACACCACCATAAGGTGTTCCTCGTCCTGTGGAAAATAGCACCATATGACAACCTGCTGCGGCTAATGCTCCCGTTGCAACAGCATCATTGCCCGGAGAAGATAATAAATTTAAGCCTGTTTTTTGGAGTCTGTCACCATAATCTAATACATCCATAACGGTACTATTTCCCGCTTTTTGTGTACAACCTAAAGATTTATCTTCTAGTGTAGTAATACCTCCAGCTTTATTACCAGGGGAGGGGTTTTCGTAAATAGGTTGATTGTATGAAATAAAATACCGTTTGAAGTTATTAATCATATTTACAGTTTTGTCAAATATTTGTTCATTAATGCAATGAGACATTAAAATCGTTTCTGCGCCGAACATTTCTGGAACTTCGGTTAGTACACTTGTTCCTCCGTGAGTAATTATATAATCAGAAAATTTGCCCAATAATGGGTTAGCTGTAATGCCAGATAAGCCATCAGAACCTCCACATTCAAGTCCAAATTTAAGTTCGCTTAGTTTACCCGGTAGACGCTGATCTGATTTCATGATTTGGTAAATATCGTGCAAATAATTGATACCTTGTTTAATTTCATTTTCAACTTCCTGGGCAACTATGAAGCGAACTCGCTCGCCATCATACTCTCCAAGACTTTCCTTAAATGTATTAAGTTGATTATTTTCACAACCTAAGCCAATAACTAAAACTCCGCCTGCATTAGGATGTTTAACCATATCTTGTAATATGGTTTTTGTTGTTTGATGATCGGAGCCTAATTGTGAACAACCATAAGGATGAGAGAGCAGATAAACACCATCAAAATTAGAGGGTTTTTGTAAAAGGTCTTGAGAAATATCGGTTAAAAATTGTTTACGAATTTGTTCAGCAATACCATTAACACAGCTAACTGTAGGAATGATCCAAAGCTCGTTACGTATACCAACATCGTTATTGTTTCTTCGATAAAGATTAACTTCTTTATCTCCAAATTGAGTTGAAATTTGTCCTGTAACAGGTTGATATTGATATTCGTGAAATTTGCCAAGATTAGTTTTCACATTATGAGTATGAACATGCTCGCCTACTTGAATCGCTTGTGTTGCATGACCAATTGGGAAGCCATATTTTACAATATTTTCTCCTTGTGCAATTGGTTTTATTGCTATTTTATGACCTGATGGGATAGTTTGTAATGCAGTAATTTGATGTTGAGTTACAGGTTCGCTAATTATTTTATCGCCTTGATGTAATGGTTCTAAGGCAATAATTACATTATCATTATCGTTTATTTTAATAGTTTTTTTCATAAACCCATTCCTATAAATGCACATTTTCGCTACTTTTAGCAAAGGCATTAATTAGCAGATTGTTATTGATTTAACTGATTTTTATTACTGATTTTAGTCGAGCATGTGGGGCATCTCGCATTTCTTGGAATGCATTTTCAGCATCAGATAACGGGTATACATCGGTAATGATTTTTTTGACATCACATTTTCCTGATCTGACTAAATCAATTAATTCGATAAAATCTTTTTTGAGGGCATTACGAGAACCAAAAATATCTAACTCTTTTGTTTGAATTTGGGTAAAAGCAAAATCTAACGTTTGCTTACTGACACCGACTAAACCAATGCGCCCACGGTACGCTGCTGCATCAATGCAGTTTTGAAAAGTTTGTGGTAGTCCTGCACATTCAATGCAAACATCAAATCCATCGCCTTGAGTAAGATTTTTTACTCTTTCTTCAAAGTTTTCTTTATCTGTTCGAATAACACCTTTTGCACCTAATGATAATGCTTTATCTAATCGTGATTGCATTATATCACTTACATATACTTGAGCTCCTTTTAATACGGCAGCCATAACTGCAAATAAACCGATAGGTCCTGCGCCAACAACTAATACTTTATCACCTTCTTTTACTGATGTTCGTTGAACGGAATGATAGCTAATACAAAACGGTTCAATCATTGAAAGCGTTAATGCATCTAACCCTTTACCGTCATAAATACGTTCAATTGGCATGCTATAATATTCTCTAAAAATACCATCACGTTGTGCTCCAAGAGTTTGATTGTTTGTACAACAATTAACAAATCCACGACGGCAAGAGTAACATTTACCACAGTTAAAATAAGGATTTGCTGTCACAATCATGCCTTTTTTGATGCCATGATTATTTTCGCCAACCTCTACAACTTCGGCCGAAAATTCATGGCCAGGAATGCGAGGATAGCTGGCATAAAGGAAAGTACCTTTATACGTTCCCATATCTGAACCACAAATCCCACCATATAGCACTTTTAAAATGGCTTCACCCTTTTGTAATGTTGGTTTTTCCATTTCATTGATTTCAACTTTTCCTGGTTCTGGAATAACAATATATTTCATTTTAGACATTTGATTGACTCCTGATGTTTAATTATTTGGAATATAATTTTTAATATCGTGTGATAAAATGTTTTTTAGATTTTCCGTGACTAAATCGGTTAATCCATTGACATTATTTAGATCTTGTCCCCAATGCTCAGTCATTTTTAAGACATTTGTAACTAATGTTTTTACGTCATTTTGATAAAGTGGTTGCCATTCATTAAATTTTTCTAATAAATGAGCATCATCCGTTAATGAAATCGTTTGACCTTGGTACTCTCCACGATAAAAAGCAATAAGTGCAGCTAATGAAAATGAAATATATTTTGGTGGTTGGTTAAATCGTTGACTATAGGTTAATAACTGTGGTAGCAAGCGAGTTTTAAATTTAGTTAATGAATTTAATGAAATAGACATTAATTCATGTTTGATGAATGGATTTTTAAAACGTTTTAATACCTCATCGGCAAATTGTTTTAGTTGTTCTTTATCCAAAGATAGGGTTGGAATTACTTCTTGATTAAGGAGATTTTTAACAAAACTTTCAATTTGCGGATTATTCATACATTGGCCGACAGTACGTAGTCCAGCAAGGTAAGCGACGGGAACCATTGCTGTATGGGCACCATTTAAGATTCCAACTTTTCTTTCTTTGTAAGGTTTAATATCATCAACCACTAAAATATTAATATCTACTTGATCAAGCCTTAATTTTTGTTTTAACCAATCGGGTCCTTGAATAACAAATAAATAGAAGTATTCTGCTGTATCTAAAAATCGGTCTTGGTAGCTTAGTTGTTGTTCAAGCTGTGTAGCTTCATCTTTTGGGTAGCCTGTTACTATACGATCAACCAACGTTGAGCAAAATGTATTACTTTCGTTAATCCATATAATAAAGCTATCACTAAGTTGCCATAATTTTGCATATTCTAGTACCAACTCTTTTAGTTTTTCGCCGTTATAATCAATGAGCTCACATGGAATGATAATTAAACCTTTATCTTTTTGCCCGTTAAAAAATTCGAATCGATGATGTAAAAAACAGGTTAATTTTGCTGGGAAAGTTGTTGGTGGTGCATCGGTAGCTTTATCTTTATCATTAAATACTATTCCTGCTTCAGTTGTATTTGAGAAAATAAATTCTAAATCAGGATTTTCAGCACATTTTAAATATAATTGATAATTTTGATATATCAAGATTTCACGATTAACTGAGTAGATAATTTGAGGTATAGCAATAGCATCACCTTGTTCATTAAGACCGCGAATAATAGTTGTATAAATTCCATCTTGTTCATTAATTGAGGGTTGATGGGTATCAATAGGCCTTATAATTGTTACACCACTATTAAAGTCTGTTTTTGTGTTTAGATTATCAATAATCCAATCAACAAATGCTCTTAAAAAATTACCTTCACCAAATTGGATAATCTTTTCAGGGTAATTTCGACCAGGAAAGTTAGTTCTATTTAATTGTTTAGCCATATAATAGTTCTCTTTAATTATGTGGTTAGGCAGTAAATAAAGAGAACTATAAAAGAGGATTAAAAACCGTATTCATTTTTTTTGTTTTTTCGTGTTGAGTATAAAATTTTTTTGTTTTTTATCTGTTTTTTATGGTTAATGTTCGACCAATCGACTCTTGCATTGATGTTTTAGCTGTATTTAGATGTCGGCATAATGCTGCGATGGCAGCCTGTTCATCTTTTTGTAAAATTGCTGTTAATATCGCAATATGTTCCGATACGGCAATATTATTACGTTCTTTTAAATTACTGTTGTCCCACTGATAATGAAAATGAAAGATAACCGAAATTAAATCAAAAGACTGCATGAAAAATGGATTATCATTACAAGACAGAATTAACTGATGAAAATCACGATCAAGCGTTGAAAAAAGTGTATATTCATCTTGTATATTTTTCTGAAAATTCTTATGGTGTTGTAATAATTCTCGTGCTTTTATCCAGTTAATGTGATTATCAGGTTGAGCCATAAATGCTTTAAGCGCAAATATTTCTAAGACACTCCTAAATTCATAAAGTTTTTCTGCATAATCTTTGGCAAATGTAACTAATTTCCATTCTCCTTTTTTTATGTTATTAATCAGTCCATAATGTAAAAAACGTAATAAAAATTCACGAACTACAACGGGATTCACTTTTGTATCTTTTGCAAGTTGAATTTCGTTAAAATTATCACCAGGTAATAACTTCTTATGATTTATTAAATGGTAAAAATAGGTTTCGAATTTTTTATCTTGTAACGATCTTTTTTCAAAAATACAGGCTATTTTATCCTCATTTGTTGGTTCTCGTAATAAATGGTATTGATTATTGTTAAACAGGAGAATTTCTGTTTTGCATAAATGCTCTAGTACTGCTCGAATAGTTGTTCTACTCACATTAAAAGTATCAGCAAGAATTGAAATAGAAGGTAATGGAAAAGATAATATTTTGTTATTAATACAATCAATAAATTGATTAATGGTATTTTGCCTTAGTGTCTGACTTCTGCCCATATTATGTTTCTCGATAATGTTATGGTGATTATAAGAATTTAAGAAAATCCTACCAAATATTTTTAATAGGATTTTCTAATAAAAAGGCTAAGTTATAAAGTAGATTGAATTTCTGTAATTGGTTTAATATCTTTCAATACGAATAAATATACGAATGCACCTATAGCACAAGCACAACCTGAAACCACGAGAGCATACATAAATGAACCTGTTGCGCCAATAATATACCCAGTTACAATGGGTCCTAATATGCCACCACAATTTGAAACCGTATTTTGAATTCCACCTAAAACGGATGTCATATTTCTTGGCGCAATATCGCCAGGTAGACACCAAATAGCTGAACCAGCAAAGGCCAGCCCAATATATGAAATACAAAGTAAAACCATCATTATGATTATAGAATCAACTAAGCCGGCAAGTGTAATTGATGTTGCAATTAACATTCCTGCAACCAAATTAAATTTTCTAGCAAGATTGATATTATTGGTTTTTATATAAATAAAATCAGTTAACCAACCACCAAACCATTGTCCAATTATACCACATAAGGGCGGTAACATGGCCAAAAAGCCCATTTCAGTTAAGCTTAAACCACGTTCTTTCATTAAATAGGTGGGGAACCAAGTAATGAAAAAATAGACTGCATAATTAAGCATAAAAAATCCAACACACATAGCAACTACATTGCGGTATTTTAATAATTGATACCATTTCATTGGTTGTATGGTATCTATTCCTTCTTTTTTGATTTGACCTTCACGAATATATTTTAATTCTGTTGTACTTATACTTGGGTGTTGTTCTGGATCTCGGTAAATACATAACCACCAAACAACCCAAACAAGACCTAAAGCACCACAAATAAAGAATGTCGCATGCCATCCCCAGACCGCAATAATCCAAACAACAAGAGGCATCGTAAAAGCTGTCCCGAAGCGTGAACCACTATCAAATAGTGCGGTAACGCGTCCTCTTTCTTTATCAGGGAACCATTTTGCTGTAATTCCGCCATTGCAAGGATATGCGGCAGCTTCTCCAATACCCATAAACACTCGAGCAAAAATGAAACCGATAGGAGATGTTGCTAATGCCGTTGCGCCAGTTGCTAAAGACCACCAAGTTACTGATACTGCAAGCGTTCTTCTTTGCCCAAAACGATCTGCAAGGAATCCAGCAGGAATTTGACAACACGCATAACTTAAGAAAAATGCAGACATGATCCATCCCATTGCTTCAGGTGAAATATTTAAATCAATCGCAATAATAGGTGCAGCTGCAGACATTACAGTTCTATCTAAATAATTAATCACAATAGCAAATAACATAAGTATTGCTATATGGAATCGAACACGACTATTCTTTTTAGGCATAAAAAACCTCTTTATATAAATTATTCAATAATATATTTAATTATTTATATTGTTAATTAGGATGATAAAGACTACTAGTGCATAGGTCATTTCATTAAAATGGCTATATCGATAGTAGAGAAAAAATTTATTGAGATAAGGAATTATTTGTTTGATTGTGGTCGGGATAATATTTTTCTGTTTTTTATTTGTTTTTTTTATTTTTGTTCATTTATATTAAATCTTCATCAATTTAAAGCATTCCTTTTTTATAACAATAGCGTGTTATTATTATTTAATTTGTTGATTTTTAATATTTAAATTTTTGATTTTAGCTGTTTTTGTCTAAGTTAATAAAATAATTATGATATTGATCACATTTATCCAATAAATCTTTTAAAGCTAAATTTTTAGCTCTGCATACTCAATTGCAGTGGTTCACTCTTTATAGGATAAATTATGATAAGTGCATTTTATAACAAGCCTACTTATTGGTTCGCTTCCTGTTACAGCTTTATGTATTACGCTGCAGGTAGTTTCGTTTTTTCGTTTTATGCCATATGGCTAAGTAAGGAGATTGGCTTAACAGCAAAACAGACTGGCATTATTTATTCATTTAATTACTTTGTTTCGCTCATCATTATGATTGTGTATGGTGTTTATCAAGATAAATTAGTACTGAAAAAACAGCTTATCTGGTTTCAAAGTATTATTATCACATTAGCCGCGCCTGCATTAATTTATGTTTATGAACCGCTACTAAAGCATAGTTTTTATATTGGTGTCATCTTTGGTAGTTTCTTTTTAGGTTTTGGTTGGGTTGCAGGGATGGGGTTAATTGACTCTTACTGTGAAAAAATCAGCCGCGCTTTTGGTTTCGAGTTCGGTCAATGTCGCACGTGGGGGTGCATTGCTTATGCAGTAGGAACTTTTATAGCCGGTATTTTAATTAGTCTTAATCCACATCTAAATTTTTGGGCTGCATCGGGTGTAGGTATCTGTTTTATGCTACTTAATCTCAATTTTAAACCCGATTTAAGTCAATCAGCAGAAACTGTCTTCCAAAAAAAGGACAAGCTAAGTTTTAATGAAATTATATCAGTGTTTACACTGAAAAAATTTTGGATATTTGTTATCTATGTGCTTGGAACTTATAGCCTTTACAATATTTATGATCAACAGTTATTCCCTGTTTATTTCACTCAGCAGTTTGACGATATCAATGATGGTTATCGCTTATATGGCATATTAAATTCGTTTCAAGTTTTTTTAGAAGCGGTGGTCATGTTTTGTGTTCCATTTGTTGTCAATCGTGTGGGAGCAAAAAATGCGTTAATTTTTGCTGCGTTTATTTCAGCTTCTCGCATCTTCCTTACTGGACATGTTAATAGTATTGCGATTATTTCCATAATTAAACTCATGCACTGCTTGGAGATTTCTACCATTTTAGTCTCAGTATTTAAATATATTGATATTAATTTTAATGCTCGTCTTTCTGCAACGGTCTTTTTAATCGGTTATCAGGTGGCAGGTTCTATCGGTGTTATTTTGTTTTCCACCCTTGTTGGTGATTTTTACGATACCGCCGGTGCGGCAACCACATTTAATAATCTTGGGTTAGTTGTTTTAGGATTTATGATTTTTGCTATTTTCTTCTTAAACGGTGATAAAAAAAGAAGATACAAATAATAAATAGTTAAAGAAAATTACGTTTAATAAATGTTAGTAAGGATTCACAATGAACATATATAATTCAGTCACACAATTTCACTTTGAACAAACCAGAACCATTTCGCCTGAAAATATGACGGGTGAAAAAGGTCAATCTTGCATGAAAGCGAGCGCTTTAGGACCAAGTCGTAAAGGGCAAGGTTGCATAACAATACCAGCAGGTGAAACAGTCACTATCGCTGAAATTACAGGACCTGCGGAAATTCGTCACATGTGGTTTACCTTAACAGATAGAACACATCGCGGTAGTTTTGTGTTACGTGATGTTGTTATCCGCATTTATTGGGATGATGAAAAAGTACCATCAGTCGAAAGCCCAATCGGTGATTTTTTCTGTAATGGTTTTGGCGCAAGATGTGATATTAACTCCATGCCCATTGTGGTCAATCCAACAGGGGGATTTAACAGTTACTTTAGAATGCCTTTTAATAAAAAAGCAAGAATTGAAATTCAAAATGAACATGAAGCAGATTTACAACATTTCTTTTTCACCATTAATTATGCCTTAATGCCACAACCATTTGATGCACCGCTTTATTTTCATGCTCAATGGCGCAGACAAAGAGTAACCAATTATGCCGAAGATTATGTATTATTAGATAATATCGAAGGTTATGGCTACTATGTTGGTACTTACTTAGCATTAACAGCCTTGGAACGTTACTGGTGGGGAGAAGGAGAATTTAAATTCTATCTGGATGATGATAGCGAATATCCAACCCAACACTCAACAGGCTCTGAAGACTATTTTGGTGGGGCATGGGCATTTCATAATCGTGATAGCCAAGGTCGTCCATCAGCTAAATGTTTTCAAACGTTATTTATGGGCTACCCCTATCAGACTAATCGTGATGCAACGCGCGATTTTTTTCAAACTGGAGATGCGAATCCAGTACACGGTTTTGGCGACGATGCATTGCCTATGCATGGTTTATATCGTTGGCATTTACCTGATCCGATTGCATTTCACAAAAATATCAAGCTTACCTTTCAACAAATAGGTAATGATGATATAAGATTATATGAGCGTTGTGATGATATAGCCAGTGTTGCATATTGGTATCAAAATCCATCGGTTAACTGTAATCCAACATTTCCTAACAAACAGCTACGCACTCCTCGTTGATATAAAAGGAAATAGTAATATCTATGGCGAGTAATAAATTAAAAATCAATGATATTGCTCGTTTAGCTGGCGTGTCGGCAACGACCGTCAGCCATATTTTTAATAAACGAGATAAAAAATATCGTATTTCACCACAAACGAGGCAACGTGTATTATCCATTGCTGAGCAATACAGTGAACAGGCCCATATTCGCCAATATCTAGTTAAAGCAAATAGTACCGATACGATAGGTGTGATAGTGCCAGACATTTCCAACTCTTTTTTTTCCATGTTTTTGCACTATTTAGAAGCTTCATTCAGGAAAAAGAACATACAATTATTAATCACTTGTAGTCATTATAATAAAGACGTAGAAATTAAAGTGGCACAGAACTTAGTTGAGCGAAAAGTCGATGCAATGATTGTCGCTACTTCATTAGATAGCGATGAGTTTTATATTAGTATTAATCAAAATACGCCTGTATTATTTTTCGATCGTTACCTTAAAGATACACGGTTACCGTTTATTGCCAGCGAATCATTAAACTCCGTCGCGGAGTTGATTCAGCCGTATGCTAGGCAACTAGATGAATTTTATTTTATTGGTTGTGACACACAGTTAACTTCGATTGAAGCTAGACTTAAAGGATTTAAGCAAGGGCTTAAAAATGTTGGTTTAGCTGTTAATCCACAATGGTTAGTGAGTGATAACTACCATCCAAATAAAGGTTATCAGTTACTTAAAGGGGTTCATGAGAAATTAGGGCGATTACCTAAAGCTATTTTCACACCATCTGGTAATTTGCTACAAGAGGTTCTAAGTTATTTAGTTGAAGTTAAAGTAAAACCTCAAGATATCTGCTTATGTTCTTATGATTATCATATCTATCTAGATTATTCCTACTACCCAATTGATGCAATTATGCAGGATTTTGAAAATATGGCTCATACTTGTGTTAATGTGATTAATGATTTGCTCAATTTCAACGAGTTAAAATATAATGCGTTTTTTATCAAACCACAAATTATTCGTCATAGATAATTGAACATTTTTTCATAACATTATACAACTATCGATTAGCATTTTTCATAATTCGTGCTTTATCAACTTGCCATTGTCGTTCTTTGATATCAGTTCGTTTATCGTACTCTTTTTTACCTTTGGCCACACCAATTTTTACTTTTGCCCATGCGTTCTTCCAATATAGCGAAAGCGCTACAACGGTATAACCTTGGCGATTGATTTGACCAAATAATGAATTTAATTCGCGTTCATTTAATAACAATTTACGTGTGCGCATAGGTTCACAAACAACATGTGTTGATGCGACATTAAGTGGTGTGATAGTTGCACCAAAGAGCCATGCTTCGCCATCTTTAAGTAAAACATAACTGTCACTAATGTTGGCTTTTCCTGCACGTAGGGATTTTACTTCCCAACCTTGTAGGGATAATCCCGCCTCAATTTCCTCTTCAATAAAGTACTCATGGCGCGCACGTTTATTTAATGCAATGGTTGCCGAACCTGGCTTATGTGATTTTTTCTTAGTCATAATGTGCGTTATTATAAAGTTACATGATATGATATGCCACAAATTTTAACTTTTTATTTTATTATTATGGCACATGTTTTTCACGAAGTTATCGAGCCTTATTCTGTAGAGCAAATGTTTTGCTTAGTGAATGATATTGCTCGGTATCCTGAATTTGTTCCTGATTGTATCGCAACTGGCATTATTAGCAAACAAGATAATACGTACACAGCGTTTATTGAAGTTGAGAAATTAGGTTTTAAAAAATCTTTCACTACAGTAAATCAAATTAATCAACCACATTCTATTGAGATGAAATTGTTTGAAGGGCCATTTAAACACCTATCGGGAAGATGGCAATTTAGTTCACTCGGCGAGAGCAAAAGTAAAATTAGTTTTAGTTTAGACTTTGAGTTTAAAAATAAGTTATTAGATATTGCTTTTTCTCCGGTGTTTAAAGAGGTGATGACGAGTATGGTTAATGCGTTTTCAAAACGAGCAAGGCAGATTTATAAATGATAAATATACAAGTTGTTTATGCGTTACCAAATAACCCGACGGTAATTAATTGCGATGTAGATGAGCAAACGAATGTCTTGCAAGCAATTACAAAATCCAATATCTTATCGTTATGCCAGATAAAATTAGAAGATCATCTAATTGGTATTTATGGAAAACGTTGTGATCTTAATGAAGTGGTTAAAAATGGCGATCGTATTGAAATATATCGGCCTTTAATCAATGATCCTAAAGAAATAAGACGAAGAAAAGCTGCACAAAAAAATAATGGCTAACGGCAAAGGAAACCGAATGCATAATCTGCTAATTGAAAAGATTGAAACTTTATGTAAAAAGCGAGGTATTAAACTGACAACGCAACGTCGTACAGTTTTAGATATTATGCTAACTGCAAATAAAGCAATGAGTGCATATGATCTTTTGGATCTACTTAAAGTAAGTGAGCCACAAGCCAAACCACCTACAATTTATCGTGTGCTTGAATTTTTACTTGAGCAAGGTTTCATCCATAAAGTTGAATCTTCTAATAGTTATATTATTTGCCCACATTTTCAAGATCCACAGCATATTTCAATTTTATTTATTTGCGATAAATGTCAGCAGATCATTGAAAAACATTCAAAAGATATTGAATATCAATTTAAACAGTTAGCACAGCAAAGTGATTTTTTAATCAAACATAGCGTGCTTGAAATACACGGATTTTGTCAGCAGTGCCAACCTTAATTGTTGTTCTTTGGTTAATTAATATTATTTGCGATACCGTTGGACAAGTTGCATTTAAGTATGCAGCGATTACTTCTAAAAATAAGTCTGGTTTGCATTATTGGCAAAAATTATTTGGTAATTTTTGGCTGTGGTTGGGATTTGGAGCATACTTTATTGGTTTTATTTTTTGGCTAGCATTTTTAAGTGAAGTACCTTTGTCGCAAGGCATTTTATTAGGATCATTTAATATTATCACTGTTATGTTGGCTGGGCGTATTTTATTTCAAGAGCATCTTACTTTATTCCGTGTCATTGGTATATTTTTTATTACTAGTGGCGTAGTTTTAGTGGGGCTTACATAATGAAAAAATTTTACATTATTGGATTTTTCTTACTATTATTTTTTGATACGTTTGGACAAACAAGCTTTAAATTAACAGCGTTATCGGCTATTCCATTTGAAGTAAGTACAGCTTGGTTAATTCGTATTTTTACTTATGGTTGGGTTTATTTAGTCATGCTCGGTTATACAGGGGCATTTATCACTTGGATGGTATTATTAAAAAAAGCACCAGTAGGGCCTGCTTTTGCCGCTTCTCATTTACAGGTAGTTACGGTGATGTTAGTTTCGATTATTGTTTTTGATGAGCAAATTACATTAACACGCATGCTTGGTGGATTATGTATTATTATTGGTATTGTTTTTTTGGCTTTGGCAGAACAAGATTTACAGCGTAAATCATAATTTTTTGTTTTATATTGAAACACAGTATTATCTAAAATTTTTTAGCAAAACCAATAATACTCGAAATCCACTTCGACTACAAAAATGTCAAAAAATACTTAGCATAAAAAATATGATCAAGATTTTATGATAGCGAATTTTTCTACTTTTGCATCGTGTTATTTCAATGGGGGGAAGAGGAGAGTGAAGTTGTTTTATTATTTAAACATAATAAATCTATCATTTAACAAAAATATAATTTTAGCTAGACAAGCGAACACGCTAAATCATAATAATTTCTTTAGATTTGTTTATCCAAGTTTTTAAGCATTTCGATAATCGGTCGATTAGCGTCAGGGAACTCGTCGGCATTAAGGTCTTCTTGGTCAACCCAACGGCTTGGTTGACCTTCTTTTGCAAAAGGAACACCATCCCATTCTTCAACTAAATAAGCGTGAATTGTAATATAGCGATCTTCATAACTGTGTTCAAAGATTTCTAAGAATTGGGCTTGATGGATATGGATGTCTACTTCTTCAACAATTTCACGTTGTAAGGTTTGATATGGGGTTTCTCCTGCCTCAATTTTTCCACCAGGAAACTCCCAAAAACCAGCAAGATGAGAATCTTCACCGCGCTGGGTGATAAAGATTTGACAATTTTGAGAACGAATTATACCTACAGCAATTTCAATATGTTTTTTCATAATTATATTTGCCTATGAGTAAAATTAGGGAAAGTTGCGACTTTCCCTTTCAATCAATTGTCGATCCAAATCGACTGTTTAATCATCATTTTCGCTTGATGATACTAAATTTTTTCCTTACTGAACAGCACCATGACAATGTTTATATTTTTTACCTGAACCACAAGGACAGGGATCATTGCGACCAACTTTGACTTGGGTTCGAACTATTGGTTGTGGTGCAGCCCCTGCTGATTGTTCTTCATTTTCACTATTTATACTCGCTATCGATTCATGATTAGCTTGCTGTTTAGCCTTTAGCTTTTCCATTTCAGCTAGGCGTTGGCGTTCTGCTTCGTCAACTTCCTCTTGTGAGCGAATTTGTACTCGACTCAAAATACCAATAACATCATATTTTAACGATTCTAACATGTTAGCAAACATATTAAATGATTCACGTTTATATTCCTGTTTTGGATCTTTTTGTGCGTAGCCGCGCAAATGAATACCTTGACGTAAATAATCCATTGCTGCTAAATGTTCTTTCCAGAGAGTATCAAGTGTTTGTAGCATGACACTTTTTTCAAACTGTCTGAATGCTTCAGCTCCAGCAGTATTTTCTTTTTCTAAATATCTGTCTTGTGCCATTTGTAAGATACGTTCGCGTAATGTTTCTTCATGCAGATTTTTCTCTTCATCTAGCCATTTTGCGATTGGTAAATCTAAATCAAAATCTGTTTTTAGTGCGACTTCAAGCCCTGAAATATTCCACATCTCCTCAATGGATTGTGGTGGAATGTATTGGTCAATTAGGGTGTTAAATACATCACCTCGAATTGAGTCGATGGTATCTTTTATATCGGTATTATCAAGTAATCCATTTCGTTCACGGTAAATTACTTTACGTTGATCATTGGCGACATCATCGTATTCAAGGAGTTGTTTACGAATATCAAAGTTGCGACTTTCAACTTTCTTTTGTGCATTAGCAATGGCTTTTGTGACCCATGGGTGCTCAATAGCTTCGCCTTCTTGCATACCCAGTTTACGCATCATATTACCGACACGCTCAGAGGCAAAGATTCTCATCAATGGATCTTCAAGTGATAGGTAAAAGCGCGAAGCACCAGGGTCACCTTGGCGCCCTGCACGCCCACGTAACTGGTTGTCAATACGACGTGATTCATGACGCTCAGTACCTAAAATATAAAGTCCGCCTAACTCAATTACTTCATCGTGTTTTGTTTGCCAAACTTGTTTTGCTTTTTCGATATCTTCTGGTGTTGGATTTTCAATTTTTGCTATATCGCTTTGCCAATTACCACCAAGCATAATATCGGTACCACGTCCTGCCATGTTAGTTGCAATGGTAACGGCACCTTTACTTCCTGCATTAGCAATGATTTCAGCTTCTTGAGCATGAAATTTGGCATTTAGCACATTGTGTTTAATGCCTGCTTTTTTAAATGCCTGTGAAACTAACTCTGATTTTTCGATTGACGCTGTCCCAACTAAAACGGGTTGACCGCGTTTGACACATTCTTGTACATCAGCGACAATTGCGTTGATTTTTTCCTTTTCGGTCATATAGATAAGATCAGATTGATCTTTTCTTTGCATGGGGCGGTTAGTTGGAATAACAATCGTATCTAAGCCATAAATTTGGTTAAATTCAAACGCTTCAGTATCCGCTGTTCCTGTCATACCCGCTAATTTTTCGTATAAACGGAAATAGTTTTGGAAGGTAATTGAAGCAAGTGTCTGGTTCTCATTTTGGATTTTTACGTGCTCTTTTGCTTCAACTGCTTGGTGTAAACCATCAGACCAACGGCGACCATCCATGGTTCTTCCGGTATGCTCGTCAACGATGATAATTTCGTTATCTCTGACAATATAATCAACGTCACGATGGAATAAGTGATGAGCGCGCAGGGCAGCATTAACGTGATGCATTAATACAATATTGCTCGGTGCGTAGAGTGATTCATCACCTTTCATGATACCCTGTTTTATTAATAGTTCTTCGACTTTCACTAATCCGCGTTCTGTTAAGTTAACTTGGCGTGATTTTTCATCAATTGAAAAGTCTCCGTCCCCTTGGAATTGGTCAGAGTCTTCTTTTTCTTGACGGATCAAATAAGGAATAATTTTATCAACGCTAATATATCTGTCAGAGCTATCTTCAGCTTGACCCGAAATAATTAGAGGCGTTCTTGCTTCATCAATTAAAATTGAGTCAACTTCATCGACTAAAGCATAATGCAATGGCCGTTGTACACGAGCATCTTTGCTAAATACCATATTATCGCGTAGATAATCAAAACCATATTCATTGTTAGTACCATAAGTGATATCAGCATTGTAGGCTTCACGTTTTATGTGTGGCGGCATATTAGGTAAATTAATACCAACAGTTAATCCTAAAAATTCGAATAATGGACGATTATTTTCTGCATCACGCTGTGCTAAGTAATCATTAACCGTAACAACATGTACACCTTTACCAGTTAATGCATTTAAATAGGCCGGTAAGGTTGCTGTTAATGTTTTACCTTCACCGGTGCGCATTTCGGCAATGCAGCGTTCATTTAATACCATACCACCAATTAACTGTACATCAAAATGACGCATGCCAAACACACGCTTACTTGCTTCGCGTACCACAGCGTAAGCCTCTTCCAAAATATCATCTAATTGGGTTCCGGCGGCAATCTTTTGTTTAAGTTCCGTGGTTTTTGCTTTTAATTCATCATCGGTTAAAGCTTCCATGGCTGGTTCAAGTGCATTAATTTTGTCAACTCGCTTGCGCATGCTTTTTAATACGCGCTCATTGCGGCTACCAAATACTTTTGTTAATAATTTTAATAACATAAATTTTCTCTTGTTTTTTCAATACGGATTTAAGGAATTAACCTTATATAAAAATTAGTTTTATTTGAGTTATAAACTCATTAAGCGGTAGCTTTAGGTCCAGCTCGTATGCCGTTATAAGGAGATAGCCGAATAACTTTACTTGGTGAAAGTTCAATACAGTTGGGTGTGATAAAGAGCTCAGTATTGTATTTTTTTTGTAAATACAGCAGTAGTAGTGTTTGTGAATTTTTTCGTTCTATTTCTTGATGATCTTGTACAATAGATGCAATTGCAATAATCCCAATTTGCGAAACAGAAGCTTCCGAAGGAAGCGCTTCATGTTGATATAAACCAAACCCAGCAGCCATTACACCTAACAATAAGTGAGATAACGCGGTTTTAATAATCAAGCATTTGCTGATTTTTTGCCAATAATATATCATTGTCATAATGATGATATATTAGCATTTTTAGCAAAAATGAAAAACAATTATTATTTTTTATAGATATTGTGTCATAAGGATTTTGTATAATACAGATCCCCGCTATTAATTCAATGATAATTAGACTATAACGGGAATCATATTAGGTAGGTTATTCTACCATTAATTGTCCCATCATACCGAGTGTTTCATGTTCAACAATATGGCAATGATACATACGTAATCCGGGCATATTTTGTTGAATTTTTATGGTGATCTTTTCATGTGGACGTAAATTAATAGTGTCTTTTAAGCCGACATATTCAGGTGGATTTTTTTCACCATTCAATTCGTGTGAAACAACAATAAACTGTGCACCATGTATATGAAAATTGTGATCCATATGAGAGTTATTGAAAATTGTCCACTCTTCAACCTCATGAATTTTGCTTTTCAAATCGATCCTTTGCATATCATGGCGTTTACCATTAATTAAGAATAGCATGCCACCACGCGGTTCCTTCATGTCCATCACTTCGGTATATTCAATAGATTTATAGGTCGTTGCCTGCCCTAGTTTTGGCAATGCTCGTAAGGCTGATGGGATAGTCATTGATTTTGACTGTGTCAATACCAATTCTCCAAGTATGATATCTTGCTCTGGTGGTACATTGCCCATTTTTCCGCGATCGTAACCGATAGATTGTAAATACACTGTACCAGATTGTTTTGGCAAAATGACAAGTTCTGCACGTTCAGCTGGCGACAATAGCAGTGGTTTATTGAGTAAAACAGGGGCCGGCATTAATCCACCATCCGTACCAACCAAATAAACATCACATCCAGGAATAGATAAATTAAGATAACGACCAGAGCACGCATTCCAAACTCGTATCCTTGTTGCCGTATTTATGGTGATTTTGGGACGATAGGCACCATTTATTAATACAAATTGTCCTTCTCGACCATTCATCCAATCAACCATTGAATTATCAGCAATTTCGCCTTTATCAGTTAATTTTAAATCTGAAAAAAACCAGTGTTGTTCGGGCAAGAATGCAAGCGGATCGTTTTTGCTGCGTACAATAAATATGCCCGCTAATCCTCGCGCAACTTGTTCTGCTACGGTTTCATGACCGTGTGGATGATACCAATAGGTACCAGCATTCCCTTCCGGTATAGTAAACTCATAAGTTCGGCTACTTCCAGCAGGAATTTGATCTTGTGGATTACCATCTTGATTAGATGGGATCAGCAAACCATGCCAATGTACGGTTGTCGCTTGTGGTAAGTTATTTTTAACAGTAATTTTAACGTTATCCCCCTCAAAAGCTTCAATCACAGGACCGGGGATATGACTATTATATGCCCAAAATTCTGTTGTAATATCTTGTGTTAACTTTAACTTAATGGGTTTAGCCTCCAAGATTGCTTCAAAAATACCTTGTTTATTACTGGTATTTTCTAAATGAGTTAATTCTGGTAAATTTAGACCTTGTGACAAAGCTGAGGTCGGTAATAATTTTTGTGAAACTTTGTTACCCATATTCATCTTCATATTCATGTCTCCCATTTCACCTGTTTTACACTGATCAGAGTTGGCTTCACAAGCCATACCTGACATAGTTAAATTATCCATTTTGGCAAAGGCTTTTGTAACTGCTATCCCACTTAAAGCCGCTGTAATATTGAACAAAAAATTTCGACGTTTCATAATATTCCTATAATCATTTTTTTATGATAAACAATCACTATTTAGTGATTAGTGATAAAAACGAAGAACAAAAAATTTTTACTCCAAAGATAGATATTTCGACTAATTTTTTATTGAAAATACAAATTAATTAAACAATTCTTAGTAGTTTTAATTCAGGAATAAACTTTTTATATTTTTGAGCAAAGTTAAATGTAAGGTATAGTTCGCAATGTGGTAAAAACTGAAGATTAAAAGTGGTACAAGCTGAATCATGAGATGATTTTTGTAATAAAGAATGGCAATCATTATGCTCATTTATGCCTAACTTAGCAATTGTGTGATGTGAAACATCATTAACAGTAACTAATAAGCCAATTGTGATTGTCAAATATCTAGCGGAATAAACAAATAAAAAGAAAATAATTGCTAATGCAACAATAAGGTAATTTTGTTTATTGATGATTCTTAATGACATATGCAAATCTCACTATTCATCTAACAATTACTTAGGCTATTGTACTGAAAAAAGAAGCAAAGTTATACAAAATTTATATACTTTAAGTGAGACTATTTTATCGTAACTATTTGAAGCACTGTTACTTCATTTAGACTAATGAGTAATAACGTTAACCAATGTTGAATTATGACAACTAATCATGAATATCATGTTGCATTTAATCATACAAAATAATTTACATAATAATAAGTTGTTCTGCTATTATATTTACATAACTTAAATTAACGAATCATAAAGATATGAAAATTCTGTTTGGTGTTCAAGGAACAGGAAATGGCCATGTCAGTCGTTGTAGAACATTAGCTAAAGCACTAAAAAAAGCCGGTGCTGATGTTGATTATATTTTCAGTGGCCGTGATCCTAAAGACTATTTTGATATGCAAGCTTTTGGTGATTATAAAACCTATCGTGGTGTTACGTTTGCAACGCTTAATGGTAAAATTAATTTTCGTAAAACCATACAGCGAATTCGTGCATTTCGACTGATTAAAGATGTGCGTGAACTTAATTTATCAAAGTATGATTGCATTATCAGCGATTTTGAGCCTGTAAGTGCTTGGGCCGCGCATTATCAACATCGTAACTGTTTAGGTATAAGTAATCAGGCTGTATGCCAATATCTTAAACCTAAGGAATATGGGTTAGTCGCAAATGTTATTATGAAATATTATGCTCCTGCCACTAAACCAATTGGTTTACATTGGTTTCATTTTGGGCATAAGTTACTACCACCAATGATTGATTCATTTCAGACCACACCAACAGAAGATGGTAATATTGTGGTCTACTTACCATTTGAAAGCATAGATGAAATCATGGGTATGTTAAAACAATTTAGGAATAATCAATTTATTTGTTTTCATCCGGATATAAAACAAAAATCGCAACACAGTCATATTGATTTTCAACCACTTGGACGTGATAATTTTACACGAGCTTTAGTAAGTTGCTCTGGAATTATTTCAAATACAGGTTTTGCATTGATTTCTGAAGCATTAACACTTGGTAAAAAAATTCTTACTAAGCCTGTTTCTGGTCAATTTGAACAAATTTATAATGCTCAATGTTTACAATCTCTTGATATGGCGACGGTTATGGAAAATTTAAACTGTATCAAGCTCAAGTATTGGCTTGATTTACCTTCGCCAAAACCGATAATCTATCCTGATGTAGCTACAGAGCTAGCTAATTGGATCGTTGCTGGGCAAAAGGAGTCGTTACTTTCTTTAAGTGAACGGCTATGGAGTCAAACTATCTTTCCTGAGAATGTAAATTGGCGAATAAAATCTTTAGGGTATGTGTAAAGGAATGAATATGATATTAAGTATTATTGTAGCCATGGCAGATAATGGTGTAATTGGCTTAAATAATCGAATGCCTTGGCATTTACCCGCAGATTTGGCGTGGTTTAAAAAAAACACACTTAATAAACCTGTTATTATGGGACGAAAGACATTTGAGTCAATTGGTCGCTCATTACCGGGTCGTCATAATATTATTATTTCAAGGCAAGCAACTAAAGAATCTAACTTGGTTGCAAATGTAAGTTGGGTACAATCAATTGATGCCGCGATATTGTTAGCTCAAACACAGCATGTTGATGAAGCGTTTATTATTGGTGGAGGTGATATTTATAAGCAGGCGCTACCTTTAGTGAATCGACTTTATTTAACTCATATAGAGGCAGAGCTACAGGGCGATACCTATTTTCCTGATTATTCGCCTGAAAAATGGCACGTTATTTATCAAGAAACGCATCAACCCGATGATAAAAATGGCTATCCGTATCAGTTTGAAATTTTAGAAAGAAAGTAATAAACACTAAACTATTGCCACTAAAAAGTGGCAATTTAGCATGTTAGCTAGCTTTGAAAACGCTTGGCTTCAATAACATCGGGTAGCTGTTTTATTTTATTGAGTACTCGATTTAAAGAATCCTGATCAAAAATTTCCATATCTACATCAATAGTTGCTAATTGTTGCTTCATATCCGAGCGGCTAATGAGGCCAAGGACATTAACCTTTTCATTAGCTAAAATCGTAGTAATATCTCGTAATAAACCGCTTCGATCGTTGGCAACAATTTGTACTACCATGGTATAACTTGAGTAGGTATTGTTGTTCCAAACAGCTTGGGTAATACGTTCAGGAGCATGATTTTTAAGCTCTTGCAATTGTTCACAATCAGCGCGATGAACCGAGATACCGCGCCCTTGAGTTACAAACCCCACAATCGGATCACCAGGAATAGGGCGACAGCAGTTGGCAATGGTATACATTAAGTTATCCACACCCTCAATAATAATTTCACTGCCTTTTTTATAGCCGTTTTTATTGATACTTTTGGTTTGTATGTTTGATTTTTGGGCAATTTGTTTTAATACTGCTTCATCTTCTTCTTCAGCTGTTGGTTTGTTAAATTGTGCCTTGATGAAGTTGACTAATTGATTAATCCTGACATCACCACTCCCAATACCGGCTAGTACCTCATCAAAGGAATGAGCGTTATATTTATTGATTAAGATTTTTTCAACACTTTTTAAACTAATATTTAAAGGTTCAAGTTCGTGTTCTAAAATTTGCTGACCGGCTGCGATATTTTTATGTCGATCTTGTTTTTTGAACCAAGCTTGAATTTTAGCTCTTGCTCGACTACTGTTTACAAATCCGGTATTAAGATTCAACCAATCTCGGCTTGGATTTGGTTGTTTTTGGGTAATGATTTCAACTTGATCACCCATTTTTAAATTGTAGGTAAATGGTACAATTCGCCCGCCTACTTTGGCACCAATACAACGATGTCCAACATCACTGTGTATATGATAAGCAAAGTCAAGTGGAGTTGATCCTGCTGGTAAGTCAACAACATCGCCTTTCGGTGTAAAAACATAAACGCGGTCATCAAAAATCTGGCTACGAACTGTTTCCTGAATTTCACCACTTTCAGACATTTCTTGTTGCCATGTTAATAATTTACGTAACCAAGAAATCCGCTGATCATAAGCGGTCATTTTGTCGGTACTGCCTTCTTTATACTTCCAATGAGCGGCGATGCCTAGTTCAGCATCATTGTGCATTTGTTCCGTACGGATTTGAATTTCGATTGTTTTATCTTGTGGTCCATAAACCACAGTATGGATTGATTGATAACCATTTGGTTTTGGGTTAGCGACATAATCATCAAATTCTTTGGCGATCTGTTTGTAATTGCTGTGGATAATGCCTAATGCATTATAACAATCCTCAATACGATCGCAGATGATCCGTACCGCACGGATGTCATATAGATCTTCGAACTCAAGATGTTTATGCTCCATTTTTCGCCATATACTATAAATATGCTTAGGGCGACCATAAACCTTTGCACGAATATCATCTTGATTCATCAAATCTTGTAAATGGTTAACACATTGCTTGATATACCATTCACGATCTAATCGTTTTTCTTGCAATTTTTGGGCAATCAAGCGATATTCATCAGGATGTAAATAGCGAAAGCAGAAATCCTCTAACTCCCATTTTAATTGACCTATACCTAGGCGGTTGGCTAAAGGGGCATAAATGTTAAAACACTCTTTGGCTGCAAGTACTTGTTCTTCTTGAGGAGCATTCATTAAATTGCGTAAATAGGTGATGCGTTCTGCCAATTTAATGATTACACTTCGAAAGTCATTGACCATGGCTAGCAGCATTCGACGAATACTATCAATTTGTTCGGTAGTAGCACTACCATTGCGAATTGCTCGTAATTGGCGAATTTCTTTCATTTTAACAATGCTAGAAATGATATTAAAAATTTCCCGATCAAAATCTTCAGGAATATCTTCTCGACGGATAATTTTGGTATCAACAAAAGGAAGTAATAAAGCAGCACATAAGCTATTGATGTCCATATTAAGTGTCGATAGAATCTCGACCATTTCTATCGCATTTTGGAAACAAAAAATTTGCTCTGGCGCACCTGCGCTGTTTTCAAAACAAAACCCCCAAACTTCTCTAAATTTTTTATAAGATTGAGGATTAGTTAATAACAATTCTTGTTTTATCCATTGTTCAATATCAAATTGAGCAAGCGAATAATGCTCTTCACTATGTTGGTGTGCGCCTCTAATCGATACCATAATTTATGTCCCTGATTTTATTAGCAACAGCATTGATTCAATGTGTTTAGTTTGCGGAAACATATCTAAAATAGCAACTTGATCAATTTGATATCCTGCTTCAATAAGTTGTTTACTGTCTCGTGCTAGAGTAGCAGGATTACACGATATATAAACGATTTTTGATGGAGCTAATTTTGCAATTGCTATTGTTGCATTAAACGCACCAGCTCTTGCTGGATCTAATAATACTTTATTATATTTTAATTGACTCCATCTCGAAATTTGTTGGGTATCGTCTAAGTTGCTGGTTAAAAAATTGGTTTCCGCACAAATCTCAGTGCTATTTAATATAGTGTTAAATTTTGCTTTTTCAACCAGAGCATCAATACCTTCAATGCCTGTTAGTGTTTTACTTAATGTTGCTATAGGTAATGAAAAATTACCCATACCACAAAACAGATCTAAGACTTGGTCAGAGGGTTGCAACGTTAGCCAATCAAGTGCTTGTTCGATCATTTTTTGATTAATTTTACTATTTACTTGAATAAAATCGAGAGGACTGAACGTTAATTTTAAATGATTAATGAAATAGAAATGTTCAGTATTACCTGTAATATGGACTAAATCTTTGCCATGAAAATAAAGTGAAATCTTATTATTTTCGGCGAATTGCTTTAATAAGTTAATATCATCATCGACAAGGGGCATGGTGTGCCTTAACACAAGAATGATACCGCTATCGACCGAAATTAATTCAATATGACCAAGTGCTTTTTTCTGTTTTATGCAATTGAGTATGCTTTGTAATGGTGCTAGCAAAGAATCTAATTCATCAACTAATACTGGACAATGTTTGATATTGATTATTTGATTTGATTCCGCTTGGCGAAATCCAATAACTAATTTACCTTTAATAATATTAATCGAAAGTCTTGCCCGTCGACGATAATGATAAGGCTGATCGGCAATAATTTGGGGAGGGTTTTCAATAATATTTGTTAAAGGTTTTCCTGTTTCTTTTTGCAACAGGTTGATTAACGCATCATATTTTGCTTGTTGTTGCAAATTTGGTGCAATGTGTTGTAATTCACAACCTCCACATTGTTGATAATATTCACATTGTGGTCTAACGCGATCTTTGCTCTGATTATGATATCGAATGACTTTAGCTTTAGCGTAATTTTTTTTATTTTCAGTCAGTTCAATATCAACGGTTTCATCAGGCAAGGCGGATTTAACAAAAATTGTTTTACCCTTATGATTGGCAACGCCTTGCCCAAAAGTATCTAAGGATGAGACTGTTACTGTCAATTTTTGCGGTGTGAGCTTTTTTTTCTGTGGAGTATAAAAATTAACCATAGACGTTTTTTAATTTATTCTAAGCGCTTTAATAATGCTGTTTTGACATGCAATGGCACTAAATTTGTGATATCACCACCGTGATAAGCAACATCTTTTACGATTGTAGATGAAATAAACCCCATTGCAATAGATGGCATTAAAAAAATAGTATCTAAATCAGCTTTTAACGCACGATTCATTTCAGCAAGTTGTCTTTCGTATTCAAAATCGTGTGTTGTTCGAACACCACGAACGATGACTGTTGCATTATGGATTTGAGCAAAATTGGCCATTAAATTATCAAAGCCGATCACTTCCACATTAAATAGGTGTTCAACAGCGGTTGAAGCTAAATTAACGCGTTCTTCTAATGAGAAGAGCGTATTTTTATTTGGACTTTCTGCAACGGCAATAATTAAACGAGGAAAGAGTAATGACGTTCGCGCAATAAGATCGATGTGACCATTGGTAATTGGATCGAAAGTGCCAGGGAAAATAGCCGTTAAGGTTTTGCTTTTCATATTTCATATTATCCATTAGCGATGATGTTTATATGATACCTAATTTTGTTATGGATTGTTAGTTTAAGCTGGGAAAATCCTATTTATTGCATAAAACCAAATAATGGGTTGATATTGCTTGGTAGTATCTTTGTTAATAATATTTTTAATAAAAATTGTCAGATACAAGGTTGATTTTATTTAAGTTTTTATTAATCCTTTTTTGATGTTATTCAATTGCTTATGAAATAATAAATTGATAAGTTGTTTGATAACGGTAAGTTTGATCTGAGTGTAAAAAACAGCTGGGTTGTGGCCAGTTTGGATGATTAGGACTATCGGGTAAAAATTGTGCTTCTAGTGCTATGCCAGCAAAGTTGCCATATTCACCGTTGTGCCGATTTGGTGTATGTTGTAAAAAATTGCCAGTATAAACTTGTAATGAAGGTTTGGTTGTAATCACATTCATCATTACTTTTTTATCGGATGAAATGAGCTGTGCGGCGATAGTTTGCGTTTTATCTAATAAATAAGCGTGATCATAACCACCGGTTATTTGCCGTTCTTGACTTTCAAGCAGTTTCTCTGATAAAAGCTTTGGCTGTCGCAAATCCATATCGTGCATGGTGACACTAACTAAATCATTGCTGGGGATACCGTTGGCATCCACAGGTAAATAATAGTTAGCATTCACTTTTAATCTGTGATTAAGTATATCTTTGCTTGTTTCGCCATCAAGATTAAAGTAAGCATGATTAGTCAAATTAATAGGCGTGGTTTTTGTTGTAGTTACGTTAAACGCGATAATGATTTGATTGTCATCGGTGAGTCTATAAGTTGCCGTGACATGGAGTTCGCCAGGAAAACCCTGATCACCATCAGGTGAAATTAATTTAAAGATTACTTGCTGATCGGATTGAGATTGAATATGCCAAAATTGTTTATCAAAACCTCGTTTTCCTCCATGCAATTGATTTACACCTTGATTAGCAGTGAGCTGATAGCGTTTACCGTTAATATCAATTACCGCATTGGCAATCCGGTTAGCGTATCGTCCAATGGTGGCACCTAAATAGGCATCTTGTTGGTGATATTGTTCAAGTGATTGACAGCCGAGTAATACTTCACGTTTTTGTCCATTAACGGGTAATACACAAGATAGCCATGTCGCTCCCCAGTTGGAAAGTTTGATCTGGGTTCCTTGTGTGTTCGAAAGCGTAATAATTTGTTTTATAGGCATATCGCATGGGCTCCTTCACTTGGTGTACAGACATAAAAATCTTCTTTAAAACCAAAATTTTTAGCATAATTGTCACTAACAACGGTTTTAACTGAATCTATTTTATCTTTTGGTACTAATGCCACAACACAGCCACCAAAGCCACCGCCAGTCATTCGTACACCGCCTTGTTCACCAATGACTCCTTGAATTATTTCAACAAGGTAATCAATAGCGGGTACTGTGATTTCGAAATCATCACGCATTGAGATGTGACTATACGCCATGAGTTTTGATAACAATTTATAATCGCCATTCACAAGAGCTTGCGCTGCTTTTAGCGTGCGTTCATTTTCGGTGATAACATGATGAGCCCGCTTAAAAACGATTGGATCCAAGGTGGTTTCAATATTTTTTAATTCAGTTAACGAGGCATCTCTTAGCGCTTTCACCCCAAGAGCCTGAGCTGCAGCTTCGCACTGTTGACGTCGAGTATTATATTCACTATCAACTAATCCGCGTTTAATATTTGAATTGATGATAACCACAGCAAAATCTTTAGGAATTGAAACTGGTCTAGCTTCTAGTGATCGGCAGTCAATTAACAATGCATGTTGAGTTTGACCAAGGGCAGATATGAGCTGATCCATGATACCACAATTGCAACCGACAAATTGATTTTCGGCTTCTTGCCCAATTAATGCCAACTGATTGCCATCTAAAGGCAAGTCGTACAAAATCTGGAACATTTTAGCTATCGCAACTTCTAGAGATGCTGATGAGCTTAGCCCTGCACCTTGGGGAACATTTCCACTAATAGTAAAATCAACGCCATGAATATTATTTGCATATTTTTTTAAGTGTTTTACCACACCACGTATGTAGTTAGCCCATCTATAATTTGGATGTTTTTCAATAGGAGAATCTAACCAAAATTCATCTTGTTGATTATCGTAATCTACTGCAATGACTCGAACGAGATCATCAGAGCGCTTATGGCAGCTTATTACTGTTTGATAATCAATAGCACAAGGTAAAACAAAACCTTCATTATAATCGGTATGTTCACCAATCAGATTTACACGACCGGGAGCTTGTACAACTATATTCGTTTTATAACCGAATTTAAATTCAAATGCTTGTGTAGTTGTTTGGATTAATGCGTTCATCTATTTATCCTTTTTATTTTTAATAATACACATCACTAACGTTGCGTAACCTTTCAGCTGCTTGTTCTGGAGTTAAATCTCGTTGTACTTCGGCTAACATTTCGTAACCGACCATAAATTTTTTTACTGTAGCGGAACGTAATAAAGGGGGATAAAAATGCGCATGCACTTGCCAGTAATCATTTTTATCTTTCATAAATGGCGCACCATGCCAACCCATAGAATAGGGGAAAGAACAATAAAATAAATTATCATAGCGACTAGTTAATTTTTTAAGCGCAATGGCTAAATCACTTTGTTGCTCGTTATTCAACATGGTTAATTGTGGAATATGGGTTTTTGGTAATAATAATGTTTCAAATGGCCATATTGCCCAAAAAGGAACGACAGCAAGCCAATGCTTCGTTTCAACAACGATTCGTTCACGATGAATGAGTTCTTTTTCGACATAATCAACTAATAAATTTCGATGATATTTTTCAAAATAATTGCGCATGTTTAGATCTTCGCGCGCAATTTCATTGGGTAAAAAGCTAGTAGCCCAAACTTGTCCATGTGGATGTGGGTTAGAACATCCCATTGCCGCCCCTTTATTTTCAAATATCTGTACCCAAGGATAGTGTGTACCCAATTCTTGTTGTTGATCTATCCAAGTTTTAATTACCCCTTTAATTGCGGATAAATCAAGTTCAGGTAATGTTTTACTGTGATCGGGTGAAAAACAGATCACTCGACTGGTACCTTTTGCATTTTGCATTTGGAACAGCGGGTCATGGTTCTTTGGTGATTCAGGCGTGTTTTCTATTAATGCTGCAAAATCATTAGTAAAAATAAATGTTCCCTTATAATTAGGGTTGATATCTCCAGTTACCCGTTTGTTACCTGGACACAAAAAACAAGTTGGATCGTAACTCGGTTTTTGTTCTTCATTTAATACTTCTTGTTGTCCTTTCCATGGGCGTTTCGCTCTATGTGGTGAAACAAGTACCCATTGATTGGTTAATGGATTGTAACGACGATGAGGATGGTTAACAGGATTAAAAATATCCATTTTTGCCTCTTCTTTTAATTTTGCATGTTTTAGTCTTATTTAATCTAATGATTAATCAGGATAACCTTGCGGGTTATTTGATTGCCAATTCCATGAGTCTTTTACCATGTCGTCAAGCGTGAGTTTAGTTTTCCAACCTAGAATTTGCTCAGCTTTGTTAGCATCGGCCCAAAATTCGGGTAAATCGCCTGCTCGTCTTGGTGCGAAGTGCCAATTAAGCGGTTTTCCTGATGCTTTCTCAAAAGCTTTGATGACTTGTAATACGCTGTAACCCACACCTGAACCTAAGTTATAAATATGTACTCCAGCTTTATTATGATCGGCTTTGAGTGCAGCAATATGCCCATCAGCCAAATCCACAACATGTATAAAATCACGAACACAAGTTCCATCTGTTGTTGGATAATCATTTCCAAAAACCGCTAATGATTCTCTTTTTCCTACCGCAACTTGGGTAATATAAGGCATAAGATTATTAGGAATACCAAGTGGATCTTCGCCCATTAATCCACTTGGATGCGCGCCAACAGGATTAAAGTAACGCAGTAAAGTGAGTGACCAATCTGGTTCGGCAACGGCTAAATCCATGATACATTGCTCTACCATTAATTTACTTTTTCCATAGGGACTGGTTGGTAAACCTTGTGGTAAGGTTTCAACATAAGGTACGGGTGCTAGTTCACCATAGACAGTGGCTGATGAGCTAAACACTAACTGTTTAACACCCGCTGTACGCATTGCTTTCATAAGTACAATACTGCCGTAGACATTGTTTTCATAATATTCAAGTGGTTTATGTACCGATTCACCAACGGCTTTTAGGCCAGCAAAATGAATAACTGCTTTAATATCATGCTTTGAAAAAATCTTAGTTAATAGCTTTTCATTGCACACATCGCCTTCATAAAAATTGGGGGACTGGCCAGTAATTTTTTGTATTCTATCTAACACTGATGCTTTGCTGTTAAATAAATTGTCAAGAATAATGGGTGTGTAGCCTGATAGAATAAGTTGGACACAAGTGTGACTTCCTATATATCCACAGCCACCAGTTACTAATATTTCCATAATAAATCCTTTCTCTAATGTAATAGTTATCGTATGCTTTTATGAATCTTCAAATTTTTCACTGCACTTATGTTTCCATAGATCCCATGGTCTACGCCCTGATAATGTGAAGGAAGAAATCAGTGTAAAACTAAGTGCAATCAAGCCAAGGACTAGATATGCTCCTTTAAAGCCTATTTTAACATACATAAGCCCCGCAAAGGTGGACATAAACATAATAGATAATTGTTTTGCAAAACAAAATGCAATTAAGTAGACAGTTGCAGATAAGCGAATAGGGAAGTGTTGAGTAATATATTTAAATGCGCCAACAAGCAATAAAGGTGCTTCGAACATATGTAAAGTTTTTAATATAACAACTTCAACTGCTGTGCTGGCAAATGCTGAGCCTGTAATACGAATAGACATGATTGCACCCGCAACAAGTAATGTATTTTTACTGCCTATTTTCTTCACAATTAAAGGGGCAAAAAACATCACAGAGGCATTTAAAAATTCACCCAGTGTGGTGACATAACCGAATGCTTCTCGACCAGCTTGTTCGCTAGAAAAAAATGAGGTGAAAAAGTTAGCAAACTGTTGATCAAATACATCATAAGTACAAGCAACTCCAATTATGTATATCATAAAAAACCAAGTTTTACGCATACCAAGTAAATTGATTGCCAGTTTTAGATTAAATGGTTCAGGTTTATTTAATCCCATTTTTGCAACGACTTCAGTCGTTGCCGTTTTTGCAGGGTCAGCGATTTTTACTAAAACTAGAAGAATCAATGCAAATCCAGAACATAACCAGTAAACAGCATTGACATCTTTAGATATCATTATTCCAACAAATGAAGCACAAATTGCCCAACCAAAACAACCAAACATACGGCATCGACCAAATTCAAATCCACTACGTCGACTTATTTTTTCAACGAGTGCTTCGATGGCTGGCGCACCACCACTAAATACCATACCAAGATAAAATCCACCAACAATTGCACCCAAGCTTACATTGAGTTGAAGCAACGGCCCCAAAATGAAGATAAAAAATGGACCAAATAGCACAAGAAGTAGCGTGATAATCCAAAGAAGGTGTTTTTTTAACCCCAACTTGTCAGAAATCAACCCAAACAGAGGTTGAAAAAAAAGTGCAAATAATGAAATAAATGAAAAAACATATCCCGTATTTGCCTCATCTAGGCCATTCATTTTCAACCAAACAGGGAAAAACGGGAAGTACGCTCCCATAATAAAAAAGTAAAGGAAGAAGTAGAGACTAAATATCCAATAATTTTTATTATTTAGTGATGACTTAATTTTTTGATTCATAATAAATTTCCTTTGCTAGGCTTTAAATGATTACATAATCATTTAGACATCGTTCACACTTTTTATGTACAGGGAAGTTATTAATGGCGATGATAGCATTTAAGGAATGTGGAAAAAGTGATCTTGATAACATTTTATGAAATCGATTACATTTAATAATTATTTTTTTGTCAAAAAATTTCAGTAAGATACGGATTTGAGTATAAGTGTTAGCCATTTCACTAATTTTATCAGATGGATATACAATAAATAAGATAACAGCGTAATGTAATCGTTTTCAATTTTAACTGCAAACTACTTATTTAAATCAACCTCAATTAATCAACTTAAACCTTATTTTCGATAAATATCAATCATTAATCTTTAAGGTTATTCATCATAAAACAGAAAATTTATACTCAACCAAATATCTCACTGAAGCTTTTTTCAAAGGATTTTTTAAATAATATTCTCCTCACTTTTTATCAGTATTAGTTTATTCAACTCCAGCTTTAAATAGGAAGAATTGGATAATCTGCTTGCTCATTATTTAGTTTTTATGGGTTTTATTCGTTTCTCAAAATCTGACCACACATAATAACCATCACTATTAACAGAAGCGTTTTTCAAATGAAGTTGATAATGTTGTGGCGGGTTATTGGCATCAAGCGCTTGTCCGTTATGGAGTTGTTCAAAACTCTGATAAATATATTCGGTTTTAAAAAAGTATTCACCCGTTATTATGTGACGAAAACGCTGTAAAGCGACTTTTCCTCCAATTGGAGTTGTTTCAAATTGATTTGGTAGTTGATAGTCTTTAAAGTCTAAGGCGCCAAGTAATGCTGCAATAGTACTATCGTGCCCAACAAGTAAATTTACTTTATTATCTTGTTGCATAAGATCGTTTATCATGTTGATAAGAAGTGCAGCAGAATGTTTGGCAAGTGTTTTAGAATGGAAAACTAAATTAATATATTGATTACGAATCGAGATAAGTTGTTGCCACTGTTTTTGGTTAGTGAGTCTTCCCCATGCGATTTGTTCTGATGGAAAGGCTGAATAGTATTGTAATAAGAAAGCGTCAACGGCAGAAATCCCTATTGCCAAAGGTCCAAGCAGTACCGGTTCTTCGTGTTTCTTAAAATAGAGTTCTGATGGAATATCGGCTAAATTACATTGATATTCGGCATATAATTTCGAACGCTTATAATCTAAAATATCGGAAAGGATTTCATAAGCTGGTGCTAGATTTTTAAAGATGTTGGCCGCTTTGTCAGCTTCATCAATATCACGCAATACGGCATGTTTAAATTCGGGTGAATCGTCTTGTAAACTAGGATCGAAGATAGGATCCATATTTTCAATGGGATATTTATGATGTATAGGAATATCATACCCAGCAAAGGCACCTGTTGTCAGGAATTGAGCTGTTGCAACTGTTCTTTGCAGGCTGTTAGCATACACAAACAATTCAGTGTTATGTGTTGATAATTTTATATTGTGCTTTTCAAGCCAAGTTGATAAATAGCGACCAAAATAGACTTCTAATATTCCACCACGAGTAGTTAAATAACCATATGGATAATCCCATTTGGGCCATTTAAAGGGGGTGATTTTTTCTAAAAACTGCAAAGTGTTTTGTAATGGTGTGCGAATCCCATGACGGCTAAGTATAATGACTTTATCTAATTGGTAATGGTTATTTTTCATTTGGTGATCCATCCTTGTTTGTGCAAATAATTGAGAATAAAATCGCGTTGCTCGTTATTGATTGTATTAGCAATTTTATCACTCCAACCTCCGGATTTCTGATTAGTACTACGGGTTTCATAGTAATTATCCATTTGAGCATCATATTTTTTCAAAATGGCAGGATCAATTGGTTGATAGTGGTTTTCAAAAAACACTAGCTCTTTTGGTAATCTTGGTTTGAGTTCTGGATGATGATCGGGGTAGCCAAGACAAAGCCCAAAAAGTGGAAGAACGTATTTGGGTAAATCGAGTAATTTCGTTACTTTGTCAAGATGATTGCGCAATCCGCCAATATACACAGCACCAAGCCCTAAGGATTCAGCTGCAGTCACAGCATTTTGAGCCATAATTGCTGTATCAACACAGCCCAATAATAGCTGTTCCGCTTTGCCAAGATTAAGTTTTGGTTCAATTTGATAATGGCGATTAAAATCGGCGCAAAACACCCAAAATTCAGGTGCTTGACTAACATACTTTTGATCGCCCGCATAATGGGCCAGTATTTCTCGCTTGTTGGGGTCTGTAATACGAATAATGGTCGAACATTGAATCAAATTAGAACTAGAAGCCGACTGTGCTGCGTTAACAATTAAATCTATTTGCTCTTGAGTTAAGTTAGTTGCTTTATAAGTACGAATAGAGCGATGCCGACAAAGTAGATCGATCGTTTCATTTTGCATAGTGGCTCCTTAGCATCATTATTTATTTACAAATTGGAGATCCCAAACACCATGACCTAAATTTTGACCCCGTTTTTCAAATTTGGTAATTGGTCTATCAGCGGGTCTTGGAATGTAGTTACCACTTGGTGATAAGTTTTCAAAACCTTCTGCTTGGGTTAAAACCTCTAACATATGTTCTGCATAATGTTGCCAATCCGTTGCTAGGTGCAAAATACCGCCCAATTTTAATTTTTGCCGAATCAACTGTACAAATTGGGGTTGAATAATGCGACGTTTGTTATGCCTTGCTTTATGCCAAGGATCAGGGAAAAAAATTTGCACTTTGTCCAGCGAATGATCTGGGATCATATTTTCTAATACTTCAACAGCATCATGGCACATCACGTTTAAGTTTGATAATTGGTTTTCTTCAATCGCCATTAAACAAGCACCAACCCCAGGTTTGTGTACTTCAATTCCTAAAAAATTTTTATCAGGTGTATTTTTGGCCATTTCAATTAATGAGGACCCCATACCAAATCCAATTTCTAGAATAGCCGGTTTGTTAGCTTCAAAACAAATAGGTGCATTTGCATCATATTCAATACCAAATACAGGCCATAAATTTATTAATGCTTGTTCTTGTCCTTTTGTTAAACGACCTTGTCGCAAAACAAAACTACGAATGGTTCTTTTAGATTTGATATTTTCATTATCTGAGTTTAATTGTTCGTTCATCACGTTATCTACTTTGGTTGTGGAATTTATTAAAGCTAATTGATGGTTTGTTTGCTAGTTTACTCGATTTTGAGTTCACTGCAAAAGCATCTTATGATCGAATTTTTTTAATTAATGATTTCTAAAAATATATCAAATATTTTTGATATATTTTTATATTGTGGTTGAGCATGATAGATAAATGATTATATAATTATAGCCCCGATTTAACCGATTACGAATTAAGTAATCATGAATACATGCTTGAGGATTTCTCGTGCCTGATATGAAGCTTTTTGCTGGTAATGCCACACCCGAACTAGCAAAGCGTATAGCTAATCGTCTTTATACTTCTCTTGGTGACATTGTTGTAAGCCGTTTTAGTGATGGTGAAGTTAATGTCCAAATCAATGAAAATGTCCGTGGTGAAGATGTTTTTATTATACAATCAACTTGTGCTCCAACCAATGATAATTTAATGGAATTACTGGTTATGATTGATGCAATGCGTCGTGCATCTGCTGGTCGTATTACTGCTGTTATTCCTTATTTTGGTTATGCTAGACAAGATCGACGAGTTCGTTCGGCTCGTGTACCTATTACCGCTAAAGTTGTTGCAGATTTTTTATCAACAGTGGGTGTTGATAGGGTATTAACCGTTGATCTTCATGCAGAACAAATTCAAGGTTTTTTTGATGTGCCTGTCGATAACGTATTTGGTAGCCCAGTTATTTTAGAAGATATGTTGCAACGTGAGTTTGAACGTCCGATTGTGGTATCTCCAGATATTGGTGGTGTGGTGCGCGCTCGAGCAATAGCTAAACTACTTAATGATACTGATATGGCAATTATTGATAAACGCCGTCAGCGTGCAAATGAAGCTGAAGTGATGAATATTATTGGTGATGTTGCTGATAGAGATTGTATCTTAGTTGATGATATGATTGATACAGCAGGAACACTTTGTAAAGCAGCCGACGCTTTAAAAGCGCGAGGTGCAAAAAGAGTGTTTGCTTATGCAACGCATCCAATTTTTTCAGGTAAAGCAGTGAGTAACATTAAAAGCTGTGCTATTGATGAAATTGTTGTTTGTGACACAATTCCATTAACGGCTGAAGTAAAAGCATTGAAAAATGTTCGCCAATTAACGTTATCTGGTATGCTTGCTGAAGCAATTCGTCGAATCAGTAATGAAGAATCGATTTCAGCTATGTTCCATCAATAATCTATTTTATCATTGAGTTAAATGCTCCTTTTGGGGCATTTTTCACAATAAAATCAGTGACAATAAAAATATTATGACAACGATAAAACTGGTAGTAGGACTTGCCAATCCCGGAAATGAATATGCAGCAACGCGCCACAACGCAGGTGCATGGTTTGTTGAACAATTGGCTCAGCGTTATAATCAATCATTAAAAAATGAACAAAAATTTTGGGGTTACACATCACGTATCAACATTTTTGGTCATGATGTGCGTTTATTAGTTCCAACTACTTTTATGAATTTAAGTGGTAAAGCAGTGCAAGCTATGGCGTCATTTTACCAAATAAAACCAGAAGAAATATTAATTGCACATGATGAGCTCGACTTGAATCCAGGTATAGCTAAACTTAAGTTTGGTGGTAGTCATGGTGGACATAATGGGCTAAAAGATATTGCCAGCAAATTGGGTAATAATTTAAATTTTTATCGATTAAGGATTGGTATTGGTCACCCCGGAGATAAAAATAAAGTGGTGGGTTATGTCTTAAACAAACCATCTAAATCTGAACAAGAATTAATCGATAAAGCCATTGATGAATCTGTACGTTGTACTGATATATTATTGTCTGAAGGGATAGAAGTTGCGATGAACAAATTACATGCCTTTAAAGCTTAGTTTCATTGTTTAATAACGTAAAAATCAATAAATGTCTGCTTTAATTAAAAAAATCCACCTAAAACATTAGATGGATTTAATTGCCTTAACACGTTCTTTTAAGAAAAAAGATGAGTTACATTACCGCCTTTTTCTGCAATTTTTTTCAACACTTCTTTGATTAACCATGTATTCATTGCTGCAGTATCATCAGTATTGCCGGTATAGTTCAGTTCTTTTGCTAAATTTTTTCGTGCATCTAAACTGCTATCCATACCTAATAATTTCAATAGATCGACGATAGATGTTTTCCAATTGAGTGTTTCAGGATGCTTTTTAGCTAAATTATCAAGGATAGAGGTGACGTCAACATTCGATGCGGATGTGTTTTGTTCTACCTTTTCTTGAACTTTCTCTGAACTATTTGATACCGTATCTTTGACAGATGCAGTAATATTTTCAACTTTATCTTTCACTGCTTCAACAGTATTATCTACTGTTGCTTTAGCACTAGGAAATACTTTAGAAAAAATATTATTTAAAATACCCATATTACACCTCTTTAATTTTAAACTGCTTTAAAAAAGACTGCTTAATGATATAGATGTAGAAAAACAAAACTAATATAACGTTTAAAAGGATTGAATGTCAAAATAGTTATGCTATTAATAATAGCATCTTGTGTATTATGACACAATGTTTACCAAAATAGTTAATCAATTCTTATGAAATACTCTTCTAATATTAAGTAAATTGATTGCAATCGAACAAAGGATTATTCATCTGTGAATTTATAATATTTTTATGTAAAAATGCCCTTAAAAGGGCATGGAGATTGTTAGGATTAGTGGCTGTAATAATTATAATTTATTGAACTGATTTCAACTAATTAAAAAAAGCGCGAAGGATTGCATATTCAATACCGCGAATTTCAGCTAAACCTCGCAAGCGACCTATAGCTGAGTAACCCGGATTGGTTTTTTTCTTCAAATCATCTAGCATTTGATGTCCGTGATCTGGGCGAACAGGAATAGGGCGTTTGATTCCGGTCTTTTTACGCCGTTGTTCTTCGGTAATCAGTGCTTTCATTACAGCATACATGTCAACATCACCAGCTAAATGGTCGCCTTCATGAAAAGATAGTGGATTTTCTTCTCGAACTGTTGCTCTTAAGTGAATAAAATGAACACGATCAGCAAATTTTTCTGCCATTGTAGTCAAATCATTGTCATTACGAACACCATAAGAGCCTGTACAAAAACAAAAACCATTATGAATACTGTCAACGGTATCTTTAATCCATTGCATATCTTCGACAGTTGAAACTATACGTGGTAGGCCTAAAATTGGTCTAGGAGGATCATCGGGATGTACCGTTAATAACACACCAACTTTTTCAGCAACAGGTACAATAGCTTTTAAAAAATAGGCATAATTTTCACGTAATTTTGCTTTATCAATACCATCATAGGTTGCAAGATGTGTCCTAAATTGATCAAGAGAATAACCTTCTTCAGCACCCGGTAAACCAGCAATAATATTTGCAATAAGTTTGTTTTTCTCTGCTTGCGTCATTTTTTCAAAGTAAGCTTTCGCTAAAGCTATATCTTCTATTGAGTAATCTTTTTCTGCATTAGGCCTTTGTAATATATAGATATCAAATGCTGCAAAAGCGGTTTGGTCAAAACGCAATGCTTTTGAGCCATCAGGTAACTCGTAGGCAAGATCAGTACGAGTCCAATCTAAAACTGGCATAAAATTGTAACAAACAGTATCAATGCCACAAGCCGCTAAATTACGAATTGATTGTTGGTAATTGGCGATATGTTGCAGAACGTTTCCAGTGTGGGTTTTGATTTCTTCATGAACAGGAATACTTTCTACTACAGACCATGTTAATCCTTTTTCTTCAATAATATTTTTTCGTTTTTGAATTTCTTCAAGGCTCCAAACTTCTCCATTGGGAATATGGTGTAAAGCTGTAACAATTCCAGTTGCTCCTGCTTGCTTTATATCATCTAATGATACTGGATCATTGGGCCCAAACCAACGCATCGTTTGTTCCATAAACATCTCCCTAACGATTTCATGTATTTGTTTTTCTAAAATAAAAAAGACCTATAAACAATGCTGATTATTTATTGCCTATTGATTAATAATGTTAACTGGAATTATATCAAATAGATAACCATCAAAATTTGGATTTTTACTATTAGAAATTATCATTAATGCTTGTAAAATTTTTCTTGATTATCAAGTCATTTTGAATAACTCGATTTAATTTCCAATTATTTGATAAAGACCATTAAACTCGCCTTTTATTTAATAAATACTATGAATCATAGCATTTCACAGAATATTTAATGTTAGTGTTTTGTGGTTTAAATTATACATTTAAATTGGAATACCAATATTAATGTCAGAATATTAGCATTGTCAACATTAAATAGAAATAAACCAATTTTAGTGATATTGATCACAATTAAATCAAAATAATAGTGAAAATTTATTTTTTAAATGGAAATATATCTAACCAATAGATAAATATATCATTAAACTTTAAATTTGAATGGTGATATAAGTATGCTAAAAATTTCAGCTTTACCTCAATTTATAAAAAACCGCCCAACATATGATAGGAAAGAGATAGTTTCTAGAATTGTCCATTTAGGATTTGGTGCTTTTCATCGCGCTCATCAAGCTTTGTTTATAGACCGATTATTAAATACAGGGAAAAGTGATTGGGCTATTTGTGAGGTAAATATTGTTGGTGGTGAACGGTTAATTGAAGATCTTCGTAAGCAAGATCATCTCTATACTGTTTTAGAAAAAGGTGCGCAATCGGAAGAAGCTTTTGTTATTGGGAGTGTTAAAGAATCACTATTAGTACCGATTGATGGTATGGAAGCTATTTTAGAAAAGATGGCCAGTCCTGTAATTGAAATAGTTTCACTCACTATCACTGAAAAAGGTTATTGTATGTTACCGGGCGGAGTCGGATTGGATCTTAATAATACTTTAATTCAATCCGATCTTGTTAATCCAGTGCAACCAGTGTCAGCACCAGGTGTTATTGTGGAAGCACTTTATCGAAGGATGCAACGAGGCCTGAAATCTTTTACCGCTTTGTCGTGCGATAATATTCCCAAAAATGGTGTAGTTTTAAAAAAAGCAATTTTAGATTTAGCCAAAGCGCGCGATCCTCAACTAGCTCAATGGATTGAATGTAACACAACTTTTCCGTGCACAATGGTCGATCGGATTGTACCTGCCGCGACAGCAGAAACTTTAATAGAAATTGAGAGGGTATTAGGAGGGATGGTTGATCCCTGTGGTATTGCTTGTGAGCCATTTATCCAGTGGATCATTGAAGATGATTTTGTAACAAATCGACCAAATTGGAACGAAGTCGGTGCAGAATTTGTTAAAGATGTTGTACCTTACGAAGAAATGAAGCTGCGTATGTTAAACGGAAGCCATTCGTTTTTAGCATATTTAGGCTATCTAGCCGGTTATCAGCATATCAATGACTGTATGAATGATGCAAGCTATAAAAAAGCCACTTATCAATTAATGATAGCACAACAAGCTCCCACTCTTCATGTTCCATCACATGTTAACTTACTAGAATATGCAAACAAGCTTATTGAACGATTTAGTAATCCATCATTAAAACATCAAACATGGCAAATTGCGATGGATGGAACTCAAAAACTTCCACAAAGATTGCTTGATTCAATTCGCTGGCATATAAAAAACAACTCTGATTTTTCATTGCTTGCACTCGGTGTTGCAGGGTGGATGCGTTATGTCAGTGGTATTGATGATAACCACCAGCCAATAGACGTGCGAGACCCAATGTCTCAGCAGTTACAAACACTCGTTGAAGCTAGCGCAGATGGAATAGAACGAGTCAATTGTTTATTAAAACTCGAGATTATTTTTGGTGCTGATTTGCCGAACAATTCTCAATTTAGAGAGCAAGTCACAACACACTATCTTACGTTAATGCAAAAAGGGGCAAAACAAACGATCCAAGAACTAATAATCTAAAATTAGGATGAAAAAGAATGAAAACATTTTTAGATGACAATTTTTTATTGCAAAGTGAAGCGGCTCAAAGGCTCTATTTTGATTATGCAGAAGGACAGCCAATATATGATTATCATTGCCATTTACCACCTAAAGATATAGCTGAAGATAAAAATTTTCGTAATTTGGCCGAAATTTGGCTAGCAGGTGATCATTATAAATGGCGAGTACTGCGTACAGCTGGTGTTGATGAAAAGTTTATTACTGGCGATGCGTCTGATTATGACAAATATCTCATTTGGGCTAAAGTTGTGCCATTAACACTTGGTAATCCAATTTATCATTGGACACATTTAGAGTTGCGTCGCCCATTTGGAATCAAAAACACGCTTTTTAATGAACAAACAGCGGATAAGATTTGGCATCAGGTTAATGAACAGTTGGCTACCCCAGAATTTTCAACTCGTGGAATCTTAACTCAAATGAAAGTCAATACGGTGGGAACAACTGATGACCCAATTGATTCATTGGAATATCATAAAAAAATCAGCTTAGATACGACTTTTAAAACAAAAGTAACGCCAAGTTGGCGACCCGACAAAGTATTTAAAATTGAATTACCAAATTTTGCTGATTATATCTTGCAATTAGGTAATATTACCGATATTGAAATTAATTCCTTTGAAAAATTACTCTCTGCATTAACTAAAAGGCTAGATTATTTTGAACTTCATGGCTGTGAAGCATCGGATCATGGTATAGAAATATTAAGGTATGCTGATATTCCAACCGAAAGAAAGCTTAACGAAATACTCATTAACCGTTTAAATAATCATGAAATTTCTGAATTAGAAATCGCCCAATTTAGTACAGCAATTCTTATTTGGCTTGGACAGCAATATCACAAACGTAATTGGGTTATGCAGTTACATTTGGGCGCTTTACGCAATAATAATCAACGGATGTTCAAAATTTTGGGGCCTGATGCTGGTTTTGACTCAATTGGTGATAGGCCTATTGCTGAACCACTATCTGCGTTTCTGAGTATTTTAGATCTGACAGGCCAATTACCTAAAACGATTCTATATTGTTTAAATCCTCGTGATAATGAAGTGTTAGCAACTATGGCAGGCAATTTTCAAGGCTCTGGTATTGCTGGCAAAATCCAATTTGGTTCAGGTTGGTGGTTCAATGACCAAAAAGATGGTATGGAGCGCCAACTAATGCAGCTTTCACAAATGGGATTGTTAAGTCAATTTGTCGGAATGTTAACAGACTCGCGTAGTTTCTTATCGTTTACGAGGCATGAATATTTTAGGCGCATCCTCTGCAATATGGTTGGTCATTGGATGGAAAATGGTGAAATTCCAGCTGATTTTAATCTGGTAGGGACAATGATTAGTGATATTTGTTTTAACAATGCCAATCGTTATTTTCCTAAGTAATAACAAAACTAGTTAACTTTCAATATGATTATAAAAGGAAAAATGATGAAAACAATAAAACATTTTCGATGGTATATGATATTGCTTGTTTGTGTTATCACAATTGTCAATTACCTTGATAGAACTGCATTAGGCATAGCTGCGCCGACAATTTTGGATGCGACAGGTATATCGAAAGAACAATATTCGTGGGTAGTAAGCACATTTCAATTAGCTTATACCATTGGTCAACCAATTATAGGTTTCTTTATTGATACCATCGGGTTAAGACTTGGGTTTGCTATTTGCGCTATTATTTGGGGACTAGCTACTATGGGACATGCTTTAACTGGCACATGGCAAGGATTAGCTTTTATGCGTGGAATCATGGGTTTTAGTGAAGCTTCAGCGATACCAGTTGGCATCAAAACAGCTTCAATCTGGTTCCCTGCAAAAGAGAGGGGGATTGCTGCTGGTATATTTAATATGGGAACTTCTTTTGGTGCTATGTTGGCTCCTCCTTTAATTGCTTGGTGTATTTTATTCCAAGGTTGGCAATTTGCGTTTGTTGTTTCTGGCTCTCTGGCTCTAATTGCCGCTATAATTTGGTTTATTTTTTATCGTGACCCTAATGATGCCAAAAAACTAACTGCTAAGGAAAGAGAATATATAGAAGCAGGGAAAGAAGATCATTTAGAAATAAATAACAAAGAAAAAGTTTCTTTTATGACAATTATTACTCAACGTAACTTTTGGGGTATTGGTATTGCACGTTTTCTGGCAGATCCAGCATGGGGAACCATCAACTTTTGGGTGCCTATCTTTTTTGTAGAAACCCTGCATTTTAGTTTAAAAGAAATTGCGATGTTTGTTTGGCTACCTTTTTTAATGGCTGATTTGGGGTGTTTAGCTAGTGGTTTTGTTGCTAAATTTTTTAATGATAGAGGTTTTTCTTTAATCAATTCAAGACTTATCACATTTACCATTGGTGCTATTCTTATGATGACTATTGGATTTGTAAGTATTGTTGAGGATCCTTATCTTGCTGTATTTTTAATTAGTCTTGGCGGGTTTTCTCATCAGTTACTCTCAACTGTCGCTTCAACACTTGGTGGTGATTTATTTAAGAAAAATCAGGTCGCAACAGTGGTCGGAATGGCTGGAGCATGTGCATGGTCAGGTCAGTTAAGTTTTAATTTATTTATTGGAGCATTTGTGGGGCTTATCGGTTTTGGTCCATTTTTTATTGCGTTAGCTTTTTTTGATGTAATAGGTGCAATGATTTTATGGATTTTTATTAGAGAAAATAAAACTCAGCCCACCAACTTTCAATTAGAGACAAATTAGCTATCTGCCCCCTGTATTTTTAAACTGACAAAAACAATGCTTGAACTGCATTTGTCAGTTTTTTTATCAATTTGCTGCTTTATTTTTTACTAACAATTTCTATGGTGAGATTTAATTAACTTGTTTAAAGAGGAAATTTACAAACAATGTTGATATTTGCTACGGGTTAACAATGGTAACCGGAATAGAATCAAATAAATAACCATCAAAGTTAGGATCTTCACTATCTGAAACAGTCATTAATGTTTGTTTAACATTTTCTAGATGTTGCCACATAGCTTGTCGTGCGCCTTTTGCATCTTTTACTTGCAGAGCTTGTAATATTTTTTCATGATCATCAAGCCATTTTTTTCGGTAACTATTATCGGTAATACGATTATGAAGTTGATTCCACATTTTGCTAGCATGGCGTTTTTGCCACAAGTCTTTTAGTAAATCTTCTAATACGGCATTTTTGGTAGCCTTTGCTATCGTAATATGAAACATTTCATCTGCACTATAGTCATCAAGCACACCCTTTTCTAATATCTGCCGTTCTTGTTCTAAGATAGACCTGAGTTTTATTATATCTGCTTTCACTATCTGAGAGGCGGCAAATGCTGCAATATTACTCTCAATTAATTGCCTTGCTTGTAAGAGTTCAAAAGGTCCAAAATCATTTTCTTCTATTTGCTTATCCTGCTCAGATAACGATGCATTTGGTAAACCAATTACATAAACACCCGATCCTTTTTTTACTGTAACTAAATTTTCAAGTTCTAGCATTATTAATGCTTCACGTACTATTGTACGACTTACGCTAAATGTTTCTGCAATATCTCTTTCAGGTGGTAATCGATCGCCAATTTTATAAGTACCATTTTTTAACAAAAACTTTAGTTCGTTACCAATTTCTTGATAAAGACGACTAGATGATTGCATTTGATTGTCCTTTATTTAATAAACACTATTAATTAATAAGATAAATTATACGCTAGTTATCTCGTTTAGTAGAATATTTAATGTCCCAGCCTCGATAATTACACAATCAAATTGGCATGCCTATTTGAGTATCACAATAGGAATATTTCCTATGAAATAAAAATAAACCATTTTTGGTGATTATGATCACAATTTTATCAAAATAATAGTGAAAATTTATTTTATCAATGGAAATATGTTGAGCCAATAAATGAATATTGTCATAAAACTTTAAAAATGAATGGTGATATAAGTCTGCTACAAATTCACGGTTAAAGAACCGATAACTAAATATTATCAATCATGCACAAAATTGATGATAAGCAAACTGTTAATAATTATTTTTTACCAAATTAATGCTTACCCAATAACAAAAAATATAAATAAAATAGGAGCTATGATTCATGGAATTTTTAAATATTCTTTGGGTTATCCTTGGAATAGGATTAATGTTACTTTTAAACATTCGCTTTAGAATAAATTCAATGATTGCATTATTAGCAGCGGCGATATTTGTTGGTTTGATGGCTAAAATGGATTTATTGAGTATCCTTAAAACGATTAAATCAGGATTTGGTGGTACGCTTGGTGAACTTGCTATTATTGTCGTATTTGGCGCAGTGATTGGTAAATTAATGGCTGATTCTGGCGCTGCTCATCAAATTGCTCAAACCTTGTTAAAAAGGCTAGGAATCAAATATGTAAAATTAGCAATTATTATTATGGGGCTTATATTTGGTCTTGCGATGTTTTATGAAGCAGCATTTATAATATTGGCTCCATTAGTCATTGCATTAGCCAAAGAGGCTAGGATTCCATTTTTGAAATTAGCGATACCTGGAATTGCGGCGGCAACAACAGCTCACTCGTTGTTGCCGCCACAGCCGGGGCCTGTTGCGCTTGTTAATGCTTATGGTGCTGACATGGGAATGGTTTATATTTATGGATTAATCATCGCAATTCCTTCAGTAATCGGTGCAGGGATAATTCTTCCAAAATTTCTCAGTAATTTAGATAGACCCACACCTCAATTTTTGCAATCTGAAACACCTGTTGATGAAAATAATCTTCCTTCATTTTTTACATCAATCACCGTTCCTTTGATTCCTGCTTATATTATGATTGTAACGACGATTGCAAATATCGGATTAGATAAAGAAACAACCGTTTACTCTGTTCTCAATTTTATTGGTTCATCCCAAATTGCCATGTTTATTGCGATGATTGCTGCATTTATATTATTTGGGAAAAAACTTAATCATTCAATGGAATGGATTATGCATTCTTTTGATAATGCGGTAAAAGGCATTGCCATGGTAGTATTAATTATTGGCGCAGGAGGTGCACTAAAACAGATTATCATTGATACTGGAATTGGTGATGTTATTGGTCAATTAATGTCAACAAGGGGAATATCGCCTTATATCATGGCATGGTTAATTACTGTATTAATTCGTTTAGCTACAGGACAAGGCGTTGTCTCAGCGATGACAGCTGCGGGAATTATTGGGGCCGCAGTTATTGATCGCACTACTGGATTTGTGAATGGCGTGAATCCAGCCTTACTTGTGCTGGCAACTGCTGCAGGTTCTAATACGTTGACTCATATCAATGATGCTTCTTTCTGGTTATTTAAAGGTTACTTTGATTTATCGATCAAAGATACTTTAAAAACATGGGGTTTATTAGAACTAGTCAATTCAATTGTTGGTTTAATTACTGTGCTCATTATAAGTATCATTGCTTAATAATACTGTTTTTCAAAAAGATTAACTGTTATATGTTGAAGTTAATCTTTTTTATTATTTCTGATGAAATTTCAATTCATAATCAGTTATATATTTTTATCTATTTTCTTTAACTGAAGTTTTGAACATCATTATAGTAAAGAAATTTTTATCAAACTGTAAATAAAGTTTTTCAATAAGACTTTTGACGATAAATAGAGTAAATTATTGAGCTAATACTTTTTTTAGTTTTTAGAAGAAAACTTATTTTGTTATTGATTGAGAAAGTAGAGGAAGTCAAAGTATGCGTTTTAATGAGCCACAAGTATTGACGTCAATAATGACACAAGCCTCTTGTTTTTCTAAGATTCAAGAAAGAACTAATGCATTAAGAACATTGGCTAAAGTCGTTAATGACTTATTGCCATCCCCATTGCATCAACAGTGCCGAGTGGCTAATTATCGTGAAGGAGTATTGATTTTAGAGGTAAGTACAGCTGGTTGGTTAACGAGATTGAAATATGAACAAAGCAATTTAATATCTGAGATACGAAAAAATATTTTACCGTCTCTATCTTCTATTCAATATCAGATTAATCCAGATATTTCGGTAAAGTTGGCACAGAGCCATTTTCAGACTACCAAATCATTTTTAGACTCAAGTGTGATGACACCAAAAAGTGCAATGTTTTTATATGCATTAGCAGAAAATGCACCAGACAAGTTAAAAAAACAATTGATAAAACTTGCTAACCATGCAAAATAAGTGCTGATAATTAGGCTTTAATTTTATAAAATTATATATTTTAAAGATATAAGGAGTGAATTATGGATAAAGATATGTATGTTTATCTTATAATTGGGTTAGTAATTGGTTTTATTATTGGTTTTATTTTTGTGAGCGTTATTAGCCCTAAGGCGCGTAAATATGCCAAAGTTAAACAAGAGCTAGATCAAACAAAAGATGAATTAAGAGTACAAAAGCAAATGATTGCTAAGCATTTTTCGCACAGTGCAGAAATATTGGATAGTATGGCTAAGGATTTTCGTCGTCTTTATCAACATATGGCTGAAAATTCTAGCCAATTTATGGATAGTGATAATGTGCAATCTTTGGATTTTGATTCTAGTTCTGATTCAAATGAAAAAAAAGAAGTTACACTTGATAAGCAGCCTAGAGATTATTCTGATAATTCTTCTGGTTTATTTAAAACGGATGAAAATAAATCTTAAATATTATAGTTTTATTTGCCGTTACTTAATGGCAAATCATTTTTATAGAGATTAAATTTTTGTAAAAGCGAGAGTTATAAGATGATTAATTCATTAAAACACCAAAAAAAGTTGCTAAGTATTTTGACTTTAAGTTTAGGTGTAAGTTTATTTGCACTGCCGAATGCGTATGCTTCTTTTCCTTCTATCCCAACTGATAATAATGTACAGCAACCAAGTTTGGCTCCTATGTTAGAAACAGTGTTACCTTCAGTTGTAAGTATCAAAGTTGAAGGTATTGCTCAAATGCAAAATAATATGCCAGAAGAATTTAGACGATTTTTTGGTTACCCAGATAGTCAATCAAGATCGTTTACGGGTCTAGGATCTGGTGTGATTATTGATGCCGAAAAAGGCTATGTTGTGACGAATAATCATGTTATTGATAATGCCGATAAAATTACAGTTGCTCTAAATGATGGGCATGAATTTAAAGCAAAACTAATTGGTAAGGATCCACAAAGTGATATTGCATTGCTTAAGATCGATGATGCAAAAAAATTAACAGCAATTAAATTGGCCGATTCTGATAATTTGCGTGTTGGTGATTATGCTGTTGCCATTGGTAACCCATTTGGCATTGGTCAAACCGTTACTTCAGGGATTATATCAGCTTTAGCTCGCAGTGGGCTTAATATGAATGGTTTCGAAAATTTCATTCAAACAGATGCTTCAATTAACCAAGGAAACTCTGGCGGGGCACTTGTCAATTTAAAAGGTGAGCTTGTTGGTATTAATACTGCGATTATAGCACCAAGCGGTGGGAATGTTGGGATTGGCTTTGCAATTCCTAGTAATATGGTGAAAAGTTTAACTTCACAGCTTATTGAATTTGGTGAGGTAAAACGTGGTGTGCTGGGTATCAAAGGTAATGAATTAACATCTGATATAGCAAAAGCATTTGATGTTGATGTTCAAAAAGGTGCTTTTGTTAGTGAGGTTATTGAAAATTCAGCCGCGCAGGCTGCAGGAATTAAATCTGGCGATATTATTATTTCGATGGATGGTAAACCAGTTGATAGTTTTGCTGAATTAAGAGCAAAAATTGCGACAACTGGAGCTGGGCGAACTGTACTATTGGGCTTAATTCGAGATGGTAAAGAAATGTCAGTTGAGGTCAAACTAAAAAATAGTGATGAGGCAACAACCGAAGCAAAATCACTACATACTGCTCTTGATGGTGCAACACTTAGCAATGGTGAAATAAAAGGACAAAAAGGTGTTTTAATAGAAAATATTGCTAAACATTCACCAGCGTCACGACTCAGCTTACAAGAAGGAGATCTGATTACTGGCGTTAATAAAGAACGAGTAACTAATATTGCAGATCTTCGAAAAATTATTGATAGCAGTCCGTCTGTAATTGCATTGAATATAGTTCGGGGTCATACTCGTTTATATCTAATTTTACGATAATTATTTGATCTTTATATCGTCGATGCTTTGCCATCGACGAAAACTCTAATTTTAACCTTCATACAAATGTGTTAGAATTCTTACTATCCTTCTTTATTGCAATCCTGAAACTAATGCTCAAAAAAATTCTATGGCCAATATTAATTGGAACGGTTTTAGCTATTGTCTTATTGATTATTTTTCCCTCTTTACAAAAGGGAAATCAATCAAATTTTCCAAGATCAATTTTTAGTGATGATCCATTAAGTTATTCTAGTGCTGTTAAAGTCGCTGCTCCTGCCGTGGTTAATATTTATAGCCGCTCAATTAATTCTGTTTCCCAAGGATCACAAGATAGCCCGATTACTCCGCTTGGTTCAGGAGTGATTATGAGTGAGCAGGGGTATATTGTTACTAATTATCACGTTGTTGAAGATGCAGAACAAATTATTGTTGCGCTACAAGATGGACGAATTTTTGAGGCTTTATCTGTAGGTTCAGATAAACTTGTTGATATCGCTGTATTAAAAATAGAAGCTTCTAATATTCCAGCTATACTTATTAATCCTCAGCGTGAGCCCAAGATTGGTGATGTTGTCTTAGCCATAGGCAATCCTTACAATATTGGGCAAACCATTACTCAAGGTATTATTAGTGCAACAGGACGTGATGGGCTAAGCCCTTATAGAAGACAAAATTTTATCCAAACAGATGCCTCGATAAACCACGGTAATTCTGGTGGCGCACTAGTTAATACCAAAGGTGAATTAATGGGAATTAATACTCTTACTTTTGCAAAAAATTTGGGTAATGATGTTCCGGAAGGGATTGGGTTTGCGATTCCGGCTTCTTTAGCTGTTAAAATTATGAATAAATTGATTCAAGATGGAAAAATTATTCGAGGGTATATTGGTATTGATGGATTAGAATTTGCACCAACTCAAGAGCCAAGTGATATGCCAGTGGTGTTAGGTATTTTAGTTACTAATGCTGAAGGACCTTCATTGCAAGCCGGTATACAAGCGAACGATATCTTAATTATGGTGGATAATAAACCAGTTAAATCAATTGTTGAAACCATGGATCAAATAGCTGAGTTGAAACCGGGTACGACTGTCCCCATTATTGTTTTGCGAAATGGGGAAAGAATTGAACTACAAGTGACAATAGGCCAGTTATCCGTTTAACTAGTGTCTTTTATTACTTGATTAACCCAAACATTGGTCGTATAATTTGCAGCTTATCTTGTTTTTTAACATTCGTATGGTGTATAGATTTTGCTATTATAGCCATTTATATAGCGATACGAACAAATTTTAGAGGCTTATTATGAAAGAAGGTATCCACCCAGAATACACCGCAATTACAGCAACTTGCTCTTGTGGTAACGTTATTAAAACGCATTCTACTATTGGTCATGATATTCATCTTGATGTATGTGGTGAATGTCATCCGTTCTATACTGGTAAACAACGTGATGTTGCAACTGGTGGACGTGTAGATAAGTTCAAACAACGTTTTGCTATGGTTGGCGGTAAAAAATAATTTTCCAAAAAACCGTATCTGAAAAGGCGCATAATGCGCCTTTTTGCTTTTTGAAAATTAATATTTTTAGTTAATAATCAATCGAATTCTGGGGTGATGCCTAAATCTTGCATCATTTTTTGAGCTTGTTTGGGAATACCGTCTTCACGGTCTCTTTGTAAATCATCATCACAAGGTAAAGGTTGACCAGTATAAGCATGAAGAAAAGCTTCACATAATAATTCACTATTTGTTGCGTGACGTAAATTATTAACTTGTCTGCGAGTACGCTCATCAGTTAATATTTTTAATACTTTTAACGGAATTGATACTGTAATTTTTTTTACTTGCTCACTTTTTTTACCATGTTCAGCATAAGGGCTTATATATTCGCCATTCCATTCCATCATATTTTCACCAAATTACATCACAAATAATGTGGGCAATTCTAACGTTTTTTTTATCTTTCTGCAATCTACACATCAAGATAGTTAGACATCTAGACATGTTGACGTCTATATTTAGTGTGCTATTCTTATACAATCTAATCTTGAAATAAGCAAAGTATTATTTAGAGGAGTGTTATTATGGCTAGTCAATCAAACAATCTAAGCCAAGGAACTATTGCTGTTCGCGGTGGGCTCAATACTGATGATCAATATGGCAGTGTCGTACCTGTTATCACACCATCTACTTGTTATCGTTATGAAGAATTTGCTAAACCCAGAGAATTTGATTATGCGCGAAAAGCAAATCCAAGTCGGCGATTGGTGGAAGAAACAGTTGCAAAATTAGAAGGTGGTGCCGATGCTATTTTAACTAACTGTGGCATGTCAGCAATTCACCTTATTAGTGTTGCCTTATTAGCACCAAATGACTTAGTTGTTGCTCCTCATGATTGTTATGGCGGTAGCTATCGGCTTTTTAATAGTTTAAGTCAGAAAGGTTATTTTAAAGTAAAATTTGTTGATCAGTCTGACTTGGTCGCATTGCAAGAAGCATTAAGCTTACATCCCAAGTTAGTCTTGATTGAGACACCAAGTAATCCATTACTGCGTGTTGTTGATATAAAAAAAATTGCGCAACAAGCGCATGATGTAGGTGCTTTGGTTTTAGTCGATAATACGTTTATGACGCCTATTTTACAAAAACCATTGGAGCTTGGCGCTGATATTGTTACCCACTCTTGTACTAAATTTTTAAACGGACATTCGGATTTATTAGCTGGGATTTTAGTTTTTAAGGACCAACAACTTGCTACAGATGTTTTATGGTGGGCCAATAATATTGGTACGCTGACTTCATCATTTGATAGTTATCTTTTATTACGTGGATTACGAACCCTTGCTGCGCGTGTAAATTTGCAACAAGACAATGCGCAAAAAGTGGTAGGGTTTCTTGCTAATCATCCAAAAATAGCTAAAGTATTTCATCCCTCTTTACCAACTAATCTTGGACATGATATTGCTAAAAAACAGCAGAAAGGCTTTGGTTCGTTACTCAGTTTTGAATTAGTTGGCGAGGCCGATGTCATGCCGAAATTTTTAAAAGCGCTTAATATTTTTACATTGGCTCAATCACTTGGTGGAGTGGAAAGTCTTGTATGTCATCCAGCAACAATGACTCATTCAGGTATTAGTGCCGAAGCACGAAAAACGGCTGGGATTTCAGATCAATTATTGCGTATTTCGGTGGGATTGGAAGATATTACTGATTTACAGGCTGATTTACAGCAAGCACTTGAAAAAGTATAACTGATTTTTCAGATTATAATTAGGATTGATGCTATATCATATATATAGACATGCTATTCCATCAATCCGTTATTAGCAATGATTATTATCACTTTTATTTTTCTGAAATTTTTCTATCTTGTTTTCAATCGCTGTAAAAATTTCATCAATTGAATGACGTTTTGCTCTACCGCAAAGTTTTGCCGTTTTATGACAGACTAAGCATTGTCTTGGTTGGTTGTCGAATTGTGATCGTGACAGGCTTTTTTGTGTAACAATGTCAATAACATCAATATCCCACAAACGCCCTAAAGGGTGATTATTTTCAATATCAATACAGTATTTTTTAAGGACATTAGCTGAACATTTTATTGCTATAATAGCTTCTGAACCGGTGATATAGTGATAATGATCTTCATTGATTATTGCGATGTCATTTTGTAAAAAACAGTGATGTAATGTTTTGATTGCCTCGTCAAAAAGATAACGAGCACCGCTACTATTTTTTATAGCACCTGGAATAACTAGGCTTAAGGATATGATGGGATGTTTATAACATATCATTGCCTGTTTTTGGTTTTCCACTCGCTTTTCCTTGGCTAATAGCATTTGCTCAAGGTTAATTGGAGTGCCATCATCAAATTTAATTAGCATTTTTCCATTGGATAAAAACAGTAATAGCATAACACTTTTACATGTCAGGCTATTACTTTATTAATTAAAACTAAAATTAATCTTTAACTTCACGCACGACATCAATAACTGAACCGTCGCGGAAATGGACAATACCAACAATTTTATCTTTAAACTCGATTGGTTTTGGCTCACCAGTTAAAGATACAGCACGTTGATAAAGCTCTTCAATGCTCATAATTGGTAAATTAGCTGCTTTTAAACGTTCAGCAATTTCTGGACGATTAGGATTAACCGCAATACCATGGTCAGTTACTAGCACATCAACGCTTTCACCAGGAGTGACTAATGTTGTTACCTTTTTAATTACCGTTGGAATACGGCTACGAATAAGTGGCGCAACAACGATTGTTAAGTTGGCACCAGCAGCAGTATCACAGTGACCGCCAGATGCACCACGCATAACGCCGTCAGAACCCGTTAATACATTAACATTGTAATCAAGGTCAATTTCTAAAGCACTTAAAATAACAATATCAAGTTCATCAACGCTCGCACCTTTTGATGCCGGGTTCGCATAAACGTTGGTTGATACTTCAATATGATCTTTATTTTTACCCAAAGATTGTCCAGCTGTGCCATCAAAGCTTTGAGTGTCTAATAAACGTTTAACTAAACCTTTTTCATGAAGATCAACAATACTTGCGGTAATACCACCTAATGCAAATGATGCAGTAATATTTTTCGCACGCATACGATTTTCAAGGAAACGCGTTGCCGCAGTTGACGATGCACCCGAACCAGTTTGAATTGAAAAACCATCTTTGAAATAGCCTGAATGTTCAATAACGTCAGCTGCATAACGCGCGATCATCAGTTCGCGTGGATTGCTAGTGATACGCGCTGCACCTACACTAATTTTAGTTGGATCACCCACCTCATCAACTTTAACAATATAGTCAACTTGATCTTGGCGAATACTTGCCGGATGGTTAGGATATCCAACGATATCTTCAGTTAGTAGTACCACTTTTTTAGCAAATTGTGCATCGACCATAGCATAACCAAGTGCACCACATTGTGATTTACCCGATACCCCATTGGCGTTACCTTGTTCATCAGCTGTTGATACGGCTAAAAATGCGATATCAATGTTAATTTCACCACTTTGGATAAGTTTTACTCGACCACCATGAGAATGGATATGAACAGGGTTTTCCATTAAGCCGTGAGAAATCGCATCGGCTAACTTACCTCGTAGACCAGAGGTATAAATTTTAGTAATGACACCTGATTCGATATGAGGTATTAAAGCCGAGTTACAACTTAATAATGAACTTGAAGCTAACGTTAAGTTTTTAATGCCTAACTTACTGATCGTTTCAACAACTTTATTGATAACCTTATCACCTTCACGGAATGCGTGGTGAAAAGAGATAGTCATACCATCACGTAATTCACATTTTTTTATTGCCTGTTCAATAGAATCACACAATTTACGCGTGTATTTAGACTCATCTTTTAAATAAGGTGTTGTTGCGTTAGCATCAACAAAAGGCGTAATATTCTTGAGATCAGGGTGCTGTTTAAGCAAATCATCAATTTTTTTGTTTATAGAAGTAGTCATTTTTCAATCCTATCAAATTTCTTTACGTACACCGGAATATTTAGCCAACTCGATAACTTTTCTAGCACGAGCAATAATCGGTGCATCAATCATTTTGCCGTTTAAGGAAATAACGCCAAGGCCTTTTCTTTCACCTTCTTCTGCTGCTTCAACCACTTTTTGAGCATGCTCAACTTCAGCTGCGGTTGGAGCATAAGCATTATGTAATAGTTCAATTTGTCTTGGATTGATCAGTGATTTACCGTTATATCCGAGTTTTTTGATTAGGCTAACTTCTTTTAAGAAACCTTCATCATCATTAACATTTGAATACACCACATCAAAGGCATCAATGCCAGCTACACGTGCTGCATGTAATACTGCGCAGCGAGCATAAAATAACTCAGTACCATCGCCACGCTCAGTTTGCATATCAACAAGATAGTCAAATGCAGCTAGTGCAATACCAATTAAACGTGGGGAAGATTTAGCAATAGAAACGGCATTAACAACCCCTTGAGCGGATTCAATCGCGGCCATTAATTTAGTGCTGCCCACTTCACGCCCACACTCTTTTTCAATTCTTTCAACGTGTGCTTCTAACTCATGAATATCTTCAGCGCAGTTAGTCATCGGTAAACGTACTACGTCAACACCAGCCCTTACTACTGCTTCAAGGTCTTTTAAACCAAATGGAGTGTCAAGTGCATTGATTCGAACCACCGTTTCAATTCCGTGCTCTTTATAAACAGGAAGAAGCAATGTTTGTGCCACTAATAAACGTGCTGAATCCTTTTCTTTAATTGAAACAGCATCTTCAAGATCAAACATGATCGAATCAGGTTTATAAACAAACGAAGTTGATAACATTGCGGCGTTTGCACCTGGAAGAAATAGCATACTTCGACGTAATTTTTTCATAGTAATTTACTCCAATCTAAGTTTTCTTCTTCTGCGCCACGTAATACTGCACATTGAACTCTGGCTTTAATAGCACAATCAAGTGCACCTTTATCATCAATAATAATTAAACCGTCGGTTACATTAAGCTCATTTAAAGTTTGCTCAACAACTGCACGGATTTGATCGCCAAATTGTTTATTAACATCACTATTAATGACAACTTCAATTCCGGTGTTTGGCATGACTTTGACTAACAAATCGCTAGATTCAAGAGTCCCTGCCATGGCTTCTTTTTGTATTTTCATTTTTTTACCTTTTAAAACGTATTAAATTTTAAATTTATCCAAATTAGCTGAAAGGTAATCCCATGTAGTAGATGGAACCAGCTTTTTTACCTCTTCATATTGCCCAGATGCCAATAATTTTCGTACTAATGAGGCCGATACAATAGTATCACCTTCAGTTATTCGTGGAACTTCAACAACAGTAATAGCTGAATGATCACTGACAGTTTTATTTTCAAGCCAATAAGACATCGCTTCATTATAAGCCTTAGTGACTTCATCACAAGGTTCAGTACCAACAAATCGATAGGTAATATTAAGGGTTGGCGCGATATAATTTCGGAATATAAGCAAATCGATACCCATATAGGCTCGATCAATTTTTGCCTTATCTTTTAGAAAATAAGTTGGGAATGTTGCTCTTGAAATAATATAAGGTGAACTTGCATGCACAGTAACATTTTTTATCTGTTTAGTACCATCTTCAACTAACTTTAAACGTGTATCAAATGAAAATTGCGATGCATTTTCATTCACGACAAAAACATGTAACCAATCACATTGACTTGCAGCATATTGGATAAGATATTGATGACCTTTAGTGAAAGGATTAGCATTCATAACAATGCTACCTATTTTATTCCCCTCTTTTTGCTGTGTGCTTAGTTGTTTACAATATAGCCTTATTCCAACTGGATTGTTTTCCATTAGGACAACAAGATCGGTTATTTCAACAATAGGATAAAAGCCACATCCTTTAAAAAAATCTATATTTTCAGGCTTTGTATATAAAAAAAGGTGAAAATAGCCACTTTCGTTAGCATATTTTATGGTGTGATCCATTAAAGTTAGATTTAGCTGATTACCTCGATAATTGGGATCAATGGCAACACATTTGATAATATTGTGATCGATTCCTGCACAAGCAATAATTTTTGCGTTAACTTTTGCTACCATAAAAACAGTAACTTGTGAGTCAAGGTCAAGATTAGCTTGAGATAGCAACTGTTTAACTTCTCGATAATCTTGTTCTTTTTTAGAAATATCAATAACGGTATAATCAACCAAATCGTACATAATTTTACCTTTCTTCAGCTACTACATAATTGATTAAACGACCAATTCCTGTAATTTCGACCTCTATTGTATCACCATCTTTCATAAATACTGGTGGATTACGTTTTTTACCAACCCCACCTGGTGATCCTGTAAGAATAACATCTCCTGGGGATAAATGCGTAAAAGTACTAATATAAGAAATTAATTCAGGTACAGTATGCACAAGATTTTTGACTGAATCATGTTGCATTTGTTCGCCATTTAAATAAGTGGTTAAAGATAATACTTTTGGATCAGGAATTTCATCGCTCGTTGTAATACATGGACCGAACGCCCCTGTGCTTGGCCAGTTTTTTCCTGCGGTAAACCACGTGTATTGCCAGTCACGTATTGAACCATCCATATAACAGCTATAACCAGCTACATATGATAACGCATCTTCTTGCTTAATACGAAAACCAGCTTTACCAATAATAATAGCTAATTCGCCTTCATAATCCAACTCATTAGTAATGGCTGGTTTAATAATGTTGGTTTTATGACCAGTTTGTGAGTCAGGAAAACGAACAAAAAGCGTCGGTGCTGAGCTAGTTTCATTAAATTCTGCTCGTTTTTCGGCATAGTTCATGCCAACGCATAAAATTTTGTTTGGATTTGGAATGACGGGTAAATAAGTAATGTCTTGTTCATCAATGTCACTTGGGGCATCAAGATACGTTTTGGCAACAGATAGCCCTTCTTTGTCGGCAAGTAGTGCTTTTAAATCGGCGTATTTATTACCTAATTTTTGCTTTAATTCAACAATACCGTTATGAGTGAGAAGACCAAAACTTGCTCTACCAGAGACAAGATAACTGACAAGCTTCATGAAAACTCCTTAAAAGCTGTTTTATGTTAATTGGAAATATAAAATAAAAAGAACAACCTTAGTATAAACTAAGGTTGTTCATTAATATGTTAAATCTATACTAAGAAATTGCCGAGAATGAGTAATGATATTGACACATTAATTGCACCACCAATACGAGTTGCAATTTGTGCAAATGGCATAAGTTCCATCCGTTCTGCGGCAGTTAAGATTGCCACGTCGCCTGTTCCACCTTGACCACTTTGACAACAAGAAATAACAGCAGCATCAACAGGGTACATACCAAGTTTTTTAGCAACAAAGAAACCAGTAGTAACTAAGCTAACTACTGTACAAACAATAACAATTAGGTTTGTGATTGTGAATGCATCTACAATTTTTTCCCAAGGCGTGATTGCAACACCTACCGCAAATAAAATTGGGTAAGTAACAGAAGTTTGGAAAAATTTATAAACTACTTGTGAACCACTTAATACTTTAGGTGAAACACCAGATACTAATTTAACAAAAACTGCTGCAAATAGCATTCCTACTGGCGCTGGAATTCCGGTTAATTTGTGACCAATCATGCCGACCATATAAAGAATAGCTGCTAATAATACACCTGAAGCAAATGTAGTTACATCAATAATCGATTCAGTTTTAGCTGCTTTTTTATCAGCAACTTCATCATCTGCAGGTAATAGTCGACCATTACCAGTTAAGTGCGGATAAGCTTTACCGATACGATTAAGGATACCACCACAAATAATACCAGTTAAACCGCCTAACATTACGATTGGTAACACACGACCAAGCGCATCACCTTGCTCCATACCTAAAATTGAAGCGTATCCGATTGAAAGTGGAATTGCACCTTCACCAACACCACCGGCCATAATAGGTAATACTAAGAAGAAGAATGTTTCAAATGGTGTTAAACCAAGTAAATAACCAACGCCTACACCAACAAGCATACCAACGATTTCACCACATACCATTGGGCCGAAGATTTTTAAGAATCCTTGGATAAGTGTTTTCTTATCCATATTCATAATACTACCCACGATGATACAGCATATATATAAATAAAGAATATGCGTATCTTTATAGAATTTGGTCGTTGCTTCAACAACTGGTTTAGGTAAAATACCATAATAAACAAGTGCAGATGGAATAAAAGTTGCACAAATTGCGGCAGCGCCCATTTTACCCACGATTGGTAAGCGTTTACCAATTTCACCACATAGGAAACCAAAGAAAGCACAAGTTACTACCATCACAACGATTTCGCTAGGTAATTTACCTGTTACCAACACTTCAGTAAAGATAAGGATACCGGCAATAATAAATAATGGAAGTGGGATTACACCAATTTTATAATTGTCCATAAGGCGCCACCAATTATATGGCCAGCCATATAGCTTCTCTTCAATAGGATTACCTGTTGATTCTTTTCCATTAATATTTTTTTCAGATGAGTTAAAATTCACCATTTAATTTTTTCTCCAAAATAACTTAATTTTATTCAAATTTAATGGAGTGTATCTTTACAAAAATTTAATAAAATTTTTGTGATATACATCATAAATTAACTATGGTTTTTATGGTTTTAAAGGCTATATGTTTTTTTATGCTGTGTTACACTTATTTCACTTTAATTTAAAAGCAAATGTAAAATAAAAATGCGAAGAAAAATCCAATTATCGTTTACAACAAAACTTTTTTTATCTCTTTTGTTTTTTTCTTTGATTGTCTTTGCGTTATTACAAAGCTATATTTGGAACACGACAGAAACAAATTTGTATCGAAGCTTGGGCGAAAAAGCACAGATTCAAGCAAAAGAGTTATCTGTTTTACCAAGTTTAATTGAATATGTCAACGATAAAGACACTAATAAAATAGCCAATTTAATCATAGGAATATTTGAACAAAGCGATGCGAGCTATATTGTTATTGGCGATGCTAATGCCAACCGTCTATTTCATACCGCTAATAGTCCTTTACACTCCCCCATGGTTGGTGGCGATAATCAAGAGGTTCTCAACGGTAATAGTAGCATATCCATTAGTGAGGGTTCTCTTGGGTTAGCATTAAGGGGTAAAGCACCGATTGTCGAACATGGTAAAATTATAGGGATTGTCTCGGTTGGTTATATGATTGATGATATTTATGCATTGCATATACAGCAATTTATACCTTTTATCTTTTTTTGTTCATTATTGTTCTTAGCTTTATTTATCTTTTCATACTGTTTTTCAAAAGCAATTAAGAAACAGATGTTTAATTTAGAACCTAAAGCAATTGCACTACTAGTCAAAAGTCAAAAGTCAATCATGGAATCGATTTTTGAAGGAGTTATTGCAATTGATCTTAATTATAAAATTATCAATATTAATCAATCTGCCCGCACAATGTTAGATATTAAGATAAGTGACGATGATTTGCTTGAACATGATTTGAGTGAGTTTATTAAATCAAGTGACTTTATTTATAAAAATGAAAACCAAACCAAAGATATGCATGATCATATTTGTTATTTCAATAACATTATTGTCATTGCAAGCAAAGTTCCGGTGATCATTGATGATAAAATTCAAGGCTGGGTAATTACGTTTCGTAACTTTGATGATATTAATATATTAAGTATGCAATTAACACAAGTAACTCAATATATTGATAATTTACGCGCATTAAGGCATGAGCATCTTAATTGGTTGGCAACGTTATCGGGTTTAATTTATATGAAACGGTATGAAGAAGCTCAGTCTTTTATCGCATTGCATTCTGCTGATAATCAAAGTAATTTAGACTTTATTACCGCACATTTTAAGATACCAGCTGTATGTGGTTTATTAATTGGTAAATATTCAAAAGCACACGAATTTGGTTTAAATCTACTATTTGATCCTGCATGTCAATTAAGTGCATTACCTTCACTCATATCCGAAATAGAATTTATGTCAATTTTAGGTAATTTGCTTGATAACGCTTTTAATGCCAGTTTGAAAAATGATCTTGGTGATAAAACAATTTATTTATATCTTAGTGATGCAACAGATGAAATTGTACTTGAAATCAGTGACCAAGGTTGTGGTATCGATGAAAATATTCGTGATTCAATTTTTGAACCTGGCGTCACATCTCAAGAGGGTAAAGAACATGGCATTGGTTTACACCTTGTTTCAACCTATATAAAAAAATCCAATGGTTATATTACATTTGAAGATAATACCCCCTATGGAACCATTTTTTCTGTATTCATACCTAAATAATAGAAAGGCATTATATGAAAGAATTTCATGAAGATCACATTAAAGTACTTATTGTTGAAGATGAGCCCATTTTAGCAGAACTCAATGCCGAGTTTATTCAAAAAGACACAAAGGTCAAAGTGATTGGTATCGCGTCGAATTTATCCGAAGCTAAAAAAATGGTAGAAAAACTAAAACCAACCTTAATATTACTCGATAACTATTTGCCTGATGGTAAAGGAATAGAGTTATTTGAATATATCATCAACAATCATTTAGATTGCTATGTTATTTTTATTACCGCTGCAAGTGATATGGATACGTGTAGTAAAGCAATTCGTTTAGGCTCGTTTGATTATTTGATTAAACCCGTCTCTTATCAACGATTAAAGCATTCGCTTGAGCGTTTTGAACTCTTTTTATATCGACAAAGTTTACAAAAACACGTTAATCAGCGAAAAATTGATGAGCTTTTCAATTTGCAAACTAAAGACTTTGTTAATATGAACCGACACTCAAAAGGCATTGAGGAAATCACATTACAAAAAGTGAAAGACATTTTTATGCAGAGTGATAAAGCTCTCACCGTTGACGAAATAGTAGAGAAAGCCAATATTAGCAAAACAACTGCTAGGCGATATTTAGAATATTGTGTCCAAATCAAATTACTAACAGTCGAACTTAATCACGGAAAAATTGGTCGTCCAGAAAGATTATATAGACGTTTAGGAAAATAAATATTTAAGTTAAGATAATTTTCATATAGTGATTTATCTTCTATATAATTGATAATTATATAAATATGCTTATTTGTTATTTTAACTGCCAAATATTTGATGCTAGATTGAACTAACCTAGTTGTCAGATAGTTAAATTTTGCAGTACCAAATGATAAGGAGTAAGCGTATGTCTTTGGCTATAGGAAAGATCGTTACTAATGAAAATAATGAGATTGGTAAAGATGGCGCATTTATCCGCCAAACTAACCGATTTGATACACCATTTGGTGATAAACCCGGACAGTTACCCATTGAAGCGAGTCGTTATCGTTTAATTTGGGCAGCTATTTGCCCTTGGGCACACCGCTCAATGATAGCTATTAAATTATTGGGGTTAGACGATGTAATTAGTATCGGTAAAGTAAGTCCGATTAGAACTTCTCATGGTTGGGAATTTTCGCTTGATGTTGGCGGTGTTGATCCTGTACTGGGTATTCGTTATCTACCTGAAATCTATGCTTCAACAGATCCTGAATATGATGGCAGGGCGACAGTGCCAACCGTTGTCGATGTAAAAACAGGCAAAGTGGTCAACAACGATTATTTTAAGCTGACTTATTATTGGGAAACTGCATTTAAACCTTTCCATAAAACGGACGCACCTGACCTTTATCCTGAACAATTACGAGCGGATATTGATGCGCTAAACGATGTAATATTCCATGAAGTCAATAATGGGGTATATAAAGCGGGTTTTGCACGTTCGCAAAAAGCATATGAAGATGCTTATCATCTTGTTTTTAATCGATTAGATAAGCTAGAACAGCGTTTGAGTCAATCACGTTATCTGTTTGGTGATAAAATAACTGATTCTGATATTCGCCTCTATGTGACATTGGCTCGATTTGATGTTGCCTACTATGGTGCATTTAAAACTAATCGTAACCGAATTATCGACTATCCCAACTTATGGGCTTATGCTCGAGATCTTTATCAAATGCCTGCTTTTGGGGAAACAACTGATTTTGAAGCAATAAAAAAAGGCTATTTTTTGGGCGATAATGCGCATAATCCTTATGATATTTTACCCTTAGGTCCAGATGTGAGTCATTGGCATACACCACATAACCGAGATAAACAGTTTAGTTCAAGTCACTAATTTAGTTAATGGGATAATGATAATGCCAAATATATTAGATGTTGGATTGATTTTTACTCAAATCCCAATGTTACTTGGTTATTTGCCTGTAACTCTTTTTATTACTTTTTTCTCGATGTTACTTGGGGTAATGCTCGGTCTGATTATTGCTATCATCAAAATGAATAAAATACCGATATTATCACAAATAGCAGCGGTATTTGTCTCTTTTATAAGAGGAACGCCATTATTAGTACAGCTCTATTTAAGCTTTTATGGTATTCCTATCTTACTGCGTTATATCAATTATTTTTATGATACTCACTATAATATTAATGGCATATCCCCAATATTTTTTGTGTTAATTGCCTTTTCGTTTAACGAGGCAGCCTATAATTCAGAAACAATCCGCGCCGCATTACAGTCTGTGAATAAAGGTCAGATTGAAGCTGCGCAATCATTGGGCATGACCTATAGCCAATTGTTACGTAGAATTGTCATTCCTGAAGCTATTATTGTGGCCTTACCTAATTTAGGTAATGCGCTAATTGGTTTACTAAAAGGCACATCATTAGCGTTTGTCTGTTCGGTGACCGAAATGACCGGTCGAGGGAAAACTTTAGCTGGGCATAATTATCGTTATTTTGAAGTTTATATTTCATTGGCATTAATTTACTGGGCATTAACCATTATTATTGAACTGATTATGAAATATTTAGAAAAGCGTTTAACCATTTCTGACAGTGTTAACACTCCAAGTTATCGCCGAGGAAAATTATTATGATTAATGTGCAAAATTTAACATTATCTTTTCATCATAATCTGATATTGGATCACCTTAATTTTCACATTCATCCCCATGAAATTGTCGCGATTATTGGGGCATCCGGTGCCGGTAAATCAACGCTATTAAGGTGTTTAAATTTATTAGAAAAACCACAACAAGGTAAGATCCGTATTGATCATTTTGAATTTGATGTCAGTTGTAGAAAAAGGCATAAAATTGTCGCATTTCGTCAGCAAACAGCAATGGTGTTTCAACAATTCAATTTATTTCAACAAAAAAATGCGTTAGAGAATGTTATGGAAGGGCTAATGATTGTGAAAAAATACCCAAAGGATAAAGCCCAGCAGATAGCCTATGAAAAATTGGCTCAGGTTGGTCTTGCTGAGCGAATTTATCATTATCCAAAACAATTATCAGGTGGGCAACAGCAACGAGTTGCAATTGCCAGAGCATTAGCTATGGAACCGAAAGTGTTATTGCTTGATGAGCCCACCTCGGCACTTGATCCTGAACTAGTGGGTGAAGTATTAGCAACCATCAAAATAGCCGCTAAATCAGGTATTACTATGATGTTAGTTTCTCATGAAATGAGTTTTGTACATGACATTGCAACTCGGGTGTTATTTTTAGATAAAGGGCAAATCATTGAAGATGGTTCACCGCAGCAGGTGTTTTCAAATCCAACTCAACCAAGAACGAAAGATTTTTTAGCCAGATATTATTCTGCTGGGCATATAGATTATGAAATTTAATAAATGGAGTATGGATGAATATTATTATTCAGCAACATTGTGATGGGATTAATTGGCAAGAAGTTGCTGATTTACTCGCTTTTTATGGACTTAGTTCATTGGATGCTAAGACACAAGAGCAAGTGTTTCGTAATAGCTATGCTGTTGTATTTTTATTGGAACAAGATCGCATTGTAGGTGTTGGACGTGCATTATCTGATGGTGTTTGTCAGGCGGCTATATATAACATTGCATTGGCAAAACACCTACATGGACAACAGTATGGACGGCTGCTTGTTGATAAACTCGTTGAACAAGTAAAACAGTGCAATATCATTCTTTACACCCATCCACAAACTGTCAAGTTTTATAAAAAATTAGGCTTTGAAGTAATGAAAACGGGCATGGTACGTTATCAGGTTGATCATCTAACGGATATGAAAAACATGGGGTTTATTTAAAATATCGATAAAAAACAGTTCTAATTTGAGCTAAATTTACAGGGGAATAGTTTTATGAATTACAAAAAATGGTTAAGTATTTTAGCAGTAGGGTCTTTATTGTTAACTGGCTGTGATAACCAAAAGAAGGCCTCAGAGGCAAAAGGTAAAGAAACAATTATTATTGCAACATCGGGCGCGCCGAGCCCATTCACCACAGTAGATGAGAAAGGTGAGTTAATGGGGTATGATATTGATGTGGTAAAAGCTATATTTGCCACGCTACCACAATATGAAATTAGCTTCGAACTTACTGAGTTTCCATCGGTTTTAGCCGGGCTTGATGCGCAGCGTTATCAGGTGGGTGCCAATAATTATGCCATGAATGAAAAGCGCAAAGAAAAGTATTTTTATTCTGAGCCTATTTTTAAAAACCAATATGCCATTGCGGTGGCAAAAAACAATAACGATATTAAACAGTTTGCCGATCTAAATGGCAAATCAACCGAAGTGACACCAGGACTGAATTATGCTACCGCATTAGCGCTTTATAATGAACAGCATCCCAATAATCCTGTCAAAATTGTTTATAGTGAGGCCGACTTATTGTCCGTACTGCAACATGTTGAAACTGGGCAATATGATTTTCAATTAATCGATAAAGTAATGCTATCACAATTGATTAACGAACATAATCTTAATCTTAAAATAATAGAATTAAACAAAGAAGATGCTGATCGTATTGGTTCGCCATACAGTTACTTATTGATCAGTAAAGGAGCTAAAGGCGAACAGTTAACCAAAGATATCAATGAGGGTATCACAAAGATCATTAGCAATGGTGAATTATCGAAAATAAGTGATCACTATTTTCGTGCTGATTACTCACCTGAATAATCAATTTTCCTATTCTTTTGGATTGATAATCGATTCTTTTATGCTCATGGCAGATAAATATCGGTTATCATCTCATCAGGTCGAATATTTAAGCCAACATTGACATAATGAAAAATGGGGGCAAAGAGAGCCATTTGCACACCACCTTGTGGAAGCTAAGTTTCGAACAAGTAAATGATAGCTTGATTCTTTGTTTTGGAACCAATGTTTCTAGCCTTAACACAGCATAGGTGGCTGATTATTTTATTGATAATTCCATAAGGATTTTTGGAAATTGATTTATCAATTAATAAACTAAATTCAACGCGCTGTTTTTCTAAAGGTATGGTATTCGGATTTGTGTAGTGAATGCCATAACTTTGGTATTGTTAGCAATCTAAAAGATTGTTCTCTTGTCACCATTTAATTAGTTTATTGACGGTTTTCATTTTCTAATAAAGGTGAATCGTAATGTTCAATAACTGCTAATTGTGTAATAGGGGGATGGTACAATTTGTATTTTCATAATATATACCGGTAAAGAAATTTTAATTAAACTGAATATTATTGCTTGTTTACTTCTAGCGAAATCCTCAAAACCATTAAAATCTTAATTTAGTAAAATGATTTTATTTAATTTTTTCGTGTTATTTTCTGATACAAAACAAACCTATTTTCGCCAAAAAAACTTCAGGAAACGTATTGATTTTATTATGTTTTTTATTTAAAATTCTGCTGAGTCAAAAATAAGTAATCGCAATTAAATTAACCGACTCTAGGAATTAAATTTCGTTTTATTAATTCGGTGCCAAGTTGATAGAGATTTTGTCATCTTATAGGATAAATATTGAAATTAAAAAAATGCAATTAATGCAGAAATAAAAAATCTGATCAGATACTATCTTACGAAGAAGAGCATAGTAATTATCATTGGGATAAAGTAAGCGATCATCATGGAATAATACGCTATGAGCACCTTTATCCATGTTGTAAATTCCGCCAAAACATAAAGGGACAAGTGGATAATTTGTTCACTGGGTTTGAGCATGGCGTACACTTCGTAATGGTCAGCGTGCTTTTCGGCGACCACCTCGACCTGATCGCCATCATTAAATTTATAAAAACCGAGCCAACCTTTTAACGTAATGGTGTCATTTAATTTAGCGGTAATATATTGTGCATCCACATAATTACTACGGTCATTACCATTGGCATGGCCTAAGCCAGCCAGCGCAGCAATGCTATTACCATTTAAAGTGGCAAGTAGTGCGCCCTTTCTAAGCTGGTTGTTGTGTTTTTGTTTTTGCTCGTCACTTAAATAAGCACCATCCCCCAGCTGTGCATAGCAAAACAGACCTTTAAATTCGGATAGGGTGCCGGTTAATTTAACCAAATTTTTGGGCGGTAGGATTGGATCGGTAATACTAATACCGGTTTTTTTTAATAGCTGCTCTTTATCTTTATAGATAGGGTCGTTACCATCATATTTTGCGTAAGGCATAATAATATTCTCTAACGTATTATTTTATTTTTTTCTGTTTTTATTATTAACTCGTAAGGGTGTCTTGCCTTTTTTGCATAATACCTCTGGATCGTAATAAAAAAATCCCCAACCTGCACCGGGTTCAGGCGGCTTAATAAATTGATCCGTGATGCTATATTTAGTTGAATATTTACCTTGTCCAATTAATTTAACTATATATCGTTTACTTATTTTGACTAAATTGATATTGGTGACATTTTGCCAATCCAATACTGTAAAAATGCGCTCGGCAAGGGTAATGTATGTCACGATTGAATTTTTATAAACCATAAAAAAAGCTGCCCCTAATATTACCCCTAATGTACTAAAACCAATGGTCAGATTTTCCAACGAAAAATCGAGAAAAAAGTAGTTCATAAGTAGAGTGCAAACAATATAAAATATAAAAAAAGGTATATAAAAGTGCTTAAAGGCTTGTTTTCTTCCCCCTAGACATGGCGGAATGAGCGAGATAATTTGTTCACTGGGTTTGAGCATGGCGTACACTTCGTAATGGTCAGCGTGCTTTTCGGCGACCACCTCGACTTGATCGCCATCATTAAATTTATAAAAACCGATCCAACCTTTTAACGTGATGGTGTCATTTAATTTGGCGCTAATATATTGTGCTTGCACATAATTACTACGGTCATTACCATTGGCATGCCCTAAGCCAGCCAGCGCAGCAATGCTATTACCATTTAAAGTAGCAAGTAGTGCGCCCTTTCTAAGCTGGTTGTTGTGTTTTTGTTTTTGCTCGTCACTTAAATAAGCGCCATCAGCAAGTGGTGCATAGCAAAACAGACCTTTAAACTCGGATAGGGTGCCGGTTAATTTCACCAAATTTTTGGGCGGTAGGATTGGCTCGGTAATACTAATACCGGTTTTTTTTAATAGCTGCTCTTTGTCTTTATAGATAGGGTCGTTACCATCATATTTTGCGTAAGGCATAATAATATTCTCTAACGTATTATTTTCTTTTTTTTCTGTTTTTATTTTTAACGCGTAAAGGAGGCCTGCCTTTTTTGCATAATACCTCTGGATCGTAGTAAAAAAAACCCCACCCTTCGCCAGGTTTTGGGGGTCTAATATATTGATCGGTAATATCATATTTAGTTGAATATTTACCTTGTTCAATTAATCTAACTATATATTGTTTACTTATTTTTACTAAATTGATATTGGTGACATTTTGCCAATCCAATACTGTAAAAATGCGCTCGGCAAGGGTAATGTATGTCACGATTGAATTTTTATAAACCATAAAAAAAGCTGCCCCTAATATTACCCCTAATGTACTAAAACCAATGGTCAGATTTTCCAACGAAAAATCGAGAAAAAAGTAGTTCATAAGTAGAGTGCAAACAATATAAAATATAAAAAAAGGTATATAAAAGTGCTTAAAGGCTTGTTTTCTTCCCCCTAGACATGGCGGAATGAGCGAGATAATTTGTTCACTGGGTTTGAGCATGGCGTACACTTCGTAATGGTCAGCGTGCTTTTCGGCGACCACCTCGACTTGATCGCCATCATTAAATTTATAAAAACCGATCCAACCTTTTAACGTGATGGTGTCATTTAATTTGGCGCTAATATATTGTGCTTGCACATAATTACTACGGTCA
>NZ_LZGS01000049.1 GCF_001690495.1 Gilliamella sp. App4-10
AGAGCAAAAACACCGATTTGCCAGTCATGTTAACCGATTATACCAAGGTGACAGGGCTATTTCTTGCGCGGTCGTATTAGAAGACACCTTCGGTATCGCCGAAGAGCTCAACTCGCAACGGGTATCAGCGCTACATATTTTTTGCAGTGAGGCACCAAAACAAGCCAAACCATTATCACCTTTTGATGGTGACGAAGCCAAAGTCTATCAACAGCGTGGTGAACAGATGTATAACCGTATTAATCCTCGTTTAAAACGTCTGTTTAATTATTATCAACCTGATATGTTTAAAAAGCGCACGATTTTACAGTTTATAGAGAATTATCGAACTTCAATTGAAGAGGCTTACGACACCGAAATTGCCCGGTTACAAGAACACTATGACTACCTAAAAGATATTGATGCTGCCTATGACTCCGGTGATGAATTTTTACGAAAAGTCGAATATAAAATTAAAGACACCGAGTCAGAAAAGGCCAAAAAAATTGAAAAAATAAACCAGCAGATTAATCAGGGTGAAGTTAAGAAATTTAAAGAAGAATTAGAAACCGAATTTAAAGAAATAACTCGATATTATAAAGAGTGGTCACAAGACTATTTTACTTATGTTCGTTGGTTATTTGGCGAGGCAAAATTTATCTCGCAATACAGCAAAATAAAACCGAGTTCTTTTAATCAAACGCATTTTTGGCAGAAAGAGTTTGATTTTTCAAACGATACAAGCGCGCTCATTCATATAAAAGAAATTATCCAAATCCTGATTGATTCAACCCATGCAGAAGTGCACCTTGACGAAGATAACGCCCTATGGGATGAGTTATTAAGTAATCCTGCCAGTATTTTTTATGTGATAGAGCATAAAAATAACCCAGGGATTGATCTTGATGCACCAGCATTTATCGATTTAGACACCAATACACCCGTAAAATGGCGTGATATTATCGACAAATCAACGGGTTTGGCTTCTGCTTATAATACGCATCAAGCGCAAAAGACCCAAAACACGCCAACCGATAAAGAAAAAGAACTGCAAAAGGCAAAAGAGCGTGTTGAGCTAGATATTGAAAAAAAACAGCAAGAGATTAATGCCAAACAAGCGGAATTAAACAAAAATCGACAATATAACCCACAAGAGCATAGAAAACTACAAAAAATAAGAGACCAAAAAATAAAAGAGCTCAAGCAATTAAAAGCGTTTTTGGCCTCGATTGACCGCAAACTTGCTGAAATGGCAAATACCCCCAGTGCTGTGACTCATGTCGACAAAAATCGATATTTGCATCAACTTGCACTCAAAAAATACACCGTATTAAAAACCAATAAACAACACCAACCGATTAAACCACGTTTAAAACTGCTTGATACGCTATCTTATTTGGGGGATTTAGGTGGGTATCCCGTTGAGTTTGCTATGCAAGTTAGGCAAGATAAAATTCGACAGGTTTATGCACTATTAACCCAATTACAAGGGAGTTTTTTCCGTGAAAATAGTTTAACCAGCCAAGAAGTGGCGTTTTTAGAAAAATTTGATGTCACCGATCCAAAATATGACGTTGGCTCAAAAAAACCAACAACTAAAAAGCTTAAATTTACGCTTTGCTTTCCCGACGAGGCAAGTAAAGCGCTGGTTGTTAATTTTTTAAAAAATAAAGAGATACTTAATCCCAATGATTTCAAAAACTTTTTAACCAGCAACATGGCAGATTATGTCACGTTAGTCAACCGTACTACCGTATTACAAGACAAAATTGACAAAGTCAATCAACAAAAATCTAGCAACGACGAAGCGATTAACGAATCGAACGAAAAGAAAAGAGAAGATAAAATCAAACAGCGCGAGATAAACCGCGAAACCGAAGCGATGAATCAACGCGAAATGGAAAAAGCGAAAATTGAGGGAAAAATTAAAATTCAAGAACAAGTAAAAGATACCCGTCAAAGTGCTAAAGCGGCTAAGCTTAGCTATGGTGCCAATGCAATATCGGGCGTTATCAGCATGTTAAATATTTACGATAACCTAAAAGAGTGGAACACCGTTAAAGAAGGCGAAAGCCAAGATAAAAAAATGCGCCAACTGGCGATTGACTTAGGCTCGTTAGCATTATTAAGTGTTGATAGCGTTGCCCTATACCGTGACATCAAATTAAAAATGCAGCTAGTTAAAGCGATGCGTTCAACGGTTTCGGGCACATTAGTACCTGAAATTAAAGCCAAACTGATGTTAAATACCTTGATTTCTAAAACCGTAGCCAAAGCCTTTGCGGCTATAACTATTTTTGAAGCCTTAGGCGAGTTAAAAAGTGCCTTGGGGATGTGGAATATGGAGGATAAAAGTTATTTTAGAGCTAGATTGTTTGGTTCTCTATTTTTAGGGTTTGGCGCTATATTTTTATTAGCCAGTTCAGGCTTTGTAATAGGAGTGGGCGTTATATTCTCATTAGTGGGATTATACCTAATTGCTTTGAGTAAAGAATATGATAATTTTACCCCTATCGATCACTGGTTAAACCGTTGTTATTTTGGGGTGCAAAAAGAGTTTGCCTATTTGGGGTACGACGCTTATCACGAAGAGCAAAGGACATTTGTCGGTTTTGGGCAGTCGGTAAATGATTATTTGGTTGCGGTGTCGGGCATTGAAACCTTTATCATCTTTAAAAAACCAAGTTCATTTAGTGGGATGAGGCTACATCACCGCCACCTCTATTTTTATTTAACATACCCAAACTGCGCTACTATTGTCCAAAAGCCGTTACAGGCTTCAGTTAAATTAGTTGGCAAGAATGGGCAAAGTTATGAGGATATGATTGAATCTCGCTTTAATATCAGTTTAACAGGGGTAAATCACGACTCAGGAGAGGCGCACTCCCCAATCCACCTAAACGAAGATAAAGCCAAAGAAACCCTAAAAATCACCGAATATGTCACCACCGATAAAAACTACTTTATCAACCGCTATGAAACAAAAACCTTTAAAACCCTCACTCAGGGCAAAGCGGTATGGCAATCTAATTTTACCGATATTGAAAAAATCGAAGTAAAAGAGCCCGATCCTAACCAGCCAGAAAGTCACCTAACGGTAATAACCTGGGTAGCGGGCACCTTTGCTTATGATCTAATAAATAACTATCAAATCAATATCAGCCCTAATGCACAAGATGATGACGAAATTCCACTTATCATTAACCGAAGCAGTAACCAATTTCATGAAGAATAAATAAAAGGAGAATAAAATGCCATCAAAATACCGTCCACAAATTTTTGGTTGGTTTGGTGATCTAGATAAAGGTCCACGTTTAGTGCCCCTGCATGACGATCGCTTAAGCTATACTAATAATACCTATTGTGCCTTTATTCGTCAGGATCACAATGATCAGATTTTTTATGCCTGTCTCTATTTTGTTGTCGTTATTGTTTTATTAATACTTCTTATTGGTTTTCCTACATTTATTATGGATTATGATCATCCTGATAGTGGTAGAATGCTTTGTTTTATTGGAATTATTGGATTTATTACCTGTTGTATCGGTATGTATTATGCTGTTCCTCAACTGTATCATAATCTATTCTCCCGTCGTGGTAGTCCTATTATATTTAACCGTAAAACAGGTAAAGTCTATGTTAACGAAAGTTATTTTTTTAACTTTAAAGTATTACGCCGTCCTGCGGTATTTTTACAACCGAAAAAACGCCGTATAAAGGAGTATGATTGGGATGATTTGCATGGTGTTATTATCCATAATATGTCGCGTAATGCTCTAACCTCGACCGTGTTAATGGTGTGCCAATCCGGTACGCATCAAGTGATTGATCATATCATGCTAGATCCTGCCCGAGCAGGCGCAGG
>NZ_LZGS01000050.1 GCF_001690495.1 Gilliamella sp. App4-10
AACTAAATATAGCTAATAATCAAGTAAAAATTAAAGCTATTGCTTTAGATAAAATTATACAAATTGAGTGTATTATTATTATTTTTATGTCAGTGTCCAATCAAGATGAAGACATAGGTGATAATGGAAATGTATATGAAATTAACCATAATTATCGCACACTCAATTCAAATGAATTGAATCATTTTGGGTTATGTGATAATTATTCAGAAAATGATTTTTTTAATGTTATCAATGTTTGGGGAGATTATAATATTCGAGTAGTATGTAGGGAAATTAAAGTTATTGAATTAGGTATCTATCCTGAAATATAGTAGCTCAAACCCCAACCCAAACCCAAACCCCCAACCCGATAATCCTAGCTTATGTTAGAGTATTCGTTATTAAAAAGTGGCAGTTAATACTGTCACTAAATCCTGTAATTAATTTTTTAATTGCTAATTTTGGCTTAGCACCACTTAGTCGCCAACACGGTCAGTCATGCCATACTCGGCGCGGTGGTAGCCGAGCTACAAGGCAACTCTGCCCTAGTGGGCGGCTTAGGTGCTGCCGCAAGTGAACGCAGTGCGGATGCTATTGCGGGTATCCTTTACCCCGATAAAGACATCAAAGACCTAAACCAAGAAGAAAGACAACAAATCAGCGCCCTAACCCAACTCGCGACTGGCCTAGCTACCGCCGCGGCCGGTGGTGATATCCAAGATATCAATACTGGCGTTGCTGCAGGGAAGAATGCGGTTGAGAATAATAATTTAGCTAGAGCTGCGTGGTATCTAGTACGCCCAAGTGAAATTGGTGCATCAGTCAGTATTAATGTGGTAGATGTTTTAATGGCTGAAGGTCTTACCGCAGCGGAATCAAAAGCGTTTTTAGAAAGTTTAAATTTGGAACAACGAAGACTAATTGAACTTGCGTTAGTCGATCCAATGGGAGATCAATTCCTTGAAGATGCAGTACTAAAAACTTATGAACGTTATTATAATGATTACCTAAAAGAGAAAGGTAGTAAGAAAGATAATGATAATCCGTTAACAGGAACTGGAAGTAGTTCAGCAGGTGGGGCTTCTGGATTACCGCCTAATGATGACGATGATAAATCTCCAAAAGAATCATCTCGTAATAGCGATAAAAAAGGTGTTGGAGGTAATGGAGCTTCGTCTGAACTACCTAATTTGGATGGTAAATCACCAGAACAAGCAAGAAAAATTTTAGAAAAGTATGGATTTGAAGAAAAATCAATTAGTCCTGCAGGTTATCAAAGGTTTGTTGCTAAAGATGGATCTGAGATTACAATTAATTGGAACAGCGGTCGAACAGTCAGGACACCAGCTCCAAAATATGGACCAAATGGCGCTAGAATCAATAAAGGGCAACGGTTGGATGCAAATGGTAGGGAGATCCCAAGGGATGTACTTCATAATCAACATCCAACTGAGACGCTCAATATTAAATAAGGAGTATAATCTATGTTAGATTTAACTAAATTATCAATTAGTTGGATAGATGAACTAAATATAGCTAATAATCAAGTAAAAATTAAAGCTATTGCTTTAGATAAAATTATACAAATTGAGTGTATTATTATTATTTTTATGTCAGTGTCCAATCAAGATGAAGACATAGGTGATAATGGAAATGTATATGAAATTAACCATAATTATCGCACACTCAATTCAAATGAATTGAATCATTTTGGGTTATGTGATAATTATTCAGAAAATGATTTTTTTAATGTTATCAATGTTTGGGGAGATTATAATATTC
>NZ_LZGS01000051.1 GCF_001690495.1 Gilliamella sp. App4-10
CTGCCGGTAAGCTTACTGCAATATCAATACCTAACGCCTCACGATTAAAGTCATCAATGACATTGAATGTCCTAAAGCGACGTTGATTACAGCTACTGTCACTCATAAAATCCATTGACCAACATTCACCTTGTTTATTAGGAACCAATAGCCTTTCTGGGCTTCGTGGAGGAATACGTTTTTTACGCTTTACCCTGAGATTAAGCTTTAATTCACAATACACCCGATATACCCGTTTATGATTCCATTTATAGCCGAGCTTTCTGATACGATTAAAGCATTTAGGAAAGCCCCAGCGTAAATGCCGGTCTGTGATAGCATTCAATACCGAAACAATCACCGAATCATCCTGTAACTTAGGTTGATAATAGTAAGCACAACGACTTAAGCCAACAATGGCACAACTCATAGCAATAGTAACCAAATGATTTTGTTGTAGTTGCTGTGCCCACGTTTTACGTGCCCCAGTTGGCACTAAAGCTTTTTTATGATTTCTTCCTGAAGCTGAGATTTTAAACTGAGCTCAGCAAACATCTGTTTAAGTTTACGGTTTTCGGCCTCCAGCTCCTTTAAACGTTTGATATCCGAGGTTTCCATACCACCGTATTTATCTCGCCATTTATAGAAAGTTGAATTCCCCATGCCATATTTACGGCAGAGTTCCTTGACAGGAATACCTGCTTCAGCTTCTTTTAAAATAGCGACGATTTGATGTTCAGTCATTTTTTTCATAATTAAATCCCCTTTACTTGTATCATAGAGAATTTTCTACTTTTTTGCTGTACTATTTTAGGGGATAGTTACAAGAGGTGTATCAAGTCTATATTCGTTCATATGAACGTTAATATCATTTACTATGAATTGTAATAAATCTAGCCGATTATTTGATACAGAAGTGAAAATCTGCTTTAACATATCAACTGTTATACACGATTTTGGTTTGAAATTAAATAATGCTATAGGATGCATAAACCACGCCTTGCCATCAGCGCTAAGCGTGGCTGGTGGGGTGGTGTCTGCTGGGGTAGTTGTGGTATCCGTTGTCTCGCCATTTTCTGGAGGCGTGTTGTTTTGTTGGTTTAGCTTGGCTAAGCCTTTAGCAACATCATCCCACCATAACATCTTTTTTATCTTCTCTTTGTTCTTTTCCCAAGCTGTTACTTGTTTTTCTAATGCTGCCATTTTGGCATAAGATTCAAACTGCGCTTTAGTCAACTTTTCCGATGGTGATTGTTGATAATCAGCAGGAAAACGGCTTATTTCTCGTCTTAGTGTTTCAAACCCTTTCGCTTCAGGGGAGTCCTTTGCTTTACCTACACGGCTTAAATATGTATCTAATTTTGCTTCGTCACCTGTTTGTAAATACGCTAATATATTTTTAGCATTTTCCGTCATCTCGCTGTTTAACGCTTCCCATTTCGGCAGTTTGCCTTCAGCATCAATTTCACTATACCATTCGCTTTCGTAATTGACTAATAAGCGGCTTAATGCCGAGTACAATATCGGTTTATGATGAATAAATTCCAATCCTTAACCATACAATATTAATATGTCTACTCATTACTATTACATATCTGGTTCATAATGAACATATCTCAGACACTCACCTTTAGAACAACCAAATACTATTTGTTTGATGTTTTTTCCATAAAAAAATCCTAGACCACCCAAATTAATACTATATTTTTTATTTATTCCATTAATTAATAATTCACCTTTTATTTCACACGGATAGATATCAAACGAATTTATTTGAGCTGAATTGATATCTTTTTCAGCAGTAGCGAAAAAATGTATTATCTCTTTTTTATTTAATTTCCATTTATTACATAAATCTTTAAGATAGTCACTATTATCTACTTCTAATACCTTTTTTATCGACAATACTTTAATTACATCACGATTATTGGCATTAGTAACAGCTGGGATCAATGTTCCAATTGTCAGCAGGAGGATAAAGATTTTTACCTTCTCCACTTGTTTTATAAGCAATGCATTGATGTTGATACAAGTCTTATCATTTAAATTAAACTCCTTTTGTAAAAAAATAACTAAATTTCTAATTGATTTCAATTGTTGTGGTGTTGCGTCATCCCATAATTTTGAATCTTTGTCCCACCACGCAACAACTTCAATACCTATACTGTCTTGGTTATATGGATAACGTTCTGGATAATCTTTTTTTAATTCAGATAAATACTGATTATCATCACTAATATCAATAATATTATTTTTCCCATTCTAAAATTCCTCGGTTAAATTTGATGCTTGTCGAAGGATTGATTCAAAACGCTTAGCAAAAGAGGCTATGTTATCAGCCCTGCCACTTCCATTTAATCATATTCAGATTATTTGCTTTATTCCTTGTTTGCACAGCCCTCATAGCTGAACAGAGTACTATATAATGTTTAATATAAAACACTTTAATTTTAAATTAAGTTTATAAATTATTGTCTATCATTTTTATTAATGGAGCATTTTCAAATATGACTTTATTAATAGAAGTTTTTTTTATTACTTTGCCTTTGCCATTATAATGAATCATTTCCCCTTTATTTTTAAGGTAATTAAAGCTAAATTTATAAAGATTATTGTGATACCGTATTGATTTTTCATAAAAACAGCATCCGTCATGAGATTGACCTATTAATACTTTATTTTCATATAACACCTTTGGGTTAATAATATTATCAGACAATTGTTTAGAATAACGGTAAATAGATGTTTTTGGATCATAGAGGAAATAAGAGTAACTTATATTAACATCGCCATAATTTTCAGAAACTCTAATATCAGGATAAGAATCGAAATTTAAATCTTCAAAAATAATATTTATTTTATCTTCTAAAGAAAAAAAACGTAATCTTTGTTCATTTTGATTTACAACAATCACTAATTCGTAATCATTGTCATTAATAGCCTCTATCTTTATACTTGATATAATCTCTTTATAAGAGATACTTTCTTTTTTTAAAATCAATGGGTATTGTTCCCCATTAATTGTCCCATCCCCATTAAAAAGATTATTTCTTATATCTAAATGTATTGAAGAAAATTTGTTACGTTCAATTTTTTCTGATTCTAATTGAATGCTTTTATTAATGATATTACCGTTTAACATGTTAACCGAATCTTGGTCTCCGATTTTATATAATCCGGTTATATCATTTTTATCACTAATATCTAATGTTAATATTAAATTTTTATTTTCAAATAAACCCTTCAATCCAATTCTTTCATTTATTAATAAAATAGGATCAGCAAAAACTTTCGATACAAAAAAGATAGAAAGAAAAATCAAAAATTTCATTATTAATTTACTCCGAAAGCTTTCTTTGCAATGTCTAACATTTCTGCACGGTGTGCCATATTGTTAGGCTCTTTTGTCTTATCGGGATAATAGGGATTATCTTGTTTTTTAATCCCATATAGGATCAAATATTAAAGGTTCTGCACTGTCATTTTCACATTTAAGAAACGTAATATTCTTGCCATTCTTTTTTATTAAAATTCCTGCATTTTCAAGAGATGTATTTACTTCATAATGCCAAATATTTTTTTTAAAAACTAATGAATTTATTAAAACTTTCTGATCTGAAATTTCTTTCCGCAACTCTAATTCTATTTTGTTTTTATTACCATATCTGTATATTAGATCACCTTTATCAAAATAATTATAACAAATGGATAATTGCTTATTTCCTATTTGACAACCAAAGGCATCCATTTCAATTAGATTTTTATTATATGTACATAAAGAATGATCTTTAAAAAAGATTTTTTGTCTATAAAAATTACTCAAATCTGGATATTCTGATAGCTTAATTAACAATTTATTTATTTCATATTTTGAAACATTTTGTTTGAATTTATCAACTAAAATAAATAATAAGCTTTCATAAAAATTTAAAGGATATTCTCCCAAAATATTTTTTTTATTTAATAAAAACATGTTGTCTATAATTTTATTAGTTTCATCACTTCTATTTTCAATATAAGGCTCACCAATTATGTTTCCCATACGTCTCTCAAACGTGATTTTCCCCAATAAAAATAATTTATTATCTTTAATAGTCAAATATGTTACCGTTAAAGGAGAATTGCCTGTATTGGCTTCAGCAATACCAAATACCCCTAGTTTAGAATAGAACATTTCTCTACTGGAATATCCATTATCACTAACATTATTTTTATAAGTATATAATTGGTTATCAACTTTAATAGTTAATAATTGATATCCTATATAATCTATTGGTTCGGTTTTAGAATATGGACAATATTGATTTTTTAAATTCATATGACTGCCAGAAAAAGTGGTTATATTTACTTCCTCAAATGAGTCTTCATCACATTTTGTTGTATTAGCAAATGCAAAATTCACTAATAGTACACTGAATATAATTATTTTATTCATTTATAATTCCAATATTTTACTTGTTTATAGCTTTTCATAGATTTCTTTTATAAGAACATCATAATTATTCTTTTTATAACCACTGCCATTATAATACAAAGCAAATGAATCCCATTTTTTTGATTTTAATGCTTCCAAAGCATTTTTATTCTTCAATAAATAACCTTTTAGTGTAATTAAATGATTTTTTTCTGAATGACTAATTTTATATAGGATATCTTCAATACTTAATTTGTCTGAATGCATATTTGCTCCCATAACTTGAAATTTTCCCCAAGAAGCTGACATTAGAGCTTCTCTAGGTGATAAAGCATATGCTTTTATTAATCGTTCATATTGTTTCGCATAGGAACCATATTTAGTAAATGAAGATTTATTTGATATATCAGGATCATCATCATATTTACCATTAGTTAATTTGTGAAAATAATGTCTCTCAAATAATATTTTAGGAACATGATCCCCTAAATGGGTATAAAAACTCTGATCCTTTGTTTCTTTTATACCTACAGCTTTAAGTGCTTTTGATTCACATCCTAATTCGTTTGCAACTTCTTCATAATCAGCATCGGTTAATAAATCCATATTTTTTCTTTTTTAAAAAAAACAAGTTCATATTCTTTATTATTTAATAAAATAATTGGATGGATTTTAGCTGAGAAATTCAACATGATCATTGGATGAATAAACCACGCCTTCCCATCAGCACTAAGCGTGGCCAGTGGGGCTGAGTCTGTTGGGGTGGTTGTGGTATTGGTTGTCTCGCCATTTTCTGGAGGCGTGTCTTTGGGTTGATTCAACTTAGCTAAGCCTTTAGCAACATCATCCCACCATAACATTTTTTGATTTGTTCAGATATTATTCTTGCATAGTCAAATTAATGTACTTGTAAAGCCGACGAATGAACCCATTTAACAATTAACTTCTGGGTTTTAGTTAAATATCGAATTTGATAAAAATCGTCTCGGTACTGTAATAGCTCTACCTTGTCATCTTCAATTAAATACATTTTAGTTTTTGAGTTTTCCAAAGCATCATCATATAAATAAGCCTGTTTAATAGCTATCTTTTTAATTATTGGTTTTCTATCAAGAAGATTATGCTCATTTGTCACCAATAAATAATTTAAATTTTTATTATAAATTTTACGCTGCACCATATCACAACCAATACATTGATCTTCTAATATTATTTGATAATATTTCTCCTTTTCTTTATAAAGTTTTTCATACCACTTTCCTCCATCAAGAAAACGATTAATTAATTGATCATTGGTTTTCTTATAATCACATAACTGAGAACCATCGCTTAAAATTTGTTTCCCTTTAGCTTGAATAATATGATTTTTTATTTCATAAAGCGAATAACACTTATTTGGTGTAGAATTATATTTTAATGTCATCAATAAATAATTTTGGCCAAAAAATTTGTCAATTGATAAGATTGACTCATCAATTTCATCATTCAACTCAATGGGTACTTTAATATGTTGACAATCAGAACTATTATCAAAACAATGATAAATTGATTGTTTTATTTTATTAAATTCTATACTTCCATATGCATGTGTCGTTAGGAAATAAAAAAATAACATTGATATTTTTAATAATTTCATGTTTTTAATCATTACTCTAATTCCCATTCTTCTTTTATTTTATTAAAAATACTAATTCTATGCTCCAAACCGTTTTGTAACTATCCCCAAAAATAGTACAGCAAAAAAGTAGAAAATTCTCTATGATACAAGTAAATGGGATTTAATTATGAAAAAAATGACTGAACATCAAATCGTCGCTATTTTAAAAGAAGCTGAAGCAGGTATTCCTGTCAAGGAACTCTGCCGTAAATATGGCATGGGGAATTCAACTTTCTATAAATGGCGAGAAAAATACGGCGGAATGGAAACGTTGGATATCAAACGCTTAAAAGAGCTGGAGGCTGAAAACCGTAAGCTTAAGCAGATGTTTGCCGAACTGAGTTTAAAATCCCAGCTTCAGGAAGAAATCATAAAAAAGCTTTAGTGCCCACAAAGGCACGTAAAACGTGGGCACAGCAACTACAACAAAATCATTCAGTTACTATTGCTATGAGTTGTGCCATTGTTGGCTTAAGCCGTTGTGCTTACTATTATCAATCTAAGTTACTGGATGATTCGGTGATTGTTTCGGTATTGAATGCTATCACAGACCGGCATTTACGCTGGGGCTTTCCTAAATGCTTTAATCGTATCAGAAAGCTCGGCTATAAATGGAATCATAAACGGGTATATCGGGTGTATTGTGAGTTAAAACTTAATATTAGGGCTAAACGTAAAAAACGTATCCCCCAACGAACACCAGAAAAGCTATTGGTTCCTAATAAACAAGGTGAATGTTGGTCAATGGATTTTATGAGTGATAGTAGCTGTAATCAACGTCGCTTTAGGACATTCAATGTCATCGATGACTTTAATCGTGAGGCGTTAGGTATTGATATTGCAGTAAGCTTACCGGCAGTGAGAGTTACCCGTTACTTAGATAAACTGGCTGAATATCATGGCTATCTATTAAAAATACGCGTCGATAATGGACCAGAATTTACAGGAAAAACCTTTATAAACTGGGCTAAATCACATGATATAGC
>NZ_LZGS01000052.1 GCF_001690495.1 Gilliamella sp. App4-10
GCTTTATGATTGAAAACAAGCCGTACTGGATAGCCGCCAGTAAAGTCTTACACCTTAATGGCGAAGATGGGCAGCTCAATTCAAGCGTAAGTTATTGGCATGATTTTCCGTTATCATTAGATGACACCCTTTCTCCACAGGAAAAGAAACGTAATACGGTATGTTACCCTCGTACCGTGTCCCTAATTTCATTAGAGAATGATGGCTTGATAGCGATAGAGGATGAAAACACAAAATGGGCCCAAGTGACGGCACTGGATGAGCAAACGCTACCGATACATGGTTGGGTGAATATAAAAGACAATGCACAAGCTCATATCAAACGGCGTAGTCCATGGCACTGGCCTGGGTTTGAAACAATAGAAGAAAAGGCCTCGATAGGTGAATTATCTGACAAGATAGGCAAGAATAAAGTGGCGAAATTAGATTTAGCCGATTACACGCCAGCGATGCGGGCATTACATCAAATCTTAACGGGCACACTGATATATTCAACCCAACGAAAAAAAGACCTACCGCCGCCGACTTTTACGGATAGGGATTTAAAGGAAGGATTACGCCGAAGCTGGACAGCGGAGTTGATAGGGCATTTATTGGTAAAATATGAAAGCGAATGGTATGCCGATGAAGCGTTAAGCAAATGGAACGAAATTGATGAGCTATTTGAAGAAGAAAAACAACAACAAAAAGCAATTATTGAAGCGGGATTAGATGAGCTAGGCATCACCGAGCCTTACCTCCGTGATTTTGCCTTAGAGGTGGTGGACGAAGCGCATAAACATGTCAAATCAAACTGGCAACTAGAAAAAGCACAGCGCATTAAACCGTCACTGTGGTGGAAACAAGTGGCACAGGCACAAGCACAAAACCCAACCGCAAACACTGATGCCAATATCCCTAAACTGTCCAATCTATCCGCAGACGGCAAGGCATGGTTTATTCATCCGGTGGCGATGGTGGATTATTTTAATGTTAGAAGTGCTGAAATTATTTTCCCATTAAAAGTAAAACCAATAAACAATTTTGATATGCAATTTGGTAAAAACTTTAATTGGACTAAAAATGATAATCAAACAATGTTTGGGTGGAATCGTAGTGGGGGAAAAAGGAAACATGCGGCACGTGATTTATATACAGAACCTTATACAGAGATTGTCGCGGTATGTGACGGTGTTGTATTAGATATTAGAAATTTTTATTGTAAAACTCATCAGATAACAGTCAAGCATCATACCAATAGTGGACGAGAATTCATTATTCGTTATGGTGAAGTTGATAAGTCAAGTATTACAAACATCAAAGTTGGCGATTTTGTTAAGCAAGGTACTGTACTAGCAAAAACTGGTCAGTTGCTAAATGATGACGACACCCCATTAATGGTTTTATCTGGAAAAATTATTTTCATGTTACATTTAGAATATTATTCCGGTAAAAGTGGATTAGATTTGAAAAAACCATTAAGTAATAAAGCGAATAAACCTTATGAAAGACGCGAAGATTTATTAGATCCTTTGGATCTTTTAAAAGAGGGGTATCGCATTACATTTGGTACAGATCCTCAATAAATAGGAGTGGCAAAATGAAGAGTTTTTTATTTGGATTTACTTTACTATTTTTAATGCCTTATTTTACGTATGCATCTGATATTA
>NZ_LZGS01000053.1 GCF_001690495.1 Gilliamella sp. App4-10
GACAGTTCGGTCCCTATCTGCCATGGGCGTAGGAAAATTGAGAGGGTTTGCTTCTAGTACGAGAGGACCGAAGTGAACGCACCGCTGGTGTTCGGGTTGTGATGCCAATTGCATTGCCCGGTAGCTACGTGCGGAATAGATAAGTGCTGAAAGCATCTAAGTACGAAACTAGCCTCGAGATGAGTTTTCCCTGAAGAGATTCAGTAAGGTCCGTTTGAGACTAAGACGTAGATAGGTCAGGTGTGTAAGTGTAGTGATACATTGAGCTAACTGATACTAATGAACCGAGAGTCTTAACCTTACAACTCGGAGTTGTTTTGGGGTTACGCGAGAGTTTTTAATATTCTAGGTTGACTGAGGTTGATTAAAGAATGATAAAGCAGTTTGTTCTGGATTGAGATATTGATGGTGAAGAGGTATAATATTTTATTATAGCATCATTGATGTAGAAGAAGAGAAGACAGGATATGTCTGGCGGTAATAGCGCGGTGGTCCCACCTGACCCCATGCCGAACTCAGAAGTGAAACGCCGTAGTGCCGATGGTAGTGTGGGTATTACCCATGTGAGAGTAGGGTGCCGCCAGACTTTTAAATTTAGAGAGAGCCCAGCAGTGATGCTGGGCTTTTTTGCTTTTAATTATTTTATTATAAATAAATTATTATTTATAATAATTTTAATCAAATGAAGATTATTTGTTAACAAGAGAACAGAATGAGTTCATTAATAGCCTTTAATAAACCGTTTAATGTTACGACTCAATTTTCACCGCATGAAAAATATCAGACGTTAAAAGACTTTATAAACTTACCTAAGTTCTACCCTGCAGGGCGGTTAGATACTGATAGTGAGGGGTTATTATTGTTAACTAGTGACGGTAAATTACAAGCCAAAATCAGTTCACCAAAGTTTAAATTGCCTAAAACTTATTGGGTACAAGTTGAAGGTATTATTAATCAACAGGCTATAGATAAGCTAAGAACTGGTGTGCAATTAAAAGAATTTTACACACAGCCAGCCACAGTAACCTTTCTTGATGAACCATTGCAGTTATGGAAAAGAGAGCCTCCTATTAGAGAACGCAAAACAATACCTACTTCATGGATAAGTATGACAATCTCAGAAGGAAAAAATCGGCAGGTCAGAAGAATGTGTGCTGCGATCGGTTTTCCTTGTTTGCGTCTAATACGAGTTCAGATTGGCAAGTACAATCTATTTACTCACCAGTTACCATTAAGTGAATGGCGATTCATCACAACTCGAGATCTTTACTTGTAATCAGCGATATTTACTGGTTATGGATCACGAAATATTTCTTTTATAATCTTTTTAAAAGATCTAATGCATTGGGCTTTATTCTAAAATAAGATACAATGATCTTTAAATGATCATGGGATAAATTATTTATGGTTGAACAAAAAAAAGAAGGGTTTTTCTCCCGTTTAAAAAAAGGTCTTTTTAAGACTAAACAGAATATTGGATCTGGTTTTTTAAGTCTATTTAAAGGAAAAAAGATCGATGATGCCTTATTTGAAGAACTAGAAGAACAGTTACTTATTGCTGATGTTGGTTTTGATACAACACAAAAAATTATAAATAGCTTAACAAAGCAAGCTTCAAGAAAAGAACTAAAAGATGCTGATGCTTTACATGTGCTTTTAAAACAAGAAATGAAATCTATTTTAGATGGAGTAGATAAACCACTTGATATTAATACTCATAACCCATTTGTTATCTTAATGGTTGGTGTTAATGGTGTAGGTAAAACAACGACAATTGGTAAATTAGCCCGTCAATTTCAGCAACAAGGTAAATCAGTTATGCTTGCCGCTGGCGATACATTTCGTGCTGCTGCTGTTGAACAATTGCAAGTTTGGGGGGAACGTAATCATATCCCTGTTATTGCACAGCATACCAATGCAGATTCGGCATCTGTTATCTTTGATGCAATACAAGCAGCGAAAGCAAAAAAAATAGATATATTAATAGCTGATACAGCAGGTCGTTTACAAAATAAGTCTCATTTAATGGATGAGTTGAAAAAAATAGTACGAGTGATTAAGAAGCAAGATGAAACAGCACCTCATGAAATCATGTTAACGATTGATGCAGGTACCGGTCAAAATGCGATTAGCCAAACTAAACTATTTAATGAAGCGGTTGGTGTAACAGGAATGACATTGACTAAATTAGATGGTACGGCAAAAGGTGGGATTATTTTTAGCATCGCAGATCAGTTTAATATCCCAATACGTTATATAGGCATTGGTGAAAAGATTGAAGATTTAAGGCCTTTTGTTGCCAATGATTTTATAAATGCTTTATTTGATGAAGCAGATGAATAGAGAAAAGTCATGATCGAATTTCAGCGTGTAAGTAAAGTTTATTCTGGTGGTAAACCAGCATTACAGAATATAAACTTTACTTTATCATCTGGAGAAATGGCATTTTTAACGGGGCATTCTGGTGCAGGTAAAAGTACTTTAATGCGGTTAATTTGTGGTTTAGAGAAAGCCAATGATGGTCAAGTACTACTAAATGGTATTAATGTTTCAAACCTAAAAAGACACGATATGCCATTTTTACGTCGCACTATTGGTATGGTATTTCAAGATCATCAGCTATTAATGGATCACACTGTCTATGATAATGTTGCTATTCCATTAATTATTTTAGGTAAACCAATAGAAGAAATTCGCAGACGGGTTTCAGCATCATTGGATAAAGTCGGATTGATAAATAAGATGAAATTTTATCCTATACAATTATCAGGTGGAGAACAACAACGAGTGGGTATAGCTCGTGCAATTGTTAATCGCCCTAGTGTCTTGCTTGCTGATGAACCGACCGGTAATTTAGACGATAAGCTTTCTAAAGATATCTTAAAGCTTTTTGAAGAGTTTAATCGGTCAGGTGTGACTGTTTTGATGGCAACGCACAATATAGGGCTTATTCGTCGTAAGCATCATAGAATACTGCATTTAAATCAAGGGCGTTTAGAGTTTAAAAATTGATGCGAAATACTACTATCAAATTTACTAAATCGAAAGAAACGAAAAATACTTTTTTGTCTCGTTGGAAAAGGCAAATTAGTTATGCTTGGCGCAATGCCTTTAATGATTTTACTCAACATCTTTTTGCATCATTACTGACTATTTTTGTTATTGCGATTTCTATTACGCTACCAACTATTAGCTATTTACTTTGGAAAAATGCCAGTCAGGCTGCACATCAATGGTATCCAACGCCTAATTTAACTATTTATATCAATAAAGAATTAACCTCGGAGAAAACTACAGAATTACTAGTCAAACTCAAATCTTACCCTGAGGTTGATAAAATTGATTATCTTTCTCGAGATGAAACAAAAGAGGAATTTAGAATATGGTCTGGATTCAGTAGCGCATTAGATTTATTAGATGAAAATCCACTGCCGGCAGTAGCCATTGTTATACCTAAAGATGAAGCAAAAAAGACAGTTGTATTGCATCGATTACAAGTTGAATTACTCAATATTGATGGCATAGATGATATAAAGTTAGATGATAGCTGGTTTACTCGATTAACAGCGTTAACTAATATGGTTAGATCTGTTTTTTGGATTATTTCCATCTTTATGATTATTGCTGTGTCACTTGTAATCGGTAATAGTATTCGCTTAAATATTTTTGCTAGAAAACAAACTATAGTTGTTATGCAATTAATTGGTGCAACAGAAGGGTTTATTTTACGTCCTTTTTTATATAGTGGGATTTTTATAGGTTTTATTAGCTCTATCGTTTCGTTGGTATTATCGAAAATATTTATCTTTCAAATAGAATCAATTATATTGAATGTTTCTGATGCTTTTGGGACAATTATTCATATTGAAGGCTTATCATGGGATGAAAGCTTATTAATTATATTTATTACTATAATTATTGGATGGTTTTCATCGCTTGTTGCGACTAAAAAATATTTAAAAATGACACAAATTACCTAGCTATTTCGACATAACTAATTAGAATGTATATTAGTTTTTGTAAATGTTGATCCTAGCAAGATGTTTTATTAATTTTAAATAAAAAATATGAACTAATTTATAGCTTGAAGGTCTAATTAATAAATCAAAGTTAGTTTAACGTTTTTAATTGTTGCATCTTATCTATGTGACAAAAACTAGTTAATTTAAGGGGGAGTTAAATGGGTACTGATATAAAAATGCAAGTAGGTGCTTTAATTCCACAAGGTAATATTGAATCATATATTCGTATGATTAATACCTATCCGATGCTAACAGCAGAAGAAGAAAAATCATTAGGCGAAAAACTTTATTATCATGATGATGTTGATGCAGCAAGACAATTGATATTATCTCATTTACGTTTTGTTGCGCATATTGCTCGTGGGTATTCTGGCTATGGTTTACCGCAAGCTGATTTAATTCAAGAAGGCAATATTGGTTTAATGAAAGCCGTACGCCGTTTTAATCCAGAAATGGGGGTGCGTTTAGTCTCATTTGCTGTGCACTGGATAAAAGCCGAAATTCATGAATACGTATTAAAAAATTGGCGTATTGTTAAAGTTGCAACGACTAAGGCACAAAGAAAGCTATTTTTTAATTTAAGGAAGACCAAACAACGTTTAGGTTGGTTTAATAATGCTGAAGTTGATATGGTGGCTGATGAGTTAGGTGTAAGTCGTAAAGATGTACTTGAAATGGAATCTCGCATGTCAGCACAAGATATGTCATTTGATATAGATAGTGATGACGATGATAATTCAATTGTTGCACCAGCACTTTACTTAGAAGACAGTAATTCTGATTTTTCAAAATCAATAGAAAATGATAATTGGGAAAATGATGCAACAGATAAGTTACACGATGCATTATTAAAATTGGATGAACGTAGCCAAGATATTATCAAAGCACGTTGGTTAGACTCAGATGATAGCAAATCTACATTACAAGTTTTAGCTGATAAATATAGTGTTTCAGCTGAACGTATTCGCCAACTCGAAAAAAATGCAATGAAAAAATTACGAGTGGCTATTGAAGCATAGTTGATTTGTTATTGTTAACTTCTTAGGCCTTACTGATAAAAAAGTAAGGTTTTTTTTGTATTCTAACCTAATAAAACAATAAAAAATTATCGTTTTATTTTAATTTTTTATTGTTTTAAATTTTGTTTATGTTATATTGTGTACAGTTTTATAAAAGAAAGGATATAAAGATGAACACAGATATGACTAAAACACATTCTCGATTGAATCAATATTGTCGCTTCATGGCATTATTAACATTAATTCCTATTCTAATTATGTTAATTAGCTCAATATGCCCATTCTTATATTATTTTTTGGGTATGCAAAATATTGGGCTTGAATTTGGAGGGTTTTCTTTTATCCAAAGTGGGATTGATAATGTTGATCCTAAATCGTTATCTGGATGGCAAGCGACTTATCGCAATGTTAATCGATACTTCATTAATACTTATTTTAGCTTATGCGTTTTATCAACTTAGATTATTGTTTATTAATTACAGTCAATCAGAGTATTTTTCGGTAAAATCAGCTAACCATTGTTACGTATTTGGCAAATTGCTTGTTTTTTGGGTGGTTATAAGTTTTTTATCTGAACCTTTATTAACAATGATCTTAACTTATAATCAAGAGTCGTCAGCACGTTACTTTTCTATTTCTTTTTCTAGTGATGATATTATAACGCTATTTCCTGCCATGAGTATTATGCTTATAGGTCAAATACTAAAAAAGGCTTGCCAACTAGCTGAAGAAAATAAACAATTTATTTAAAAGGAGCCATATGTGCCAATTATAATAAATTTAGACGTAATGCTAGCAAAACGTAAAGTTAAATCAAAAGATCTAGCGGTAGCAGTTGGTATTACAGAACAAAATTTATCATTACTTAAGCAAGGTAAAGTAAAAGGAATTAGACTAGCAACACTCGAAGCAATCTGCAAACATCTAGATTGCCAACCGGGTGATATACTAGAATATACGAACGAAGAATAACTTATTAACTTATTGCAAGTAATGCTGCCTCTTGTGCGTGAATTAAGGCTGTATCAAAAAAAGGTATATTACGATCGGATTGAGAGATTAATAACCCTATTTCCGTACAGCCTAAAATAACACCTTCTGCGCCATTTTTAACGAGTTTATCAACAATATTAAGATAGGCTTGCTTAGAATCAGGCTGAATAATACCTTTGCAAAGTTCATCATAAATGATCTGATTAATGATATTTCTGTCTTGAGATTCTGGAATAAGCACATTTAAATTTTTATCGATCAGTTTAGATTTATAAAAGTCCTGCTCCATTGTATATTTAGTACCTAACAAAGCGACCGATTTAATATTTTGTGCTAGTAAATGTTTAGCTGTCACATCGGCAATATGAATAATCGGAATATTAATTGCTTTTTGGATTTGATCTGCAACTTTATGCATGGTATTAGTACAAATTACAATAAAATCTGCACCAGCTAATTCTACTCTTTTAGCCGCATCAATTAAAATTTCTGCGCTTTTATTCCACTCATTATTGGCTTGGCAATTTTCAATCGCTTGAAAATCAACGCTATATAAAATTGTTTTTGCTGAATGCAGGCCACCTAATGATTTGGCAATAGTTTGATTAATAACTTGATAATAAGTTGTGGTGCTTTCCCAACTCATCCCTCCGATTAAACCAATTGTTTTCATTTTTCATATACCTATATAAAATTTATTTATTTTTTGTTAACTCGTCTTACTAAATAGTAGAATAGCTATGCTATAAAGTCTATATAAAAAATAATGTAGTTATAAATACGGCCTTTAAGGTAACAATCTTAAATGAAGAAAAGAAAAACACAGTTATGGTTTGCATCGATTATTTATTTCATACTCTCCTTGCCCTGTTTTGCCGATCCCAAAGTGATCCATGTTTTGGTGGCGCTTTGTGATAACAAATATCAAAAGATTGCACCTGTTCCAAAGGCGATAGGTAATGGTCAAGATCCCAAAAACAACCTTTATTGGGGGGCTGCTTACGGGTTTAAAACCTATTTTTCTAAGCAAAAAGAGTGGCAAATTGTACAAATTAATCGACCCAAATCAGGAATAATATTAGAAGAAATTATTTACAAACACCAAGACAAAGATGTCTATCTAATTGCACAGGCGTATAATGGCAAATATATTAACGATACTGTTGATGATTTTATTGACTACTCAGCAGGCAAAAAGGTAAAAGCGTTTAAATTAAGTGATAAAACGATCATGGCAGGTGGCAGTGCTGATCTGGTTGTCTATATTGGCCACGATTCATTAATGGAATGGTCATGGAAGAAGTATCTGCCTGATAGCTGGCGCTGGGATACATTATCAAAAGAACAACAAGAAAAACAAAAATCACGTTATGCGGCAGTATTTGCTTGCAAAAGCCAACAATATTTTACACCACCACTATCTCGTTTAGGCATCACGCCTTTGATTTTGACTATGCATCGAATGGCACCAGAAGCGTATAGTGTTTATGCGATGATTGATAGTTGGTTGAAAGGTGAATCTAAAGAAGCTATCCGACTGAAAGTGGCAACGGCTTACAGCCAATATCAAAGACTAAATAAACCAGCATTACAGATGTTTACTACTGAATACAAGTAATAATTTTATTCACTTTTTTTAAAAAAAGTAATTACTATGGTTGATGTTTAACTTATAACAAAATAATTTAATAGCAAAGGGAAAGGTGTATATATCCATTATGAAGATACCTAAAATTGTCATTTTAACAGGCGCTGGTATTTCAGCTGAGTCGGGACTATCAACATTTCGTGCGCAAGATGGGTTGTGGGAAGGCTATAATGTCGATGATGTTGCCACTTATGAAGGGTATATTCGAGATCCTATAACGGTTCATCAATTTTATAATATGTTGCGCAATAAATTACAAGATGCCAATGTTAAACCAAATGCAGCACATCTTGCTTTAGCTGAGTTAGAAAGAAAATTAGGCTCAGAAAATGTATTAATTGTGACACAAAATGTGGATAATTTACATGAACAAGCTGGATCTAAAAATACTATTCACATGCATGGGGAATTATTAAAAGTTCGTAATGAAAAAACAGGGCAAATTATTGAGTGCGAAAAAGATGTGGATTATAAACAAAATCCATTTATTCGCCCGCATATTGTTTGGTTTGGAGAGATCCCACTACAGATGGATAAAATCTATGATGCACTTTCGCAAGCTGATTATTTTATTGCTATTGGTACTTCAGGTAATGTTTATCCTGCTGCCGGTTTTGTGCAAGAAGCCAATTTATCTGGTGCTGAAACGATTGAACTTAATCTAGAACCTAGTCTTAAACAAAGTTTATTTCAAACAAAAATTTATGGTCCAGCAAGTAAAATTGTGCCTGAATTTATCCAAAAATTTATTTAGGAATAAGTGGTTATTTTAGTTTTTTAAGATAATTGTTATTGCCTAAATTACGCATTTGGGTATGAATCCATTTTGCTTTTTTTTGGACTCTCTTGCTTGGTGTTATTGGACTCCAACGTCTTGGATTAGGTAATACTGCTGCAAGTAAACTTGCTTGCCGTGATGTTAACTGGCTGGCACTGACATTAAAATAGTGCTGAGATGCGGCTTCAATACCAAAAATACCTTCTCCCCATTCTGCACAATTTAAATAGAGTTCGAGTATACGTTCTTTTGACCAAAATAACTCTATCCATAATGTAAACCAAGACTCAATTCCTTTACGAATCCAACTGCGAGATGACCATAAAAAGATATTTTTAGCCACTTGCTGAGTGATTGTGCTAGCGCCTTTAATCTTTTTACTATTTTGATTATGGTCTAGTGCTAGGCGAATAGCTTTAAAATCAAATCCTCGGTGTGCAGGAAAATTCTGATCTTCTGATGCTATTACTGCAATTTTTATATTGTCTGAAATTTTATCTAGATCTTTCCAGATTCGTTGTTGTGGTGTGTTCCAATGCATAATCTTGCGCTCTATCATTAACATAGAACCGAATGGAGGATTTACCCAGCGCATAACTAAAGTAGAAAAGAGAGATAGCAAGATGAGTCCGATTATTCCTTTTTTGGTAATGCTTAAAATGTATTTTAATTTTTTTAATAAAGGAATCATGTATGTTTTATAGACTATAAAGTAAAAATTTGGTAAATAAGATACGCTATATTATTGTTTAAATAAATAGTTTTTTATAAATTCAACAATTTGAAGTGGTTGATTGATATCCAATACTGGTAAAGAAGTAGTTAACGGCTCATCACTTGCAACCGCTATGGTAAACTCGTCAATATAAAGTGCTTTTTTATTTGTTTTGCGGTGGCAAATAATGTTAGGAATCTTTTCGTGTTTAAAACCTTCTATCAATATCATATCAACATCATTAAATTGATTAATGAGTGTGATTAAATCGGTTGGCTTATTTGGTGTTTCATGAAACACAGCATATCGCTTATCACAAGCAACAATTGTTTGTAAGGATCCAGCCTTCCGTAATTCATAACTATCTTTACCTGGAATATCGACTTCAATATCGTGATGAGCGTGTTTTATTGAGCCGACTTTAAAATTTTGTTCAATAAGCAATGGAATGATCTTTTTCAGCAATGTTGTTTTACCGCTGCCACTATAGCCATTAATGCCGATAATTTTTTGTTTGTTCATAGAACCCATCTTTTAAAAGTGTTATATTCATGTGTAATTAATATTACATCATTTTATACAAAGCTAAACGATAAAGGTAATCATATGTATGATTTTTTGAATGATTATAATCAGACTATTCATCCTACATTGCTCAAAAGTGTTATTGATATTACTGATAAGAAGTTCAGTGGGTATGGTTTAGATCAATGTTGTAACCAGGCAAGAGAAAACATAAAAATACAGTTACAGTCGCCTAATGCTGATATTCATTTTATGCCGGGGGGTACGATTACTAATTTAGTGGTCATTTCACATATCTTAAGACCTTATCAGGCGGTGATTGCGGCTGATACTGGGCACGTAAATGTGCATGAAACTGGGGCTATCGAGGCAACTGGGCATAAAGTGTTAACAGTACAAACAGAAGATGGAAAGCTAACGCCTGAACTGATTAAGCCCGTTTTAGCTGATCATTGTGATGAACATATGGTGCAACCTAAGCTTGTATATATCTCAAACACAACAGAACTTGGCACTATATATACCAAGCAGGAGATCAAAAAATTATATCAATTTTGTCAAAAAAATGACCTTTATCTTTATTTAGATGGAGCGCGTTTAGCTATGGCTTTAGCGGCGAAGGATAATGATATATCTTTTCCTGACTTAGCAAAATACACAGATGTATTTTATATTGGTGGTACTAAAGTTGGTGCTTTGGCTGGTGAAGCGGTGGTATTTAATAACCTTGCTATTAATCAAGATTTTCGTTTCAGTATGAAACAAAAAGGTGCAATATTCGCGAAAAGTTGGATTGTGGCAGCACAAATGAATGCGCTAATGCAAAATAACCTTTATTTTGAGCTAGGCAAGCATAGTAATCAGATGGCCGATAAATTAAAAACGATATTTGAGAAAGCAGGATTAACATTTGCAGCTAAACCACAAAGTAATCAGTTATTTGTTAATTTCCCTAATCAATTGGCTGAAAAAATTCTCGCTCATTATTCTGTTGATAATCTTGGCCAAACTGATTGTAATCATATTGGCTTGCGTTTTTGTACTTCATGGTCTACTCAAAATGAAGAGATAGAATTATTTACTGAGCAATTTAAAAAATGGTTAACCTAATGTGTTGCTAGGTATTAGAAGCGGGCATGAACGTATTACCTTAGATCAGTGTTTCGGTGAAATTAACTATTGATAAATTATTGTTATATGGATTATATCGTTATCCTCTTTGTATGTTTGGTTACTTTGTCAGCTGATTTACTTGTTTAAGTTCTTTAGGCGTATTGATATTAATAAAACAAGAAGCCTGATCATTAAAATCGACCCATTTTGCATTGATTTGTTCTAAAAATAATATTAATTTACGATTACCCTGTTCTAAATAACTTCTAACTTGTTGAATAACGCTCTTGTGAATAAGTAGGATGGTTGGGTGATGATATTTACCATCAATAGGATAAATTGCTGTATGGGTTAAGGTATGCACAGCTAAACGTGCGATTAAATCATTCGGTAAAAAGGGAGTATCACAACTAACAAATAAATTCCAATCAGTTGTACTATATAATAACCCACTGTAAATACCTGATAATGGGCCAAAGTACCCCGTTAAAACATCGCTAAACACTGGATATCCAGCTGATTGATATTGGTTAACATTATTATTACAATTAATCATGATTGAATCAGTTTGAGGTTTGATACGGTCAATGACATGTTGATAGAGCGGTTTTTGATTTAATAATAATAAACCTTTGTCTTTGCCATTCATGCGAGTGCTTTTTCCCCCAGCTAAAATGATTGCAGTAATAGACAGTTTTTCCATAAATTATTTCTCTTTTACATTGCGAAAAAACAAAATAACATTACTATATATCAAAGTTATTTTAAGTTGCAGCATACACATTTTAATCAGACTGATTCAACTATTATTAAAACTGAGTATATACCAGTCTATTTTTAAGGTGTAGTTTAATCAATTAAATATTATTATTGTGTCGATTTTTAGGTTGGCAATAATGGGTATGTGAGTTATTGCCTTACGTATTGGAATAATTTATTTAGGTATATATAAATAAGATTTTATATCATCTTCAATTAAATTGAGGATTTAAAAAGGTATTAATTATGAAATGTCATCGTATTGATGAAGTAATGGAATTATTACAACCAGCTTGGGAAAGCGATTCTGATCTTAACTTATTACAATTTTTAGCTAAATTGGGACAAGAGGCTGGTTTTGAAGGTGAATTAAAAGACTTAAGTGATGAAATATTAATTTATCATTTAAAAATGCGAGGCTCAGATAAGAACGAAGCTATTCCGGGTCTAAAAAAAGATTATGAAGAAGATTTTAAATCCGCATTATTAAAAGCACGTGGGATTATAAAAGAATAAGGAGAATTATTAAGATGAAAAAAACACTTATTGCAATTAGTGTCTTGCTTTCTTCTGTAAGTTGTTTTGCAGATGGAGGAAAAACAACGGCTAAAGCCGACACATCAAAACCAACCATAGCAAATGTACAAACACCGATTGAATTAGGTAAACAATATGCGACATTGCCAACTAATCCCTCACCTGACAAAGAAGTCATTGAGTTCTTTTCGTTTAATTGTCCAAGTTGTTTTAGATTTGAAATTCAACATCAAGGCTCACAAACTATTGGTAAGGCTTTACCAGAAGGCGTTAAATTTAGACGCTACCATTTAGAGGATTTTGGTCCATTAGCTAAAGAACTTGCGCAAGCATGGGCTGTGGCTAATGTATTAGGTATCGAAGATAAAGCCTCTGATGCACTTTATAATGCAGTGCAAAAAGATAAAACAATAAAAACTGCTGATGATATTAAAATGGTTTTTGAAAAATTAGGTATCAGTGCTGAAGAGTTTGATAAAACAAAAGATAACTTTTTAGTTAAAGCGTTTATGGCACAGCAAGCTGATGCGATTAAAGAAATGAAACCAGAATCTATTCCTACTGTTATTGTAAATCGTAAGTTTTATATCGTAACAAATCAGCTTAATAGAACCAGTGATGAGGAATTTATTAATGATTATGCAAGAGTAACCGCATTTGTAGTAGGTTTAGATCCTAATGTAAAAATAAAAGAAAAATCTCATTCTATTAAAAAATAAATGATTATCAAACTTAAATAAATCAATTGTATAAATTAATCATTTAAATCCCTTTGTATCATTTTGTGCAAAGGGATTTTTTATTATAGTAATAAGACTATTCTCGCTCTAAAGCATAAATAGGATCAAGTTTTGCTGCACGTTTTGCTGGAAAGTAACCAAAGATAATGCCAATTATGCTTGAGCAGCTAAATGCCGCAACAATGGCGATAATGGAAAAACTCATAGCAAATGATGTAACAAAAGCGTTAAAGATAAATCCAATAGCAAACGAAAGTAAAATACCTATTGTGCCACCCGTTAAACAAACTAATACGGCTTCAATTAAAAATTGTTGTAATATGTCGCTTGAACGCGCACCAACGGCCATACGTACGCCAATTTCTCGCGTTCTTTCTGTGACCGATACTAGCATAATATTCATCACGCCAATGCCACCAACAATCAGTGAAATGAGTGCAATAGCCGAAACCAAGAGTGTCATTACCCAAGCTGATGAGTTAATGGTTTCTCGTATATTATCTGAGTTAAAGATAAAAAAATCTTTTGTGCCATGTCGTTTTAACATGATTTGATTGATAGCTTGTTCTGCAATTGATAAATCGACATTATCTTTAACGCGTACAGTGATGCTTTTTAACGAAGTTTGACCCATCATACGATTAATCACAGTGGTATAAGGTAACCAAATATTCAAGCTTTCATTACTACCAAATCCTTGTTGTTGTTTAGTCGCAACGCCAATGATTCTTACGGGTAGCTGGCCGGCCATTAAAATTTTTCCAATAGGGTTTTGATCTGCAAATAGTCGCTTAACGGTATTTTCATCAATTACCGCATCTTGTGCTGAAGTAATAATACTTGTTTCATCAAACGATTTTCCTTGAGAAATAGTATAACCACGAACTGCAAAGAATTGCTCTCCAACACCATTTACGGTTCCTGTTACAGCTAAGTTGTTAATTCGAAAATAAACACCCGTTGATAGGTTTGGCGTGGTGCTGTGAACAAAACTTTGCTGAGCCAAAAAATCGGCATCAGATGAGCGTAGTGTCGTGATTTTATCTGCATTGCGATCACCAAAGCCTGAGCCAGGATAGATTTCAAGCGTGCTTGTTCCCAACGAATTAATGTTAGATAAAATTTTCTGCTTTGTGCCTTGCCCTAATGCAACAACTGATACCACAGAGGCAATACCAATAATGATACCTAACATCGTTAAGACAGTACGTAATCGCTGTGAAAGCATCGACAACATAGCCATCTTAAAAGCATCACGAAAACGATAATATTTTGCCAAGAAGTTATCTTGGGTTTTAGTTGCTTCGATTTGCTTAATTTGACGATTATCACTTTGTTCAGATTGGTATTTGGGGTTTATTGAATCAGAAATAATATTACCGTCACTAATTTCAATAATTCGCTGAGCATTTTGGGCAATATTTGCATCGTGTGTAACAATAATAACTGTGTGGCCTTGTTGGTGTAACTCTTGCAATATTGCCATCACTTCTAAGCCACTTTTGCGGTCGAGGGCTCCGGTTGGTTCATCAGCTAAAATGATTTGTCCACCATTAATTAAAGCTCGGCCAATACTGACACGTTGTTGTTGTCCTCCTGATAACTGACTAGGTTTATTATGTATTTTATCGGCAAGTCCTAAACGTGTTAAAATTTCGTCCGCTCTTTTTTGCCGTTGTTCACTGGTCACGCCAGCATAAATGGCTGGAATTTCTACATTGCCTTGTGCAGTTAGTGCATTTAACAAATGATAACGTTGAAAGATAAAGCCAAAATGCTCGCGACGTAATTCGGCGAGTTCATCAAGTGACAATTTACTTGTTGTCCGTCCGCCAATGGAGTAAGTGCCAGTGGTTGGTTTATCTAGGCAGCCTAATATATTCATCAAAGTGGATTTACCAGACCCTGATGCCCCAATAATCGCCACCATTTCACCTGCATTAATTGTCAGATTGATGCCTTTAAGAACTTGTATGGTTGAATCACCTGCTGGAAATTCACGAACAATATTTTCAAGCTTGATAAGAGGTATATTCTTTGCCATATTAGAATCGAATCCTTGGGGATCTTGCATTATTACCTATTGACGCTCCATTAGTACTACTTACTACAACAATATCACCCTCTTTAATACCCGATTTTATTTCAACATTGACATTATTATCGATACCTAAAATAACTTCGTGTTCTTCAATTTCTTTACTTTTATTTAATAAATAAACAATGGCTTTATTATTACCTAATTTTTTTTGGATTGCTTGAGAAGGAATGGTTAATACATCTTTTGCTTCAGACAAGACAATATAAACTTGTGCTGTCATTGAAATTCTTAAAATATGATCGGGATTATTCACATCAAATAATCCATTGTAATAAATCGCGCTTTTTGTTGATGAGGATGAGCCTGACAAGGTTGTCTCGGTATTAATTGAATCTGGTGCTGGCTCTATCGCACGTAGTGTTAAACCATCAAAACGTCTATTCGGTTGTCCTAAAATGGTAAAATAAACTGGCATCCCTTTTTTAACATTGACCACATCGGCTTCGGAAATTTGCGCCTCAATAGTCATTTTATCCAGCTGCGCTACTTTAACAATGGTTGGTGCACTTTGGACGGAATTAACGGTTTGTCCTTCATCGACAGGAATGGCGACAATCACACCATCAATGGGTGAGCGAATTTTAGTATATCCTAAGTTAACTTTCGCTGTATCAACCGCAACTTGCGCCTTAACAATATCGGCATTAAGCGCAGCAATATCGGCTTTGATAGCATCAAGTTCGGCTTTTGCGGCATCCAAATCTGATTGAATACCCACTCCCTTACTGACCAGTTTGTGCTGACGATCATAGGTTAACTGATAGTTAATTAGTCTTGCTTGTTTGGCTTCTCGTTGTGCTTCTAAACTATTAAGTGAAGCTTCTGATTGTTTTAAATCATTGCTTTGTTTAAGATCGTCAATTTCGGCAATCATATCGCCTTGTTTAACTTCATCGCCCAACTCAACATAGAGTTTTTTTATTTGACCAGAAACCTGTGCGCCAACACTAACTTGTTTAAAAGCGCTAATTGTACCATCGGCAAGAACTGTTTTTTCAATATGACCTTTGGTCACAGGCGAGGTAATATAATTAACGGTAGGTTCTGAATGAGATGTGATTAAGTATACAATATAAATAATTGCTAAGAAGATAATAGCAGTAACTATATATCTAATTTTCATAGACTTTAACAAACCTTTTCATCCTTTAATTTATTTGTAGTTTTTTACATTTTATCTCAATAAATATAAATGAAATTGATAACCATTCTTAATAAATTGTAATAATTATGAAAATTATCTTATATAAATTATCTATTTTATACTAAAAGACATAGTTCCCTGAAAGTTTTTTACAATAATTGAGTCGCTCAATAAGCGACAACTTGATCTTTATTAGGATTTATTGGCGATTGCGCTATAATGGCGAAAATTTTTTGAAGTCGGTAAAGATAGAAGAGCAATGGCGTTAAAAATAACTAATAAGTGTATTAATTGTGATATGTGTGAGCCTGAGTGCCCAAATGAGGCTATCTCAATGGGTTTTGATACTTATGAAATTGATCCTAATAAATGTACCGAATGTGTAGGTTATTATGATCATTCGACATGTCAGCGTGTTTGCCCTATTCAAAATGCGATTATTGCCGACCCTGAACATGTTGAAACAAAAGAAGCGTTATTAGCAAAATTTCAGGGACTGAAAGCTTCTTCTTAAATTAAATTGGCTTAATATCAATCCGAAGCTCTTTGGGAATTTCAAAGGTGATATTTTCTAAAATGCCATCTGTTTCAATGAGTGATGTACAACCGAGGCTTTTTAAATGATTAATCACTTGCTGTACTAAAATATCAGGGGCAGAAGCGCCGGCTGTTACACCGATTGTCTGTGCATTTATCAACCATTCTTTGCGGATATCAGAAGCAAAATCAATTAAATAAGCCTGTTTGCTGTTTCGCCTTGCTAGCTCGGCTAGGCGATTGGAATTAGACGAATTTTTAGAACCAACGACAAAGACAATATCGGCACGTGATGATAGCTGTTTAACGGCTTGCTGGCGATTGGTTGTCGCATAGCAGATATCATTTTTGCGAGGACTGCGAATATTAGGAAAACGTTTTTTTAAAGCAGTAATGATCTCGGCTGTATCATCAACTGATAACGTTGTTTGCGTGGTAAAGCAAAGGTTATTTTCGTTTTTTACCTGTAGCTTTTGTACATCATCAATCGATTCAATTAAATAGATGCCACCTTCGGGATTGTTATATTGCCCCATTGTACCATCTACTTCGATGTGACCTGCATGTCCGATTAAAATGACCTCTTCGCCACGATAGCTTGATCGAGCAACTTCCATATGCACTTTGGTTACGAGTGGACAAGTCGCATCAAAAACGCGGAGTTTGCGTTGTTTGGCTTCCTCTCGGATCGCTTTAGACACACCATGTGCCGAAAATATAAGAATGGTGTTGTCGGGTACTTCGCTAATATCTTCAATAAAGATCGCCCCTAACTCTTTTAGACGATTAACAACATAGCGATTATGTACAACCTCGTGGCGCACATAAACTGGTGCACCAAATAATACAAGTGCACGTTCAACGATGGTGATAGCACGATCAACACCAGCACAAAAACCACGAGGATTAGCTAAAATAATTTGCATACTATACAGTCTTCTTCGGTTTTTTATAATTACAGAAGATAAATAATCCAATACCCATGCAGATTGCACAATCTGCGATATTAAAGGTTGGATAGTGCCAATCACCAAAATTGACATCAAGAAAGTCGACGACAAAACCATGATAAAGGCGATCAAATAAATTACCTAATGCACCACCTAAAATCAGCGATAATGAAAAATTTTCTAATTTTTGCTGGCGAGTATTACGGTATAACATATACAAAATCACGGCACTGATAATCAAGGCGATAGCGGCAAGCATCGTACGTTGACCTTCAAGAATGCTAAAGGCAGCGCCAATATTGCGTACATAAGTAATTGAGAAGAAGGGTAATAGGTTCACTGATTCAAATAGTGAGAAGTTATTTAAAATCCAAAATTTACTTGCGATATCAATGATAAAAACAATGATTGCAAATAATAACCAGTAAAGTCCGTTATCTTTTTTCATATAAGTCTGTGCTCATTATTATATTTCCGCCGACAATTGTCGGCGGAAAGGATACTAGATAGCTATAAAGAGAGGCTATAGCTTATTTTAATGTGCTAAATGGCTTATCGCTATGCAAAATGTCGCACTTCGCCTTGGCCGTGAATGTTTTCTGCACAACGTTTACATAAGTGTGTTGTTGGCTCATTATCGACAGTATAGTGCCAACAACGAGGGCATTTATCACCTTGCGCCTTAGCGAGTTCAATTTTCAGTCCTTGAATATCGCTTTGCACAGCATTGGCTGGCGCTGATTGTAATGGTTTTACGCTCGCTTGTGATGTAAGTAAGACAAAGCGTAATTCATTCTCTAATTTAGCTAATGTTGCGACAATATCTTCGTCAGCATAAAGCGTAACAGCAGCTTCAAGGGCGCCACCAATCACTTTATCGTTACGACCTTGTTCAAGCACTTTATTCACTTCGCTACGAATCGCTAAAATCTGCGCCCAATATTCGCTATTTAAAGCTTCGTTATCTGACAAAGCAAAGAGTGAGCTATACCACTCATCTTCAAAAACAAATTCTTGTTTGTTTGTCATTGGTAGATATTGCCAAATTTCGTCTGCGGTAAAAGATAAAATTGGCGCGATCCAACGAACCATTGCTTGTGCAATATGATATAAAGCCGTTTGGCAACTGTGGCGAGCAATACTATCGCTTTTAGCTGTGTACTGGCGATCTTTGATGATATCTAAATAGAATGATCCCATTTCGATTGAGCAAAATTGCATAATACGTTGCACCACTTTGTGGAAATCATAATTTTCATAAGCCTGAATGATCTGCTCTTGTGCTTCTTTTGCCATACTCACTGCCCAGCGATCAAGTACGACCATATCTTCTGGTTTAACCATATCTTTCACTGGTTCGAAACCATTTAAGTTAGCGAGCAAAAAGCGCGCGGTATTACGAATTCGGCGATAACTGTCAGCAGCGCGTTTAATAATTTCATCTGAATAACTCATTTCGCCTGAATAATCGGTCGATGCAATCCATAAACGTAAAATATCGGCTCCAAGTTTGTTCATCACTTCTTGTGGTGTGACAATATTACCAAGCGATTTAGACATCTTACGGCCTTGCCCATCAACCACAAAACCGTGAGTTAATACTTGTTTATAAGGTGCTTGGTTATTGATAGCCGTTGATAACATTAATGAAGACATAAACCAACCACGATGCTGATCAGAACCTTCTAGATAAAGATCGGCTTCATGCCCTTCAAACTCAGGGCGTGAGGCTACGACCGAATAGAATGTCGATCCCGAATCAAACCAAACATCTAATGTATCGGGTACTTTTCGGTAATCTTCTGCATCAGGACCTAAAAGGTCTTTAATATCCGCATCCCACCAGGCTTGAATACCATCTTTTTCAACTAATTTAGCGATTTTTTCAATTAATGCTAACGTGTCTGGATGAAGTTCTTCGGTCTCTTTGTGAACAAATAACGTCATTGGCACGCCCCACGTGCGTTGGCGAGAAATGCACCAGTCTGGTCGATTAGCTACCATGGTTTCAATGCGTGCTTGCCCCCAATCAGGGATCCAGCGGACTTGCTTGATCTCTTCTAATGATTGCGTTCGCAAGCCTTGCTTTTCCATGCTGATAAACCATTGCGGTGTTGCGCGATAAATGACCGGTGTTTTATGACGCCAACAACATGGATAGCTATGTTCGATGTTTTCAAAGTGTAGTAACGCGTTATGTTCTTTTAATATTTCAACGACAACTTTATTGGCTTTGAATACAAATAAACCATCTAATCCAGCACCAGTACCCGGTAGGTAACAACCATTACCTCCAACGGGATTTGCTACTTCAAGACCATATTTTTGACCGACCATAAAGTCTTCTGTACCATGACCCGGTGCGGTATGTACTGCACCCGTACCTGCATCAATAGTAACGTGCTCGCCAAGTACCACAGGTTCATCAAAATCAAGGAATGGGTGTTTAAAACGTAATAACTCAAGTGCCTTACCTTGACAGCTACCTAACACTTTCCATTCGCTGATATTGGCTCGCTTCATCACAGTTTCAACTAAATCAGTGGCTAAGATTAGACACTCTTTATCATTGATTTGAACAAGTTGATATTCAAAATCTGCATTTAAAGCAATCCCTCGGCTAGCTGGTAATGTCCAAGGTGTGGTTGTCCAAATAACAGCATAAATAGATAAATTGGTATTGATACCAAATTTATTTGCGACGGCTTGATTATCAACCGCTTTAAATTTTACATCGATTGCTGGTGATGATTTATCATAATATTCAACCTCGGCTTCCGCTAAAGAAGACATACAATCAGTACACCAATAAACCGGTTTTGCGCCTTTAACTAAATGACCATTTTCAATCACTTTACCTAAAGCTCGAATAATGTTGGCTTCTGTATCATAATTCATGGTGCGATAAGGATTTTGCCAATCACCAAGTACGCCCATACGAATAAAATCGGCTTTTTGTAGTTCAACTTGTGAAGCCGCATAATCGCGACAAATTTGGCGAAATTCAGCTGGAGATACTTTAACTCCTGGTTTACCAACTTGCTCTTCGACTTTTTGTTCAATGGGTAAGCCATGACAATCCCATCCTGGAATATACGGGGAATCATAACCACTTAAACCTTTTGATTTGATAATGATATCTTTGATAATTTTATTAACAGCATGACCAATATGAAGTTTACCGTTTGCATAAGGAGGACCATCATGCAAAATAAAGGTTTTTTTCCCTTTTTTTACTTGGCGGATTTTGCGATAAAGTTCTTTATCGTACCAGTTTTGTAACATAGCTGGTTCTCGTTTAGCCAAATCGCCTCGCATTGGAAATCCGGTTTCCGGTAAATTTAAAGTATTTTTATAGTCTGTCATGCTGATTTATTCCAGTTAAATTTGTTGATACTACTTTTAATTGGTTAATTGTGCACTGATCTTTTTCGCAGTGCAAACATCTTGTGTAATTTGTTGTTTTAATTCTGCTAATGAATCAAACTTTTTCTCGTCGCGTAATTTTTGAATGAAAGTTATGTCTAAATATTGTCCATAAATTTTATCTGAAAAGTCAAATAGATTCACTTCTAAAATGGCTTTTTTTCCATCAATAGTTGGTCTTATACCAATATTGGCAATACCATAATAAGTTTGATTACAACAACTGTTTTTTACTTTAACAAGATAAACGCCTTGCAAAGCAGGTTTTTTACGATGTAAATGAATATTAGCTGTTGGAAACCCTAATTGTCTAGCCAAAGCATTGCCATGAACTACGCGACCTTGTATTGTATAATTACGCCCCAACAGACAATGAGCCAATTCGAAATCACAATTTAAAAGTGCTTGGCGAACAGCAGTACTACTAATACGAAAATTATTCCAAACAAATGTTGGCATGCTTTCTACTGCAAAGTCGTGATTGCGTGCATATTGTTGCAGTAAGGTGATATCGCCTTTGCGTTCAAACCCAAATCGAAAATCATCACCAATAGTAATATATTTAGCTTGCAGCTTATTAATTAACCAATCTTGAATAAAATGACTGGCAGGCATGTTGGCAAAAGTTTGTGTAAATGGAATAGCAATAATATAGTCGATACCTAATTTTTCAATAAAAATGACTTTTTCTTGAAAAGAGGTTAACCGTGAAGGGGCATTATTGGGACTAAAAAATTCTAAAGGTTGGGGCTCAAATAACATAACCACCGTTGGCAAGTTTAGCTGTTTGCCTTTTTCAATTAAATGATTTATTAATTGCTGGTGCCCTAAGTGCACACCATCAAAGTTGCCCAATGTAAGCACACACTGAGTAAATTGATTTTTTAAATTAGTTATGCCCCGAATAATTTTCATGAAAACGATGTTATTTATTTTAAATAGCCGCAAATTATACCAATCTTTCTTTCAGATGCACACTATATAAAATAGGCTTTTTGTTGTTTAGTATTTAGTGTCTATTTTGATGAAAAAATATCTTGCTATTTTTAGTTGCTACTACTATTTATTTTATTGTAGCAACTAAAAATCATGATATTTAAGTTTTTAACCAATTGAATATATTTTTATGTAGCTGATTAATTTAATTATGGTTTAAAGTGCGCAAAAATTCCTGTCTGGTACTTGGATTAGTTTTAAATCCACCACCAAGGGCCGTTGTGGTTGTCATACTACTTGAGTCTTTAATACCTCTTGCTTTTACGCAATAATGGGTAGCATCAATTGAAACGGCAACATTGACAGTACCAAGTAAAGTTTGTAGTGCAACTAAAATTTGTTGGGTTAGTCGTTCTTGTACTTGTGGGCGCTGCGAGAAAAACTCAACAATACGATTGATTTTAGATAGTCCGATCACTTTATCTTTCGGAATATAAGAAACCGTGGCTTTACCGTCTATTGTGACAAAGTGGTGTTCACAAACACTAGTTAGGGTAATATTGCGAACGGTGATCATCTCATCAACTTGCATTTTATTTTCGATTAGCGTAATTTTCGGAAAATTTTCATAATAAAGACCAGAAAAAATCTCATCAACATACATTTTCGATACACGGTGAGGAGTTTCTGCAAGGCTGTCATCAGACAAATCGAGCTCCATTAGCTTCATAATTTCACGAAAATGTGACTCGATTTTTGCTTTACGCTCACTATTATCCATTGCTAAACGGTATGATGGTGTCTCAAGGTTTTTAGCAGCAAGTGCCGCTTTTACTTTTTGCGCAGCAAGACTTAATTCTGTCATTTATTACATACTCAAGCGAAAAATGAATGTAGCATTATATAACACTCATTATGTAATATACAGTTGTTTACGAATAGTTTTATACTGAAACGTAGTTTTTCCTGAAACTTTTTTACATTATGTGATAGCCTTAATAAGAATATTATCGCTAATTAGGTTATACTATTAGGTATTAAATTGAATAATATTTAGGTAACCATAATGCCAAATAACACACCGATTATTTTAATTGATGGATCATCTTATCTTTACCGTGCTTTTTTTGCATGTCCTCCATTAACCAATGCTAAAGGTGAGCCAACAGGCGCTATTTTTGGTGTAATTAATATGATTCGTAGTTTGCTTAACCAATACAATCCTACACATATTGCGGTGGTCTTTGATGCTAAAGGAGGATCTTTCCGTAATGAGATCTATAGCGAATATAAGGCCACTCGTGAAGCGATGCCTGAAAATCTTCGACCACAAATTGAACCTATTCACACTATTTTGAAAGCCATGGGCTTACCACTACTTTGTATTGACGGTGTCGAAGCGGATGATGTCATTGGTACATTGGCTAGACAAGCAGAAAAGGAAAATCTTGAAGTATTGATTAGTACTGGCGATAAAGATATGGCTCAGTTAGTGAGTGATAAAATTACGCTAATTAATACCATGAATAACACTGTTCTGGATCCAAAAGGTGTAATAGAAAAATTTGGCGTTCCACCTGAAAAAATTATTGATTATTTGGCATTAAGAGGTGATTCATCAGATAATATTCCAGGTGTTCCCGGTGTGGGAGAAAAAACAGCTCAAAGCTTATTAGCTGAATTTAAAAGTGTCAAAGATATTTATGCTAATCTAGATAAAATAGAAACGTTATCAATCCGAGGCGCTAAATCATTAAAGAAAAAATTGATTGATAATCAGAATGATGCAGAACTTTCTTATTTATTAGCCACAATTAAAACCGATGTTAAGTTAGATTTTACCAATGAACAACTGATGGTTAGTGATATTGATATCAATGCTTTGGTCGAGTTATTTGCTTATTATGGCTTTCATCGTTGGCAAAAAGAGTTAATCGCAGGTAACTTTTTGAAAAAACAACAAAATACATCGACTAAAATTAAAGATAATTCATCTTTATTTCAAATGGATGATAAGTCTGTTAAACAAAACAAAGCCACTGATTATCAATGCATCTTAACTCATGAACAGTTAGATGACTGGGTTAATAAATTAACTGACAGTAAGCAGTTTGCCTTTGATACCGAAACGAACAGTATTGATCATGTTCATGCAAAATTAGTTGGTATTTCTCTGAGTGTTAATTCTCAACAAGCCGCTTATATACCGCTTTCACATCATTATTTAGGTGTACCACAGCAATTACCGATAGATGATGTGTTAAACAAATTAAAACCGGTTCTTGAAAATCCCAAAATTAAAAAAATTGCTCAGAATGCAAAATTTGATTATTGTGTGCTAGCCAATTATGGTATTGAAGTGCGAGGAATTACATTTGACACTATGCTGGAATCCTATGTGTTAAATAGCACCGAACGTCACGATATGGACAGTATGGCAAATCGCTATTTAAACCATAAAACCATTACTTATGATGAATTAACTAAAATTGATAAAAAACAATTTACCATTGATGAGATCGAGATAGAAAAAACCACGCAATATGCTGCTGAAGATGCCGATATCACATTACGATTGCATCATAAACTATGGTCAACTATTGAAAAAAATGAAAAATTAACCAAACTGTTTGCCGACATTGAAATGCCACTTGCCATTGTGCTAGCTGAAATGGAAAGAACTGGTGTACTTGTTGATGCTAAACAGCTTAATGAGTTTTCTAATGAACTTAGCAAACAATTACAAGAGACTGAAATCGAATTACAATGTCTTGCTGGAGAAAAATTTAATCCCGCATCACCTAAACAGATTCAAGCTATTTTATTCGATAAGCATAAATTACCTGTACTCAAAAAGACCCCCAAAGGTGATCCTTCAACCAGTGAAGAAGTGTTAAGCGAGCTTTCTAATGATTATGAATTACCAAGAATGATTTTATTTCATCGTGGATTGGCTAAACTTAAAAATACTTATACGGATAAACTACCATTAATGATTAGTCCGAAAGATCAGCGAATTCATACCAATTATAATCAAATTGGCACCATAACAGGGCGATTATCGTCAAATGATCCGAATTTACAAAATATTCCTGTGCGTAATGAAGAAGGACGTCGAATTCGGCAAGCTTTTATTGCACCAACAGGTTATAAAATTATGTCTGCCGATTACTCACAAATTGAGTTACGCATTATGGCGCATTTATCACAAGATAAAAGTTTACTTTATGCTTTTGCTAACGACAAAGATATTCACCGTGTGACTGCTAGTGAAATTTTAGGTAAATTAGAATCGGAAGTGAGTTCTGAAGAACGACGACGCGCTAAAGCAGTTAATTTTGGTCTAATTTATGGAATGAGTGCCTTCGGTTTGTCTAAACAGATTAATATTGCTCGTAAAGAAGCACAATTTTATATTGATCGCTACTTTGAACGTTATCCGGGCGTAAAAAACTATATGGAACAGACCCGCCAATTGGCCACTGAACAAGGTTATGTTGAAACGTTATCGGGTCGCCGATTATATTTACCCAAAATTACTTCAACCAATGGTATTGAGCGACGAGGTGCTGAACGTGCAGCTATTAATGCACCAATGCAAGGTACGGCGGCTGATATCATCAAAACAGCGATGATTAAAATGAGTGAATGGATTAAAAGCCTGCCTATAGGTAATATTAGGATGGTGATGCAAGTCCACGATGAACTCGTATTTGAAGTAAAAGAGGAATTGATTGAGCAGTATCAAACTCAAATAAAATCGATCATGGAAAACTGCTATCAACTATCTGTACCATTAAAAGTGGATGTCGGCGTGGGTGATAATTGGGATGAAGCACATTAATTAGGCTAAATCAGTCCCAAATAAAGCAGTCTTAAATAAAATAACCAAATGCTAAATTTTATACTGAAACACATGCTTTCCTGAAACTTTTTTACAAATTGTGGGTTGATTTTCTAGCATTAATGGCACTATTGCCGAAACTTTTCGGCGTGTTAGAATAGGCAACTATATTGAATTGATATCAACATGTTATTTTGCTTGTTGATACAGGCAGAATAAGGAAAGGGTGCTGTCGTTTTGTTATTTAAGCTCGCTTTTCTGTTATTATTAGGATTATTTCATGAAAATCAAAACCCGATTTGCACCGAGCCCAACAGGCTATTTACATGTAGGTGGTGCACGTACAGCGCTTTATTCTTGGCTCTATACACGCCATGCAAAAGGTGCATTTGTATTACGTATTGAAGATACCGATCTGGAGCGTTCAACGCCCGAAGCGATTGAAGCGATTATGGAGGGTATGAATTGGTTAAAATTATCATGGGACGAAGGTCCTTATTTTCAAACCAAACGTTTTGATCGTTACAGTCAGGTCATCGATGAAATGTTAGCAAAAGGTACCGCTTATCGTTGCTACTGTTCTAAAGAACGCCTTGAAAAATTGCGTGAAGAGCAGATGGAAAAAGGTGAAAAGGCGCGTTATGATGGCCATTGCCGTTGTGATTCGGTACAAAAAGAACATTCTCATGATGAACCTCATGTTGTTCGTTTTGCTAATCCTATTGATGGCACTGTTATCTTTAATGATTTAATCCGTGGACCGATTGAGATTGCCAATAAAGAGCTTGATGATCTTATTATTCGTCGCACTGACGGTTCACCAACTTATAATTTCTGTGTAGTTGTTGATGATTGGGATATGGAAATTACCCATGTTATACGTGGTGAAGATCATATCAACAACACGCCTCGCCAGATCAACATTCTCAAAGCATTAGGTGCGCCATTACCTGAATATGGGCATGTATCGATGATTTTAGGGGATGATGGACAAAAATTATCTAAGCGTCATGGTGCGGTCAGTGTAATGCAATATCGTGATGACGGTTATTTACCCGAAGCGCTACTTAACTATTTAGTACGCCTTGGTTGGTCACATGGCGATCAAGAGATATTCTCAGTACCTGAAATGATTAGTTATTTTTCATTAGATGCGGTGAGTAAATCAGCCAGTGCATTTAATACTGAAAAACTACTTTGGTTAAATCACCATTATATTAATCATTTAGATGCAGATTATGTCGCACAGCATTTAGTTTGGCATATGAATCAACAAGGCTATGATTTAGCTAACGGTCCCGATCTCATTACAATTATTAAGCTATTTGGCGAACGTTGTAAAACACTAAAAGAAATGGCTGAGTCTTGTTCTTATTGTTATCAAGACTTTGCTGAATTTGATGCTGATGCGGCTAAAAAACATTTACGTCCAGTCGCCAAAGAGCCATTAGAAACAATTAAAGCGAAAATTGAAGCGATTGCTGATTTTGATTGGCAAATTGATAAAATTCATCATGCCATTGAAGCAACGGCAGCTGAGCTTGATGTTGGTATGGGAAAGGTCGGTATGCCACTACGCGTTGCCGTAACTGGCATCGGACAATCACCATCGGTTGATGCGACCGTTTTTGCAGTTGGCAAAAAGCGCACGCTTACTAGAATTGATAAGGCGTTGGCATATATTGCACAGCGAGAACAATCTCAAAATTAATAGACATTTATTGCAGGGGATACCCTGCAATTATTTTTGCCTAATCGAGAACTACTATGGTTCGCTTAAAAAAACGCTATTGGATCTCACTGAGTATCTTATTTTTTATCGTACTATTTTGCTTGTATGGATGGCGTTATTGGCAGTCATTCAAACTGAAACATGGGATTATGGTCGATTGGCATGGTGCTAGCGTTGGTTTTAAAGGTCTTACTTTTGATGAACTTACTGTGAGTAAGCAATCTCAAATCTCTATAACGGCTAGAAATCTAATAATTTCGTGGTCACATTTATCTGCAAACAATTTGGATGTTCACTGGAAAATAAATCAATCTGAAACGGTTTTAGATTCTGCCGGCAACATAGTGGGTACTGCTACTGAAAATCTTAATCAATCTGATCTTGATTTTTCTTTGATTCCAACGATTATTTATTGGTCACCTAAGACAATTCATATAGATACATTGCGATTTTATGAACAAGATAAAGAACAATTAGATTTAAAAGTCGATATCAGTAAACAGCAGCAAGCTATACAACTTAATCTATCAACCAATAATCACGATATCGCACAATTATCGGCAACTTTATTCTTTGATCAAACTGCCTCACGTTTTGATGTGCAAAATGGTCTTTTTAAAACATCTCTAAATCAATTCGGTCTAAAAAATAGTCATTTGACGTTGCCATTTACTGGCTGGATATCTGGTAATCAATTGGCATTAATGACTTCAGATAAAGCTTTAATTAGTATAGAGAATGCGAATCTTTCTGATGATTTAATTCTTGGCTCTTCCGTAGGAGGAGTGAACATTCAACTTGCATCAAAAATTCCATTTGATCGTAATCAACTCTTTGTTACAGCAATGCTAACGATTAATAAACTCAATGGTATTTATAAAAGTAGTGAAATCAAATCGGTGACAGGTGATGTCAATATGATTGTTAAAGATAACCGATTTACGATTTCGACGCCGGCGTTAAATGTCCAAGAAGTAAATATGGGTGTCGCCTTTAAAAAGGTAAAATTAGTGGGTAGTTATTCCGCTTCATTTAAAGCACCTAGCAAAGGCATAGTTACTTGGAAAAAGCTTCAAGCTGATATTTTTTCTGGTTCAGTTTTTATTGAACCGAGTAAATTGAATTTAGCTAAATTACCCCAACAATTAAATTTAAAGATAAAACAGATACAATTAAAAGATATTCTTACTAAATATCCAACCGAAGGGCTTGCTGGCGACGGTACGATGGATGGTTTTTTACCAATTACATTATTAAAAGCGAAAACAAAGAGTGAAGCGGCATTTGAAGTGGCAATTAAAAATGGGCAGATAACTACAATTAATCAAGGTTATTTACAGTTTGAAAATTCAGCCTTAAAGAATTATGCGCAAAGTAACCCAAATATGAAAATACTCACTGATATTATTAAAAACTTTCATTATACTAAATTACAAGGTACAGTTGATTACGCTAACGACATTGCTAAATTGAAATTGAATATTCAAGGAAGTAATTTAGATGTTGAAAATGGCAAAGCAGTGAATTTAAATATCAATCTTGAAGAAAATATGGCTAAATTGCTGATGAGTTTACAGTTGTCCGATCAAATTAGTGAGCCTATCCGTAAACGTATTGAAGCACGTTTAAAAAAGGAATTTTCAAAATAAGAGGTTATTTTATGGTACGAAATGTTATTGCAATGATAATATTAGCCGGTGCATTAATCGGATGTTCACCAACAGTTAAAGTTCAAGCCCCGAGCGAACCCATTAATATTAATTTGAATGTTAAGATAGACCATGAAATTAATATTAAAGTCGATAAAGAATTAGATAATATCATCAATAAATCAGGATTATATTAAATCAATAGGTTTTATTTTCATCTATCCTTTTGAGTGTGACTAATAGAAAAATCTATATCCGCATTCAAATTAATAAAATATGATGTATTTATTAAGGAGTTTGTTATGACTATCTTTAAAAAAGTAACTGTAGCATTATTGTTGATCGTTTTATCTTATTCTGCGTTTGCATTAAATTTAGAGCAAGCTATGGATTCATTGAGTCAAGCCAAAGCACAAGGGGTTGTTGGTGAACAGGCTGATGGTTATTTAGGTGTCGTGAAAAATGAAGGTAATGCCACTGAAATTGCGCAACTGATTAATCAAGCTCGTAAAGCACAGTATCAAAAAGTGTCTGCTGAAAGCAATGTTCCTTTAAGTGAAGTGGAAAAAAAGGCGGGTAGTAAAGCACAAGATAAGACCCCTGCAGGTCAATATATAAAGCGACAAGGTCAATGGTTAAAAAAATAATCATCACTTTTTGCAACGATAGAAAAAGTATAATGACATAGCACTTTAATTGTGTATTAATAATGTGTATGCTGTTCATTTAATTATTTGTTCATTATCTTTTTTTATTAAACATAAAAAAAGATAATGAAGTTTTTATCTAGTTAGTTTTTTACTTGTAATAGTATCGCTTATGCGATTTGAAATGGAGAAAATCAATGTGTTCGATTTTAGGTATTCTTGATATTAAATCAGATCCAGAACAACTACGAACAAAAGCATTAGAGCTATCATGTCTACAACGTCATCGTGGTCCTGATTGGTCTGGTATTTTTGCGTCTGATAAAGCTATTCTTGCTCATGAACGTTTATCAATTGTAGATGTTAATACCGGATCTCAGCCTCTTTATAATAAAGATAAAACCCTAGTTTTGGCGGTAAATGGCGAAATCTATAATCATCAAGAACTCCGAAATCAGTACAAAGATCGTTATGAATTTCAAACTGGCTCTGACTGTGAAGTGATTCTGGCTTTATATCAAGAAAAGGGTATCGACTGTCTTGATGAATTACAAGGCATGTTCGCTTTTATCCTTTATGACATCAACAAAGGTAGCTATTTTATCGGTCGTGACCACATTGGTATTATTCCAATGTATACTGGCCATGATGAAAATGGCACATTTTATGTTGCTTCTGAAATGAAAGCATTAGTACCTGTTTGTAAAACGATTGAAGCTTTTCCACCGGGATGCTATCTATCTAGTACTGAAGGCGAAATCAAAACCTATTACAAACGTGACTGGATGGATTATGGCAATGTTAAAGATAACAACACTGACATCAATGAACTTCGTGTTGCTTTAGAAGAGTCAGTAAAAAGCCATTTAATGTCTGATGTTCCTTATGGTGTGCTATTGTCAGGTGGGCTTGATTCTTCCGTCATATCAGCCATCACTAAAAAATTCTCAGCTCGTCGTGTTGAAGATCACGAAAAATCGGAAGCATGGTGGCCACAGTTGCACTCATTTGCAGTAGGTTTAAAAGGGGCGCCAGATCTGAAAGCCGCGCAAGCTGTTGCTGATCATTTAGGTACGGTTCATCACGAAATTAACTTTACCATTCAAGAAGGTATTGATGCGATTCGTGATGTAATTTATTTCATCGAAACCTATGATGTAACAACCATTCGTGCGTCCACGCCTATGTATTTAATGGCGCGTAAAATCAAAGCCATGGGTATTAAAATGGTACTTTCTGGTGAGGGTGCCGATGAGGTGTTTGGTGGTTATCTCTATTTCCACAAAGCACCAGATGCCAAAGAGTTCCATGAGGAAACCGTACGTAAATTAGCGGCACTACATATGTATGATTGTGCACGGGCTAATAAAGCGATGGCTGCATGGGGGGTTGAAGCTCGAGTTCCATTCCTTGATAAAAAATTCCTAGATGTTGCCATGCGCATTAATCCAAAAGATAAAATGTGTGGTAGCAATGGCAAAATGGAAAAACATATTGTGCGTGAAGCCTTTGAGTCTTACTTACCTGCATCAGTTGTTTGGCGTCAAAAAGAACAATTCTCTGATGGTGTTGGTTACAGTTGGATTGATACACTAAAAGAGATTGCGGAAAGTAAAATTACTGATCAGCAATTAGAAAATGCAAAATTCCGTTTCCCATACAATACGCCGACCTCAAAAGAAGCCTATATGTATCGTGAGATTTTTAATGAACTATTCCCTCTTGAAAGTGCAGCACATTGCGTGCCGGGTGGCCCTACAGTTGCTTGCTCAACAGCGAAAGCAATTGAATGGGATGAATCATTTAAAAACCTAAACGATCCGTCTGGACGTGCTGCGGTTGGTGTGCATAACGATGCGTACAAAAAATAATTGGCTTATTATCTAGTAATACTGCCTAATAAAAAAACGGGGATTATCCCCGTTTTTTTTATTATTTAAATTAAGTTAAATTTATTAATGTGCAGCGCCTTTGGGTGCACCAACCGGTAAAATGGTACGACCATATTGTTCATTAATTACTTCAGCCATCGCTAAATAAATGGCACTTGCTCCACAAATAATGCCTTCAAAACCGGCAATATGGATAATGTCATGGTTACCTGAAATATTACCAATGGCTAATAAAGCAAATAAAACCGTTAAACTTGCAAAAACAAATTGTAATGCGCGGTTACCTTTTAATGTACCAATAAACATAAAGCCAGTAAAAATACCCCATAAAGCAAGGAAAATACCGACAAAAGTTGCATCTGATGGTGCTGTTGCTGGTGAAGTAGGTAAATACCAAATACCCACTAACACAATCCAAAAGAAACCATAAGAAGTAAATGCTGTTGTACCAAACGTATTGCCTTTTCGAAATTCTAAAATGCCAGCAATGACTTGTGCAAGACCACCATAAAAAATACCCATTGAGACAATAACTGTCATAGCTGGGAAAAATCCAGCATTATGAATATTTAATAAAATTGTTGTCATACCAAATCCCATTAAACCAAGTGGGCCAGGATTTGCAAGTTTTGTTTGTTCCATAAGGATCCTATAAGTTAAATTTGATGATTAAAAAAGAGCGGCAATAATAAGTGCAGAAAACGCGATAATCAAGATTTCAGGGGAAATTATTTTTTTGCCCCCCTTGATATTAATAATAATGTTCCCATTTATGTGAAAACAAAAAAACATTTCTTTGTGAAATAAGAGCTTGAAAATTAAAATTTAAGACTTATATACAAGAAATAAAATACAGGTTTTGAGGAGAAAAAGATTATGGGTAAAATTATTGGTATTGATTTAGGTACTACAAATTCATGTGTTGCTGTCATGGACAATGGCCAAGCAAAAGTATTAGAAAACGCTGAAGGCGATCGCACAACTCCTTCCATTATTGCTTATACTCAAGATGGTGAAATCTTAGTTGGTCAACCAGCAAAACGTCAAGCAGTAACTAATCCACAAAATACATTATTCGCCATTAAACGTTTAATTGGTCGTCGTTTTGAAGATACCGAAGTACAACGTGACGTTAGCATCATGCCATATAAAATCGTGAAAGCCGATAATGGTGATGCATGGGTTGATGTTAAAGGTCAAAAAATTGCGCCACCACAAATTTCTGCTGAAGTGTTAAAGAAAATGAAAAAAACAGCAGAAGATTATCTTGGCGAAGCCGTAACTGAAGCGGTGATTACTGTTCCAGCTTACTTTAACGACGCACAACGTCAAGCAACCAAAGATGCTGGTCGTATTGCAGGACTTGATGTAAAACGTATCATCAACGAACCAACAGCGGCAGCACTTGCTTATGGTTTAGATAAAGATGTAGGTAACCGTACTATTGCTGTTTATGACCTTGGTGGTGGTACATTTGATATTTCTATTATCGAAATCGACGATGTTGATGGCGAAAAAACATTTGAAGTATTAGCAACAAATGGTGATACTCATTTAGGTGGTGAAGATTTTGACTCACGCTTAATCAATTATTTAGTGGACGAATTTAAACGTGAACAAAACTTCGATTTAAAAAATGATCCGCTTGCAATGCAACGTTTAAAAGAAGCAGCAGAAAAAGCAAAAATTGAATTATCATCAGCTCAACAAACAGACATTAATCTACCGTACATTACAGCTGATGCAACAGGTCCAAAACATTTAAATATCAAAGTAACACGCGCTAAACTTGAGTCTTTAGTTGAAGATTTAGTTAAACGTTCAATGGATCCTGTAAAAACAGCATTACAAGACGCGGGTCTTTCTGTTTCTGACATTAAAGATGTTATTCTTGTTGGTGGTCAAACACGTATGCCAATGGTTCAAAAAGCGGTTGCTGACTTCTTTGGTAAAGAACCACGTAAAGATGTAAACCCTGATGAAGCAGTTGCTGTTGGTGCGGCTGTTCAAGGTGGTGTACTTGGTGGTGATGTTAAAGATGTTTTATTACTTGATGTAACTCCATTGTCTTTAGGTATTGAGACTATGGGTGGTGTAATGACAACTTTAATTGAAAAGAACACAACTATTCCAACTAAACATAGTCAAGTGTTCTCAACCGCTGAAGATAATCAATCAGCCGTAACCATTCATGTGTTACAAGGTGAACGTAAACGTGCGGGTGATAACAAATCATTAGGTCAGTTTAACCTAGATGGTATTCAAGCGGCACCTCGTGGTATGCCTCAAATTGAAGTCACTTTTGATATTGATGCTGACGGTATTTTGCATGTATCAGCAAAAGATAAAAATACTGGACGTGAGCAAAAAATTACGATCAAAGCCTCTTCAGGATTAAGTGAGGAAGAAATTCAAAAAATGGTTAATGATGCAGAAGCCAATGCCGATGCAGACCGTAAATTTGAAGAACTAGCTCAGACTCGTAATCAAGCCGATCATCTTGTTCACTCAACACGTAAACAAGTAACAGAAGCAGGTGATCAGTTATCAGCTGATGATAAAAAAGCAATTGAAGATGCAGTAAATGCTTTAGAAGTTGCCGCTCGTGGCGAAGATAAAGCAGAAATTGAAGCTAAAATTAATGCATTAATGGAAGCATCTAAAAAATTGCTTGAATTAGCACAACAACAAGCCCAAGCAAATCAAGGTGCGGGTCAAGCAAATAGCGAAAGTTCTACAGCGCAAGATGATGTTGTTGATGCGGACTTCAAAGAAGTTGATGATGATAAAAAATAAACATTAACTAGAATGTTTTTTAATGAGTTATTTCAACAAGTTTTAAACATATAACAAGTTAAACGGGCGCGAGGTAACTCAAGCCCGTTTAGTTGTTTATACAATGAGAAAATTAAAGGTTAATTATGGCGAAGAAAGATTATTATGAAACATTGGGCGTAAGTAAAAGTGCCAGTGAAAGTGAGATAAAAAAAGCCTATAAACGCCTAGCCATGAAATATCATCCTGATAAAAATCAGGATAACAAGGCTGAAGCCGAAGCAAAATTCAAAGAAGTGAAAGAAGCTTACGAAATCCTAACTGATCCGCAAAAAAAAGCGGCTTATGATCAATATGGTCATGCTGCTTTTGAACAAGGACAGAGCGGTGGTGCAGGCGGATTTGGTGGCTTTGCAGGTGGAGTATTTGACGATATATTCAGTGATTTTTTTGGAGGTGGTCGCGGGCGTAGTCAAACAGCGTCTCGAGGTAATGACTTACAATATAATATCACATTAACATTAGACGAAGCTGCTGCAGGTGTTAGTAAAGAAATTAAAGTACCAACTTGGGTAAGTTGTGATACTTGCCATGGACAAGGAGCCGAAAAGTCTTCTGATGTTGTCACTTGTAATACTTGCCATGGTGCAGGTGCTGTACAAATGCGACAAGGATTTTTTGCCGTACAACAAGAGTGCCCAACTTGTCATGGGCGTGGTAAAGTCGTTAAAAATCCATGTAAAAAATGTCACGGAGAGGGGCGAATACAAAAAACTAAAACACTTTCTGTTACTATTCCAGCAGGTGTTGATACAGGTAATCGTATCCGACTATCAGGTGAAGGCGAAGCAGGCTTAAATGGTGCACCCGCTGGCGATTTATATGTTCAAGTGCAAGTTAAACAGCATGATATCTTTGAGCGAGATGGCACAAATCTGCATTGCGAAATTCCAATTAATATTGCATTGGCATCCCTTGGTGGCGAAGTTGAAGTGCCAACCCTAAATGGTAAAGTCAGCCTAACTATTCCTGCTGAAACACAAACAGGAAAAATGTTCCGACTACGAGGCAAAGGCGTTAAATCATTACGTGGTAGTACCATTGGTGATCTTTACTGTCATGTTGTAGTTGAAACACCAGTTAACTTAACCAGTAAACAAAAAGAGTTGCTTAAAGAATTAGGCGAAAGTTTTAAAGCTGATAAAAACTCCAAACATAGTCCAAAAGAAAAAAGTTTTTTTGACAAAGTGAAAAAGTTTTTTGGGTAATGTAGTAATATAAAAAGCAGAGTAATAATATCGTGGTTGATGGCAAAGTAATTCTATCAACTACGCTAATTATTAAAATAGTACAGAAAATTTTATATTCTATTCATGACTCAGATACCAACATCGTAAAAGACAGCCTTAATAAACTTGTGGTGGGGAAAAGTGCAGGCGGTTTTTATCAAAAATAATAAAATAAAAAATTAATTAAAATCAATTTGATACCTGAACGTTTTTTTATAGATAAACATACCAATCTTTTACAAAAATCAAAGGTTAATGTTGACATTTATTTGGTGTTGGAATGTGTGAAAACTCAAATAAAAAAATTATCTTTGATATTTAACAGTTCGCTAACTGAAAATTTTTTATAAGAATTTTCAGATTAATATTTTTAGTGATGATTTGGCTGTTTTCATTTTTAATAAAAATAAGAAAGGAATTTTATTGAGTTATAAAAAAACCCAGCGAAAGCTGGGTTTTAAGTTTTTGAATCAATAAATTAAATTTTTGTTGTAAATGTACGAGCAATAACGTCGCGTTGTTGTTCAGCAGTTAGTGAGTTAAAACGCACGGCATACCCAGAAACACGAATTGTTAATTGTGGGTATTTTTCTGGGTGTTGCACTGCATCTTCTAATGTTTCACGACGAAGAACGTTCACATTTAAGTGTTGACCACCTTCAACTTTAACCGTTGGGGCAACATCTAATGGAACTTCACGATATTCGAATTGACCTAGTTCTGCCGTTGGAATTACTTGATCTTCTTTATAAACTGATTTAGCAGCTACACAACGGGCTTCTTTTGTAGCGTCGTCTAATAACCAGAAAGAGTTAAGTAGTGCTGCATTATCTGCTTTAGTAATTTGGATACCTGTAATCATTTTAAATCCTCCTATCGGGGCTTTATTGCCCTAAAATAATTAGGGTTAATATAGCACTTTGAAAATTTGATTAAAGTCAAAAAAAACTATTGCTCCGATAAGCAATACCTTTAATTTTAATTTTTCTTGTGATAGGTTATTATGTTGGGAATATATTCGTTTTGCCCAGAAATACTGGCATTATTAATGAGTGATATCAAAAGATGACAACAAAATTGACCTGGCATGAAGTCATTGGCGCAGAAAAAGAAAAGCCTTATTTTCAACAAATAATGCAATTTGTAAAGTCTGAACGTACTAATGGTAAGATTATTTACCCACCTCAGCATGATGTTTTTAATGCTTTTCGTTTTACGCCATTTGATCAAATCAAAGTCGTGATTTTAGGGCAAGATCCTTATCATGGTCCTAATCAAGCCCACGGTCTTTCATTTTCTGTTTTACCAGGAATTAAGCCGCCCCCTTCGTTATTGAATATTTATAAAGAACTCTCAACAGATATTGATGGCTTTACTATTCCTACTCATGGCTATTTAGCTTCTTGGGCAACTCAAGGTGTATTATTATTAAATAATGTGTTGACTGTTGAAGCTGGACAAGCACATTCTCATGCAAAAATAGGTTGGGAAATCTTTACTGATCATGTGATAGCTGCAGTCGATAAGTATCTTGAAGGTGTGGTGTTTTTATTGTGGGGGACTCCAGCACAAAAAAAAGGGCAGTTTATTAATCGTCAAAAACATCATGTATTAACATCGGTGCATCCATCACCGTTATCTGCTCATCGTGGCTTTTTTGGCTGTAAGCATTTTTCCAAAACGAATGACATGATTATACAACAAGGTAAAGTGGCCATAGATTGGCAACCCAAGCTACCGGAAAGTATCCATGAATAATAAAAGGCGTCGAACAAGTTTGCAGGAAATTGCAAATTTAATTGGGATTAGTAAAATGACAGTTAGTCGTTTTCTACGCGATCCTAATCTTGTATCTAAACCTCTCCAATTACAAATTTCAGCCGCGATAGATAAGTTGGGATATATTCCGAATAAAGCTCCAGATATGCTGTCTAATGCTAAAAGTAATGCCATTGGTATTGTGTTTCCTTCTTTAACTAATCAGGTTTTTGCCGATATTTTAAAAGGTATTGAAATGGTGACTGATGTAAGAGGATATCAAACCATGATTACTCATACCGGCTATAGTGCAGAAAAGGAAGAATTACGTTTACGTTCCTTACTTTCTTATAATATTGATGGGTTGATTTTAACGGAAAGGATACATACCCCCACAACGCTGAAAATGATCGAAATTTCTGGTGTGCCTGTGGTTGAAATTATGGATAGTGTTTCACCTTGTATTGATATGGCCGTCGGATTTGATAATTTTACAGCAACCAAAAATATGATTCATCGTATGATAAATAAAGGATGTCGTAATATTGTCTATTTTAGTGCAAGACAAGATCAACGAAGCCTTATTCGTCAACAAGGTTATGAAAAGGCTATGGAAGAAGCGGGATTAACCCCACGCACGTTGGCCACTAAAGAAGCGTCGTCTTATGAATTAGGCGCAAGATTTTTGCATCAAATCTTAAAAGAGTTACCTTGTGTGGATGGAATTTTTAGTACCAATGATGACTTGGCTTTAGGGGTATTACTTGAATGTCAGCGGATAGGGATTGAAGTGCCAAAACAAATAGCGATTGTTGGATTTCATGGGCATGAAATCGGTCAATTCATGAATCCAAAATTAGCTTCTATACATACACCAAGAATTGAAATGGGAAACATGGCAGCAGAATTATTATTAAAGCGAATTAGTGGCGAACAAATTGAGCAAAAAGTGATTGATTTGCCTGTTGAGTATTTAGATGGAGAGAGTATTTAATAAGGTAGAAGATAATATTAATAATGATTTAACCTTGCCACGTTTAGTGATGAGGTTGATAGTAAATTATAACCATTTAGGGTTTTTACCATATTGGTTGCTACCTGAAGTTGAATCCATAACGCAGAAGAAAAATAATACAATACTGCCTACTTATGGAATAAATTGCAACAAAATCCACCAATCTGATTTACTTGTATCAAGTAAGCAGCGTACAGTAACAGCTAAAACAGGTATAAATAATGCCAATGTTAAAATTATTGTTATAATGAAAGGGCTGCCAATTATTTGATCAATGATAATTGCTAAAATGCTCAAAATAGTACTAAACAAACAGAATATCCAATATTCTTTACGGCGAGTTCGCCCATTAAAATTTGCATAATTTTTTTGTAATGCAATTAATAAACCAATTTGTTTTTTTGTATTCCTTATTTTATATCCATTCGTATTAGAACCGGCATTTTGATTAATAGAGAGCAAAATGCCAACCTAGTTTACTATTCTGGCTAATTTTATATAGTAAGTGGACGGAAATTAATTAAATATGAAAGTAAAAAATACTTATTTGTTAACCTCGCTTAGTACGATAGCGAGGTTAATAATAGTAAAGTATTATAATCTTTTTGGATTTTCACCGTATTGATTAAGGCTTCGTGTTGAATCTTGGCACATAAAGATAAATAATATGATACTCCCAATCAATGGGATAAACCCAATTAAAAGCCACCAACCAGATCTATCAGTATCATGTAAACGACGTACTGTAACAGATAAATAAGGAAGGAGCATTGCTAACCAAATAATATGTATTATTCTTATTGGTGAGTCGCCAATTTCACCAAAATTTCCAAATATAAGGTCTGCTATAATATTAAAGAGAAAATCAAAAAGAATAAACATCCAATATTCTTTACGGCGAGCACGTCCATTAAAATTTGCATAATTTTTTGTAATACAATCAATAAACCAATTCATCCGTTATTTTCCTTTTTCATTAATTAAATTATTGAAAAGATCATATAAGCAACTTTATTTTAATGAAAAAAATTGAAAATGAAACTGATTTTTATCATTAAATTGCTTATTTTTTTCCTTTTATTTGTGTTCATATTATTAATTCTCTTGCTGATTTCAGGTTTTCATAAAGTGAGAACTATGTTGGAATTACCGCTCAGTGGCTATTTATACCGACTAACAGATTATAGAAAATAACACTGAGGCCCTCCATGAAAATAGTTGAAGTAAAACACTCTCTTGTACGCCATAAAATTGGCTTAATGTGTGAACAGGATATTAGTACCAAAAGAGTTTTGCGATCTTGATATAGTGAAGTTGGTTGTTTGCTAACGATAAAGCAACAGTAGGTCTACCAAAAAATAGCGGTAGTTTGGTGACTGGGCTAATTAACAAACTACATCCCTTTAGGGTTTTCACCATATTGGTTAGGACCAGGAGTTGAATCGGTACACATAAGTTTTAATAGCGTATAAGGTGTTGCAGTCCAAAAGTACCAACCCGGTTTATCAACATCATGCAAACGGCGTACTGTAACTGCGAAATTAGGAATAAATAAAGCCAACGTCAAGCTCAAAGTTAAAACGAGATTATTTTTCATCATATTATCAATAATTATCATCAAAATAATTAGAACAATATAGATCGAAGAGAACATCCAATATTCTTCACGGCAAGCTCGCCCATTAAAATTTCCATAATTTATTGTAATACAATTAATAAACCAATTCATTCCCTATTCCTTTTTGATTTAATAACTGACAATCATTCTACTGACAATCATTCTAATGAAAAAAAACGAAAATAAAACTGATTTTTATCGTTAAATTTTTTATCAATATTTACATTGCCTATAAGGCTGTTGATTTCAGGTTTTCATAAAGTGAGATCTATGTTAGAATCGCCCCTCAGTGGTTATTTATACCGACTAACAGATTATAGAAAATAACACTGAGGCCCTCCATGAAAATAGTTGAAGTAAAACACCCTCTTGTACGCCATAAAATTGGTTTAATGCGTGAACACGATATTAGCACCAAAGACTTTCGCGATCTTGCCAGCGAAGTTGGCAGTTTATTAACTTATGAAGCCACTGCGGATCTACCTACCGAAACAGTAACGATCAATGGTTGGTGTGGGCCCGTTGAAGTTGAACGTATCAAAGGTAAAAAAATTACGGTGGTACCTATTTTACGCGCAGGTTTAGGTATGATGGATGGTGTGCTTGAACATATACCAAGTGCTCGTATTAGCGTTGTTGGTTTTTACCGTAATGAAGAAACGCTCGAACCTGTTCCTTATTTCGAGAAGTTAACCTCAGATATTGAAGAGCGAATGGCTTTAGTTGTTGATCCAATGCTAGCAACAGGTGGGTCAATGGTAGCGACAATCGATTTGCTTAAAAAAGCAGGTTGTAAAAATATTAAAGTATTAGTTTTGGTTGCCGCACCAGAAGGAATTAAAGTGCTTGAACAAGCTCATCCTGACGTTGAACTTTATACCGCATCGATTGATGAGAGGTTGAATGAAAAAGGCTACATATTGCCCGGCCTGGGTGATGCAGGAGACAAAATCTTCGGCACAAAATAGAATCTCAAAATTTAGACCGGTTTATCCGGTTTTTTTATGCCTGTTAATCAGACAAATTATATACAAACTTAGTTAAGTAAGAGAGGCGCAATGTGAGTAATATCACAACAGACAAATCAAAAAATATAACATCACTGCATAAGCATTCTTGGCAGGATATTTTTACTGGAGCACAAATGTTATTTGTTGCATTTGGTGCTTTGGTGCTAGTACCACTATTAACGGGGTTAAATCCGAATGTGGCTTTTTTTACGGCTGGAGTGGGCACTTTATTATTTCAATTAACCACTAAAGGTAAAGTCCCAGTATTTTTAGCTTCATCATTTGCTTTTATTGCCCCTATTTCATTTGGCGTTGCGCAATGGGGAATCCCCGCTACTTTAGGCGGTTTAGTGGCTGCCGGATTTGTATTTATGTTTTTTGCTTTTTTGGTAAAAATAAATGGTAAAGATGTCATTGATCGCATCTTGCCGCCGGTTGTGACAGGTCCAATTATTATGGTTATTGGTTTATCGCTTGCACCGGTTACTGTTGGGATGGCAATGGGTAAAGATAGTGGATTGCAAGCTGAAAATTATCAATTGATTATTATTTCAATGGCATCATTATTAACAACGTTAGTGGTAGCTATTTGGGCAAAAGGATTTTTAAAATTATTACCTATTATTTCGGGTATTGTGGTTGGTTATACGCTTTCTTGCATGTTTGGTATTGTTAATTTTCAACCGGTGATTGATGCGCCATGGTTTAAAGTGCCTGATTTCACGTTTCCTGAATTTCATTGGCAAGCCATTTTGTATATGCTTCCAATTGTGATTGCACCAACCATTGAACATGTTGGTGATATTATGGCAATTAGTACTGTCACAGGTAAAGATTATACGCGTGATCCTGGTTTGCAGCGTACGTTGCTTGGTGATGGGCTAGCTACTTCGACAGCAGGACTTTTTGGTGGACCACCGTGTATTACTTATGCTGAAGTGATTGGAGCAGTAACTTTAACCCGTAATTTTAAAACTCGAGTCATGACATGGGCGGCACTTTGGGCGATTTTAATGTCTTTTATTGGCAAGATAGGCGCTTTTTTAAGTTCAATTCCAACAGTAGTCATGGGGGGAATTATGGTGCTACTGTTTGGTTCTATTGCATCAGTAGGTATTAATATCTTAGTCAAACATAAAGTGGATCTTTCCGTACCTCGAAATATGTGTATTGTCTCATTAGTCTTAGTTTTTGGGATCGGTGGGATGATCTTTGATTTTGGATCGTATGCCCTACAAGGCATCAGTTTATGTGGTATTTTAGCCATTGTGTTAAATCTTATATTGCCACATCAAGCCAAACCGACTGATAGCCACTAAATTAATTCACTTTTCGTTGACTATATTTATAGTCAACGATTTTATAATATAACCGCGTTAATCTATTTATTGCTACATTATTGTGTATTGCTTAACACTTTAAACAATAGATAAAAGTGAATAATTACTCACTTTTTTATTAAGCACTATTAGAATAATACTTATCTTTATCATTTTATGATTGTTGTAACACGACAATAAATCAATTTTAGCAATATTGATTCTCTTTTTAATGTTAGACGATTAATTGATAAAGCATGCTTTTGTCGTTTATGATGGCATACTAATTACTAAGTATGTAAGTAATAACTTACAATGTTTTTTGTGAATCATCAAGTTTGCTATTGCTTAACTGAGTATTAAATGAATGCGGAATTTAGATTAGTTATTCTTAAGTAAAATGAGACAGCAAGGTTTTTTATTAGCTATAATACAAAATCGTTTGTCAAAAAGTTTCAGGAAAGTATGTGTTTCAGTATAAAAGCACACTTGTCAAAAAATAAGTGTGCTTTTAGTAATAAGTTATTTTATTTAGTTGGACGCATAGTTGGGAATAAAATAACATCACGAATAGTATGGCTATTGGTAAATAGCATCACTGTGCGGTCAATCCCAATGCCCAATCCTGCTGTAGGTGGCAAGCCGTGTTCAAGTGCGGTAATATAATCTTCATCATAGAACATGGCTTCATCGTCACCCGCATCTTTTTGTGAAACTTGGTCTGCAAAGCGTTGAGCTTGATCTTCCGCATCATTAAGTTCTGAGAATCCATTGCCAATTTCACGACCGCCAATAAAGAATTCGAATCGGTCAGTAATAAACGGGTTTTCATCGTTACGGCGAGCAAGCGGTGAAACTTCTGCTGGATATTCAGTAATAAACGTTGGTTGAATTAAATTTGCTTCAGCCACTTCTTCAAAAATTTCAGTGACAACTCGACCCAGTCCCCAGCTTTTTTCGATTTTGATGCCAACTGATTGTGCAATGGCACACGCTTTATCAAAATCATCTAAATCAGCGTTATTGGTTTCAGGGCGATAATGGCAAATTGCTTCACGCATGGTCATTTTAATAAATGGTTTACCAAAATCGAAAGTATGCTCACCATATTGCACAACAGCATCACCTGTTACCGCAATTGCTAAACGGCGGAATAAGGCTTCGGTTAATACAATTAGATCTTTATAATCGGCATAAGCCATGTACATTTCCATCATGGTGAATTCTGGATTGTGTCTTGGCGATACCCCTTCGTTACGGAAGTTACGGTTAATTTCAAAAACACGCTCAAAGCCACCCACCACTAAACGTTTTAAATAAAGCTCTGGCGCGATTCGTAGATACATATCTAAATCAAGCGCATTGTGATGTGTAATAAATGGTTTAGCTGATGCACCACCTGGAATGACTTGCATCATTGGGGTTTCAACTTCCATAAAGTGATTTTCAAGCATAAAGTTACGGATTTCGTTAACCACTTTTGAACGCGCTTTAAACGTCTCTCTTGATTCTTGATTGGTGATAAGATCCAAGTAACGTTGACGATAGCGCATTTCTTGATCGGCAAGTCCATGAAACTTATCAGGTAATGGACGTAGTGCTTTGGTTAGTAAACGAATTTCTACACAGTGAATAGAAAGTTCGCCTGTTTTCGTTTTAAATAGGTAACCTTTCGCACCGACAATATCACCTAAATCCCATTTTTTAAATTGCTCGTTATAAAAACCTTCAGGGAGATCATCACGGGTAACATAAAGTTGGATCTGCCCAGCAACATCTTGCAAAGAAACAAACGACGCTTTACCCATAATACGGCGCATCATCATACGCCCAGCGACCGTTACGGTAATTTTCTTTTCAATGAGTTCTTCGTTAGTTTTATCGCCGTACTGTTTATGAAGATCGCTTGAAATTGCATCACGACGAAAATCGTTAGGGAATGCAATGCCTTGTTCGCGAAGATTAGTCAGCTTTTCGCGACGTACTTTTAGTTCGTTATTTAACTCTTCAATTTGGTTTTGTTGCTCTTGCTGCTGTGTTGACATAATTTTACCTTCTATTCATAACCAAGCGGTTTATAAACCTGCTTTCAAGCTTTCTTCAATAAATTGATCTAAATTGCCATCTAATACGGCCTGTGTATTACGTGTTTCAACGCCAGTGCGTAAATCTTTAATACGTGAATCATCGAGCACGTAAGAGCGAATTTGACTACCCCAACCGATGTCAGATTTGTTTTCTTCCATTTGTTGTTTTTCGGCATTTTTTTTCTGCATTTCAAGCTCATAAAGTTTTGCTTTTAACTGCTTCATTGCCTGATCTTTATTGCTGTGTTGAGAACGGTTATTTTGACATTGGGTTACTATGCCGGTTGGGATATGGGTAATTCTTACCGCAGACTCGGTTTTATTGACATGCTGCCCACCTGCGCCCGATGCACGGTAGACATCAATACGAAGATCAGCTGGATTAATATCGATATCGATATCATCATCAATTTCAGGATAAACAAAAACTGAAGAAAATGAGGTGTGGCGTCGATTACCTGAGTCAAATGGACTTTTACGAACCAAGCGATGTACGCCTGTTTCTGTACGTAACCAACCGTAAGCATAATCGCCCGATACTTTAATCGTTGCCGATTTAATACCCGCAACATCCCCGTCAGAGACTTCTATCACTTCGGTCGCAAACCCCTTTGACTCAGCCCAACGCAAATACATTCTCAATAACATTTCAGCCCAATCTTGTGCTTCAGTGCCTCCTGATCCAGATTGGATATCCAAATAACAATCTGCGCTATCGTAATTGCCTGAAAACATACGCCGAAATTCAAGGCCGGCCAGTTTTTTTTCTAGTTGATCAAGTTCGCTGTTTGCTTCATCGAAAGTCTCTTGATCTTCCGCTTCAATAGCCAGTTCAAGTAAGCCTTCAACATCGTCAAGACCTTGCGTTAAAGAATTGATAGTATTGATAATTTCATCTAGTGCAACGCGCTCTTTACCTAACGCTTGCGCTTTTTCGGGATCGGCCCAAACTTCGGATTGCTCTAATTCAGCATTGACTTCTTCGAGCCGTTCTTTTTTTACATCATAGTCAAAGATACCCCCGAATCACAACCGTGCGTTCGGTAAGTTCTGCTATCTTTGATTTAACAGGATTAATTTCAAACATGATTTAAATTGGTTTGCTCAGTTTTATGATTTTTTACAAGCGTTCATTGTAGCGGATTTGGGCATAATTTAGCAATTGCCAATTATCATTTTTGATTTGAACTTGATGACCAAAGTATTGAGAGAAAAGCAAAGATGGCGCATAAAGCCCCATCTTTTAAGTTGAAAATAATGAGTACAACAGAATTATTTTTTTGCTTCAGAATATAGCTCAGCAACTTTATCCCAGTTAACCACATTCCAAAAGGCACCGATATAATCAACACGACGATTTTGATATTTCAAATAATAAGCATGTTCCCAAACATCAAGTGTTAGGATAGGTGTACCAGAAACACCAGCAAATTTATCCCCCATTATAGGAGAATCTTGGTTAGCTGTTGAAACTACTTCAAGTTTACCATTTTTTAATACTAACCATGCCCAACCAGAGCCAAATCGCGTTGCCGCCGCCGCTGCAAATTTTTCTTTAAATGCATCAACTGAACCAAAATCTTTTTCGATGGCTTCTTTAAGTTCACCTTTAAGTTCGGTACCGACTTTTAATAGTTCCCAAAAAAGCGTGTGATTAACATGTCCACCCACGTTATTTTTAATGCCTGTAAGTTTATCGGCAGTCACTTTATCTAAATTTTTTAATAAATCACTAGGGCTAAATTCTTTTAATTCAGCTGGCAAAGTTTCAAAAATGGCATTGGCATTATTCACATAGGTTTGATGATGTTTATCGTGATGAAGATGCATCGTTTCAGAATCGATATAAGGTTCTAATGCGTCATAAGCGTAAGGTAAGGGAGGTAAAGTATAAGCCATGAAATTTGCTCCTTTCATATATTAGGTATTATCAATTACTTTAATTTATGAGTATACGGGCTATTAGTATAGCCCTCAAACTATCGCTTAGATAGTTAGTGACTATCTGTTATTAGGCTGATTATTATTTTTCTAATTAGCTTTTATTATTTGCTATGAATGGGGAATACATCATAATTGCGTGATTTTCGCTGATGAGCTTTTCTTCAACATGGTTATCAATTAAATATGTTTTGCGTTGCCATATTTTATTATGTCTGGTATAGCCTCCCCACCATTGTTGTTCAATACGATGATCGGTTTCTAGAATTTCATAATGATGACTTAAAGGAGTATCTGCAAGTAATTCACCGTGTAAATATTGTTCATCAAGCCAAAGATTAAGTCGGTAAGAGGTAGTGGTTTTATTGAGTACTTGTAAATCTACATAGTTATAAGACAAGGTCGCGCCACAAGCAAAAGGAATTGTACGATTGATATCAGGAAAAACATCAAAACTATGACGCCAACGCTCAATAATGGTGAGATCAGAATGTAACACAATCCAATAAATTAAATTACCTAATTGACATAATCCACCACCAATATCTTTGCCTATCTGTCCATTATGTAATGATAGCCCTTCTAAAAATCCTCGTTTTTTGGATGGACGCCCTACTTTTTGCCAGATCGAAAAACGTTGATTGGGCTTAATGATTGAACCATTAAGTTTTTCAATGGCTAATCTAAGATTGGTGATTTTATTATATTGCAAATACATATCAACATCTTTTAGAGGTCTTAGTAAAACAGACTGATGTTTTTTGTGTGAATAACAACAGGTATTATTATTTATGTCGACAGTACTATATGCGTTATGATGTCGCCACCAATCCAATTTTCGTTTTAAGATAAAATATTCTTTGCCTAATTTTAGCCTTAATTTACTACGTTTTATCGGTTTATCGACAATCATATCCTTCATATTTTTCCATTTCCTTACCTACAATATATATAATCGGTTATTTTTCTAAAGATGACTGATAGTGCTCGCTCAACTTGTTGAGAAAAGCAAAAATTTTTGATTCATTACAGTGTAATCATGATAGTGAGGCTTATCAAGCGTATTAACAAAGCGGTAATTTGCTGCTTGTTTAAGCTCTTTTTTCGAGGGCAGTCAATAATTCAACTACTTCAGACGTTAACTCCATATAGCATTAAATACCATAAACACATTTATGATGAGCAGTGATTTGACGAGGGCAACTTTCACTAGAACCAATAAACTGGATATCTAAAGTAATAATGTCTTATTTTTTAAGTGCTTATAATATTTTGAATTTTATTGTAATTTTTGAAAAAATAAAGTAATTTATTATGCTAAAATGTTTATCTTTTTAGATTACATATAATAATCGGTTATATAAGGAATAGAATATGTCAAATAGTTATCAAAACGAAGTTCCCCCTGCTCGTGTCAATATTCAACTAGATCTTCATACTGGTGGGGCTCAAAAGAAAGTTGAATTACCATTAAAAATTTTATCTATTGGTGATTATGGTCGTGGCAAAGATAAACGTCCTCTTTCAGAAAAAGAAAAAGTATCCATCAATAAAAATAATTTTGATGCTGTATTAAAAGAATTCAGACCTACAGCCAAAATTAGTGTACCGAATACTATTGCTGATGATGGTAGTGATATTAGTGTAGATCTCGCTTTTGAATCAATGAATGATTTTAAACCAGAACAAGTCGCAAGAAACATTCCCCAACTTCGTTCTTTGCTTGCTATGCGTAATCTATTAAGAGATTTGAAATCTAACTTACTAGATAACGCTACATTTCGTTACGAACTAGAGAAAATAGTAAAAGATGAACAATTATCTGATGAGCTCCGAGCTGAATTAGAATCAATTGTGACTGAAAACACCAAATAAGTGTTTTTAACAAATTACCTCAGTTACTTTCGAAATAAATTATATCGTTATTGATAAGCAATAAGGAAAAAGCGATGAGCGAACAAAAAGAACAAAAAAATGCAAATAAAACTGTTTTAGAAGATAATGGCAGTGTTTATCAATCTTTATTTAATAAAATAAATTTAAACCCGATCCAAAAAACAGGAGAGATAGATAAATACGAAGACAATGAAGTCTTATTTGAGGCCTCACAAGATGAACGGGTTACGATGGCTGTTGATATTTTGCTCAAGTTGATTCAAAGCTCATCTCAAAAAGTTGAAAAGCTAGATAAACATTTATTGGATTACCATATTAGCCAAATCGACCAAAAACTAAGTCGACAATTAGATGCAATTATGCATAACGAAACTTTTCAAGAAATTGAAGCAACGTGGCGAGGTTTAAAATTTCTAGTCGATCGTACAGATTTTCGACGTAATGTAAAAATTGAGTTATTAGACGCTTCAAAAGAAGAGCTTCGCCAAGATTTTGAAGACGCACCAGAGATTAGTCAAACAGGTTTTTACCGACACACTTATATTCAAGAATATGATACGCCAGGTGGAGAGCCAATCGGAGTGACTATTTCAAATTATGAATTCGATCGTAGTCCTCAAGATATTGCTTTGTTACGTAATGTTTCAAAAGTAGCAGCAGCGGCACATATGCCATTTGTCAGTTCAGTTGGTCCAAAATTCTTTGGTAAAGAGACGATGGAAGAAGTCGCGGCAATCAAAGATATTGGTAATTACTTTGATCGTGCGGAGTATACTAAATGGAATAGTTTCCGTGAAACTGATGATTCACGTTATGTTGGATTAACATTACCAAGAGTATTAGCACGTTTACCTTATGGTCCAGATACAGTCCCCGTTCGTAGTTTTAACTACATTGAAGATGTTAAAGGCATTGAACATAGCCGTTATTTATGGGCAAATGCTTCATATGCTTTTGCCGCTAATATGGTACAAAGTTTTATTCGTAATGGTTGGTGTGTACAAATTCGAGGTCCTCAAGCTGGAGGTCTAGTCGAAGATTTACCTATTCATCTCTACGATTTAGGTACAGGTAATCAAGTCAAGATCCCAACGGAAGTTCTTATCCCTGAAACACGTGAATTTGAATTTGCTAATTTAGGTTTTATCCCCCTCTCTTTTTATAAAAATAGAGATTACGCTTGTTTCTTTTCTGCAAATTCAGCACAAAAACCAGCGTTATATGATACAAAAGAAGCGACTGCAAATAGCCGTATTAATTCACGTTTACCATATATCTTCTTGCTATCACGTATCGCTCATTATTTAAAAGTGATTCAACGGGAAAATATTGGAACAACAAAAGATCGTAGAGTACTTGAGCTTGAGTTAAATAAATGGATCAGCAATCTTGTCACTGAAATGACCGATCCAAGTGATGAAGTTCAAGCATCTCACCCATTACGAGAAGCAAAAGTAATCGTTGAAGATATTGAAGATAATCCAGGATTTTTCCGTGTTAAAACATTTTTAATCCCACATTTCCAGATTGAAGGAATGGATATTAATTTATCGATGGTATCACAGATGCCAAAAGCTAAAGCTTAATATCAAAAAAATCTGGGAGTAGGATTCATGAAAATTTTTCGTCCTTTATGGAATGAAGGCGTCTTTCTGACGCCTCAACAATTTCAACAACAAGCTTTATGGCAACAATTTTCCTCTCAAAAATTAGCTGCTATGGCAGTAGCTAATCCTTGGGGTATTGAAAAGTTAGTTATTGATACACAAGCATTGGCAATAGATCGCTTACAGGCAGAATCAATTAGTATTCGCTTTCGTGATGGAGTATTAATTAACACTGACACTGCAGATACGTTACCAAAAGCTAGAACACTAAATACAGACATTCCACCTGAACGTGAAGACGTTACCGTATTTGTTGGTATTCCATTGCTACAGGCCAATGGGGGTAATTGTTTACAAGACAATCAACAAATTGAAAGACCGCTTCGTTATAGGCAAGAATGGGTAGATGTAACAGATTTGTTTGGACAAAATGCTGAGACGATCGCTGTTGAACGTTATGCACTAACTTTTTTATTTGATTTTGAAGATCATAGTGATTATTTAACATGCCCAATTGCATGTCTTAAACGTGATCTAAATGGTCGTTTTGTTCTTGATCTTGATTATCTTCCACCCCTCATTAATTTATTTACTCAAAGTGGATCATTAATCAAAGAGTTGGAGCTCTTATGTATTCAAATGCAGGCTAAACGTCAGCGTTTAATGGGAATGCGACATGAACGTAATGATCAAATGGCTGAATTTGCGATAGCCGATGTATCTCTATTTTGGCTTTTAAATGCACTAAACACATTTGAGCCTCAACTCAAGTTTTTACGTGATAATCCAACTATTCATCCTGAAAACCTTTATCAAACATTAACGGCATTAACGGGTGCATTGTTAACATTTTCATTAACAAATGACGTAGATAACATTCCCGCTTATCAACATACTAACCTTAATGAAGTTTTTCCGCCATTATTTGGCTTAGTGCGCAACTTGTTAGAAGAAAGTTTACCATCTCGTGTGATTAAAATTGATTTGGTTCATGACAAAGACACATTATGGACTGGTCGCTTAAATGACTCTCGTCTTGTCGAAGATGCAGACTTTTATCTTTCTGTACGTTCAAGTATGCCGGGTCACCAATTACAATCACAATTTCCAATATTATGTAAAGCAGGTGCGCCAGATGATGTAAGGCAAATTATACATTCAGCGTTATCAGGGATCCCAATAAAAGCACTTAGCCATGTTCCTGCGGCAATACCTATACGCTTAGAAAACCAATATTTTGCACTGGATCTATCACATGATGCTGCCAAAAATATGTTGCTCACGCGATGTTGTGAATTTTATGTACCACGAGCAATGCCAGATATTTCATTAGAACTTTTCGCGGTTTTGCGATCATAGGGTCAAGATTATGAGTATAGAACCAAAAACAATAGTCATTGATGAATTATTACGAGATTCGATATTGGTTGTTGTACAACTAAAAGTGAAAGCAGATATTCCATCAGGGCATAAATTATATGAACTTTGTAAACAGCAAGTGACGGCTGTCCGTGATACATTATATAACGCACAATATAGCCAAGATGTGATTGATGATATTAGCTATGCATTATGCGCATTATTAGATGAAACAGTATTACTCTGCCATCGGGATAATCCCAAAAACCAAGACTATGATGAATGGTTAGGTGCACCACTACAAGTGCTCTTTTTTAATACACATAATGCCGGTTATCATTTATTTGAAAAAATTCGTACACGCTTAAAAGCGGATAAAAAAGATCCAATTGTATTAAGTTGCTTTGACAGAGTGCTAGGGCTTGGCTTTCAAGGATGTTACCTTGATAAACCTCAGATGGAGCGAGAACATTTGGTTTTAGCACTGCGTGAAGCTGTACGAGAATATGAACCAGAACAATCTCATCCTATTATTGAACAAACTAAGACTTATCGTTATTTAGGTCGCAAAACGTTGTTGTTATCTTGCACGGTATTATCAGTTCTCTCAGTTATTGTTCTTTACTTTGTATTAGATTATCGACTTGATATGTTGATTAAAAAAATTGTAGGTTAAGGGAAATTTATGAGCGATTACCCTAAACGAATCCAAATTATTTATGCTGTCATATTAAGTCTATTATTACTATTTGTTTTTTTACCAATAACCATTGGTTGGAAGATTATAGGTGCTTTTTTAGTCTTAGTTGTTGTGGGTGGATTACTATGGCGGATGAAAAACTATCGACGAATGCTTGCATCATCAACAACAAATATAGAATTTTTAACCCAAAAACTTGATTTATTACCTGCAAAACAACGTTATCGTTTACCTATTTTATTGGTCGTAGGCAGTGCAGCAAAAGACTTTTTTCCCGAAGATTTATCACTCGCGGAATCGAATATTGTTGTATCATCCGAAGCTGTTTGGATCTATATTGATGAGTATTCTCACTTACCTATCGTTTATGATTCATTAACCGCAAAATGGCCAGATATGACAGGGCGAGTTGGAATATTTCTTGCGTTAGTACCTGAACTTGAGGACAAACAAGGAATATTCATTGCTAAATTGCAAGCATTTCGTCAATCATGGGTAGACACATGTCGAATTGCAAAATATCAACTACCTGTATACATATCGACGCATATTGGTCTAAATAATTTGATTTATGATGAACAAAATTCATTACCTGTTCAATGGTTTCAATTAGTCGATCACAAATTATTCTTACTTGATCGCTATTTATCGCCACTAGATAGTTGGGTTAATGATATAAAAATACCCACTCACGAAAGAGAAAGACGATTACGATTAATACCCTTTTTAAACGAAACACAATCTTGGATTGAAACTGTCATATTAACGACATTAGTTGACACAAAACAACCTATTGCAAAATGTGAACCGACAGCAATGGCGATTTATCCCATAAATCAATCTATTGTGAACGACAATATCATACAAAAAAGATGGGAAAGTATCACGACTTTACCTCTTCCCAATAATCATAAAATCGAAGATAACGTAAGTCCGCCAGATGCCTTAATTAAATTTATGCCAATAGCTTACCCTTTTTCACCTATTTGCTTGATGATTTGTGGCTTAATCACGATCACATCTTTATTTATTATAGGATGTTTGGGCGCATCGTTCTGGAACAATATTAAACTTTCCGAAAAAATACAAAATGATATTCAACATTATCGTTTGATATCGATGGACAGTTATGAAGAAAAGCGACAAGCATTAGAACAACTCAAAGAAGATAGATCAATGTTAAATGAATATTTAGCTCAAGGAGAACCTGTTCGTTTTGGAATGGGGCTTTATCACGGGCAACAATTACTTGAGCCATTAAATATGTCTATGAGTGATTATGTGGCTAAACCACCAGAACCAGAAAAAATTATTATCAAAGAAAAAGAAATTATCACAAAAGAACCACCACCTGTGATTCGTTTAGATAGTTTAGCATTATTTGAAAGTGGTCAATCAAGCTTAAAATCAGATTCAACCAAAGTATTAATTAATGCTTTAGTTGAGATGAAAAAACAGATAAATGCTAATCACAACACAGGGTGGCTTATTTTAATTGCAGGGCATACCGACTCAACGGGCGATAAAGATAAAAATATTCAATTATCACTTGATCGTGCAACAGCGGTACGTAACTGGATTATAAAAACCAGTGACATCCCTGAAACCTGTTTTGCTATACAAGGGTATGGAGCAAAAAAACCGTTAGTTAGCAACGATACCTTAGAGGATCGTGCAAAAAACCGACGAGTAGAAATTAGTTTAGTTCCTCAAATGTCAAATTGTATTTTGGCAAATGAAAACTAAATATTTTAAACAAAAACAAAAAAGGAGTAAAAATAATGGCAGTTCCAGCGTACATGTTTTTAAAAGACGATGGTGGTGCAGAAATTAAAGGTTCTGTGACAGTAGTAGGGCGTGAAGGTAGTGTTGAAGTGGTTGAGTTTGATCACAAAGTCTACATTCCAACAGATGGTAATACAGGTAAATTAACAGGAACACGTGTTCACAAAGCACTTGAATTTGTTAAAGAAGTTGATGCCTCATCACCTTACCTTTACAAAGCAGTAACTACAGGTCAAAACCTAAAGTCTGTTGAAATCAAATGGTACAAAATTAATGATGCAGGACAAGAAGTTGAATATTTCAATACATTAATGGATGGCGTAAAAGTCGTTTCTGTTAAACCTGAAATGCACAACGTTAAGGATCCAACAAAAGAACAATACAATCATTTAGAGCGTATTGAATTACGTTATGAAAAAATCACTTGGACTTATAAAGATGGCAACATCATCCATTCAGATAGCTGGGTAGAAAGTAGAGGCTAATGTGATTTTTGTTGATTCTGTTGTTATAACAGAATCAACATATTTTGATAAACAATAACATAATTAAAGGAATAGTAATGATTGCCGATCCTTCTGTTTTATTAAGGCGACTTAATCCATATTGTGCAAAAGCACTTGAAGCGGCAGCAGAATTATGCCAAACAAGAGCACATAGCGAAATTACACTTGAACATTGGTTATTAAAATTATTAGAGCAAGGATCAGGTGATATTACATTTATTGCAAGGCATTATCAGTTAGATATGGATAAAGTTTGGCAAGGGTTGTTAAATTATTTAGACACATTACCACATACGATTAATACAAAACCAAGTTTATCGTCATTATTGATTGCGGTATTACAGTCAGCATGGCTCAAGGCCTCACTTGAAGATCATGAAGAAGTTATTCGTTCGATACATATTTTGCAAGTCTTACAAGAAATGCCTCATTGCTTAAAAGCACAAGATGCGTGGCAACTGCTTAGTTTATCCGTTGTTTCATTACAAAAAATGCGTACCAAATTAGATAAAATTTCGGACGAAAACCCAATAAATCAATACCGCCATTATTCAAATAATGATATCGATAATACAGAACAATTAAAAATTGATACTAATCAGGATTCGCAAACAGCTAATACTGAAAATAACCAACAACAAGCCGTGCAGCAAAAATATTATCAAGCAGCCCTTAGTCGATTTACTGAAGATATTACCGAAAAAGCGAAAACAGGTAAAATTGATCCTGTGTTTGGTCGTGATAATGAAATAAGGCAGATGATTGATATTTTATCTCGTCGCCGTAAAAACAATCCAATCTTAGTGGGAGAACCTGGTGTAGGTAAAACAGCATTAGTTGAAGGACTGGCACTGCGTATTGCAGAAGGGAACGTACCTAAAAACCTAAAAAATGTCAGTATATTAACGCTTGATCTTGGTTTACTACAGGCGGGTGCTGGCGTCAAAGGTGAATTTGAACAAAGATTAAAAAATGTGATTGAGGCTGTTCAACAATCATCGACTCCAATACTACTTTTTATTGATGAAGCACACACTATTATTGGCGCTGGAAATTCCGCAGGTGGAGCTGATGCAGCAAATTTATTAAAACCTGCTCTAGCTAGAGGAGAACTACGAACTATTGCAGCTACAACATGGTCTGAGTATAAACAATATTTTGAAAAAGATGCTGCACTAGAGCGTCGTTTTCAGATTATTAAAGTTGATGAACCCGATGATGAAAGAGCCTGCCTTATGCTACGTGGATTAAAATCACGTTATGCCAAACACCATGGAGTTCATATATTAGATGAAGCGGTCAAAACAGCAGTATCGCTCTCACGACGTTATATTAGTGGACGCCAGCTTCCAGACAAAGCGGTTGATCTATTAGATACTGCATCTGCACGCGTACGAATGGGGCTTGACACTATTCCTGAGATAATTACTCAACTTGAAGCCAAAATCGGTGCACTCTTGATAGAAAAAGAGGCTATACAAGCAGATTTAGCGCTTGGTGAAAATTTATTACCCGATCGTATAACTGAAATAGATCTGCAACTTAATGAATTACAAAATAAACTCACCATCCAACAAACACAATTTGAAAAAGAAAAAGAACTTGTTGAAAAATTGGTTGAGCTACGCAAACAATTGACTTTAAAAACGGATAAAAAAATACGAAAACAATTGGTAGAAACACAACAGCAACTCATTGCACTACAAGGCAGTACGCCTTTACTCTCGTTAGATGTTGATAGTCGTACCGTTTCGTCAGTTATTTCTGATTGGACAGGTGTACCACTAGAAAGTTTATTAAAAGATGAACAAAGCCATTTACTAATGCTTGAAGATGATTTGCATCAGCGTGTAGTAGGTCAAAATAATGCATTATTTGAAATAGCAAAACGGATTCGTGCTGCAAAAACAGGGCTGACATCGGAAGATGCACCAATGGGTGTTTTTTTATTAGTTGGACCATCTGGTGTAGGTAAAACCGAAACAGCATTAGCTTTAGCTGATACACTCTTTGGTGGTGAACAATCACTTATCACCATTAATATGTCAGAGTATCAAGAAGCCCATACCGTGTCACAACTTAAAGGTTCACCACCTGGATATGTGGGTTATGGTCAGGGTGGTATATTGACAGAAGCTGTCCGTAAACGTCCATATAGCGTTGTTTTATTAGATGAAATCGAAAAAGCACATCGCGATGTATTGAATCTATTTTACCAAGTATTCGATCGTGGTTTTATGCGAGATGGTGAAGGACGTGAAATTGATTTCCGTAATACCTTAATATTAATGACTTCTAACCTAGGCAGCGATGAATTAATGGCATTATTTGATGAAATGCCAAATGCTGATATTGCAACACAGCAAGAATTATTGCGCCCTATTATACGCGAACACTTTCAACCAGCATTATTAGCGCGTTTTCAAACAGTCATTTATAAACCTTTAGACGATGTTGCACTGCGCAAAATTGTTGAAATGAAATTAAATAAAGTCGCAAGCCGATTACAAAAACACTACAAAATTGTGTTTAATGTTGGTGAAAAATTTTACGATACCTTAGTCTCTGCGTGTTTATTGCCAGATACAGGTGCACGTAATATTGATAGTATTTTAAATCAACAAATCTTACCTGTGATATCTAACCAACTATTACAACGGGTTAACAATCACAACAATCAAACATTAACGTTACAACTCGACTTTAACGAAAAAGACGGCATTGTACTTGAGTGGGCAACAAATCAAAATAAGGTTACGCAAACAAAAGCTAAAAAGGCTATAACGGAAACTAAATTAATAGAAACAACAAAAGTTGCAAAAACAACCACCCAAAAGACATCAAAAAGAGGAAAAAAAGAGAACAGCAAAAAACAAGCAGTAAAAGATAAAATAAGTAATGAAAAATAAAAAACTAATATAAATAACGGCAAGGTTAAATAAAAAAATATAAGGGAAAACAGTATGGCGAGAGAGCATAATCACTTAATCGGTCAATTAGGTGAAGGATGGGTTGACGGCTTAGTGACGGGTTTAGGGGGCGTCAGCCATAATCGCTATAGCTTAACCGTTGAAGGGCTGCGCTCGCCGTTGTCGGTTTGGTATGTTGACGGTGATGAGCGGTTAAATCAACCTTGGCGTTATGTGATTACTTTTACCAGCTCTGACAAAGCGTTATCCATTGATTCAGTGCTTAATCAAAAAGCCACATTCTCTTTTAATCCTGTTATCCATCAACCGTATCAAAGCGTAATGTCAACAATCTCATCATTAAGTGACTTACCGTCGGTGAATGATAAACGCACCTTGCATGGGGTGATTACTGAGTTTAGTCTGTTATCGGTCAATAAAGAGGAAGCTCATTATCAGGTGGTATTATCTTCGTGTTTAGCACGGCTGGCTATTGGGCAACATAGTGCCATATTTCAACAGCAAAGCGTGGTGAGTGTAGTTGAAGAAGTGCTGCGCAGTCATGGTTTAACGGGCATTGATTACCGTCTAGAGTTAAAAGAGAGCTATCCTGAGCGGGAGTTTATCACGCAGTGGCAAGAAAGTGACCTTGAATTTATTCAACGCTTATTGGCCGATGTGGGTATCTGGTTTCGCTTTGAAACCCACGCCGAGCGCCACTGTGATGTAATGGTGTTAAG